>CAVZNH010000019.1:0-42054 GCA_963776505.1 uncultured Alphaproteobacteria bacterium
GTCGCCGCGTCCTTCACAATCTTCTGTGACGCGGCTGGCAATTTATCGAATGCGTCCTGGTTCACGATCACCGTCGAATTCACGAAGGAGGTCGGAAAACCGTAGCGAGACTTCAGCAGATCATGCCAAGTGACCCCGCCGCCGGAACTCGCGGTCAGCACGCCTTCGACCAGGCCGCGATCCAATGACGCCGCAACGTCGGGGGTACCAATGGTCAACGGCACGCCGCCGAAGCGGCGGATGAACTCACCCTGCTCCACAGATGTGACCCGCAGCTTCAGGCCCTTTATGTCGGCGAGCGACGCGATCTTCTTGCGTCCCCACAGTACCTGAAACGGATAGGAATACTGGCTAAGCACAACGATGCCCTTCTTGCCATAGTCCTGATCGAGATATGGCCGCAGGATCGCCATGGCCTTGGCCAGATCGGCATCGCTCTGTAGCAGCATCGGCAGACGCAGGATCGCGCTGATCGGGACGTTACCCGTAGCAAAGCCATCGTCGCCCATCTGCACGACGTTGTCCGCCACGGCCGCGGTAATATTGGTGGCGCTGATCGGCAGGCTTCCACCGAGGTGCAGATTGATCAGCAGCTCGCCATTGGTCTGCTGCTTGACGTTGTCGATCAGGCGGATAATGCCCTTCACAGCGGCGACGGTCGCCACCGGATTATACACATAGCATTCCCACGTGGTCGCGGCCGACGCGGCGTGCGCCGCCATCAGAAGCAAGCACGCGCCGATCGCGCGAAGCAGCATACGTTTCACGAACGTTCCCCCTTGGTGTTGCTTGGGTAGGAGAGCCTACAGCCAGCGCAGGTTCGCTTGCGAACCCAGCAGATGCTGCCCCACCGTCTCGAAGTGCGAACGCCTGCCCTGCACCTGCTGTGTCACCGTGTTCACGTCACGGAAGCGGCGTTCGAACGGGTTGGCGTCGAAGATCGCCGTGGCGCCTGCCTCGTGATAGGCGACATCCACCACTTCCTTCGCCTGATGGATCGCAAACGTGGCAGCCTGCCGGATTGCGATGCGCTGATCAGTCGTCAGCTCGCCAGCGATTTTCACCGCGTCTTGCGTCTCGCGCAGCACGTGGATCAGCCAAATGCGGGCCGAATTCAGCTTCGCATCGGCTATCCCGATGGCCGACTGGATGACGGCATTGTCGCGCAGCGCGCTCGTGGTCAGGGCCGGGGTCTTGCCGCGCGCAAGGTCGATGAAAGCGTCGAGCGCTGCACGCGCGGCACCGAGTGCGACAGCGGCAAAGCCCGACGCATAGATCTGCATCGCAGCAAAGCGATAGATCAGTCCGGGTTCGCGACGCTCCTCCGGCCGGTCGCGCGTTATTGTGTGTGCATCATCCACGAACAGATCCTGCACCGAGTATGTATCGCTGCCGGTGCCGCGCAGTCCCACCACCTGCCAGACATCCTTGATCGTCGCGATCTCGCGGCGGAGCAGCATGGTGCGTTCCCACGGCCGCCCATCGGGATAGCGCAGCGGGGTGCCGTCGGCCTCGAAGCACGGACAATGTGCGCCAAGCCAGGTTGCATGGCGGCTGCCACTGGCAAACGCCCAGGTGCCGGTGATGCGCCAGCCGCCCTGGGCGCGGATCGCCTTCGCACCAGGACCCATGCCCCAGGCCAGAACGTCGCGCTCGCCACCGAACACTTCGCGTGCGACACGCGGCTCGAGATACCCGGCCGACATCGAGCAACCGGACCCCTGAATTCATGCACCAGGCGACAGAGGCATCGCCGCTCGCGATCGCCTCCACGCACTGGATGTAGGTCGCTGGATCAAGCTCCGCGCCACCGATCGAGCGCGGTACCAGCAGTCGGAACATGCCTTCGCCGTGCATCGCGTCCAGCACATCAGATGGCAGCTCGCGTGCTTCATCGATGCGCGGGGCGGCGGCAGTCAGCAGCGGCGCCAGCTTGCGGGCTCTGGCGATGTAGTCCGTCGCAGCGCCGGCCTCGTGCACGTCCATCGTATCGTTCCTCGGATGATTTGGCTCCGAACGCTACACCCCGCTCGGCTTGACGCGCAAAGCGGCGACACGTGCTAGCAATTGCTACATGGATGAACGTTCTGCACTGCTCACCGAGATCGCGGCCGAGATGCGCGAGACTGCACACTGGACGGGTCGCGCGACGCTTTCGCCACGGGTTGCCGCGGCGCTCGCCAAGGTGCGGCGCGAGGCATTTGTGGCACCGGGCTCCGAGCGTGCGGCCTACGAGAACAGGCCGCTGCCGATCGGGCATGGTCAGACAATATCGCAGCCGTTTATCGTCGCGCTGATGACAGAGCTGCTCGACCTCGAGCCAGAGCACACCGTGCTCGAGATAGGCACCGGCTCCGGCTACCAGGCGGCGGTGCTTGCCGAGCTTGCCCGCAGCGTCTGCTCGATCGAGGTGATCCCGGAACTCGCGGCCAGCGCCGCGGCAGCCCTGACCGGGCAAGGCCGCCTCAACGTAGAACTGCGTACCGGCGACGGCGCTCTCGGCTGGCCAGAGCTCGCTCCGTTCGACGCGATCATCGTCACCGCTGCGGCCCGCGACATACCACCCGCACTGCTCGAGCAGCTGCGCCCCGGCGGTCGCATGGTCATTCCGGTCGGCCCACGGCATGGCGACCAGAAGCTGCTGCTGGTTAGCAAGGACGCAACGGGAACGGTAACACAACGCACCGTTCTGCCGGTGGCGTTCGTACCCTTGACCGGAGGTGGGCGCGATTGACGTGCCAAGGGGTCGCCGATACTACCCGCCAGTAAGCGTCGCCCAGCAGTGGAGTATGCCGTGAGCGAACCCGAAACGTTGACCGTCGACGTCAACGGCTTTGCCACCCGCGTCTGGCGCAAGGGCAGCGGCCCGAAACTAGGATTTCTCGCCGGTTTCGGCGGCCTGCCCCGCTGGGTGCCGTTCCTCGACGAACTGGCGAAGCACCGCACGGTGATCGTGCCGTCGCTGCCTGGCTTCCCGGGCGGCGACCGCGGTCATTCGGCGCTTGATACGCATCTGGACTGGCTGCTCGCGGTGCATGATCTGCTGGCGAAGGCGGGACTGGATGGCGCCGACCTCGCCGGCAGTTCAGTGGGTGCGTCGATGGCGGCGGAGATGGCGGCGCTGTGGCCGACAAGCGTGCGACGGCTGGCGCTGATCGCGCCGTTCGGCCTGTTCGAGGAGGCGGATCCACCGACCGATCCCTGGGCGCAACGCGCCGATGCGCTGCCCGGACTGATGTGCGCCGATCCCGAGATCTGGAAGGCGCTTAAGTCGGTGCCGGAGGGCGCCAATTCGGTGGAATGGCCGATCGAACAAACGCGCGCGAACGAAGCCGCCGCACGCATCTTCTGGCCGCTCGGCAACACGAAGCTCGAGAAGCGGCTGAAGCTGATCAGCGCGCCCACGCTGCTGATCTGGGGCGAGCACGATCGCATCATGCCGCGCAGCTATGCCGACCGCATCGCCAAGGGAATTGCCGGGCGAGCGGAGACGAAGGTGATCGCCGGCGCCGGGCATCTCGCCGAACTCGACAAGCCCGCGGACGTAGCCGCTGCCATCATCGGCTGGACCAACTGAGGAGTTCGCGCATGCCGCTCGATCCCGACGCCGAAACTCTGCTCGCCATGATGCGTGCGGCAGGTCGTCCGCCGATGGAAACGCTGACGCCAGACGAGGCGCGGCAGTCGTTCAGGGCGGGTCGCGCAGTGGTGCAGCCAGATCCCCAGGACGTTGCCGAGGTGCGCGATCTGTCGTGCTCCGGGCCGCATGGTCCGATCCCGCTGCGTGCCTATCGGCCGATCGGCACCAAGGCAGACGAGGTGCTGCCAGCTCTGGTGTACTATCACGGCGGCGGCTGGCTGCTTGGCGATCTCAACTCACACGATGTGGCATGCCGGCATTACGCGAACGCTGCGAAGTGCCGCGTGGTCTCGGTCGATTATCGGATGGCGCCGGAATACAAGTTCCCCGCCGCGGTGGATGACTGCGCCGCAGCGACAGGCTGGGTGATCGCGCAGTCGGATGCCCTCTACATCGATCGCCGGCGCGTCGCGGTGGGCGGTGATTCTGCCGGCGGCAATCTTGCGGCGGTGATGGCGCTGATGGCACGCGACGGCGATCTCCCGCCGCTGGTGTTCCAGTTGCTCGTGTATCCGGCGACCGACATGGGCATGACGCACGACTCCTATCGACGCGTCACCGAAGGCGTGCCGCTGACCGCAAAGACGATGGACTGGTTCATCGACCACTACCTGCATGGTCCGAAGGACCGTGCCGACTGGCGGGCCTCGCCGCTGCGCGCGGCAGACCTGTCAGGCACGGCACCCGCGCTGGTGCTGACCGCAACGTACGATCCGTTATGCGACGAGGGTGTGGCGTATGCGGAGCGGCTCGAGCGTGAGGGTGTGCGGGTGATCCACCTGCATTTCTCGGATCAGCTGCACGGCTTCGTCGGTCAGGGCAGGATCATCCGCGCGGGCGGAATGGCGTTGGACATGATGGCAACGGCGCTGAAAAATACGCTGTGGAACTGACGCTGGCAGCCAGCCGGCCGTCAGACCGCGACCTTGCTCCGCGCACCCACCATCTGCAACGCGAGGTCGGCCATCCGCTCGCACATGTCCTCGAGCGGGAGCCGCCCTTCCGGACGATGCCAAGTGTAGGCCCACGAGATCATGCCACCGATCGCCAGAGCTGCGAGGTTCACGTCGCCAACGTCGAATTCGCCAGCCGCGACACCCTCGGTCAGCAGGTTGGACAGCACGCGGTCAAACTTCTTGCGCAGCGCATTGATCTCGACGAGCGCATCGGGTGCCAGGTTCTTCTCCTCGCGGAAATAGATCGCGATGTTGGCCTGGCGCGACAGTACAACCTCGGTGAAGCCAACAATCGCGCGGTGCAACCGCGCGGTGGGCGAGCCGGGCGACTTCGCGGCGCGAGCGACCGCTTCCAGCGACAACTCGATGGTAGGCTTGCACAGCGCCGCCAGCAGGTCGGTCTTGCTGCGGAAGTGCGTGTAAATGAACGGCTTGGTGACGCCCAGTTCCGCGGCGATGTCGTCGAGCGTGGTGCCAGTGAAGCCTCGCTGGTAGAACAGCTTGACTGCCTCTTCGAGAATACGCTCTCGCTTGTAGGCCAGTATCTCCTCGCGCATCACCCGGTGATCCATTGTCCGCCCTGTTTATGCTAGCCTTGTTACGAGACGATGGGAAGAAACGCAGCCAAGGAGGTAGATATGGCGGGATTGCTGGATGGCAAGTCGGCTCTGATCACCGGCGGTGGCGGCGGCATCGGCCGCGCCACGGCGCTGGCGTTCGCCCGTGAAGGGGCCCGCGTCGCAGTCGCTGATGCGGCCGAGGCGGCGGCGCAGGAGACGGTGGCGCTGATCAACCGGGCAGGCGGCCAGGCGATGACGCTGACCGGTGATGTTACCGATGCAAGCGCAGTCGCGGCGTCGGTGAAATCGGTGGTCGCCGCCTATGGCAGGCTGGACTGCGCGTTCAACAACGCCGGCATCGCGGGGTTCCAGGTGGATGCAGGAGGCAGGAAGACTGCCGAGTGGTCCGAAGCCGCATTCGACCGGATGATCGCGGTGAACCTGAAGGGCGTCTGGCTGTGCATGAAGTATGAGCTGGAGCAGATGGTCGCGCAGGGCGGCGGTGCCATCGTCAACACCGCATCGATCGCCGGACTGATCGGACTGCCCACCTCATCCGGCTATGTCGCGGCGAAGCATGGCGTCGTCGGGCTGACCAAGACCGCCGCATTGGAATACGCCGACGACAAGGTGCGGGTGAACGCGGTGTGCCCCGGCTATATCGAGACGCCGATGACCGAGGACACGATGCGCCGTCGCGGTGAGGAGTTGATGGCGAAGGTGCCGTTCCACCGCATGGGCAAGCCTGAGGAGATCGCCGAGATGGTGGTGTGGCTATGCTCCGACCGCGCCTCGTTCGTCAGTGGCGCGGCGTATAATGTCGACGGCGGGTACATGGCGACGTAGATCGTTCGCCTACCGATACACCAAGAACCCCAGGATCGCATCCACCATCGCCTCCGGCTCATCGCTCCGGATAGAGTGGCTGCTCCGCTCGAACACCCGCAGATCGGCGCCCGGGATCAGCCGGGCGATCTCCTCCGAGTACTCCGGCGGGCAGATCCAGTCGTGCCGCCCCGCCAGCACCAGTGTCGGCGCCCTGATACTCCCCAACTCCCCGCGCAGGTCAAAGCGCCGCAAGAACCCGTCGGGCCCGAACGCCCGATTGAGCGGCTCCGGCGAGTGGATCGTCCGCGCGCGGCCCGCATCCCCTGCCGCAGCATCGTGCGACCGCGCATACATCGGCCCCATCACCGCGTAGTAGTGCCGCATCTCCTCGGCCGAGCGGAATGCCCCCGCCCATAGCGTCTCGCACACCGCCCGCTGCTCTGCCGAACCCCGCTCGCGCACGAATGCTTCGGCATGCGGGATAAATCCGCCATGCGCTGCGGTCACAATCAGCACCAGGTGCGACACCGCATCGGGATACCGCACGGCATGCGCCATCGCCACCATCCCGCCGTAGGACGTGCCAATCGACACGATCGGCCCAAGACCCAGGTGACGCCGCAGCGCCTCCATGTCCTCGACGTTCTCGTCCAGCGTGTAGCTAGCGGGATCGGCAGGGGCGGATCGCCCTTGGCCGCGATGGTCGAAATAAACGAGTTGCATGCGCGACGCGAGCGGCGAAAAGCCCGGCTTGAACCCACTGTGATCGCCGCCCGGACCCCCGTGGATCACCATCGCCACAGGTCGCTCGCGCATCGTGGCGCCATCGGGCACCAGCCCCATTCCTTCCACATCAAAATAGATCCGCGTGCCGCGCACCGACGCGAACATGGCCCTCTCCCGGTTGCCAGTAGCGCAGTCTAGACTGCCGGCCACAGCCCGAGGAGAGCCGCGATATGTCCGACGCACCCGCCATCCTGCGGCCGATCGCCACTCTCGGCTTCGTCGGTCTCGGCGTGATGGGCGAGCCGATGTGCGGCCACCTCGCCCGCCGATCGGGCCGCCCCGTGTTGGCGCACGACCTCCGCCCTGAGCCTCTGGCGAGGCTCGCGGCCAACGGCGTGACACCCGCACAACTGGCTGAAATTGCGGCAAAGTGCGATCTGATCCTGTTTTCTCTGCCGGACGGCAAGGCGGTCGCCGCCGTTGTGGCCGCACTCGAGCCACACCTCTCGCCCGGCCAATGCGTGGTGGACACCTCCACCTCGTCGGTGGCGCTTACCCGCGAGATCGGCGCACGGCTGTCGGCGCGCGGGATCGGCTATGCCGATGCGCCCGTCGCCCGCACCCGCGAGGCCGCCGCCCGCGGCGAGCTCTCCATCATGGTCGGCGCCAGCGACCCAGTGTTCGCCCACATCAGCCCGGTCCTCGAGACGATGGGCACCGACGTGACGCATTGCGGCGGCATTGGCTGCGGGCAGGTCGTAAAAATCCTCAACAACATGTTGGTATTCCAGCATACAGCGGCACTAGCCGAGGCCATGGCGATCGGCCGGCGCAGCGGCGTGCCGCCGGAAGTGCTGCTGCCGACCATCGCCAAGGGCTCCGGCGACAGCTTCGTGCTGCGCAGCCATGGAATGAAGTCCATGCTGCCACGCGACTTCCCGGAGCGCGCCTTCTCCACACGCTACGCGATCAAGGACCTGTCCTACGCGCTGGAAATGGCCGCCGCCGCCGGCCTCGCGGTCCCAGGGGCCGAACTCACCATGCAGCGTTTGTGCCAGTCCGAACAGGCGGGCAACGCCGAGGCTTACCACCCCGCCGTGCTGCGCCTGATTGACCCGGCATGAGCGTCTGGCCGAATGCGGCCGCCTGGTGCGAAGCCTGCGCCGATGATGCTGTGCTGGCTGCCTGGCGCGGTCCCTGGTCGGTCGCCTTCGCCGTGGCCGACGACGGCACGACCACCACATTTGCCTTTACCGACGGCCGACTGTCGGGCGGTGGAGTCCCTCAGTTCACCCTCGCCGCACCGGCTGCGGTCTGGGAGAAATTCCTCGCCCCCGTGCCGCCGCGGCACCACCACGCGATCTTCGCCATGCTGGCCCGGGTGCCGGAGTTCTCCGCGCGCGGCGATCAGCTTGCATTCCTGCAGCACTGCCACGTCGTGCGCCGCGTGCTTGAGGTCGGCAAATGGCTGGCGCTCGGCCGCACTGCGCCTGCGCCCGCATCGCTGCAACCGCCCCTCGGCACGCCGACGCCCGCACCGCATGTGACCGGCGGCTACGTACCAGTGACTGTTGGAGGCCACACCTACCAAATTTACCATGAGCAAACCGGCAGTGGTGACCGCGACCTGTTGTGCCTGCACACCGCCGGCGCCGACGGGCGGCAGTTCCACCGCCTGATGGCTGACCAGCGGATAACCCGGTCGCATCGGATGGTGGCCTTCGATCTTCCCTGGCACGGCAAGTCGCCGCCACCCGCCGGCGGAATCCCCGGCTCATGGCGGCTCGACACCGATCTCTACGACGCCCTGATCATGGGATTCATCGAGGCCACAGGCCTGCGGCGCCCGATCGTCCTCGGCGCATCGATGTCCGGCGAGATCTGCCTCGAACTGGCCTATCGCCATCCCGACGCCTTCGCCGGCATCATCGCCTGCGAGGCCTCGGAGCGCATCGAACGCCGCCAGACGCCGTTCTCTGCCCACCCGCAGGTCAACGCCGGCTTCTTCGTCCCGGAGTGGATACGCGGCCTGATCGCGCCGCAGAGCCCAGCCGAGTGCGCCACCGACATCGCCTGGCACTACGCCCAGGGCGGTCCGGCGGTCTTCTTCGGCGATATCGAGTTCTACGCCGGCGACTGGGACGCGCGGGAGCGCGTCGGGCGCATCGACACCAACCGCTGCCGGCTGTTCATGCTGACTGGCGAATACGATTACTCCTGCACTGTCGAGCATTCGGCTGCCACTGCGGCCAAGATCCCTGGCGTGCGTTTCCAGGCGATGCAGGGCATCGGGCATTTCCCGTTCGCGGAGAATCCCGCGCTGTTCGCCGACTACCTGCTGCCGATCCTGCACGAGCTGTCCGACTGAAACGTTGAACCACTGCGACATGGCGGATCGACGCCGCGGCGCTTATGTCCGCGCCTATTGGAAACCAAGCCACGAAAATGACCGAACGCAAAAATTGCTGATCAAGCCAATTCGGTCAGATAGTCCCGCTTGTAACCATTTCGGCCAATAAGACTCCGGCGAATTCGCGTGGCAAGTGAGTAAAGCGTAGTCTGGCAGGGGAAGGCGTCGTCCGCAGAAGACGGACGTCACCACATGGAACCGGGGCTGACGAAGGGAGAACGGGAATGATCAAGTCGAAGAGAGTCTCGCGCCGTAGTGCGCTAAAGCTGGGGGCGGCCGCCGCGGCGTTGCCCCTGGTGCACATCCGCACTGCTGGCGCCGCCGGCAAGGTGGCAATCGGCTTCTGGGACCATTGGGTACCCGGCGGCAACGACATCATGCAGAAGCAGGTCAATGCCTGGGCCGACAAGAACAAGGTCGAGGTGACCGCCGACTTCATCACCGGCAACGGCAACAAGCTGACGTTGACCGGAGTTGCCGAATCGCAGGCAAAGACCGGGCATGACGCCTACACGTTCTATAACTGGGACGTATACAATAGCCATGACTCGCTCGTGCCGATGGATGATGCGATAAAATATCTGACCGGCAAGTATGGCGCGGTCAACGCCACAGCCGAGTACCTGGCGAAGCAGAAAGGCCAGTGGACGGCGATCCCGACCAGCTCCGGCACACAGGCCAAGCCACCGTGCGCACGCATCGGATGGTTCAAGAAGAATGGCCTCGATCTGGAGGCAATGTATCCGGTGAAGCCGGAGCATACGGCCGCACAGGATGGCTGGACCTGGGAAGCCTTCATGAAATACGCCGAGTTGGCGCAAAAGGACGGCCTGACCTTCGGCCTCGGGGCCGGCGGCAGCACCAATAGCGACGCGACTGACACGCATGGCGCACTGTTCGCTGCATACGGCGCCAAGCTGATCGACGAGAAGGGCAACGTGACGCTGGACTCGCCGGAGGTGATGCAGGTCCTCGAATTCTGCCAGAAGCTGGTGAAGTTCTACCCGGACGATGCGGTCAGCTACGACGACGCATCAAACAACCGAGCGCTGATCTCCGGCAAGAGTGCCCTGATCTTCAATCCGCCATCCGCGTGGGCGGTGGCCAAGCGCGATGCCCCGGACGTGGCAAAGGACTGCTGGACGTTCTCGGCGCCGTCCGGCCCCAAGGGCCGCTTCGTGCCGACCGCAACATTCTTCTGGGGTGTCTGGCAGTTCAGCAAGAACCAGCAGGCGGCGAAGGAGCTGATCACCTACCTGATGGAGCGTGAGCAGGTCGAGGAGCGCGACAACGGCGTGGCCGGCTACGATCTGCCGCCGTTCGAGGGAATGCTCGATCTCAAGATCTGGGAAACCGTCGAGCCGCCTGCCGGCACTGTCTACAACTATCCGATCCGGAAATGGCACAATGCGAAGCCGAGTTTGACGGCATTCGAGGCATCGCCCGACGTGGCAGTGCAGGTCTACAACCGCGCCATCCACAATCAGATTGTGGCGCGGATCAAGCAGGGCCAGTCGATCAAGCAAGTGATCGCCTGGGCGAAAGACGAACTGGAAGGCTTCACGCGCTGACCATTTCCGAACGAAACGGCTGCGTGGCTGGCGTTGCACAATTCAACACCAGCCGCTAGCGTGGTTGGTAAATAATAAGATACCCCGTAGTCCTTTGCCTGATTTGGCGGCAAAGAGTGCGGTCGACGAGGGCGGAATAACCGCCACGGGCAGGGGTCTGGCTTTGTGTGGTCGTCCGGTTGTTCCGGAAGGCGTGGGAGGTACGTGGATGGCGAAGCTGCATCGCGGCTCGCATCACATTCAGTCACAAACGGGAAGCCCACGCGGCTGCCTGACCTCGGCGCACGTGTGCCGGGTCCTGCGCCAGGTTGCGCTTTGCGCGTGTCCGCCGTGCTGGCGGAGCAAGGGAGAATAGGATGGCCGACAGCACAAGCGTTCCTGCTGGCGTAATGGTTCCGACAATGGCGGGTACCCGCCGCGTCGGCAGCATGAAGCGCTTCACCCAGAGGCGATCGACCATCGCCTTCTTCCTGTGCCTGCCGCTGATTTTGCTGATCGCCTGCTTCGTCGTCTATCCGGCGTTCTACGCGATCTACCTCAGCATGCTGAACAAGAAGATGACGGCGTTCATCGGTCTGGGAAACTTCGCATTCCTGCTGAAGCGCAACACCTTCCAGCTGGTCATCTTCCAAAGCTGCCTGTTCGCCGTCACCGCCGTGGTCTTCAAGGCACTGATCGGCTTCATCATCGCCCACCTGATGCACAACATTCCCGGCAAAAACCAGCGCATCTGGCGCGGCCTGCTGCTGGTGCCGTGGGTGGTTCCTCTGGCGCTCTCGACACTGGCCTGGTGGTGGATGTTCGATCCCTCCTACTCAGCCTTCAACTGGATCCTTAACAAATTCGGCGTCGCCTCGGTGCCCTGGCTCGGCGTGGGCTGGATCGCACGGTTCTGCACCGTCACGGTGAACGTCTGGTTCGGCACGCCATTCTTCATGATCATGTATCTCGCCGCACTGAAGTCGGTGCCGGAGCAGCTCTATGAGGCGGCGGCAATCGACGGCGCCAACTCGATGCAGAAGATGTTCTTCGTCACTCTGCCCATGATCCGCAACATCATCGCCATCACCGTTCTGTTCAGTCTGATCGTGACCTTCGCGGACTTCGACATCGTCCGCATCCTGACCGGCGGCGGACCGCAGGACATGACGCACATATTCGCAACCTACGCCTTCCAGGTCGGCATCCAGTCGGGTGACATCCCATTGGGCGCGTCGGTCAGCCTGTTCATGTTCCCGATCCTCGCCTTCGCCGCATTCTTCGTGCTGCGCGGCGTCACCAGGCGCAGCAAGGAGATTGCGGCATGAGCACCAGCACGGCGACCGCCGGAACGGTGCCGGCGACCCGACGGCGACACCATAGCCTCCACCGCCAGCGTGCATGGGCGCTGTGGGGGAGCTACATCGCGCTCGGCTTCTTCGTGGTGATCTTCCTGGTCCCGCCGTTCTACACGCTGATGACCAGCTTCAAGTCCTCGGCAGAGATTTCGGCGCAGTCAGGCAACCCCTGGTTCCCCCACCACCCGACACTGGAAAACTTCTGGTACCTGATCACGTATCCAAACTTCCAGACCTACTACCTGAACTCCGTCATCATCACAGTGCTCGTGGTCGCGATCAGCATCACGATCTCCGTGCTGGCGGCGTTCAGTCTGGCGCGGATGGGATTCTGGGGCAGCCAGGCGCTGGCGACCGGCGTGTTCCTGACCTACCTGATCCCTGCATCGCTGTTGTTCCTGCCATTGTTCCAGATCATCGGCTGGCTCGGCTTGATCAACAGCTTCTGGTGCCTGGTGCTGCTGTACCCGACGCTGGCAGTGCCGTTCTGCACCTGGATCATGATCGGATACTTCAGCTCGATCCCCAAGGAGCTGGACGAAGCGGCGCTGATCGACGGCGCCGGCTATCTGCAGATGCTGTGGCGCATCTTCATACCGGTGGCGATGCCCGGTATCATTGCCGCCACCATCTTCGCCTTCACGGTGAGCTGGGGCGCCTTTCTGTATCCACTGGCATATCTCTACACATCGAACCAGATGGTCCTGACCGTCGGCATCATCAGCGATCTGATCCGCGGTGACGTGTTCCAGTGGGGCAAGATCATGGCGGCAGTCGTGCTGGCCTCGATGCCGCCGATCCTGATCTACGCCTTCCTGATGGACTATTACGTCGCCGGCCTGACCGCCGGTGCCACCAAGGGATAATTTCACCGCAACCACGAGGGAACCACAAGACCATGGCTGAAGTTTCTGTCCGCAAGGTCGTCAAGAACTACGACGGCGGCGTGCAAGCGGTGAAGGGTATCGATCTTGAGATCGCTGATCGCGAGTTCGTGGTTCTTGTGGGACCGTCCGGCTGTGGGAAGTCCACGACGCTGCGCATGATCGCTGGCCTCGAGGAAATCACCGACGGCGAGATCTGGATCGGCGGTGACGTGGTCAACGACGTGCCACCACGCGATCGCGACATCGCCATGGTGTTCCAGAATTACGCGCTCTATCCGCACATGAGCGTGTTCGACAACATGGCGTTTGGGCTGAAGCTGCGGAAGTTCCCCAAGGATGAGATCAAGCGCCGGGTGGACGAGGCGGCGCGCATCCTCGACATCGGCATGCTGCTCGATCGGAAGCCACGCGCTCTGTCGGGCGGGCAGCGGCAGCGCGTGGCAATGGGCCGCGCCATCGTCCGCAACCCCAAGGTGTTCCTGTTTGACGAACCGCTGTCGAACCTGGATGCCAAATTGCGCGTGCAGATGCGCACCGAGATCAAGAAGGTGCATCAGACGGTCCGCACCACCACCGTGTACGTGACCCACGATCAGATCGAGGCGATGACCTTGGCCGACCGCGTGGTGGTGATGAACCACGGCGTGATCGAGCAGGTCGGCTCGCCGCAAGAGCTTTACCACAGTCCGACGACGCGGTTCGTTGCCGGCTTCATCGGGTCACCGGCGATGAATTTCCTGCCGTGCCGCGTTCAGGATGGTTCCAACGGCGGGCTGGCCGTGCGCGTCACCGACCAGATCGTTCTGCCGGTGCCACCCGGTCGGATTGATCGCTACGGCAAGCACAAGGGCAAGGAGATGGTGCTCGGTCTGCGGCCGGAGCATCTGTTTGAATACCACGAGAATGGCCGGCCCGGCTGGACTCGCGTGGAACTTCCGGTGGACGTGGTGGAGCCGATGGGCATGGAGACGATGGTCCACTTCTTCATCGGCCACGATCCTGTCTGCGCCCGCGTCGATCCGGCAACGCACGCCGAACCTGGCGAGATGCTGCCGCTGACGGCGGATCTGAACCAGATGCACCTGATGGAGCCCGACAGCGGGCGGGTGGTCTAGCGCCCCTCCCCTATCCTACTTGCCTGACGGCGACAGACGCGGAACCATGCCCGCCCCAGAGGGGAGGGAAACGCGATGGTCGATCTGGTGGTGCGTGGCGATACCGTTGTGACGCCGCAGGGCGTGGGTGCCTACGACATCGCGATCGCTGGTGAGCAGATCGTCGCTGTCGCTGCCAAGGGCAGCCTGCCGGTCTCCGACGGTGCGCGGCTGATCGACGCGGGGGAAAAAATTGTCATGCCCGGCGGCATCGATCCGCACGTGCACTGCAAGTGGCACCTGCCCAACCCTGACGGCAGCGCCGGGCTGACCGAGCCTCCTGATGTGGTGGGGCGTGCCGCAGTGCATGGCGGCACCACGACGATGATCGATTTCACGCGCGCCAGCCAGGGTGCCGATGTGCAGGACGCGATCGCGAAGCGCGAGGAGGACTGGAAGGGCCACTGCGCCTGCGACTATGCGCAACACATCATGGTGGAAGGCGCGCTGCCGCTAACACTGCCGGGCCAGTTGGCCGAAGCGATTCAGGCCGGTTATCCCACAGTGAAGATCTTCACCACCGACATCACGCCATCACGCAAGGGACGCATGGTGGATTTCGGCGACATCTGGGAAGTGTTCCAGGTGCTGCGCGCGAACAATGGCCTCGGCGTGATCCATTCCGAGGACAACGACATCGTGATGCACATGTACGGCAAGCTGATCCGCGAGGGACGCACCGGCTTCGCCAATATGGCGGAGGTGCACAACACGCTGTCCGAGGACATCTCGTTCCGCCGTGTGATCCGCCTCGCCGAGAAGGTCGGCACGACGCTCTACATGATGCACACCTCGGCTGCTTCCGGTGTGTCGGCGATCCGCGAGGCGCGTGCGCGCGGCGTTTCGATCTATGGCGAGTCGCTGCATCAGTACATGCTTTACACGTCAGAGGACTACAAACGCCCGAACGGACAGATCTATCACACCTATCCATCGCTGAAGTCAGCCGAGGACCAGGCAGCGCTGTGGGCAGGCACACTCGATGGCTGCATCAATTGCGTGGCCACCGACGAGATCTGCTGCACGCTGGCGAAGAAGCTGCAAGGCGTACGGATCGATGACACCACCGGCGGCAATGCCGGCGTCGAGCCGCGCGTGGCGCTGATGTACACCGAGATGGTCGGCAGGCGCGGATATTCGCTGAGCCGGTTCGTCGATCTGGTATCGACCAACGCGGCGAAGATCATGGGCCTGTATCCGCGCAAGGGCGCTATCGCAGCCGGATCGGACGCCGATATCTGCGTGCTGGATCCGGCCGACAAGCGCACGATCCGCGCACAGGAACTGCACGAGGCTGACTACACGCCATGGGAAGGCCGTAAGATGGAGGCGTGGCCATGCCTGACGCTGTTGCGCGGCAAGGTGGTGGTGGAGAACGGCAAATGGCAGGGCGCGTTGAGCGACGGCAAATGGCAGCATCGCAAGATCGCCCCAGAAATGCTCGAAGGGCCGAAGTTGTGATGCATCTCCCCCTCCCCCTGCCTGAGGGGGAGATGCATGAACTGCGCGCGCTGCTGGTGGACTGCGTCACGCTGTGGAGCGTCGAAGCACGCATCACGGCTTGCGCCGACGGCGTAGACATCACCACGGATTCTGGCACCTTCCGTGTGCAGCGCGCCGCCGGGGACATGCGCCCTGCCCGCTGGCTGCTGCAAACGCCCGAACGCCGCGCCGCCAATCGCCCGCCGCGCGCGACGCCATCGATCGTCGCCCTGCTCACCGCCCTGCGCAACACACTCGGCGCGGAAAGTGGCAACAAACTCCGGATCGGAGCACCAGCATCATGAAACCGGACGAACGCAACCTGCCGCTGTCGACCGACAGTACCCGAAGCGGCACGTCTGTTCGACCGTGCGGTCGAGCACTACCTGAAATACCACGCCGACACGATGACGCTGGTCGGCAAAGCCATCGTCGCTGACCCAGACTTCGTCATGGCGCATTGCCTCAAGGGCTATCTCCTCCTCGGTGCCGCGAACCCTGCTCACCGCCAACAGATCGCCGCCACTCTCGCCGCCGCCCAGTCCAATGCCGCCACCACCACGCAGCGCGAACGACTGCATGTGGCCGCGTTCACCGCCTGGGCGGGCGGCGAACTCGACAAGTCCTTCGCGATCTGGCGACAGATCCTCGACGCAACACCCACCGACCTGCTGGCGCTGCGTATTTGCGACACGACGTGGTTCCGCCACGGCCAGACCCAGAAGATTCGCGAGCAGGCCGACCGCATCGCGCCGCGCTGGTCATCCGATCTGCCAGGCTACGACATGCTGCAATGCGTCTGGGCCTTCGCGCACGAGGAGACCGGCGACTACGCCGCGGCCGAACGCGCGGTGGATGCCGCGTTGGAACTGGACCGCACGAACTACTTCGCGCATCACGTCAAGGCACACGTGCTCGAGATGGATTGCCGTCCGCGAGAAGGCCGCGACTGGCTGGAGTCGCAAATCCCCAACTGGTCCGCCGGCAACAATCTGATCCATCACCTCTGGTGGCATCGCACGCTCATGGAGCTCGACCTCGGCGAACGCGACGCCGTGCTGGCGAGCTATGACGCCAACATCCGCAACTTCGACGATCCGATGACCAAGGCGGTGCCGGACCACTATGTCGATCTGCAGAACGCGACCGCCCTGCTGTGGCGTCTGGAACTGCTCGGCCTCGATGTCGGGAATCGCTGGGACGAACTCGCCGACAAGGCGGAGGCCCGTACCGGTGATGCCGGGCATTGCTCCTGGTCCCGCATCTGATGCTCGCCTTGGCTGCCACCGAACGCGATGCTGCCGCCGCCCGTTACGTCGCCGCGCTGCGCGACCTCGCCGCCGATCCCGCGCTATGGACCGCACCGGCCATCGCCGACGTGGTAATTCCTGCCTGCGAGGCAGCACTCGCCCACCACCGCGGCGAGCACGCGCGCGTCGTCGATCTGCTCGAGCCACGACAGGACCAGATCCGCCTGCTCGGCGGCAGCAACGCGCAGCGCGACCTGTTCTTCCAGATGCTGATCGACTCAGCGATGAAAGCCAGCCGCCACGACGTGGTCTCGGCCATGATCGCCCACGAAACCGCCACGCGATCCGTGCCGCCGACACAACGATCCGGATACGTCGCCGCGGCGCGCTGGTTGCATTCTTGACACTGTCCAACCCCAACTGTAGCAAGCCCCCGCCTTCCGGCAGGGCTTCCTGTCAGGAGCGGACATGAGCGAGGAGCCGGGCGAGGAAGAAGAGCCTCCCTCTTTCGAGGAGAGGCTGAAAGCCGCCCGCAGCAGGCAGGGGCTCGATGCCCCGCCGCCATTGTCAGCCGGGAATTCCGGCGACCTCGGCGGCATGAGTCCCTGGGGGATCGGCCTGCGGGTGGGGATCGAGTTGGTCTCGGCCCTGGTCGTGGCGGTCGCCATCGGCTATGGGCTCGACCGCCTGCTCGGCACGAAACCCATCCTGATGGCGGTGTTCGTCCTGCTGGGTGGCGCGGCTGGAATACTCAACGTCTGGCGCCTGTTCGCGCCACGACCGACACGGGGACCAAAGGTCCAGGACGGGGGACGATAGTGGCGGCCGGAGGATCGATCGACGCACTGGGCCAGTTCCAGTTGCATCCCGCGCTGGGGCGTATCGGCGCGTCAGTGAACTTTACCCAGGCCAACCTGATGATGGTCGTCGCCGGCCTGCTGACGTTCGGGCTGCTATGGCTCGGCATGCGCCCGCGCGCGATGGTGCCGGGGCGACTGCAATCGGCGGCTGAGATGGCCTACGAAGCCGTCCTTGGCATGTGCACCGAGACAATAGGCCCTGAAGGCCGCTCATATTTCCCATTCGTCTTCACGCTGTTCTTCTTCATCCTGTTCGGCAACCTGCTCGGCGTCTTCCCGTACTTCTTCACCTTCACCAGTCATATCGCCGTGACGCTGGCGCTGACCGTGTTCGTGGTGGGTCTGGTGACGTTCGTCGCGATCCGTATCCATGGCTGGCACTTCTTCAGCTATTTCGTGCCGCAGGGCGTGCCGGTCGCGCTGATGCCCCTGCTGGTCCCGATCGAGGTGCTGTCCTACCTGTCGCGCCTGATCTCGCTGTCGGTACGGTTGTTCGCCAACATGATGGCCGGCCACGTGATGCTGGAAGTGTTCGGCGCCTTCGTCATCATGCTCGGGGGTGCCGGCATCATCTTCCTGGTCCCTGCCGCATTCTCGCTCGCGGTGAATGTGGCGCTGATCGGCTTCGAAATTCTGGTGGCGACATTGCAGGCCTACGTGTTTGCAGTCCTCACCTGCATCTATCTGCACGACGCAGTGCACCTCCATTAACCAAAGGGACACAGAACAATGGATCTCGCTTCCGCAAAGGCCATCGGCGCGGGTATCGCCGTTATCGCGCTTTCTGGTGTCGGCGTCGGCATCGGCTACATCTTCGCTGCCCTGGTCAGCAGCGTGGCACGCAACCCGGCGGCGCGCGAGCGCGTGTTCGGCCTCGCCATTCTCGGGTTCGCGCTGACCGAAGCCGTGGCGCTGTACGCGCTGGTGATCGCGTTCATCATCCTGTTCGTCTGATGCCGATACGCCCAACCCGCATCATTTGGGCGCTGCTCGCTGCACTGCTGCTGCCAACCGTCGCCAAGGCGGCCGGCATGCCGCAGCTCGACTTCGCCAACCCATTGACCACCAGCCAGGTGGTATGGGGCGCGATCATCTTCGCCGTGCTGTACATCATGCTGTCGCGCATCGCCCTGCCGAAGGTGGGCGCGGTGATCGAGGAGCGCGCGCGCCACATCGCCTCTGACCTGGAGACGGCGCAAGCCTCCAAGACCCGGGCCGACGAAGCGGCGAAGCATGTCGCGGAGGCGACGGCGCGCGCGCGGGCCGAAGCGCAGGCAGCGATCAATGCGGCGCTGGATGCAGCGAAGCAGGAGGCCTCGGCACGCATCGCCGCGCTGAACGAGCGGTTAGAGCAGCAGCTGCACGACGCCGAGACGCAGATCAATGCGGCGCGCGCGTCGGCGATGCGTGCGCTGCGCGACGTGGCGACGGAGACGGCGGCCACGGTGATCGGACGCCTGACCGGAGCACCGCCGGATGCGCAGCGGCTCGACGGCGCGATCGGCGCCGCGCTGGCCGCGCGCCGGATCGCCTGAGGACCCGCCGCCATGGAGCCAGAACCAAGCTTCTTCGCCGAACCGCGCAACTGGGTGCTGATCGCCTTCGTGCTGTTCTTCGTGCTGTTCGGCCGCAAACTCTGGTCGGTACTGGCGCAGATGCTGGACGATCGCGCCGCCAAGGTCCGAACCGAACTGGATGAGGCCGCGCGGCTGCGTCAGGAGGCTGAGGCGATGCTGCGCGACGCCGAGACGCGGCGGGCCGAGGCGTTGCGCGAGGCGCAGGCGCTGATCGAGGGCGCCAAGGCGGAAGCCGAGCGCGTGGCGGCGGCTGCAGGCGCGGAGGCCGAGGCATCGGCGCGTCGGCGCGAGCAGATGGCGATGGACCGCATTGCCGCTGCCGAGAAGGCCGCGGTCGACGAGGTGCGGCTGACCGCGGCTGAGGTCGCGACGGCGGCCGCGCGGCAGGTGATCGCCGAGGGACTGTCGGCGGACGCGGATTCGCGGCTGATCGACCACGCGATCACCCAATTGCCGAGTGCACTGGCCGGCCGGCGCGTCGCCTGATGACGAGCCGGCTCGTCAGCGAGCTCGCCAGACAGCGCGGCTGGACCAAGCAGAGCGCCATGCGTCTGGCGGTCGAAGCCGAACTCGAACGGGCCGAGAAGGCCATTCCGTTGCGCGAGCGGGTGGCGCGGCTTTGGGAAGCCCAGCCATTGCCGCGGCACACGGGCCAAGTGGCCGATAAGGCATTCTACGACGAATTGTCGGGGGAGCCGTGACGCGTAGCCGGAGAGCCTGAAGCTCTGGCTCCGGTTGACTACGCACAGTTTGGCAACATGGGCGACTGCTTCGCCTGTGCGTGCTCGCGGACGAACAGCGCGCGACTCTCGTTCAAGGGTGAGGAATTCCGACGCACGGATATCGAGCCATCGCTTGAAATGCGTCCGGCCGAAGCTTGCCGGAAGCGACCATTCCCGCTACATCCCCGCCGCGCCGGCACCCCTGGAGGCCGGCGCTGCCATTTGCAGGAGCGGACAATGGCCAATGTCGTGACCATCGAGGCCGAGGCACGCACGCGAGCCGGTAAGGGGGCGGCGCGAGCGACACGGCGGGCGGGCAAGATGCCCGGTGTCATCTACGGGGCCAAGCAGACGCCCAGCCTCATCGCACTGGACCCTCGCGCGGTGCTGCGCGAACTGAGCCGCCCCGGCTGGCAGTCGCGGCTCTACGAGATCAAGATCAACGGCGACGCAACACAGGCGCTGTTCCGCGACGTGCAGTTTCACCCGGTGACCGACGCACCCGAGCATGTCGATTTTCAGCGCCTCGCGCCAGGCGAGCCGATCCGCGTATCGGTGCCGGTGCATTTCGAGAATGACGGGCTGAGCCCAGGCCTGAAGCGTGGTGGCGTCCTGAACGTCATCCGTCACACCGTCCAGGTCTACGCCCAGCCTGAGCATATCCCCGAGCAATTCACCGCCGATCTTGCGGATCTCGACTTCAACGACGCGGTGCGCTGGGAGGACCTGAAGGGTACCGAGAACACACGCCCAGCGGTCGCCCGCAACTTCGTTGTCGCGACAGTGGCCCCGCCGACGAAGCTGGCCGAAGTGGCCGCCGAGCCGACAGCAGCGGCCGCACCGACTGCAGCGCCGGCGGCCGCGGCACCGGCGGCCGCTCCGGCACGCGGCGGCGCTCGCCGCTGATCTCGGCCTGTCATGCTGCTCTGGGTCGGCCTCGGCAATCCGGAGCCGGGGATGGCCCGGAACCGGCACAACATCGGCTTCATGGCGATCGACACCATCGCCATCAAGTACGGCTTCGCGCCATGGCGCCAGCGCTTCAAGGGCCTGATGAGCGAGGGCAGCATCGCCGGTGAAAAGATCCTCGCGCTGAAGCCGCAGACCTACATGAACGAGTCGGGTGTGTCGGTGCAGCAGGCCGCCGCGTTCTACAAGCTGCCGATCGATACGATCACCGCATTTCACGACGAACTGGACCTGGTGCCCGGCAAGGTGCGGGTGAAGCGCGGTGGTGGCGCGGCAGGCCATAACGGCCTGCGCAGCATGGACCGCATCCTCGGCACGCAGGACTACTGGCGGGTGCGTCTCGGCATCGGCCATCCCGGGCAGAAGGAGCGTGTCCTTGGCCACGTGTTGGGCGACTTCGTGAAGGAAGACCGCGAGTGGCTGCTGCCATTGCTCGACGCCGTGGCCGACGCCGCGCCGTTACTGGTGCAGGGCAAGCCCGAGGACTTCATGACCAAGGTCGCGCTGCTGGCGCGGGAGCCGAAGTAGATGGGCTTCAACTGCGGCATCGTCGGACTGCCAAATGTCGGCAAGTCCACCCTGTTCAACGCGCTGACCGCAACCGCGTCGGCGCAGGCAGCAAACTATCCGTTCTGCACCATCGAGCCGAATGTCGGTCGCGTCGCAGTGCCGGACGCGCGCCTCACCACGCTCGCCGCAATCGGCAAGTCGGCAAAGATCGTGCCCACGACGCTGGAGTTCGTCGATATCGCCGGCCTGGTGCGCGGTGCCAGCAAGGGCGAGGGACTCGGCAACCAGTTCCTCGCGCATATTCGCGAGGTGGACGCGATCATCCACGTGCTGCGCTGCTTCGAGGATCCCGACATTGCCCATGTCGAAGGCGCCATCGATCCGCTGCGCGATGCGGAGGTGGTGGAGACCGAGCTGATGCTCGCCGATCTCGACAGCCTGGAGAAGCGGCTGGTCGCCGCTCAGAAGCGCGCCCGCGGCAGCGACAAGGAGGCGATCGCATCGGTGGCACTGATGGAGCCGCTGGTTGTCGCGCTGCGCGATGGACGCCCCGTGCGCTCTGTTGTCCGGCCAGAGCAGGCGGAAGCGGTGAAGCGGCTGCAGCTCCTGACGTCGAAGCCGGTGCTGTACTTGTGCAATGTCGAGGAGAGTGCGGCCGCTACCGGAAATGCGTTCACCGAGCGGGTGGCGGAGCGCGCACGTACGGAAGGCGCGCGCATCGTTGTGGTATCAGCGGCGATCGAGGCGGAGGTTGCGCAATTACCCGAGGCGGATCGCGCCGAATTCCTCGAAGGGCTTGGGCTGCACGACAGCGGATTGGACCGCGTGATCCGCGCCGGCTACGACCTGCTGGGGCTGCTGACGTTCTTCACCGTCGGGCCGAAGGAGGCGCATGCCTGGACGGTCGTCCGCGGCACCAAGGCACCGCAGGCCGCAGGCACGATCCACGGCGACTTCGAACGCGGCTTCATCGCCTGCGAGACGATCAGCTATGACGACTACGTCGCGTGCAAAGGCGAGGCCGGCGCCAAGGACGCCGGCAAGATGCGCGTGGAAGGCAAGGAGTACATCGTGAAGGACGGCGACATCCTGCTGTTCCGCTTCAACGTGTGACGTCCCTGTTCGTCATGGCCGGCCTCCGTGCCGGCCATCCACGCCTTTCGTTCGTGTCACCTCACTCCAGCTTCGCGTCGAGCGTGATCGCGGCGTTGAGCACCTTCGACACCGGACAATTCGCTTTCGCATCCGCCGCCAGCTTCTGAAACGCCGCATCCTCCAGACCCGGCACCCGGGCGCGCAACACCAGATGCACCGCGGCGATCTTCCAGCCGGCGCCTTCCTGTTCCATGGTCAGTGTCGCGTCAGTGTGCAGGCTCTCTGGCGGATGGCCCGCACCGCTGAGCTGAAACGCCGTCGCCATGCTGAAGCAGCCGGCATGCGCCGCAGCTATCAGCTCCTCCGGATTAGTGCCCTTGCCGTCGCCGAACCGTGCGGTGAACGAATACGGCGTCTCCTTCAGGGTCGCGCTCTGCGTCGTGAGGCTGCCTTTGCCGTCCTTGCCGCTGCCTTGCCAGACCGCGCTTGCGTGCCGCTTGATGCTTGCCATGGAGGTCCTCCTGCCTGTGCAAACTCAGCATGTGGGAAGCCATCCGCCGATGTCATGGGGTCAGCCGTACGCCCCTGCCGGGAAACGACAGCATCATAAGCGGCGCGCAGTTGCGACGTGACCGATGTCGCGCGGCGGCGCAGCGGCGCACCCAGATGCCGCTCGCGCAGTTCCTCCATGAACGCGCGCCACATCCTCGGGCCGCCCTCCTCGAGCAGTTGTGCCCGGATGCCGAGTTCCTCGCTCACCGGCAAATACTTGCGTCCCCAGACCGCCATCTGCGCCAGCACCGGCAGCAGCTCGATGCCCTGCTCGGTCAGGCTGTACACCGACTTTTGCAGATGCGTCGGGTCGTCGGCCTTGGTGATGATCCGCTGCTCGAGCAGCATCCGCAGCCGATCGGCGAGAATATTGGAGGAAATGCCCTCCTCCGAACGCAACAACTCGCGGTAGTGCCGTTTGTTGCCGAACATCATGTCGCGAATGATCAGCAGGCTCCACTTGTCGCCCACCACCTCTAGGGTGAGGTTGATCGGGCACCCGGATCTGTGATCGTCGCTCATCCGTTCGCTCCGCGGGAAACCGCTTGCAATATTGCATCGCTTTGTGCGCTATACAATCGGTTGCGGAATGCAACCGCCAACAATGGTCGCCTCCTCCTCTGACAAGTTGGCGCCCTCACTGGAATTGTTGGAACAATCCTTCGGCCGCTTCCCCTAGCCGTTTAGTGCGATGCGAGAAGTTGACAAAGGTATTGTCATGGCAACACAGCAATGGCCTAATGTGCAGTGCCGCCCAGCAAAACGAGTGCGGCGTTCAACAGAATGAGGGAGTAACGTCGATGTTGTTCTGCTTCACGGGAGACTACACACCGCAAGCCCTGAACGCGATGAGGCAACACCCTAACGCCGATCGCCAAGCTGCGGTGAAACAGACAATTGAAGCCGCAGGCGGCAAGCTCGTCGCCATGTACGGTATGGCCGCCAATGGCCCCGGTGCGATGGTGATCTTCGATGTGCCTGATCCCGACATGGCAGTGGCGATAAGTGGCATTGCGGTGTCGGCCGGCACCTCGCAGAACGTGCACCTGACGCGACTGTTCACGATGGATGAGGTGAATACCATTCGCCAGAAACGGGCGAAGCTCAGTGGGGCTTACAAACCTCCTGGTCAGGCCTAAAGGAAATGTGGGGGCGGCGCTTCATGTGCCGGCCCCATTCCACATGGCTTTGACCAAATACTTGCCGCCGGCTGGGGTTAGGCCGCTGCCGCTCAGGCAACATCGATGTGAGTGCACAATATGGTACATCGGATATACGCCTTCCGCTGGACGACCCTCGTCTTCCAGTTAATGGTCGCAATTCCTCTGGCCGGTTGGTTGTCTCAGGCGCATGCGCAAAACGTTAGCGACGTCGCGGCTGGACGGCAGCTTGCTGGCAAATACTGCAGCAAGTGTCATTTGGTCACGTCGCAGAGTGACCACGGCACCGTTGTCGGCGCGCCCACCTTCACGGCCATCGCGAGCAACAGTTCGACCAATGTTCAGTCACTGCGAGGTTTTTTTGAGAGGCCGCATTACGGGATGCAGGACCTGCACTTGAGCCGCGTCGAGATCGATGATCTTGCCGCCTACATCCTCAGCCTGCGGCACAAATGACACGCATCGCTTGATATACTGTAGGCGTCGATCTCCTGAATAAGCACCCGCTGGCAACCAGTTCGAAAGTCCTAGCAGCTGCCGGCGTAGGGGCCGCCCGTACCCAGTTCGGCGCTCGCTAATTTAGCTGCAGGAGAAAACTGCCAGCCAAGGCGACGGACGTGACGCGTGCAGTAACGAGCACCCGACGCAACAAGGAGGACGGAATGCGGAAGTTTCTGCTGGCAAGCGTAGCCACGCTGGGAACCGGGGGGTTAACAGGCGCGGCAATGGCGCAGG
The DNA here is from genome assembly GCA_963776505.1 of uncultured Alphaproteobacteria bacterium. GTDB lineage: Bacteria > Pseudomonadota > Alphaproteobacteria > Acetobacterales > Acetobacteraceae > JAMXLO01. Next base: position 24,982 of record CAVZNH010000019.1, read on the forward strand.
CGACGATGGGGCCAATTGGTGGACCGACCCAGGGTCAGGCAGCCTATCCGGCGGCACCGGCGCCAATGGCGTACGTGAAACAACAACAACTACCAGGCTCCGGCTCTACCGGGTGCGGCGGCAAACCCCTCCCCGGGCACGCTCGTTCTCCACCTCAACGGCAAGGTGCAGGTGGACTCCCAGGGTGTGTGGTCCAGCCTTGACAATCACCAGGGGACCGCGCCAACCCAGCCGCGCTGAAGATGATCCTTGATCCGCTTCCAAAGCATTGCGCTTACTATGTAGCTGAAGACCGTTATCCTAAATCAATCGATTTAGGCGAATGGAGTGTGCCAACCGGTTGGCGCCAACAATAGCATGTCGAAGCAGAGTGATTGCTAAGGGACATGCCGATCTCCATGACGGTCTGCCTCGGGAGCGCCGCTATTCCTGCGAGAATGCGTTGCTACCAGACCACCCTGCGACGTACCCGAGTGCTGGACAGGCCGTGTACGTCGCTGCGATAGTCTGCCAACACCGCAAGTGAGGAAGCGACGCCCATGGCCTACCAGACCATTGAAGTTAAACCGCTAACTGCCGCAATTGGCGCCGAGATTTCCGGTGTCGATCTAGGCCGTTCGCTCGGTAATCAGCAGTACCAGGAAGTGCACGACGCCCTGATGACGCATCAGGTGATCTTCTTCCGCGATCAGAAGCTGACGTTCGACCAGCACAAGGCGTTCGGGCGGCAGTTCGGCGAGCTGCACATCCATCCGAACACACCTGGTCCGGAAGGCCATCCGGAAATCCTGCCGATCCACGCGGACGCGAACTCGAAGCGCATCTCCGGTGAACGCTGGCATTCGGACGTGTCCTGCGATCCGGAGCCGCCGATGGGCTCGATCCTGAATCTCAAGATCGTGCCGCCGGTCGGTGGGGACACGATCTTCGCCAGCATGTACGCGGCGTACGACGCGCTATCCAAGCCGATGCGGCAGTTCCTCTCCGGCCTCACCGCGATCCACGATGGTTCGATGAACTACTCGCGTACCAACCGCCTGATTGGCGCCGAGGGACCGAAGACGTTTCCGCGCGCCGAGCATCCAGTGATCCGCACCCATCCGGTCACCGGGCGGCAGGCGATCTACGTCAATCCTGTGTTCACTCATTCGATCAAGGACATGCCGGAGGCGGAGAGCCGCGCGATCCTCGACTTCCTCTACGAGCATTGCGGCCGACCGCACTGGCAGGTGCGCTTCCGCTGGCAGCCGGACTCGGTGGCATTCTGGGACAATCGTTGTGTGCAGCACATCGCGATGTGGGACTACTTCCCGCAGGTCCGCTCCGGCTATCGCGTCACGGTGAAGGGCGACAAGCCGTTCCATCGTGCGCATTGATCCGGCGGAGGTCGCGCGCCTGATCAATGTAGGTCAGGTGCCGCCGCCGGAGTGGATCCCGCACATCACCGAGTTGCGGCTGGAGCGCAGCTACATCACTGACCTGCGCCCGGTTTCTCTCCTGACCGGTCTGCGAACGCTGTTACTGACGCGATCGCGTATCAGCGACATTGCTCCGCTTGCCGCGCTGACCCGGCTGCAGCGTCTGCATCTGTCGTTCACCGCCGTCAGCAACCTGGCACCGCTCGCGGGCATGACCGAACTGGAGGGCTGCTTCCTGACTGGTTCGCTGGTCGATGACATTGCGCCTCTGGCTGGGCTCGCGAAGCTGGAGCGTCTCGATCTTGGCGACACCCGGATCACCGACGCAACGCCGCTGATGGGCCTGCGCAACCTGCACAGTCTCGATCTGTCCGGTACAAGAATCAGCGATATCGCGCCGCTCGCTTCGCTGACCGCACTCCAGTTTCTCGATCTCACCGGCACATCCGTCACAGATATCGCACCGCTGAGCACGCTGACCAACCTCCGTTGGCTCATCATGCGCAACACGTCCGCGGATGTTTCACCGCTATCGCAATTGGCCGGCTGTCACGTCATTACGGCCGTCCAGGCGCCGCGACGCAGAGCACGAAGGTGAGTTGTCTCACTCCGTTGTGGGAATGCCTTCGGCCGCAGAGATCAGATTGACGCTGTCAGGTCCGGCAACGAACCGCAGAAACAACACCTCCGCCACCGCCATGGCGCACAATAGTGCGGCAGCGATCATGACGCCGCTGCGTTCGCGATTGGCCGCACGGCTGCGACGTTGCTCCAGCGTGTGCCATACTGTGTGCGTTCCGCTCATCACCCATTCTCCCCTGTCTGAGCCTGTCGCGACACGATCAGCGCTGGGCGGTAGAACGGCTATGAACTGGCTCACATTGACGAAGCATTTACCCAAGACCTGCGAGATCGCGCCATTCGGCTTCGGAGATCGTGCCGGTGAACACCAGGGGTCTTGCCGGCGATCTCGCTGGCTGCACTGACGGTGCTCTACAATCGCGTCGGAGATGAGATTACACTCAACGACGGTCGAACGGATCGAAACTCTCTCGGGGAGATGGCCGCGATGAGCGCAGCAGCAACGCACAAGCCGATCGTCCATTTCGTCGGCAGCATACCGTTGTCGGACGCCGAGACGGTGTTCCGTACCCTGTCGGCGGCGACCGGACCACATCTGAAGCGCCTGCCAGACGGCGAGACCGGCATCCGCAAGACCTGGATCCGCTTTCTGCAGCAAGTGCTTGCCGATAATCCGGCGATCGAGGTGGCAAGCGACGTGCCGCCGTTCAGGTTCACCCAGTGGGACGGCAAGGTGCTGCGCGAAATTCCGCGCCTGCGTGTGAAGCCAGGCGCACGGCTCGACCCGGCGACAGTCAAGACCGGATATGCCGACATGGCGATCGAGTCGTGGCGACTGTTCGACCGCCTTCAGCGGGAGGGTGCAATTCCTGCCGGCGTCAAGTTTCAGATCTCGCTGCCGACCCCGATTGCGCCGACCTACAACAACATGGTTCCGACCGACCGGCCCGCGCTGATCCCGATGTTGACTTCACACATGCTCGGCGAGGTCGCGACGATCGCTCAGGCTTTGCCGCACGACCGCATCGCGCTGCAATGGGACGTGTGCCAGGAGGTCATCGCCTGGGAGGGCTATTACGAGCCAGGGCCAGTTGATTTCCGCAAGGAGACGATTGCCGAGCTGATCGCGATCGGCGACGGCGTCCCGGCGGCGATCGAGCTTGGTTATCACCTGTGCTACGGCAGCCCGGCCGACGAGCACGTGATCCAGCCAAAGGACGCCGGGATCATGGTCGAGATGACCAACGCTATATCAGCGGGGGTGCGCCGGCCGATCCAGTTCTTCCACCTGCCGGTGCCCAAGCCGCGCACCGACGATACCTTTTACGCACCACTCGACGGGCTGAAGTTGCACCCGGAGACCGAGCTCTATCTCGGCCTCGTTCACCGCGACGACATGGCGGGCAACGCCGCACGCCTTGCAGCCGCGCGGCGTCATGCCCGGGTCGACGGCGTCGCCACGGAATGCGGCATGGCGCGCGGTGATCCCGAGCGTTTCCCGGCGCTGCTCGCAGCGCACACGCAGACCGCCGAACTCGGAGCGTAGCCGCCCCCTCGTCATGGCGATGGAGCGGCCGGCACGTCACTCAGAATGCGAGTTGGTGTAACAACATGCGCCTTTGGAACTCGCCGGCACGACTGTTTGCGAACGCCCTGTGGCATCGTGCCGCTCATGGCCCGGTTAAGATCGGATAGGATCGTCCCGGCGGGTAGCCGTCATATTTCGCCACGCCAGTTTCGACATGATCCCAGGGCTGGGCGCTCCGCATGAAGATGTCGGCCTCAGGCCGGAACCAGCTTGGATCGTCCAGGGTGCAGACCCGAAGACCAACCAGATCCGGGCGGGTCGCAACCTGCACATAGAGCGGCGTGCCGCAATCGCCGCAGAAGACGCGGACGATCTCGTTGCCGCTGTCTGCCTTCGTGACGTATCGCCTCGGCGTGCCCTGGAGGATGCGGAACCCCGCGCTGGGCACGCGCGCAGCGGGAACATGCGCCGCGCCGCTTTGCCTCTGGCAGTCGCGACAATGGCAGCGCAGGGTGAAGACGGGGTCTCCGACAGTTTCGTAGCGGATCGCGCCACACAGGCATCCGCCGGTTCTTGGCTGCGACATACTCGGCCTCCTGGAGGACGTGCCCGATAGGGTGATACATATGTTATACCGACCGCCACAATAAATGACCGTCCGCCTGCGCGATCTGCCCTCATCGTCGTGGCCGGGCTTGGCCCGGCCATCCACGCCAACAACCACAATGATTAACTCATCGGCTGCCCGACGCCGTCATGGCGTGCGAAGGCGCGCCATCCGCGTCTTTCCTTTGATTCACGCAGCAAAAGTATTACTGTAATATAAGTTGCCTGGCTTGCGCGCGGCTTGCTGCAACCAAGCTGAAATGTCCGTCTCGCTGCAAAGTAGAAATGTCACCGTGGCGCTGATCCGCTGCAGTGGAGACTGAGGCGAGCGTCGACGGCATCATTGCCACGCTCTCGGTCGTTCGCCGCGGTCGATCATGGTTTATGACAAGTTGGCTCTGCGCCCATCAACCGGCACGTGCTCATCGTTGACCGATGTGTGGGGCACGGGCCAGATAAAAGGGGCGGGGCAATCAATCGTATCTCATGAGTTCAAGCTGCTCTCGAACTTGCTCGCGGGACATGGATGGATTAACGCTCGCCGCTATCACATGCTAGTTGAATTGCCTACCAAAGCCCGCGCCGAGTTGGCTCACTGCCAAGACCAGGCACGCTTCGTGCCTCGGTATTGTTCACCCCAGAGAGAACAGTGAGTTCATTTCCTCGGTGTTTATCATACCTAGGGGACACAGTAAGCTCCGAATATGGGGATCCCCCCATCGGAGAACGACAAGTGTCCGAAACTATGAACCTGCATCAGGTGCCTGAAACTATGACCTTGCATCGCGGCCTGCGGGCCGGCCGGATAATGAGCGCGTTTGTCGTTATCGCTCTGGTGGCAGACGGCACTATTCAGCTTTTCGCGCCGGCACAGATCGCGAGCATGTTGCAGGAAACCGGGTTCGCGATGGACCTGACCCGTGTCGTGGGTCCGATCATCCTCGCCTGCGCCATCCTTTACGCCATCCCGGCCACCGCCGTCCTCGGCGCGATCCTGGTGACGGGCTTTTGGGGAGGTGCCATCTGCGCCCATGTCCGCATTGGTGAGTTGGGGTCGCCGCCGGAAATCATTTCCCTGCTTCTGGGCGCGATGACATGGGGTGGCCTCTACGCGCGCGATCCCCGGATCCGGGCCATTCTGCCGCTCATCCGTTGAACCAACAGGGGCAGTGCTCTGCCCCTCAAGATCAGGAGAAAACGCATGTTTTTAGTAATGGGAATCACGGGAAAAGTGGGCGGCGCAACGGCAGAACATCTGTTGGCGCACGGCAAGGAAGTACGCGCGCTCGTCCGCAATCGCGAGAAGGCGTCAAGCTGGGCGAACCAGGGCGTGGAACTGGTTGACGGTGATTGGAATGATTCGGCAGCCATCGAGCGGGCGCTCAAAGGCGTCGAAGGCGCGTTTGTCATGTTGCCGGCTGTCTGGGCCCCCTCGCCCGATTACAAAGAAGCCAAGGGCGTGATTGCGAACTATGTCGAGGCGCTCACCAAGGCAGCGCCGCCGCGGGTGGTAGCGCTTTCGTCAATGGGTGCGAACAGGACCAGCGGGCTCGGGATGATCACGGCCTTGTCGCTTCTGGAGCAAGGTTTTCGCGACCTGATATCACCAATCGCATTTGTGCGCGCAGGTGGATTCTTCGAAAACTTCCTCTACGGCTTGCAGGTCGCCCAGGGCGGAACGCTACCGGTCTACTACAATCCGACAAACCGGAAATCGACCATGGTCGCGACGAACGACATCGGCACGGAGGTCGCAACCCTTTTGACCGGGCCAGCGTGGTCAGGGCAGCGCGTCGTCGAGCTTGGTTCGATGGTCAGCGCGGATGAAGTCGCGGAGCAATTGGGTGAAGTCCTGAATCTCGACGTGAAAGCCTTTGCAGTCCCGCGTGCAGGGTGGGCGGAAGCGTTCGAGCAATTCGGCATCCCGAAGGGCCACACCGGACCTGCCGAAGAAATGTTTGAGGCCGTGAATGCGGGATGGATGGACCTCGGAGTCGAGGGTACGGAGCACGTAGCGGGTACGACGTCCGCACGCGATGTATTCGAGGCTGCACAGAACGCCGCCAAGGCGTAAGTCCGGGACGGATCAGGCATGAGACGGAGACTGCCCGCTTCTGCGTCGGACGCGTCGCGGGAAGCGCTCAACAGTTCAAAGCAACGCGAAGCGCCTCCACTCCCGCCTGACCTTCTGAATCTCCCGGAGGATTTAGCCCGTCGTATTCATCGCATTGATGTTGGTGGTGCTGTCTGAGGATCGGACGCGGTGCTGCATGTCGCCTGTTTCATCGCGAAGTCAGTTAGGTTGGTGACGGCGTTGGGTGTTGGCGGGATTGGGTGTGTGCGGGGACAGAGCACCCGTCGTGTCACGGTCCGGCGGGCTGGAGACTGATGGCGATGCCGTGAAACAATGCGGCGTCCGGGCATGCTGCGGCAAAGGCGACGCGGACGCGTGTGGCGGTCTCGGTGATGCGCCCGGCGATTTTTAGGAGGCGCATCCGCAAGGTGGTAAACGGGGAGGGAGGGGGGAGGGGTAAGCCAGTAGGCGGCGGTATGCAGCACGAGATGCACCTGATTGGCGAGTGCCGAGCGACAACTGGTCCGATCGGAGGCAAGTTGGCTCTTGTGCAGCTTGATCAGGTTCTCGGCCTGGCCGCGCGCGCAGTAGAGCGTGTCATAGAGCCACTCTGCGCTGGCGCCCTCCAGGTTGGTCACCACGTAGCGGATGTCCAACCCCTGGGTGTTGGCCTCGATGCGTGCCGCCACGCGTCGCTCGCAGCCCCAGGATTTGGCGCCATAGCGGGTCTCGGTGTAGTGGCGTAGCACCGCCGCCTGGGCTTCGGCGCGACGCACCCTGACATCGTCGGCAGCGATCTCGACCAGACGGCTCAGCACGGCGTTGCCCGGCAGGCCCAGCACATAGTCCACATCGTTGACCTCGCACCACGCCATCACTCGGGACGGCTATAATGACCATCGCCCCGCTCTGCGCGCTGACGCTCCCCGAGGCATGAGCCAACGACTGCATGTTATTCCAGGCAATTATGCCGTCGAGGTTACCGTTCCTGTCTAGAACGACGTGCCAGTCAAGCGCGGGGCAACTGGACTGCGCCGTCGAATGGAAGACGTAAATTCTCCCCGGTGGCAGCTGTTGTATTGCAGATGCGGCAGCCGGTGTTGGTAGGGATTGAGGAGTGCAAGCCGCGGCAGAGATCACTAGTCGAATTCAAACCTTCCCCGATGTCTCAAAGCAACGGCAACTGCACCTCGCGCCGCTCGCGCATCGACAGCGTCACGGCGTCCGTCCATTCCATGTATTTTACAGCCGTAACGAAATCCGTGTGCGTTACCCCCTCGCGGCCGCGCACGGCGTTGACGAACTCTTCCTCCACCCGCCAGGCGCCGAGTTTTGCGGGATCGATCGCAAGCGCGCCCATAGCACCGCCTTTCTTACCGAGCTGCAGGTAAGGCTCGGCGTTGTTCGGCGTGATGAAGGCCAATGTGCCTTTGTCACCGAAAATCCAGGCTTCGGTCTTGCTCGGCGTGTGTCCGAGTACCGACGAGAGCAACAGGCGATACTGACCGCCCTGCTGCAACTGGCCGGTGACGTCGACATGGTCGGGGATGGTGATCGGCACGCGCGCGCCGGACTCATCCCTGCGGTGCTTCACCACCATCTGACCGACGGCGAACGCGCTTGAGGCGTGACCTACCCAGCGCGCCATCTGCTCGTACCAAATACCGAGCGCCATGATGTTGTTGCCTGAGAAATCGCGGCTCTGCCGCCAATGCAGCGGCAGGTCCGGATTCGGATAGTCGCCGATGGAGACGCACAGGTCGATCGCGATCACGTTACCGATCGCCCCGCCAGCGATCGTGTCGGCGATGGTTCGGTCCACCGGCAGCGTCATTGGCGCCGGCACGATCTGTGCAATCTGCGACGGATTGCGGCGCGATGCCGCCAGCATCGCATGGGCTTCTCGCGCGTTCATCGCCATCCGAGCCTCGCATAGCACGTGCTTGCCGGCATCGAGCGCGGCGATCGTCATCTCGGCATGCGTGTACGGCCAGGTGCCGATGCACACCGCATCGATGGTCTTGTCCGCGATAATCTCGGTCCAGTCGCCGTAAGCCTTCGGGATGTCCAGTTCCTTCGCCGCCTTTTGGCTCGACGCCACACTACGGTTGGCAACGCCGACAATCTCGACGCTGTTCTGCATGCGTAGGCCAGGAATGTGCCTCGACCGCGTATTGGCGCCGGCGCCGATGATACCAATGCGAAGTGTGTCTGTTGCCATGGGTGGATCATCCTGGTTCGTGAAACGTCCGGAATGGCTCGCAAGGAGTATTCCACCATCGTCATTGCCAGGCTCGACGTCAATTTCGGTCGGTTGAGAGAAGTGCAATAGCGTCGATCAGGCCGCTGCCAGGATACGGAGCGCAATGATCCTGCGGGCATTGTCACATGAACTGGTTTACCTGCGTTGTGCCGTCGGAAGGTCCGGGCCAGGGTCTGTGAATGAGAACCGAACCCGATCCTCACCATCGCCACGTCCGGGAAGGCATCGAGGACGGGCAGCGTGAAGGTTGCGGCTGTCCGCTTTCTCGTTTGGCAATCATGCTGTCCAACTCGCCATTGAAATCGCGGGATTTCTGGGCGCTTCCAAGGTGACGGCGAGCCCAAGGCTGGGCTTGCCAGGTCACCGCGAGTCACCGCGAAGCAGCGGCAGACTTGCGCAAGATAGTGTGCAAAAGAGCCCGCGAGATAATTCTCAAAATGACACTGCAGGTCTCCCGGCCGTGACGAAGCGGGTCCGATCCGCCAAACTCCGCTTGTCGGCAACTGGAGGGGGGAAGCGGACATGGCACGCTTCGACAATAAGGTGGTGCTCGTGAGCGGCGGGGCGCGCGGCCAGGGTGCCGCGGAGGCCCGCCTGCTGGTGGCGCAGGGTGCGAAGGTGGTGATCGGCGACGTGCTGGACAATCAGGGCCAGGCGCTTGCGGTCGAGCTCGGGCCGGCCGCGGTCTTCGTCCGGCACGATGTGACCTCGGCAGCCGATTGGGCCCGCGCTGTTGAGGCCGCCCAGAAGCTCGGCGGCCTACACGGCCTGGTCAACAACGCCGGGATCTACCAGCCGGCCGCGCTGATGGAGACCGACGACGCGCTCTGGCAGCGGCACATTCAGATCAACCAGTACCGGCTGCTTCCTCGGCATGAAGGCGGTAGTGCCGGCGATGGAGCGCTCGGGCGGCGGCTCCATCGTGAACATCTCATCGGTCGCCGGCCTCAAGGGCTCGCCCGGGTCCTTCGCCTATGCCGCGACCAAATGGGCGCTGCGGGGGATGACCAAGTCGGCGGCGATCGACCTCGGCGGCCGCAAAATCAGAGTGAACTCGGTTCATCCTGGTCCAATCGACACCGACATGATCGCGTTCCGCACGCCTGCGCAGCGCGAGGAGCGGATGAAGCAGGTGCCGATGCACCGCCACGGGACGCCGGAGGAGGTCGCGCAGCTGGTGGCATTCCTGCTCTCCGACGAGAGCAGCTACATTACCGGCGCGGAGATCGCCATCGACGGTGCTTCATCGGCATAGCCCCAGTGTCGGGCTGCTGCGATCGATGGAGAGCTTGAAGGGCGCGGCAAGTGAGGTTTCGTAATTCAGGAATCGTGGAGCAGTTGCATCAACGGCGCCGCACTGAATTTCACGCCGACCTGACATTTCCGCCTATCTTCGGCTGTCGTGCCAGGCCGCGGGAGACGGCCTTGGCGGCGATAGCTGAGGAGAAAAGATATGAGCGGGTTTGTCGGTGCCCAACATGAGTTTCACGACGCAGCGTTTGTCCAGGGCTGGGCCGATCGCTTCGTCCCGACACCGCCGCGAATTGCTCTGTTCGACCTGATACTGGAGCGCGTCTCGGCACCCGGCCTCCCGAACGCCCATGTACTCGAACTTGGCCTCGGGCCGGGATACATGGCCCGCCACATTCTGGAACGGAACCGTGGCCTCAGTTACGAGGGACTGGACTTCTCCGAAGAGTTCTTCGATGTGGCGAGGAAGACAATCGGCAGCTACACGCCGCGGGTGAAACTGACCAAAGCGGACCTGATGGATCAAGCCTGGCCACACTCGTTGTCGCGACAACCGGGAGCAATAGTCTCGACCTGGGCCCTGCACGATCTAGGCGGGCAGCAGGCGGTCGCGGACGTGTACGCGCGCTGCCATGAAGTTTTGCCGGAAGGCGGCGTTCTGATGAATGGCGACTTTATCAAGCCGGATGGGACGTCCTGGACCTACGAGCCAGGTCGATTCGAAGTTGGCCGGCATCTCGAACTCCTTGGCCAAGCAGGCTTCAAGGAACCGGCTTCTCTTGCGATGTTCGAGCACAATCTGGATCACCCTACCGCTGCACAGAACTATGCCTGCCTGATTGCTGTGAAGTGATCGCGCTCATGGTTTGGTCGCCCGGAGCGTGTGCCGAGAGGCTTCCTTGGCTGGCGCGGCCGCCCGCATGAATCGTTCCGGCACGCAATCGCTAACCGCGCTGTATATCGCCGCGCCGTTCAGCATGGGCTACGTCGATTTCTATACCTTTCTGATGCCGCTTTACGCGCTGTCGCTTGGGTTCGACGCCGCCGAAGTGGGCATCCTGGTCGGCGCCCGCTCGATCGTGGCGATGTTTCTCTCGATCCACATCGGCGTGCTGATGGACCGTTTTGGCACACGCAAGGTCACGCTGTTCTTTGTCTGGACCAGTATGGTTCTGGCGCCGTTGTTCCCCCTCGTGCCATGGTTCTGGAGCTTGTTGGCCTTGCAACTGGTCAACGGCGCCGCGGTGTCGTTCGCCTGGTCCGGGGCTCAGACACTGATCGCGCAGTTGGCCATAGGCGAGGCGCGCTATCTCGGGCGGTTTACATTCTTCGCCCGACTCGGTTCGACCACCGCGCCAATGCTCGGCGGCGCGGTGTGGGATTTCGGCGGCACCTGGCTGTCCTATATGATCGGCGTCGTATGGGGCGGCGTGCTGATCGTCGCCTTGCTGTGTGCCCCCGAGGCGGAGATCTTCGCCTCACCACACCACGAGGGTGCGGTGCGCGCCCGGTTCCGCGCCCGCGATGTCTGGCCCCGGCTTTCCGATTATTGGGCCTCGCTGATGCTGCTCGCCATTCCGGCGATCGCCTTGTCGCTGGCGATTATGGCGATGCGCAATAGCACCTACAGCATCCAGACATCGGTCTATGTTGTCTATCTCAAGCAAGCGGGGCTGGTAGGCACAACAATCGGCGTGCTGTTCTCGGCGGCTGAAATAGCCAGCGGGTTTGGAGCGCTGTTTGCCGGGCGCGCCATGGGCCTCGGCAACGCGCAGCGCACGATGCTGAGTGGCACCGCGATCTCGATCCTGCTGATCGCGTTGACGCCGCTACTCGGCGGCATCTTGGCATTGCTGCTGCTGTTTCAGGTGGTGCGGGGATGGCTTGAAGGCGTGATCCAGCCTTTGGTGTTGTCCGTACAGGCGCGCGCCGCCGGCCGTCATCAGCAGGGCGCTGTCGTCGGTCTGCGCCAAACGGGCCAGCGGTTCACGTCGATCGTGGTTCCGCCGATAATGGGCACTATCGCCGACCGCTTGGGCGTCAGCGCGAGTTTCCTTCTCATTGGCGGATTTATGCTGCTGCTTTGCATCTCGGTGGCACTGATCATCCGCCGGGTCGGGAGGCGGCGGTCTCTTGACGAGTCGCTCGCGGGCGCCACCGACTGACCCGCGCCAGCGCCAGTACGGCCGGCGATCGAGTGGCTGGTTTGGCGGTTCCAGCCCTTCCCGACAAAGCGGCATTGGGGCCGGCGCGGCGTCCGGCCTCGCCCCTCACCCCACCCGTAACCAACGAATGCGATGAGGCTACGTCCACACCAGCCCGCCGGCAATCGAGACGGCGATATCCATGAGCTTTGCGACATCCCTGTGATCCGGCCACCACCAGCGGTCAGGTGCTTGTCCTTACCAATGTCTCGATTTCCGCCAGACGCGGCCCCACACGGTCCGGCCGCTGGCTGCCCAGATTGACCACCAGGCGGTGCACGCCCAGTTCGGCGTATTCGGCCATAGCCTCGATTGGCATCGCGACTGGCGGGGTGATGATGATCTGGAACTCCGGGCCGCGGGCCTTGCCGGCCTTGGCGAAGGCGACGTCCAGGCGTTCCAGCATGTTTTTCGTCGCGTCGATGTCGCGGTTGAAACCATACCAGCCCGCACCGTACCGAACCGCACGGCGCAGCGCGGCATCGGCGTAACCACCGACGATGATCGGAATATGCGGCTTCTGAATGGGCTTCGGGTCCATCCGCATTGTTTCGAATTGCACCCATTTGCCCTTGAAATCGACGACGTCTTCGGTCCACAGGCGGCGCATGACCTGCATGAACTCATCGCAGCGGGCGCCGCGATCCTCCCATCGGTAGCCACAGGCTTCGACTTCCTCCTTGTTCCAGCCAACACCAATGCCGAAGTCGATCCGCCCCTCGGTCAACCAGTCGAGCGTGCACATCTCTTTCGCGGTGTAGATCGGGTTCCGCTGCGGCACGAGAGCGACGCCCGTGCCAAACCTGAGCTTGCTGGTCACCGCCGCCAGAAATCCGAAGGTCGCCGTGACATCCAGCATCCCCCCACCGGCGGGCACCGGAATGCGGCCGTCCTTGGAACTGGGGTAACCGAACGTGTTCTTCTCGAACAACGCGACATGCTCGCCCATCCAGATTGACTCGAGACCGATATCCTCGGCATGGCGGCCGAAATCCCTGATCATGCCTGGTGTCGCCAGCGGGGACATGAAGGTGGAGAATACGCCGATTTTCATGTGAACATCCCTTCCGCTCGATCGGTTCCGTCTGGGTAGGCCCCGGGGAACCTCCGATCAACCCGCGCCAGACAACGGGTTCGCCACCGGAGACGGTCTGTAACTACATCGAACCGAACGGTTCATGGCCGGCACCGTGTTACTGCACCAGAGACCTTTCGCAGGTGAGTTCGTGGAACCCGCATTTGCGGAATTGGCGGAGCTCGTTCAGGAACATGGCCTGGATCTTCGGACCGGTGCCAGCCAGCAGGAGGATATGTCATGTCGCCAGGTGTGTTCGACGCCGGAACGGCGGAACGATTGCGCGAGCGGATCAACCATGATGGCGCGTTCCATCAGGTCTCCAGCGACATGACACTCAACCTGGCGCTCGAGACCGATGGCGCGGCGCGGTTGGTCACCTTCCGCGACGGAACGCTGACGTCCATCAAACCCTTCGTCACGGTCACCGAGCCCGTGGATGTGACCATCCGCGGCGACGCCACGTTCTGGCGTAACCTGTTGTCGCCGGTGCCACCCCCGCGGTTTCAGAACCTGTATGCCGGTGTGCGCGCCGAGACCTGTCAGGTCAGCGGCAACGCCGAATTGTACTGGGCTTATTTCGCGGCACTGACGCGCCTGTTCGACGTCATGCGCGACGTCGAGAACAACCGCTAAGGAGGGCCAGAACCATGGCGAAGTTCGAGGCCGCGATCGGCCGTTACGTCTGGCTCGAAATTCAGGGCGTTGAATATCGCGTGTATTTCGAAGAAGCCGGACAGGGCATTCCGCTGATTTGCCAGCACACCGCCGGGTCGGACGGCAAGCAATGGCGGCACTTCCTGACCGATCCCGACATCACCAGCCGGTTCCGCGTGATCGTGCCCGACCTGCCATATCACGGGAAATCGCTACCGCCGGAATCGCAAGAGTGGTGGGCGCAGGAATACCGCCTGACCAAATCCTTCTTCATCGATTTCCATCTGGCGCTGAAGCGGGCTTTGGACTGCGAGAAACCGGTGTTCATCGGCAGTTCGATGGGCGGGCATCTGGCGCCCGATCTGGCGCTGGCCTGTCCCGACGAATACGCTGCGGTGATCGGGCTGGAAGCCGGTCTGAAAACCGGTGTAGGCACAGACGACGATATCCGCGCCGCCTTCCGTTACTTCCGTCACCCGCGCGTCAACGGCGCCGACCGGGCGGCGGCCGCGATGTACTGCATCAACGGACCGCGATCGCCCGAGAAGTACAAGCGTGAGGTCGCCTGGTCCTATAGCCAGGGCGCGCCGGGCGCCTTCGCGGGCGATCTGAATTATTACAACATCGAACATGATCTGCGGGAAACCGCGCATCTGATCGACACCGCGCGCTGCCCGGTTTACATCATGAACGGCGAATACGATCCGTCCACCGGTTTCAAGGAAGGCGAAGAACTGGCGGCGAAGATCAACGGCGCCGTGTGGATTCCCATGCCTGGCATTGGCCATTTCCCGATGACCGAGGATTATCCGACGATGAAGCCATTCCTGATGCCGGTGCTGGACGAAATCGCCGCGCGCGGGCGTGGTTGACAGGCGACTGCCGCGCCGGAAACGCCCACCAACGAATAGCCCCGTGGGACCAACCCGGTAAGGGCTGATCGTGGGGCGCGACTTTCAGCGGACGCGGTATTTTTCCAGGGCGTCCCGGTTCAGGGTGACGCCCAGTCCGGGGCCCTCCGGCACGCGCATCATGCCTCGACCGTCGTAGTCGAATGGTTCGTTTAGCAATTCAGTGCGCAGCCCGTGGTCGGTCTGGTCCCATTCGACCATCAGCACGTTCGGGCTGGACGCGGCGAAATGCAGCGCGGCGACGAACAACAGCGCCGACGAGAAGCAATGCGGCGACAGCGTCAGATTATACGCCTGGGCGAGAGCCGCGATCTTCCGGCATTCGGTGAATCCGCCCGACCAGACCAGGTCGGGCTGAGCGATATCGATTGCGCCGCGCGTGATCAGCTCGCGATAGCCGAACAGACCGACCTCGGTTTCGTATCCGGCGATCGAGGTCGTCAAGGCCCACGCCACCTCCGCGCTGCCATCGACATCGTCGGTGGCGACCGGCTCCTCCAGCCAGAACAGGTCGAAGGGCTCCAGCGCCTTACCCATCTTGATCGCGGTCGCCGGGCTCCACACGCAGTTGGCGTCGGCCATCAGGCGGCGGTTGGAGCCCAGAGCCTTCCGCACGGCGGCGACGCGGGCTATGTCTTCCTCGGGCGTGACGACACACAACTCCGGCTGGTTCAGCAGACGGCGGAAATTCGTGCCGGTGAAGTCATAACGCCCAATCTTCATTTTCATCGCGCGGAACCCGCGTTCGACGTAGCTCTCGGCTTCTCGCGTCAGACCGTCGAGGTTCTTGTCGCGCTGATAGAACCCGCCGCTGGCATAGACCTCCACCTGGTCGGTGAAGGCGCCGAACAAACGATAGAGCGGCATGCCAGCCGCTTTTCCGGCGATGTCCCAAAGGGCGATGTCGATACCGCTCATCGCGTGCATGACGATGCCGCGGCGGCCATGTTGGCGGGATCGCCCGAACATCAGTTGCCACAGGTACTCGATCTTCAGCGGATCCTGACCGATCAGCAGCGGCTTCAGTTCATGTTCGATCACGGCGGCGGTGCTGGCGGGCGGGCCGCCGGCCGATCCGGCCTCGGCGATGCCGGTCAGTCCGGCGTCGGTTTCGATTTCCACGATCAGCGCGTTGCGGGCAGCGTTGAAGCTGGCGGCGCTCATGCTTGGGTTGGCGGCGCGGTACGACAGTTGGATGGTGCGGATATCGGTGATTTTCATGGCCGGTCCTCTTGCCGCCGGGCCGGAAGGTCGGCCACGCGCGTATCCTCACCTGACCGTGCGCACTGGAAGGGGTCAAGCGGGTCGAACGCGGCGGGTAACGGCGGTAAACGCCCGGACAGATGTTGCGCGCCGATCCTGAACTGCTGGCGATGACTTGTCGCCTGGCCAGCGCTGCCATACCGTTTTGCTCTGCCCCAAACGGACCCGGTTGCCAATCATGAGCACAATCGAACTTGTCGACCCCGAATTGCGCGACGCGCTCGCGCTGGCGCCACAGGTGCCGCTGACCGCCGAAACCTTGACCGGACGTCGCACCGATGCGCTCGCGTTGCTGAGTTCCGTTTTGAAACCGGACCTGCCCGACATCGTGACGGGCGAAATCCACGTCGAGAGTGCGTTTGGCGCGAAACCGATCCGGGTTCTCACTTATCGCCCGGTCAGGTCCGACGATCCGCTTCCCGTCATCGTACACATCCATGGCGGCGGCTTCGTGATGGGCGCGCCGGAGATGAAGGATGTGGAGAACAGGCTCTTCGCATCAGAGCTGCAATGCGCGATCTATTCCGTGGATCACCGCCTCGCGCCGGAAGCACCGCACCCGGCGCCGGTGGAGGACATTTACTCGGTGTTTGTCTGGCTGCACGCGAATGCCGGTCAACTCGGTCTCGATCCCGCCCGCATCGGTATCAAGGGCGAAAGCGGCGGCGGCGGATTCGCGGCGGGCGCCGCGCTTTACGCCCGCGACCGACAGGGACCGAAATTCGCCTTCCAGCATCTGATCTATCCGATGATCGACGACCGAACGGCGGTGCGCGAGGACCTCCATCCTTACGTCGGCGAATTCATTTGGACGCAAAAGAACAACTATTTTGGCTGGCGTTCGTTGCTTGGCCAGGAGCCCGGCTCGGCCGGCGTCTCGCCTTACGCGGCGGCCGCGAGCGCGGCGGATGTGTCGGGCTTGCCGCCAACCTACATTTCGGTCGGTGGTCTCGATCTCTTCCTCGAAGAAAACCTGACCTATGCGGATCGACTGAGCCGCGCCGGAGTGCCGGTCGAATTTCACCTGTATCCGCGAGCCTATCACGGCTTCTATCGTGTGACGAATGCCCGCGTGACCAGGCAGGCCGAGCATGACACGCGCGAGGCGCTGCGACGCTTCCTGCACGGATAGGCCCTTCCATTTTCGACGCCGGCCATTGTGAAACTTTCAGGTTTCGAAATACGTGAGTTCATCGCCGGATTGTTCCGGCTTGCCACGTGATTTGCTGGCGATGACAAAC
>CAVZNH010000020.1:0-34160 GCA_963776505.1 uncultured Alphaproteobacteria bacterium
GACTTGGCACCCAGCACGCAAACAGATCTTGCCAAACGTTGGATTGGTTGAGAGCGACCGGCCCGATGCTGCAAGCCGCAGCCAGCGCTGCGGCTGGTCTACTTCCACCGCGTCGCCGACCAAAGGCAACATCACGGCAATGATCCGCTGAAACTCAGTGCGCACCCACTGCGCATCTCCGCTCTGAAGGTCAGCAGCACCGCAAGCGGAGCGCCCGCGTCAGCCCGCGCCACGCTCACCCGGTGGTCCCACGCCCCGCCCGGCAGCCTCGTACACGGGATACGGCGCGCCGCACCAACGGATGCGCGCGGCCGAGAAATGCCAGCGACGACCCTGCCTGTCCCGAAGCCTGCGTGGTCGCGCGTAACCGAAGGAGCAGCGTTCGCGATCGAACCCAGGCAGATCGTCGAGCCCTGCACCAATCGTCAGGAAGCCGCAGCACGCCCCGGCCGGCAGCGCCGCACCGGTTTCGCTGGCAACCGCCGCCGCCACGAAATCCGGCAGGTCGATGTGGCCGAGAAATGCGTCGCCGCGCCGCCTCGCCGCCAAAGCCGCCAGTCTGCGCCGCATCGGCGTCCGGTCCGCGATCGTCCAGCCAGCCATGGCGCACCGCAGAACGATCGAAGCCGTCGAATGCCCGGTCGATCTCGTGCAGCAGATCGCGATAGCACCGCGTTCGCCTCTTCCGCCACCCGGTCCAGCGTGCGGATCGCCGATCGGTTCATCGTCGAACAGGCCCGCCTGACGTTCGGCGAATCCGGCAACCAGCCCAGCGCTCCATGCCTCCTCATCCGCTGTCACGCCGAGCGTGTCCGGCATGAACGTAAGATGCGCGCGGGCCTTTTCGTATTTTGCGATCAGCCGCAGCAGCAACCGCTCCTCGAACGTGCCGGCGAGATAGAGATAGCGGATCTGCGGGTCGCGCTTCTGTCCGTAGCGATCGATGCGGCCGTTGCGCTGCTCCAGCCGGTTCGGATTGTACGGCAGATCCAGATGGATCAGATTGCAGCAGCGCTGTTGCAGGTTCAGCCCTTCCGCCAGCGAGTCGGTGCTGACCAGAATGATGCCGTCCTCCTCGGCAAAGCGCTCCGCGATCCGCGTCCGCTCCGGTTCAGCATCCAGCCGTTGATCGCCAGAGACCTCGCCCCCGACGGCGCCGCGCAATGCACGCAGCGCGGCCGACTGGCTGTCGGCATATTCCGTGTAGATCAGGATATTGGTCGCCGGATGCGCGGCGCGGATCGCACGCACCTCCGCACGACGATGGCATCGAGCTTCGGATCGCAACGCCTCGCCGCCTCCCCCAGCCGGATCAATGCATCCAGCGCCTCGACCGTCGCGTCGGTGCGCGTCAGTGCCGCCAGCTCGGTGGCGGCGAAACTGTGCAGATCGGCCGCCATGCCATCGGCTTCCAGTTCCGCCATGTCGCTCTCGTCGCCCTCGTCGAGCACGCCGAACCGCAGCAGCCGCTTGCGATAGGCCCGCAGCGACCGCGCCCGTTCCCGCCGCAACGCCTCGGCCTCGCTTTCACCTGCCTGCCGATAGCGCTCGGCGACCACACGCAGCGTGTTGACGCAGGCGCCGATCGTGGAGACCGAGCGCTTCAACAAGCTGACGAAGGCCAGCGCATCGGCGTGCTCGCGACCCTGCGCCGCCCGTTGCAGCCGCGGTGCGATCAGCGCCGCGAGCGCCTGATGGAACCGCCGCACCGGCTCCAAGGCGGCGCCATCCAGCTCGACCTTCACCGGCAACACCCGCCGCTCGTGAAACAGCGGCGCGCCGGTCGCCGGATCGCGGATGTGCGACTTCAGCCGACGCACAACATGGCGCCGGTAGGCAGTGCCCGCCACACCGCCACGGCCATCGACCAGACTCGGATCAAGCAACTCGATCAGCGACGCGAAATGCGCATCGTAGCCGTCATGCGGCGTCGCGGTGAGCAGCAGCAATCCATCGCTGCGTCGCGCGATCACCTCCGCCAGCCGCCGCCGCTGCGTGTCCTCGCGATCGGTGCTGGTGCCGGCACTGATGCAATGATGCGCCTCGTCGATGATCGCCAGGTCCCATGCCGAACGTTCGAGTTCCTCCAGCACGCGTTCCTGCTTGGCGAAATCGAGCGACGTCAGGCAGAGCGCGATCGCATCGAACGGATTGCCGCCGAGCTCCGACTTGCGCCGTTGCTCCTGCAACGAAGCGGCATCGGTGATGGCGGTGAAGCGCAGGCCGAAGCGTTGCCGCAATTCCTGCGCCCACTGCACCAGCAACGGTCCCGCCGGCGAGACGACCAGCACGCGATGCGCCCGCCGCCGCGCGATCAGTTCGCAGGCGATCAGCCCCGCCTCGATCGTCTTGCCCAGGCCGACGCCATCGGCGAGCAGCAGGCGCGGCCGCGGCAACTCCAGTGCGCGCATCAACGGCACAAGCTGGTAAGGCTCGATCCGCACCCGACCCGGCTCCGCCAACAGCATGTCCGTCGGGCCGAGCACCTGTTCCAGCAGGCAGGCCTGATGGTGCAGCCGCCACGCCGCCAGCGGACCCGGTGCATCCGGCCGCAGTTCCGAACGCAGCAGTTCGACCGGTTCGGCCGGATGCAGGATGTCCCATTCCAGGCCGCCGAGATCGCCGGCCGCGCAGCGCAGGCGGAGCAGCGTTTGCGCCCCGAGCGGCGCGACCTCGAGTCACGTCCCAGGCCAGCCCGCGCGCGCTGACGCGGCTTCCCACCGCGAATTCTCGCCCATTCCGACCACCGCCGGTTCACGACGGAGGCGGAAGGTCGCCGCAGAGGGTTAAGCAAATCGAAACGACGCTGGTTGCGCAAGCCTGCGACCGCAGGGCGCGCGGTATCGCGATCATTCGCCTCATTTTGCAACCGCCGCCGCGATGGGCGTTATCTGCTGCCAAATGAAGACCCGATATCTCATCGTTGGCCTGGCGTTGATCGTGGCCGGCTGTGCATAGCCCGACCGGAACGTCTATGATTTGGCATCGCGTGAGCACGCGAGGTGGGCGCAGCAGTCGAGAGAGAAAGCCGCGGCCGACGAAGCGACTGCGCAGATCGCTGCTGAACGCGGTGACCATCGGTGCAAATGACGCGGAGAGCGCCGCGCGGCAGGCGGTTGGCGACGCTCAAACGCAGCAGTTGCAAGCCGACAAGGACCACTGGTTGAGCCAATGGTGGCCGGCGCGCTGACGAGGGATTCCCGGTCGGACCGATGTGACGTTGCGTGGCATCCCAGGTATCGACACCGCGCATTGCACGGGGGCATGCTCTCGCCGGCGGAAAAGGGAGGGTTGCGATGAACGATCTCGCCACGTCGCAAGGCACGTCATTGGTGGAGACGATCGGCGGGCCGTGTTCGCGGCACGACCATGGAAGGTGTCGTTGCCTTCAAGTCCATTCCCTATGGCGCGCCGACCTCTGGCGCCAACCGGTTCATGCCGCCGCGCAGGCCGACACCCTGGGCTGGCGTGCGCGATGCGCTCGACTACCAAGGGCATGCGCCGCAGCAAGGACTGCGCCCCGCCACGCGACCCGAATTCGCCGACTTCTCCGGCCCGCCGGACACGTCGCCGGAAACCGAGGATTGCCTCACTCTCAACGTCTGGACGCCCGGGCTCGACCAGACGGCGAAACGGCCGGTCATGGTATGGTTCCACGGCGGCGCCTTCTCCTACGGTACGGCAAATGTCGCGCGGCTGCAGGGCTCGCGGCTGGCCAGGCGAGGCGACGTCGTCGTCGTCACCGTCAACCAGCGTCTGAACATATTCGGCTTCCTGGATCTGTCCGCGGTCGGTGGCGCGGACTTTGCGGCGTCCGGCAACGCCGGCACGCTCGACATGATCGCGGCACTGGAATGGGTGCGTGACAACATCGCTCGGTTCGGCGGCGATCCTGGCAACGTGACGATCTTCGGCGAATCGGGCGGCGGCGGAAAGGTCTGCACGCTGCTCGCGATGCCGTCGGCGCGCGGCCTGTTCCATCGCGCCATCGTGCAGAGCGGCGCCGCCATCCGGCTGCGCGAGCCCGACCGCGCGGCCAAACTGACCGATGCCGTTCTCAAAACGCTCGGTCTGACCGTCGCGCGATCTCGGCAAACTGCAGTCGCTGCCGATGGAGCAGCTTCTGGCGGCGGTGGAACCTGCTCTGAAGGCAATCGGGCCCGCGCCATTGCCGCTCTTCGACCGCTATCCATTCGGCCCCGTGGTGGACGGGACGATCGTGCCGCAGCATCCCTTCGACCAAGGGGCACCCGCGGTCTCGGCCGACATCCCGCTGCTGATCGGCGACATGAAGGACGAGATGGCGAGCTTCCTCGCCCGTGACGACAAGGTGTGGTTCCGCACGCTGACCGAACAGGAGATGCACGACCGCGTCGCCGCCGTCGCCGGCAAACACACCGACAAGGTGATCGAAACCTACCGGCGCCTCTATCCTTCCGCGAATGCCGCCGAACGCCTGATCGCCACATTGACCGATTCCAACTTCCGCATCCGCTCGCTCATCGTGGCAGAGCATAAGGCGAAGCAGGCCGCAGCGCCGGTCTACATGTATTCCTTCGAATGGGAGACACCGGTGCAGGGCGGGCGTCTGAAAGCGCCGCATGCGCTCGACGTGCCATTCACCTTCGACACCATCGATCTGACCAATGCGACCGACCGCAGCGAGGCAGCGCATCGCCTGGCGGCGGCGATGTCGGGCACCTGGGCGGCATTTGCTCATACCGGCGTGCCCGAGCACGCTTCCATTCCGCGTTGGCCGGCCTATGACCTTGCCAGCCGCGCCACCTTGATGCTGGATGCCGAATGTCGGATCGAGAACGATCCGCGCAGCGAGACACGGCAACTCTGGCAGACCATCACGGGTCGCTGACCCGGCAGGGAGACTCCGATGAACGACACCGCAGTCGCGCCATCAACCGAACGCCAGGCATTCTACGACAGCATCGGCGAACATTCGCTCGCGCCGTTATGGGAGCGTCTGCACTCGATGGTGACGCGGCAGCCGGTGACCCCAGCGCTGCCCGCCAGGTGGGATTACGACGCAGTGGTGCGGCCATTCCTGATGCAGGCCGGCGGGCTGATCACCGCGAAGGAGGCGGAGCGGCGCGTGCTCATCCTGGAGAATCCCGGGATTGCGCGGACAGACATCGATCACGCATTCGCTGTTCGCCGGACTGCAACTGATCATGCCGGGAGAAGTGGCACCGGCGCACCGGCATTCGCAGTCGGCGCTGCGCTTCATCATCGAAGGCCACGGCGCCTATACCGCCGTCGAAGGCGAACGTACGATGATGGAACCCGGCGACTTCGTCATCACGCCGAGCTGGACCTGGCACGACCACGGCAACGACACTGATCAGCCGATGGTTTGGCTCGACGGGCTGGACATCCCGATCGTGCGGCTGTTCGACGCCGGCTTTGCCGAGCCGGCGAATGCCGACAGCCAGACGGTGACACGCCCGGAAGGCGACAGCCTGGCGCGTTATGGCGCCAACATGCTGCCGGTCGACTGGCATCCGACGACGAAAAGCTCGCCGGTCTTCAACTATCCCTATGCGCGCTCACGCGAGGCGCTGGCGACGCTGTCCCGCAACGGCGACCCCGATGCCTGCCATGGCTATAAGCTGCGCTACGTCAATCCTGCATCCGGCGAGTCGCCGATGCCGACGATCGGCACGTTCATGCAGTTGCTGCCTGCTGGATTTGGTTCCGCACCATATCGCTCGACCGACGGCACAGTGTTCGTCGCGGTCGAAGGCGAAGGCGAGACGGTGATTGGGGATACGACATTCCGCTGGAAGCCGCGCGATATCTTCGTGGTGCCAAGCTGGCACTGGCACCGTCATCGTGCCAACGGCGAGGCCGTGCTGTTCAGCTTCTCCGATAGGCCGGTGCAGGAGAAGCTGGCGCTGTGGCGAGAGGAACGCGGCGGGGTGTGATGCACGTCGGAGCGGCCCCTCCCTCGCTTGCGCGGGGGAGGGGCCTGCTCGTCAGCCTTCAGAGGGCTGGTCCAGGTTCACACCGACGAAGACCGGCTCGCCGTTGCGAATGATGCGCAGCGCGACCGCGTGATCCTTGCTCGCGCCGCGGATTGCATTGGCCGCGTCAGATGGGGACGTCACTTGCTTGTCACCCACGCCGACGATGACGTCGCCAGCCTGCAGACCGGCCTGGTCAGCCGGTGATCCAGGCTCGACGTTGCGCACGACCGCACCATGCGTACCGTCCGGCACGTCAAGCTGGTTGCGCAGATCAGGCGACAGCGGCGCCAGCGCCAGGCCGATCCGCTCGTGCGACGATGGCCCGGTATCATTGCTGGCCGTCTGCTCATTCGGCATCTGGCCAACCTTCACCGACACCGTCTTGCTGTCGCCATTGTGCAGAACCTGAAGCTTCGCCTCGTCGCCTGGCTGCACCGAGGCAACATCCACCGCGAGGTCGCGCGGGTTCTTCACGGTCTGGCCGTTCACCGCGGTGATCACGTCTCCCGGCGACAGACCAGCGTGCGACGCCGGCGTATCGTTCTGCACGCCAGCGATCAGCGCACCGGACTTCGCGTCCAGGTGCATGGCCTTCGCCATGGTGTCGCTGACCTGCTGTGCCTCGACGCCGATATAGCCGCGCGTGACCTTGCCGGTCTTCTCGAGCTGCGCCACCACCGTGTGGATCATGTCGGATGGAATGGCAAAGCCAATGCCGATCGAGCCGCCGGAGGGTGACAGGATGGCGGTGTTCATGCCGATCACCTTGCCGTCCTGGGTGAACAGCGGCCCGCCGGAATTGCCCTGGTTGATCGGCGCGTCGACCTGGATGAACTGGTCGTACGGGCCCGCCCCGATGTCGCGACCGCTGGCCGAAACGATGCCGGCGGTCACCGATCCGCCCAGACCGAACGGGTTGCCCATCGCGACCACCCACTCGCCCGGCTTCACGTTCGCCGAGTTGCCGAGCTGGATATAGGGAAGCTGCTTGTGCGCATCGATCTTCAGCACGGCGATGTCGGTGCGAGCGTCGCGCCCGATCACCTTGGCCGGCAACTGCGTGCCATCGTCCAGCGTGACGGATACCGACTTGGCGTCCTTCACCACGTGGTTGTTGGTCACGACCGTGCCGCTGGCGTCGATGATGAAGCCGGAACCGCGCGCCTCAACGGCGTGCGCCTGCGGTCCCATCTGCGGGCCCATGCCGCCGAACGGGAACTGCCGGAACGGCATCGGCAACTGCGGCCCGTCCTCATCGGCAGCGGGGCTGGCCTGAAGCTTGGTCGTGATCGAGACCACCGCCGGTTTGACCTGAGTGACCAGGTCGGTGAAGTCCGGCAACGTATGGCCGGTCATGCCGCTGCCGGGCGGATTAACCGGAGCGCCGGGAGTGGCCTCGGTTGCGGCTAGTCCAGCGTGGCCGACGGCGAAACCGCCAAGCGCGGTGCCAGCCAGTAGAACAGCGGCTATCGCGCTGCGGCGCCACAATCGTGGTGCGCGGGTCGTCTCGGTGGAAAGGCTCATAGTTCCTCCTAGTGGAAAATGCCGGGTATCCAGGGCGGCTGGCCAGATAGGTGCCGCCGACCCAGGGAAAATGCCGCTTGCCGGGTAACCGTTCCCTCGGTGCAGCGATTAAACCGCTGTCATGTCGGTTAAACTTACGTCATGCGCCGAATAGATCAGGGGTCGGCACCGTCAACGGTAGGTTGCCGCTGTTTTCGAAGCTGCAATCTCCTGCTTGGTCATGCTATCAGCCATGCCTGTACCGGCTGACAAGAAGTCTTCAGATGCCAGCAGGACCCGCTTTCCACCGAACCCTCGCCGCCGTCATTTTCGACGTGGACGGCGTCCTGGTTGATTCTCCCCATGAGCGTGCCTGGCGGGAGGCGCTGCAAGGGTTAACCGATCCTGCGCGCTTCACGACCGAGATCTATCAGGCGCATGTCGCGGGCAAGCCGCGCCTCAGTGGGGCGCGCGCCGCGCTGCAGCAGTTGGGTGTCGCCAACGCCACAGAACGCGCCGAGGCCTACGCTGAGCGCAAGCAGCAAATCCTGGAGGGGTTGATCGCCGCGCGCGACTTCACAGTCTACCCCGACGCGCTACGCTTCGCCCAGGCACTCGCGGCGAAAAGCATTCCTCTCGCGGTCGCCTCGTCGTCGAAGAACGCCAGCCAGATGATGCGTCTGATCCCGCTGTCACAGAATCAGACGTTGCTTGATCTCTTCGCGGCCGATGTCTCCGGTCGCGATCTATCCCACGGCAAGCCGCATCCGGAGATCTTTCTCATCGCAGCGCAGGAACTGAGAGCGGCGCCCGCGACCTGCCTGGTCGTCGAGGACGCGCCGGTCGGCATCGAAGCGGCACGCGCTGGCGGGATGATGGCGCTGGGGATCGACCGGCTGGGGGATGCGGCTCTTCTGCGGGCGGCAGGCGCCGATCTGGTCGTGGCCAGTCTGGACGATGTCGAACTGAACGCCTTGATCGAGGGCCAGCTCCGCGCACGAGAGAAGTGAGGCATCGTATGGATTTGCAGCAGGCGCTGGAGCCGAGCCGGGATCGCGACTGGGTGTTGGTGGAACAAAGTTACGATCCTCTGCGGGAGAGCAGCATCGAATCGCGCTTCACCGTCAGCAACGGCTTCCTCGGGGTCCGCGCTGCTCGGGAGATCAGCCGAGGCCCTACCTGGGTATCCTGGTCGCATACCCTTAGATGGGCCTCCTGGCCGCGCACCTATGTGGCGGGGTTGTTCGATACGCCTAACATCGAGCCGCCGGTCCCGGCCCTGGTGCCGGTGCCGGATTGGCTCCGATTACGGATATTGGTCAACGCCAGGGTCCTGCGGCATCACAACGGAGATTCGCTGCACCACCAGCGGATCCTCGACATGCGTCGGGGTGTGATGCTCACGGAGTGGCGGCAGCGCGATCCCAGCGGGATTGTTGTAAAGGTGAAGACGCTCCGCCTTGTGTCGATGGCCGATCGCGCGCTCGGGCTGCAACTTGTGCGTCTGGAAGTGGAGCAGGCCGGCGCGGAGATTACCGCGGACGCGCGGTTCGACGAATCGGGCTCCGGTCTGGACCCACAACACCTCGAGCAGGACTTCGGTGTGTGGCGCACCGAACAGTCCGGCAAGAGCCTCGCCATGGCCTGTGCCGCCTCGTTGCAATTGGACGACACCGAATTGTCGCCCCAGGCGCTGAGCCCGTTTCGATGGTCCTGGACGTGGACATCGGCACCTGGTCAGTCCGCATCTTTCCGGCGCCTGATTGCCGTGGCGCGCGGCGACAGTCCTGCCGGCGATCCTGGCAAGCAGGCACGGGACGCGTTCGATAGAGCGGAGCGGATCGGCTGGCGTGGTGTGCTCGCCGCACATGAGGCTGCCTGGGCAGAGCGCTGGCGCCTCTGCGATCTCGAAATCAAGGGTGACGACGCCTCCGAACGGGCTTTGCGCTTTGCCATGTATCACCTGAACAGCGCGGCCAATCCAGCGGACGAACGAGTCTCCATTGGAGCCCGCGCGCTGACCGGAGATGGCTACCTGGGGCACGTGTTCTGGGACACCGAGATCTATGTGCTGCCGTTCTACATTGCGACATGGCCTGAGGCCGCTCGGGCTCTGCTGATGTATCGCTATCACACCTTGCCAGGTGCTCGCGCCAAGGCCGTGCGGATGGGCTGGCGCGGCGCGATGTACGCCTGGGAGTCAACCGATACCGGCGATGAGACAACCCCCGAGCAGCTCACTGGTCCCACCGGTGAGCTGATCCAGGTGCTCTGCGGGACACAGGAGCAGCACATCACTGCCGATGTCGCCTACGCGGTCTGGCAATACTGGGAGGCGACCGGCGACGAGACCTTCATGATCGACGCCGGAGCCGAAATTCTCCTGGAAACCGCGCGGTTCTGGGCTGACCGTGCCAGTCCGGAGGCCGACGAGAAATGCCACATCCGTGGCGTCATCGGCCCGGACGAATATCACGAGAACATCGACGATAACGCCTATACAAACGTCATGGCGCGCTGGAACATCAGGCGCGGCATTGAGATGGCGGCCGTGTTGCGCGACCGCTGGCCGGATCGCTGGGGTGAACTCTCGAAGCAGCTCGACCTCGACGACGCCGAACTCCAGCAGTGGGCGCAGGTGGCCGATTCGCTGTTCAGCGGATTCAATCCGGACAGCGGGCTCTTCGAGCAGTTCGCCGGCTTCTTCGATCTCGAAGAGGTCGATCTGCTCCGATACGCTGACCGCACAATGCCGCTCGATGTCCTGCTCGGACGCGAGCGCACTCAGCGATCCCAGGTGGTGAAGCAGGCCGACGTCGTAGCCCTGCTGGCCCTGCTGCCGGAAGAATGCGATGCACGCGCCAAGCTGGCGAATTTCCGCTTCTATGAGCAGCGCTGCGGCCATGGCAGTTCCCTCAGCCGGGGCATGCACGCCTTCGTTGCTGCTCGACTGGGCGACATGGATCTGGCGACCCGCTACTTCCGGGAGACAGCCGCGACAGATCTTGCTGACACCTCCGATGGCAGCGCGGGGGGCATTCACATTGCCGCGCTTGGTGGGTTGTGGCAGGCGGCATTGTTCGGTTTTGCCGGCTTGTCCTTGCGCCCCGACGCCCTTGGCGTCGATCCCCACCTGCCGCCTGCCTGGAAGCGCTTCGGCTTTAGCGTCCACTGGCGCGGTCGCGTTGTCAGGATCCTGATCGATCAAGCAACGGACGAGATCAGCGCCATGCTGGTCGCAGGTAGTCCGATGTGTTTCGCTTTGAGAGGGCAACGGCACATACTTCAGCCGGGCGGTACGCTTTGCCTGCATGCGGCCGATTCGCTCGCCGCTTCTTGATTGGCCGATGGACGGCAGGTGTCTGGACAGGCTACGGGCGGCTATCTTACCGATTTGTCATGCAACCAACCATGACAACTGCGGATTGGCTGCGGCGCGCAGCGGACGCGTGGTCAGAGGCCGATGCGGCGCAAGACCCGGAACTGAGACGCGTAAAGGTAATCCTTGCGGCAGGATACGAGCGCCTGGCGAAGCACGCCGCGTATCTGGCGGACCATGACGCGCATGCCGCCCGCGGCCGACTGAGCAACGACGGGCGCTTGCTGGACCGCATCTGTCGCTGTCTGTCGACAGGTGTCAAAGGGCGACGGTTGCGCACGGCCGGGGGCCGTACATAGCACCGTCGGAGCCGCGAGGACGCGGCGTCAAGGCGGACGCTGTAGCGGCAAGCCGCGTCAGAAGCTGGCGAGCAGCCGGCGCAGTCCTCAGTGGCCATCTCCATAATGCGGGCCGAAAGCCGGATACACGTTCACGTGTGTCACTTTCAGAGAGCAAGCAGTCATCGCTGACAGGGCCGCCAGCAGGAGTGCAATCCCGAACGAGTACTTCATTGCTGCCCCGGCGGCTGCCCCTCTGCAACTCCACGCGAATCCTGGTCGGGCCATTCTGGTCAGCCCCGTTGACCGCGCCATAGCCGGAAGAGAAATCCGCCACAGACTGCCGAAACGTCAAGTTCCTTGCAGCGGACGGTCGCGGGAGTGCGGTCGCCGGTAGACCGGTTCGTCAGGCTTGGCTTGATTGCCCGTCTGCATCACGACCTCGGATGAGGGGGTCCGTTAGCATTTGTTACTCGTTTGCAGGCCGCAGCGGCAGACGTATTTCTGGACGATGATCTCCGCCGTCAGAACATGCCTACGCCCCGGCCATCAACCCAAGGAAGTCATCGATGAGTACGATTGGAGTACCCAAAGAGATCAACTATCGTCGCCGCCGCTTTCTCGGAACGGCGGCGATGACCATTGCCGCCACGCAACTCGGAATGATCGAGTCCGCGGGCGCACAGAGCGGCAAGACGAAGCCGACGCAGTTGCCTGCAATCAAGCCGGGGACCAATGTCTCGTTCGCCTCACTGAAGCAGATCGATGCCGGCCTGCTGAATGTCGGATATGCCGAGGCTGGCCCCGCCAATGGGCCACCTGTCATTCTTCTGCACGGCTGGCCCTATGACATTCACAGCTATGTCGATGTCGTCCCCTTGCTGGCATCTGTTGGCTACCGCGTAATCGTCCCGTATCTGCGCGGCTATGGCACGACGCGGTTTCTTTCAAGTGAAACGCTACGGAATGGCCAGCCATCGGTGGTGGCTGTCGATATTGTCGCCCTGATGGATGCTCTAAAAATCGAGAAGGCAACCCTTGCCGGTTTCGACTGGGGAGCGCGAACGGCCAACATCATCGCGGCGCTCTGGCCAGGGCGGTGCAAGGCCATGGTCTCCGTGAGCGGTTATCTGATCGGCAGCCAAGAATCCGGCAAGATGCCGCTGCCGCCAAAGGCCGAGCTCGAATGGTGGTACCAGTTCTATTTCGCGACGGAACGCGGCCGGGCCGGCTACGATAAATACCGGCACGATTTTGCCAAGCTCATTTGGCAGATCGCGTCACCGAAGTGGCACTTTGATGATGCGACGTTCGATCGCTCTGCTGCGTCATTCGCCAACCCGGATCACGTCAGCATCGTGATCCACAATTATCGCTGGCGACTCGGCTTGGCTGAAGGCGAGGCGAAATACGACGAATTGGATAAGCGCCTTGCCGCAAGCCCGGTGATCACCGTGCCCACCATCACTCTCGAAGGTGATGCCAACGGCGCACCGCACCCGGATCCTGGTTCCTATGCCAAGAAGTTCTCTGGCAGGTATTCCCACCGGACCATCAAGGGCGGCATCGGGCACAACCTACCGCAGGAGGCCCCGAGGGCTTTTGCCGAAGCCGTCGTCGAAGTTGCCGAGAGTTGACCGCCTTCGCCCCGCGGACCGACATCCAGAGTCCGCGGGGCCCCCGCGAACCCTAGGGCAGGTTCATCTGCCTGATCCGGGAATTTATGTCAGCTGTTCCCGTGCACATACATGTAAGAACTGCCGCTGGCGGGATCGGTGCCAAACTGGACGGAAAGGCGACCGTTGCTCAGGTCAGCAGGCGTGTAGCCCGCTAACGTCAGTGACGCAGTCGGTCTACCCGCTGCGGTCGCGTGCAAAGTCAGTCCAGTGTAGCCCGCCGCTCCTTGGCCAGCAACCCAAGTCAACTTGAAGTCCTGTGGCGTCACCCCCCAAATTGTGGCGGCGTCCCCGGCGTGGAACCCAACGACCGTGCTCCAGATATCAGCCGTGGGTCCGCGATCATCCACAAAGAAGGTGTCGGTCCCACTGCCGCCGGTCAGGAAGTTGGAGCCGGTGCCGCCATCCAGCACGTTGGTGCCACTAGTGACAGCGATCGCGTCGGTCCCGCTGCCGGTGTGGATAAACCAGTTCGGCGTAAAGGCACTGACGTTCAGATTGTCACTGGTGACGTTGATGTATTCGTTCTGAAGGCCAGCAACCGGTCCGCTATATGCCTGGCCGATGGCAGGAATAGATTGATTTCTTGTGACGTCGAACACGGCGAACCCTTCTACGTCCAGGGTGCCGGATGGATTTGCAATTGCTCCACTCAAATTCACCGGATTGCCCGCCAGATCGGTCACCGTGGCACCGTTCAGGTGGGCAGCCGTGACCGTCAGGTCTGGAACATGCTCGCCGACGCCGACAGTATAGCCGAAGGTTAGCGAACTGGTTCCAGAGCCTGATTCTGTACGTGGCGATTCGACCGTTGTCCAACGAGAGAGTTGGAATCCCGCCCGCGGTGTCAACCGTCACCGGCTCGTTCAGCCCCAATGACAAGGTTACCAGCGCATCACGGCCAAGAACCGCGTCGGATGGCTGCGCGGTCAGTGCGGTGACCACCGGCGTGGTGGTATCGATAGTGACCGGCAAAGCTCCCGACATGGAACTGACATTGCCAGCCACATCTGTCGCCTCCGCCGTGAAGTTCTGGACCCCGCTCGCAAGGGCCGCCGTGGTGATTGACCAACTCCCGCTCGCCGTAGCGATCGCAGTGCCGACGGCCGTCACGCCGTCGAACAAGGTTACCGTACTTCCCGCCTCGGCCGTGCCAGTAAAGGTCGGCGTAGTATCGTTGGTGATATTGTCCGTGCTCGACGCACCGCTATCCGAAACGGCAGCAAGGTCCGGAGTTGTTGGAGCCGCGGGCGGGGTTTGATCCAGCACATATGCCTGCACCAATGGCGTGCTGGCCATGCCGTAAGAATTCTCAACCTGGACCTTTAGTGTACCACTACCGGGCAGAGTGACTCCTGCGAGTGAGAAGGTGGTAGCCCCTGCTGCGGCAGTCGCAGTCTGCCAGGTCGTGCCGCCGTCAAGCGACACCTTCACCACGTCTCCTGCCAAGAGCGCAGCGCTCAGAGTGCCAGAAATGGTCTGCGCTGCAGTGTTGGTGATGAAATCGGTGGCGCTTGATCCTGTGTCGGCTGAGAACGACACTGTGGTGACAAATTCGGTCGGAGCAATGTACACGGCGACGTCATTTTCGCCTGTCGAAGTCAGGGAGAGTGTCAGGTGACCCCCGACGTCGCTGACGACTGTGGCTCCGGTGACGATGGGCGCAGAGGTGCCGGTCTCGAGGTCGATGACGACCTGACCAGTGCCGTCCATGGCAAAGCTAAGATCGCGACCGTTGCCGGTGACCGAGAGGAGGTCCCCCCGCATCGGCAGCGATTCGATGTGCGTGACATTGTCCTGGGTGGTGCCAAGGTTGATCGTGAAGCTGCCGCCGTGGGTCGGCAGGAACAGCTCCTGCGCATTATAGGCGTAATAGTTGGTGACGCTCTGAATGACGTTCGTGCCCCCGTTGATGACGTCAAGCGCCATCCCGCCGACATCCGGCGCTGTGGGGTCGGGGGTAACAGTGGCGGTGATCGTGTTGCCAACGGTAGTGTAGTTGATCGCCGCCTTCTGCTGCGCCTCGGTGCGCGCCGCGAGCTCCTCGAGCGTCAGGAACTCATAGTTGTCGGCATAGGCTTGTGCGATGAATTGCGTGTACATTGCCGTTGTGTAGGGCGAGCCTGTGCCCGTATCGGTGGTCGTGTTCCACGCCGCGACACCGTAATCGTGTACCGGCAACACGACGACGGGCGTGCCGGCAGCATTGGCCGCGAGCGCGTTGAACTGGGCTGCCCAGTCCGCCTCTGCTTGCGCCACCGTCTTGCCTTTGGTACTGAACTTCAGTGAAATCGAATGTCATGTTCGGCGCGATGTAGAGGGCACCCATGTCGGTCGCGCTTGGGCTCATGTAACCGATCGCGCTCGGGTAACCTGAACCGACGCCGGTCCAACCGCCGGTGAGATATCCGGTGTATCCCGGTGTTGTCGCGGTCGCGGCGACAGATTGGTAATAGGCCAGGATGTTCTGATCGGTCGCGAACGTCTCGTTGGCGCCGGGAATGGCGGCACCCTCGATCGTCGTGCCAAGCTGCTGTTGCTCCAGCAGCTTCGACTGATTGAATTCGTAGTCGTAGGTGAAGGGAAAGCCCGTCGCGCTATTGACCGCGCCGGTCGTCGCAGTCTGCAGGAAGTTGGTGTTTTCTGCCGGGACTGAGAAGGTCAGTGTCGTGCCGGCCGGTATGTCGGCAAGGGTGCCATCATTTGCGGTACCGAAGCCGCCTGGCACATAGCTGATGGTGATGGTGTTGCCAGACACCGCGGTGACCTGCGTGTTGGCGACCGCGCCACCCTCTCCGGCGGCCCCGGACACCACCGTGTTCGTGCCAAGGCCCCCGCCCGTGACAAACATGCCGACCGTGACGCCGGCGAAGGATGGCACAGCGGACAGAGTTATCTGAGTGGAGCCGGCTGGCGTATCGCCGACGGTGGTTTCCGTGATCGTCGTGGTGGGAGGATTGATAAGGTGGGTGTAGGAATGGTTGCCGATCTCGCTCCCCAGTGCCAGGAGCGCTTTGTAATAGGGCAGGCTCTTCGTCCAGTCGGTGATCGATGGATCGGTGGTGTTCGCTGAGTTGTCGCCAATGTTGATGTAATAGGATCCAACGAAATCGTATTGCTGGTTCCACTGCTGCAGGATCGGGATCAGCGTATCGTAGATACCGGGCCCGCCCGCGGTCGGTGACACGTCGGCCGGGAACTGCGACTGGTCCATGTCCATGCGCACCGCCACGACGCCCGCGTCACGCGACATATGCAGCGTGACGCCCGGCTGCGTCCCGAGCGCGACGGTCTGGATCGCGTTCGACAACAGGTTGCTGTCGCCGAGCAGATCCGTGGTGGCGAAATGCACGTTGGTGCCACCGGTCGTTGTTTGCACAACGCCGGGGATTGTTTCGGCACCCCCGGTCAGCGTTGGATCAGTGACGTTCTGGTTGACGAGTACATCCGTCGCAGTGCCGCCGACGGCCTGATAGGCCGTATAGCCTTCACTGGGGTAGGTCTGGATGACCTGGCCTGCAGTGTAGCTTTTCATGATCGGGTTGGTGACGTCGTTGGCGGTGACCGTTACGGCGCCGCTATTGCCGCCCGAAACCCTGGCCAGTCCCAGCAGGGTCTCCATGTTGGCGTAGGGATTGGGAAGTGCTGCGCCGGTTTGATCGTTGGTCAGAAAGTCGCCGGCGGTGATGATGCCGATGTGGTAGTTGTAGACCGCGCTGGTCAGTGTCGACATGATCGCCGGCAGTTGCGCCGTGTTCACGTCTGCCATCGACGGAAAGATTATTGCATCGTAACCAATGAGGTTGTTGATATCGGTCAGTTTGCGATTCATCGATGATGTCATACGATACGCCGGCCATGCGGGCCTGGTTCTGCGCCGCCATGAACAGGTCGGAATAGGCGGTCTGACTGAAATAGAGGGCGGCGGTGGTGTCCGAGTAAACAATGGCGACCTTATGTGTGGGCGCCTGCGCCGCCAGCGTCGCGGGATCGGTGATGGTGAATTCGGGGCTGTTGTAATCGCCGGGAAGAAATACCGTGGTGGCGGGTGTAACGGTGTCGATTTGCGCCGCGATGTTGATGGAGGCCGGGGCCAGACCGCCTGTCGGCGTTACCAGACTGCGCGGTATGGCGATTTCGAGGCTCTTGCCATCCGGTGACAATGCGGCGGTGAGCGGCGTGGTGCTGACGAGGGTCTGTGCCGCCGCGCCGGTGTAGAGGTAGAAGGCGCCGCCGACATAGGTGATGTTGTAGTCGGCGCCAATGCTATCGAACGGACTATAGCCCGTCGCCGTATTCTGGTCAGTGTTGAGCCAGATGGTGGTGCCGGCGCCGATCACCGGATCTGCCGCACCGGTGCCCTGTATGGCGATGAAGTAGGTGTCGTTCTGCACCGTGCCGTACAGGAGATACCCCGGAACGGCGTTGGCCGGATTGTCGATGATCTCGGCCGCCGTCCAATCGGACAGGTTCCCGTCGATGGAAATCGTGGAGGTATTGGAAATGGTCGCCACGGTCAGATCCTCGCTGGGCAGGTTTCGGCATCATATCGTTTAAAATTCGAGAAAAGTCAAATGAATTGCATCGTTCGGTCTAGAGTCTTCTATCCAAAATTGTAGACTGCCCCCGCAACCCCTTCTTAAGGGCCGATATCCTGACCGCAAGGGAGTGCAATTCAGCCGGACAAAAACCGAAGGATGACGCCGCGCTATCCGTGGGCTGAGGTGGTTGGCGGCGGCCATGGGCGTAATCCGTCGCCCCGGTTCCCCCGGCGAGCAACGAATGACGGCTGTTCGTGGGCTGGGCCGCCACGCGGAGGGGTCAAGGCGGCACAGGCCGCCAACGTATGGCCGCGTAGGGCGTTGGATGAGGAGACTTGGAGCTACCCTCGCGCGAGTTTCTCGGGCAGGCTGGCATCATGAGTCGTGCACCTGACCGTACCAGGCCAGCCCCAGCGGATACATCGGCCCCCGTCTGTGTCGGCGTCACGGCTTACCGCCCCAATCTGGACGCCCTCGCTGGCCTGCTGACGGTCATCTCGCAGGGTGGAAGCAAGATCTGGCTCTTCTTGAATTCACCATTGTCACCCGATCAGAAGGCGCGGCTGCGCGCCGCCGCTCCATCCGGCCTGGAATTTCTCAACGACGGCAGGAACCTTGGGCTAGGCGTGGCCTACAATCGCATCGTCGAGGCGGCGCGCGCTGCTGGATCGCGGCAGCTTATGATCCTCGATCAGGATTCTTCACCTCGGGCCGGCATCGCGGCGGAGCTGTGCAGCACCTACGCACTGCTCCGCTCGACAGGTGAACGACCGGCTGTGGTCGGTCCCCTTGCGGTGTCGGCCGGCGGCGAACAATTCAAGCCACCGCGCATATTCCGCCATAGAACTGAGCGGCAGTGCGGCAGTGCCTGGCCGGCGACGTTCGTGATCTCGTCGGGGTCTCTGCTTGACCTGGACGCCTGCGCGGAGATCGGCCTTTTTCGAGAAGACTTCTTTATTGACGCGATCGATATTGAGTGGTGCTTCCGCTCCTGGTCACGGGGCTATTCCTGCTGGATCGACAGCGCGGTGCGGATGCCACATCGCTTAGGCCAGGGCACGATCCGTCTGCCGCTCCTTGGTGTGCATCTTGTCCGCCAGCCGCCGTCTCAACTCCATACCTACGTCCGCAATCAGGTGGCAATGTTGCGGTTGCCCCACATACCTGTTTCTTGGCGGCTACGGATCGTACCGTATTTGTTGTTTCAGGGCCTGGTCTACTTCGCGGTATGTCGGGGGCGTCGGTGGAAAACCGTGCGCGCCTTTACCTCTGGCCTCACTGACGGACTGCGGTTTCGATTGGGCGCCGGACCGCAGAACCGTCGACAATTGCCTGCCGACAACGCAATCGAGCCGGTGCTCGTCGTCGAGCCAGCCGATATGACCTTCGCCCAGGCTCGTTGAGCATCCACGTCTTCCCCGGCTTCATCTCCGTTTCTTTGGCGATGAACCGTTCAGTGCCGCGGCCGCGCGTATGAGCGTCTTGAAGGCATCCTCGTCTATTGCATCATCCTCATGGATATCGATGGCGCGCCTGGTGTTGCCTTCAAGGCTGGAGTTGAACAGACCTGAGGGGTCCTCGAGCGAAGCGCCCTTGGCGAAAGTCAGCTTCACGACGCTCTTGTACGTCTCGCCGGTGCAGATAATTCCATCGTGAGACCAAACCGGAACGCCTCTCCACTTCCACTCCTCGATCACCTGCGGGTCAGCCTGTTTGATGAGAGCGCGGACATGGGCGAGCGTCTTGCCCCGCCAGTCGCCCAGCTCCTTGATTCTCGCGTCGATCAGCCGAGAAGGCAACTCGCCCTTCGTCGTTGCGCTCTCTTTCATGTTGTTCGTACCTCCGCGCCAGCCTGCCTCAGGTCGGCAGACCTCAATCGATCCGCGCCAATACCTGCTCCATGTTTGCAAAGAATTGCTGCCACCCGCCCTTCGCGCCCTGGTAGGCCTGCTGCTGGTCGGGCCGGAAGCCCGACTGTTCCATGCGCAGGTGGGTCCCAGTGCTCGTAGGGGTGAGAGTCCAGGTGACGACACTCTCGAGACCATACGCCGCCCACGTGTAAGACAGCGTCTTGTTTGGCTCGACTGCCATGACCCGACAGTCGACGGCGCCCCAGTCCGCGCGAAAATTGAAACGGTGCTCCGCGATAGGCTTGAAGTCGTTCTTCATGAGCCACTCCTCGATCAGGTGTGGCTGCGTGAGCGCGCGCCAGATTTTTCCCGGCGGATAAGGTATCTCGCGTTCGACGACGACGGAGAGCGCTTCGGTCGACGTTGCGTTCATTGGTCCATCCTCTTCAACAGGTCTTCCAGATGGTCGAAGCGCTCATGCCAAAAAGCGCCGTAGAAAGTGAGCCAATCGATCAATGGCGCGATGCCACCAGGGCGAACGCGATAATGCGTCTCGCGACCCTCGCGGCGGAGCCGCACGAGCCCCGCGAGCTTCAGTGCGGCCAAATGTTTTGACACAGCGGGCTGCGACACACCGGAGAATTCCGTCAAGACGTGCACTGTCTGCTCACCTCTCCGGCTAAGTTCCTCAAAAATGGCGCGCCGCGTTGGATCGCCCAGCGCCTTAAAGATGTCATTGGCCGACGGTTTCATCGGTCGAGCGACCCCACGCGAATTTGGCCTCAACCCATAACCCACGAGTTATTTGTATGTCAACTGAGTCTGGCGATGGGTGCAGACATCAAGAAAAAGCAGAAGAATGAGCGCATGCAGCTCTTGGCATGGCCGCGCGAATCTCTATGCGATCCGTTCGAAGCCTGCTGCCAACTCGGTTTCCTTGCTCAGAACGATGCGTTCGCGTGCGGCGGGATCATTCAGCGGTGCGGGGTCCGCCAGCGGAGTGTCAAGCAGATGATGCACGCCGAGGCGAAAGGCGGCGCGGAACAGCTCGGCATTCAGCCGGTTGAGCAGCGGGCTACCGGTCATCGAGGGATTGCGCTGCACTTCCAGCAGCCAGGGACGGCCGTCTCGATCGACCAGCACGTCCAGCGCGAACAGCATGGGCGGGAAGCTCCAGCGCGGATGCTCGCGCGCCTGTGCCGCGAACACGCCAGACTCCGCCACGCAGGCGACGAAGCGGCGCGCCAGTGTGCGCAAATCCTCCCATGCCTGCGCGCGCGCCTCCGGCTGCGGATGAAGCCGGCGCAGGACAGCACTGAGGGCGCGGACATGGCCGACATCTTCGGCGTTGGCGTCATCGGCAACATGCAGCGCCGGGTGCCCTAGATGCAGAGCGGTGTTGGTGATGTGCGCAGCCGGCCGCGCCAGCGCTGCATCATCGGTGGCGTAGGGCTCGGGCGCCAGGCGAACGATCCCTTCGCCCCACAGCCAGGCACGCGTGGGCACAGCCGAGGTGATGAGGATGTAGAGACGGATATGGAACTTATGCCCCTCGATCAGCGCCGGCGGATCGACGTAGCGCTGCGCCACGCAGCCGCTGGCATCCTCTGGCGGCAGGGCGCGCGTGACCGTAATGCCGCGCCCACCGAACAGATCATTCGGCTTGATGGCCAGGATCGTGCCTGGATTGCCGGCGAACCAGTCCACCAGGGCGGCGCGTTCCTGCGGCAGGCGGAAGGTTACCGGCCAGAACACCGGCTCGTCCGGCCGCCGCGCGTGAAAAGCGGCCAAGGCCTCGGCCAGTCCTGCCTTGTCGAGAAACGGGTTCCAGCCAGGGTAGGGGTGGGTAATGTCGAAATGCAGCGCCATGGAAGCGACACGCGCGGGCTGCGCTGAGAAGCGTATCAGCAGATCCTGGATCACCTGCTCGGACTCAAGCCACCGCCCGGCGTCACGCAGTGCATAGGCCAGTCCGCGGAGGCTGGCATAGAACGGAGTTACATCGCCCACGGGCAGCGAAATTGCATGGCGCAAGGTGGCGATCGCCGCGTCGATCATGCCCAGCCGGTGCTGGCAACGCGCGAGCGTATCGAGTGTTGCCGCATTGGCCGAGATCCCCACGGCCGCACCCAGCGGTGCCAAAGCCTCGCGTGCCCGGCCGAGATGCAGCAGCGCGCCGCCAAGCCAGAAATACAGATTGAGCGTGCGATGCCGTGACAAAGCGCGCCGTGCGGCCTCCACCACCTCCGCCATATCGTTGCAGCGCAGCAGCGTGAGGATGCGCGCCTCGATCAGCGCGATATTGTCTGGATCGCGCGCCAACAGCGCGTCGATCTGCGCGCGCGCGCCCAGCGGGTCCTGCTGGATGGACTGCCGCAGAACGGCAAGATCAGGAGGCGTGGCTGGCTGCGTCACAAGGCCACCGTAGGTGCGACTGAAATTAAAGACCATATCCAATCGTGGAGTCGTGCCTTGTCTCCAACTGGTAGGCCAGATATTACATCGCCTACGCGGACGAGAAGCAAGAATAGGGAACGCGCGGCAAGAGTGCACCCGCGCGATGGCTCTGGTCGTACTTGCAGCCAACCACCGCAACCTTGGGGGATAACCGGATGCGAGCGGTCAGTGTGCTGCGAGCCAAACTTGTCCTGATCGTGCTGACATGGTGGGCGATATGCCTCGTCCCAGCGGCGTTCGCTCGGGACACGCCGCGCTTTGACCCGATCCCGTGCCCAAACCTGCCGACTCAGTTGGCCAACGCTCGTTGTGGCTATCTTGTTGTGCCAGAAAATCGCAGCCAGCGGTCCGACCGCACCATCCAGCTCTTCGTCCTGATCGTCCCGGCTCAGACTGGCAATTCGGCGCCCGATCCAGTTGTTTACCTCGGGTCAGGCCCTGGCGGCATAGCGAGCATCGAGGCTGCCAGTGTGGTCGATGCTGGCGTCAATCGCAGTCGAGACCTCGTGGTGATGAACCAGCGGGGCCAGTTCCTCTCGATCCCCGCGCTGACATGCGCGCCCATCGACGATTTCGCCCGCCAGCTTCTCGGCCTTCGCTTTTATTCGGAAGAGACCAGGCGTCTCCATCTGCGCGCCACGGCAGAGTGCCACCGTGAGCTTATTGCGACTGGCGCGGACCTACCCGCGTACAACTCAAGCGAGAACGCTGCCGATTTCGCCGACCTCCGCACCGTACTCGGCATCTCCGAATGGAACGTCTTAGGCGTGTCCTATGGCACCGATCTCGCGCAGATGTACGTGCGGGATCACCCCGAGGGCATCCGCAGCGTTGTGCTCGACTCTGTCATACCGGTCACCATTACCATTGCCGAGTACTGGCAGAGCACGCGTGCCGGGTTCGACAATCTTTTCCATGCATGCGCTGCAGACGCCGCTTGCGACGTGGCCCATCCGCATCTCGAAGCAACCGTCACTGACCTTGTCAACAGGTTTGAGGCCAGGCCGCTGACAACAACCATGAGCGACCCTGCGACCGGCGAAAAACTGAAAATCGTCCTCGATGGTGGAGCGCTCGTCGACTGGCTGCGCGACCAGAGCAGGACCAACACGGCACTGGCGCACATACCCGACCTGCTTGACCAACTCGCGCGGGGTAGCTCCGAGGCGCTGACAGCCATCGCCATGTACAGGATACAGCTGGCGCCGCCATCAAAGCCGAGTACCCCGTCCACGAGCTTCGGGCTGGCGTACGGTGTTGGCTGCCGCGAGCAACTCGCCACACACGAGGACATCATCAAAGCCGGTCGGCATGCCTTTTCGCTCTATCCCGTCTCGATACAGGAGCAGGCAGTCAGTACCTGGGCATACACCAACGATGACTGCCGCGCGATCTGGAAAGTCCCTGCCGCCTCGGCGGCGGTGCGCCAGCCCCTCGTGAGCAGCATCCCGACACTGCTTATCTCTGGCAGCTTCGATGCTGTCGCATCGCTTGATTTTACCAAGTCTGTTGCGGCAGGCCTGTCAAAAGCGACGATCATCAGCATCCCCGGCCTCGGGCATTTCGTGTTGCCTCATTCGCCGTGTGCCCAGACGGTCACCGCATCATTCCTCACCGATCCGACCAACCCAGACACATCCTGTGTCGCTGCTCTGAAGCCGCCTGCCTTCACACCCTTTCAACCCGAAGGCGTTGCGCCGACTGTTCCCGCCATAGAATAGGGCAGCCAGAACATGGAGGCCGACGGGCCAGAGTGACGCGAGGCTGAGGTGCGTGCGTGAAGTTGGTGGCCCGCATGTTGGTAGGGGAATTAGCCGCGTACCCCTCGCTTCAGGTCGTGGGCGGATTTCCCTCCACGATCGCAGCGTAGCCAGTGCTGGCGGACTGGCGAAGGCGGATGAGCGGACCGTACTCGTCACTGTCATAGAAACGACGGGCCGCCGCCATGTCGTCGAACTCGATGATTACAACGCGGTGCAGTCCTGGGTTGCCTTCCAAGGTCGTCACGTTGCCTCCACGGACAAGGAAACGGCCACCATAACGCGAGATCAGCGGGCCGGCTTGCTGGCGGTAAGTATCAAATTTGGCTTGATCGGTGACTTGCTCGTTAAAGACCATATAGACAGCCATTATCTCCTCCTCATTTCGGCGGGCAGCCCGTTCGTGCACTTCGTCGTATCGAAACTACTGCAGCGAACTCAGCTGGTAAACGACGAGCGACAAGGTAACAAGTGACAGGGCCGTAGCCATGACCGCTGTCGTCGCGCAAGCGCTGGAAAGCGTTCCAAACCAGTTGGCAAGGCAGCGGTCGATTTCTACCGCCTGCGCGCGAGGTGATTGGTGGTGTGAAACTCAACAATGTCGCAGCGCGAGCCATGCGACTTGCCGCGCCGCCTCGGCCAACGCCTCGCCTTTCGACGCATGGCGCAGCCCGGAGAAGTAGCTGACCGGCGTCCACGTTCCAGCGTCCTCTGCGTCGCGGCGGAACTCCTCAAATCCGAAGCTCCCGTCCGGGCGCGTGAACACGTCCACGCAGCGGTCGTGCTGGGGGTTCTCGATGCTCTCCATCACAACCCATGACGGGTCCAGTCGCTTCGACATGCAGGTTCGGTCCTCGAAAGCGGAAGAACAGCGCGCCGCGTCGTGCCGCTCGCCAGACCTCGGTCGCAGGGATTGTGCCCCGCGTAGGACGCTACACCTGCCAACGTTTAGTCCCAAGTAGAACGCCATGCCGACCTGTTGGCCCGGCGAGATCGTAGACGCTCACCTCTGACCACTCGAAGCGTGCACGCAGCGCCGCTAGCGGCTCGGGCACAAGGCGCTCGTGCACCTCGATGACGTAGAGCAGCGGGCTATCCCCGTAGACACGTTCGAAGGCATCGATGATTTCCGCAACTGGTGGCTTTGTGCGCCCGAGATCGAGGCCCGTCGCGGCATTCAGCGCATCTGCCCAGGGCGGGGCAAGAAAAGCGACAATCCGATAGCCCAGGGGAAATCTATGTGTGCCAAGCAGCGTGCGGAAATCACCTTGGAACAGGCGGATGGGCGCGCCGAGTAGTGCGAGGTTGCGTGTGGTCATGTCAAAGATCGCCGGCTCGAATTCGAAGCCAATCCCTTCCGCGCCGGGAAGGTGCCGCAGAATCGAGTAGAGGCCATTGCCGGAACCCGTGAAGGGATCGATCACTCCTATGGAGGAACCCGACGGGACCGTGGCGACGATCCTTGCCACGTCCTGGCCAATGCGGTTGCCCAGCGGGTCTCGCACTGCCTCAAGCGTAGTGCGCGCGAGTATACGGACGCCACGGGCATACCAATTCGCCGGGCGCATGCCATAGAGCGCGACCGCATCGGGGTCGCCAAAACTGTCGCGACCGAACTTCTCAACTTCCCACAGCTCGACGACCTGGTTCCGTTTAGCCGGACTGAGCAGAAAATCGCGGTCATACCGGGGTAGCTCGTCACTCGGGGTGCCATCGACCATTTCGCCTCCCACACACGCGCTGTTTGGGTTGAGCGTATCGGCCCGCCACCGACATGGCTACAGATTTTGCATTGGTGGATCTAATACTGGGAATGCTCAAGTTGACACGCCGCACTGATGAGATTCTTGGCGCGTAATTCCGGTGCAGAGTGCAACCCATGATCTATGGGTGTGCACGGGTATCGACGAATGGCGAGAGCGTTGACGCGGTGCGTCAACTCACCATGGCCGGATGCAAGAAGGTGTTGCGTGAGGTGGCAAGCCGACTGTGCTCGTGGATAACAGTTCGGGGCTCTCGACCGTAACCAGCAGCGCAAAATCGAAGGATTACGCAGGTCGGCGCGCCACCCAAACCAACCCCCGCCAACCTTTGATGCTGTCGTAGTCCGCTGTGAAATCGCGCGACGGATCGCGGTGCAATTGCAATCGGTCCATCACCGCTTGCGACCTCAGATTATCGAAGGAGGTATAGGCGATCACTTCGGCCAGTCCCACGCGGATGAAGGCATCGGCGAGTGCCGCCCCTGCAGCTTCGGTGGCATACCCGTGACCCCAGGCGTGCCGAACCAAACGCCAGCCAATTTCGAAATGCGAGCCGAGTGGATGCCCGGGCCGCGAGGGCATAATGCCAGCGTAGCCGAGAAGAGCACCGTCTCGGCCTTCGACGGCCCAA
Source organism: uncultured Alphaproteobacteria bacterium (assembly GCA_963776505.1). Taxonomy (GTDB): domain Bacteria; phylum Pseudomonadota; class Alphaproteobacteria; order Acetobacterales; family Acetobacteraceae; genus JAMXLO01. Next base: position 25,820 of record CAVZNH010000020.1, read on the forward strand.
CGGCAAAGACCATGTTGACGATATGTCGCTGCGTAGCGATCTAATTTTGCGTCGCTTTCTCTCCGACTGATCGGCCCGCCGTAATCATGCATCACCTCAGGGTCCGCGTGCATGGCGGCGAATGCGTCCCGGTCACTTTTCTCCCAACAGCGCAGCCGCGTGCGCGGCGTATCGATCACCATTCGGCATCCTCTACGCCCGGTGGCGCGTGCTGCGCTAGAATTGCGATATGCCACATATCGTTGGCATGACCGTTCCCAACTCCTACTTCTGCCGGAATCCCTGGACGACTACGTCGGCGGTTCGCGCGTGTCTAAAGCTTGACGATTACCTGCAGCGTCTGGACCGAAGCGATGCCGGCGAGAGATAAAACGGGTGGCTCGCGGGTCAAGAATCTGGCCGAAAGATCGCCGCGATCCGCCAACGTCGCACGCGATGCAAGGAGATGCTGGCCCATCTGGATCAAACCGGAGAGGAGCAAATCTCCCTCACCGATCCCGACAGCCGGGCGATGGCGGCGCACACCCGTGTTGCCGTGGGCTATAACGTTCAAGTCGCGGTCGATAACAAGCACAAGCTGATCGTCGAACAGCAGTCACCAACCAGGTTATCGACATGGGTCTGCTGACAGTGCCCGGTTTCGTCGTGAATGGCGCGCCTCAGATGCCGGTCAGGTGCTGATCGATTGAGCTGTCCCGGTTGGAGGCCCGCGCGATCGTGATCTCGCATGTCGTCACGTTTGCGTCTGGAAGGGGACGCGATGTCCACCGTCATCGCTTCCGCTCGGTCTGCGCGCGGGTAGCGACCCCGCGGGCCGTCCCACAACACAGCGTGAGCCCGCGCAGTTTGTCTTGCGGCGGTATCGTACGCCGTCAGTATAGCAGAGCGATTTTCAGGAATTGGCCCGCACGTGCCCACAGAAAATTCGAACATAGTCGCTATTGTCGATGACGATGGGGATGTGCGCGACGTGCTCGACGCATTGCTGGAATTGGCTGGCCATACCGTCAAGACCTATACGTCCGGTCGGCAGCTGCTTGATGATCCTGAATTGGGCGAAGTGACATGTCTGGTCGTGGACCAGAAGATGCCGGGGATGACAGGGCTGGATTTGTTGCGGGCGCTGGATTCCTCGGGCCATACGATCCCGTCACTGCTGGTGACTGGATTGCCGGACGCCCAGGTCGCTGCGGAGGCGCGCGACCTGGGTGCGATCGACGTGCTGTCGAAGCCCATCGATTTCGAAAAGTTGCTGCAATTGGTAGCCTACGCTGCCCAGTGACGCTGTCAGCGCGGCTTGCCCCCCGATACGTTTGGCGGAGCAGGAGCGGGCAGATCTTCCTCGAGAATCGTCATGTGCACAGAATATGAGATTTCCCCATCCTCTTCGTCTCGGTGCACCGTTCCGAGAAACTCCCGACCGGCGCGGAGCTCCACGGGACCGTTGGCACTCTTAGGCACGTCGATATGGATCAGGTCGCTGCCCAGCGTCTTGCGCAGGTAAGCCTGGACCCGCGCAATGTCTGATCGTTGCATCGCCACCTCCCTGGTCTATCGGTCACCGGAGCCCAGGGAATTGCCACCAGCCGAATTGCTCACTTCGATTGCCGGGTAACCCTGCCAGCCACTGATCCTCCGCGACCCAGGCATCAGCCGGTGAGCCGCTCTGGTCGCGATGATAGGGGAAATTGAGGGAAGGCGTAAACAAGTTACGGCCATGCCAGATCTGATGACCTGGAATGGTCGCCGCGCCCCTGCCGAACCAAGCCGCTAAATGCCGCTTCATGTCCGGCATATAGCATTTCGCCAGAGAAACACCTCAGTCTATGGCGTGAATGTGACTTTCTTGCGTCGCCATCTCACCATCGTGAGGCGCTTTGCGGGGTCAAGCATCTCCGGCTCGTCGGGATGGAGGCCATGGGCCGCCAACACCTGCTCGGGGGTCCGCGCGGGCACCTCCGGAAAGACAGGGCGGCCACCAGGCAGACGCACGTTGGGCGCTCGTGAGAGATAGAATTCGTCGTAGCGGCCAAGGAACAACGCGAACACCTCCGCGCCGCCAATGACACCAACGCTGGCGTCGGGGTTACCGAGTGCGCTCAAGGCTGCCTCAAACGACGCACCCGCTGGGTTCCACAGCAGAGCCCGTTCATTCGACGGGTAGGGGGCGATGGTGTCGATGCTGCGCGTCAGCATCAGCCGGTGGCGCATGCGCGAACGTGGCTGCTGCTCCTGGGAGTGGCGCCCATGCACGACCACATCAATCCCGTCCAGGCCGTGCTCGAAGAACCGCTGATCAGCTTCGAACTTGAGCAAGTCCGGCATGATACGCGCGGAATTTGCCAACATGCCGTCCTCGGAGATGATGGCGTAACCCTCGATGCGGCCTACCACGTTGGATACCTCCTGCAGGCGCCTGAGACAATTGCGGGCGAGGCCGCCGGCCTGCAAGATGCGGTATTGGAGAGGAGAAACGCCCATGCAGCTTGCCCTGTCCACCTGGCATGAGGTCGAGGACTATCTGCGCTCGTCACGCGGCATCATCGTCCCGATCGGCTCGACCGAACAGCACGGGCCGAACGGCCTGATCGGTACCGACCATCTGGATGCGGAGTTTGTTGCGCGTGGTGTAGGTGATGAGATCGGCTGCCTGGTGGCGCCGACGCTTACTATCGGCATGTCGCAGCACCATCTGGGCTTCGCCGGCTCCATCACGCTGCGGCCGTCGACGCTGATCGCGCTGGTCGGGCGATGTGGTGACCTCGCTGATGAAGCACGGCTTCGAACGCTTCCTGTTCATCAACGGCCATGGCGGCAACGTCGCAACCGTGACGGCGGCATTCGACGAAATCTATGCTGCGTCGTCGATGCGCGGCCCGGGCGAATCCTCGCCGGTGCGCTGCAAGATGGTGTTTTGGTCGCAGGGCCCACGCTCTGACGCGCTGGCCAAGGAACTGTACGGCGACGCGAACGGCAGCCACGCCACTGCGTCCGAGGTGTCGCTGGCGCAGCACTACCAGCCGCAGGCGATCAAACACGCGCAGATGTCGCCGAAGGTGGCGCCAAGGAGCACCGGCTTTTTCGACTGCGCGGACTATCGTCGCCGCTTCCCTGACGGGCGCATCGGCTCCGATCCGTCGTTGTCCACGCCCGAGCACGGCGCGCAAATCTATCAGGCGGCGGTCGCCGACATGGTTGAGACGTATCGCGCGTTCATCGCCGATTGATGCACCGCGTCTGGCTGTTGGTAGGTCGTGGTCAATATCCTGGGCGGCCTGTAGAGTGGGCGGCCTAATCGGTCGTAATCGCGCGGTGGGTCGATGAATTTCGATTTCTCGGACGACCTGAAGCAGTTGCGCGATCAGGCGCGCAGGTTCCTCAGCGAACAGTCGCCACCGAAGATCGTGCGACAGGTGCTCGAAGGCGACGAATCCTACGCCGCCAGCCTCTGGCATGCGATGGCAGAGATGGGATGGCTCGGCGCCGCCATCCCCGAGCAGTACGGCGGCGCGGGGCTTGGCTATGAAGGGTTATGCGTGCTGGCAGAGGAACTCGGCCGCGCGTTGGCGCCGGTACCGTTCGCCTCATCTGCGTATCTGGCCACCGAGGCTTTGCTGTTGGCAGGCAGCGATGCGCAGAAGCGGCGCCTGTTGCCGAAACTGGCGGATGGCTCGGCAATCGGCTGCCTGGCTTTGGCAGAGGGCACGGGAAATCCCGATCCCGCCGGTGTGCAGATACGTTCTATTGGAGGAAAACTGAGCGGCAGCAAATGGCCCGTGATGGACGGCGGGGACGCCGATTTCGCTATTGTTGTGGCGCGAGATGAGAGGGGCGAGATCGCACTGCTGCTGGCCGATCTCACCGAGGCAACCGTGAGCCGACGGACGCTCACCACCGTCGATCCCAGCCGCAATCACGTACGCATCGACTTTGCCGGAAGCGAAGTCGAGAAGCTTGGCTCACAGACAGGCTGGCCAGTGGTGCAGCGTCTGCTGGAACGGGCGGCAATTCTGGTCGCGTTCGAGCAGGTCGGCGGCGCCGATGCCGCACTGGAGATGGCCCGCAACTACGCCCTGGAGCGGTACGCATTCGGCCGGCCGATCGGATCATTCCAGGCGATCAAGCATAAACTTGCCGACGTTTATGTCGCGATCGAACTGGCCCGGTCGAATGCCTACTACGGCGCCTGGGCGCTTGCGTCTGATGCGGCCGAGCTGCCGCTGGCCGCGGCGACAGCGCGTGTGTCGGCAATTGAGGCATTCCACCTTGCGTCGAAAGAGAACATCCAGACACATGGCGGGATTGGCTTCACCTGGGACGTGGACTGCCATCTGTACTATCGGCGTTCCAAGCAGCTTGCTCTGGCGCTGGGTGGGGCACCCTGGTGGAAGAACCGACTGGTCGAGCTGATCGAGATGCGGAACGCAGCATAGAGGGCGCCGATGGACTTCAACGACACCTCGGAAGAGGCTGCATTTCGCGCTGAGGCGCGCGCATTCCTGGCTGCCAATGCGGAACGTAAGAGCCGGGCGCGACCTGTGCTGCGGCTGGGCGATCTCGGCGCGGATGCGGTGCAGCGCTGCAAAGAATGGCAGGCAAAGAAGTGCGATGCCGGCTTTGCCGGCCTTACCTGGCCGAGGGCTTTCGGTGGCCGAGAGGCATCGCCGATTTTGCAGGTGATCTATCAGCAGGAGGAAGATAACTACGCAGTGCCGCGCGGTCTGTTCGAGATCGGTCTCGGCATGTGCATCCCAACGATGATGGCTTATGCGCAACCTGAACAGCTCGATCGCTACGTGCGGCCGGCGCTGCGCGGCGAGGAGGTATGGTGCCAGTTGTTCTCGGAGCCGGCGGGTGGATCCGATCTGGCAGCGCTGCGCACCCGGGCGGAGCGCGACGGCGACGATTGGATCATCAACGGACAGAAGATCTGGACCTCTGGCGCGCATCTGTCGGATTTCGGCATCATCGTTGTGCGCACCGATCCGAACGTGCCGAAACACGAAGGCCTGACCTTCTTCTATCTCGACATGCGGTTACCGGGGATTGAGATCCGGCCGATCCACCAGATGTCTGGCGCGTCGCACTTCAACGAGGTCTTCTTCACCAATGTGCGCGTGCCGGATGCGCAGCGCTTGGGTGCTGTGGGGCAGGGGTGGAAAGTCTCGCTCACCACGCTGATGAACGAGCGTCTCGCGGTGGGCGAGGCGCATCGCCCGGAGGTCGAGGACCTGCTGGAACTGAGCCGCACCGTGACGTTGGATGGCATCCCCGCGATCCGCAATGGCGCGGTACGCGAGCGCATCGCCGAGTGGTATGCGCGGACGCAGGGGCTGAAGTTCACCCGCTTTCGCACCCTGACCGCGTTGTCGCGCGGTCAGACACCGGGACCGGAAAATTCGATCCACAAGCTGGTCAACGCGAGCAAGCTGCAGGACATCGCGTCCTATGGACTGGACCTGATGGGGATGGCGGGGCTCGTGATGGACGACGATCTGGCCGAGGCGTATGCGATGTTCCAGCAGGCGCTGCTGTCCTCGCCGAGCGCGAGGATCGCCGGGGGATCGGACGAGATATTGCGCAATATTATCGCCGAGCGCGTACTCGGCCTGCCGGCGGATATTCGCGTCGACAAGAACAGGCCGTTCAGTCAGGTCCCTACAGGGAGCCGCTGAGGGGGAGTTACTCGTCCAGGCGGAAACCCAGCTTCAGGGTCACCTGATAGTGCGCCACCTTGCCGTTCTCGATGTGCCCGCGCACCTGTTCCACCTCGAACCAGCCGATATTACGCAACGTCAGGGCGGCCTTTTCGATGGCGCGATCGATTGCCTTGCTCACGCTCTCCTCGGACGAGCCGACGATCTCGACGACTTTGTAAACATGCTCTGGCATCTGCGGGTCTCCTCGATGGTTGGCTACGAGAACGCCGATCAGGCGCGAGGTTTCCGTGGCGGTCGCCTGATCGTTATGCCGGTTGGTGCATGTTGGCTCCCCGACTTCGCGGCGGCAAGAGCTTGGCTCACTGACCACCCGGGATCCCGGCATCCCGATCCCGCATTGGCAAGTGCTGGCGGCGGCGTCAGGGAGGGGATCGTGGGGAGTGCCCAGCGCAGATGTGACGCGCAGGAAACGTCCGGTTGACCATCTGGAAAGGCCCGCTCGACTAGGATGCCGGGATGGATGGATACGTTCCTATCTCCGACCGCACAGCAGAAGAGCTCGGCCAGAGCCGCGGAAGTGCGCCGGATGGCCGAAACCGCGACGACGTTTGACGTGTCGGAGGCCCTGCTGCGGCTAGCCGAGAGGTACGAGGCTGCTGCCGCCGACCGGGAGACCGGATCGCGTGACGGCGCCGGCCAAGCGATCGCGTAACCGCGCGTTCCGCACGACGCGCGCCAAGCCTCCGTGATGGGACCGTGGCTGAACCCGCCGCCGATATGATCGTTCTCTCCAGGAAGCCTAAGGAGGAGCGGTCACATGACGCAAATGGTAATCGCCGAGTTCGACGCAGCAACCGCCGCGGACGCTGCCGTCCGCGATCTTGAGGCGGCGCAGATCCCGTCGGCCGTCATCCGACGTTACGTCAACGACGACCCGGACGAGCGCATGATGCCCATTGGGTCGGACGGTGGGCATCACGGGGGACGCCCTTTCGTTTCCGTGGCAGTGGACATGATCCATGCTGACGCGGTCGCGGGAATTCTCAATCAGCACGGTCCGCTCGATGTCCGATGAACTCGTCGCCTCGTCGCGCGAGCTACGGGTTGCAGGCGAGAAAAGGCCCCGGCCAGATGGGACTGGCGGGACAGTTGTTGTGGCGCGACGGCCGAGCGGGGCACAGCCAGGTTAATGCATAACTGCAATCATTGATTGACTAACGTAACGAATAGATAGCCGTCTCGGGCCATGCACAGTCTTTGGCAAAGGTCGCGCCAGCGATCGTGCCGTCCATTGTCGGTGAAACGTTAATGCAACGTTATGGATATAATGATGCTATTCCGTAACGTAAGGGCCGACTTATGATTGCCTACGCTCACTCTCTGTTGGCGCGCCTGGTCGTGGACCGCGCGGGTGTCACCGCCATGGAATACGGCGTTATCGCCGCTGGCATCGTGATCGCGGTTGCCGCCGCTGCCGTCACTCTGGGCTCAGATGTCTCCGCCCTCTTCACCTCGATTGGTGGGTCGCTCTGATCCGTTGCGCAGCGGACGCCTGGCAGGACTGCGCGGAAACCGCCGTGGCTGGCGCATCAGCGCCTGTTCCGGGGTCTGGCAGGTGTCGTATCCAGTGTCGTTCCGAGCGATTATGGCTGACTCCCGGAGTAGGACTCGACCCTACGACCCAGCGGTTAACAGCCGCTTGCTCTAACGACTGAGTTAACCGGGATCAGCGGGCGTTCCCTATAGCGAAGCCGCCTGATGGAAGCAAACGGTGGCAGTATAACCTGAGGCAGGCGCATGGTGCGGTCCAGGTTGCGGCCGGCTGCGCCGATGGCCTAGGTTTGGGTCGCTGACCTCTCCCATGCGCGAGTGGCGAAATGGTAACCGCAGGGGTCTCAAAAACCCCCGGAGGAAACTCCTTGCCGGTTTGGAGTTCCGGCCTCGCGCAGGGCTGGCCTGTGCTGGTCATCGCAGCCCGCCCGCCAGCCCCTCGAGCCCGACCGAATTGCAGACGATCACTTCACTCTGCGGGGCGAGATCGATCAGCCCCTCAGCGCGCAGGCGGGTCAGTGTGCGGCTGACGGTCTCTATGGTCAGGCCAAGGTAGTCGGCGAGTTAGTGTCGCGTCATGGGCAGGGTGAACCGCCGGCGTGCGTGGCCACAAGGCATGCCCTGGCGGCTCTGCATCAGCAGAAAAGAGGCGAGCCGCTCACGCGCGGTCTTGCGGCCGAGCAGCAACATCTGCTCCTGCGCCGCCACCAGCTCATTGGAGGCGACCTCCAGCAGACGGTTTTCCATCAGCGGGAAGTCATCAAGCAGCGTACACAGTCTGGCACGCGAGAACCGGCAGTACCGTACGCGCTCGATTGCCTCGGCGCTGAAGGCGTAGGTATCGGAGACCGCCAGACCCAGAAAATGACCGGCACCAACAAACCGGTTATCTGCCGCCGTCCATCCGGCAGCAACTTGAACAGCTTGGCGGTGCCGAAAGTGATGTTGAAGAAGGCGCTCGCCGGCTCGCCCTCGTCGATGAAGCACTGTCCGGCTTGCGCCTCGATCACCACAGCGATCGCGGCAAGTCGCGGGAGATCGGCGTCGGGGAATGGCATTGCACACGCTGAGCGAGCGTGCTTCGCAGGTCGTTGAGGGGTTGACCGCACCCTGCGGATCGAGAACGTGCG
>CAVZNH010000021.1:0-32748 GCA_963776505.1 uncultured Alphaproteobacteria bacterium
AGGGCGGCGAGTACGCGCAGAGCACGATGCACCTCATCGGGCACATTCCAATCAGGCGGCCTGCCCATACGGCGCGATCCGTGCCAGGTCGGCATCGATCTCGCGTCGCCGCTGCAGCAAGTCGTGGTCGGCCTGGAGGCCGAGCCAGAACCCCTCGGAGACGCCGAAATACCGGGCCAGTCGTAGGTCCGTATCCGCGGTGATCGATCGTTTGCCGAGCACGATCTCGTTGATCCGTCGCGGCGGAACCGCGATGGCACGCGCGAGGCCGTTTTGCGTCAGGCCCATCGGCTGGATGAACTCCAGCAGCAGAACCTCGCCTGGCGTGGGGTTGGGAATTTGCCTAGTGGTCGTCGACGATTTCGACACGGTCGGGACCTCCTGTTGTCCAGACGAAGCAGATGCGCCATTGCCCGTTGATACCCAAATACTTCGCGACTTACTCCCGCCTGGTTGCCCGTGCCGTCCTGCGGTCAGAGACGCCGTAGGCGCCTCCTTCTCTTCATCACTCATATGCTGATGGGCAACAGCCTGCGCAACGCCGCATATCTGAGATAAATGCCGCCCCAGGCCATCACGCCGAGGACCAGGGAGATCATCTGCGGCGGCGAGACAATCGTGCCGAGGCGAAAGTGTGTGCAGATCGCCCCGCCGAGGAAACCGGAGACCAGGATCGCGCCGAGAACAGCAGTTTGCGGGATGGCGTAGAACACCGCGCAGACGAGGGCGGTGATGCCAATCACTGGCCCGGCACTGTCGGCGAAGCCTGTCGCCGCAAGCTGGGCATGGGCGGCTGATCGCGAAAACAGCATGGTTGCGGCGACGGAGAGCAGGGCGAGCACCACGAGCGAACTGAGAACCCGGCCTGTCCACAGGCGGGCCGTCAGGTGTGATTCGATAAACATCGCTGCTCCTCGCTCCAGGTGCGCTGCTCGGCATAGCCGAGCGGCAATATCCGGGTGCGCAGGCGATCACGTCCTGGTTGTCCCCGCAATCTTCCAGGAACGTGATGGTCGCGAACTCGTCCACCACTGAGTAGGTTGGACCGGCGTTCCGATATTGCCGTCTCAGATCGAGACACCGCTTCTGGGAGCTGACAATCTTCTGCGGTTCACGCGCGATCGACGGGAAGAACGTCACCCCGTGCAGCCGGCGCCCGCCAACCAGGCCACAGCCGCCTGAACGACAGTTGTGCAATGTTCCGGCGTGTGATGCACTTACGCCATCGAACCGGGCATTGTATCACAAGCCATGCTATGAATTCACATGGGATGGGGCATGACAGGTCGGACAGGCGGCGAGCTCATTCAGGACTTCCTTGCGACGTACGAAATTCCTTTCGTATTCGGCAATCCGGGGACAACGGAGACGACATTCCTCGCAGCGATAGCGGCATCAAAAGCCATCTACATCCTGTCATTGCACGAATCCAGCGCTGTCGGCATTGCCGCCGGCTATGCGCTTATCATGGGCAAGCCATCCATCGTCAGCCTGCACACATATCCAGGCCTGGCCAACGGCATGTTCAATATGCGCAACGCGTTGATGTCCGGGGTGCCATTGCTCGTGATCAATGGGCAGCAGGATTCGCGCTTTCTCATCCACAATCCGGTCCTCGGCGCGCCGAACGTGCAGCTTGCCGAGACCGCCACCAAATACGCGTATGAGGTGACCCGCACTGACGATCTCGCCGTGGCGCTGCAGCGCTGCTACCTGCAGGCAAGGCTTCAGCCGACAGGGCCGGTCTTTCTGTCAATTCCCATGAACTTCATGCTGGAGCAAACCGAAAACACAACATTCAAGAAGACACGGATCATCGAGGATACGGTGCCGCGCGCAATCGCTGAAGTGTCGCTGGTCCTGCAGACTGTTCCATCAGGCAAGCTCGCCATCGTTACCGATTATGCAGTCGGCGCCGCGCATGGCGTTGGCGCCGTGGGCCGCATCGCAACCGCACTCGCCGCGGACATCTATGCTGCGCCATTCCATGTGCAGGGCGCGGTCGATCCCCTGCATCCGAACTTCCGCGGTCAGCTTCCCCCGACCACCAAGGAAATCAACGAGACACTCAGCCGCTACCACACAATGCTGTTGATCGGTGAGAAGGTCGATACCTTCACCTATGATGGCCTCTCAGCGATACCGAGCAAATTGCAGGTGATTCAAATCGCGCCCACTGGCAGCCAGCTTGGGTTCGATTTTCCTTGTGACATCGCGGTGCTCGGTGATATCAAAGCGACATTGGATGCGCTTGCGACAGCGATCGGAGCTTCGGCCGAATCAGCGGGGGAGCGGATCGCGGATGTGGCGGCTCTGGAAGCGAAGTATCCATCATCCGGCAAACGCCCCACTGATGCCCTGATACTCGGTGTGTTGCGTCATCTCGATCGTGCGGCACATGTCATCACCGAGGGCTCGTCCGAAGATGCGATTGTGCAGGATATGGCCGTTCGCCTCGGTTTTCGCAATGTCCACTTCTCGCCCCGTGGCGGAGGGCTGGGTTGGGCCATGCCGCTGGGCGTCGGGATCGGGCTGGCGAGCGGAAAGCATGCCGTCTGCTTCGTCGGCGACGGCGGCAGTCTGTTTTCGATCCATGCGCTGTGGACAGCCGCCAAATATGCCATCCCGTCCATATTCGTATGCTTCGTGAACCACGAGTACCGGTTGCTGAAGGACCTGTGGTGCGACGCGATGGGCACGACGATTGAGACAACACAGTTCGTCGGATTGGACTTCAAAAATCCAGATCTCGACATGCAGCGCATCGCTGAGGGCTTCGGCGCACGCACCGAAAAAATCGAAAATCTTCAGTCGATCAGTGACGTTCTCGGTCGCGCACTTGCGCATCAGGGACCGAGTTTCCTGGTCATCGATCGCGAGCCCTGAGGTCGAGCGAGCCCGACGCACGGAAGGAAAGCAAAGTGCCCGACGAAACAAAAGGTGTTGGGGATGCGTCGTTGGAACGGCGTCTGGTCGAACTCGCCTGGACGGATCCAGCCTTTGCCGAGCTCCTGCGGAAGGATCCGCGACAAGCGCTGGCCACTATCGGCGTGGAGTTATCACCCGGCGTCACGATCGATGTCCGGCAACAACGGCGGGACACGCTGTACTTCGTGATCCCTCCGCTCGCGTCGAAGCCCAAGGATGCGGCGACCGTGATCAATCAGATGGATCTGTGGGAAAGCGGCGACCTGTTCTGCTGGATCATGCCGCAGGCACTGAAGCTTGAGTTGCTGCGCATGCGCCAGAGCTTCCGGAAGAACAACCCGTGAGCGATCAGCACGACTTGTTCACCGATCACTATTGCCTGCTCCGGCGCGATCCTGCCGCGCGCCGCCGGCTGATCGACGATCCGGTTGCCGGCCTGAAGGAGTATTTCGGCTCGCTGCCCGACGGTAACTACCGGATCGAGGTCGTGCCGCAAGAGCCGGATACGATCACCATCGTGTTGCCGGCACCGCCGGCAGAAGGCGAACCGACTGCAGCGGACATCGATGCTGCAAGCCGCCGGATCTACGACATGCTTTTCACTGATGGTATCGGTGGATACCTGATCCCCGACAAAGCTCTCACCTGGGCTTTGCGCGACATGCGTTCGATGTGGGCTGCGGTTGCCGCTGCTGCGCACAAAAAGGTCGAATGAGTTCGCGCAGCCGGCTCTTGGTGCGTGGCAAATGAACCGTGTGTGGGCGCAGTTCAAAAGCGGCCCAGTGGCTTTTCATCCACATCGGACATTCTGACACCATTCAAAGACGGCTCGGTCACAAGGATCGATTTAAGCTGGACCACGATGCGGCGATGGAGGCACGACCCGAATCGGCGCATCATCCTGCCGAGCAACGGAAAAACGGAGGGACACAATGCGGCTCCAAGGCAAAATAGCGCTGCTGACCGGCGCGGCGGCTGCGATCAAGGGCGAACTGATGGGCTTCGGCGGCGCGGCGGCGCATCTGTTCGTGCGCGAGGGCGCGAAGGTGGTGCTGACCGACATCCGCGACGACCTGGGCGAGCGCGCCGCGGCCTCCCTGCGCGCCGAGGGCCACGACGCCCGCTACCTCCACCTCGACGTGACATCGGAACAGAACTGGGCCCAGGTGGTCGACGCGGTAATGGCAACCCACGGCCGCTTGGACATCCTGTTCAACAACGCCGGTGTCTCCTTCCCCGGCAACGTCGAAGACATCACGGTGGAAATCTGGGACCGCGAACTCAACGTCCATGCCAAGGGCGTCTTCCTGGGCACCCGCACGGCGATCCCGGCCATGCGCAAAGGCGGAGGCGGGTCGATCATCAACACGTCCTCGGTCATGGGTATCGTCGGCAGTCCTACCTCGCCGGCCTATTCCGCCGCCAAGGGCGCCATCACGATCTTCACCAAGTCGGCGGCGCTGCAATATGCGGCGGAAAACATCCGCATCAATTCAGTGCACCCAGGCTATGCGGATACGCCGCTGACCTTGCAGCGCTTCAGCGATCCGGCCGTGCGCCAGGTGCTGCTCGATCGCACGCCGATGGGCCGGCTCGGCACCGCCATGGATATCGCCAATGGCGTGCTGTTCCTGGCGTCCGACGAAGCATCCTGGGTCACCGGCTCGGAACTCGTGATCGATGGCGGCATGACGGCGCAGTAAGCGCTGATCGGTCCACGGCCCGGCGGCATACCGCTCAATCGTCATGGCGGGGCTTGGCCCCGCCATCCACGTCTTTATTTCGATGCAGTCAACACAGAGGTCGACGGCGCGGCCAAGGCCCTACCCATTGCCTCGTAACTAACATTGACAGACATTATATCTAACACTACATGCCGCGGCATGGACACTCAGAACCAGCCCCCAGACCTCACCCTGCAACTCCCCCGCGACGTCTACCACCTCGTCGTCTTCACTCTCCGCGGCATGCTTCCGCCCCCGGAGACCGACACGCCCGAGGCCGAAGCCCGCCGCGACCGCGGCGCCATCGCCCTCGTCGCCTCGATGCTGCCGGCCAACGGCGAGGAGGCCCACCTCGCCGCCCGCAGCGTCGGCTTCGCCATTTATGCGATGGACTGCCTCCGCCAGGCCCGGGATTATCGCGGCGACCCCTCGTTCTTCCTGAAATGCAACGCCCAGGCCGTCAGCACGGAGCGCAAGGCACAGAGCGCCCGGACGCTGCTGCTGCGTCTGCAGGCCGAGCGCCGCAAGCGCGAGGCCGACAACGCCACTGCCGACAAGGCCGCCTGGTCCGAGCACTGCGCCATCGGCTTGATGGCCGACGCGCTGGGGCACGCCCCGCCCGCTGCCACGCCCGAACCGCCGCCGCCCGAACCGCCGCCGCCCGAGGAACCCGTGCCCGACCCGGTCGCCGAGGCGGATCAGTATGCGGTCATCTACCCGCAGCGTGCCGCGCTCATCCGTTCCCTGGGCGGCCTGCCGCAGCCGTGCGATTTCGGCCCACCCCCGCCCGAGCTGGTCGACGCCATCGTCACCGGCGCCAGCCCAACCCTCCGCGCCCTCGAGATTGTCTCACCCACAGGGACACGAGACATCGATGAGACTCTTGGCACCGAGCCGCGTTCGCGCTCAGAACATCGTGTTGGCGTGTCGTGATCTTCTGCCGAACCCCGCGCGCCGCAGCGCGCTTATGCCCCATGCCGAGCAACAGCCAGCCACCCCAGCCACCCGGACCGGACATCATCCCCCCAACGACGCCTGGTCCCGATATCCAGCCCCCGATCGGACCAGACGCGCCCACTCCGGCGCCCGGTCCGGACATTCCGCCCGTCGCACCACCCGGTCCACGCGACATGCCGCCCCCCGTGGCCTGACAACCCCGCGCGCCGCGCCACCCCCCTCGTCACGGCCGGCCTGCCCCCTCCCGCCGCCGCGCCGCGGCCCCTCCATCGTCACAGCCGTCGCGCCGCGGCCGCCCCCATCGTCATGGCCGGCCTTGTGCCGGCCATCCACGTCTTTACTTTGCAAAAAGCCGTGGACAACCGCCAAACCCTAAGGGAACAACTGCTCCCCGGTCTCCGCGTCCTCCACGAAGATCGCACTCACCGGGCAGTTCTCCGCCGCCTCCAGGATCTTCTCCTCGCTGTCCGCCGCGGCATCGACCACCTCGGACTGACGGTCGTCGTTGAGCTTGAACACCTTCGGAGCGATCGACTCGCACATCGCATTCCCGACACACGCCTGGTGGTCCACCCACACCTTCAGCTTTCGCGCCACTGCGGTTCTCCTAGTGCCAGGTGACCGGCAGCGACTTCAGCGACCGGAACGTGATGCTCGGCTGGTATTCCAGTGCCTCGGCCTCCGGCCGGAGCTTCGGGAAACGTTCAGCCAGGGCCTTGAACACTTCCTGACCCTCGACGCGCGCGAGCGTCGCGCCCAGGCAGTGGTGCGTGCCCGATCCGAAGGCGACATGCTGGTTCGGATGCCGGCTGATGTCGAACGTGTCCGGGTTGGGGAACGCCGCCGGATCGCGGTTGGCCGACGAGATGAACCAGCGCACGCGATCCTTCTTGCGCAGCACCTTGTCCCGCATCTCGACGTCCTCCGTCGCGATGCGCTGAATCGACACGACCGGCGAGTTGTAGCGCAGGCACTCCTCGGTCGCCGGTTTGGCGCGCCCGGCGGGGTCTTGCTTCAGCAGTTCCCATTGCTCGGGATGCTGCATGAACGCCAGCGTGCCGTTGCACAGCAGGTTGATGGTCGTCTCGTGCCCGGCCAGCAGCAGCAGCGACGTGTTGACCAGCACCTGGTGACGGGTGAACACACCCTGCTTCTCGCCGCGCGCCAGCACGGATATGAAGTCGTCGCCCGGATTGACGATGCGCTCGTCCACCAGCGGCGAGACGAAGTCGATCATCCCGCGCATGCCCTCGGTCAGCGGCTTCATCCGGTCATACTCGCCGCGGCCGATATACAGCAGCTTCTCGGCAAGCTGGCGCACATAGCCGCGCTCCGACGGCGGGACGCCCATCATCTCGGCGATCACGATGACCGGCAGCGGTGTCGCGATGTCGCGCATCACGTCCATGCTGCCCTTCGCCTCGGCCGCATCGAGCAGCGACTTCACCGCGTCGCGGACGAACGGGCGCCACGCCTCCATCGACTTGGGCGTGAAGTAGCCGTGCATCACCCGGCGCATCTCCAGATGGTCCGGGCGGTCGTGCTGGATGAACTGGCTGCCCTGGTAGTTCTTCACGTATTCGTAGAGCCCGAGGTCCGACTCATCGATCGCGGGATACGCGGGCCGCGGGTCGTTCTTGAACACGGCGGAGGAGAACAGCTCGTGATGCCGCGTCAGCCAGACCAGATCGTCATGGCGCGTGATCACCCACAGCGCGTAGTCGTCGTTCCAGTGCACGGGGTCTTCCTCGCGCAGCCGTCCGTAGTAGGCGTAGGGATCCGCGATCACGTCCGGGGTGAACAGGTTATCCTGAATTGCCGTCGCCATTGCCGTCCCTCCTGATGCGGATGCTATCAGCCCGGCCGGCGGGACAAGTCGCCCCGTCGGAACCGCCCGAGCGCGCTTCCTGGTGTTATCTTCGATCGCATTGCAAGCACGGCCCACGACCGTCCTCTGTCCAATGGATACGAGCTTTGAAACGCTACGCAACGCAATCTGCGATGTCAAACGAGAAACCTGGGACGCAATGCTTCGTGTAATTGCTTGCGGTGCCTTGATCATCGCCAGCGGATGCAGCCCGGCGCCGGAGCCGTGCGCACGGCTCGGCGGAGCGCCGATGCTGGAATATCACCTGTTCTTTGGCCGAGCATCCGTGACTGATCCGGCGTGGGCGGAGTTCACCGCGCACGTCATCACGCCGCGACTGCCCGACGGGTTCACCGTTCTCGACGCGAACGGCCAATGGATGAATCCCCTGACGCATCGGATAGTCGGTGAGCACACCACGGTGCTCGTCGTGGCTCTGCCTGATTCAGCAGCGAACGACGCCGCGATCACAGCGATCAAGGACGCCTATCGCGCACAGTTTCACCAGCAATCAGTCGGCACCACGGTCCATGCAGTCTGCGGCGCATTCTGATTTCGCTATGCCGGCAGTTGGTAGCCGATCGCGGACTCGATCTCGATGGTCTTCCGCACCGCCGGCCGTGCCATCATGCGCTCGTAGTGCGCCGAGAGATGCGGGAACTCGCCGGGCTCCACACCCAGCATACCGCGGAACCGCCAGAACAGCCGGAACAAATGGATGTCGGCGATCGAGTAGCGCCCAACCACCCAGTCCTGTTCGCCCAACCGCTGCTCGGCGATCGCAAACACTCTGCGCGAGTGCTCCAGTCCCTGCCGCCGTGCCGGATGGATCGTTGCGGCGATGAACGACATCCACGCGACCACCCGCGCCTCGCTCTCGACATCGTCTGTCGGCAGCAGACCCGCCTGCGGGAAGCGACGAGCGAGATAGAACAGTATGCCCGCGACCTCGGTCAGCGGACGGCCGTCGATCAGGAGCGTCGGCACCTTGCCTTCCGGATTGATCGCCAGGAACGCCGGATCGCGGTTCTCTTTCCTGTGGAAAGACAGCGGCCGACTCTCGAACGGCGCACCGACCTCGTGCAGCGCAATGTGCGGTGCCATCGAGCTCGCACCTGGCGCGAAATACAGCGTCAGCATCGGCGTAACTCCCCGTTCGTTGGCAATCAGGCAAACCCACACGCCGGGCTGCCGTGGCGATCACGTCGAGTGCATCGGCCGCGCCATCCGCCTCGCCCTTCTCAAAATCCCCCTCGGCGACAGCCATCTGGTTTGTGACATGCGCGAAACACAACACGTCGCGCCTGCGCGCCCGGGCGAACGCGTAGAGCGCCGCAGCCTCCATTTCCACCGCGAGCGCGCCATGCGCCCGGGCCGCGCGGATTGCTTCCTCCGTTTCGCGATATGGCGCATCTGTGGTCCACGCCGCGCCACGGTGCACCGGCAGCGGCAGCGCAGCGAGTGCGGCCCACGCCCGATCCGCCAATGCCGCGTCCGCATCCGCGAATGTCGCTGGCGGCAGGTAATGATGACTGGTCCCCTCGTCGCGCAGCGCGCGGTCGATCAGTACGAAATAGGGCGTCGGCCCCATTGGCACGATCTGCCCCGCCGACGTCATGCTGATCAGCAACCGGCAGCCCGATACGAATACCTGCTCGGCGACCAGCACGGCGAACGGCGCGCCGACCGCCAGGCCCACGATACCCATCGTGATCCCTGCATGTTCGGTCACGTCCATCTCGGTGTGGTAGCAGGCCCACCCTGCGGCACGGCGACACCGGCCAGCCGCGCGCAATGCCCGCACGAGGTCGCCGTCCGGATCAGCACGCAAACCGCTGGCACCGCCACATCCGGCAACCCGCGTTGGCGACGCGCCTCGCGCAACAGGTTCTCCGGCTGGAACACCGACGGCGCTTCGTGCGTCTTCGCTGCCAGGATGCTCGGTGGGTCGATCAGTTCGGCCATGTTGCCTCCGCGCGGGTTGTAACGTCTGGATGGCTCGCGAGACCACTGTCCAGGCGGCGACCTGGTCGGTGCCGAAACGGGGAGACATGCATGCGGCCCAATCCACTGGACGACGCAGTCACGTTCCTGACGCAACCGGGCTGGTTCACCCCAGTGTTCTGGCTGCTGCTGCTGGTCGCCATCGCCATCGCCGCGCTCGCCTGGCGTCAGGACCCCGCACAGCGCACCCCGCGCAACCTCGGCATCTGGGGCCTGCGCATTCTGATGGGCGCGATGTGGTGGCAGCAGACGCTGTGGAAGATCCCGCCCAACTTCGCTGGCCTGAAGTATTGGATGCAGCAGGAGGCAGACCACGCCGCCATCGCCCTGCAGGGCGCACTGGTGCGTGACGTTGTCCTGCCTAATCTCTCGGTGTTCGGTCCGCTGGTCTACCTCGTGGAGCTGACCATCGGCGTAACGTTGCTGCTCGGCTTGTTCTCTCGTGCCGGCGCCATGCTTGGCCTGCTGATGGGGTTGAATCTGTGGCTCGGCCTCTATTCCGCGAGCGGCGAATGGCCATGGACCTATATGTTCCTGGTCATGATCCAGGCGTGGTTCGTCATCGATCCGCCGGGCCGCGTACTCGGCGCCGACGCGCTGCTGCGTCATCGCGGTGTCGCACGTTCGTCCACCGTCTTGTCCTGGATCAACTGAATGACCGCCGCAATGACAATCCGACGTCGCGCGCTGCCGCTGCTGGCGCTGGCCGCCATCAGCACCCCTGTGCTGGCGGACACGGTGGACCTCTCCGTCGCCTGCGACACCACGCTCGCGCCGGCGCTGCGCAAGGCGGCCGCCGCTTACAGGGCGCAGTCCGGCGTGCGTGTGTTCGTGTTCCCCACCGGCCCCGGCCTGATCCTGCCGCAGCTTGTCCGCGACATTCAGAACGACATCGTGGTCACCCAGACCGCAATACTCGATCAGGCAGTGCAGGCTGGCGTGGTCGCTGCTGCCGTCGGTGCGCAGTGGCGCAATCCGCTGGTGATCGCCGGACTGCAAGGTGAAACGGGGCTGACAGGCACTTTCGCAGCGCCCGATCCAACGCCGGCATCGGATATCGATGGCCCCGCGGTATTGCAACGCCTGAACGTCAAGCCAACCCGCACTCTCGGTGCCGTCGATACCGATGAGGTGGCATTCCTGCTGACCACCGGCGCGGCGCAGTTTGGACTGCTGCACATGACCGATGTTCGCGCCAACGAGCGCCTCGCGGTCATTCGCCAGGTGCCAGCCGAGGTGGACGCGCCGCTGCTCTATGCGGCTTCCGTCACGCGGTTGGCCAGGCGCCCGAATCCCGATGGCTTTGTCGCATTCCTCGCCACCAAGGATGCCACCGAAATGCTCGTCGCTGCTGGTCTGGAGCCGGCCACATGACCCCGATCTACGACGAACAGCGCCATCCGCTGTCGCGGCGCATCCTGCATTGGGTGATGGCGCTATCGATTCTGGTAATGATCGGCAGCGGCTGGCGTATCTACAACGCGAGTCCCATCTTCGGTTTCACGTTTCCCGACTGGGCGACACTCGGCGGTGACGTCGAAGCCTCGCTGGCGCGCCACGGCGACCCCGGTGTCGCCTCGGCGATCGAGTGGCATTTCGCCGCCATGTGGACACTGGTCGTCGCCTATCTTCTGTTTCTGGCCTGGGGCATCGTCACGGGACATTTCTGGCGCGACTTCCTGCCAGTCAGCCCACGCTCCGTCATACGCGACATGGTCGACGCGCTGCGGTTCCGGCTCGCGCATCGGCTGGGCGAATACAACGCCGTACAGAAGGTTGCGTATTGGGGAGCTCTTGCCGCAGTGGCGGTGATGATCCTGTCCGGCATTGCGATATGGAAGCCGGTGCAGACGTATCCGCTGGAGCTGCTGTTCGGCGGCTTTCAGGGTGCGCGGTTGGTGCACTTCCTCGTGATGGCCGGCATCGTGTTCTTTCTGGTGGTGCATGTCACGCTTACCCTGTTGGTGCCGCGCACGCTGCTCGCCATGGTGGTCGGTCGCGCCACCGAGTTACGCCATACTGTCACATCGGAGGACGCGCGATGACGTTCGTCAGACGCCGGGCGCTGCAGGGTGGGCTGTCGCTTGGTGCCTTGACGCTGCTCACCGGCTGCGATCTGAGCGACCACGACGCGGTGCAGCGCGTGCTGGCACGCTTCTCGCAGTGGAACGACAAGGTGCAGGCGGCGATCTTTGGTCAGAACCGCCTGGCGCCGACGTTTCCTGAAGCTCAGGCGGTGAAGGATTTCCGTTACAATGCCTGGTACGGGCCGGACAAGGCTCCGCGCCTTGATCCTGCCGATTATCGCTTGCAACTTGCCGGTCGGATCGACAACAAGCGACGCGTGGACGGTCGATGAACTCTATGCATTGCCGCAGGTCAGCCAGGTCACGCGCCACGTCTGCGTCGAGGGCTGGAGCATGATCGGCAAGTGGAGCGGCACGCCGTTGCGCACCTTTCTGGAGCGGATCGGTGCCGACACCACTGCGCGCTATGTCGGCTTTGAATGTGCCGACGGCTACTACGAGGGCATCGACATGCCGACCGCGCTGCATCCGCAGACGCTGATGGCATTCCGCCTGTCCGACGAGATCCTGCCGACGAAATACGGCTATCCGTTCAAGATCCGCATTCCGACCAAACTGGGTTTCAAGAACCCGAAATTCGTCACCGCGATCTATGTCACAGACAAGCAGCCACGCGGCTACTGGACGGATCGTGGCTACAATTGGTTCAGCGGCATCTGACGATGGACCGCGCCGGTACCTGTGCGATCGGTGTCATGGCAAAAGCGCCGCAACCCGGAAAGGCGAAGACGCGCCTTTGCCCGCCGCTGCAGCCGGCGCAGGCCGCGGAACTCAGCGCGGCGTTCCTGCGCGACATCACCGAGAACATCGCATTGGCATCGCGTCGCGCACCGATCCATGGCTGCATCGCCTATGCGCCCGAGGGCGACGAAAGCTGGTTTCACGGACATCTTGCCGACGGAACGGGTCTTGTCCTGGCCGACGGATCGCCGACGATGCCACATGACGTGCAGGGCTTCGGCCGATGTCTGTTGCATGCGGCGCGCGCGTTGTTCGATATGGGATTTGGCGCCGTCTGTCTGGTGAATTCCGACAGCCCCACGCTGCCGACGACATTGCTTATAGAGGCCGCGCAAACGCTGCTGTCGCCCGGTGACCGCATCGTGCTCGGCCCGGCGGAAGATGGCGGCTACTACCTACTCGGCATGAAGCGGCCCCATTCGCACCTGTTCGCCGACATCACGTGGAGCACGGACAGCGTGGCGGCGGCGACCCACGCGCGCGCGGTGACGCTTGGTCTCGATGTGGTCATCCTGCCGACCTGGTATGACGTAGATGATGCGGCCTCGTTGGCGCGGCTTGTCGCTACGACCACGAAAATCGGCAGCGGAATCCGGCCTTACGCGGCGCCGGCCACCAACGCGTGGATCGAACGCAGCGGATTGAACGGGCGCATGAGTTTCGCGGCGCAATGAGCGATCCCGCGCGTCGCCTGACGATGTTGGCCGCGATCGGTCTGGCGCTCACGTGTCTGGTGGCGGGCGGGCTGTGGTTGCTGGACTGGCGGGCCGTGGGTTTGGCTGATGAAACCCGAGTTGCAGCGTTCGTCACCAGTCTGTGCGTCGCCGGCGCGCTGTGGCTGCTCGCGGTGGCGATCGTTCGCAAGGGGCGGTTGCCACCGCGCACCATCTGGCTGGTGCTCGGCGTCGCCGTGGCGATGCGGCTGCTGACCTTGGCCGCGCCGCCGATTTTGTCGTCCGACGTGTATCGATACGTGTGGGATGGTCGCGTGCAACTTGCCGGTATCAACCCGTACCGCTATTTGCCAGCCGCCGATCAACTTGCGTTCCTGCGCGATACAGCGGTGTATCCGAACATCAACCGCGCCGAATATGCGCCCACCGTCTATCCGCCAGCGGCGCAGGCGATCTTTGCACTGGCTGCCGCCGCAACGCCGGGCGTGTTCGGCATGAAGGTGATGATCGCAGCGTTCGACGCGCTTGCCATCGTCGCGTTGACGTTGCTGTTGCGAGCGGCCGGTCGTGATCCGGCGGAACTGCTGATCTACGCCTGGTTGCCACTGCCGGTTTGGGAGTTCGCTGGTAACGCGCATATCGATGGTGCGGCTGCCGGCCTGCTTGCCTTGGCATTGCTTGTCGCGATGCGCGGCCGGTCGGTCTGGACGGGCATCATGCTGGCAACCGCGACCTTGACCAAGTTCCTGCCGGCGGTCGTGCTGCCGGCGTTCTTCCGACCGCGTGACTGGCGGTTGCCGGTCGCCTTCGCGGCGACGCTTTTGGTCTGCTACCTGCCCTACGTCGCGGTCGGCTGGCGGGTGCTTGGTTTCCTCCCGGGCTACGTCTCCGAGGAAGGCTTTTCCACCGGCCACGGTGTCTTCCTGCTCGAACTGCTCGGCCGGGTTGTGACATTGCCGGTGTGGGCGCCCAAGCTCTACATCGTGGTCGTGCTGGGCGTGCTCGGTTATCTGGCAGCACGCTTCGCTTTCGCAACCGAGCTTCCCGCGGCACCCGGCCCACGCGTGCTGATGCAGGCGCATCAGGCAGTGATCCTGGGTGGTGTACTGCTGGTCGCGTTATCGCCGCATTATCCGTGGTATCTCGGCTGGCTGGCGCCGCTGGCGTGTCTTGCGCCGTTGCCGAGTGTGCTATGGATGTTGGGTGCCGCACCATTGCTGGCGCATGGTTCTTTCGAGTATCTCGCGGTGCCGGGCGCGGTCTACCTGCCGGCCGTGATCCTCGCGGCAATCGATCTGTGCCGTCGCCTGCCAGTGCCACCGCAAGTCCTACGGAGCGTGCAATGACCGAGGTCAAGGATCCGCGGCGCTACTTCGAGGCGGTGCAGACGCGCGCGACGCAGGCGGAGGCGCCGCCGGTATGCCTGTATCTGGAGGTGACCAACCGCTGCAACCTGTTGTGCGAGACCTGTCCGCGAACGTTCGAGACGCTCGAGCCGCCGGCGGACATGAGCTGGGAGCTGTTCACTTCGATCGTCGATCAGGTGCCCGATGTGGCGCGCGTCGTGCTGCACGGTGTCGGCGAGCCGATGCTGGTGAAGGCGCTGCCGCGCATGATCCGCTATTTGAAGGATCGCGGCGTGTATGTGCTGTTCAACACCAACGGTACGCTGCTGTCGCCGAAGAAGCACCAAGCGATGATCGATACGGGCCTGGACGAGCTGCGGGTGTCGCTGGACGCGGCAGATGCGAAGACGTTTCTTGCCGTGCGGGGCAAGAACTTCTTCGAACGAATCGTGCGCAATGTGCGGGGCTTCACCGAATTGCAGCGCGCGACCGGTGCCGTGTCGCCTCGGGTATCGTTATGGCTCACCGGACTGAAGGAGACGATCGAGCAGCTCCCGGCATTCGTTCGCCTCGCGGAGTCGATGGGCGTGCGGGAGGTATATCTGCAGCGGCTGGTATACGACGAGACAGGCTATGGCCTGGCGCGTTCACAGTCGTCGCTGTTCGAGACGCTGCGAGCCGAGGAAACGCGCACGATCGAGGCGGCGGCCGAGTTGGCGCGCGAACTCGGCATCGCGCTGGATGCCTCCGGCGCGACCGAGCCGGGCCTCAGTCTGAAGCGTCAGGATGAGACGCAGCCGTGGTCGGCATGCAGACGGCCGTGGTCGCTGATGTATTTCACCGCGCACGGCCGTGCGCTGCCGTGCTGCATGGCGCCGTTCTCCGCGCGCGGCTACGACAGCTACACGCTGGGCGACGCGACGCAACAGACGCTGCGCGAGATCTGGAATGGCGCGGCGTACCAGGACTTCCGTGCGGCACTGCTCAGCGACACGCCGCCTCGGCCGTGTGCCGGGTGTGGGATGCGGTGGAGCCTGTAGCTCCCTGGCACCATTGACCCGCGTCGCCGCCGTCATCCCGACGCTCAACGAGGCCGCAACGATCGCCGGCACGATCGCGATGCTGCCGCGCGACGTGGTTGACGAGATCATTGTCGCCGACAGTTCCAGCCAGGACGGCACGGCTGCGATTGCGCAGGCGGCCGGCGCACGCGTCGTGACACTGGCCGAGCGCGGCTACGGCCGAGCCTGTGCGGCTGGAGTGGCGGCGGCGGGCGAGGGGTGCGGCATCATTCTGTTCCTCGATGGCGACGGCGCCGATCGCGCCGATCTTGCCGGCATGCTGGTGGCACCGATCCGTGCCGGCACGCATGACTTCGTCATCGGGTCGCGCGTGCGCGGCGTGCGCGAGCCGGGCTCGATGAGCTGGCATCAGGTCCTTGCGGGACGGCTCGCCGGCTGGCTGATGTCTCTGTTGTACGGCGTTCGCTACACCGACATGTGCGCCTTCCGTGCAATCAGCCGCGAAGGGTTGGCGCGCCTTGACATGCGCGAGACGACGTACGGCTGGAACATCGAGATGCAGATGAAGGCCGCTCGTGCCGGACTGCGCATCCTGGAATTGCCGGTGCCATACCGGTGCCGCGCCGGCGGCAGCTCGAAGGTGGCCGGCACGCTCGGCGGCAGCATCCGCGCCGGCTGGCGAATTGTGCTGACCATCGCACGGACCGCTCTTGCCGGCTCCGAAAAGAGGTGGTGACGCAGATGCATGACTAGCATACACTGAACGCAAGGCTCCACAACAAGGGGCCAACAGGGAGGCGACATGGGACCTTCAGGACCCACGTTCGGCGGTAACACCAGGGTTTCCCGTCGCGACGTTCTGGGACTCGCCGCAACTGCGGCGATCGGTAGTGGCACCCGCATGGCCCAGGCGGCCGGTGCGACGGGGCAACTCGTCTATGGCGTGCATATCTCGCTGGCGCCGACCTGGTTCGACCCAGCAGAGACGCCATCGCTCGTCACGCCGTACATGATCTACTACGCGCTGCATGACGGGATGCTGAAGGCGATGCCGGGCGAGCTGATGGCGCACAGCCTGGCGGAGTCCTGGTCGGCGACCGAAGACGGCATGAGCTACAGCTTCGTGCTGCGCGATGGGGTGACGTTCCACAACGGCGAGAAGCTGACGGCGGAGGATGTGAAGTTCTCCTTCGAGCGCTATCGTGGTGCCGCCAAGGGACCGCTGCATGACCGGGTTGCCTCGGTGGAGGTGGCCGATCCGCGGCACCTCACGTTCAGGCTGAAGAATCCCTGGCCGGATTTCCTGACCTTCTACTCCGCCGCCACCGGTGCGGGGTGGGTCGTGCCGAAGAAGTATGTCGAGCGCGTCGGCGACGATGGCTTCAAGAAGGCGCCGATCGGTGCAGGGCCGTACAAGTTCGTTTCGTTCAACCCTGGCGTGGAACTGGTGCTGGAGGCCTACGAGGGTTATTGGCGGAAGCCGGTCAGCGTGAAGCGGCTGGTGTTGAAGGTGATCCCCGAAGAGGCGACACGGCTTGCCGCATTGAAGCGGGGCGAGGTCGATATCGCCTATTCGGTTCGCGGCGAGCTGGCCGCGGAGCTGCAGGCCACGCCGGGGCTGACGCTAAAGCCGACGGTCATCCAGTCGCCGTTCTGGCTTTACTTCCCGGAGCAGTGGGATGCGAAGTCGCCCTGGCACGACGTGCGCGTCCGTCAGGCCGCGCGTCTGGCGATCGACAACAAGACGATCAATCAGGCGCTGACGCTGGGCTTTTCGCATGTCCACGGCAGCATGATTCCCGACAATTTCGAATTCTTCTGGAAGCCGCCGGAACCGGTCTACGATCCCCAGGGAGCGAAACAGCTTCTCGCGGAGGCCGGATACCCCAATGGCTTCGATGCCGGCTTCTACAATTGCGACGGCTCGTACGCGAACCTTGCCGAGGCAACGAACAATTACCTGGGTGCGGTCGGCATCCGGGCGAAGCTGCGGCCGCTGGAGCGTGTCTCTTTCGACCAGCAATACCGCGACAAGAAGCTGAAGGACATCATCCAGGGTGGCAGCGGTTCGTTCGGCAACGCCGCGACACGCTTCGAGACCTTCGTGGTGAAAGGCGGTGCGTACGCCTATGGCAGCTATCCGGATCTCGATGAAATGTTCGAGAAACAGGCTGTCGAGCTGGATCATGGCAAGCGCGCCGACATTCTCACCAAGATGCAGCAGATCCTCTATGAGCGGGTGATCACGACGCATCTCTGGCAACTTGCCTTCATCAATGGCGTGGGGTCACGCGTGGGGGAGTCGAACTTCGGGCGGATTGCCGGCTTCCCCTACACAGCCCCTTACGAAGACCTCACGCTGAAGAACACTTGACGACGGAGCACCATAGATGACGACACGACGCGATGTGCTTGCGCTCGCCGCACTGGGTATGGCGGCGAGCACGGTCCGCCCCGTAAAGGCGGCTGCACCCTCCGGCCAGCTGACGATCGGTGTTCACATTACACTGGCGCCGACGTGGTTCGATCCGGCGGAGACGGCAGGCATCATCACGCCGTTCATGGTGATGTACGCGTTGCACGACGCCGTCGCCAAGCCAATGCCGCAGGGCAACCCGTCGCCGTCGCTGGCTGAGTTGTGGTCGGCCGGCGAGGACGGATTGAGCTATGAGTTCGTGCTGCGCAAGGATGCGAAGTTTCATAACGGCGATCCGGTCACCGCCGATGATGTGAAGTTCTCGTTCGAGCGCTATCGTGGTGCGGCGCATGGATTGCTGAAGGAGCGCGTGGCCTCCGTGGAAGCGCCAGATACGCAGCGCGTCGTCTTCAAGCTGAAGAATCCGTGGCCGGACTTCATCACGTTCTACACAGTCGCTTCCGGTGCGGGTTGGGTTGTTCCGCGCAAATATGTGGAGAAGGTTGGCGAGGACGGGTTCAAGAAGGCTCCGATCGGTGCCGGGCCGTACAAGTTTGTATCGTTCACGCCCGGCATCGAGCTCGTGCTGGAGGCTTTCGACCAGTACCTGGCGCAAGACGCCGAGTGTGAAGCGGATCGTGATGAAGGTCATTCCCGACAAGTCGACGCGGCTTGCGGCCTTGAAGAACGGCGAGGTGGATATCGCCTATTCAATCCGCGCCGAGCTGGCCGAGGAACTGCAGCGCACTCCTGGATTGACATTGCGGCCGACGGTCGGGTCGGCGCCGTACTATCTGTACTTCCCGGAACAATGGGATCCGAAGTCCCCCTGGTACGACAAGAGGGTGAGGCTGGCTACGAAGTATGCGCTCGACTACAACACGATCAACAAGGCGTTGACCTTGGGTCATTCGCATATAACCGGCAGTGTCATTCCGGAGAACTTCGAGTTCTACGAGAAGCTGGCGCCACCGGTGTACGATCCGGAGAAGGCGAGGCAGCTTCTGGCGGAGGCAGGTCATGCCGGCGGCTTCGATGCGGGCTTCTACACCTGCGATGTCGCCTATGCGAACCTCGGCGAGGCGGCGCTCAACTATCTGGGCGAGGTTGGCATTCGCGCCAAGCTGCGGCCGTTGGAACGTGCTGCATTCTTCAGAGGGTATGCAGACAAGAAGTACAAGAACATTATTCAGGGCGCATCGGGTGCATTCGGCAACGCCGCCACACGATTGGAGGAGTTCGTGGTCAAGGGCGGCAACTACGCGTATGGCAGCTATCCGGAAATCGACGAATTGTTCCCGTTGCAGGCGGTCGAGCTGGATCGCACGAAACGCGCGGCGATCCTGACGAAGATGCAGCATCTGCTTGACGACCGAGCTATGTACGTGTCGATCTGGCAGCTCGCGTTCATCAGTGGCGTTGGGCCGCGGGTGGCGGAACCAGGGTTCGGTCTCATCAAGGGCTTCGTCTACACCGCGCCTTACGAGGAAATCACGCTTAAAGGCGCATAGAGGGTTTTGTAATGAGGCAGTTCGTCACCCGGCGGCTCGGCTATTCCTTGCTGTCGCTGTTGCTGCTGTCGCTTACCATATTCTTTTTCGTGCGCGTCACCGGCGATCCGGCGGCGCTGCTGGTGGAGCCTGGCGCCAGCGACGACGACATCGCGGCGCTGCATCAGAAGTTCGGTCTCGATCGGCCACTTTGGGTGCAGTACGGGTTGTTCATGCTGAGCCTGGTCCGCGGTGATTTTGGACAGTCATTCTACTATCAGACGCCGGTATTGGATCTCTACCTTGACCGGCTGCCGAATTCGTTGCTGCTGGCGGCCGTGGCGATGGCGTTTTCACTGCTGGTGGGTATTCCAAGCGGCATTCTCGCCGCGGTGCGGGTCGGGCGTTTCTGGGACAGCGCGGGCAAGCTGTTCGCGCTGCTCGGCCTTTCGCTGCCATCGTTCTTTGTCGGCCTGGTGCTTATCCTGGTGTTCTCTGTCTATCTGGGCTGGCTGCCGTCGTCCGGATCCGGTGGTGTGCTGCACATCCTGATGCCGGCCTTTGCACTCGGCTGGTACTTCGCCGCCGCGCATATGCGCCTGACACGTTCGTCAATGCTGGAGGTGCTTGGCTCCGAGTATATCAAGCTGGCACGCCTGAAGGGCCTGCCGCAATCGCTTGTCATCGCCAAACATGCATTCAAAAACGCGTTGATCCCAGTGCTGACGCTTGCGGGCATCAACCTGGTGCTGATGATCAACGTCGCCGTGGTGGTGGAGACCGTGTTCGCCTGGCCTGGCGTTGGGCGGCTGCTGTACGAGGGCATCAGCTTCCGCGACTTCCCGGTGGTCCAGGGCGTCGTGATCATGGGCGGCACCATGATCGTCGTGGTTAACCTGCTGGTCGACGTCGCCTATGGCGTGATCGATCCTCGCATTCGACTGGAGAAGTGACGGTCATGAGCATAACGACCGAGAGCATTGGCCTTCCGTCGCGCCTGCCGCCACGCGCCAAGGCGGCTCGGCGGGGCGACCTCCCGATGGTACCGATCATCATCCTGGTGATCATTGCCCTGACGGCGATCTTCGCGAATGTGCTGGCACCGCACAATCCGGAGGTCGGCAGCCTCACGGCGCGCTTCCACCCGCCGTTCTGGCAGGCCGGCGGCAGCACCGATCATCTCCTCGGCACCGATCAGTTGGGACGCGACGTGCTGTCACGGCTGATCTTCGGTGCCAGGGTGTCGATGGTTGTCGGCTTTACCGCGGTGATCTTTGCCGGCGTCATAGGCACCGTTCTTGGCATTCTTGCGGGCTATATCGGAGGATGGGTGGACCAGGTGGTCATGCGCATCACCGACGCCTGGCTTGCGTTGCCGGCGTTGACCTTCGCCATTTTCCTGGCTGCCATCGTCGGGCCGAGTATGTGGAACATCGTGATCATTCTCGGCGCAGTCTATTGGACCCGCTACGCACGTGTCGTGCGCGGCGAGGTGCTATCGCTGAAGGAACGCGAATTCGTCCGCCTTGCCGTCGTTGCAGGCTGTTCGAAGCTGACGATCATGCGACGGCATATCCTGCCCAACGTGGTCAACTCGGCGATCGTGCTGGCGACGCTGATGCTCGGCGTGGTCATCGTGACCGAGGCGTCGCTGTCCTTCCTCGGCGTCGGGGTGCCGCCGCCACAGCCCGCATGGGGCCTCATGCTGTCCGATGGCAAGCAGGGGCTGATGGTTGGCTATTGGTGGCTGACCGTGCTGCCCGGCTGCTGCATCATGCTGATGGTGCTTTCCGCAAACCTCCTGGGGGACTGGCTCCGTGTCAAACTCGACCCTCAGCTTCGTCAGCTCTGATCCGCGGCGCGGTTTGGCTACAACGCCAGGCCGCCCGCTGCTGGAAATCGACAATCTCTCCACCCACTACGTCTCCGCGGGAGGATCCCGTGTCGTGCGGGCGGTGGATGATGTGTCGCTGCGCGTTCAGGCCGGAGAGACGGTCGGCATCGTGGGTGAATCAGGTTCGGGCAAGAGCACGCTGGCACTCAGTATACTGCGCGTGCTGCCGACCGCGGCGCGGATCGTCAGCGGGCAGATGTGGTTCGAGGGCGAGGACCTGGTGCGCAAATCCGATGCCGAGATGCGTCGCGTGCGCGGCAAACGGATCGCGATGATCCTGCAGGATCCGATGGCCTCGCTGAACCCGCTTTTCACCATCGGCAATCAGGTGGCCGAGCCGATACGCGTGCATGAGGGAGTGCGCCGCGCCGTGGCCTGGCAGCGGGCCCGCGGTCTTCTGAAGGCCGTGCGCATTCCGTCGCCCGAGACGCGTGTGAAGCAGTTTCCGCACGAGATGTCCGGAGGCATGCGTCAGCGCATTGTCGGAGCTATCGGCATCTCTTGCGAGCCCCGCCTGCTGATCGCCGACGAACCGACAACCAGCCTCGACCTGACGATCCAGGCGCAGTACCCTGAACCTGCTGCGCGAATTGCAGCGCGAGCATGGGCTGGCACTGATCTTCATCACCCACAATCTCGGCATCGTGGCAAAGATGTGCGACCAGCTCATAGTGATGTATGCCGGCCGCGTCGTTGAGTCTGGTCCGGTGTCGCGCATCTTCAACGCGCCGGTGCACCCGTACACGCAGGCGCTGCTCAACTCTATTCCACGCATGAGCGACAACCGCCAGCGCCTGACCGCGATTGAAGGCCAGCCGCCGGACCTGTCCGCGCTGCCTCGTGGCTGCGCGTTCGCCGCGCGCTGCCCGGCCGCGTTCGATCGCTGCCGCAAGGAGGCGCCACCGGAGTTGAACCTCGACGACGGACGGACAGCGCGCTGCTGGCTAGCCGGCGCCGCATTGCAGAGTGGAGCGGCCTGATGGTGGTGCTGGAGGCTGCAGGTCTCACCAAGCACTTTCAGGCGCGGCGGGGAATGTTCGGCGGCAGTCGAGGCGTGGTGCGCGCCGTCGACCACATTTCGTTCGCGATCGAGAGCGGACGTACACTTGGTGTCGTTGGCGAGTCGGGATGTGGCAAGACCACGACAGCGAAACTTGTGCTGGGGCTGGAGGAGCCTACAGGCGGCAGCATCCGCTTCGAGGGGCGTGATTTGCAGGAACTCGATACCGCCGGCCGACGGCATTACCGGAAGTCAGTGCAGGCGGTGTTCCAGGACCCGTACGCGTCGCTCAGCCCTCGCATGCGCATCAGCGACATCATCGCCGAGCCGCTGGTGACCAACGAAACCCTCACGGCGGGCGACGTGCGCAAACGCGTGCTCAATCTGCTTGATCTGGTGGGGTTGGCGGAAAGATCCGCAGATCTGTTCCCTCACGAGTTCTCCGGCGGTCAACGACAGCGCATCGCCATCGCGCGGGCTTTGGCGCTGTCGCCGAAGCTTGTGGTGCTGGACGAGCCTGTCTCGGCGCTGGATGTGTCGATCCGCGCGCAGATCCTGAACCTGCTGCGCGATCTGCAGGAGCAGTTAGGGCTGTCGTACCTGTTCATCGCGCACGATCTCGCCGCGGTCGCGCACATGAGCCACACGATCGTGGTGATGTATCTGGGCAAGATCGTTGAAACCGGTGACGCACGGACGATCGCGCGGGCGCCGAAGCATCCCTACACGGCGGCGCTGTTTTCCGCCGCGCTGCCGAGCCATCCGGACGAGCGGCGCGAGGAGATCATTCTGCCGGGAGAGGTGCCAAGTCCGCTGAACCCGCCGTCAGGCTGTCGCTTTCATCCGCGCTGCCCGCACGCCATGCCGATCTGCGGTCAGCAGGAGCCGGCGCTGGCGCAGATGGAAGATCGGTTCGTCGCCTGCCATCTGTACGATCAGCCGCGGCATTAGGCGATGACAGCGGCGGGCATCCAGTTTGTTGCACGGCGATCCAGGCGGGCATCGACGGCTTCGCCGTCGTAGTCGGGCGCGGCCGGCGTCTGGGTGAAGGCCGAGCGATCATCCAGGCAGTTCACATTGACGACCGCGCGGAGGCCCTGAGCCCGTCTCGCACACCGCGCCGACGTAGACGCCGCAGCGGCGGCAGAGCAGGTAATCGGCGGTGCGCGAGCCGAACTGATAGCGCTCGACCAGCGACCAGTCGGAGGCGGTGATCTCTACGCTGCCGTCGCGATCCGAGAGCGTGCGCGTGCCGTGCGAGCGGCAGAAGGCGCAGGCGCACGAGCGCAGCGGCATGAGTTCCGGTGCGCGCGACAGCTGAAGTCGGACGCCGATGTTGCCGCAGTGACAGCCGCCGGAGTGGAGCATGGAGGGCCTCGCGCGATGACCGCGGCACGCTAGGCGTTCGTCACATCTGCGGCTAGCCTGCGGACGGCGAGGAGACCGAGCACCCGTTCATCGACGACAAGCGTGTATCGAGCTGATTCGCGAAGGAGGCAGCCATGCTTCGCAAGGAACAGAATGACCTGCTGACCCGCACCGGCGCTGGAACGCCGATGGGCGAGATGTTCCGTCGCTACTGGATTCCGGCCTTGCTGGCCGAGGAACTGCCGGAAAACGACTGTGCGCCGGTGCGCGTGCAGCTTCTGTCGGAGAAGCTGATCGCGTTCCGTGATACCGAAGGCCGTTACGGACTGATCGATGAGTTCTGCGCGCATCGCGGCGTGTCGCTGTGGTTCGGCCGCAACGAGGAATGCGGTCTGCGGTGTCCGTATCATGGCTGGAAATACGACGTCACCGGGCAGTGCGTGGAGATCCCGTCGGAGCCGGAAAAGAGCGGGTTCCGCGCGATGATCAAGCTGCGCTCCTATCCGCTGGTCGAGCGCGGCGGCGTGCTGTGGACCTATATGGGGCCGACTGAACATCAGCCGGGACTGCCGGAATTCGAGTTCGCCATGGTGCCGCCGGAACAGACCTACACGTCGAAGCGGCTGCAATACTGCAACTGGCTGCAGGCGATGGAGGGCGGCATCGATTCCAGCCATGTGTCGTGGCTGCATCGTGATGCGTTCCGGTCCGATCCGCTGATGGTGGGTTCGCGCGGCAACCAGTACAACCTGGGCGACGCGATGCCGGTGTTCGAGGTGGTCGATCAGCCGGCCGGCCTGTTCATCGGCGCGCGTCGCAATGCGGAGGACGGCTACTACTGGCGGATCACGCCCTGGTGCATGCCGTCGTTCACGATGATCCCGCCGCGCGGCAACCATCCGGTGCATGGGCATTTCTGGATTCCGATCGACGACGAGAACTGCTGGGCGTGGAGCTTCGACTATCACCCGACGCGCGCGCTGACCGCTGACCGAGGTGCAGGCGATGCGCGACGGCAAGGGCATCCACACGCGCACCATTCCCGGCACGTACATTCCGGTGGCCAACCGCGACAACGACTACCTGATGGATCGCGCGGCGCAGAAGGCGGGCACGACCTATAGCGGCGTTGCCGGCATCGCCATGCAGGACGCGTCGCTGCAGGAGAGCATGGGGCCGATCATGGACCGGTCGCGCGAGCATCTGCTGTCGACCGACAACGGCATCATCATGGCGCGGCAGCGTCTGATGCGTGCGGCGCGCGCGCTGGAGAAGGGCGAGCCGCCGCCTGGCATCGATCCCGCGACGCATCGGGTGCGCTCGGCTGCCGTGGTGCTGCCGCGTGATGCGGCGTTCGCCGATGCGGCGCGCGAGGCCTTGACGGCGCGGCCTGGTGTGGCGCCAACGTCGGTGTGAGTGGGGAGAAAGAGCATGGCCTGGAAACGCATGGTGCTGCAGATCGGCATGGGCACCGACATCCGCGGCGCCGACTATACGAAAGCGGCGGTGCGCGCGCTGCGCGACGCGCTGTGGCACAACTCGCTGAGCGTGGCCGATGCGGCGGGACTGCACGTTGATTCGATGCGCGTGGAGGTGACCATCGGCGTGCCGAAGCCGGAGCTGGTGGACAAGGCGCAGGTGCTGGCGGTGCTGCCGCACGGCACCGGCACGGTGAACGTCGTCGAGGGCGGGCTGGAGATCCCCAACGACGCCGGCACCAATTCCACTGTGATCGCCAATGCCGCCGCCGTCGTGCGGCTGGACGTATGAGGAGGGCCGGGCCATGGCAAAACGCATCATCCTGGAGATGGGCAGCGGCAATGACCTGCATGGCGGCGACTACACCAAGGCCGCGTTGCGCGCGGTGCAGGATGCCCTGCACCACAGCTCGCTCAGCTTCATCCGCAGCTTCGGGCTGGATTCACGCCGCATGCAGGTGGAGGTCACCATCGGCGTGCAGCAGCCGGACAAGGTGGACGCGGCGGCGGTGAAGGCCTCGCTGCCGCATGGCGAGGTGACGGTGAAGGTGGTGAAGGGTGGGCTCGACGTGCCGGACGAGACGTCCAGCGACGTGGCGGTGATCGCGTCGGCCGCCGTTGCGGTCCGGCTCGATCTGCCGCAGGCTAGCAGCAGGTAGATGGCCGGGTCGAGCCCGGCCACAGGAGGAGTAAAGTCCAATGCCGACCTTCGAATATACCACGCAGGACGTCGAATACCTCCGGCACGGCGACCGGAAGTTCATGGCGCGGCTGTTCAAGCCGCAGGGCAAGGGGCCGTTCCCGGCGATCATCGAGGTGCATGGCGGCGCCTGGTGCAACGGCGATCTGAACGAGTGCCAGATCTACGCTGAGGGGTTCGCGCGCGCCGGGCTGGCGGTGATGGCGATCGATTTCCGCCATGCGGAAGACGGCTATCCGACGTCGCTTGCCGACATCAACTATGCGATCCGCTGGGCCAAGGCACACGCGTCGGAGCTGAACACGCGCGCCGATCTGATCGGCATCGCGGGCCAGTCGAGCGGCGGGCATCTCGGCATGCTGGCGGCGATGCGGCCGAACGATCCGCGCTATGCGGCGATCCAGTTGCCGTCATCGGCGCCGGCGGTGGATGCGACGGTGCGTGCGGTGGCGATGCTGTGGCCGGTGATCAGCCCGCTGTCGCGCTATCGCCATGCGTTGAAGGCGCGCGATTCGGCCAATCCGCCGGCGTGGGTCGGCAGCATCCCGCAGCGGCACGAGACGTATTGGAAGAACGAGGCGGCGATGGCCGAGGGCAACCCGATCCTGATCCTGGAGCGGGGCGAGAAGGTGCAGATGCCGCCGGCGCTGTGGCTCCAGGGCCAGCCCGACATCGTGCACGACTATCACGATCCGGACTACGCGGGTCCCGGAACATGAGCCGCAGCGGTTCGTGAACAACTACCGCAAGGCGGGCGGCGAGATCGATCTGCTGTATGTCGACAATGCGAAGAAGGCGGGCGCCGGTTCATTCGCTCCGGCGGCGGCGTTCTTCCATCGCTACATCACGGTCTGACCTCCCTCTCCCGCGAAGGCGGGGGAGGGTTGGGGAGGGGGTGCCTCGGTTATCCCGCCGGCATCTCCTCCAGCAGCCGTCCCAATCCGGGCAACGGCTCGCTTACGCCCATGATCCCCATCATCGCCCATAGTGCGGCCTGATTGGTGGTGATGACCGGTTTGTGGAACTCCTGCTCCCATGCCGGCACGAACGACATCGTCGGAAAGTTGCCGCCCGGGACTACGAAAACCTCGATCTCCGGCCGGTCGATCCGCGCGAACGCATCGCGCGCGTTCTCCGGGCCGAGCTTGCCGATCATGTAGGAATTGGTCGCGGCGAAGCCTTCCAGCGCCACGACCTTCAGCCCGTATTTGCTCTCATAGTAGTGCTTCGCCCGCTCGATCACCGGCTGCGAATAGGGCGACACCAGCGCGATCCGCTCGCGCGCCCAGCGCACGCACCGCCTGGCCGATCGCCTGCGCCGAGGTGATCGCCGGGACGCCGGCCGCGCTGCTCATCCGCTGCGTGGTGATCGCATCGTAGTCGTCGGCGAACAGGCTGGCGGAAGTCTGCGCCAGGCTGATCACCTCCACCTTCGCGGTGCCGAGCAGCCGCGCCTGATAGTCGACGTCGTCGTCCTTGCTCGGCGGGAACGGGCCGGTGCCGCTGGTCAGCAGCCGGCCGACATGCGCCTGCAAAGTCGCTGGCAGCAGCCGGCTGTACTCGATCTCCACCGTCGTGTTGGTGGACGGTATCAGAACGCCGAAATGATGGTTCATGACACACTCCCTTTCCTTGGCCGAAGTTAGGAAGCGCCGGCTGGATGGGCAAACTCATACTCAGTCGGCGGCAGCCGATCGTACCACAGCGTCTGATCGGCCGGCGTGAAGTGCGCGTTGGCGCCGCTCGGGTTGGGAACGACAAAGCAGAGCGTCGACGCCGATGAGCAGTGGCTGTGGGCCGAGCACCGGTTCGGTGCCGCGGAAGCAAGTGCCTGGTGTACATGCCGGTAGCCAGTCATGCCGTGAAAGCAGGCGATGCGCGGCCTGTGGCGCTCGAGCTTGGCGAACAAGCTCGGCCACACCGGCGGACAGTTCGTCCGGCCGCAACTCGACCGGCGCGCGCTGTGGGGCGTTTGACGAGGTCGGTGAAGCCGAAGCCGTGTGCTGGCAGGAGGCGATCATGCTCCGGTTCCAGCCTGCTGACGCCGAGAGCGCGGCGAGCCGCCTCGCTCAGGACGGACCGCGAGAAGCAGGGCCAGAAGCGATTGGAGCGCTGGCGAAGTAGTGGCCTCGCGCCGCCGAGAAGAGCGACGGATTGATGCCGATGAACACGACGTCCAATGCATCGCTCAGCAGGTCGGGAAGCGTATCGATTGCGACCGGCAAGGCAACCTCTCGACCTTGGTGCGCGCATCCTGACACACTTCGGCGCAATCGTGCAGGAGGCGGCCATGAAGGTCGGTGTATCGCTCAGCATCCTGGCTCAGGCAGGACGGTCGGATGTCGCCGTCTACAAGGAGCATCTGGAACTTGGCGATCTCGCCGAACCGCTCGGCTTCGACTCGATCTTCGCGCTGGAGCACCACTTCACCGGCTACTCGATGTCGCCCGCGCCGGTGCAACTGCTGAGCTACTTCGCCGGCCGCACGAAGCGCGTGCAACTCGGCACCGCCGTGATCGTATTGCCGTGGCACGACCCGATCCGCGTCGCCGAGAGCATCGCACTGCTGGACGTTCTGTGCGGCGGGCGCTGCCTGTTCGGGTTCGGCCGCGGCGCGGCAAGCGTGGAATACGCCGGCTTCCGCATCCCGATGGAGGAGGCGCGCGCCGCGCTTCGCCGAAGCGGCGCAGCTTATCCGCATGGCGCTCAGCGAGCCGGAATTCGAATGGCAGGGCGAGCACTATCAGATCCCGCGCACCTCGATCCGTCCGCGGCCGGTGTCCAATCCGGAGCGGCGCTTCTTCGTCTCCGCGGTCACGCCCGAGTCAGCCGAGGTCATGGCGAAACTCGGCTTCGGCATGATGGTGATCATGCAGAACGAATGGCCGAAGGCCGCGGCCGACATCGACAGGTTCCGCGAGATCGCCGCCGCGGTCGGTCACGTGCCGCCACCGCCGATCATCCTCACCAATGTCTCGTGCGCCGAAAGCCGTGACGAGGCGCACGAGCGCGCCATGCGGTATCTCGGACGGAAATGGGATTCGATAGACAATCACTACCATTTCTCCGACGGGCATCTGGCGACGGTGAAAGGCTATGAGGCGTACGGCAAGATGACCAAGACCTACGCCAAGATGAAGGAAGACGCGGCGCGGCAGAAGGCGACCGAGTTCTACGTGAAGATCCAGATCGTCGGCACGCCGGACGACTGCATCCAGCAGATCGCCGAGTTGCGCGCGCTCACCGGCACCGAGCATATGATCGCCGACTTCTCCTATGGCGGCATGCCGCACGAGGAAGGCGAGCTGAACATGCGCCTGTTCGCGGACCGGGTGGTGCCGGTGCTGCAGCGCGACACGCTGTTCGCCGCTCCGCCGAGAGCGCAGGGCGCCTCAGCACACGAGGATGTCTTCGCGCCCGCCTGACGTGCGTGGTAATTACGCTGCCATGCGGGCTGCCGTCCTGATGCTGGCGCTGCTGTTGCCCTCGCTGGCGGCGGCACAGCCGCGCAAGGTCGATGTCGCGCGCTCGGAGCAGACGATCGGTTCGTGGATGCTCTCCTGTGCGATGGATCCGATGACCGACACTCAGGTCTGCCGGATGCGTCACAAGCTGTGGCTGGTGGTCCCGAGTGACGGCCACCCCGGCATGGCGCTGGAGGTGCAATTGCGCTTTGACCAGCTCGTTCCCGTGGTGACTGTGCGCGATCTGTCGCTGAGCACGGCGCTCAGCGGGCTGCTGGCGCTGACGGCGACGGCACAGATCCGGTTCGATGCGGCGGCAATGGCCGAGTTGCCGTGCGCGCTCGACGGCGCGTCCGTGGTGTGCGCGCCGACCAAGGCGGATAGTGCGGCGCTCGCCGATCAGCTCGCGAGGGCGAAGACGGTGCTGGTGCGGTTCCGTGCATTCGGCAATCTGCCGCTTCCCGTGCCGGATGGGCCGCTGGCGCTCGATCTTGATCGAACGCAGGAGGCGCTGACGCGGTATCGGGTGGCTGGTCCCGAGGTCGCACCGGCACCTTCCACACTGACGGATGACTTGAGGGGATTCGGCGGAGCGTCTCCTGCACCGGCTTGGCGTGCCGGGGATGGAGGGGCAACCTACGCAGCAGAAGTAAGGAGAGGAACGATGGAAACGATCGTTGGCAGCGGCAAGTACACCTACAAGAAGCACGAGGACTGGGCGAAGGTTCCCGCCGGTGTGGATATGAAGCCGGCGGCAGTGGCGGTCGATCCGCACGACCGCATCTACTGCTTCAATCGCAGCAGCGATCATCCCGTCGTCGTGTTCGATCGCGATGGCGAATTCCTGTTCTCCTGGGGCGCGGGGATGTTCCGTTTCCCACACGCCATCCGATTCGATGATCAGGGTTTCGCCTGGCTCACTGATGGGCACACCATGCAGTTCATGAAATTCACCCCCGAGGGTGAGCTGCTGCAGACCATCGGGCTGCCCGAGGGGCGGCGCGCGGATACCGGCGTGCCTGACGACGACTACAGTTCGACCGCGTGGAAGAAGGTCACGCATGGCGGCGGGCCGTTCAACATCCCGACCGACATCGCCTTCGCGCCGGACGGCTCGATGTTCATGAGCGACGGCTATGGCAATGCGCGCGTCCACAAATACTCGGCGGATGCGAAGTACCTGTTCTCGTGGGGTGAGCCAGGCAAGGCGCCTGGGCAGTTCAATCTGCCGCACGGCGTGTGGATCGATCGGCGCGGCCGGCTGCTGGTGGCGGATCGGGAGAACGACCGCGTGCAGGTGTTCGATCAGGCCGGCAAGCTGCTGGAGGTGTGGCCGACCGAGCTGATCGGGCCGGCGTTCTTCTACGTCGATCCCGACGACATCGTTTATGTCGCGGAGCACAACGGCGGGATGATCAGCATCCTGACGCTCGATGGCGAGCGGCTGGCGCGGTGGGGGGATCCGATCCATCGCTCCTGCCACGGCATCTGGGGCGATACGCACGGCGACTATCTATGTCGTGCAACCGGGCGAGTGGGGACGCGTTCGACGCGTGGTGAAGTTCGAGCGGCAGTAGGGCATCCGGCCGGCGCCCCCGGTCCGCTCTGGCTTCACGGACGGTTCCCGCGTTAGAAGCGGACGACAGGCGGCGCCCGGGCGCGGCCGGGATGAGGGTTGATGCTGAGACGAATTCCCGCTGTCGCCCTGCTGCTGGCGCTCGGCGCCTGCACGGTGGGTCCTAACTACGCGTCGCCCGAGTGGCTTTCGCCTGCCTCTTGGTTTGCGAAGAAGGCCGAACCTATTCCGCGAGAACCCAGCGTGGCGGTGGCTGGGGCCATTGATCCGAACTGGTGGAAGCTGTTCAAGG
Organism: uncultured Alphaproteobacteria bacterium; assembly: GCA_963776505.1. Classification (GTDB taxonomy): domain Bacteria; phylum Pseudomonadota; class Alphaproteobacteria; order Acetobacterales; family Acetobacteraceae; genus JAMXLO01. The sequence goes on from CAVZNH010000021.1 coordinate 31,029, forward strand.
ACCCGGTGCTCACCAAGCTGGAGCGCCGCGTTGCCGCCGAGAACCTCGACGTGCAGGTCGCCACGGTGCGCATCGCCGAATCCCGCGCTCAACTTGGCTGTGGTGGGCGCGGCACAGTTTCCGACGCTCAACGCCAACGGCTCGTACGCGCGGCAGAAGACGAGCGATGTGGGCGTGTTCTCGGGCTCGCCCAACGCGATTGGCGCCAATGGCGCCTTCGGCAACACGACGGGCGGCTCAAGAGCTCGCATCTCAACCCGTTCGACGTCTACCAGGTTGGCTTTGACGCATCGTGGGAACTCGATCTGTGGGGCGGGGTGCGGCGCTCGGTGGAATCCGCGCGCGCTTCGGTGGAGGCGTCAGCCGAGGCGCGGCGGGCCACGCTGCTCAGCAGCCTGGCGGAACTCGCGCGCGACTACATGCAGTTGCGTGGCACGCAGTCGCAGTTGCGTATCGCGCACGACAACCTGAGGACCTCACAGCAGAGCCTGCAGCTCACACAGCAACGCGCGGCGGGTGGCGTGACCACTGACCTCGACGTGGCCAATGCCGCCGCCCAGGTGCGCACCACGGCCGCCCAGATCCCACCACTCGAGCAGCAGGAGTCGGAGCTGATCAATGCGATGAGCCTGCTGCTGGGACAGCCGCCGAACGCGTTGCAGGCGGAATTGATCCGCGTGCAGCGCGTACCGCCGGTGCCGCCGCGGGTTCCGGTGGGCCTGCCATCCGAGCTGGCGCGGCGGCGCCCCGACATCCGCCAGGCGGAGGCGCAATTGCACGCGGCAACCGCTGACATCGGCGTGGCGGTGGCGAGTTTCTATCCGTCGGTGACGCTGTCGGGCAGTATGGGGCTGCAGGCGCTGCAGCCCTGGAAGATGTTCAACATCGATGCGCGGCAATATGCGCGTGGGGCCGGGCATCACCATTCCGATCTTCCAGGGTGGCCAACTGAGGGGGACGCTGGAACTGCGCAAGGCGCAGCAGCAGGAAGCCGCGATCAACTACCAGAAGACCGTGCTGTCCGCGTGGCATGACGTGGACAATGCGCTGACCGCGTATCAGACGGAGCAGGCGCGGCGCGATCAGTTGGCGCAGGCGGTGGTGCAGAACCAGCGTGCGCTGGGGTTGGCGCAGAGCCGCTATCAGGAGGGCGTCGCCGACTTCCTGCAGGTGCTGACGGCGCAGCAGAACCTGCTGTCCACGCAGCAGCAGCTTGCGATTGCGACGACGAACGTGTCGGCGAACCTGGTAGCGCTCTACAAGGCGCTGGGTGGCGGATGGGAGACGCAGTTGCCGCGCGCGAACGACGATCTTCGGCCGTTGGGCGCGCCGCATCGTAGTCGCGTATTAACGCGATGGTAGGTCGTGGCGGTCATGGTCGCGCGCCATGGCGGGCTGGCGCGGATGGTTGCGGCGTCTGGGCTTCGGCGCAGCACTGGGCGGCGTGGCTTTCTACGGCGGCGTGCGGGCGGAGTTGCTGTCGACCTATTTTCCAACCGGCGTGCCGGGTTACGGTGAGGCGCCTGGTGTGACCGTCGCCTCACGGGAGCGACCGGACTACGACCCTCCCGGCGTGCGGGTCGGCGATTTCCTGCTATTCCCGCAATGGGCGGAGGGGCTGGGCTACAACGACAACGTGCTTGGCAGTAACGATGCCAGGCATGGAAGCTGGTTGATCGACACACAGCCGTCGCTGCTGATCAACTCCGACTGGTCGCGT
>CAVZNH010000022.1:0-154398 GCA_963776505.1 uncultured Alphaproteobacteria bacterium
ACTGTTATTGCCGCTTACCTTGACTCGTCGTCTTGCTTGGGTCCGCAGACGATGCGGACAGCCGCTGGATGACTTACACGGAACTGGCGCAGGCCCGCAGGATTGCCACGTCTTCGGCAATCAAGCTGGTTGTGGCGTGGATGGCGGCGCCAGAAGGACAACCACGGCATGATGCGGGCACTCGTTCCGCCGGCGTGGTCTGACCCGCCGGCAGGCAGAAGCTTGAGCCGATGCCCACGTAAGCCACGCCATCAGCGCGTTGGAGGCGTCGGTCGCTGCTCTGCGCGAGCGGGCGGAGGCCGCGGAGAACACCGTGAGGATCGAGCGCGAGCGAGCAGACCGGGTCCAGCAGGCGCTCAACGGGGAACGCAACCGGGCCAATTCGCTGCGTGATCGGATCGATGCTTTGCGTGACGATCTTGCTCAGGCCGAGACGGCGACAGCGGCGGCCCGCCAGGAGGCCTGGGAAGCCATGCAATCAGTCGACGCACTGCGCGAGGCCAAAGCCGAGTGGCAAGCACTCGGCTTGGTTGAGCGCCTCCGGCGAGCGTGGCGCCGCGAATAGTCCCAATATCATTGCGAGTTCCACAACCGCCAGGCGGCGGAGCCGCGCTGGATGAAACCGGACCTCGTCATGGCGGGCGAAGGCCGGCCATCCACGTCTTTATTTGAATTCGCTCACGGCACAGTCTGCTCATGGTTTCTTGTTAGGAGCGATGCGACGAAGCAATCTCGGTCGTGCAATGCACGCACTGTGCTGTCATTGCGCCGGCGCTGCGCTTCTTGCAATGACAGCACAAGCGCCTGCTGCGGTTACTTCTTTGCGGCGGCACGGGAACACCTGCGATCTTCACATTGACTGACCCCAGGTGGTTTCGGCTCGTGAAATAAAGCGTCTTCCAGTCATCGCCACCAAAACCCAGGTTGGTGGTGGCAGACGCCCCATGCACGATCCGCCCGAGCTTCCTGCCATTCGGATCCATGATCCATAGCCCACCAGACCCGCCGCAATAGACATTCCCTGCCACGTCCACCTTCATGCCGTCAGGGACACCAGGCTCGTCACCGCGGAGGTCGACAAACACCCGGTCCGTCTGTTTGGCGAGCGCGCCGTTTGGCAACAGATCAAACGCGCGAATATGCCCGCGACGCGAGTCGTTGATGTAGAGCACGCTTTCATCAGGAGAAAAGGCAAGGCCATTCGGCAACACGAAGTCTCCGATGAGCAAGGTCATCGACCCCAGATCCGGAGTGATGCGGTAAACGCCGGAGAATGTCAGGTCCCACTGCTCGGCTGGCGCGGGACTTGTCCAGGGATCGGTAAAGTAGATGCAGCCATCCGACTTCACGACCACGTCGTTGGGCCTATTTAGTTGCTTTCCCTGGAAGCTGTTCGCAATCACCGTGAAGACTGCCATCAGGTTCCTGACGAGTGACCCGTCGCGTGTCATGCTCACAGGCGATCAGCCTGCCCTGAAGGTCTCTGGTCAATCCATTCGCCCGGTTTGTAGGCTCCTGGAATACCGTCACGCCGCGGCCGGGCACATACTTCATGCGTCTGTTGTTGTGGATGTCACTGAACAACAGGCAGCGTTCCTCCTTCCACCACAGGGGTCCTTCCGCGGGCCCGTGCGGGCCGCCGAACCCATCGGCAAGGTCCTGGATAGGCTCGGACGCCGAGATGATGTTCTCCAACCCCGGAGCCAATTGCTCGATCCGCTTGGACGATTGGGCTGACATGGCAAGCCTCCTCTTGCATTACATATCCATCCATGGCGCCGGCTACAGAGAGAGACCACCGTCGAGCAGTATAGTCTGCCCGGTCATGTAGTCCGACGCGCTCGACGCCAGATAATGCGCCAGATATCCGACTTCACGAAGCCGCCCTGGGCGCCTGAGCGGCACCGTCTGCTCTGCCCGAAGTGCGCTTTGCCTGACGCGTTCTTCGCCGGATGTGACGGCGTCGGGGAAGATCCCCGGTGCAATTGCGTTGACGTGCACATTGTACGGCGCCCACTCGAGTGCCTGCGCGCGGGTAAATCCGGCAAGCCCGGTTTTGGCCGCCGTATAGATGACCATATCCCGGCCGCCCTGATGCGCGGTCCAGGATGCAATGTTGATCACTTTGCCGGAGCGGCGTGCCAACATGTGCGGGCCGACAGCGCGCGTGCACAGCAGCGCCTCGGTCAGGTTGATGTCCATGATGAACCGAAGTTCGTCGTCGGAGACACCAGGTGCTGCGGCTTCGTCGCCAGGCAGGGTAACCAGCGGCTTGCGAATGGAATCGCCAAGCGCGTTCACCAGAACGTCGATGCGCCCGAACGTGGCGAGGATCAAATCGACCGCACGCCGAACATCATCCGCCTTCGTCATGTCGGCGATGACCGGAACGACGCGCCGTCCGGAAGTCGCCGCGATATCCGCCGCCGCTCCCTCCACATATTTTGGTGTCAGCGCATTCAGCGCGATATCTGCGCCGGCCTCGGCCAGCACCTCGGCAATTCCTCGACCGATGCCGCGCCCGGCTCCTGTGATGAAGATGACTTTCCCCGAGATATCGAATTCGGCAGGCATCATGACGCATGCTCCATCGTTCACCCGCATTGGACGGTCCGAGCGCCGCATCCTACTGTAGCCTATTGGTGAAGCATAACCGGATCGGTGCGATGAGTCTTGGTGACGCGACTGGCAGCGAACGTTTTGAAGTTGCTTACCTGGTACTGAGTGGCACGACTACCGCGGCGCGCGGTCCTGAGCTGCTTCGTGGCCTGATCGGACTCGGCGTTTCGACGGTCATCGCGATCCCGACACCGAACGCTTCACGTGTGATGGCTCCGCGCGAGCTTGCCGATGTCGCAGGCGCGCAGGTCGTCGAATCGTATTTTGATCTGGCGATCCGGCCACGGCCTCCGCGAGGCGTGGTAATGTTCGCACCGTGCAGCTTCAATTCGCTCAACAAACTCGCACACGGCATCGCCGACAATCTCGCGCTGTCCGTGGTTGCCGAGGCAATCGGGCGACGTACGCCGGTGATTGTGGGGCCGTCGCTGAACCAGCCACTGCTTGATCACCCGGTGGCGCAGGCATCGCTCAGTACTCTGTGCACTTGGCATGTGACTGTTGTGCCGCCGGTTGACGAGGGAGAGGGCCCACGTCTCGCACCCTCCGCACAGTTGCTCGATGCGGTCAGTCCATACATCCGCAGAGGCTGGTCCCCACTATCGTTGGAGCGCGCGGGTCACGCCGACATTGTCATTGCGAGGAGCGAAGCGACGAAGCAATCTCGTTCGACGGAGCCAACTCGTGACCGGGATTGCTTCGTCGCCGCGCTCCTCGCAATGACAACCCACATGTTCTTTCGCCGTCCATGATTCCGGATAGTAGTCGATAAAGATCGGGCCTTTTCCTCTTCTGTGCGACCGCGTGGGTATCTGCGCGAAGTGTGAGGTGTCTCACACAACTTCCACGATAATGGGACCATCGTGCTGAGGATGGATGGATGATCCATCCATACAGCAAGTAACCACAATAGGAGGAAAGAATATGAGCACCGCATTTCCTTTCCGCTTCGTGAATGTAGGCAATCCGGTCCCTTTCGCTATCGAGGCAAATCCTGATTTCCCGACAGAAACAGAGCCCCTCTGCATCCTGAACAATCTGGGGACTGCCCCGGCTCCGGATACTTTCCTCACGATCGGCACTGGCGTTGCTCCGAACGATCCGGACCCCTGGGAGCTGACTTTCCACTGGGCGACGGTCGGCGGGGCCGCTGCTGGTGCGTGGCAGTTGGATGCGTTTCTTGAGAGCGTCAGTGGCCCAGGTCCGAACATCACCTTGCCGGGCTTTCCCACCGTCATCCCGTCGGTCACACCAGCGAAACACACGATCGTCGTGCCAATGCCGCCAAATGTTGTGGTCCCCCCTGGAGCGGGCGTGTATCTCTATCGGCTCTTTGTCACTCTTCGGTGGGCAATCGCAGGACCGATTGTCCGCGTGGCTGGTCGCGCAGACGGGCCACTGATGGAGTTCTACCGACCTGCATAATGAGACCGTACCGCCCCAGTTCGCTGGGGCGGCATCTCAACGCCCTATGAGCTGCTGCAATGGCACGCTTGGGTCGGCGATGATGTCCGGATCAACGGGGCGTTTCGCCCGGATCAGCGCCTGACCCACACGGATCTCGCGCGGATTGTTGGCCGCGGTAAGGCCGACCACGCTGCCGTCCTCGGCCAGATGAACTGCAGTGAATGCCGAAGGCGGCGCGTTTGCACGAACGATCGTCCGTACTGCGTCGGCCGGCAATCCTGCCACCTGCAGGTTCACGCCATGCTGGTCAGTCCAGAACCACGGGATGTCGTCATAGGGAGTCGTGTCGCCGCACATCGCCTTGCCAACAGCGATGCCATGGTTCTGCGCGTGCCGCCACAACTCCAGCCGCAGCCGTCGATCGAACAGCGGATGATGGAATGCTGTGACATCGCCCGCCGCATAGACGTCTGTCGCGCTGGTGCGGCCCAATTCATCGACCACAATGCCGCCTTCCAGCGCCAAGCCGGCATTTTCGGCCAATGCAAGATTGCGCTGCATGCCGACGCCAGCAATCACTATGTCGGCGTGGAACTCGCCGCCGCCACGGCAGATCACGTGCAATCCACCCCCTCGGGCATCCTCGATCGCATCGACAATCACTCCGAAATGCAGCGCCACGCCGGCATCACGATGCAGCGTCTCAACGAAATGAGCACCCTCGGGTGACACACTTCGCCCCATGGCGCGGGGCAGCGCTTCCAGCACTGTCACCTCGGCGCCTCGACTGCGCGCTGATGAGGCGATCTCCAGCCCGATCACGCCGGCGCCGATGCAAATGACACGCCGCGCCGCGGCAAGCTTGCCCCGGATCAGTCGTGCGTCCTCGATAGTGCGTAGATAGAGCGCCTTGTCACCGCCCGGGATCGGCAGATGTCGCGCCATGCCGCCCACCGTGAGGACGAGCCTGTCGTAATCCAGACTCCGACCGTTGGACAGGCGGACGCGATGCCCGGCGGGATCCAGCTCTGTTACCGTGGCTCCCAGCACCAGCTCGATGCGCTGATCCTCATAGCGTTCCGCCGCGTGAAAGAACGTGATCGGCGGTTCCGGCTCATCAGTCAGCACGGCCTTGGACAAGGGTGGACGCTCATACGGGCGCCACGGTTCATCGCCGATCAGCAAGACCCGGCCCTCGTAGCCGGCCTGCCGCATCGCGATCGCGGCCCAGCCGCCTGCCTGCCCGGCCCCCACGATGATGTGCGTCATCGAGTCACAGGCGCCTTGTCGGGCAGCCAGACATCAGTCCAGCCGACGTTGTCGGATGTGCTCAGCTTGACTTCGGTGCGGCCAAGCCCCTGCCGGCTGAGAATTTGAATCCCGGTCGGCTGAGCGATTATTTGGCAGTCGGCTGGTCGGGTATCGCCGCCGCTCGCGCGCGCCGTCATATTGGCAGCGTAGCGGTCCAGGTCGTCCGAAGTGCGACATAGAACGGCACCAGGATCGAGCCGCGGCCACACCGTGGGTTGAGCACGCGGCGGTGGCGGGGCCGGCGCCTTCTTCTGGCCCATCATGCCGGGCGCATCGAACATCACGTGCTGCGCCGAAGCGGTCTGGACGGCGGCGACCGTGACCGCCGCAAGCAGGCTGAGACGCATAAGGCCGGATGCCGACATGGCGCTCTCCAACACCCCGGAAACCGACCCAGTCTAGGTGTCTGCCGACGCCGTGAGCAACCGGCGCTTGGCCTGCCCCGCGCCGGCTGGCATGTTGTGCGTGAACAGGAACCAGGAGAGCGATATGGCGGACGGCCAGTGGGTGCGGGTGGCGAGTGTGGCGGATGTGGCAGAAGGCCAGGTGCACCCGGTGCGGGTCGGTGAGCATGAGATAGCGCTGTATCACTTGCCAGGTGGCGACTATCGCGCCACGGACAACATTTGTACCCACGAATACGCCCAGCTCTCCGACGGTTGGCTGGAAGATGGCTGCATCGAGTGCCCGCTGCATGCCGCTCGCTTCGACATACGTACCGGCAAGGCCTTGTGTGCGCCCGCCGAGGGGAACCTCAAGGTATTCGAGCTGAAGGTCGAGGGCGGCGATCTGCTGGTGAGGGTCTGACGCCGGCCCGAAGACGCCCAAGCCGGCTCGTCCGACCGGCGTCTTAAGCCTTTGCGGCGCTTCGGGAATGTCACGCCTTCAGTTCGCGAAATCTTGAAATAGCATGGGGGAAGCCCTCTCGTGGCGCTGCCATGCGCCGCAAGAAGTTGGGTCATCATGTCGGCTCTGCTGTTCGCGAGATCGATATCGTCCTTCGAAGTGGCCGACATTCGATCAGTCAACTGGTTGTCTGCATCTTGGTGATACAATCTCACGATGTCGGGGAACATCTTGGATTTGTGTTCCTTGTAGAAATTGAACCAAAACAGGTCTTCGAAGCGACCGCCCGCCATTCCGATCTCCGCAATACTTCTGATCCGAACACAAGTGAGGAATTCAAGATGGTCGGGATCAATTTCCGCGAATCGCAATTAGACTAGGCCTCATAGTCCAATACATCGTGAACCGGCAGGGGATCTGGCGAGATGCACCCGTTGTCCCAGCTGCACCGAAAGAGCGCTCAACCGACGCCGGAAGGCAGCGCGAGCAGGCTCTGGCGGACACGCGCGAGTGAGCCGCGGACCAGTTCATCGTCGCTGTCGAGGAACATCGCCCACCACTCGGGACACCCGTGCTCTCAGCCTTGTGCGTGAATGCGAGCAATCGAATAGCCGTAGGTTTGACACCTCCACCGACGGTCGACGATGCCATCGATGGAGGTGCAACAGGTGCCCAACGATCATGGCACTGCGACTCGCTCTCACCGGCCGAGGCCGGCCTCTTCGTGCCGTTTTCTCGCCTCGAGATCGCATTCGCCAGGATTCTTGGCCCGGGGCCGTTCTGTATCGCCGTTGCCACCATCCGTCCGAACGTTGTGAGGCTGATCGGGGCGTGATCGAAGTTGGGCCCCGCCAGTAGGTTGTCTGAACCCAACCGACCAGGCTTCTTACAATCAGCCCCGTTCCAGTACCACGCCGCGAAGCCGTGTCCGCTGCCGAGTACTGCATGTACCACAGCCTCCGCATTCGAGTCCTCGGCGCAGCCGTCGGTTGCACCGCCGAACTCACCTATGATGGTTGGTATCACGCCGTCAGCACTCGTGATCGCACTCATCGCGTTGATATAGCCGGCCAGCGACGCGGTGGGTTCGCAGGAATAGATGCAGGCCGCCGGTATCCAGCCATAGAAGTGCACGTCCCATGCCACGTTGTTGAAGGTTCGGAACATGGAGGCGTCCATGCCAGCTGTCGAGTAGGTAGCGGGGTCGATCAATACAACCGTGTTGTTGCCGGTCCCCCGTATAGCTTTATAGATGCCGGAGATCATGGCGTTCTGTTGGTTTATGTTGTTTGGCTCATTCTGCGTCGCGAACCAGACATACGGATTTCCTTTGAACGCTGAGGCCCAGCCTGCGTACGCTCTCTGCATTGGCAAGCGCGCCACCCGTCAGCGTGGTCGGGTAGTCGCAGTCCTGTATGACTGTGACGATGTGCAAAGCGGTTAGTGTATCGACGAATTTACTGAACCACGCGGCTGGTGGCAGTGGTGCTTTGACAGAACTGGTGCACCAGCGGACATAATTGACATTCGGAAAGACCGACGTAAGTGGGGCGCCGGTCGAGAAGTTCGTGATAGCTGTTTTGCAGCCCTGCACATCGAAAATATCTTCTCCCGGCGGCTCGCAGTAAGTGCCCAGGCCGGTGGCGATGAAGGAGTGCCCGTTCGGGCCTATGATATGGCCCTCGCTGACCCGGAAGGTCCCGGTGCCAGTGCGGGCGGGAGCAGGGGCGGGCGGGGCATTCGGGCCGGTCGCCGCTGCGTAATCGGCGCACGTCGCGAGTTCTGCCGTGGCGTTGCAACGAGGCACGATGTTGGTGCCGGCGTTGCCGGTGTAGTTCGCGCCGGTCACCGTGTGCACCGGAAGGCCACAGCACAGCAACGTCAATGCGAGCATCCACCGGAGACTCATCGCCCAGCGACGCTCACCTTGCTGATAGGATCCCATGTCGTTACCAGTCACTTAGGTTCAGAATACACCCATCGAGCGATCTGTGAGTTGTCGCGGCTTGCGTCGCATCGTTGGCCTGTGCTCACCGCGGCTCTCGACGTTCCAGAGCGTCATAGACGATGCATCGAGCCATGAGACCGAGTTGAACCGCCGGTGCTTCGACAAATGGCCGTCAGGGGAGGGGAACCATTGGTCCCTTGCCGCCACCCATTCGCAGAGCAGCTTCCAGGCGGCGGGCAGTATCGGTGGCCAACGCGGTCGGCGTGCCGGCGAACCCCATGACCAGCCCAGCCATGCGCCGCGGTCCGGCGTAATACGCACCCAGCGGCGACACCGCGAGGCCGCGACCACGGCAGGCCAGCACCGCGGTTGCTTCGTCCATGCCGTCCGGCAGGCGCCCGACCATGTGCAGTCCACCGGGCGCCGGAATAGGCGCGACCGAGGGCGCATGCCGCGCGATCGCCGCCAGCAGCGCCGCTCGGCGGCGGGCATACTCGGTCCGCATGCGGCGGACGTGTGGAGACAGCAATCCCTGCCGCATGAACTCCGCCAGAATCGCCTGGTTGAGCGTATCGATGCCGCGATCCATCAGCGTTCCAACACGCACGAATGCGGCGACCAGCGGCGCCGGCACAACGGCGAAGCCGAGACGCAATGCAGGCGCCAGAGTCTTGCTGAATGTGCCGCAATAGATCACTCGTCCGGCGCGATCGAGGGTCGCGAGCGGCGGCAGCGGGTGGCCGCTCCAGCGGAATTCCGAATCGCAATCGTCCTCCAGGATCCAGGCATTCGCGCGGCCTGCCCAGTCAAGCAATGCGAGGCGTCGGCCGATCGGCAGCGCGCCGCCCAGCGGTGTGGCATGCGATGGCGCGACCAATGCCAGGCGGGCGTCCGGCGCACGCTGGATGCCGGCCGCGACATCGAGCCCCTCTGCATCGCTGAGGACGGGCACCGGCGTGGCACCGGCGGCGAGCAGCGCACCACGGCCCGCGATGTAGCCGGGATCCTCCACCCACGCGGCGTCGCCCGGATCCAGCAGGAGTTCCGCAGCGATGCGCAGCGCCTGCTGTGTGCCGGCGGTCACGACGATGTTGGCGGGATCGGCCAGCAGTCCGCGTGTCGCGGCGAGATGTGCGGCGATCTGGCTGCGCAATTCAGGCAGCCCCTGCGGCGGCGGATAACCGGTGATGTCGCCGGACAGCGACTTCAGCACCCGCACGGCGCAGCGCGCCCAGGCCTCCTTGGGGAACAGGTCGGGCGCAGGGATGCCGCCAGCCAGCAAAGTGCCCAGGCTGGCGTCACGCGACGCGGCCGTGGCAGGAACGGCGGCAAGGCTTTGGCCGCGCCGGGAGAGCGAACTGGCCGCGGTCGGCGGTGGTACTGCCGGGGCCGGCGCGGCGTCCGGCAGATCAGGGGCGACGTAGGTGCCGCTACCGGTGCGGGCGCGAACATAGCCCTCGGAGGCCAGCCGCTCGTAGGCCAGCACTACTGTCTGCCGCGCTACACCCAGTTCCTCGGCGAGCGCGCGGGTGGGTGGCAGGCGTGCGCCGGCGGGCAGCGTGCCGGCAAGGATGCCCTGCCGCAGCCGGTCGAATACGGCCTGCTGCCGGCTTTGGTCTGGCGTGAACATCGGGATGCGCCCTAGAACGCTGGTCCAATTGGACCGTAGGGCCAAGGGCGCACGATGGCAAGATCAGGGGCGTGTGCGCACCGCCCCCTCGCTTGCTGCTATCGACTTGAAGCCGTCAGAAGCCTTCGCGTTCGAGCCGCTTGCGTTCCAGCTTGCGGGCGCGACGGACCGCCTCGGCCGCCTCGCGGGCCCGACGCTCCGACGGCTTCTCGTAGTGCCGCCGCAGCTTCATCTCGCGGAAGATCCCTTCCCGTTGCATCTTCTTCTTGAGCGCCTTCAGCGCCTGGTCGACATTGTTGTCACGCACTAGTACTTGCACTTGGCCGCCTTCTCCTTCTCAGTTGCATCCGTCCCCGACGATCGGGGACGCGCCCTATATCATGCCGCGAGGATAATTCGCCAGCCCACCCCGCGGGTCCAGCCCGTGGACAGGCTCCGGAGGAACATATGGCCATTCTGAAGATAGCGCGCATGGGACATCCCGTGCTGTTGCAAATGTGTGAACCGGTGGCGAACCCGGGGTCGCCGGAGATCCGCCGCCTCGTTGCCGACATGATGGAGACGATGGAGGACGCATCCGGCGCGGGGCTGGCCGCGCCACAGGTCCATGTGCCGTTGCGGCTGTTCGTGTTCCGGGTCTCCGAGGCACGCGGCAACGAGGACGCCGCCGACACGCCGGTCGGCAACACGGTGGTGATCAATCCGGAGATCGAGCTGCTGACCGAGGACCGCATCCTGCGATGGGAGGGCTGCCTGTCGATCCCCGGGCTGCGTGCCGCAGTACCCCGTGCGCCGCGTATCCGCTATCGCGGCGTCGACTGCGACGGCCGGCCGATCTCGCGGGAAGTCTCCGGCTTCCACGCCGGCGTGGTGCAGCATGAGTACGACCACCTGGATGGCATTCTGTATCCGATGCGGATGCAGGACTTCTCGCTGTTCGGCTTCACCGAGGAACTGGCGCGCGCGGCAGCCGCGCAGCAGGACAGCCGATGACACCTCCGGAGCGAAGTGCCGAACGTGACGCGGCCATCGCCGCAATGCTGCCGCATGTGCCGTTCGACGGCTGGACGCGCCGCTCGCTGCGCATGGGGCTTACCGATATCGGCGCATCGCCGGATGATGCCGAGTTGCTGTTCCCCGGCGGCACCCCCGACATGATCGAGGCATTCTGCGACTGGGCCGATCGACGGATGGAGACGGCTGCCGCCACGTTGGACCCCGCTCTGCGGCTGCATCAGCGAGTGCGGGCGGTGATCGCGCTGCGGCTCGAGCAGAACCGGCCGCACAAGGAGGCGATCCGCCGCGCGCTCGCGCTTCTCGCGCTTCCACGCAATGCACGGTTGGCTGCGGCATGCACGGCGCGAACGGTCGATGCAATCTGGCATTCGGCCGGCGATCAATCGGCCGACTTTAGTTGGTACACCAAGCGAGCCATCCTTGCGGCAGTGTACGCGACAACCGTGCTGTTCTGGTTACGCGATGCCGGCGAGGATGATGTGGCCACGCTCGGCTTTCTCGACCGGCGGCTGGCTGGCGTGGGGCAAATCGGTACGCTGCGGCGGCGGGCGGAAACGGCGCTCGGTCGGTTACGCCCGGCCTAGACGCACCCGCTTTCAGGAGATGCCAATGTCAGACCGCTATGCACAGGTACACGCGCCTGAGTTTCGACCGGCCGCATCCGCGCGTGCTGCGCATCACCATGGGCGGTGGTGAGGAACGTCTGAACCCGGTCGACGCCGTGATGCATCGCGAACTCGGCGAAATCTGGCGCGATATCGATGCCGATCCGGAGGTGAACTCCGTCATCATCACCGGCGCCGGCCGCGCCTTCTCGGCAGGCGGCGACTTCAGGATGGTCGAGCAGGTGATCGCTGACTTCGAGACCCGCACGCGGGTTTGGAAGGAGGCGCGCGATCTTGTCTACAACATCATCAACTGCGGCAAGCCGGTGGTCAGCGCAATGCGCGGACCGGCGGTGGGCGCCGGCCTGGTATGTGGGTTGCTGGCAGACATATCGATCGCCACCAAGGACGCGCGCATCATCGACGGCCACACCCGGCTCGGCGTCGCGGCGGGCGATCATTCGGTGATCGTCTGGCCCCTGCTGTGCGGGCTGGCGAAGGCGAAGTACTACCTGCTGCTGTGCGATGCGGTGACCGGCGCCGAGGCCGAGCGGATCGGGCTCGTCTCGCTGGCGGTCGAGGATGCCGAACTGGACGCGAAGGCACTGGAGATCGCGGTGCGACTGGCGGAAGGCGCGCAAAGCGCCATCCGCTGGACCAAGTACGCTCTGAACAACTGGCTGCGGATGGCAGGCCCGTCTTTCGACGCGTCCCTCGCGCTGGAATTCATCGGCTTCAGCGGACCGGAGGCGAAAGAAGGCCTGGCGTCGCACATGGAAAAGCGGCGGCCATCCTTTCCACCTGGCTCGGTCGTGTAGGAACCTGCGCCGCCGTTCATCGTTGCTCCGCCCGCATGGCCCGGATTGAACACGTCGTGGTTCTCATGCTGGAGAACCGCTCCTTCGACTGCATGCTCGGGTGGCTGTACCGGGACCGGCCGGATTTCGACGGGCTGCGCGGCGATGAAGCCAATCCCTGGCACCGTGACGACGGCACAGTGCAGCAGATCCCGGTCTGGAACGACGGCTCGCTCACGCCCGAAGCCGCCAGCATCCCTGATCCCGATCCCGGCGAGCTGTTCGACGACGTCAGCATGCAGATCTTTGGCCTGCACTCGGACGGCACGCCAAGGATGAACGGGTTCATCGACAACTACATGCGCCAGCCTGCGGGCAGCACGCCGCTGGACCCTCGAGCGGTCATGCATTGCTTCACGCCTGAGCAACTGCCGGTTCTCAGCACGCTGGCTCGAAGCTTTGGTGTATCCGATCGCTGGTTCTCCTCAGTCCCCACCGAGACCTGGCCCAACCGCCTGTTCGCACACGCCGGCAGCAGTGGTGGCGCGGTGAACAACGCCGCCATTCCGCTGCCCTTCCTGCTGCCCAGCGTGTTTCGCCGCCTGGGCTCGCGCGGGCGAAGCTGGAAGGTCTACTTCCATGACGCGCCACAGACTGCCTCACTGGTCGATCTGTGGCTGCGAATTCCCACGCATTTCCGCTTCTTCGATCCGGAATTTCTCGAGGATGCGGCGGACGGGCGGCTTCCCAACTACAGTTTCATCGAGCCACGATACTTTGCGAGCCGTCTGCTGCATCGCGTACCAAACGACGCTCATCCACCGCACAACGTGGCGTTTGCCGAGCAACTGGTCGCGTCGCTGTACAACGCTGTGCGTGCCGGCCCGGCCTGGGATCGCACGCTCCTCGTGATCATTTTCGACGAGCATGGCGGCTGCTATGACCACGTGCCGCCACCTGCCGCGGTGCCCACGGGTCGTCCCGCCTCCAACGGGTTCGCCTTCGATCGTTTCGGCCCTCGCGTGCCGGCTGTTATCGTCTCGCCTTACGTGCCGGCGGGCAGCATTCTCCGGCCACCGGAGGGCGGACCACCATTCGACCACACATCGATCATTTCAACGTTGAATGCGCTGTTCGACCTTGGCGCGCCGCTGAGCGATCGGGCAGCCGCCGCGCCGGACCTGCTACCCACCCTGCGGCTCGAGCAGCCCGAGAACATGGGACCGGCTTGCATTGACGTGACAAAACTCAAGCCGACACAGGAGGAGATGCGATCGATACACCGGCTGCCGCGAAACAGCTATCAACGCCGCCTGCGTTGGCCGGGGGCGCTGATGGCGACGCTGGCGGCGAGGACGGCCGCCCACACGCACCGGGCGAGGCGGCGGGTATCTGGCAGGCCGGCGAGCGGAGAGTCCAAATGACAACGACGGCTTTCGACGGAAAAGTGGCACTCGTCACCGGAGCTGGCGGTGGCATTGGTCTGGCGACGGCAGAGGCCTTCGCCAAGGCTGGTGCGTCCGTGATCCTTGCCGATCGCGACGCGGAGGCGATCGACAAGGCAGCCGAAAGTCTGCGCGTGGCGGGTCACAACGCCATTGGTGTCACCTGCGACGTGACGGATACCGCTCAGGTCGCAGCGATGATCGAGCGCGCCGTCAGCACCTATGGGCGGCTTGACGCAGCCTTCAACAATGCCGGTGTGAACTCCGATTCTGCCGCGTTCCTGGACACCAGCGACGATGAATTCGACCGGGTGATGAACGTCAACCTGCGCGGCGTGTGGAACTGCATGAAGGGCGAAATTCGCCAGATGATGGCGCAGGGAAGTGGCGCGATCGTCAACTGCTCGTCGATAGGGGGCCTAAAGGGCTCCAGAGGGCGCAGCGCGTACTCCGCGAGCAAGCACGCGGTGATCGGCCTGACGCGGAGCGCCGCTCTCGATTATGCCGCCAAGGGCATTCGCATCAACGCCGTCTGCCCTGGAATGGTAAACACGCCGATGGCCGTCTTCGTCACGAAGAACTACGACCCGGAAATCGTGGCGCGCATGGTGGCGCAGGAACCCATTGGACGCTTCGGTGAGCCGGAAGAGATCGCCGCTGCCGTGCTATGGCTTTGCAGTCCTGCCGCAAGCTTTATGGTTGGTCATGCCATGGCGGTCGATGGCGGCATTCTCGCCGGCTAGTGCGGAATAGGCCGCGTCAAGCGCGACCGCGGCGGGGCCTACTCCGGCAAGACCTCGATCGCGTCTCCAACCGCGAAGCGCCCGCCCTCGATCACCTCGGCATGCACGCCGAGTTCCACATGGCCGTACAGGCGTCGCAGCTCCTCCAGCGGATCGACATCGCGCTCCGCTGTTTCCGGGTTGACCTGGGTTGCCGGACAACGGGTGATCGGCCTGGTCACCTGAAGCACGGCGCCTCCCACCTGGAGCTGACGGCCCACCCAGTCGCGCTCGCTCCATGCCGCCGCGCCGCTGAACCACACATTGGCGCGGAATCGACGCCGGTGGCGGCGCGCGCCCACCTTCGCCTCATAATCGCGCAGGCTGGTGAGGTTGATCAGGCTGACGACCTTCCGCCGCTGGTCGCAGAAGCTGTGGCCCGGCACGTGGTGGAAGCGCGGCGCGCCCCGGACCTCCTCGCCCATGTAGCTGGCCAGGAATGCGCCGATCCGCTCGCGTCCGGTGTCGGTCAGCGCGTTCTCCACCACGGCCGATCCGTCCGGGGCGCGTATCGCCAGCATGCCGGTGCGCGGCTCGAAGAATGAGAACAGCGCCGCGATGCGCGCGTTCTTCATCTGGCACATGAAGTTGGCCTTCTGCAGCCATTGCGGCCTCTCCGGATCGAAGCCGGCATCGCCCTGCGCCAGGGCAAAGGCGCGGTCCCATGGAATGCAGCCACCCTCCTCTACCTCCGCCGCATCCAACGCCTCTGCGGTCAGCCCCTTCACCGGGTAGCGGTACAGGTATTCGATGCGCATGGGTCGCTCCCTCTTGAGTCATAGTGTGCCTGGACCCACTTGGATTGCCAAAGGGTCACGTTTCCGTTGCCTGATCAGGGATGGGAGCTTGGGACCGGTCGCCTACGTACAGGGACATAGAGATGGACATTGAGAAATTCACCGAGCGGGCGCGTGGCTTCCTGCAGGCCGCCCAGACCATCGCGATCCGCGAGTTTCACCAGCAGATCACACCGCAGCACCTGCTGAAGGCGCTGCTGGACGACGAGGAAGGCGCGGCAGCCGGCCTGATCAAGACCGCTGGCGGCGACCCGAAGGCGGCGCTCGCCGCGGTCGGGACGGAACTGGAGCGGCTGCCAAAGGTGCAAGGCTCAGGCGCCGGCCAGCCTCAGATCACTCCTGACCTCGTGCGCATCTTGGATGCCGCGCAGCAGGCCGCGACAAAGGCCGGCGACCAATTCGTTGCGCAGGACCGGCTGCTGGTGGCAATCGCCGCCTCCGACACGCCGGCCGCCCGTGCGCTGCGCAACGCCGGCACGACTGCCCAGGCGCTGGAGAAGGCGGTCAACGACATCCGCAAGGGCCGCACGGTCGACAGCCCGAATGCCGAGTCGAACTTCGACGCGTTGAAGAAATATGCCCGCGACATAACCGCGTTGGCGCGCGAGGGAAAACTCGATCCGGTCATTGGGCGCGATGAGGAAATCCGCCGGACCATCCAGGTGCTGGCGCGCCGTACCAAGAACAATCCCGTGCTGATCGGCGAGCCCGGCGTCGGCAAGACCGCCATCGTCGACGGCCTCGCGCTGCGCATCGTCAATGGCGACGTGCCGGAGGCACTGAAGGGCAAGCAGCTGCTGGCGCTCGATCTCGGCGCATTGGTCGCCGGGTCGAAATATCGCGGCGAGTTCGAGGAGCGGCTGAAGGCCGTGCTCAAGGAGATGGAGTCGGCCGAGGGACAGATCGTCCTTTTCATCGACGAACTGCACAACCTGATGGGCGCCGGCCGCGCTGAAGGCTCGATGGATGCTGCGAACCTGATCAAGCCGGAACTGGCGCGTGGCACGCTGCACTGCATCGGCGCCACCACGCTCGACGAGTACCGCAAGCATATCGAGAAGGACGCGGCACTGGCGCGGCGGTTCCAGCCGGTGTTCGTGGGCGAGCCGTCGGTCGAGGACACCATCTCGATCCTGCGCGGCATCAAGGAGAAATACGAGCTGCATCACGGCGTGCGCATCACCGATGGTGCGCTGGTCGCCGCGGCGACGCTGTCGAACCGCTACATCACCGACCGGTTCCTGCCCGACAAGGCGATCGACCTCGTGGACGAAGCCGCGAGCCGGCTGCGCATGCAGGTGGACAGCAAGCCCGAGGAACTCGATGAACTCGACCGCCGGGTGATCCAGCTCAAGATCGAGCGCGAAGCACTGCGCAAGGAGGATGATCCCGCATCGCGCGAGCGACTGACGCGGCTGGAGAAAGAGCTTGCCGAACTCGAGGATGAGTCAAATGCCCTGACCGCCGCGTGGCAGTCGGAGAAGGAGCAGGTGCAGGAGACCCAGAAGCTCAAGGAGCAACTGGACCAGGCGCGCAGCGACGTGGAGATCGCGCAGCGACGTGGCGACCTCGCGCGGGCTTCGGAGCTGCTCTATGGCGTGATTCCCGAGATCGAACGGAAGCTGACGTCATCGTCCGACGGCAAGCTGGTGAACGAAGCCGTTACCGAGGAGCAGATCGCCGCCGTTGTATCGCGCTGGACCGGCATCCCGGTCGACAAGATGATGGAAGGCGAGCGCGACAAGCTGCTGCGCATGGAAGAGCAGTTGCGCAAACGTGTCGTCGGCCAGGAGGAGGCGCTGAAGGCGGTCGCCAACGCGGTGCGCCGCGCGCGTGCCGGCCTGCAGGATCCGAACCGGCCGATCGGCAGCTTCCTGTTCCTCGGCCCCACCGGCGTCGGCAAGACCGAGACGTGCAAGGCACTCGCGGAGTTCCTGTTCGACGATGAGCGCGCGATGGTGCGCATCGACATGAGCGAGTTCATGGAGCGCCATGCCGTCGCGCGTCTGATCGGCGCGCCGCCCGGCTATGTCGGCTACGACGAAGGCGGCGTGCTGACCGAGGCGGTGCGTCGACGGCCGTATCAGGTGATCCTGTTCGACGAGGTCGAGAAGGCGCATGAGGATGTGTTCAATGTTCTGTTGCAGGTGCTCGACGACGGTCGCCTGACCGACGGACAGGGCCGCACGGTGGACTTCAAGAACACCATCATCGTGCTGACCTCCAACCTCGGCAGCGACATCCTCGCGGCACAGCCGGACGGTGAGCCGACCGCGATGGTGCAGGGTCAGGTGATGACCATCGTGCGGCATCATTTCCGCCCTGAATTCCTCAACCGCTTGGACGAGATCATCCTGTTCCGCCGCCTGCAGCGCAGCGACATGGCTAGCATCGTATCGATTCAGCTCGATCACCTGCGCAAGCTGCTGGCCGATCGCAAGGTCGGGCTGGAGCTGGATCGCAGCGCACTCGAGTGGCTGGCCAGCGAAGGCTACGACAGCACCTACGGCGCACGTCCGCTGAAGCGGGTGATCCAGCGCAGCCTGCAGAACCCGCTGGCGTCGCTGATCCTGGAGGGTGCTGTGAAGGATGGTGACACTGTGCATGTATCCGCCGGATCGCAGGGCCTGACGATCAACGGGCAGTTGGCCGAGGCGGCGTAAGCGGGAGCGGGCGAGCCGCCTAAGGAGGTTCGCCCGCGCCTGCCCCAAGTGGCCGTGTCATCAGCACCGAGTCGAGCCAGCGGCCGTGTTTCCAGCCAATCGCCGGCAGCAGGCCGGCGTGCTGGAACCCGCAGCGTGCGTGAAGACGGATCGAGGCGTGGTTCGCGGAATCGCCGATCACCGCGACCATCGACCGCAGCCCCGCGGCCTCGCAGCGCGCGATCAGCCGCGGCAGCAGTGCGAGCCCGATGCCTTGGCCCTGGCAATCCGGCGCGACATAGACCGAGTTCTCCACCGTGAAGCGATAGCCCGGACGCGGCCGATACGTGCCTGCGTAGGTGTAACCGACGACCCGGCCCGCTTCATCCTGCGCAACCAGATAGGGAAGACCGGAGGCCAGCAACACGTCGCGCCGTCGCGCGATCTCGGCGGCATCAGGCGGATCGAGCTCGAAGCTGGCGTTATCGTGCAGCACGGAATGGCCATAGATCGCGGTAATCGCCGGCACATCGTCGGAACGGCTGTCGCGGATCAGTAGGGGCATGCGCATCACTTGGCCACGTGAACCAGTGAAGCCACCGTCGCCTCCTGCGGGAAGCCGCCGTAGGTGAGGCCCTTCTTCATCGCCCACGTGGTAATCGGGAACAGCATCGGTATCACCGCAGCCTCGTCGCCGATGGCGAACTCGTACGCCTCCGCCAGCAAGGCGGCGCGCATGCCGTCATCCATCGTCATCGCCGCCTTGCCAAGGACCGCGTCCAGATGCGGGCTTGAATAGCGCCCGTAGTTGCCGGCGCCGATGCCCTTCTTCGCATCGTAGGTCCCCAGCAGATACTGCAACTGCGACAGCGGTTCGCCGGTGTCGGTGGAGTTGCCGCTCAGCAGCACGGAAAACTCCAGCTTCGTGACGCGCGGGAAGTAAACCGCCTTCGGCATCGCATCCACGGTGGTCTTCAGGCCAAGCCGGCTCCACATCTGTGCCACTGCCTGGTTGACCTGCGCGTCATTCGGATAGCGATCGTTGCTTGAGTTTATCGTCAACCCGAAACCGCCGCCCCATCCCGCCTCGGCCAACAGCTTCTTCGCGCCGGCGAGATCGTACGCCACTGGCTTCAGCTTCGCGCTGGTGCCCGGCACACCCGCCGGCATAAACTGCGCGGCTGCCACTGCCTGCCCTTGCATCACACGACTCACCAGCGCGCCGCGATCGATCGCCATCGACATCGCGCGCCGCACCCGCACATCCTTCAGTGGGTTCTTGCTCAGCGGCTTGCCGTCCATATCGGTGAGCTGCGGCGACGCGTCGCGATCGACGTCCAGCGTCCAGAAGTAACACCGGTTGCTCGCCATCGTGCCAAGCGTGATCTTCGGATTGGCCTTCAGCGCGACGGCGTCATTGCCCGGCACGTTGCTGATCAGATCGACATCGCCGCTGAGCACTGCGGCGACGCGCGACGCATCGTTGGTGATCGGCTTGTAGGTGACGCGCTGCCAGTCCGGCTTGTCGCCGAAATAGCCGTCGAAGCGTTCCAGCACGATGCGATCGCCTGGCACCCACTCGACCTCACGATACGGCCCGGTGCCGATCGCCGCCTTGCCCGAATTGTAATCGGCCGTGGTGGCGCTCTCGCCGTTCTTGCGCGACACGATCCACACATTGAGGATCTCGTTCAGCAGGATCGGGTCCGGCTGATCGGTCTCGATCACCAGCGTGTGGGCATCCACCGCGGTGGTCTTCGCCACATGCTTGAGGAACTGCAGAAAGCTCGCCGGGCTGTTCGGCACGTTGCGCGCGCGCTGATAGGTGAACACCACATCGTCCGCGGTGAATGGCGTGCCGTCCTGCCACGTAACGCCTTCCCGCAGTTTGAATTCCCAGTGCGTGTCATCGAGCCTGCGCCAGCTCGCCGCCAGGTCGGGGATCACCTTCAGGTTCGCGTCCTGGGTCACCAGGCCGCTGTATATCAGCTTGTCGATCTCGGTATTGGAGGTCAGGTGGAAGAAGTGCGGATCGAGCGTGGTCACTTCCGAAGCCACACCGATCCTGAGATCGGCCGCCGACGCGCTCCAGCACAGAGCCACTCCAGCCACTGCACCCAGCCAGCCTTGCCGCATAGCACCCGCCCCCGATTTCTTGTCGTGCCCCTGGAATGTTCGCCCGAAGACTGGCGGTGGGCAATGGTCTGGCCAGGGCCGGCAACATGGCCTATCACCCCACCGCCGCCTGACGTAGCGTCGGCTACTGAAATCTGGAGACAAGGCGTGGAAACTATTCGCGTGGTCTGTGCGCACGATTGTCCCGACATGTGCTCGTTGCTGGCACACGTCGAGGACGGCCGCGTGGTGCGCATCGAGGGCGATCCCGATCAGCCGTTCACCGCCGGCTTTGCCTGCGCCAAGGTGAACCGCGACGCCGAACTGGTGCATTCGCCGGAGCGCATCGCCACGCCGCTGCGCCGCGTCGGGGCCAAGGGTGAGGGCAGGTTCACGCCGATCACCTGGGACGCGGCGCTCGATGAGATCACCGCGCGCTGGAAATCCATCATCGCGGAATCGGGGCCGCTGGCGCTGCTCGGCTATTGCTACAGCTCGCATCAGGGCCTGATGAATCGCGGCCTGCCGAACGGTCTGTTCCACGCCATGGGCACCAGCCGTCTGTGGGCCGGCACGGTGTGCGACAGTTGCATGGACGCCGCCTGGGACGCGACCGTCGGTGCCGATCGGCGGCGCTGATCCAGAATCGGTGGTCGAAGTCCGACCTGGTGATCTGCTGGGGCGCCGACCTGTTCGCCACCAACGTGCATTTCTGGGCGAAGCTGGAGGAGGCGCGCAAGCGTGGCGTGCAGCTCGTGGTGATCGATCCGCGCCGCACGCGGTCGGCGCAGAATGCCGACTGGCACATCCCGATCCGCATCGGCACCGACGCGGCGCTGGCACTCGGCATCATGCACGTGCTGGTGCGCGACAACCTGTGCGATCGCGACTACATCGCGCAGCACACGCTGGGCTTCGATCGCGTCGAGCGCGAGGTGCTGCCGCGCTTCACGCCTGACTGCGTCGCATCCGATCACCGGCATGACGAGCGCGGACGTGGAACGGCTCGCCGCGATGTATGGCGCGGCCAAGAAGTCGTTGATCCGCCTCGGCTGGGGCATGACGCGCTTCACCTATGGCGGCCAGGCGCTGCGCACGGTCGCGCTGCTGCCGGGCGTCACCGGCGCCTATGGCCGTTATGGTGGCGGCGCGCTGAACGGCACCAATGCATCGTTCGAGCTGAACTACAACGCGTTGCGCAAGCCGTCCGGTCCCGCGGCGACGCGCACCATCAACCATAACCGGCTTGGCGAGGCGCTGCTGGAGCTGAACGATCCGCCGATCCGCGCGCTGTTCATCGCCGCCAACAATCCCGCCGTCACCTGCCCCGACACGGCGAAGACGCGACGCGGCCTGGCGCGCGAGGACCTGTTCACCGTGGTGCACGATCCGTTCCTGACGATGACCGCGCGTTACGCGGATATCGTGCTGCCGGCGGCGACGTATCTGGAGACCGAGGATTTCTTCCGCGCCTACGGCACGTATTACATGCAGTACTCGCCACCGCGCGGTGCCGCCGCAGGGCGAGGCGTGGTCCAACCTGAAGCTGGCGCAGGCACTGGCCGCAGCGAATGGGCCTGACCGATCCGGTGTTCCGCATGTCGCAGCCCGAGATCCTGCGGGAGTTGTTCCGCGGCGCGAAAGGACCGGTCGCGGCATTCGATCCTGACGCGTTGCGCAACGCCGGTCCGATCTCCATCGCAACGAAGATCGGCACAGCAGTTCCGCACGCCATCCGGCAAACT
Organism: uncultured Alphaproteobacteria bacterium; assembly: GCA_963776505.1. GTDB lineage: Bacteria > Pseudomonadota > Alphaproteobacteria > Acetobacterales > Acetobacteraceae > JAMXLO01. The sequence goes on from CAVZNH010000022.1 coordinate 21,707, forward strand.
GGAGTTCTATTCCGAGGCGCTGGCGAAGCAGGGATTGCCGCCGATGCCGGATTGGCAGCCCGATCCGGTCGAGGCAACGCAAGGTGCGCAATGGCCGCTGCGTCTGTTGACCGGCCCAGGATATTTCCTGAGCCACACTGCGTTTTCCGGCGTCGCCTTCCTGCGTCGAGCGCGAGGGCAAGCCGTATTGCGTCTGCATCCCGCCGACGCCGCGGCGCGCAATCTGCGCGACGGCGAGCAGGTCCGGCTGGTGAACGATCGCGGCACGGTGGGGCTGACGCTTGCGCGTGCGCGATGAGGTGCAGCCGGGCGTGGTGCTGGTGCCGGGTCAGCGGTCGGACGACGAGACGGTCGAGGGCACGGTGAACATGCTGTGCTCCGACGCTTATACCGACATGGGCGAAGGCGCCACCTACCAGAGCACCTGGCTGGACGTGCGTCCCTGGTAGTGCACAATCGGCCGCGCGAGGAATGCAAGGAGCGGCCGATGTCGGACCAACTGGTCGAGTATGCGTGCAGCGATTACATCGCGACGATCACGCTGAACCGGCCGGACAAGCTGAACGCGGTCAACGACGACATGGTGCGGCAGATCGCCGCGGCGCTGCGGCAGTTCGACACCGATAACGACGCGCGCATCGCCATCCTGTGCGGTCGCGGCCGCGCATTCTCCACCGGCGCCGACGTCCGCCAGCGGCAGTTGCGCTCGCGCGAGGAGTTCGAACGCTACGGCGGCGCGCAGGCCCCTGACGCGTCGAGCCACGACCTGCTGCTGCGCGCGGTGAACTGGAAGCCGGTGATGGCCGCGGTGCATGGTTACGTGCTTGGCCTCGCGCTCGGCCTGATACTGGAGTGCGACCTGATCGTCGCCGAGGAAGGCACGCAGTTCCAGGTAACCGAGACGCCGCGCGGTCTGTCGGGCGCCAAATACTGGGCGCTGCTGAACTTCCGCGGCGGCGGGGCGTTCGCCACCGACGTCGCCTTGACCGGACGCTTCTTCACCGCCGAGGAGGCGCGTGCCGCCAACGTCATCGAGCGCGTCGCACCGAAGGGCGCCTTGATGGACACTGCGCGCGCGCTTGCTGCCGATGTCGCGAAGAACCCGCCGCTCGGCGTGCGCTCCGCCATGCGTGCGCGGCGCTGGTATCTCGAGCAGTTGTCGCGCGAAGTGCTGCTGCAGGTGAACCTCGCGAAGCTGCATCTGACTGAGGATTTCCGTGAATCCGCGCAGCGCCTTTACCGAGAAGCGTCCGGCCGGTCCGTTCAAGGGGCGCTGAATGCTCGATCCCGATCGCCCCGATGGCTTGCGCCTGAGTGTCGTGGAGGCACGCGCGCTCGGCGAGTCAACGCTGCAACGTATCGGCTATCCGGCCGATGAGGCGGCGATCATCACCGATCAGTTGATCGACAACGCGCTGTGCGGCTATCGCTTCGCCAGTCTGCCGCGCATTCTGGCGATTGCCGAGGACGAGAGGACCGGCAAGCCGCGGTCGCCGGTGCGCGTGGTGCGCGAGACGCCGTGTCGGCACTGGTAGATGGCGGCAACAAGGTCGGCTATGTCGCGGCGTATCGCGGTGCGGAGATCGCCATCGCCAAGGCAAAGACGAGCGGCATCGCCATCGTTGGCGTGCACAACAGCTATTACAGCGGCCGCAACGCGTATTACGTGGAACTGATCGTGCGAGCTGGCATGGTCGCGATCCATGCCGCGAGCGCGAAGCCGCACGTGCTGCCGCCCGGTGGTCGCAGACCGGCGCTCGGGACCAATCCATTCAGCATCGGCTTTCCCTCCGCGAACGGCCCGGTCATCTACGATATCGGCACCGCATCGCTGATGTGGGGCGAGGTGCTGCTGATGGCGCGCCTGGGAGAGGCGTTGCCGGACGGGATCGGCTTCGATAGCACAGGCAATCCGACACGCGATGCGCGCGCCGTGGCACAGGACGGTGGAGTGACGCCATTCGGCGGCCACAAGGGATATGGTCTGTCGTTCGCGATCCAGGCGCTCGGCCTGCTCGCTGGCGCCGCACTGCCGCGCGGCGATGTGCAGGACTATGGCTTCCTGTTCATCGCGATCGATCCCGCCGTGCTGCTACCTGATTTCCCCGAGCAGATGGCGGAACTGGTGGCACGCATCAAGGCGACACCGCGACAGCCCGGCGTGGATGAAATCCGCATCCCGTCGGAGCGAGCGTTCCGCGAACGCGAACAACGCCGCATCGAGGGTATCGTGCTGGACCGCAAGGTGGTGGAGGCGCTGAATGCGCTATAGTCGTCGCACAGACAGGAGCACCGCATGACGTCACCGATCGACCAGATTCGCCGCTATCACAGCGAACTCACCGCGATCCGCCAGGACATCCATGCCAATCCGGAACTTGGGCTGGAGGAGCATCGCACCGCCGACCTCGTCGCGCGCAAGCTGGAGGAATGGGGCATCGAGGTGCATCGCGGCGTCGGCACGACCGGTGTGGTTGGCGTGCTGCGCTCGGGCAATGGCGAGGCCGCGATCGGTCTGCGCGCCGACATGGATGCGCTGCCGATCGTCGAGGCCAACGACTTCGCGTATCGCAGTCGAAACCAGGGCAAGATGCATGCCTGCGGCCATGACGGCCATACCACTATGCTGCTCGGAGCCGCGCGCTATCTGGCGGAGACGCGCAACTTCAACGGCACGGTCAACTTCATCTTCCAACCAGGCGAAGAAGGTGTCGGCGGCGCGCTCGCCATGTTGCAGGACGATCTGTTCCAGCGCTTCCCGTGCAATGCGGTGTACGGGATGCACAACCGGCCAGGCATGCCGGTCGGCAAGTACGCCATCTCCCCGGGCACCGCGATGGCTGGCGGTGGTTTCTTCGACATCACCATAACCGGCAAGGGCGCGCACGGAGCGCGGCCGGAAGCGTCGATCGATCCGGTGCTGGTCGCCTGCCATGCCGGCACGGCACTGCAATCGATTGTGGCCCGCAACGTGTCACCTCGCGAGACTGCGGTGCTCAGTGTCACGCGTATCCACGCAGGCGACGCCTACAACGTGATCCCGCAGACGGCGACGCTGGGTGGCACGGTGCGCGCGATGAATCGCGAGACGCTGACCTTGGTGGAAGAGGGAATGCGGCGCGTCGTCAGCGGCGTGGCCTCTACCTTCGGCGCAACGGCTGAAGTTGACTTCCGCCTGATCTTCGCGCCGTTGGTCAACCACGAGGCAGAGATGCGCGCGATCGCGGACGCTGCGGCCGAACTGGTCGGTGACGACAACGTCAATCGCGCGCAGGCCCCCGCGTCGGCGTCCGAGGATTTCTCCTTCATGCTGGAGCAGGTGCCAGGCGCTTACATCAATCTGGGCAATGGCGATTGTGCGCCGGTGCACAACCATCTCTACAACTTCAACGATGAGGCGATCCCGTTCGGCTCGGCGCTGTATGCGCGGTTGATCGAGCGGCAACTGCCACGCGGCACTGAATAACCAAAGGGAGAGTTCCATGCTGAAATTCGGCGCGGCGATGTTCTTCACCGACTACTCGATGGCACCTGGCGAACTCGGCAAGGCGCTGGAGGAGCGCGGCTTCGAGTCCGTCTGGGCGCCCGAGCACTCGCACATTCCGCTGTCGCGCAAGACGGCGCCCGCGGGCGGCGGCGAACTGGCGAAGAAGTACTACGACACGATGGACCCGTTCGTGACATTGACCATGGCGGCGGCCGCGACCAAGACGTTGAAGGTGGCAACCGGCGTCTGCCTGGTCGCGCAACGCGATCCGATCCAGACCGCGAAGCTCGTCGCATCGATCGATCAGGTCTCCAACGGTCGGTTCCTGTTCGGGATCGGCAACGGCTGGAACCAGGACGAAATGGAGAACCACGGCACCGTCTTCACGCAGCGCCACAAGCTGGCGCGCGAGCGGGTGGAGGCAATGAAGGAGATCTGGACCAAATCGAAGCCGGAATACCACGGTGAATTCGTCAACTTCGATCCGATGATGGCGTGGCCGAAGCCGGTGCAGAAGCCGCACCCGCCCGTCATCGTCGGCGGCGCGTTCCCGTATTCCGCACGTCGCGCGATCCGCTACGGCGACGGATGGATCCCGCACGCGACGCGCAACACCTACGCCGAGATCGCCGACATGCTTCCTGAGTTCCGCAAGATGGCGACCGAGGCAAAGCGCGATCCGAAGTCGATCGAGATCACCGTGTGGGGTCCCAAGCAGGACGCCGATCTGATGAAGCGTTACGAGGATCTCGGAGTATCGCGCGTTGTGTTCAACCTGGAGTCTGAGAAGGCGGACACGATCCTGCCGGTCATCGACTCCTGGCAGAAGCTGATGCGGCAGGTCCACCGCTGAGGCGCTTGCGCATTCCGTATGGCCTCGATCGTCTGCCGCGCTCGATCGCGCTGGACGATCCGAGGCTGCGTTGCGCAGTTGCCGGCGATGAGCCGCTGCGACTGAACAGCGAGCCGGTGCCGCCCGATGCGATGCCGCTGGCGATCGGCGATCACACGGCGCGCGTTGCGGCGGCGAAGGCGTGGCTGGAGAGTCTGTGCGGCGATTATGCACCGCTGCGGCGGCAGTTCGTCGACGCGTATCTTCAATGTGTCGCGGCGCAGATCGAGACGCATCGTGCGGAACTCTCCGCGAAGCTCGCGCCATACGACGGGCTGTATGTGCCCGACGACCTCCTCTGGTCCGCGTTGCGTCCGCTGCCGCGCGGCTGGGTGCCGGCCGGCGATCAGTTGCTGCCCGCCGACATGGTGTTCTGGGATGGCGCCCAACCGATCGCCATCGAACTGGCCGCGCGCAACACGGATCGACAGCGCGCGCTGCTGTCGGCCGGTGTCACGGTTTACCGCATCGAACCAAGCATGTTCGCTCGCCTCGATGCGGTATTGCCAAGTGTCTTCTCGTGCTTCTGGGAAAGCCAGACGCTGCCGTCCAGTCCATTCCGCCGCGCGATACCACCTCTCCCTGTCATTGCGAGCGCAGCGAAGCAATCTCGGTCACAGTGAGCTCTCTCACCGGGATTGCTTCGTCGCTCCGCTTCTCGCAATGACAGGGAGGCGGCGTGATCAGCCGCAGGCGAGCGAGTAGATGTCCTTCGTGCCAGACGGCAGGTTCATCGACTGCCAGTTCTCGCCACCGTCCAGCGTGCCGAATACCTCGCCATCGTAGCGCGCGCCGATATACACCTGCTTCGGATCGCTCTGGTGCAGTGCCACTGACATGATCGTGCCGTGCACCTGCACTTTGTCGAAGCGCTGCCAGGTCTTTCCCTTGTCTTTGCTGCGATAGACCGCGCCGTCTTTGCTCGCCGCGGCGACGCTCAACGCTGAATAGATCGTGTCGGGCTCGGCCGGCGACGCCTTGATGTCGCGACCATAGGTTGTCGGCGAGAACCGGCCCACCTCCATGTCCTGCCAGGTGTCGCCGTCGTCGGCCGTGCGGAACAGGCCCATGCGCACCGCAACGATCACCGCGTCCGGATCCGCCGGGCTGATGGCGATCGCATGGCCGTCGAGCATCCCTTCGTCCGACGTGTCGCTGACGATCTTGCTCTTGAGATGCGGCTTCTGCGCCAGTTGGATCAGACTGGGGCTGCAATCCTTCCAGGTCTCCCCGCCGTCGGTGGTGCGCATCACGCCGCCGACCTCAAGTGCTGCGAAGATCGTGCCCGGCTTGCTGGGATGCTGCGCCATGCGCATCACGCGGCAGGCGAACGGCATCACGCATCGCGTCGGCATGTTAGGATCGGGCAGTCGCCGCCACGTCTCGCCGCTGTCCTCGCTGCGGTACACGGCGATCGGCGAGCCGCCGGCATAGACCAGCTTTGGATTGCCGGCATCGACCAGGAACGACCAGATTTCCATGCCCTTGTCGGGGAAGTTGGCGCGCTTGAAGGTCTTGCCGCGATCGGTGCTGCGATACACCCCGTCATGCGTGCCGGCGAACACGATGTTCGGATCGGTCGGGTGCACGTGAACCACATTGCTGCTGAACTCGCTGAGCACGTGCTCCCACACGCCGGTTTCCGCCGGACGACGAAATACCCCGACGGCGCCTGGGTCCTTGTCGCTGCGGCCGACCGTCCCGGCCACGCTGGCATAGACATTCGCTTGGCTTGCCATTGTTCGCTCCTCCTACCACTCGGTTGGGTCAGGCTACGCCAGAAGTGCCGGGGTTGACAGTGGGGGCGCTTCGCCGCCTTGCTGGTCGCAAAGTTCCGGAGGAATGCCGCCATGCCGAACGTGACAGCCGAACGTCTGACGGATATCGCCAATGCCCTGCTGCAAGCCGCCGGTGCGTCGGCCGAAGAGGCCGCGACGATCGCGCGCTATAACATCGGCGCCAATCTGGTCGGCCACGATTCGCACGGCATCATCCTGATCCCCACCTATATCGACCGCATTAAAGCCGGGCACATCATGCCGGGCGCGCCGTGGACCGTCATCCAGGAGACCGGAACCAGCACAGTCATCGACGGCAACTGGGGTTTTGGCTACGTCGTGACCGATCGCGCGATGCGCTACACGATCGACAAGGCAAAGCAGCAGCAGGTCGCCGCGGCGACGGTCTATCGCCAAAGCCACATCGGCAGACTTGCATCGTATCCTCTGATGGCGGCGCGCGAGGGCATGATCGCGATGATCACTGCCGATTCCGGCCGCAGCGCCAAAGCGGTCGCGCCATTCGGTGGCGCGAAGGCGCGGCTCGGCACCAATCCGATCTGCTTCGCCATTCCATCGAACCTGGAAGGTCCACTGTTCTTCGACATGGCAACGTCCGCCGCGGCCGCGGGCAAGATCAATGTCGCGACCGCGCGCGGCGAACAGGTGCCCGGCGGGCTGGCTGATCGACGCCGATGGCAAACCTTCCACCGATCCGCGCGTCCTGCGTCAGGGCGGCGCACTGCTGCCGGTCGGCGGTTCCGAGGGCTACAAGGGCTACGGCCTGGCGACGATCGTCGAGATTCTTTCAGGCCTGCTCACGGGTCTTGGCTACGGCGTCGAACCGACGGGCCGGCACAACGACGGCTGCTTCATCGCCGTGTTCAACGTCGCTGCGTTCCGTGATCTCAATACGTTCAAGCAGGAGGTCACCGAGTTCGCGCAATACCTCAAGGCGACACCACCGGCTCAGGGCTTCACCGAGGTGCTGTATCCAGGCGAGATCGAGTTCAAGCGCGAGCAGGACCGCCGAAAGAACGGCATTCCCGTGGAGGACGCCACCTGGAAGAAGCTTCAGGACCTCGCGCAAGGCTATGGTCTCGCCGACAAGTTGGGGCTGTGAGCCATGGCGGACATGATCATTCGCGGCGGCACGGTGATCGACGGTCGCGGCGGCGACCCCTTCGAGGCTGACGTCGCAATCGATGCTGGCAGGATCGTTGCCATCGGCAAGATCGCAGATCGCGGCTCCGAGGAAATCGATGCGCGCGGTTTGCTGGTGACGCCGGGCTTCGTCGACCCGCACACCCACTACGACGGTCAGGCGACCTGGAGCAGCCGCATCACGCCGTCATCGTGGAACGGTGTGACCACCACGCTGTTCGGCAACTGCGGTGTCGGCTTCGCACCGTGCAAGCCATCACAGCGCGATATGCTGGTGAAGCTCATGGAGGGTGTGGAGGACATCCCCGAAGTGGTGCTGACCGAAGGCCTGCCATGGAACTGGCAGACCTTTCCGGACTTCCTCGATGCGCTGGCTGCGCGCCACTACGACATGGATGTGGCGACGCAGGTCCCGCACGCCGCGCTGCGTGTCTTTGTCATGGGTGAGCGTGGTGCCGATCGTGAGCCTGCGACGGAGCAGGACCGCATGGAGATGGCGCGCCTCGCCGCGGAAGGGATCAAGGCAGGCGCTCTCGGTTTCTCGACATCGCGCACGCTGAACCACAAGACTCTGGATGGCCGTTCGATTCCGACGCTGAACGCGGCCGAGGCGGAGCTCGCCGCGATTGCCGGCGCACTGCGCGACATCGGCGCCGGCTGGATGCAGGTGATTTCAGACTTCGATGATGTGGACGACGAATTCGCGATGCTGCGCCGTCTCGTCGCCACATCTCACCGGCCGATGGCGATTACGATTCTCCAGCGTGACAACAAGCCCGAAGAGTGGCGTCGGCTTGCCGGTTGGATCGCCGAAGCCAATGCCGCGGGACTGCCGATGTTGGGTCAGGTGCTGACGCGACCCACCGGTATCCTGCTCGGCTTCGAAATCTCGCAGAACCCGTTTGTGAACCGTCCAAGCTATCAGAAAATCGCGTCGCTGCCGTTCGATCAGCGCATCGCGACTGCTGCGCCAGCCCGACTTTCGTGCGCGATTGCTGGCCGAGACGAGCGACGGCCAGGGCATGGAGCGCCGCGTAGCGAAATGGGATCGCATCTTCCCGCTCGGCGATCCGCCGGATTACGAGCCGTCGGCCGATGCGTCGGTTGCTGCCATGGCGCTACGGCAGGGCCGCGATCCAGCCGAGGTCGCGTATGATCTGCTGTTGGAGCGTGACGGTAAGGCGATCCTGTATCGGCCGCTGTCCAACTACAGCTATGGTAATCTCGACACCGTGCACGATATGCTGACCCACGATGCCACAATCGTCGGTCTCGGCGATGGCGGCGCGCATGTCGGCGTGCTGTGCGATTCGAGTGCGATCAGCTACATGCTCACCCATTGGACGCGTGACCGCACGCGCGGCGCGAAGCTGCCACTGCCCTGGGCGATCAAACGGTTGACGCGCGATTCCGCTGCGGCGATCGGGCTTGGCGATCGTGGTGTCGTCGCGCCTGGCTATAAGGCCGACATCAACGTGATCGATTACGACCGGTTGCAGTTGCGCCAGCCGGAGGTGGTGTACGATCTGCCGAGTGGCGGCCGCCGGCTGGTGCAACGCACCGATGGTTATGTCGCGACGATCGTCTCAGGCGTGCCGGTCTATCGTGACGGCGAGTCAACCGGTGCGTTACCTGGCCGACTGGTGCGCGGCACGTCGCTCTGAAGGGAAACGGTATGGCTGATCGCATCAACCGGGCAATCGAACTGCTGTCTCAGGGACAGGCGATCTATTACGACGGCCCGCACTCCGGTCATGTGCTGACCTACGCGCAGGGCCGCGACGATGCGGGCACGTGGGCCGACTACATGAATGTCGGCATGGAGCATGGCTCCTTCGACATGGCGGGGCTCGCCGAGTATCTGCGTGGCATGGTCGATGGTGGCCAGACGCGATCTGGCCATCGCACGCCTGCTGTCATCGTCGAGGCGCCGGTGAATGGCACCGACGAGGCAAATGTGCGGTTCAATGCCTGGCAGTTCCGTCAGATTCTCGGTCGTGGCGTGCATGGCATTCTGCTGTGTCAGGCGGAGACCGCCGATGCCGTGCGGGCATTCATCGAGTCCTGCCGTTATCCGCATCACGCGGCCGGGGTGGACCCCGCCATCCCGTCGCCGGTTCAGCGCCTGCATGGCGCCGTGCGTCCGCCGCGTGGTGGCGGCGGCCAGCTTGGCATCGGCACGCGCGGCCGCGGGTCCGAGTCGACCGCGGCGATGATCTGGGGTATGTCACAACAGGAGTATATGCGGCGTTGTGAGCCTTGGCCGCTGAACCCCGAAGGCGAGCTGCTGCTCGGTGTGAAGCTGGAAAGCCCCGAGGGCATCGCAAACTGCGAGGCGATCTGTGCCGTCCCGGGGCTTGGCTTTGCCGAGCTGGGACCTGGCGATCTGGGCTTGTCGCTCGGCTATACCACGCTGCAGCGCGACCCGTATCCACCGGAGATGGCGGAGGCGCGCAAACGGGTGTTCGGCGCATGTCGTCGCAATGGCATCGCGTTCCTGGAAGGCTGCTCACCAAGCAACATCGCCGCACGGCTGGACGAGGGCGTGCGGGTGATCGCCGGCCACGATCCGGAAACTGCTCGAATTGGCCGCGCGCACCAGAAGCGCACGATGCCGGCATAGCGCGCTCAGTATCCCGCCTGCGAATAGGGCGCGCTGGCGCCGCGGCGGTACACCAGCAACGTGCGGCGATAGGACAGCACCTCGACGCCATGCTGATTGCGCGCCCGCGTGACTACCGAGATGATGCCCTCGCCCGGCCGTGAGCGGGATTCGCGGGTTTCCATGATCGCGGACTCCGCCTCGATCGTATCGCCGACTGAAACCGGCGCTCGGAAGCTGGACATCGTGCCAGCCCAAATTGGCCACGACACGGCCGAAGGTGCGCGTGGTGAGGGCGGTCGTGACCGCAACGACAAAGGTCTCCGGCACGTGCACCTGCGGTGTCAGGTCGAGCGAACGCCAAGCGTGCATCAGCAATTCTTCGCGATGGAAGGTTCGACATGGCGCGTGGACGAAGGTTTCGCCGGCAACGCAGTCCTCGAACCACAGGCCAACCTGTTCGATCAGCGCGCCGTCGTCCGCCATATGATAGGCGGCGAAGCGCTCCTCCTGCACCTCGGCCGCGTCCGCTTCGCGGCGGTCGATCGCCATGCGGCATTTGATGCGTGCGACCTCGGTTCCGTCGGCTTTGTGGCCGCGAAGCAACGTGCTGACCGTGCCAGCCGCATCGAGGTCGAGTATCTCGGACTCGGCATACAGCGTATCGCCGCCGAACAGCGGTCCATTCATCGTGATGTCATCGAAGCCGAGGATCGCGCGCCGTCTGCCGTAGGTCTTGCTGGTCATGCCGATCAGCCGCTGCAACGTGAGCGTGCTGACCATCAGCGGACGCTGCCATGCCGTCGCAGCGGCATAGTGCGCGTCGTAATGCAGCATCGCGCCGTTCAATGTATCCAGCGCCTCATCAGCATTGTCCTGCTGCGACAGCGTCACGCCCGGGCGATGGCGAAACTGCTGGCCGATCGCGAAATCCTCGAAATCAAGGCCGATGCGCTGTTGATACCGGTTCTCGCCGATACGGTGATAAGCGCTGAACATGGGACCCTCCGTTGTCCGGCCAAGCCTGGAGCCGCATACTGATAGCATGACAGACACCATGATCCTCGACACGATCGACGCCTTTCTGGCACGCGACGTGGCGCCGCATGTCCACCGGCTGGAGCACGATGACGTTTATCCCGAGGCGATTGTCCTGCGCATGCGCGAGCTTGGCCTGTTCGGCGCCACGATCGCTACGGAGTATGGCGGTCTTGGTCTGCCATGCGCCACCTATGCCGACATCGTCGAGCGGATCGCGCGCGTGTGGATGTCGTTGACCGGCATCTTCAACTCGCATCTCATCATGTCGGCGATCGTGCAGCGTAACGGCACCGAGGCGCAGAAGCGCACGTTCCTGCCGCGCTTTGCCTCGGGTGAACTACGCGGCGGGCTGGCGCTGACCGAGCCAGACTGTGGCACCGATCTTCAGGCTATTCGTGTCACCGCGCGGCGCGAGGGCGATGCTTATGTGGTGAACGGCACCAAGACGTGGATCAGCAATGGCATTCACGGCTCATGCTTTGCACTGCTGGTGAAGACCGACCTGACTGCAGAGCCGCGCCATCGTGGCATGAGCATGCTGCTGGCTGAGAAGGGCGCCGGCTTCACCGTCAGTCGCAAGCTGGAGAAACTCGGCTATAAGGGAATCGACAGTGCGGAGCTGGTGTTTCAGGATTATCGCGTCCCGGTGGATCGTCTGATCGGCGGCGTCGAAGGCCGTGGATTGCAGCACGCGTTGTCCGGCCTGGAGCTTGGACGCATCAACGTGGCGGCGCGCGGCGTCGGCATCGCGCAGGCGGCATTGGACGAAGTCGCTGCGTTACGCGCAGTTGCGCAAGACGTTTGGAGTGCCGATCGCGCAGCATCAGGCGATACAGTTGAAGCTGGCTGACATGGCTACACGCACTGAAGCTTCGCGTCTTTTGGTGCGGCGTGCGGCCGAGATGTATGACCGAGGCGACCGCTGCGACATGGAGGCCGGCATGGCAAAGCTGTTTGCTACCGAAACGGCGTTGGAGAACGCCACCGAGGCGATGCGCGTGCATGGCGGCTATGGCTATTCCACCGAGTTTCCCGGTGGAGCGGCTGTATCGCGATGCGCCGCTGTTGGTGATCGGCGAGGGCACCAATGAGCTTCAGCGCATCATCATCGCACGTCAGCTCGTTGCGCGGAATCCCGCGTGATGCTGCCGCTCGCTGGCGTGCGCATCCTCGCGGTGGAGCAGTACGGCGCGGGACCGTTCGGCTCCATGCAGCTCGCCGACATGGGTGCCGAGGTGATCAAGATCGAGAATCCGGCCGAGGGTGGCGACGTCAGCCGATCGGTCGGACCATTCTTCCTTGGCGAAAATGACAGTCATTTCTTTCAGGCTTTCAATCGCAACAAGCGTTCAATCACGTTGAACCTGCGCGCGCCTGAGGGACAGCGCGTGCTGCGCGACCTTGCCGCGACGGCAGATGCGGTGCTCGACAATCTGCGCGGTGATCAATCGCCGCGGCTCGGCGTGACCTATGATCAGTTGAAGTCTGCCAATCCACGCATCGTGTGCGCGCATCTGTCGGCGTATGGCCGCGAGGGCAGCCGGGCGTCGTGGCCAGGCTACGACTATCTGATGCAGGCGGAAGCCGGCTATCTGTCGCTGACCGGGGAGCCGGATCAGACGCCGGCGCGGTTCGGACTGTCCATCGTCGACATGATGGCAGGCGTATATGCAGCGACGGCCCTGCTCGGCGGCATTGTGTCGGCGCGCGCGACCGGTGTGGGACGCGACGTCGATGTCAGCCTGTTCGACACGGCGTTGGCAAATCTCAACTACCTGGCTGCATGGTTCCTGAATGGTGGCCATGCGCAGGGCCGCGAACCGCGTGGTGCGCATCCTTCGTTGACGCCGAGCCAGCTCTATCGCACGGCGGATGGCTGGATCTTCATCATGTGCAATAAGCAAAAGTTCTGGCCGGCGCTGTGCGAGAAGATTGGACATCTCGAGTGGTCCGACGATCCACGCTTCGCCAGCTTCAAGGCGCGGCTGGAAAATCGTGCGGAACTGACTCGGCTGCTGGATGCGGCACTGTCGACCCGTGGCACCGCTGCGTGGCTCGAGCATTTCGCCGGCGCAGTGCCCGCGGCACCTGTGCACGATATCGCGCACGCGCTCAGTTCGGACGTCGTGATGCAGGAAGATCGCGTGTGGTCCTATGCGCATCCGTCCGGCGAGTTCCGCATGGTGCCGCCGGCATTTCGTCTTCCGGGCGAGGCGATGCCGCGTCAGGGTGCTCCGGCGCTTGGCGCGGATACCGATGCTGTGCTGATGGAACTTGGCTATGATGCGGAGAGGATCAAGGCGCTGCACGCGGCCGGTGTGATCTGACCGCTAGCTGCGTCGCGTCGCATGCGGCTCCAGCCAGCCCATGTCGGAATCCGGTTCGCAATCGGTGGTCTTCAGATATGGCTTGATGTCGATCAGCGGCGTGCCGTCTACGCAGTCCAGATATCGCACTTTCAGAATATTCGGCGCATCGAACCCTTCGAATGCCACGACTGACAGTCCGATCGGGTTCGGTCGTCGCGGCCCGCGCGTGGCGAATACGCCGCGCGGCTGCGCATCGAACGGTGGCGTGAACACCAACTCCGGTTCCCGCGCCTGATCCATCCAGTACAGCAGGATCAGATGGGAAAATCCCTCGATGCTGCCTAAACCTTCAGCAAACTCCGGCAGCACCACCGCCGTGCACAGCGGCGCCGGATTGGGTTGCCGCCCGTTGCGCGGACACTCGGCAATGCTCCGCCAGGGGGTATGCAGCGTGCCGATCGATCGGGCGGTGAACATCAGGCCGCGTTGACCACCTGTTTCATAACCGACAAGGCCTCGTCCACATGCGCCGCGGTCACGTCGAGATGCAGACAGGCACGGGCGCGGTATTTGCCGGACGTGGACACCAGCACACCTTCCTTGCGCAGCTTGCCGGCAAATGCGTCGGAGGTCATGCCGGTGCCCTCGGTGTCGAAGAACACTAGGTTGGTCTCCGGCATTTCGACTGTGATGCCGGGAATTTGCGCCATGCCGCGGGCCAGCGACTTTGCATTCGTGTGATCTTCAGCAAGGCGATCGATATTGTGCTCCAGCGCATAGAGACACGCCGCAGCGCACATGCCGCCCTGCCGCATCGATCCGCCAAGCCGCTGTTTCCATCGCCACGCCTGGCCGATGAACTCGCGCGAGCCGGCGAGCACGGCGCCCAAAGGTGCAGCCAGGCCCTTGGTGAAATCCAACCAGACCGAATCGCAGCCCTCGGTGAGATCGGTCGCCGGCACACCCAATGCCACCGCCGCATTCATCAGCCGGGCGCCATCCATGTGGGTGGAAAGCCTGTGTCTGTGCGCGGCATCGGTGACCGCACGGAGTGCGTCGACGCTCCAGCACGCGCCGCCGCCGCGATTGGCGGTCTGCTCCACCTCCACCAAACGCTGCGTCGGCGAATAGCGTGACACCGGGCGGATCGCCTCTTCCAGCGCATCGACGGTGAACTGGCCACGTTCGCCTTGCAGTCCCTTGATCAGCGCGCCTGCGATCGCTGCCGGCGCGCCGCCTTCGCTTGACAGAATGTGCGAAGACTCATGCGCGAGAATCTCCTCGCCCGGCCGGCAGTGAGTGGCGATCGCCACCTGGTTGCACATGGTGCCGGAGGGCAAAAACACCGCGGCTTCTTTGCCGAGCAGCGCGGCACTGCGATCGCACAGCGCCCAGATGGTGGGATCGGAGCCCATCTGCTCGTCACCCACCTCCGCTTCCATCATTGCCTCCTTCATGCCGCGCGAAGGCTTGGTCTGCGTATCGGAGGACAGATTGACGCGGACCGGTATCGAGAAGTCGAAGCGCTGCGGTTCATACGACATGACTTGGCCTCAACTGATCTTGCGCAGTTTGCGCAGGCAACGCACCCCGTCGGGGATCGGCTGATCCGCCCAGTATTGCGGCCACAGCGTGCGCGACACCTCGCCGATGTAGATGTCGCCTCGGGAGTCCGCGCAGAGACCGTGCGGGCCGATATAGTCCGTGGGGCCGGTACCGGGATGCTGGCCGCCGATGCGCGTGAGCAGATTGCCCTTGTTGTCGATGATGGAGATACGCGGTCCCAGGTTGGGATAGTTGCGATTGGTACGGGTTGCGGGACCGAGTTCGCCCACGTAGCAGATCGGGCAGGTGCAGTACGGCATGAAGATGCCGCACGGCCGGTGCAGATTGTTGAATTGCGTCTCGTAGCGGCCGTTGCCGTCGAACACCTGGATGCGATGGTTCTCGCGGTCCGCGACGTAGACCCAGCCATCCGGATCGCACGAGATGTTATGCACCAGATTGAACTGACCCGGTTCGGTGCCGGACTCGCCCCACGACATCAGCCACTTGCCATCCGGCGCGTATTTGTGGACGCGCGCATTGCCGTAGCCGTCCGAGACATAGATGTCGCCTTTCGGCGACAATGCGGTGTGCGTGCAGCGGTGAAACGGCTGTCCGCTCATGAACGGCGCCGGCTTGCCAGGCGTTCCGAGTGTGAGCAGTACCTTGCCGTCAAGCGTGCACTGCCGCACCGAATGGTCGCCGTCGTCGGTCAGGAACACCGTGTCATCCGGCGCCATATGCAGGCCGTGCGCGCGAGGAAACAGTCCCTCGCCCCATGCGCGCAGGAAATTGCCTTCGCTATCGAACACCATCATCGGATGCTCGCCGCGATTGAACACGTAGACGTTGTCCTGCCTGTCGACACCGACCGCGCCGACCTCGTGCAACGACCAGCCTGGCGGCACCTTTGCCCAGTTGTCGATCTGTTCGTAGCGATAGTCGCCACTGCCGACGATGATGGTCATGGTTCCCTCCCGGCCGTCTTTCCGCTCCAGATGACAAGCTTTGCAGTCTGTACCATGCTGTCCCACTGATGGAAAGATACGCGCAACGCCAGGAGGTCCGCGCTTGAAGTTCAGCAATTTCCTGTTTCCGGAGAGCCGTGACCCCGCGTGTGATGGGCAGGTGATCGACGAGGTCCTGCGCGAGGCGCGGCTTACCGACGAGTTGGGCTTCGATGTGATCTGGCTGGCCGAGCACCATTTCGACGGCATCTGTGCCTATGTCGATCCGGTGAGCTTTGCCGCGGCATTGGCGGTCGCGACGAAGCGGGCGAAGATCGGCTTCGCGGTCGCGCAGATGTCGCTGCATCATCCGATCCGCATGGCGGAACAGTTGGCGCTGATCGACCACATCAGCAAGGGACGGCTGATCGTCGGGCTGGGTCGCGGCACCGCGTATAACATCTACGATTACCAGGGCTACGGTCTCGATCACACTGAGGCGCAGGCGCGCTTCGAAGAAGCCGAAGCCATCATGTTTCAGGCATGGCGTGGCGAGAGGTTCGAGCACCATGGCAAATTCTGGGACATCAAAGTGCCGATGCTGCGGCCGCTGCCCTACACCAAACCGCATCCTCCAGTGATTCGCTCGGCCTCGAGCGAAGAGGGGATGCTGCACATCGCCCACCAAGGCCGGCCGTTCATGATGAACGTGCAGTCGAACGAGGTTACCAGGCATCGCTTGGATCTGTATCGCCGCACGTTGCGCGAACAGGGCATGGATGACGCGGCTGTGGCACGGAACGTCGAGCAGTGCTGGGTGTGGCGCAACGTGTTCGTCGCCGAGACCGATGCGGAGGCGGAGCGTATCGCCCTGCCGGCGTTTGAGGCGATGCACGAACATCGCGTGGCGATGCGCAAGCGCGTCTATGAGGAGCAGGGCGTTTCGATCGTGCCAATGCCGGCGCCAGGTGCGGCTCCCGCGGCGCGCACGGTCGTGGAGCACTCGCTGATCTACGGCTCGCCGGCGACGGTCGCGGAGAAGCTGGCACAGGTGGCCGCGATCGGCGTCGGCGGCGCAATCATGCAGTTCCGGCTTGGGCCAATGTCCTACGACGATGTAGCGCAGAGCCTGACGCTGTTCATGCAGAAGGTCGCGCCGCAGATCCCGACGACGCCATCGTAGCACCACGGACAAGGTCGATCAGTGCCATGGGTTCGTTAGGCTCGGCGTTGCCACGCCAGGCGACGTGCTGGTCGGGGCGCGACAGAACGAGTTTGTGCGCGTAAAGCGAGCGAGCTTCCTCTGCTTCCACGTCCAGAACGGCAAGCGGCATGCCGCGCTTTGCCGCCGCGCCCGCCAGCGCATCGACTGGCACGGATCGGTCGAAGCGCAGCAAGGTGAAGAATGCACCCAACGCGTCGTACAGAGACCGTCCGTCGTGCAGCCAGATGTGCGGCGTGCGGCAGCCGGGCACAGTGGATGGCGTGAAGTCGTACATCGTATACGGTGGTGGCGCTTCCCCGTCATGGGCAGTAATCGGGGAGCCATCGTAGAAATAGCCAAAATTCAGCCCACCGCAGCAGAACTGTGGCGTATGAAGATCGATCAGCGCGCGGCCGAGACGCTCGCGCACGGCTTCGCCGTCGGGCCCGGAGTCTTCGATGTTGGCCGGGACCTCCGCGCGCGACCGCGCGACAGACATCGCGGTGTTCATCGCGTAGTGTGACACCTGCTCGGTGATCGGCCTGCGCTCCGCCTCGTAGGCATCGAGGATTGCGGGTGCGGCCCAGCCTTGCAACACGCCGGCCAGCATCCATGACAGGTTCATCGCATCGGCGATGCCGGCGTTCATGCCATAGCCGGCATACGGCACCCAGATATGCGCGGCATCGCCGCAGATGAATACGCGTCCATTGCGGAAACGATCAGCCAGCATGCGACGGCCGATCCAATCTTCCTGGGTCAGGACCTGGAATTCGAACTCAGGGCCGACGCCGAGGATCAGACGAATGCAGCGATCGCGGTCGACCGTTGAAAAATCCGTTTCGTCCGGACGGAGATAGTTGTGGACCAGCCAGGTCTCGCGCCCGTCCACGGCAAACATGCCGGCGCTGCGTCGGGGATTCAGCGACTGCGTAGACCATGCCGGAACCGCCTGCATCCTCCGGATCAGCGAGGGTGCGCGGATGTAGGTGGATTGCGTGCGATTGATCAGTGCATCGCCCGTCAGCCGAGTGCCAATCTGCCGACGGATCTCGGAGGCGGGTCCATCGCAGCCGATCAGATAATCGGCGGTGATGAGCAATTTCCGGCCACTGTCCAGATCCTCTGCCTCTGCTGTCACCCCGTCCTCGGTCTGGTCGAAACCAAGGACACGAATGCGGCTCAGATAGCGCAGGCTCGGCATTGTCGCGGCATATTCGACGAGCAACGGCTCCAAGAAGATCTGGTTGATCCGATGAGGCGGTTCAGGCGTCGGCCACCATCCATCCGGGCCGTCCTTGGCCGTGTAGCGATCACGCCGGCAGGGTATTCTGATGCGTCCGAATTCCATGCCGGTGACGGTGGTACGGAACGCTATGTCGTTCGAGTAATCGTGCGGCATTCCGCCATCGCGTACGGAACGCGCCACCCCAAGCCGGCGGAAGATCTCCATCGTGCGCGCGGACACATGGTTGCATTTCACGCTTGGCGGTTCGCCGCGATGGCGCTGCTCCGCGACGATCACGTCGATGCCTCGCCACGCGAGGTCCATTGCCAGGGTCGTACCGACCGGTCCGCCACCGACGATCAGGACTCGCGTTGCGAGGCGATCTTGCATCAGGGCGGGCATATCACGTTCACCAACGCCTGCTGTCCGCCGCGCACGGCCGCCGCGGCACGACGCAATGCGTCCGGCAGATCGGCGGGCCGCTCGACACGTTCGCCATGGCCGTCATGCGCCGCGACGATCTTCTCGAAGTTCGGCGGTGGCAGATCGGCGAGCAGGCGACCATCGCCCTGCGCCGCAACGCCACTGCCATACATGTCGAGTGTCGCGCGTCGCACCGCATTGTACAGCGCATTGTTGTAGATCACTGTCAGCACCGGCAGGTTTTGCATCTGTGCGACGTAATGGCACGCGGTGGGATTGGCGAACATGTAGGCGCCATCGCCCAGCACCGACAGCACCTGCCGCTGTGGCGCGGCGAGTTTCGCGCCGAGCGAAGCGCCGAACCCCCAGCCCAGACCGCCGGCGTTGCTCACTGCGAACAGGCTGCCCGGTTTCTCCAGCGGGCAGTACTCCTGACGGAACGAGTATTCCGAGATGACGATCGTGTCCGGGTCCACCACTTCGCGCAGGCAATGGTTCAGCCAGGTCAGCGTGTTCTTGTTGCTCCGCCCCGCCTGTTCCGCTTCGTCGTGCCATTGCGCGTGCAGCTGCGCCGATCGCGCGACAAGCCGAGCGCGCCGTTCGTCAACATGGGCGCCGGTGCGGCCCTCCATTGCCTGCTCCAGAGCTTCCAGCACGGAAAGCGCGGTCGCGGTGATCGTCAGGTCGGAGGGGAAGCTGCGCATCGGATAGCGCGCATAGAGCGGGTCCTCGCCGATCTGCACGATGCGCGCGCCGGCCGGCGGCGCTTCCTTACTCGGCAACCATGGCACATCGCCTTCGATGACGATCACCAGGTCGGCGTCGTCCAGCAGCGGGCCCGGCATCGAGCCCTGGAACATCGGATGGTTCGCGGACATCGCGAAGTAGCGAGTGTTGTACGGGATCACCGGCAGTGCCCAGCGCTCCGCCAGTCGCGCCAGCACCACCGCATCGCGCGGGTCCTGACCGAGCAGACCGGTGATCACGACAGGCGCACCGCGCGGCGGCGATCCAGTCGGCGAGTTGTTCGATGTCGGCGGGCGACGGCACCGGTGCGCGCGGCCCGGCGCGATGCGCGCGATTGCTCTCCGCCGGCGCATGCACGACTTCGCCCAGTACCTCGCGCGGCAACGAGAGATAGACAGGACCTTTCGGCGAAGCCATCGCGAGTTCCAGCGCGCGATCGACCACGGTCGCGGCCTGGTCGCCACGCTTCATCTCGTAGTCCCACTTCACCATCTCGCGCAGCATGCCGGCCTGGTCGTACATCTCCTGCGCCCAGTGGATGTGCGCACTGCGCGAGCCCTCTGCGCCCGTCTCGGTGAACGGCGTGCGGCCAGAGGTCAACAGCACCGGCACGCGGTCACGGCTGGCATCAATCAGCATGTTGATCGAGTTCGCCGTGCCAACGTTGGTGTGCAGCATCACCGCCTGTGGCCGCCCGGAGACCATCGTGTAGCCATGCGCCATCGACATCGCGGCATTCTCGTGAGGCACCACCATCGGGCGAGGTACCTTGCGGTTGGTGTGGGCGGCGCGCGCGAAGGCCTCGACGATCGGCGCAAAGTCGGTGCCGGGATTGCAAAACAGGTGGTCGATGCCGTGCGCGGCGAGCGCTTCCAGGTAGTCTTCGGCCGCGATGCGTGTCCGAGGTTCGCTATCCATTTCGACTGCTCCTGTTCGCGGTACGAGACCGCAGGAAATTCACTACCGTGTCAGCCAGCAGCGCAGGTTTTTCGACTGGAAGCGCATGGCCGACATCGGCAAGTTCGATCACCGTCGCACGGTCGCCGATCTCGCTGCGCAGCAACCTCCCGTTTCCAACCGGAGCGCTGACATCGCACAGCCCTTGCACGATCAGCACGTCGGCGGTGCCGGCTGCCCACCAGTCGTCCACCGGTGTCGCCGCCGCCGCGGCGAGATAGGCGCGCATCACCGGCTGCGACCAGCCGTTGAGCCACGGCGTGATGTCGCTGCCAGGCGCGAACCACGCTGCGCGCACCGCCGCCGCGCGAGTATCGGCGGGGGTGTCAACCGCCTGCGCCAGACGGATCGCCTCGGCGATCCCCGGCGTCGGCTGCACCTTGCCACTGGACGACAGGAGCACGACGAGACTGACCAGTTCCGGGCGATCCGAGGCGAGGCAACGAGCGATGCGATTGCCGAACGCATGACCGATCACCACGGCGGGCCCGTCGCATAGTGCCTCGATCACCGCGGCGATGTCGTGTGCCAGATCGTGCAGCGTGATGCCATCCAGCCTGCCAGTGCTTCCGTCCATGCCGCGCGGTTCCGGTAGAATCGCGCGATATCCGGCGATGACGAGGTGTTCGGCGAACACATCGAGATCGTGGCTCGAACGGCCGAGCCCTGGCAGCAGCAACAGCGCCGGGCCGGCACCGAGCGCGCGTACCGCGATGTCAGCTCCGTCGGCTTCGACACGTGCGTAGGCAAACGCCGTCATGTCTTCGCGATGTTCCAATAGACGACGGTGTTGGTCTTCAGCACGCCCTTGACGTTGCTGCGCCACAGGAACGGCTGTCTGAACTGGCCCAGCGGCACATACGGCAGCGACTGCCACAGTTGGCGATGCATCGCATCCAGCAATGCCCTCTGCTTCGCCGGATCGGTCTCGCGGATGTATTGCATCCGCATATCCTCTTCCGCCTGATCGCACGGCCAGCCAGGAAAGTTCTTGCCGTCGCAGGTGGTGATGGTCGAGGGACTCGTCAGCGGACTGGCAAGCTGCGCGCCGTTGGCGCTGGTGTGGAACAGGTTCCAACCGCCTTTCGATGGCGCGTCCTTCTTGGCACGACGTGCCGCCACGCTGCCCCAGTCGGAGAGCTGCATGTCCACGTTCATGCCGATCTGCTTCAACAGATCGGCGGTGATCAGGCTCATGCGCTGATACGGCAGCACGTCGGAGCCGCCGATCAGTACCACAGGCCTGCCGTCGTAGCCCGAACTCGCGCACCAGGGCGCGCGCCTTGTCCAGGTCGGGCTTGCGGTAGTCCTCGGATCCCACCTCGGTGCCGTTCGGGCTGCCGCACACCCAGAACGCGTAACACTCGCGCCAATATTTCGGGTCACCGTAAGCGGCCGACATGTAGTCGCGCTGGCTCACCGCATGTGCGACGGCCTGGCGCGCCTTCACGTTGTCGAACGGCGGCCACAGCGAATTGAAGCGCAGCACGGCATAGGTCTCGATGGGCCACACGTCGCCGATGACGATGTTGCTGTCATTCGCGACGGTGGGCAGCAGGTCAAGCGGCGGCGCATCGAGGAAATCCACCTCGCCCTGGCGCAGTGCCGCATAGGCAACAGCGGCGTCTGGCATGATCATCCACTCGACGCGATCGACCAGAACGCGCTTGCCGCCAGCAAAGCCGCTGGCAGGTTCGGCGCGCGGGACGTATTCGGCAAACTTCTCGTAGACCAGCTTGTTGCCTGGCTGATACTCGTTCTCGACGAAGCGGAACGGGCCGGAGCCGATGCGCGCCTTCACCGGCGTGAACGGGTCGGTCAGCGCATCCTTCTCGCGCATGATGCCACCCATCACGCCGTTGCTTCCGCATAGCAGGAACTCGACGTAGTGAAACAGCTCCTTGAGCCGCAGCGTGAACGTCCTGTCGTCCTTGGCTTGCAGCTCCGTGACCAGGCTCGCGAGAATCTGGTTCTGCGTGTCGCGCACCAGCAGTCGCCGCAGTGTCGCGACGACATCCCGCGACGTCACCGGAGTAAGGTCGTGGAACTTCAGGCCGGGGCGCAGTGTGAAGCTGTACAGCAGGCCATCGTCGGACTTGCTCCACGTCTCCACCATCTGCGGCCGCGCGACCATGTTGGCGTCCCAGCTGAACAGCGTGTCGTAGATCAGTGCCGCGTGTTCCTGGGTGGCGTTCACGCCTGACTGGTGCGGATCGAATACCTGCGGTTCTGCTTGCGGGACGACGCGCAACACGGACTTCGCGCTTTGTGCGTGCGCACCGGTGCTGATCGCCAGCGCGGCCGCGCCGAGACCGAACCGGCGCCGGCCGATCATTGGTGTTTCGCGTCCCGCATTGCACGCCAGATGCGTTCCGGCGTGGCCGGCATATCGATGTGCGTGACGCCGAGTGGCGCGAGTGCATCCAGCACGGCTGCGATGATCGCCTGAGGTGACGCCATCGCGCCGGCCTGGCCGGAGCCTTTCACGCCAAGCGGGTTGGCGTTCGTCGGCACGCCCGTCAGCGTGATGTCGAACTGGGGCAGATCCTGGGCGCGGGGCAACGTATAATCCATGAACGAACCGCTGAGCATCTGACCTGAATCCGGATCATAGACGGTGTGCTCCAGCATCGCCTGGCCGATGCCTTGCGCGACGCCACCTTGCACCTGCCCGACCGTCAGCATCGGATTGATCAGGGTGCCGAAGTCGTCAACCGCCGTGTAGCGCAGCAGCGTGAGCGCGCCTGTGTCCGGATCAACTTCCACCTCGGCGATATGGCAGCCGTTCGGAAAGGTGATCAGGTCGAGCAGGTTCCAGACATAGGTATCGAGACCAGGTGACATGCCGTCAGGCAGATTGGCCTGATCACGCGCGGCCCGCGCAACCGCGAGCAGATCGATGGCGCGATTAGGATCTTCGCGCAACGCGAACCGGCCATCGACGAAAACCACCTGCTCCACCGACGCCTGCAACAGGCGCGCCGCGATGGCGCGGCCTTTCGCCAGCATCGTGTCCACTGCCTTGCACAGTGCGGCACCACCCATGTGCATGGAGCGCGCTCCGCCATGGCCGTTGCCGGCACGCACGATCGCGGTGTCTGCCTGCACATAGCGAAACGCCTCGATCGGCAGACCGAGCAGATCGGCGGCGATCTGCGCGTAGGCGGTCTCATGGCCCATGCCGTTCGACTGCGTGCCAACCAGCAGCGCCACGCGACCATCGTCATCGAAGCGCAGTTCGGCACCCTCGTTCGGCGCGCCGCGTGCGGTCTCCATGAAGCAGATCACGCCGATGCCGCGCAGCATGCCGCCACGTTCCGATGCCTCGCGCCGTGCAGCGAAACCCGTGTGATCCGCCGCGACAATCGCATCGTCGAGGTTGTCGGCGAAGCGGCCGCAATCGATGACGGTGCCAAGCGCCTTGCGGTAGGGGAACTCGCGAACCAGGTTGCGGCGCCGAAGCTCGATCGCGTCGAACCCGCAGCGTCGCGCGGCTTCGTCGATCAGGCGCTCGATCATGTAGTTCACTTCCGGCTTGCCGGCGCCGCGATAGGCGTCGATCGGCACGGTGTTGGTGAACACGCCGTGGACGTCCATGAAGATGGCGGGGATGACGTAGCCGCTGCCGATCGCATTTGCCGGTGCGTTGGTGGAGCTGCCTGGTCCGCCGGATGACAGATAGGCCCCGAGATTGGCGACGGTCGCGACATCCAGCGCGAGGAAGTGGCCTTCAGCGTCCAAAGCAAGTCGCGCTCGTGTGACGTTGTCGCGGCCTTGCGCGGTGGTGACGAAGTCCTCCGCGCGTTCGCTCATCCACCGCACCGGACGGCCGAGTGCGCGCGCGGCCCACAGCAGCATCACCCATTCAGGATACAGCGCGTTCTTCACACCGAAGCCGCCACCGACGTCCGGGCAGGCGATCTGCATCGTCTCGGGCGGCACGCGGAACACGTGGTCGGCAAGCTGGGTCTGCAGCGCGTGCACGCCGGCGCCGGAGAACATCAGGTGAAAGCCATCGCCATCGTGTCTGGCAATCGCCCCGCGCGGTTCCAGCGCCGAGATCACGATGCGGTTGTTGATCAGCTCCAGTTCGACGACATGAGCGGCGCTGGCGATCGCGCTTGCGTACGCCCTCGCGGTCCCCCTTCTGAAATTGGTAGGACAGGTTGCCGGGCGCCTGCTGCCACAGTTGCGGCGCGCCGGACTCGCAGCGCTGCCGGACCATCGATCACCGACGGCAGCGGTTGCCAGTCGACCACGACACAGTTCAGCTGCATCGCGTGCCGCTGAGTGCAACTCGGCAACCACGAACGCGACCGGATCACCGACGTGGCGTGCCCGGTCCGAGGCCAACGCGGAGCGCGGCGGCACGATCATCGGAGCCACACTGGCCACTGGCACAGTGCATGGCAGCGGACCCAGCTCGGCAAGATCGGCAGCGGTGAACACGCCGAGCACGCCGGGTACGCTGCGCGCTGCCGTGGCATCGATACGCGCTATCGTGGCGTGAGCATGCGGCGACCGCACGACCTGCATCCAGGTCTGGCCCGCGACTTCGATGTCCTCGATGTATTGGCCGCGCCCGGTCAGGAAGCGCGCGTCTTCAAGCCGAGGCAGTGACTGGCCGCGGAAGGACATGGTTCATCCTGGAGTCGGGAACGCTCGGTGGCAAGCTGCCGTGTTGCGTCAGTCGGCCTCGGCGACCTCGTCCTGCTTCCGCGCCTTGATCCGCGTCATCGCCTGCTCGACATGCGCACTGAATACGAACTCGGCCGGCCGCTGATTGGCCAGCGGGATGTCCGGTGCCATGGGACCATCCGTGCGGATGCCGCGCAGCGCCTGTGCAGCGGCCTTCCACGGCCGACGCACCGTTTCGCTGACCGCGGTCGCCTCGTAGCCGGAATGCACCATGCAGTCGGCGCACTTCTCGTAGTTGCCGGTGCCGTAGCGATCCCAGTCGGTCTCCTCCATCAGCTCTTTGAAGCTCTTCGCGTAGCCTTCGCCGAGCAGGTAGCAGGGGCGCTGCCAGCCGAAATAGGTGCGTGTGGGGTTGCCCCACGGGGTGCAGTGGAACGTCTGGTTGCCGGCCAGGAAGTCCAGGAACATCGAGGACTGGTTGAACGCCCATTTCGTTTTGCCCTGGCGGGCGAAGATGCCGCGGAACAGTTCCTTGGTCTTCCGGCGATTGAGAAAGTGCTGCTGATCCGGCGCCCGCTCATAGGCATAGCCCGGCGAGACGGAGATGCCGTCTACGCCCATCGCCATCACGTCGTCGAAGAACGTCGCCACACGCTCAGGATTTGCGTTATCGAACAGTGTGGCGTTGATGATGGTGCGGAAGCCGCGCGCCTTCGCCGCGGCGATCGCGGCCACCGCCCGATCGTACACGCCGTCCTGGCATACCGAGATGTCGTGCTCCTCGCGCGAGCCGTCCAGGTGCACCGACCAGGAGAACCATTTGCTGGGCTGGAACAGGTGCATCTTCTTTTCCAACAGCAGCGCGTTGGTGCAGACGATGACGAACTTCTTCCGCGCGATCGCACCCTGCACGATCTGCTCGATCTCGCGGTGCAGCAGCGGCTCGCCGCCGGCGATCACCACCACGGGGGCGCCGCACTCGTCGATCGCCTCCATGCATTCGGCGACCGACAGGCGCTGGTTCAGGATCTCCGCCGGATAGTCGATCTTGCCGCAGCCTGCGCAGGCCAGGTTGCAGCGAAACAGCGGCTCCAGCATCAGCACCAGGGGGTAACGCTTCCGCCCGAGCAGATGCTGCTTCACGACATAGGCGCCGACGCGGAGCGCCTGGTTCAGCGGCACGGCCATAGTCTCGATCCTCTACGTGTCGGCCAGTTCCTTGGGGAAGCGGAAGCGCACGTCCTCCGCCACACCGGCCAGGGTGGAAACGTCGATGTCGCCGAACTGGCGCAGCCCGTCGAGCACGCCCTGCACAAGCGTCTCGGGCGCTGACGCGCCGGCGGTGACGCCGATGGAACGCACGCCGACGAACCATTCAGGACGCAGCGCATCGGCGTCGTCGATCAGGTAGGAGGGTCTGCCCAGCTCCTCGCCGATCTCGCGCAGCCGGTTGGAGTTGGAGCTGTTGCGCGAGCCGACCACCAGGATCGTGTCGACTTCGCCGGCGAGGTCGCGCACCGCCTGCTGACGGTTCTGCGTCGCGTAGCAGATGTCGCGCACGTCCGGCCCGACGATGGAGGGGAAGCGTTCCTTCAGTGCGGCGATGATGCCGCGGGTATCATCCACCGACAACGTCGTCTGGGTGATGTAGGCGAGCTTTTGTGGATCGGCCACCTCCAGCCTGGCGACATCGGCCACGGTCTGCACCAAATGCACCTTGGCCGGCACCTGGCCGATCGTGCCCTCGACCTCGGCATGGCCGGCGTGGCCGACCAGGACGATCTGGCGGCCCTGTGCCGCGTAGCGACGGCCCTCGTTGTGCACCTTCGCCACGAGCGGACAGGTGGCGTCGATCACCGGCAGGTCCCTCTCGGCGGCAAGCTGCTCGACCCGTTTGGCGACTCCGTGGGCGGAGAAGACGGTCATCGCGCCCGATGGGATCTCGTCCAGCTCATCGACGAATACCGCGCCTCGGGTACGCAGATCCTCCACGACGTGCCGATTGTGGACGATCTCGTGTCGCACATAGATCGGCGGACCGTATTTCTTCAGGGCCCGCTCGACGATTTCGATGGCCCGCTCGACGCCGGCGCAGAAACCACGAGGCTGGGCCAGGACGACGCGGATCATGGGCAAATCTCCAACTGGCGCCGCCGCGCCGAAAGTCCAACCGGCTGGGCCGGATATGGCATCCCGCCCCCCAAGGAGCAACGCCGGGGAGCAATGTCGGGGCGGGCGTATGGCACAAAACCGGTGGTTGCGGTAAGCCGTGACCGGAGTCGAGACTTTACTGCCACACATGCGTGTGATTCGTACAACCGGGTCGGGGCGATCAATCCCATTTGTTTGATCGGACGGACCAAGGCGGGTCGAGGGTGGTATCGGGACATATGACACTGGTCGAGTCGGAGTTGCCAGCCGCTCTTCTGCGGGTTGCCGCCGAGGTGGAGGCCGCGCTTGAGGTGTTGCTGCCGCCGTCAGAGGGGGCGGAGGCTCGGCTGGCCGACGCCATGCGCTACGCAACATTGGGCGGCGGGAAGCGGTTGCGCGCATTCCTGGTGATGGAAAGCGCCGCGCTGTTCGCAGTGTCGGAGACCTGCGCGACGCGGGTCGCCGCCTCGGTCGAGATGCTGCACGCCTACTCGCTGGTCCATGACGACCTGCCGGCGATGGACGATGACGATCTGCGGCGTGGCAAACCCTCCGCCCATAAGGCGTTCGATGAGGCCACGGCGATCCTCGCCGGCGACGCGTTGCAAACTCGTGCGTTTGAGGTACTGGCGGAGCCCGACACGCACTCCGACCCGCAGGCTCGCTGTGAGCTGGTTGCGGCGCTGGGGGCGGCGGCGGGCGCGCGCGGCATGGCGGGCGGCCAGATGATCGACATGCTGGCGGAAGGCCAGACGCTGGATGGTCCGGCGGTGACAAGGCTCCAGGCGCTGAAGACCGGACGGTTGATCCAGTTCAGTGCCGAGGCGGGAGCGATCCTGGGGCGTGCGCCGCTGTCCCAGCGACATCTGTTGGCGGCCTATGGCCGCGACGTCGGCGCCGCATTCCAGATCGCGGATGATCTACTGGACGCCGAAGGCAGTACCGGAGGAGACCGGCAAGACGACCGGCAAGGACGCCGCGGCCGGCAAGGCCACTATGGTCGCGGTGCTAGGGATTGAACGGGCGCGGGCACAGGCTGAAATGCTGGCCCGTCAGGCGGCCGGACACCTCGATGGCTTTGGTGAGCGCGGCAGGCTTCTGCAGGAGCTCGCGGCCTATGTCGTGAGCCGGCGGAACTGAACTCGGAACGAGAGGCAATATGAGCCCTGTGAAAACACCGCTGCTGGATCGCGTTCGCTATCCGGCCGATCTGCGCAACTTCTCGGCGGAGCAACTACGGCAGCTGGCTGACGAATTGCGCGCGGAGACGATCGACGCGGTATCTGTCACAGGCGGCCATCTCGGGGCCTCGCTCGGGGTGGTGGAGCTGACGGTCGCGCTCCACGCGGTGTTCGACACGCCGCACGACCGGGTGATCTGGGACGTCGGGCACCAGGCCTATCCGCACAAGATCCTGACCGGGCGGCGCGATCGCATACGCACGCTGCGCCAGGGTGGCGGCCTCTCGGGCTTCACCCGCCGTGCGGAGAGCGAGTATGACCCGTTCGGCGCGGCGCATTCCTCCACGTCGATCTCGGCGGGACTCGGGATGGCGGTGGCGCGCGACCTGAAGGGCGATGAGCGCAACATCATCGCCGTGATCGGCGACGGCGCGATGAGTGCCGGCATGGCGTATGAGGCGATGAACAACGCCGGCGCGCGGCATACGCGACTGATCGTGGTGCTGAACGACAACGACATGTCGATAGCGCCGCCGGTGGGGGCGATGAGCGCCTATCTGTCGCGGCTGATGTCCTCACGCAGCTTCCTGTCGTTGCGGGAGTTGGGGTCGCGGATGGCCAAGCGCTTCCCGCGCGGCATCGAGCGCACGGCGCGTCGGGCGGAGGAGTATGCCCGCGGCATGCTGACCGGCGGGACGCTGTTCGAGGAGCTGGGTTTCTACTATCTGGGCCCGATCGACGGCCACAACCTGGACCACCTGCTGCCGATCCTGCGCAACGTGCGCGAGGCAGAGGAGACCGGGCCGATCCTGGTTCACGCCATCACGCAGAAGGGCAAGGGCTATCCGCAGGCCGAGGCGTCGGCGGACAAGCTGCACAGCGTGTCGAAGTTCAATGTGATCACCGGGGAGCAGGCGAAGGCGCCCCCGGGACCGCCGGCCTACACCAAGGTGTTCGCCGAGGCGCTGATCAGCGAGGCGGAGCGGGATCCGACGATCGTGGCGATCACCGCGGCGATGCCGTCGGGCACCGGGCTGGACCGGTTCGGCAAGCGGTTTCCGGATCGCAGCTTCGACGTGGGGATTGCCGAGCAGCACGCGGTGACGTTCGCCGCGGGAATGGCGACCGAGGGGATGAAGCCGTTCTGCGCCATCTATTCGACCTTCCTCCAGCGGGCCTACGACCAGGTGGTGCACGACGTGGCGATCCAGGGCCTGCCGGTGCGGTTCGCGCTGGACCGGGCGGGGCCTGTGGGTGCTGACGGAGCGACCCACTCTGGCAGCTTCGACCTGGCGTATCTGGGATGTCTGCCGGGGTTCGTGCTGATGGCGCCATCGGACGAGGCCGAACTGGTGCATGCAGTGGCGACAGCGGTGGCGATCGGCGACCGGCCGTCCGCGCTGCGCTATCCCCGGGGCGATGGGCTGGGCGTGGCGCTGCCCGAGCGCGGCGAGGCGTTGCCGCTGGGGAAGGGGCGTGTGCTGCGGGAGGGCAACAATATTGCGATCCTTGCGCTGGGGCCTCGGCTGGGCGATGCGCTGAAGGCGGCCGATGAACTGGCGGCACGTGGATTGCCGGCGACGGTGGTGGACGCCCGGTTCGCCAAGCCGCTGGACGCGGCGTTGGTGGAGCAGTTGGCGCGGCACCACGAGGTGCTGATCACGATCGAGGAGGGCTCGATCGGCGGGTTCGGTTCGGCGGTGCTGCATCATCTGGCCTGGAAGGGACTGCTGGACCGCGGTCTGAAGGTGCGGCCGATGGTGCTGCCGGACGTGTTCATCGACCACGACTCGCAGGCGAAGCAGTTGGCCGAGGCGAAGCTGAGCGCGAAGGACATCGTGGCGACGGCGCTGGGCGCGATCGGGTTGGGCGAGGCGCTGCCCGGCGGGCAGGCGATCACGGCGAGGTAGCGGCAGTCGGTCGGGTCGCTGCGCCGAACTCAGGGTTCAACATGATCCCGGCCTTGGCGCATCAGCACAACGCATAGCGCGCCAATCAGGAGGATGCCGGGCAAGACCCACCACAGCACCGGGCTGAGAAAGCGATCTTCGACCGGTGTGGCGATGCTTACGACCAGCGGCAAGGTTCCGACGCGGTGGAACACGTAGCGTCGCTCGATGTGATCTGTTTTGTCGCGTGCGACGAAGGGCGGCTGCTCGCCTCGGGCAAATGCGTCGAACGGTGATGCCGGTTCTACAGGATGGCCGATGTCCCTCACGTCGAACGGCAACCGCATCAGAACAGTGCTGTCGTTACGCAGCAGCGTCAGGGATTCGCCCGCGCGAAGGTCGTATCGGCTGAACTGATCGCGAAAGAATGCGAGGCGTATCCCCAAGACCACGACACCGGCGAACTTGCCGTCGTTGGTTGTGATGCGGCGACTGACCGTGAACCCGACACCGTTCTCATGTTCAATCGAGTATGGCCAGCCTATCAACAGGCCATTCGTGGTACTGTCGTGCTGGGCTGCAAAATAGTCTCGCCTCGCCCAACTGGTGGCGGGCTTGTCGGGGGTCAAAGTGGCAAGAACGCCGCCGTTCGCATCCAATACGTCAATGAATTCGATGTAGCGATCGCGTGGTGTGCGCTCGAACAGGAGTGTATTGCGCTGATCTGCGGTCAGGTTCTGGCTTGCCGGCGTTTGATCCCCCGCCATAACTGTCCGCAGGATGAGATCCAGTTGCTCCACGTACCGTGCGACATCCTGGGCCGCCACATCGGTGAGGCGGGATGTCGCTGCGGCGACCTCCTACTGCCTGGACTGTTGCACCTGCCATACGGTTGCGCCGACCATGAGGCAGGCGATAGCGATGGCGAGCAATGCCCAACCGTATTCGCCCATCAACCAGAATGCGCGCCACGGCGTCCTGCGCGATGACGACTTCGACGGGTCCATCGGTTGCCGCCTGCTTCATGTTTGCGATCGTAGGCAGGCAAACCCTAGTCAATGGTTGACGTCAGTTGGGCGGCCGCACCTCCGGATGAGCCAGTGATCGGGGTTGGAATTGCCGTGGTACTTTCCGCGATCGGTGTTGCTCAGGCGATTGCCGGCTGGATTGCGGTGCGGCGGTTTGCCGATCGATGCCGTCGTGCGGGGGTGAATGCTGTGAGACCGGTGACGGTCCTGAAGCCGTTGCACGGCGATGAACCGTTGCTGGAAGAGGCGCTGACCAGCGTTTGCCGCCAGGCATACCCTCCATTGCAGGTGGTGTTCGGGGTGAACGACGCGGCCGACACCGCGCTGCCGGTGGTGCGTCGGCTCCAGGCGCGATTTCCCGGCTGTGACATCGCAGTCGTGGTGGAGCCCACGGGCCATGGTGCCAATCGGAAGGTCGGCAATCTGATCAACATGCTGCCGGCGGCGAAGCATGACGTGCTGGTCATCGCCGATGCGGACATGCATGTGGCGCCGGACTGGCTGCACCGGCTGGTCGTGGCGCTCGATGAGCCGGGAGTGGGGCTGGTCACGACGGTTTATACGGGGATGCCGGTCGGCCCCCTCCGCCCGGCCCCCTCCCGGGAGGGAAGGGGGAGGGATGCGATCGGTGCGCTTGGTGCCGATCAGATCAACCATTACTTCCTGCCCGGCGCGCTGCTGGCACGGGCCATGGGGCGGCAGGACTGCCTTGGGGCCACGATGATGCTGCGGCGACAGACGCTGGAGCGGATCGGCGGGTTCGCCGCCCTGGTTGACCATCTGGCCGACGACAATGTGCTGGGTCGGCTGGTTCAGGGCCTTGGTCTCAGGGTCGCTCTTGCCGAGACGATCCCGTCGACCACCGTGCCGGAGACCTCGTTGCGCGCTCTGTGGCGCCACGAACTGCGTTGGGCGCGGACCATTCGTGCACTGGTTCCGCTCCAGTTCGCGGCCTCGGTGCTGCAATATCCGCTCGTCTGGGCCGCGCTGGCCGTGCTTCTCGGCAGTGGCGCAGGCTGGACGCTGGCGTGGTTCGTGGTTGCCTGGGCTATTCGCGCCGTCGCCGCTCGTGGCATCGATCGGGCATTGGCACTTGCCAATCGCACCCCTCTCTGGCTTCTGCCGCTGCGCGAGCTTATGTCGGTGGTCGTGATGGCTGCCAGCTATACCGGCCGCCGCGTCGAATGGCGCGGCCACACACTCGAAGCGGAGGGGTTCAACCCGCGATGATGAAGACGCTGTTCCTGCATCCGCCGTCGTTCGACGGGTTCGACGGCGGCGCCGGCTCACGCTATCAGGCGCGGCGGGAGATCCGCAGCTTCTGGTATCCGACGTGGCTGGCGCAGCCCGCGGCATTGGTGCCGGGCAGCAAGCTGATCGACGCCCCGCCGGCGGGCATCGGATTGGATTCGGTGACAGCGCAGGCGGGCGATTACGAGCTGTGCGTCATCCACACCTCGACGCCGTCGTTCAACTCCGACGTGAAGGTGGCGGCGGCGCTGAAGGAGGCGAACCCGGCGCTGAGGATCGGCTTCGTCGGCGCCAAGGTGGCGGTGCAGCCGGACGAAAGCCTGCGCCAGGGCGCGCCGATCGACTTCGTGGCGCGCAACGAGTTCGATTTTACCGTCAAGGAAATTGCCGAGGGACGTGACTGGGCCGCGGTCGATGGCATTTCGTATCGCGATGACGCCGGCGGGATCGTGCACAATCAGGATCGCGAGATCCTCGAGGACATGGACCAGCTGCCGTTCGTCACCGAGGTCTACAAGCGCGACCTGCGCATCGAGGACTATTTCATCGGCTATCTGCTGCATCCTTACGTGTCGCTGTACACGGGGCGCGGCTGCAAATCGCGCTGTACGTTCTGCCTGTGGCCGCAGACGGTCGGGGGGCATCGGTATCGCGTGCGCTCTCCCGGGCATGTGGCGGAGGAGATCGCTCTGGCGCAGCGGTATTTTCCGCAGGTGCGGGAATTCTTCTTCGACGACGACACGTTCACCGACAACCTGCCGCGGGCGGAGGCGATCGCGCGCGAGCTCGGTCGGCTGGGCGTGACGTGGTCGTGCAACGCCAAGGCGAACGTGCCGCGCGAGACGCTGAAGGTGCTGAAGGACAACGGTCTGCGGCTGCTGCTGGTCGGGTACGAGAGCGGCAACCAGCAGATCCTGCACAACATCAAGAAGGGCATGCGCATCGAGGTCGCGAAGCGCTTCACCCGCGACTGTCATGAGCTGGGGATCAAGATCCACGGCACGTTCATCCTCGGGCTGCCGGGCGAGACGCAGCAGACGATCGAGGAGACGATCCGGTTCGCCACCGAGATCAATCCGCACACCATCCAGGTGTCGCTGGCGGCGCCGTATCCGGGGACGTTTCTGCACCGGCAGGCGGTGGAGAACGGCTGGCTGGATGAGACACATGCTGAACTGGTGGACGAGCACGGCATCCAGATCGCGCCGCTGGCGTATCCGCATCTGTCGCACACCGAGATTTTCGACAACGTCGAGACGTTCTATCGGCGGTTCTATTTCCGCGCGCCGAAGATCGCATCGATCGTCGGCGAGATGGTGCGCAGCCCGCAGATGATGAAGCGCCGACTGCGCGAGGGTGTGGAGTTCTTCCAGTTCCTGCGGGAGCGCCATCGGGTGGCGTAGCCTGTCGCACGACTGTCTCGCGGTCTCGATGAGCGAGACGATGGATCACGCCATGGCGACCTCTGGGGGCCGGTCGAGCGCGCGCAGGATGGGGCTGGTGCCGTTGACGAGGGCCTCGACGATTTCCGGTTCGGGTGGCCCGAAGCTGAGTTTTGGCGGCAGTCCGCCCGTAGCGCGGATCAGCGCGGCACGATCGGGGTAGATGGCGGCGTACTGTTCGGCCTCGGTGAGGTCCGCCTGGGCGGGCGCTTCGGCCTGGGCAGGCAGCGGGACCGAGGCATCGCGGAACCAGTATCCGGCGCGCTCCATCGCCGCGGGGTGCATCGCGGCCTCGGCTTTTTCGCGTTCCGCCTGCATGCGCTGCAGTTCGCGCAGCCCGCTCCGCATCTGACGCATCATGCTGGTGGCCTGGGCGCGACAGCGCAGAGTCGCCGCAAGGTCGTCTCGGGTACTGGCCGGCGAGGCGCAGGCTGTCCATGGCGCAGGCGTCGGCGGCGACAATCTCGGCGGCGAGCTTGGCCTCAAAGGCGTCGGTGGGATGCAGAGCGGCGACCGCAGCCATCGCGGCTTCGTCGCGTGCGGCGCGATTTTCCGGCGTGTCAGTGGGCAGCGGCGGGAGGGCGCCGCAGAGTGTCGCGAAGATTTCGCGCGAGACGGGGGCGGGAAGGTTGGGAAGAGTGTGCATCGGGGTTCCGACCGCTTGATGGAAGGGATGGATGTTGGTGTTAATATAGATAACTTCAAAGGATGCTGATGATAACTTAGCCGACGTCCAATGGTTGCGGGTCCGCATGCCCTGGGCGATTATTTCCCCACGCGGGAAAAGCAACCGGCCGAGCAGAGCCGCGCGGGAGGGCAGCATGGGGTTCCTACGCAACACCTGGTACGTGGCGCTGTGGGCGCAGGACCTGTCGCCGGGCGAACTGGTGGCTCGCACATTCCTGAATGAGCCGATCGTGCTGTTCCGCCGGACCGACGGTCGGCCCGCCGCCATCGCCGATATCTGCGCCCATCGGTTCAGCCCGTTGTCCAAGGGCAAGATCGTCCACGGCGACCACGTGCGTTGCCCGTATCACGGGCTGGAGTTCGACGCCCGCGGACAGTGCGTCGGCAATCCACATGGCAACGGCCGCATCCCGACCAACATGAAGGTGCGCAGCTATCCGGTCTGCGAGAGGCACTCGCTGCTCTGGATCTGGATGGGCGAGCAGCCGGCCGATCCGGCGCTGATCCCCGATTTCAGCCTGCTCGATCCCGACAGCGGCCGGATGGTGAGCAAACGCGATTGGATCCTGATGGATGCCGGTTATCGGCTGATCACCGACAACCTGCTCGATCTCAGCCACACGGCGGTGATCCACGAGGGCATACTCGGCAGCGAACATACCATCCGCGCCGATCTGACGGTGACGCAACAGGGCAACCAGATCATGGTCGCCCGCAGCCTGCCGAACGTGCCGGTGCCTGGGCTCTACGATCTGCTGTTTCGCCGTGACGGCGGTCTGGTAGACCTGTGGATGAACATGCGCTGGGACGCGCCGGGCTGCCTGCTGAACGACACCGGCGTCACCGCGCCAGGCGCTACGCGAGACGCTGGCACCGGGTTCTGGGGCACACATTTCCTCACGCCGCAGACCGAGGAGACCACCTACTATCTGTTCGCCGCCGTGCGCTTCAATCCGATCTCGTGGGGCGAGCCGCTGGACAGCGAGATTCACCAGCAGATATCTGCTCTGCGCCGCATCGCGTTCGAGGATCAGGACCAGGTGATCATCAGGGCGCAGCAGGAGAACATCCGAAAAGCGCCTTATCCGTTGAGGCCCGTGCTGTTCGACATCGATGTTGGGCCGGTGCGTTACAAGCGCATTCTCGATGCGATGATCCATCAGGAAATGCAGCAGCGTGCGGCCTGAGCTGATGGCCGGCTAGCCACGCCCTTGCTTTGATGCAGGCAACAAAGACGTGGATGACGGGGCCAAGCCCCATAGGCGCTAACTTAAGGCGCCGGCCAATCGGTTCACCGTCATGGCCGGCCTTGTGCCACGGCTGTCCGGTTGGATTTTGGTGGACGCGGCGCACGGCGTTGATTTTCTCAGTTCGAGCCGTTTCCCGACGAATCGAACATGAGAGGAGCCCGCGCCGTGCCGCATCAGAATACTGTATTCCGCCAGGTGGCGAACCTGCTTCCCTGGGCCACGCTGGATCGACTGATTGCGGCGAGTGGCGCGGATACGGGCGTGCGCCGACTGAGTACCAAGGATCTGCTGCTGACCCTGTTGTTTGCCCAACTCTCCGAGGCAAAAAGCCTGCGCGACATAGAAGCGCTGCTGGCGAGCCAGGCGGCCCGACGCTATCATTCCGGTCTGCGCGAGGTGCACCGCTCGACACTGGCGGATGCTGCGGCAAGGCGGCCGGTGTCGGTGTTCACCGGCCTGCTGTCTGTGATGATGGCCGGCGTGGCGCGCCAGTATCGCCGCGACCTTGCCGGTTGTGTGCGGCTGATCGATGCCACCACGATCCGGCTGAACCGGCTGAGCGAGGGCTGGTCGCGTTTCTCCGCGCATCTGTGTGGCGTCAAGGCACACGTGGTCTACGATCCGGATGCTGACTGCCCGCTCTATCTTGGAATGACGCCGGCACGGGTGAATGACATCACGGCCGCGAAGGTCATGCCGGTCGAGGCTGGCGCGACCTACGTGTTCGATCTCGGCTACTACGATTACGGCTGGTGGGCGAAGCTGGATGACGCGGCGTGTCGCCTGGTGACGCGGCTGAAGTCCAACACGCCGTTGGAACTGATCGAGGAGCGGCCGTTGCCGGCCGATCCCGACAATATCCTCTCCGATCGGATCGGCTTTCTGCCGGAACGGATGGCAGCGAGCCGGCACAATCCGATGTCGAACGCGGTGCGCGAGATCAGGGTCAGGCTGGAAACCGGCAAGGTTCTGCGCATCGTCACCAACGACCTCGATGCGCCAGCCAGCGAGATTGCCGATCTCTACAAACGTCGCTGGGCGATCGAGCTGTTCTTCCGCTGGATCAAGCAGATCCTCAGGATCAAGCATTTCTACGGCACCAGCGAGAACGCCATGCGTACTCAGATCGCTGTGGCGCTGATCGCCTTCGTGCTGCTCAAGCTGGCTCACAACGCGCAAACCATCATCACCAGCATGACCCAATTCGCCCGATTGATCCGCGCAACCATATTGCACCGCCGGCCCATCGACCGGCTGCGAACAGCCCACGGCCAAGTCGATCCCGTCCCTCGACATTCCGCCCGACAAATGTCGTTACTTTCCGCATGATAGCCAACCGGACAGCCGTGGCACAGGGCCGGCCATGACGATTGGAGGCAGGCCCGCGCTTAAGTTGCCGCCTATGGGGCCAAGCCCCGTCATGACGAAGGAGGACGACCCGTGACCAACTCGGTTCGCTTATTCTCCAGCAAACCCTGAGTTGACGCGGGAGCGCAGCGTCTTACGTTCGCGCATCGACGTCGCCGGACTGCTCCGGCCGCAACCGGACGCTGGAGCGCGGCAACATGCCCGTATGGCTGCCCGTCACTGTCTCCGCCGCGCTGTTCCAGTGCTGGCGGACCGCGATGCAGCAGAAGCTGCGTCATCTGCTGTCGGTCAACGGCGCGGGCTTCGTTCGCTATCTGTATGGCGCGCCCACGGCACTAGTGCTGCTGGTCGGCTCTCTCGTTGCGACCGGGCTGCCGCTGCCGGCACCCAACGTTGCCTTCGTGATCCACTGCGCGGTGGGGGGACTGATGCAGATCCTCGCCACCAACCTGCTGATCATGGCGTTCGGCTACCGAAATTTTGCCGTCGGTACCGCCTATTCCAAGACCGAGACAGCGCAGAGCGCCATCATCGCGCTGTTCGTGCTGCACGAGGTGCTGCGTCCGGCATCGTGGATCGGCATCTGCATCGGCCTTGCCGGCGTGATGACGTTGTCACTTGCCGGACGCGGCATGCGACCGGCGGAACTGGCGCGCGCGACGGTGCAGCCGGCGGCACTGGCCGGTCTCGGCGCCGGGTTCTTGTTCGCGCTCACCACGGTGTTCATCAAGCTTGCCAATCAGGCGTTGACGGGGCCCAGCCTGTTTGTCCGTGCGCTGTTCGTGCTGGTCGTGACGAACACGCTGCAGATCGTGATGCAGGGCGGCTTCCTGGCGTTGCGCGAACCGCGTGAGCTGCGCAAGGCATTCACCACCTGGCGGAGTTCAGCCTGGGTCGGTACGTTGTCCGCACTCGGCTCCGCATGCTGGTTCACCGCATTCGCGCTGGCCCCGATCGGGCTGGTGCGCTCCGTCGGCCAGATCGAGATCGTGTTCACCCTGACGTTCAGCCGGTTCTATCTGAAGGAGACGCTCAAGCCAGGCGATATCGCCGGACTTGTTCTGGTGGTGGCAGGCGTACTGCTGATCGTTCTGGCGAACTGACGCCCGTCACGCGAGGGCGGTTGATGGTCGCCACTGCCGGCTACGCAGCACGAGGGCACCGATCACCGCCAGGTTCAGCAGATTGAACAGCACGCCGACCGCGAAGGCGGGCGCATAGAACGCAAACCGGTCGTACATCACGCCGGCGAGCCAGCCACCCGCTGCCATGCCAAGTGAGCCGGGAAGCAGCATGGTGGGGATGCGCCAGCTTGCCTCCGAGGCCGGGAACAGTTCCCGCGCCGCCAGCACGTAACCCGGGAATCAAGCCACCAAAGCCGAAGCCGAACACCGCGGAGATGGTGAACAGACCAATCTCGTCCTGGGTCACCAGGAACCCAGCCATCGCCGTGGCCTGCGCTGCAGAGGCCCACAGGATGGTCCGCAGGCCACCGATCCGGTCCGCCAGCCAGCCCCAGAACTGCCGAGCGAAGAACGCTGAACCCAGCAGCACCGACAGCATCGCCGCGCCTTGCGCTGGCGCGATGCCGATATCGCTGCAGAACGCCACCATATGCGCCATCGGCATCGACATCGTCATGCAGCAGCAGAAGGTGGCGAACCCCAGCGCCGCCAGCACCAGGTTGGGCGGCAGTCCAAGGACCTTCTCGCCGACCCGCGGGCCCTCATAGATGCTGCCCAGCGCCGCCGCATCCGGCGCGCGGCGCAGGAAGATCGCCGCCAACGGCACGATCACGACCACGGCGAACACCGCGTATGCCAGCATCGTCCCGCGCCAGCCGATCGCACCGATGCCGTACTGGAACAGCGGTGGCCACAGCGCCCCGGCGATATACTGGCCGGCGGAGATCAGCGCGATCGCGGTGCCTCGCCGCACATCGAACCAGCGACTGACATAGGTCATCAGCGGCGCGAACATGCCGGCGGCCCCGAGCAGTCCGACCAGCAGGAAGCTGCTGATATAGAGCTGCGTCAGTCCACCCAGCGACGAGATCGTCAGCCCGGTGCCGATCATCGTTCCACCGAAGATCACCACCGCACGCACGCCGATGCGCTCGGCGAGCCAGCCCATCGCGATGCCGCCGCAGCCGGCGCCGATGAATGTCAACGCGACAGCCAACGCCGGCGCCGAACGCGTCGCACCGAATTCCTCGGCGATCGGCTTCAGCGCCACAACGGTGGTGAGCGGCGCGCCGTACGATACGCTCAGCACGGTCAGCGCCGCGATGGCGACCACCCACGATGTCCGCGTCTCCACGCTGCCCGCGTGCGCGCCGCTGCCGTTCATTGGATGCGTTTCCTCGGTGCTTCGTAAGCGAGCTTAGTCGAACATCGCGGCGATGACAGCCGGGTCCACCTCCTCGATCCGCGACGGCTGCCAGCGCGGCTTGCGGTCCTTGTCCACCACCATGGCACGCACGCCCTCGGCAAAGTCGGGATGTTGCATCGTGGCGCGCGTGAGTGCCAGTTCGGCCGCCTGGCATTGCGGCAAGGTCAGGTTCGCGCCGCGCCGCAGAGCCTCAAGTGTCCAGCACAAAGCTGACGGCGAGACCGTCCGCAATGTGGCCAAGGTCTTCGTTGCCCAGGAGTCTTCGATCGCCTCGAGGCGGCGCACGATCTCGGGCACGCTGTCGGCGCCAAAGCAGTGATCGATCGCGCCGCGTTGTGTCGCCAGCGAGAAAAGCGGCAGCGGTGCGGCGTGTGAGCCGAGTGCCCCGGGACCATCGGCGACCAGCGCGTGCGACAGCGCCGGCAGGTCCGCGCGCGGCGTGAAGTGCGTTGCGAGCCCTGCATGGACCGAATCCGCGCCCTGCATGCGCATCCCAGTCAGCCCAAGATACGTGCCGATCCGGCCTGGCAGCCGCGGCAGAAAGAACGTCGCGCCGATATCAGGGAAGAAGCCGATCGCTGTCTCCGGCATGGCGAATGCGGCGTGCTCGGTGGCGACGCGATACGGTGCATGCACCGACACGCCGATACCGCCGCCCATGCATATGCCGTCGATCAGCGCGACATACGGCTTCGGATAGGTGGCGATCATCAGGTTCAGCTCGTACTCCTCGCGGAAGAACGTCTCGGCCCTGTGATGCTCGCCATCCAACTGGTACTGGCGGAGCGCACGGATATCGCCGCCGGCGCAGAAGGCACGATCGCCGGCACCTTCGATCACCACACCGTGGACCTGCGGGTCGTCCCGCCACGCTGTCAGCGCCCGCGTGCAGGCCCGGATCATCGCGAGGTCGAGCGCGTTGAGTGCCTGCGGTCGGTTCAGCACGATCCGCCCCACGCGCCCGTCGCGTCGGGCGATCACGGTCTGTTCGTCTTGCATGCGTGTCTCCAGGATGGTCAGAGCATCTAGCGCGCCGCCGCTGGGCGCGCCAAGGCAGACCCCGACTTTCACTTCCGGCCAATTTCGCGGATTGTAGGGCTTCGCCGCAGAGCTGGAACCCGGAGCCAAACATAGATGCATGTCCGCTCGCTTGTGGCCGCCGCGGCGATCCTCGCGCTCTCGTGTGGCATTGCCGCGGCGCGTGACCTGACCGTGGTCGCGCGCGGGCCGGCGCAGGAGGCGATCAAGCACGTGTTCATCCAGCCGTTCACCATGGCGACCGGCATCGCGGTGCAGCCTGAAAGTTGGGGAGGCGGCATCGACGCGCTCCGCACGCAATCGAAGGCACCAGACAATGTCTGGGATCTGGTCCAGGTGAATAGCGACGAACTGACGACCGGCTGCTCCGAGGGGCTGTTTGAGAAGCTCGACTGGTCAGCGATCGGCGGCAAGGATCACTATCTGCCGCAGGCGGTCAGCGACTGCGGCGTGGGCTCCGGTCTGGCGAGCCTCGTGCTCGCCTGGGACCGCGACAAGTTTCCCGCGACGCCCGGGTGGGCGGACTTCTGGGATGTCGCGAAGTATCCCGGCAAGCGCGGGCTGCACCGCGGCGTTCGCGGCAATCTGGAGTTCGCGCTGTTCGCCGACGGTGTATCGCCGCCCGACGTCTACAAGGTACTCGCCACCTCAGAGGGTGTCGATCGCGCCTTTCGGCGATTGGATCAGCTGAAACCTTACATCGTGTGGTGGCAGGACGATGCCGAGGCGGCGCGCATCCTGGCGTCGGGCGATGTGCTGATGACCAGTGCGGCGGCACCGGCGATCGGCGCCGTCAACCGGACCGCGCATCGCAATTTTGGCGTGCAGTGGACGGCAAGCCTCTATGATGTGGAGAGCTGGACAATACTGAAGGGCAGTCCGAACCTCCGGGCCGCGACACAGTTCCTCTACTTCGCCGGGACGCCGGCGATCGAGGCGCGGCTGGTCGAGCTGTTCGGCGAGGGCGGGCTGGCAAAAGGCGCCAATGACGGACTGCCGCCAGAGCTCGCGCAGACCTCGCCGACCGCGCCGGCCAACCTCAATGCGGCGGTTCGCGTGGACGCGGCATTCTGGCATGACAATCTCGCCAAGCTGCACCAGCAGTTCGAGACCTGGTTGACGCGTTGAGCAAGGCCACCAGCCTGTCCATCGAACAGCGCGAGGGGCGCGCGATCATGGTGTTCGCTGGCCGGCTCGACGCGGCTTCAATCGGTGCGGTGTGGCGTCCTGCGATGCGGGCGGCGGGACGCGCACGCGGCCATCCGCTGTCCTTCGACCTCAGTGGCGTGTCGTTCAGTGACGTGGCGGGAGCAGGCTTCCTCGCAGCCGTGGAAGCGGCCCATGGGGACGCGGCGGAACTGATAGGTGCGCCGGAGCACGTGCCGGCATTGCTGGTTCGCGCTCGAGCGGCAGCTCATGATGGCGCGACCGGCGAGGCCGCGCCGCGTCCCTCGACGCGAGACGTTCTCGCGATGGCATTCGGGCTGGCATTGGCCAGCGTCGCCTTCGTTGGCGAGGCAGCAGTCGCGATTGCCAGACTACCGACGCGCCGCCGCATGCTGCGTTGGTCCGATCTGCTGCGCTACATCGATCAGGCTGGCGTGCGAGCACTGCCCCTGGTGCTGATGCTCGGCTACCTGATCGGCCTGATCCTGGCGTTCCAGTCCGCTGTGCCGATGCGCCGCTTTGGCGCCGACATCTTCGTCGCCAATCTCGTGGCACTCAGTCTGGTGCGCGAGCTCGGTCCGCTCCTGGCGGCGGTGATCCTCGCGGGACGCACCGGCTCGGCCTTCGCGGCAGAGATCGGCACCATGAAGGTGAATGAGGAGGTCGATGCCCTGATCACCATGGGGCTCGACCCGATGACGATGCTGGTGCTGCCGAGGATCATCGCGGCAATGCTGGTGATGCCCGTTCTGACGTTGACGCTCGACCTGGCCGGTATGCTCGGCATGGCGACAGTGCTGCGCGGCTTCGGCTTTCCACTGGTGACGATCGCCATGCAGGTACAGAACTGGGTGACCACGCATGATGTCTACGGTGGTCTGTTCAAGGCGGTGTGCTTCGGCATCGCGGTGGCGGCGATCGGCTGCCGCGCGGGGCTTGGCACAGGTGTCGGGCCACGCGCTGTCGGTCTCTCTACCACCGCGGCGGTGGTCGGCGGCATCGTGGCCAGCATCGTGCTGGATGGCCTGTTCGCCCTGATCTTCTATCGGCTGAACCTGTGACTGGCGAAACGATCATCAGCGTCGATCGCGTGGCGCAGCGCTTCGGTACGCGCAGCGTCTTTCGCAATGTCTCGTTCACTGTGCATCAGGGTGAGATATTCGCCATCCTCGGCGGGTCGGGCAGCGGCAAGTCGACATTGATGCGTCAGTTGATCGGCCTGCTGACACCGAGTGCGGGGCGCATCGAGATTTTTGGCCGGACCATCACGGGCCCACATGGCGACGCGGCGCTGCGCGAGGTGCAACGCAAAATGGGCGTGATGTTCCAATCCGGTGCCCTGTTCGGCTCAATGAGTTTGCTCGAGAACGTCATGCTGCCGCTCGAGATGTTCACTGATCTGCCACCGGAGGGGTGCGAGGCCGTGGCGCGTGTGAAGCTCGGACTGGTCGGCCTGGGTGACGCCGCCCTGCTGAACCCGGCGGAAATTTCCGGCGGTATGGCGAGGCGCGCCGGCATTGCGCGGGCGATGGCGCTCGATCCGCCTCTGCTGTTGCTTGACGAACCCTCCGCGGGCCTGGATCCCATCACTTCGGCTGGACTGGATCGGCTGATCCTCGATCTGCGGCAGGATCTCGGTGCCACTTTTGTCGTGGTGACGCATGAGCTGGCGTCGATCCTGGCAATCGCCGATCGCTGCATCATGCTGGATCGTGCCGCGTATTCCGATGCGGGCGGCGTGATCGCTGAGGGCGACCCGCGGGCCTTGCGCGACACCAGCCTGCATCCGACGGTGCGTGCCTTCTTTCGTCGCGAACTGCCAGCCGTGGCTGCCGCGTGATGGAGGCACGTGGTGTCTATCTGCGCGTCGGTCTGCTGATCCTTGGCGGGATCGCGCTGTTGATCGCGCTGATCTGGTTTCTCGCCGGCGGCCAGATTGCGCACGGCACGCTGTTCGAGTCGTATTTCAGTGAATCGGTGCAGGGTCTCGAGGTCGGTGCGGCCGTCAAATATCGCGGCGTCACGATCGGGCGGGTGACCAGTATCGGTCTGGTGAGTGCGGAATACGGCAGCAACGGCCAACCGATCGAGGTCGAGAGCCAGACCTATCGCCTCGTGTTCGTGCGTTACGAAGTGGACCTGGCAAAGGTCGGTCTCCTCCCCGACATCAAGGAGGCGGTCAAGCTGGGATTGCGGGCGCGCCTTGCCTCGCAGGGGATCACCGGGCTCAGCTACCTCGAACTGGATTTCGCCGATCCGAAGCAGTACCCGCCGCTGGCTATCCCGTGGGAGTCAAAGGCCGAGTACATCCCATCCATGCCCAGTACGTTCCTTCAGGTGCAGGATGCCGCTCAGCATGTGCTGGCGAAGCTGAATGCGATCGATATGGACAAGCTGTCCGCTCAGGTGAGCGACCTGTTCACCGAGCTGCGAACCAACCTTGCCAGCGGTGACATACACAACGCGCTGGT
Organism: uncultured Alphaproteobacteria bacterium; assembly: GCA_963776505.1. Taxonomy (GTDB): domain Bacteria; phylum Pseudomonadota; class Alphaproteobacteria; order Acetobacterales; family Acetobacteraceae; genus JAMXLO01. The sequence goes on from CAVZNH010000022.1 coordinate 65,983, forward strand.
GCAGGCGACCACGCTGCTGCGCAACACCGATGAGGCCCTGCGTGCGGCCGATCTGCCGGGAATGACCGGGGACATCAGGCACACATCGGAGGCGCTGCGCGATACGGTGCAGGGGCAGCAGATGCAAAAGCTGCTGGCCAATGCCGGCATGGCGGCGGATCAGTTCGCCACCGCGGCTGCCAGGCTGCCGGCGTTGATCGCATCGGTCCAGGCAACGGCGCAGCGGGCCGGCAACGGCACGGCGGACGTCGAGCAGGGCCTGATTCCGCTGCTGCGCGACATGCAGGCGACCGCGCAGAATCTGCGCGAGATGACCGATGCGCTGCGTCGCTACCCGGCGCAGGTGTTTGCGCAGCCACCGCCACGCGCCTCCGAGCCGGCACGATGAGACGCCGCTGGGTGTTGGCGGGTGTGGCGTCGCTCACCGGCTGTTCATTGCTGCCGCAGACGCCCTACGTGCAGCGGCGCGACTGGCCACTGGATGTGCAGCGGTCCTCGGTGGCCCCGCGTAATCAACGTGGTCGCGTTCTGCTCCTGCGCACTGTGCGGGCCGGACCCGGCCTTGATGCGCGCGGCATGCAATGGCTGCAGCGCGATGGCAGCCTGCACGTGGACTTCTACGAGCAATGGGCGGTGCCGCCGGCACAGGCGGTTGAGAACGATCTGCGACAGTGGCTGGCCGACTCCGGGCGGTTCAGTGCCGTGGTGGCGCCAGGCAGCAGGCTCAATGCTGACCTGGTACTCGAGGGCGAGCTCGATACGTTCGTCGCCGATCTGAGGACGGGCATGGCGCGGGTGGCATTGGCGCTGGTTCTGATCGACCAACGACAGGGGGCAACGACGGTGCTTCTGCAGCGGACGGTCACAGCCGAGGTCAGACTTGCCGGCGATCAGCCGCCGGCGATCGCGGATGCGATGAGGGCGGCGATCGTCGAGGTATTGCGACAGACCGAAACGGACGTCGCGGCGGCGAAACACTGATGTGCGGTGATCGAGGCAACAGTCAGAGGTTAGGCCAGGACCGAGTGCGGTCGGCCTCCTGGGCCGGCGTGAGCGTTCGCGGTCCGTCGGCCACTTGCGGCGGCTGGTCGGGCAGGCTTGCCGGGTCGCGCCAGCAATCGGACACACCGAGACTGCGCGTGCAGTATGGTGGTGCCTCGGGGAGCGGCTCCACCGGGCGGCAGTAGCTCTTGCCCTGATCCAAACGGACCAGCGAACAGTCCTTGCCGGACAATATCGAATAGAGCGCGTCGAATGGGCTGCGCTGGATGACCGCGAAGCTGCCAACGGTGACGCCGACGCCGATCGTTGCCGCCTGTTCAGGCGTAACGCAGCCGGCGAGCAGCAGCAGGATCAGCACACATCTCACGCCGACCAGCATGCGCCTGTCAGGTAAATCGATGGTTTGCATCGTGTTTGCGGGCCCGCGGGTGCGTCGCTATGGTCCGCCGCGCCGGCGGAGCGGCAATAGCAGCGAATCGTGCGGGAGCCCACGTGGTCGACATATTCGACGAGGTCGATGAGGAACTACGCGCCGAACGCGCGCAGCAATTGCTGAAGCGCTACGCCGGGGTGATCGTAGCGGGCATGGTGCTGATCGTAGGGGCTGTGGTCGGCTGGCAGGGTTGGAGTTGGTATGAGGCGCGGCAGGACCGGGCGGCGGCGGCGCAATATCTGATCGCGATGAATTTGGCGAATGCGACCGCCGCGGGCACCAGCGAGGCAAGCCGCACAGCCGCCATTGCCACATTCTCGAAACTGGCGACGGCCTCCCCGGAGGGCTACGCCACACTGGCGCGACTGCGTGAGGCGGCGCTGAAGGCGGATGCGGGCGACCTGCAGGGTGCCACGATACTGTGGGACCAGTTGGCCGGCGATTCGTCGGCCGATCCGCTGCTGCGCGACCTCGCGAGCCTGCTATGGGCCCAGCATCAGATCGACAGCGGTGATCCGTCACTGCTCCAGGCGCGGCTGAAGGCTTTGGCTGGTCCGGAGAATCCCTGGCACGCCTTGGCTGAGGAGCAGCTTGCGCTGCTGGACCTGCGGCTGGGAAAGACGGATCAGGCCCGCACGTCGTTGCGCCGTCTGGCGCAGGACGCCACGGCGCCGAGTGGCGTTCGCGGACGGGCGAGCGGCCTGCTGAGCCGGCTGGGCGGCTGATCGGCATGGCGCGGAACTCACGCGACGAAGCGCGCTGCTGGCGCCGTTGGCGCTGGGCGGCTGCGGCCTGTTCGACGATTGGTTCGGCACGCACAAGACGCCGCTGCCGGGCAAGCGAGAGGCTATTTCGACCGAGCGCGGGACTTTGAAGGTGGATGAGGGAGCGCCGAAGGTCGAACTGCCGACGGCGGTGAGTAACGCTGCCTGGCCACAGGCGGGGGGCAATCCGGCGCATTTCATGGGCCACCTCGCCGCTGGCCAGCGCCTGGGCGAGGCCTGGAGCGCCAATATCGGCGCAGGCGGAGGCTATCGACGCAAGATAATGGCCCAGCCCGTGGTGGCGGAGGGCATTGTCTATGTGATGGACTCGGATGCCGTGGTCTCGGCGTTCGACGTCGCCGGCGGCAGGCGGGTCTGGCGGTTCGACACACGGAGGGATGAGGACGACAGCAGCAACGTGGGCGGCGGCCTCGCGATCGATCAGGGCACGCTCTACGCGGTCAACGGGCTGGCGGAACTGGTCGCCCTGGATGCTGCCAAGGGCACCGTTCGCTGGCGCAGCAACTTCGGCGCGCCCACGCGGTCCGCGCCCACAGTGGTGGAGGGACGGCTGTTCGTCACCACCATCCAGGACCGCATGCTCGCGCTGGCGACCGACGACGGCCGGCAACTGTGGTCGCACCAAGCCACCAATCCGACGACGAGCCTGCTGGGCCGGCCGGCGCCGGCCTACACCGACGGGCTGGTGGTAGGTGGCTTCGGTTCAGGCGAACTGGCGACGCTGCATGCGGAAAGCGGCACCCCGGTCTGGACTGACACCCTGACCACCTCGGTGGGCAGCCGGCGGGACGGTGGACTTCTCCGCGGTCCGTGGGCTGCCCGTGGTGGGTGACGGCAAGGTCTATGCGATCAGCGTTGGAGGGCTGGCTTCCGCCATCGATCTGCCGAGTGGCCGGCGGCTATGGGAGCGCGAAGTTGCGGGCGAGGACAGTCCGTGGGCGGCTGGGTCCTGGCTGTTCATCATATCGCTCGAGCAGAAGATGGCGGCGCTGACCCGTGACGATGGCCGGGTGGCCTGGGTCACTGATCTGCCGCGGTGGAAGGACACCGAGAAGCAGAAGGATCCGATTACCTGGTTTGGGCCTTTGCTGGCGGGCGACCGGCTGGTGGTGGCTGGGACGAACAATCAGGCGCTGGCTGTAAGCCCTTATACCGGCGACAATTCTTGGCCAGCAGGAACTGTCCGGAGCGGCATCGCTCGGACCTATTGTTGCGGGCGGCACCGTGTTCGTGGTGACGGACGACGGCAGGCTGCTGGCGCTGCGCTGACCGGCATGCTGCCGTTGGTCGTGATCGCCGGCCGGCCGAATGTGGGAAAGAGCACGCTGTTCAACCGGCTGGCCGGCAAGCGGCTGGCGCTGGTGTCGGATACGCCCGGTGTCACCCGTGACCGGAAGGAGGCGGAGGCGCTGCTGCGCGGCCGGCTGGTCCGGCTGGTCGATACCGCAGGGCTGGAGGAGGCGGCGCCAGAGACGCTGGCGGGGCGGATGCGCGAGGGCGCCGGAGTGGCGACGGCGGCGGCCGATGTCGTGGTGTTCGTGGTCGATGCGCGAACGGGCGTGACGCCGGCAGACCGCCACTTCGCCCAGTGGCTGCGGCGGCAGGGACGCTCTGTGTTGCTGGTGGCGAACAAGGCGGAGGGGCGGTCGGCGCGGTCCTCGGTGCTGGACGCGTTCGAACTGGGCTTTGGCGAACCGGTCGCTGTCTCGGCTGAGCACGGGGAGGGGATCTCGGAGCTGATGAGCGAGATCGCCGACCGGCTGCCGACGCCGGGGAAATACCGGAGGACGTTCCGGAGGAGGGCGTACGGCCGCTGAAGCTGGCGATCGTGGGGCGGCCGAACGCTGGGAAGTCCACCTTGCTGAACCGGCTGATCGGCGAGGAGCGGATGCTGACCGGACCGGAGCCGGGACTGACGCGGGATGCGGTCTCGGTGGTGCTGGGGGATCCTGCTGGGCCGATCGAACTGGTCGACACCGCCGGATTGCGGCGAAAGGCACGGATCGAGGCGCCACTGGAGAAGCTGGCGGTGGGGGCGGCGATCGGTGCGCTGAAGCTGGCGGAGGTCGTGGTGCTGGTGGTGGACGCAACCGAGGGCCTGCACGACCAGGACCTGCAGATCGCACAGCTGATCGAGCGCGAGGGGCGAGCGTGCGTGATCGCCCTGAACAAGTGGGACGCGGTGGCGGACCGGTCGGCGGCGCGGCGGGCGGTGACTGAACGGCTTGAGATGAGCCTGACGCAGTTGCGGGGGGTGCCGGTGGTGACGCTCTCGGCGATGACCGGGGCAGGGATGGACCGGCTGCTGCCGGCGGTGCGGCGGGCGCATGCGGTGTGGAACACCAGGCTGCCGACCGCGGGGCTGAACCGCTGGTTCGAGCAGGCGCTGGCCCGGCACCCGCCGCCGCTGGTCAGCGGGCGGCGGTTGAAGCTGCGGTATATCACCCAGGCCAAGGCGCGGCCGCCGACCTTCGTCGCGTTCGGTACGCGGGCGGAGCGGCTGCCGGAGGATTACCAGCGGTATCTGGTCAACAGCCTGCGGGAGGCGTTCGAGCTGCCGGGCACGCCGATCCGGCTGCAGTTGCGGGGGACGCGGAATCCCTATGCGGAGGGGTAATCTCGCCCCCTCCCCCGCCCCCCTCCCGCAGGGGGAGGGGGAGAGTGGGGGTGAGCTTCCTGCTTGGACTGCTGGTTCGCGCTGGGGTCACCGCGCTGGTGGTGGTGGGTGCCACGGTGGCGGCCGAGGTGGCGGGGCCGTTCTGGGGCGGGCTGATCGTCTCGCTGCCGGTGGCGGCGGGGCCGGCTTACGTGATGCTGGCGCTGCAGCACGACGCTGCGTTCATCGCCGCGAGCGCGCTGAACAGCCTTGCGGTGAACGCGGCGAGCTTCGTGTTTCTGGCGGCACTCGCGCTGCTGGCGTTGCGGGTGCGCTGGTGGTGGGCGTTGGTCGGCAGCCTGGGTGCCTGGACCGGCACGGTGCTGCTGATCCGCCAGGTCGAGTGGGATGTGGCCGGCGCGGTCGTGCTGAATGTGGCCGCCATCCTGGTGTGCCTGGCACTGACCCGATCGGTGGAGCGCGAGGTGGCTGCTCCGGGCGGTCCCGTGCGACGGCGGTGGTTCGAGCTGCCGGTGCGGGCGGCGATGGTAGGGTTGCTGGTGGGCGGGGTGGTCACCGGCAGCCGCGCGCTCGGGCCGGCGCTGACCGGCATGGCGACGGTATTCCCGGTGGCGTTCACCAGCTTCGCGCTGCTGGTGCTGCCTCGGGTGGGCGGCGCGGTGGCGGCGGCAATCATGGTGAGTGCGCTGCGGGCGATGCCCGGGTTTGCGTTGGCACTGCTGACGCTGCATCTGGCGGCGGTGCCGCTGGGGGCAGGGGTTGCGCTTGCGGTGGCGCTGCTGCCGTCGCTGGCGTGGTCGGCGATGCTGATGTTGCGGCGAGGGCGGCGGAGGCTGGGGGTGGCCTGAGCGGCTACTGCCGCTCGATCTGTGTGACCTGGGTCAGGTTCATCGACCAGGGCAGGGCCGAGCGGCACCATTGCTGACGGGCCGGCGGGGCGAGTTGAGCGCGCTGGTCGATCCCGCCGACCCGCAATCCGTAAATGGACGGCTTCGCCTCGAGCGCGGTCGCATAGATCGGCGTGCCGCATTCAGGGCAGAATGCGTGGGCGCGCTTGGTCCCGCTCTCCGCTGTCTTGATATAGATCTTCGGCGTCCCGCTGTTCAGCACGAACGTCCCCGGCAGGCTCGCGATGGCTGCGCGAAACACCGTGCCGGTCAGCTTCTGGCAATCGGTGCAATGACAGACCCGGACAGTGCCTGGATCGACCTCGGCCTCGTATTTGATGTGCCCGCAATGGCACCCGCCGGTCACTTTCATTCGGGCCTCCCGTTCTGTCATCTGCGCATTTGCCGCATACAACAAGATAGAGAAGTCGTGGATGGCCGGCGCAAGGCCCATCAGCCGAGGGGCCTGATCACACCATTGGGTAGAATCAAATTCGCCCACGTTTGGAGTATACGGATAAGCCACGGGAGCTTTGTTGACCCACCGTTCCGAGGTAGTTAGCCTGTCATCAGCGGAACGATGCTCGGCGCTCTGGGGGACACCACTTGATGAAGCTGCATTTCGTCATTGCTGCATGCGCCAGTATGGTTCTGGGTTGGGCAGCAAACGCCGCCGAAATCAAACTGTTAGCTTCCGGTGCAACCAAAGAGACGTGCCTTGATCTCATTCCGGCATTCGAAGCCGCATCCGGAAATAAGGTCATTTCCAGTTGGGCTGGCACCGTAGACATCAAGAAGAAGATAGGGGCCGGCGAGGTCTACGACGTGATCATCGTCGCAACGCCGGAGATCGACGCCTTCATCCACGAGGGTAATATTGTGCCGGATAGCCGAACCCCTGTGATGAAGTCTGCCGTGGGCGTTGCGGTGCGTGCAGGTGCTCCGAAGCCTGACATCGGATCGACCGATTCCCTTAAGCAGACATTGCTCGCCGCTAAGTCGATCGGCTATTCGACCGGGCCGAGCGGTACTTATGTTCTGAGCCTATTCGAGCGCATTGGGATTGCCGATCAGGTCAAAGCAAAGCTCCGACAGGTTCCCCCTGGTGAAAGAATTGGCACCGTTATCGAGAAGGGTGAAGCTGAGATCGGATTTCAGCAGGTAAGCGAACTGATCCATGAACCCGGTATTCAGTATCTCGGGCCATTGCCGCCAGAAGTTGGAAAGATCACCATATTCGCCGCTGGCATCCACAGCGCAGCGCATGAGCCTGAGGCGGCGAAGGCGTTGATTAAGCACCTAACGGCGCCAGCCGCTGCGGCTGCGATCAAAGATCATGGCATGGAACCCGGATGATCTACCGATTCCGGCAAATGGCATCCTGCTGGGTCTTCGTAACGATGCGTATGTAGTTCGTGGATAGTCGGTTCTGGGCCGACGATCGGCACCGGGGGGGCAGCGCAAATGGCCACGACCTTCATCGCACGTGGCGCGGCTGCATATGACGCATATATGGGACGATGGAGCCGGCGCCTTGCGCCTTTGTTCATAGACTTTGCGGGCGTTGCTGATAACGAACGCTTACTCGACGTCGGCTGCGGAACGGGAGTCCTGACTTTCGCTCTTGCCGCAGCCGCCGAGATTGCGGCCATCGTGTCAATCGATCAGGAGGCGTCTTTCGTGGATGGGCTACGTGCCCAGAATACCAATGAGCGCATCACCGCCCAGCAAGGTGATGCATGTGCGCTGGCATTTCCTGACAATACCTTCGATCGGGCACTCTCCATGCTGGTGCTGCATTTTGTCCCGTCTCCCAATCTGGCCCTGACAGAAATGCGGCGCGTTGTGCGACCCGGCGGGATCGTGGCCGCCACGGTGTGGGACACGTTCGGCGGAATGCCGAGCCAGCGTATGTTTTGGGACACCATCGTCGCTATCGAGCCGTCCGCCGCAGAGCGCCGCGCTGCGTCCCTTATACGGCCCACCACACAACCAGGCGCGCTCCAGGCGGCCTTCATGGAAGCTGGCTTCCAAAGTGTCACTGAGGCCCTGCTAACGATCCGCATGGATTTTTCCAACTTTGATGATTACTGGCACCCGTTGCTCAACGGTCAGGGCACGCTGCCCGAGTTCCTCGGGAGCTTTCCGCAGGATAGGCGGCAACTCATCAAGGAGACGGTTCGCGCAGCCTATCTTTGCAATCAGTCAGATGGCCCACGCAGCTTTGCCAGCACCGCCTGGGCGGTGCGCGGCGTGGTTCCTCAAGCGTGACAGACTGCTTGCATTGCTGTCATCCTTGCTGTCCTGACCGGTCGGGGTGGTCGGGATGATCATCTTCGCGGCATAGTAACGTTGTCCAGCCAGAGTGCCCGGAGAGATAGGGCCTGCGGGAGGCTCATCGTCCGGCGGATTGCCGACGCCGGCCCATCTGTATGTCTGGCAGAGCATAAACCTGCTCCATGCTGACTTCGAACTGGCGGAAGCTATGGGGATCCAAGACCGCCTCATCCTGGTGCGAATCGCGCCGTATGCGATCATGACCTGCGTCGCTGCCCAATCGGCGGCGTGCGGCGCACGAGTTCGCCGCAAGTGTGGAAACGTCGATGACCCTGCTCGCCGCGATCGCCGCCAGGAGCCTGCTCGCCTTCGGTGTTCTGCTGTTTGTTCTCCAACTGGTCGCGCACGAGATCGGCTACCGGGTCGGCCTCTGGTTCGCTGCGCGGCAGGGGGCGCAGACCGAGAATGTGGGCGTGGTGGTCGGCGGCATGCTGGGGCTGCTGGCGTTCGTGCTGGCGCTCACTCTCTCGTTCGCGAATACCGGCTTCAGCGAACGCCGTGCGGGAACGCTGGCAGAGGCCAATGCCATCAGTACCGGCATGGCTGCGTGCCGAGGCGATCGGGCCTCCGCGCGGCGATGAGATTGCGAGGCTGCTGGAGCAGGACACGCACCTGCGGATCGCCTTCATCCAGGCCGAGGACGATCCGAGCGCGCTCGACGATCTGAACCAGCGCAGCAATGCCCTGCAGACGCTGATCTGGGGACACGTGTCTGCCCTTGCGCGGGAGCGGCCGGACGCTGTGGTCGCTTCATTGATGGCGGCGCTCAACGACACGTTCGACATGACGACGGCCGCACGTTTCGCGTATGCGCTGCGCCTGCCGCCCGAGTTGCTCGGGCTGCTGATCGGGATGGCGCTGATCAGCATGGCCGCTCTCGGCTATCAGATGGGGCTGCGGCGCAATCAGCTCCACGCACTGGCGGCGTTGCTTACCCTGATGTGGACGGTGGTGATTTTCGACATCATCGATCTGGCATCGCCGCGATCCGGCGCGCTGCGCACCAGCGCCGCGGTGTACGAGTGGACGCTGCAGAGCTTTCACGGCGGCGTGCCGATCCCGCCGCCGCCGTGACGTGGAACGAGGCGATCAGGCGGCCGGCAGCAGTGCGGCGGGATATGGACCGTGCGGCAAGGTGTCGAGCTTCAGCTTGACCGGCGTACCCAGCCAGAGGGCCTGGCTGGTATGGTCCTGGTACTCGTCGTCAGTCAGGGGATGCACCAGGATGTCGAGGCCTTCGCGGTTGAACATCAGCCACGGCACGATGTGCTGGAAGACGTCGGTCTTGAAGATGACCTGCATCTGCGGCACGGGATGCGGACCGGCTATGCCGCTGTTGCGGCCGAGCTGCACCGGGAAATTCGCTGCCAGCGAGTCGCGTAGTTTGGTGGCGACCGGCAATGTGGCGTCGTCGTAGTAGATATGCACGTGATAGCCGTGAAGTTCGGCGGGCAAAGCGGTCATGACGAACTCCTCCATTCTCAGGGTTTGACCCAGGATAGCTTGAACCGCTTGCGATCGACAATCGGCTCAATGCTGCCACGCCAGCCACTCGCGCGCTGCTGCCGCGAAATCCCATTGCGGCACATATCCGGTATCGCGCGCGATCTTGCCGATGGCCATCGGTCCGCGGTGAAAGCCGGTATGGCTATCGACGTTCGCGGGCTCGCCCGGCGCGGCGTGGCGCCAGCGAAAGCCCGGCACGGCTTGCGAGAGTGCCTCGCACCACGTCGCGGCAGACCCGAGCCGGCCGCTGCCCAGGTTGTAGACCACGCGCGACAAGGCGGGCGCATCGGCAAGCCGCACCAGGCCGTCCGCCACATCGCGCGAGAAGATGAAGTCGCCGCGCCAGGCCGGCGCCAGCACCGCCTCGTCGCCACGCCGCGCGCATTCCAACACCTGAAGCATCGGCGATAGCGTGTCGCGCACGCCCGTGGCGTATTCCCACGGGCCATACACGCTGCCGAGACGCGCCGCGGCGAAGCGTAGTCCCTGCGTTTCGGCCACGCGTGGCAGCAGCGTCTCGGCCGCGCGCTTGGTCAGGCCGTACAGGGTCGCCGGCGCCGGAATCAGCGCGTCCTCGTCGATCAGCGATACGTCGCGCGCGGCAGTGCCATAGATCGCGCCGGAACTCGGATAGACGAAGCGAGGCACGCCGCGTCGCGCCGCCGCCATCAGGGTGGCTACCGCGCCCTGGATGTTCACCGCGACGATGGTCTCCGGATCGGCTTTCTCGCGTGCCGATCCGGCGGTGATCACGGCGCAATGGATCACCGCCTCGAGTGGCGCGACGGTCAGCGCACGGCTGAGGTCGGCCGCGGACAGGATCGAGCCACCGATCAACGTGAACCGGCCCGGCAAAGCCGCGAAGCTGCGGCGTGCGCGCTCGGGCAACGCGATGCGGTCGAGGCCGACGACGTCGCGGCCGGCAGCCAGCAGGTACTCGGCAACGTTGAGTGCCACGAAGCCGGCGGCACCGGTGATCAGAATAGCCATGATGGACGCAGACTAACCGGCTGCGGCTGCTGCGCCAGATGCGAACTTCGCGGTGCGCGTTACCCGAAGGTGTAGTTTGCGAAGATCGCCTCCGCCCGCCTGAAAGCCTTATCCACCGCCGCCTGTGGTGTCATGCCGCCCTTGAGGACATCGGCATACGCTACGCCCCAGAGCTGCTCGGCGCTCACCTGGCCCCAGGCCGGATTGTAGCCATAGTAGGCGGCGGTAGTGGGCCCAAGCACCGATTCTTGTACAAACGGCGCGCGGTGCGGGTCGCTCGGATCGAGCCACCAGGGGTCTTCCTTCGCGATGCGCGGAATCGAGGGCACCGTGCGGCCGAGGCCGCCCTTCAGGTTCGTGTTCAGCACGTCCGGCTGCAGGAAGAACCGGGCGAAATCCTTGGCGACCTCGACATTCTTGGTGCCCTTTGGAATGAACAGGCCGCCGGCGCCGACCGGTGCCGGCATCGGCTTGCCGTCGTTGGTCAGCGGCAGGCCGAGGGTCTTCATCTCCACATCATAGGCCTTCCTATCCTTGATCATCGCCAGCTCGGTGGAGATCGAGCCGTCGAGATCCATAACGAGCAGCTTCTCGTGGAAAGCGTTGTTGTCGTCCGCATCGTTCCAGCTCAGCGCCTCGGGTGGCACGTAGCCTTCCTTGTACGAATTGGTGAGCCAGGTCACGGTCCGGATCGCCGCTTCGCGGACCTGTGGATTGTCGGTATGCAGCTTGCCATCTGGCGTGACGATGTCCGCGCCGCCATTGGCGATCATGAAATGCTGGAACAGTCCGTTGCCGTCGTTCGGTCCAACGGTGGTCATCTGCGGCCCCATCGCATAGATCTTCCGCCTTCCCTTGCCGCGCAGCACCTGCTGCATGGGCTTGAAGAAGTCCCAGCGTGCGTCCCAGGTGTTGGGGATGTCCGACAGCTTGAAGCCCGCCTGCTCGACCAGATCGCCCCAGACGTGGAACGGCTCCCCGCCCTGGTTGAGCGGCACAAGATAGTAGCCGCGGCGCTTGGTGACGCTGTTGTAGTAGCTGGAGTTCAGCAGCGCGGTCTTGCTGAGCTCCGACTCGTGCGCCTCGACGATGTCGCTGACGTCCAGGATCTTGTCGTTCCATGCATTCTGCGGCAGGAGCGTGCCGGGCGCGATGTGAAAGATCAGATCCGGCACGTCGCCGGTGGTCAGTGCCGAGATGATCTTCTGGTTCAGTGCCGTGAACGGCATGATGCTGAGGTCGATCTTGTTACCGCTCGCCTTCTCGTACTGCGCGGCGGTGTTGCGGAAGGCGGCGTCCTCCTCAGGCACGAAGCCTTGGTCGCGCCAGACAATGGCGGTACTCGCCTCGGCGTTGGCGATATATGGTCGTGCCAGAAGACCTGTTGCCGCCAAGCCAAAGGCTGAACGAATCACTGATCGCCGGCTCATGCGTTCCATGGCCGCTTTCCTTCCCTGACTGGTTGATGCCGGCTCGTTTGGGCCGTTGTTACTTGCAATCAGCCTGCATCGGCTTAGCCGAGCCAGTCAAGACAATTAGAAATCACGTAAGCGTATTCACGCGGTTAAGTAAAACGGCAGTATAAATTCTGAATTGGGCACAGTCCAAGCCGCCGCCATCGGCGTTGCCATCAGCCCTGCGCAGGAGCCGAGCGGCTCAGTCGGACGAAGGCGTGGTCCTATCCGAACGTGTATTTCGAGAAGATGGCATCCGCCCGTTTGAACGCCTTGTCCACTGCCGCCGCCGGCGTCATCCCTTGCCTGATGACGTCGGCATGCGCGACGCCCCATAGCTGCTCGGCGCCCACCTGGCCCCATGCGGGATTGTAGCCCCGGAAGTCAGGCAGGGTTGGCCCCAGCACGGCTTCGTGCACATAGGGCGCCAGATGCGGGTCCTTGGTATCGAGCCAGAATGGATCGCTCTTCACCAATGATGGTATGGAAGGCACCCAGCGGCCCAGGCCCTGCTTCAGGTTTTCGTTCATCACCTGCGGCTGGATGAAGAACTTCATGAAGTCCTTGGCCACGGCGACGTTCTTCGCTCCTCTCGGGATGAAGCCACCGCCGGCCGCCTGCGGGGCCGACATCGGCTTGCCGTCATTGCCGTTCGGCAGTCCAAGCGTCACCGATTCCTCGAACTTCTTCTTGTCATGGACCATGGCGAGTTCGGTCGAGAGCGTGCCGTCGAGATCCATCAAAAGGAGCTTCTCGTGATAGGCGTTGTTGTCGTCGGCGTCATTCCAGCTCAGCGCCTCCGGCGGGACGTAACCTTCCTTATAGCAATTGGTCATGTATTCGACCGATTTGATCGCTGCCTCGCGCACTTGCGGATCGTCGGTGTGTATCTTGCCGTCCGGGGTGACGATTTTCGCGCCACCGTTGGCGACCAGGAAATGCGTGAACAGGCCGTTGCCGTCATTCGGTCCGACGGTGGTGATCTGCATGCCCAGAGCATAGAGCTTCCGCCGTCCCTTGCTGCGAAGCACCTGCTGCATCGGCTTGAAGAAGTCCCAGAAGGCGTCCCAGGTTTTCGGTGCGTCGGACAGCTTGAATCCAGCCTGTTCGACCAGATCGCCCCAGATGTGAAACGGCTCGCAACCTTGCTTGATCGGCACAAGATAGAAGGCACGCTGCTTCGTGACGCTGTTGTAGAAGCTGGAGGCCAGGACCGCTGTTGCGCTGAGCTCCGATCTGTGCGCCTCGACGACGTCGCTGACGTCCTCGAGCTTATTGTCCCAGGCGTTCTGCGGCAGGATCGTCGCAGGTGCGTCGTGGAAGACCAGGTCGGGAACCTCACCGGTGGTCAGCGCGGAGATCACCTTCTGGTTCAGCGCCGTGAACGGCATGATGCTGAGGTCGATCTTGTTGCCGCTGGCCTTTTCATAATCGGCGACGGTGACGCGAAAAGCCGCATCCTCCTCCGGGACGAAGCCTTGCACCTGCCAGACGGTCGCTGTCGAGGCGGCGGCGTTGGCGATGTATGGCCGCGCCAGCATCCCCGCTGCCGTCAGGCCAACGGACCCGCGGATTACCGATCGCCGGCTCATGAGCTGCATGGCCGTTCCTTCCCTGCTTGCTGAGCGGTCGCCTGTGCGCCGCCTCTTACGCGCCACAAGAGTACGCCGCTTGATCGGCGGCAGTCAAAGCCCTTGAACCGCGTGCGGCTGACCGGCATGGCCGTTAACCGAGGCTTAATCGTTGCGGTGCGGATTGATGATCAGCGAGAGGCAAGGTTTGAGTTGAGGTCGATCTGGAGGCATCATGAGCTCCTACGTGCTGCTGGCGTTCGATAGCTGCCGATACGATTCAATGGCGGCCGCGTGGCCGGCGCTGCAGAAATATCCCGCGGATCGGCGAACTCAATCGCGCCTACTCGCTGTCCACATGGACCTTCACTTCGCATATTCTGTTCACGCTCGGCCGGCTGCCCTGGACGGATCGGCGCACCGACACGACGCAGCAGAAGACCGAGCTGGCGGATCTCCGACTGTGGAAGACGCGCCTCGGTCTAACTGAGGATCATCCGTTCCGCGCCGACTGCGATCTGCGGACCGGATTGCATCGCAAGGGGTACGAGCTCAACGCCGTCACGTCAGCCAATCCGCCGACTGAGGACCAGCTCTTTCGCCGACAGCCTGGGTTCAGTCGGGCAATTCGATGACTGCCTCGAACGGGTGTTGGCGAAGCTGAATGTCGGCCGGCCGCAATACCTCATCGTCAATGTCTGTGAGACGCACTACCCGTGCTATGACGGAGCCTACGATCCGCACTTTTCCCCGTATCGCCTGCACGGCTTCGCCGCGCAGATGCGTGCGGCGGCAGTGGATCAAGCGGTGACAATTCCGACCTACGACGACGCGTTGCTGTCGGTGCTTCGGCTGCGTCAGATCGAATCGATCCGCTACCTGGATTCCGTCATTCCGAGGCTGTTCAGCAAGCTTCCCTCAGACACCTACATCACGATCACGGCGGATCACGGCGATTGCTTCGGCGAGGATGGCTTCGTGGGTCACGGCGAGGTGTGGAACAAGATGGTGCTTGAGGTGCCATTCCTCGAAGGGCCGCTTCCCTCGTAGCCCACATCGCTGCTGCATCACGATCGGAGAGTCGAGGCAGTCTCCGGTGGTGCTGCGGCAGTGCAATAGGCGCCGTGGCGTTGTTCGGCCGGTGTGCAGAGCGCGGCCAGCAGCGGTGCGACGTCGTGCGGCTGCGCCAGCGAAGCCGGCTCCTCGCCGGGGAAAGCGTTCGCGCGGAGCCGCGTTCCGACCACACCTGGGTCGAACAGGTTCACCCGCAGGCGCGTGGTCTTCACCTCGTCTGCCCAGGTAAGCACGAGGTGCTCCATCCCCGCCTTGGTCGCGCCATAGGCGCCCCAATACGCTTTCGGCGTGCGCGCGCGCTCGTCGGTGACGAATACAGCGCGGCCGGCCGTGGCGTTGCGCAGCAGCGGGTCGCAGGTGCGGATCAGGTGCCAGGCGGCGGTCAGGTTGACCGCAATCACGTCAGTCCAGTCGTTCGGCAGTATGTGCGCGACCGGCGTCAGGCGGCCGAGCGAGCCGGCGTTGTGCACCAACACGTCGAGCCGTCCGAAGCGCTGATGGATGCTCGGGCCGATCGCATCGATCTGGTCGCCTTCCGCCAGGTCCAGCGGCAGCAGTGTCGCGCTGCCGCCGATCGCACGGATCGCATCGTCGGTCTCTTCCAGGCCGCCCTGCGTGCGTGCCGTGATCACCACGTGCGCGCCGAGGCGGGCGAGTTCAACGGCGGTCGCTGCGCCGATGCCGCGGCTTGCGCCCGGTGACCAGGGCGATGGAGCCGGCCAGTGCTGTCAATGGCTCTCCGCCAGCAGGCTGAGCTGCCGCTCGGAGTTGTCGGCCTGATCGGGCAGGCTGATCGGATAATCGCCGGTGAAGCAGGCGTCGCAATAGTGCGGCCGGGTGCTGTCGCGTTCGCGCTTGCCAAGCGCGCGGTACAGCCCGTCGATCGAGATGAAGGCCAGAGTGTCCACGCCGATCTGATCGGCCATCTCGTCGACCGAAAGCCGCGATGCCAGCAGCTCGCCGCGCTCCGGTGTATCGATGCCGTAGAAGCAGGAATGTGTCGTGGGTGGCGAGGATATGCGCATATGCACTTCGCACGCGCCTGCCTGGCGGACCATCTCGACGATCTTCCGGCTGGTGGTGCCGCGCACAATCGAGTCGTCCACCAGGATCACGCGCTTGTCCTTCAGCACCGATCGATTGGCGGAGTGCTTCAGCTTCACGCCGAGATGGCGGATGTGGTTGGTCGGCTCGATAAAGGTACGCCCGACATAGTGGTTGCGGATGATACCGAGTTCGAACGGGATGCCGCTTTCGTTGGCGTAGCCCATCGCTGCGGGCACACCTGAGTCTGGTACAGGCACCACCACATCGGCAGGCACTCCCGACTCGCGCGCCAGTTCGGCACCGATCTGCTTGCGCGCGTCGTAGACCGGCGTGCCCTCCATGATGGAATCCGGCCGGGCGAAGTAGATGTATTCGAACACGCAGAACCGCTCGCGCGAACGGCCGAACGGCTTGATGCTGTGAACGCCCTGGTCGTTGATCACGACCAGCTCGCCGGGCTCGACGTCGCGCACGAAGTCGGCGCCGACGATGTCGAGCGCACAGGTCTCGCTCGCCAGCACCCAGCCGCCGGTGCCCTCGTTGCCGATGCGGCCCAGGATCAGCGGTCGCACGCCGAGGGGATCGCGCACGCCCATCAGCGCCTCGGTGGACAGCGCCACCAGCGAATACGCGCCGATCACCTGCTTCAGCGCGTCGATCAGGCGATCGACCACGGTGGAGTAGAGGCTGATCGCGATCAGGTGGACGAACACCTCGGAATCGGTGGTGGACTGGAACAGGCAACCGCGCCGCACGAGGGTCCGCCGCAGCACATGCGAGTTGGTCAGGTTGCCGTTGTGCGCGACGGCGAAGCCGCCGAACTCGAAGTCGGCGTATAGCGGTTGCACGTTGCGCAGTATGGTGCCGCCTGTGGTGGCATAGCGGTTGTGGCCGATCGCACTGGCGCCGGGCAGCGCCGCGATCACCCTCGCGTCACCGAAGTTGTCGCCGACCAGACCTAGACCGCGATGGGAATGAAAATGGCTGCCGTCGAATGTGACGATGCCGGTCGATTCCTGGCCGCGATGCTGCAGCGCGTGCAGGCCGAGTGCGGTGCGGGCCGCGGCGTCGGGGACGTTCCAGACGCCGAATACGCCGCACTCCTCGTGGAACTTGTCGTCCTGCGGCGAAGTCAAGGCCATGCCGACACTCTCCTCGATCCGCATACGTTCAGCGTCCCACTGCCCGGCCTTGCGGCGTCGCCTGCAACAGGTCGGCCGCTGCCGTGTCGCGGCCTCTTGGCGGGGCTGTGACCTCGCCCGGACGAATTTCGGGTGGCAACTGGTCAACGACCCACCTGGCGCCAAGATAGACCGGCCAAACCGATTCGGACTGCAACACCGGTTCGGGCCAGCGAACCACCGGCACCACCATCCCTGCACCGATATAGGCAATGATGGCCAGCGCCGCACCCCGGACAAGGCCGAATACCAGACCCAGCGTCCGGTCAAGGCCACCGATCGGTGAGGCGCGCACCAGGGCGCTGATCCAGCGGGAGATCAGCACCAGCACGATCAGGGTAATGACGAACACGACGGCGAAGGCAACCGGATCAACCCAGGGCGAGTGGCCCAACCATGTCTGGAATTGTGGGCGTATGCGTGGCAGCGCCCAGACACCAGCGAAGATGGCGCCGACATAGGCGGCGAGGCCAAGCACCTCGCGGACCAGGCCACGCACGAAGGCGAGCAGAGCGGAAACCGCGAGCAAAGCCAGAACGACGAAATCGACCCAGGTCATTAAACCGCCACGGACGCCGACGGCTTTATCGAACGCAATACGCCTGTCGCCAAGCCACGATCATGTGGAACGCGTGTCGTTCTGCACAAATCGCGTGACGAGGTCGGAGATATGGCCGATTTCAGTCAGTTCCAGGCCATCAGGGGACGCCGGCGGGCGGCCGCCGCGGGCCACCCGGCGCGGCAGCGTCGCCTGCTCAAATCCCAGCTTCGCCGCCTCCTTGAGGCGCGATTCAGCCTGCGCGACCTGGCGGACCTCGCCTGAGAGGCCGATCTCGCCGAAATACACCATCCCGGCATCAGTCGGCGTTTCGGTGGCGGCCGACACCAGCGCTGCCGCCACGGCGAGATCGGCGGCCGGCTCGCTGACGCGCAGACCGCCGGCGATATTGAGATACACGTCGGTCGCGCTGAGCCGCATTCCGCCGCGCGTCTCCAGCACCGCGAGCAGCATCGGCAGGCGGCCGCCGTCCCAGCCGATCACCGAGCGACGCGGTGTGCCTGACGGATTGGGCGACAGCAGCGCCTGCACCTCGACCAGCACCGGCCGGGTCCCTTCGACACCGGCGAACACCGAACTGCCTGCGACATTCCCGTGGCGCTCGGCGAGGAACAGCGCCGACGGGTTGGCGACCTCGGCCAGGCCTCGATCGGTCATCTCGAACACGCCGATCTCGTCGGTGGCGCCGTAGCGGTTCTTCACCGCGCGAAGGATGCGGAACTGATGGCCGCGATCGCCTTCGAAGTACAGCACCGCGTCAACCATGTGCTCCAGCACACGCGGACCGGCGATGGCGCCGTCCTTGGTGACGTGCCCGACCAGCACGAGTGCGAACTTCCCGGCCTTCGCAAGCTGGATCAGCTCGAAGCTGGAGGCCCGCACCTGCGCCACCGTGCCGGGGGCGCTGTCGATCGAAGTCGAGCCACATGGTCTGGATCGAATCGATCACGACCAGGGCGGCATCGCCGGCCGATTGGAGGCTGGCGGCGATGTCACGCAGGTTGATCGCGGCGGCAAGCTCGAGCGGGGCATCCTGCACGCCGAGGCGACGGGCGCGCAGGCGGGTCTGCTCGATCGATTCCTCGCCTGATATGTACAAAACGCGCCGGCCGTCGCGCGCCAGGGCGGCCGCCGCCTGCAGCAGCAGCGTCGATTTGCCGATGCCCGGATCACCGCCGACCAGGATCGCCGAGGCCGGCACGAGGCCGCCGCCCAGAACCCGGTCCAACTCGGCGATGCCGGTGGGGCGGCGCGGCGGAGGCTCGGCAGTGCCGGCGAGATCGACGAATGCGACACGCCGACCCGCACCGCCCTTGGCGGCAGGACCGGGGCGCGGGGCGATCGCCTCCTCCACGATGGTGTTCCACTCGCCGCAGGCTTCGCAGCGACCTACCCATCGCGGGCTGACGCCACCGCAGCTCTGGCAGACGAAGCGGGAGGTCGGCTTGGCCAACGGGCGTCAGGGGCGATTGGCGGTCAGCATGACCTGGCCGCTGGCGACGTTCTTCACTGTGCTGACCAGCAGCCGCCACTCACGCTCGCCCCGCGAGGCAACGTATTCGCGGTGCTCGAGTGCCTTCTCCTGGGAGTCGGGCTGATCACGGGTCACCCGGAAGGTGATGCTGGCCGCGGTCATGTCCTGCTCAAGGTCGGCGACCGCAGCAGACCCGCTGGCCCTTTGGGCGACAACCGAGCAGGGGCCGCCGTCCTCGGAGATCAGGACGAACTTGCCTGCCGCGTTGGAGGCGTCGAACACGACGCCGGGCTGGCCGTAGAGGAAGCGTTTCTGCGCCTCGGCCGGCAGTTGCGTCAGGCCGGTCTTGTTTGCCCAGCCGCGCAGGCCTGCCTTGTCGCCGGAGAACTGGATGCAACTTTGCATGAACAGGCCGGCCACCTGCTTCGCGGCGGCATCCGACGCGTCATCCGCGCGGGCGGGCGCCCCCAGGGCCATCATCCCGGCGTAAGCCATGAGCCCCATGCCGCGCGGTCGCATCATGGCTTTGTCCTGAGCGACATTCACCGAATTCGCTAACGGCGGAGTTCCATCTGGATCGGCCCCTCACGTCGTCCGTGGGTGAACTGATCGACCACGGGGTTGCCGCTGTCCATCAGGCGTGACGCCGGACCGCTCCAGACGATCTGCCCGCGATGGATCATCGCCGCGGCATCACCGATACGGCGGGCGCTGGCGATGTCATGGGTAATCGCTACCGCTGTGCTGCCGAGTTGTTTGACGCAGCTCACCACAAGGTCGTCGATCACTGCGCCCATGATCGGGTCGAGGCCGGTGGTCGGTTCGTCGAAGAACATGATGTCGGGCTGGGCGGCGATGGCGCGGGCCAGTGCTACGCGCTTCTGCATGCCGCCGGAGAGTTCCGCCGGATAGAGGTCGCCTACGCTTGAGGCCAGGCCGACCTGGGCGAGGAACTCGGCTGCGCGCGTGGGGCCATCCGAGCGACGCAGCCGCCGCTGGGCGAGCAGGCCGAACACGACATTCTCCCAGACCGGCAGGCTGTCGAACAACGCGCCGTTCTGGAACAGCATGCCGATGCGGGAGCGGGCCGCCTCCTGTTCATGGCGGGGCAGGGGCAGAATGTCGATGCCGTCGATCTCGATACGGCCGAAGTCCGGATCGATCAGGCCGAGGATGCATTTGAGCAGCACGGACTTGCCGGAGCCGGACCCGCCCAGCACGACCATCGAGGTACTCGGCATGATGTCGAGGTCGATGCCGTCGAGCACGAGTTTCTCGCCAAAGGATTTGCGGACGTCGCGCAGGCGGATCTTGGGTGGTGCTTCGGTCATTCGTTGCTGCATGACAGAGGGTCGAGGGACCTTCTGGCATGCGGCACGCGAGGGCGCCAGCTGTGCAATGGCAGGGATGCTGAGCCCGCTATTACTCCATCAGACTGCCAGCATGGCTGACATGCGTGGTGCCGGCCGCGTTGCTGACGCCGTGAAGGTGGCTCGCAACGGCTGCGCCGCCGACCACCAGGACGATGCAAAGCGCGAATCGCGTCATGCTCGTCGACAGCGACCGCCGCTTCGGGCGCGGTTGGTTGCCGTACCAGTGCTTCTCGTACCAATTCTCGTCCATCGGGAAGGGGAGCATCGTCATCACTCCTGACCATGTTGCTCCGGCGACAGTGATTCGCGCCGTGACAGCATTCATCCGATGGACGGGTTCCCTCTGCTATGAATCGCTTCACAGATCGATTGCTTATCGGGCGAAGAACATCTCGGTCAGCACATAGTCGAACGCGAGGATCAGAATCGACGCACTGACCACCGCCGCCGTTGTCGCGGCGCCCACACCTTCCGCGCCGCCGCGGCTGTTGTAGCCCTGGTAGCATCCCATCAGGGTGATCAGGAATCCGAACACCGCAGCCTTCACCAGCCCCGATGTCACGTCCATCGTCTGCATGAAGTCCAACGTGTTGCGCAGGTAAGTGTCCACGTTAAATCCGAGCTTCACCGTGGACACGATGAAACCGCCGAGTACGCCGAGTACGTCGGCCACCACCACGAGCAGCGGCAGCGCCACGATGCCAGCCAGCAGGCGTGGCGCCACCAGGTATTTCATCGGATTGGTCGATAGTGTCGAGAGTGCGTCGATCTGATCGGTGACGCGCATCGTGCCGATCTCGGCCGCCATCGCGGCACCGATGCGTCCCGACACCATCAGTCCGGCCAGCACCGGACCCAATTCGCGGGTGATCGACAGCACCACGACGTTGGCCACTGCGCTTTCGGCTGAGAACCGGGCGAAGCCGGTGTAGGACTGCAAAGCCAGCACCATGCCGGTGAAGACTGCGGTGAGCGCGACGACGGGCAGACTGAAGTAGCCGATCTCCAGCAAGGCGCGTGCGAACAGCCGTCCGTAGAAGGGCGGTCGTACCAGGTGCGACAGGCCGATCGCGGCGAACAGCGTCAGCGAGCCGGTGGCGCGGCACGCGGCGATCACGCTGCGCCCTATGGCGGCGAGGCTGTTGAGGATCAGGCTCACGCGGACTTGTAGATCCGGTGGAACCGGCGGCCGAGCGAGGTCAGGACCTCATAGCCATTGGTTGCCGCTGCAACGGCGAGATCATCCGGTGTCTGCGCGGGGCCGATGATCTCCAGCCACGCACCGGGAACCACGCGCGGAGCCTGTGTTACGTCGAACGTGGTCAGGTCCATGGAGACACGCCCTACCAGCGGGAGTGGCGTGCCGTCAAAGAACGCCCGGCCGCGATTGGAGAGCGAGCGATGCAGCCCGTCGGCATAGCCGATCGCGGCGGTCGCGATACGGCTCGGGCCTGACGCGTGCCATGTGGCGTTGTAGCCGACACCGGTGCCGACCGGCACGTCGCGCACGGTCAGCACGCGGGCGCGCAGGCGCACCGTGGGATGCATCGGGTTCGGTTCGTTGGGCGTCGGGTTGATGCCGTAGAGTGCGGCCCCTGGGCGCGCGAGGTCGGAATGCCAGCCGGAGCCCAGAAAGATGCCGGAAGAATTGGCGAAGCTGCGCGGTGCGGGCGGCAGCCTGGCGCAGGCGTCGGCGAAGCGTTGGCGCTGCCGCTCATTCAGCGGATCGGTCGCGACCTCCGACGCAACCAGATGGGTCATCACGTAGCGCAGCTCGATGCCGGCGAGCCGCGCATGGTCCTGCTGGAGTACTGCCAGATCACGCGGGTCGAGTCCGAGCCGCGACATGCCGGTATCGATGTGCAGGATTGCCGGGAGAGTGCGCCCTGTGCGGCGTGCCATCGTTGCCCAGTCGTCGATTTCGGCGAGCGAGCCGAGTACCGGGACGATGTCGTGCCCGAGATAATCGGCTTCGGTGCCCGCGATCAGTCCGCCCAGCACGGCGAGCATCGCGTCGGGCACGAGCGTTCGGATCTCCATGGCCTCATCGAGCAAGGCGACGAAGAAGTGGCGACAGCCTGCAGCATAAAGCGCCTGCGCGACCCGGCGCGCGCCGAGACCATAGCCATCGGCCTTCACCACGCCGGCGACGGCACCTGATGGATGCATCGCGCACAGGAAGCGCCAGTTGGCGACTATGGCGGCGAGATCGACTTCGAGTACCGCGCCGGCGCGCTCAGCCCTCGACATGATCCGAATGTGCGCGATCGAGATCGGCGAAGCGGGTGAACTCAGCCTCGAAGAACAACTGGATCGTGCCAGTCGGTCCATGGCGTTGCTTGGCGATGATCAGGTCCGCCTGGTTGTGCACGCGCTCCATCTGCCGATGCCACTCATCGAGCGCTGCCTGGAACTTCTCCTCGCTGTCGAACGCCGCGACCTTGGGCATGCGCTGCTCGAGATAGTACTCGTCGCGGTAGATGAACATCACCGAGTCGGCGTCCTGTTCGATGGTGCCTGATTCACGCAGGTCGGACAGCTGCGGCCGCTTGTCCTCGCGCGATTCGACGGCACGCGAGAGCTGCGACAGCGCCAGCACCGGCACGTTCAGTTCCTTGGCGATCGCCTTCAGACCCTGGGTGAGCTGGCCGATCTCCAGCACGCGGCTTTCCGGCCTGGTACCAGCCGCCGGGCGCATGAGCTGGAGATAATCGACCACGATCAGCGCCAATCCCTTGGTGCGTTTCAGTCGCCGCGCGCGGGTACGTAGCGCGGACAGCGTGATCGCCGGCGTGTCATCGATCTCGATCGGCAGCGCCGCGATTTCGCGCGACACCTGCACGAATTTGTCGAAGTCGCGCTGGCTGATGTCGCCGCGGCGAATACGGTCGCTGGAAACCAGCGCTTCCTCGCTGAGCAGACGCGTGGCCAACTGCTCGGCGCTCATCTCCAGCGAGAAGATCCCGACGCAACGTTTCGCCATTGCGTTCGGATCGGTTGTCCGCGCCTCTGCCATCAGCGACTTCGCGGCGCCAAAGGCGATCGCGGTTGCGAGCGAAGTCTTGCCCATGCCTGGCCGGCCGGCCAGGACCACAAGATCAGAGCCATGCAGCCCGCCCATCTTCGCATCCAGATCGCGCAATCCGGTGGTCAAGCCCGAGACATGGCCGGTGCGATTGAACGCGCGCTCCGCGCCATGGATCGCTTCGGTCAGTGCGCGTTCGAAGCTTATGAAGCCGCCAGCGACGGCGCCATCGGTGGCGAGCTGGAACAGCGAATGCTCCGCCGCCTCGATCTGCAGGGCGCCGTCGAGTTCGGCATCGGCACCGAATGCGTTGTTCACCACGTTCTCGCCGATGTCGATGAGCTGGCGGCGCAGCCAGGCATCATGGATGGTGCGGCCGTATTCGCTGGCGTTGATGATGCCGACCATGGCGGTGAGAAGCTGCGCCAGGTAGGCGGTGCCGCCGACTTCCTCGAGGATGCCGGAATGCTCGAATTCCGCCTTCAGCGTAACCGCATCGGCAAGCTGGCCTGCTTCGATGCGGCGGACGATCGCCTGGTAGATACGGCCGTGTATCGGATCGGCGAAGTGCTCTGGGGCGAGGAACTCGGAGATACGCTCATAGGCGCGATTGTTGGCGAGCAGCGCACCGAGCAGCGCCTGCTCCGCCTGCACATTGGATGGCGGGAGTCGTTGGGAGAGGCCCAGGAGGGGCGAATCGATGGTGTTCAAGATCGGCGGAGCATAGCGCGTCCGGGGTGACGAAGCAGCGGTCGCATTACGGGGATAACGAGGATATCGGGGATGAAATACCGGGTGGCCCCCTCCCCCCAACTCCTCCCGCGAGGGGAGGGGAGGTTGGTTTCGATTCAGTTCCCCTGGCTCATCACGCTGGATTTCTGACGGCCGGAGGCCGACTCGAAGGCGGTGATGTAGTCGCGCGTCAGCGGCACCGCGGTCTGGCGATGGGCGAGCTGGATCTGGAAGACCATGTGGCCTTCGCGGCGGAACGCGATCTCGGCGCCGCACAGGTAGAACTCGAACATGCGGCAGAACCGTTCGTCGTACAGCGACGCTATGGTGTCGCGATTGGCGATGAGGCGGCGGCGCCAATGGCGCAGGGTCTCGGCATAGTGCAGGCGGAGCACCTCGATGTCGGTGGCGATCAGGCCGCTTTGCTCGACTCGCGGGATCACCTCGGACAGTGCCGGGCAATAGCCACCCGGGAAGATGTATTTGGCAATCCAGGGATTGGTGAAGCCAGGCCCGTCGCTGCGGCCGATCGCATGCAGCAGTGCCACGCCGTCCGGGTTCAGGCAGCGTGCGACGGTAGTCGAAGAACTCGCATAATGGCCGACACCGACGTGCTCGAACATGCCGACAGACACGATGCGGTCGAACGTTCGATCGAGAGCGCGGTAGTCGAGCAACTCAAACGACACGCGATCTTCCAGCCCTTCCGCCGCGGCGCGACCGCGCGCCTCGGTCAACTGCTCGGTGGACAGGGTAATGCCCAGCACGCGCGCGCCGTATTCGCGTGCCAGCGTCAGTGCAAGCCCGCCCCAGCCGCAGCCTATATCCAGTACCGTCAGATCTGGGCGATCGAGGCACAATTTCGCGGCTATGTGCCGCTTCTTGGCGATCTGTGCCTGCTCCAGGGTTTCATCGCCGCGCGGGAAGTAGGCACAGGAATACTGCCGGTCGCGATCCAGAAACAGGCTGTACAGCCGCCCGTTCAGGTCGTAGTGATGCGCCACGTTGCGCTGCGCCCGCGGAGCCGGATTGTACTGGTCGAGGCGTCGCTTCAATTGGCCGAGCGCTGCGCGCAGACGGCCGATGGGGTGGCCCTTGGCATTCGCCGTCAGGTTCATCACCAGCACATCCAGCGCCTGGTAGATGCCGCCTTCGGCGGGGGTCAGCCCACCGTCCATGTAGGCTTCGCCGACCGCCACCGCCGGATTGAGGACCAGTCGGCGCACTGTCGCGGCGTCGCGCAATGTGATCCCTGCTTCCGGACCGGAACCGGGGGGGCCGGCATAGGTCGTCGCTCGTCCGTCGGGCCAACGCACCGTCAAACGACCGAGCACGATGAAGCGTCTCAGTATAGAATCAAGGGCAGCCTGCATCCCGACCCCGCTCATGGCAGCAGAGATTGGGATTACATTGCCGTAATCCCGTCGGTTTAGTCAAAACGCCGACGGGTCACCTTCAGTTCACTGCCCGGAAGATCACCGATGCATTGGTGCCGCCGAAGCCGAAGCTGTTCGACAGCGCGCAGTCGATCTTGCGCTGCTGCGCGATGTTGGCGACGCGGTCGATCACGCTTTCGCGGCTTGGTTCTTGCAGGTTCAGCGTGGGTGGCGCCACGCTGTCGCGGATGGCCAGAATGGAGAATATCGCCTCGACGGCGCCGGCCGCGCCGAGCAGGTGCCCGATTGCGGACTTGGTGGATGACATTGCCAGGCCTTCGGCTGCTCTCCCGAACACCAGCTCCACCGCCTCAAGCTCGAGATCGTCGCCGAGCGGCGTCGAGGTGCCGTGCGCGTTCACGTACTGGATCTGGTCCGGCGTGATCCGCCCATTGCGCAACGCCGCACGCATCGAGCGCACTGCGCCATCGTGACCCTCGGCCGGCGCCGTGATGTGATAGGCATCGCCCGACATGCCGTAGCCGGCGATCTCGGCGTAGATCTTCGCGCCGCGCCGCTTGGCGTGTTCGTATTCCTCCAGCACCAGCACACCGGCGCCTTCGCCCATCACGAAGCCGTCGCGGTCCTTGTCCCACGGCCGCGACGCCCTGGCCGGCTGATCGTTGAAGCCGGTGGACAGCGCACGCGAGGCGCAGAAGCCGGCGATGCCCAGCTCGCATACCGCGGCCTCGGCACCGCCTGCGACCATCACGTCGGCGTCGCCCCACATGATCAGCCGCGCCGCGTCACCGATCGCATGCACACCGGTCGCGCATGCGGTCACCGCCGAGTGGTTCGGTCCCTTGAAGCCGTATTTGATCGAGACATGGCCTGACGCGAGATTGATCAGCGCCGATGGGATGAAGAACGGCGACAGCCGGCGCGCGCGCCCTTCATGCACCTGGATCGACGCCTCGAAGATTGTCTGGAGCCCACCGATGCCGGAGCCGATCATCACGCCGGTGGCACAGCGATCGTCTTCGTTCTCCGGCATCCAGCCGGAATGCTCCACCGCCTCGGTCGCCGCGACGAGACCGAGATGGATGAAGCGGTCCATCTTCTTCACGTCCTTCACCGGGATCCACTCGGCGATGTCGAGGCCGTACTCGGCCTTCACACCCGTCGGCACCTGGCCCGCCACCTTGCATGGCAGGTCCTTGGTGTCGAACGCCTGGATCGCGCCGATGCCCGATTCGCTATTGGTCAGACGCTGCCAGACATGCTCGACACCGAGCCCGAGCGGACAGGCAATTCCCATGCCCGTCACCACCACACGGCGCATCACTTGGACCTCCCCGATGGGCCGATCAGGCGGCCTTCTGCTTCTCGATGTATTCGATCGCATCCTTCACGGTGCTGATCTTCTCTGCCGCGTCCTCGGGGATTTCCACGCCGAACGCCTCCTCGAAGGCCATCACCAGTTCGACGGTATCGAGGCTGTCGGCGCCGAGATCATCGATGAACGAGGCCTCAGGTGTGACCTTGGCTTCCTCGACCCCCAGGTGCTCGACGACAATCTTTTTGACCTTGTCCGCGATCTCGCTCATCGGCTGTGCAACTCCTTCAGAAGGACGCGCCCGGGGGCTCGTGCCGCGGTACCCGCGCCGGACGAAGCGTTCGGGCGCTTAGCATGGTTTCCGAGGGCGCGCCAACAAGCCCGGCGGCCTCAAATCATGGCCATCCCGCCATTAACATGCAGTGTAGCGCCGGTGACCCAGCCGGCCTCGTCCGACGTGAGATAGACCACCGCGGCGGCAATGTCCTCTGGTTTGCCGATCCGCCCCAATGGGATCGATTCGGTCAATCTGGTCCGCTGCTGCTCGGACAGCCTGTCGGTCATCGCCGTGGTCACGAAGCCGGGTGCAACGGCATTCACGGTTACGCCACGTGAGGCGACCTCGTGCGCCAGAGCCTTGGTCATGCCCACGAGTCCGGCCTTGGCGGCGGCGTAGTTGGCCTGGCCGGCATTGCCGGTCGCGCCGACGATCGAGCTGATGTTGACGATCCGGCCCGCGCGCCGGCGCAGCATGCCCCGCAGCACGGACCGGGCCAGGCGGAACGGGGCCGACAGATCGACGTCCAGCACTGTCTGCCAGTCAGCATCGCTCATCCGCAGAGCCAACATGTCGCGGGTCATGCCGGCATTGTTGACCAGCGCCCAGAGCGGTCCCGCCACCTGCTCCGCTGCCTCCACCAGCGTCTCGGCTTCCGCGGCGTCGCGCAGGTCGGCGGGACAGACGAAGGTGCGCTCGCCCAGTTCGGCGGCCAGCGAATTCGAGCGCGTCCCGGCGGGTGCCGGACAGCACAACCACAGCCCCCTGGGCGTGCAGGGCACGGGCGATAGCGGCGCCGATGCCGCCGGATGCGCCGGTGACCAGCGCCGGTTTACCGTCCAGCCGGAACATGGTCACAACACCTTCAGCAGGGCTTCGACCTCGGCCGGCGTGGCCGCTGAAGCGGTGGCGGCGTCGGGGGCGATGCGGCGGACGAGGCCCGACAGCACCTTGCCGGCGCCCAGTTCGACGAAGCTGTCCACGCCGAGTTCCTCCATCGCGTTGACGCACTCACGCCAGCGCACCATGGCGGTGACCTGGCGGACCAGGAGGTCGATGATCTCGGCGGGGTCGGTGGCCTTGGCAGCGGAGACGTTGGCGACCAGCGGCACAATGGGGGCGTGCGGTGGCGTATTCTCCAGGGCCTCCGCCATGACATCGGCGGCCGGAGCCATGAGTGCGCAGTGGAACGGCGCCGAGACCGGCAGCAGCATGGCGCGCCGCACGCCCTTGGAGGCGGCCAGCGCGACGGCGCGCTCGACCGCGCCGCGGTTTCCGGAGACCACGATCTGGCCGCCGCCGTTGTCATTGGCCGGCTCGATCACCTCGCGTTCGTTGGTCTCGCTGTCGGGGACCGGCGCGGCCTCGGCACAGATTGCCTCGGCCTGGGACATATCGGCGCCCAGCAGGGCGGCCATGGCGCCTTCGCCGGCGGGCACCGCCTTCTGCATGGCCTGGCCGCGCAACTTCAGCAGGCGTGCGGCATCGGCAACCGAGAAGCCGCCGGCAGCGGCCAGCGCCGAGTACTCGCCGAGAGAGTGGCCTGCGACCACGACTGCCTTCTGGCGCAGCGTGAAGCCGCCCTCCTTCTCGAGGACGCGCAGCACGGCGAGCGAGTGGGCCATCAGCGCAGGCTGGGTGTTCTCTGTCAGGATCAGTTCTTCGGCGGGCCCCTCGAACATCAGGCGAGACAGCTTCTGCCTGAGGGTCTCGTCCACCTCTTCGAACACCTCGCGGGCGGCCGAGAAGGCGGCGGCAAGGTCGCGTCCCATGCCGACGGCCTGGCTGCCCTGGCCCGGGAAGATGAAGGCATGAACCGGCATGCGGTGTGCTCCCGAATGGGCTGGCGCGGCGGGTTAACTATAGGTCACGAAAGTGTCAATGGAGAGCGGCCAACGTTTGATTGCGGTACCACAACCTGATTGCTCTCAGCGGCACTTAATCGTTCGTTAGCCTCGCGCACTTCAGAGTGCGGTTATCGCGCGCGGGCCGCTACCGCATCGGCATGGGAATCTGAAGTGGCATGCCTATCAAGGTCATTTCCAACGGCGACTCTGCTTTGCTGGTCGATGACCACCCCGACGTTCTGGTGAGCGTGGGTGCCTTCCTCGAAGCGGCCGGGTTTGACGTGGTGCGAGCGCGCAGCGGTGACGAGGCGTTGGCGTGCCTCGGTTCCGGTCAGAAGTTCACGCTGTTGGTGACCGATTACGCCATGCCGGGCCTCGATGGGGCTGATCTGGCCAAACAGGCGGTGGAGCTGCTTCCCGGCCTGAAAGTTCTGATCATCACTGGCTACCCAAGCGACGCCGGCCTGTTCGATCGGCCACCGAGCGTTGCCCTGTTGGCCAAACCGTTCCGGCGCGCGGCACTGATCGCAATGCTGCAATCGATGTTTGCGACCGGGCAGACGAACCTGCCGACGTCAGCTCCCGATTGAGCGGCTCCGTGGGCCGCGACGCTAACCGCGTCCCAGCTCCATGTCGGCGATGATCCGTCGCGCTGCCACCGCGGGGTCATAGGCCTGGGTGATCGGCCGGCCCACCACCAGGTAATCCGCGCCTCGCGCGATCGCCTGCGCCGGAGTTGCGTGCCGCTTGTGATCGTCCACCGCGCCGCCCGGCTCGCGAATCCCCGGCGTGGCGATCAACAGTTGCTGGGCCCCGGCCATGCGTCGGATCGCGTTCGGATCGTCGCCGGCCGAGGCGATGATGCCGTCGCAGCCGCACGCCACTGCCTGACGCACGCGCAGCTGGATCAGTTCGGATACCGGCAGCGCATAGCCCATCTCGCGCGCCGCCGAATCGTCGAGGCTGGTCAGCACGCTGATCGCGAACACCTTGGTGCGCGGCGATTCGCCCTTGCCGGCCACTGCCGCGCGCATGATCTCCGGATCGCCATGCACGGTGACCAGGCTCACGCCACGCTCGGCGGCGCGCGCGACGCCCTGGCGGACAGTCTCGCCGATGTCGTACATCTTGGCGTCGAGGAATATGCGCTTGCCTTGCGCGATCAGATCGTCGATGAGCCGTTCGGCCCCCGGCGCGAACAGCAGCCATAGACCGATCTTGAAGAACGACACGATGCCGTCGAGCCGCTGCGCCAGCCGCGCCGCGCCGTCAGTCGTCGGCACGTCGAGCGCCACGATCAGCCGATCGGCCATCGCCTCCGGGATGTCGCGCGCTGTCATGAGCGTGGCCGCCGCGGTACCACCAGTTTTGGGGTGAAGCTCTGCACCGTCTCGCCCTTCTGGTTCTTCGTCAGGCACCGTACCAGTACCGTCCCGCGATCCGGCTTCGAGCGCGACGGGATGATCTCGAGCACCTCGCATTCCACGTGCAGGGTATCGCCGGGACGCACCGGATTCGTCCACAGCAGCTCGCCACCGGTGCCGATGATGCCGCCTGCGATCGGCAGGCCGCCGTTCACGATCAGCCGCATCATGGTGACGGCGGTATGCCAGCCGCTTGCCACCAGGCCGCCGAACAGCGTGCCGCGCGCTGCCGCGTCGTCCATATGGAACGGCTGCGGGTCGTGGTCGGCGGCGAAACGGGTGATCTCGCCGGCGTCCATCGTGTGCGTGCCGCTGACGAAGCGTTGCCCCACGCTGAGGTCGTCCAGATAGAGCGCATCCATCGCGCCAGCATAGCGGGCGGCCGGTGGTCGGACTACGCTGGCGCGATGGAGGGGTTGCCATGCCGGATACTGCACTGCTCGATGCTATCCTCGCTGTGGTGGGCGAGCGCGGGCTGCTGACCGACGCTGCCGACACTGCGGCCTACGCCGTGGACTGGCGGCGGCTGTATCAGGGCCGTACGCCGGCGGTGATACGTCCCGGCAGCACCGACGAGCTGGCGCGAGTGGTGCGGCTGTGCGCCGAAGGCGCGGGCGCCGATCGTGCCGCAGGGCGGCAACACATCGATGGTCGGTGGCGCGACCCCGGCCGAGGATGGCAGCGAGTTCGTGCTGAGCACGTCGCGGCTGGCGCGGGTGCGCGACATCGATCCGCTCGATCTGACCATGACGATCGAGGCGGGCGTCACGCTGAAGGCGGCGCAGATTGCGGCAGCGGAGGCGGGGTGTCTGCTGCCGCTGTCGATCTCGTCGGAGGGCAGCGCGCAGATCGGCGGCGTGCTGGCCACCAATGCCGGCGGCAACAACACGGTGCGGTATGGCAATGCGCGCGATCTGGTGCTCGGGCTGGAAGTGGTGCTGCCGGACGGCACGGTGTGGAATGGACTGCGCAAGCTGCACAAGGACAACACCGGCTATTGCCTGCGTCAGTTGTTCGTGGGTTCGGAAGGGACGCTTGGCATCATCACCGCGGCGGTACTGAAGCTAGTGCCGCGGCCCCGCGAGATCTGTGTGGCGCTGTGCGCGGTGGCGTCGCCCGAGGCGGCGCTACAGTTGTTCAGTCGTTTCCAGTTGCACGATCCGGCGTCGATCAGCGCATTCGAACTGATGTCGGGGCTCGGGACCGAGTTCGTGCTGCGGCATATCGAGGGTGCCGTGCTGCCGCTGGCCTCGCCCGCGCCGAATTACGTGCTGGTGGAGCTCGCGACACCGCGGCCGGACGCGGGTCTGCGCGCCGCGTTCGAGACAGTGCTGGAAGCGGCGCTGGGCGATGGCGTGGTGTCGGATGCCGCGATCGCGGAGAGCGAGGCGCAGCGCGCGGCGATCTGGCGGCTGCGCGAGGAACACTCCGAGGCGCAGAAGCGCGAGGGTGCCAGCGTGAAGAACGACGTTTCGGTGCCGGTTTCCAAAGTGCCGGAGTTCATCCGCCGCGCAACAATCGCGTGCGAGACGCTGATGCCGGGGATCCGCGCCGTGCCGTTCGGCCACATGGGCGACGGCAACATCCACTTCAATCTGGAACAGCCGGTGGATGCCGATCCCGCATGGTTCCTGGCGCAGGATCACGCCATCATGGATACGGTGAACGAGGTGGTGCGCGATCTCGATGGCAGTTTCTCGGCCGAGCATGGGATCGGGAAGTTGAAGCCGTACATGATGCCGGACTGGCGTGGCGGTGCGGAGCTCGCGGTGATGCGGCGGATCAAGGATACGCTGGACCCGCTGGGGATCATGAATCCGGGGAAGGTGCTGCCGTAGTCAATCGTCGGTATCGGGGGTGGGCAGATCGACGTTCCGGTAAAATTCTGCCAAGGGAATAGCGACGTCGATCTCTGGCATTTCGAGCGTTGCATCGTCGAGCATGACCGTGCCGATCCGCGCGTCGCCGATACGCGCGAATATCGTGGCGCCGATCCTGCCCTGCTCCAGCATGATGTAGCGCTGGATGGATGCGGTGTTGCGGTATTCCTCATTCTTGACCAGGCGATCGAGGGCAGCCGTGCTGGGCGACAGGACCTCGAAGACTACCACGGGATTCGACAGGGCGTCCGACGATCCATCGACCGGAGAGCAGGTAACGACGACATCCGGATTGGCTTTGACAGCTTCATGCTCATGGGGGATGCCCTATAGCACACTTGGTGTTCGTCCCCGCCCACGGGAATGAATCGGGGCCAGACCGCGTCAATTCGCAAGGAGTTCGGCATGAGCAATCCACGGTGACCCGGGCCTGGCTGAATCGCATCGGCACCGCAGTGCCGTCGCACGACATTCACGCCGAGTTCGTTGACTTTGCGCGCACCGCTCTGGGCGACGCGAGAAGCCTCGCGCTGTTCGATCGCATGGCCGACCTTGCCGACATCGAGCATCGCTTCTCATTCTTCGCGCCGGGACCTAAGCCGCGCGATCACGTGCTCGACAGCGACGGCTTCTATCTCCGGCGTGCTTTTCCCACCACAGGTGCGCGCATGGCACTGTTTCGTGATGCGGCACTCGCTCTGGCGCGGCAGGCGATCGCCGCGCTGGACATCGCCGCGGAGCGCACGACGATCACTCATCTGATCGTGGCGAGCTGTACCGGCTTTACTGCTCCGGGACTCGACTTCGACATCATGCAGGACGCCGGCCTCGCATCGTCCGTCGAGCGCACCATCATCGGCTTCATGGGCTGCTTCGCGGCAGTGAATGCGCTCAAGCTGGCGCGCCATATCGTGCGATCGGAGCCGGATGCGAAGGTGCTGGTGGTCAATCTGGAACTTTCGAGCCTGCATCTGCAAGAAGAGTGGGAGCTCGAGAAGATGTTGAGCTTCCTGCTGTTCGGCGATGGGTGCGGCGCCTGCCTGGTATCCGCCGAACCGGTCGGCCTTGCGCTGGACCGGTTTCATGCGGAAGTCATCCCGCGCAGCGCCGATCTGATCACCTGGCGGATCGGCGATCAGGGTTTTGCGATGCATCTGTCGGGCCAGGTGCCCGGCCGTATTCGCCGCTGGCTGCGCGAGCACGGCGCCGGGCTGCTCGGCAATCGCACTGTCCACGACATGGCGCTGTGGGCCGTGCATGCCGGTGGTCGTTCGATTCTGGATGCCGTGCAGCACGGGCTCGAGCTGCCGCCGGATGCGCTGCGGCACTCGCGGGAGGTGTTGCGCGATTTCGGCAACATGTCGTCAGCCACGCTGGTGTTCGTGCTGGAGCGCATCCTGCGTTCGTCACATGCCACCGGCGACGGGATAGCGATGGCGTTCGGTCCGGGGCTGACCGTGGAAACCTTCGGGTTCCATCGGCCATGATTCTGGCCATGCGCAGCACTGTCGATGAGCGGATGGACACCGACTGCGTCGATTACGATGACTATCGCCGCTGCCTGCGCGATCTGGCGCGCGTCAATACCGTAACGATGACGCACCGGCCCATGCTGGCCTGGCTGGCGCGCGAGACCGTGGGGCTGCGGGCTTTCTCGCTGCTTGATGTCGCATGCGGCCATGGCGATGCGTTGCGTCGCATTCAACGCTGGGCCACGCGACGCGGGATTGCAGCGCAGCTTCATGGTGTGGATCTCAATCCATGGGCGACGCGGGCGGCACGCGACGCGACAGAGGCGGGCGCGCCGATCACCTATCGCAACGCCGACGTGTTCACGATCGATGCGGCAGAAAAATTCGATTTCATCGTGAGCTCGCAGTTCACGCATCATCTCACCGACGGCCAGGTGGTGATGTTCATCCGCTGGATGGAGGCGCACGCGCGACGCGGCTGGTTCATTGGCGACCTGCACCGGCACTGGCTGCCGTATTACGGCTTCGGCGTGCTGGCGTGGCTCGCGCGCTGGCATCATTTCGTGCTGAGCGACGGGCGAATTTCCATCGCGCGTGCCTTTGTGCCTGCGGAGTGGCGCCGGTTGGTGCGCGCGGCTGGCCTCGCTGACCGCGACGTTGCGATCACCTGGCATCTGCCGTTCCGGCTCTGTGTCGCGCGGCATTGTCAGGGCCGGTGATCATTGGCGGCGGGCCAGCCGGCACTGCCGCCGCCATCACGCTTGCTCGCGCCGGAAAAGCCGTGACGCTGATCGAGCGCAGTGTCGATGCCAGCGACAAGGTGTGCGGCGATTTCCTCAGCGCTGAGGCGCTTGCGATGGTCGAGGGCTTTGGTGTCGATCTGTCCGCGGCATCCACGATCTCTGCGGTGCGGCTGGTGCATCGGAATCGCAGCGTCACCACGCACCTGCCGTTCGCCGCGCGCGGCCTGTCGCGGCGTGCGCTGGATGCGGCGCTGTTGGAGCGGGCGCAGGCCGGCGGCGCCACGGTTCTGCGTGGCCATCGAGTGAGCGCGGCCGAACAGCACCGCGGATCCATGTTGCTGTCCTGCGGGTCACTCGGCCAGATTGCTGCCGACACCGTGTTCCTCGCCACGGGCAAGCATGAGCTGCGGGGTGTGAGCCGGATCAGTCGCGGCACCGGCATGGTGGGCATGAAGATGTACTACGCGCTGGAGGGATCGCAGCTTCAGGCGTTGCGTCACCATGTCGAGCTGATCCTGTTCGCCGGCGGCTATGCCGGGTTGCAGGTTGTGGAGGCTGATCGGGCGGTCCTGTGTGTGCTGCTGCCGGCGGCCCGACTTCGTGCCGTCGGCGGGACGTGGGACAGCCTGCTCGATGCGCTGATTGATGAATGTCCGCACCTGCGCATGCGGCTCGCCGGCGCCCGCGCCCTGCTCGATCATCGCCTGGCGGTTGCCGGCCTGCCGTACGGGTATGTATACACAGCGGGCCGGCGCGACCCACCCGGTTTGCTGCGGTTGGGCGATCAGGCGGTGGTGATCGCTTCACTGACCGGTGACGGCGTCGCGCTTGCGCTGGCCAGCGGCTCGCTTGCGGCACGGACGTGGTTGGCGGGCGGCAGCGGGACGCACTACCACGATCGCCTGGCGGCCGGTTTGTCGCGTCAGATGCGTGTCGCATCGGCCGTCCACCGCCTATGCCTGAACCCGGCGTTGCAGCCCTGGGTTGCGGCCATCTGCTGGATTATGGCCGGGAGCGATCCGGTTGGTGGCCACGGCGACCCGCGCGCTAGACGTTTGACGCATAGCGGGTATGCAGATTAGGATAGGGTTACGGAGTTGTACCGTGCGGCGAAACGCCGCAACCGTTCGTGCTGTGCCGTTCGTTCTGTTCGTGCCGTATCGATCGTCCTGACGCACGCCGGGGAGGCAACAAAGCAATGTCAACAAGTCTTGCGCGCGGCCAAGCCGTGCCGTGGTGGAAGGAGCCAACCAAGGATCAGTGGCTGGCGTGGTGGGCCGCCTGGCTGGGGTGGACCCTGGATGCGTTCGATTTCACGATCTTTCTGCTGATCATGGTGCCGATCGCCAACGAGTTTAAGGTGCCGCTGACCGAGGTGACGGTCGTGTTCACGATCACGCTTTGGTTGCGCCTGCTGGGTGCCACTGCATCGGGCTGGCTTGCCGACCGGATCGGTCGCAAGGGGCCACTGATGATCTCGATCCTGTGGTACTCGATCTGCAACTTCATCGCCGGCTTCTCGCCGAGTTTCTGGTTCTTGTTCCTGTTCCGCGCGCTGCTCGGTATTGGCATGGGAGCGGAGTGGCCGGCGGGCGCCTCACTTGCGATGGAGTCCTGGCCGGCGCGGTCGCGCGGCTTCATGAGCGGGGTCCTGCAAGGCTCCTGGAGCATTGGTTTCCTGCTATCCAGCGCGGCCTACGGTCTCCTGTACAATTCCATCGGTTGGCGTGGCCTGCTGATGCTGGGCATCCTGCCGGCGCTCGCCGTTCTCTGGGTCCGCAAATACGTGAAGGAACCTGAGGTCTGGGTGAAGAATCGCCAGTTGCAGCGCCAGCACGAGAAAGAGGTCCGCGCGCCGCTGATCACCATCTTCAAGCCCGCGCTGCTCATCAACACGCTCACCGCGTGCCTGTGGATGGCGAGCGGTTTCGTGATCTACTACTCGATCTGGGCGCTGTTCGCGACGCACCTCCAGAAGGACCTCCATCTGTCGCCGGGGCTGATCGCCACGCCGATCGCCATCGCCAACCTTGTGGCATTCCTGGCCAGTGGTTTCTGGGGAGTCGTGGCCGACATTCTGGGACGTCGCTGGTCGATGATCATTCCGGCGTTCATCGGCATCTTTGTCGCACCGATGTATCTGCTGACCACCGACCCGGCCTGGATCATCGGCGGCTTCATCCTGCAGGGGTGCTTCGCGGGTGCAATCTATGGCCAGAACCCCAGCTACCTTACCGAGCGGTTCCCCACCGAGGTGCGCTCGACCGCGGCGGGATTCTGTTATCATCAGGGCGCCATCTGGGGCGGCTTCGTGGCGCCGATCCTCACCTACTTTGCCATCAACTACGGACTTGGATTCGGTATCCCGATGATGATCGGCACCTGCGCCGGTTCGGTGCTGTTCATCATTGCCCTACTGCTCGGTCCCGAGACCAAGGGCATGGTGATGGTGGGCGACCTCGACGCGCTCATTCATGAGCCCGGCGGCGATTAGTCTACGCCGCGTCTGATCGCGCTTCTGTGCCGTCGGTCACACTGTGACCGGCGGCGCTTCGCTGTACCGGTGCGCAATCGCGGCCGGCTTGCATCGCTGCGCCGGCTGACGCACAAGCTTCGGGCCGCCACGCAGGGAATCGTCTCGCGCAATGCGCTCCGGCAAACTGGTTACTCGGCTCGATCGTTACATATTTCGGCAGCTTCTGGTTGCGCTGATCGCGGTGACCGGCGGGCTCACAGCGCTGGTCTGGCTGATCCAGTCGCTGCGCTTCGTCGAGCTGGTGGTGAATCACGGCCTTTCTCTGGTCACCTTTGTCGAGCTCACCGGCCTGCTGGTCCCAAGCTTCGTCGCGGTGATACTGCCGATCACCACCTTTGTGGTGGTGCAGTTCATCTATCAGCGACTCGCCGGCGACCGCGAGATCACGGTAATGCGCGCCGCCGGGTTATCGCCGTTTGCGCTATCGCGTCCTGCATTGGCTCTGGCTGTGTTGGCCGCGATCTGCGGCTACGCGCTCAACCTGTGGATCGTGCCCAACAGCCTTACCGCATTTCGTGAGTTCCAATGGGAGATCCGCAACCGCATGGCAGCCTTCCTGTTGCAGGAAGGCGTGTTCACGCAAATCTCCGATGAGTTGACTGTGTATGTGCGTTCGCGCGATCCAGACGGCACGCTGCACGGCATCCTGGTGGATGATGGTCGCGACAAGACGGCGCATGCGACGATTCTGGCTGAGAGCGGCCGGCTGACGGAGGGCCCGAACGGTCCGCGCGTGCTGCTCATCAACGGCAGCCGCCAGGAGATCGACCACCAGACTGGCCGGCTCAATGTGCTGACGTTCGGCCAGAATGAGCTCGATCTCACGGACAACCAGGCAAATTCCTCCGAACGCCTGCGCGACATGTCCGAGGTGTCGCTCGGCGAACTGCTCCATCCACACCCGGTCTTTGCACACGACATTCCGCGATGGATTGCCGAGGGACACAAGCGCCTGGCGTCACCGCTCACCGCAATATCCTATGCGTTCGTAGCGTTGTACGCGGTGCTCTGCGGAACGTTCCGCCGCCACGGCAGTTTCGTCCGGCCGCTGGCTTCTGTCCTGGTGATGGTGGCGCTGCTGGCGTTCGGTCTTGCCATGGAGAATCTGGCAGCCCGCGACAATGCAATGCTGCCGATGATATGGCTGCATGCCGTGGCGCCTGGCGTGATCAGTGGTTGGCTGCTGTTGGGGCCGCAATGGCCGCAATCACGCCGTCATCCTGTCAACGCCACATTGAGCACATGACGCCACCGATCACCTTGTCGGTCTATATCGCCAGGCAGTTCGCTGGCGCCGTGGTGGGTATGCTGCTCGCGCTGTCGGGGTTGGTGGCGCTGTTCGATTTCATCGAATTGCTGCGACGCTCCACCTCGAAGCCGGACGCAACCTTTGGATTGGTGAGTGAAATCGCGGCGTTCCGTTTGCCCTATGTCGCGATGCAGGTGCTGCCGTTCGCAGTGCTACTTGGCGGCATGCTATGCTTCTGGCGTCTGACGCGTTCATCGGAACTGATCGTTGCGCGCGCCTCGGGGGTGTCGGCCTGGGAGTTCCTCGCAGCGCCGGCACTATGCGCGCTGTTGTTTGGCGCGATCGCGACGATGGGGATCAGCCCGCTGTCTTCGGTGATGTTCGGACGCGCCGAAGCGTTGGACAACCTATATCTTAGGACCGGGGGCGGCCCGTTGGCGCTGACCGGCGATCAGCTTTGGCTGCGGCAGTCCGATCACGGGCTTTCGCCACAAGGCGTCGCCATCATACACGCGCACAATGTGGGACTGCATGGCAAGCAGTTGACAGCCTCTCAGGTCAGCGTGTTCCGGCTGGATGGGCGTGACCGTTTGCTCACGCGGATCGAGGCAGCGCGGGCGACGCTCGTCGCGCGAGTATGGCAGTTGCAGGATGCCCGTGTGATTCGGCCCGAGCAGATGCCGGAACCTCCCGTGGCGATCAACCTGCCGACTGACCTTACGGTGACGCGCGTGCAAGAGAGTTTTGCGTCGCCTGATACGCTGTCGTTCTGGGCATTGCCGGATTTCATCGCGCTGTTGGATCGCTCGGGCTTCACGTCGATCCGCCATCGACTGCATTTTCAGGCTCTGCTTTCGCTGCCGCTACTCTGCGCGACGATGGCGTTGGTCGCCGCCGGGTTTCTCGATGCGCCCGGCGCGGCGTGGTGGTGTGGCGCAGATGATTGGCAGTGGCGTCGCCGCCGGTTTCGCTTTGTTCGTGGTATCGAAGATTGCCGAGGAGTTCGGACAGAGCGGTGCGCTGCCGGTGGCGCTCGCCGCATGGGTGCCCGCGGTGTCCGGCATGATGTTGGCGGTCGCGCTGCTGCTGCATACGGAAGATGGCTGAGGATGGCGCCCGTCGTCATGGTCGCCATGCGCCGGTTCCGCCTTGTCGTGCTGCTGCTGGCAGTGCTGCTGGCATCGGCGCTCACCGGAGCGGCGCGGGCACAGTTGAGTGAGATCGCCAACCTTGGTGCGCACCAGCCGGCCTCGCGCGATCAGCCAGTGACCTTCACCGCCGATACAGTGGAGTATGACCGCGAGAATTCGCTGGTGATTGCCCAGGGCCATGTCGAGGCGTGGCAGGACGATCACGTGCTGCGCGCGGACCGTGTCACGTTCGATCGCAATACTGGTGTGTCGGCGGCCAAAGGCAATGTCGTGCTGCTCGAGCCGGATGGCCAGGTGCTGTTCGCCGACTATGCCGAACTGACCCAGGACATGAAGAGTGGCGTGTTGCGGGACATGCGCGCGATCCTGGCCGAGAATGGCAGACTGGCGGCCAACGGCGCGCGTCGCACCGAGGGCGAGATCAACGAGATGTCGAAGGTGGTATATTCTACCTGCAATCTCTGCGCCAAGGATCCCACCCAGCCGCCACTCTGGCAGATCCGTGCCTTGTCGGCGGTACAGGACCTCGAGCACAAGAAGATCGAGTTTCAGGACGCCGTGATGGAGATGTACGGCGTGCCGATCGGCTACATGCCGTATTTCTGGACTGTTGACCCATCGGTAAAACGCGCCAGCGGCCTGCTGATTCCCTCGATGGGCGCGTCGTCGCATATCGGCGCCTTCTTTGCGCAGCCGTACTACTGGGTGATCGACGATCAGTCCGACGCGACGTTCACGCCAATGATAACAACGAAAGCTGGCCCACAGCTCAGCGCAGAATATCGGCGCCGATTCAACAACGGCTCCTTCATAGTGGACGGGTCAGTCGGCTATCTCGACAACTCCGCGCAGGGGACGATTTACTCCAAGGGTCAATTCAATCTGGATGACACCTGGCGATGGGGCTTCAACATTGCCCGTGCCTCGTCGCCCGACTATGTCCGTGATTTCCACATCGGTACTGCTGAGCTTGGCAGCGAACCCACGTTGCTGACCAGCCAGATCTACGCGGAGGGCTTTGGCCAGGGCGCTTATTCACGGTTCGACGTCCGATTCTACCAGACATTGAATGACGTCGTGGTCTCGAGCAAACTGCCTCTCGTCCTGCCGCGTTACCAATACAGCTTTTTTGGTCAGCCTGACTCCTGGGGCGGTCGTTTCAGCCTCGATGCCGGAGCGTTCAACGTGGTGCGCACGGATGGCACCAATACGAGGCGAGCCAACGTTACGCTGAACTGGTCGCGGCCATTTGTTGGCGCCTTGGGCGATCTATGGAAGGTGACGCTGCACACCGACGCGATTGCCTACGACGCCACAGCCTTTAACCAGCAACCGAATTTCGGTCCGATGAGTCAGGTCAATACGGCACGAGCTCAGCCGCAGGCAGCGCTGGACTTTCGTTGGCCCTTCATGCGTGATTCGGGTGCGTGGGGCACGCAGCTCATCGAGCCGATTGCGCAGATCGTTGTTGGGCCGCAGGTCGGCGACAGTCAGAATACCAAATATCCCAATGAGGACAGCCTCGACCTGGAATTTACCGATGCCAACCTGTTCGGCTTCAACCGGTACCCAGGGGTTGATCGACTGGATGGTGGCGTACGCGCGAATGTCGCGCTGCACGGGACCTGGTACCTGGGCGGCACCACCTTCGACGGGTTGATCGGACAGTCCTATCGCACCAATGTGGACAATCAATTCTCTCCAGCGTCGGGGCTGCACGATCAGGTGTCCGATATCGTCGCGCGCGCCACGCTGGCGCCGACGAGCTGGCTCAACCTGACCTACCGTACCAGGCTCGATCACAAGGACCTTGCGACTCGAATGGCTGACGCGCTGGCCACCGTCGGGGTGCCGAAATTCTCCGTCAATGCCGGGTATATCTATACCACCGACAACCCCTACACGGAGTTTGACCAGCCATTGCCGCCGCCAGCTGGCTCCGCCTTCTACACGCCACGTAACGAGGTGACGGTCGGCGCCTCATCGCAGTGGGGGAAGTTATCGGTTCAGCGCCTATGCCCGACGCGACCTTCAATCCAGCCAGATGGTCGCCGCCGGTGTGGACGCGGTGTACGAAGATGAGTGCTTTATCTTGGATTTTCGGTTCTTTCGACGTTATACGTCGTATAATGGCGACAACGGCGCAACGACCGCACTGTTCCAGTTGACGTTCAAGACAATCGGCCAGTTCGGCTTCAAGGCGCTCTGACACTCAGGAGATCGGGGTCATGGCCCAGACGAAATGCGTATGGTGCGCGATCGCCCTGCTACTGGCGCA
This sequence comes from uncultured Alphaproteobacteria bacterium, assembly GCA_963776505.1. Lineage (GTDB taxonomy): Bacteria > Pseudomonadota > Alphaproteobacteria > Acetobacterales > Acetobacteraceae > JAMXLO01. The sequence goes on from CAVZNH010000022.1 coordinate 107,599, forward strand.
GCCGGTCGCGTCGCTCGCTGTGACGCCTCCACCTGCGCCGACGACACAGGCGATGCGTATCGTTGCCGTGGTGAATGGCGACGTGGTCAGCAATTCCGATGTGGACAACCGCACCAGACTGTTCGCGCTGTCCACCGGGTTGCCGATGACACAGGATGTGCTGGATCGGCTCAAGCAGCAGATCACACGCCAGCTGATCGATGAAAAGCTTCGCATGCAGGAGGTGCAGCGCCGACACATCGTGATCCCCGACAAGGCAATCGCCGGTGCGATCCACGATATCGAGTCGCGGAATAATCTGCCGGCAGGTGCATTGCGGCAGAAGCTGAACGCGGGTGGCGCCGGCTACCGCACGTTGATTGATCAGATCCGCACCCAGCTTGGCTGGACCCAAGTGCTGCGCGAGGCGCTTGGCGATCAGATCAAGGTCACCGATGCCGAGGTTGCCGAACAGCAGCGGCTGCAGGCGCAGATGGTTGGCAAGCCGGAATATCGCGTCGGCGAGATCTTCATCCCGGTCAACGATCCGGCGACCAGTGCCGATGCTCAGCGCTTCGCCGAGACGGTGATCAGCGAGTTGCGTTCCGGCGCGCCGTTTCCGGTGGTGGCCGCGCAGTTCAGTCAAAATCAAACCGCGTTGGCCGGAGGCGAACTGGGCTGGGTGCAGCCGAACCAGCTCGACCCAGAGGTGGCTCGCCTGGTCGGCGAAATGCCGGTTGGCGCCATCAGCAATCCAGTAAGGGTGGCTGGTGGTTTCTCGATTGTGACGCTGCAAGGCAAGCGCGAGATCGGCAACGACATGGGCACGGCGGTGTCGCTGCGTCAGGTGTTCCTGCCGTTCGCTACCGCGCTTAATCCGCAGGCACCGACCGAGCAGCAGAAGCAGGAGCTGGACAAGGCACGCGGCATCAGCGCCAGCGTGCACAGCTGCGATCAGATGGAGCAGGTGGCGAAGGCGAACAATTCGCCGCGTCCAGCCGATCCCGGAGAAATTCGGCTGGAGACGGTGAATCCGCCGGCGTTCCGTCAGATGCTGACGAGCCTGCCGTTCGATCGTGCCAGTCAGCCGATCGTGACGAACGACGGAATCGCCGTGATTATTGTCTGCTCGCGCGACCAGAAGAATATGGCGCAGCAGAGCAAGCAGGAAGTGCAGTCGCAGATGCTGAATGAGCGAGTGGAGTTGCTGTCGCGGCAGTTGCTCGCCAATTTGCGTCGCCAGGCTTCGATCGACGTGCGCGCCAGCGGTACGTGACCCCACTTCCGCCGCTGCGCGAGGTCATCGCGCGGCACGGATTGGCTGCCAGGCGCTCACTCGGGCAGCATTTCCTCCTCGATGAGAATTTGACGCGGCGCATCGTGCGCGCGGCCGGACCGTTGACCGGTCGGCACGTGGTGGAAATCGGGCCGGGGCCGGGCGGGCTCACGCGTGCGTTGCTCGCCTCTGACGCGGCGAGTGTGACAGTCGTCGAGCTTGACCAGCGTGCGGTGGCGGCGATGCACGAACTGGCGGCCGAGACTGACGGGCGCCTGCACGTGGTATGCGGTGATGCGTTGGCGCTGGACGTGGCATCGCTGGTGCCGGTGCCACGGCAGGTGGTGGCAAATCTGCCGTACAACATAGCGACGCCGCTGTTGATCGCCTGGTTGCGTCAGGCCCATGCCTTCGAGCGGCTGACGCTGATGTTCCAGCAGGAAGTGGCCGAACGCATCTGTGCCGTGCCTGGGACGGCCGCGTATGGGCGATTGTCAGTATTGACACAATGGATCTGCGGCACGGAGCTGCTACTGCGCATTGCGCCGGCCGCATTTGTGCCGCCGCCGAAGGTGTTTTCCGCCGTCGTTGGGCTGGTTCCGCATGACATGCAACCTACGCCAGCGTTGTTCGCTGCGATGGAACGTCTTACAGCCGCGGCGTTCGGCCAGCGGCGGAAGATGCTGCGCGGGGCGCTAAAGACGATAGGTGGAGAGGCGTTGCTGCGCGATGTAGGCATCGCGCCAGATCGGCGGGCTGAAACGCTGACCGTGGCAGAGTTCGATCGGCTGGCACGCCGGCTCGCGACATGAGAAGGATACGGTAACGCTGCAAATCACCGCTTTTGCGGCGACTTCTCATGCTCCCACTGATACGCCGTCTCGGTGGCATGGCGATCATCTGTAGGCGTTCCCGTCGGGCGGATGTCACCATTCCGCTCATGCGCCGCTTGCCGCGACCCGTGCTCCCGACGGTCGGTTCCCGGTCCAACGATGCCGGTTGTGGCGGGCGGATCGCTGGCGGGGAAACTGTCCTCCACTGCCTGATCGTGCTTGCGGTCCTGCTTGCGCGCCGGCATCACATCACCTCCAGGTCAGTTCCACCGGCCGTGCGCAGGATCGACTCCGCTTCGGCACGCTTCTCGGCGTTCGGTGCCCGTACGGACAGAATCAGCGCACCGTGAGCCGCTTTCTGCTCTCGATCTATCTGCTCGTCCTCATTCGACACGCTGGTCAGCGCGTAGGCGATGCCGCCTGCGACCCCGCCACCAACCACTGCGGCAGCGACCGCGGGTGCGGCGGCACCTCCTGTGGCAATGACAACTCCAGCCGCTGCCATGCCTACGGCGGCGGCAGCGCCACTGGTGTGCAACGTGCGCGCCTGGCGTGCGTCCTCCTCGGTGTCCACCGGTTTGGCGCCCGACTCAGGCGTGGATCGTTCTGTCGGCGGCATCGCCTCCGGCAAACTCAGATCGGCGCGATCGAAGCCCGATGTCTCCAGCCGTGCAACCGCGTCCTGCATCGCGTCGGGATCGGTGAAGGTGGCTCGGACCTCATGCAGTGTGCCGATCGGCGGACCGGCGTTTTCCTGGGCTATCTCCGACATGGCTGCTCCCTCCTTCAGGACGGAATGGTCGGCGCGTTTGGCGGCGGGTCACGATTCTCATCACCCTGCGGGTCAGGGGGGACGCCGCCGAGCGCGCCCTCGGGCAGGTCGTTGCGCTCGCCGGGCAGGCTGTCGCGGGCGGAATTTATCCGGCGTTCGACACGCCCAAAGCGCGGCTCGCGCGCATCGTTCTCGGTCATCTTCACACCTCACCAGCAGCGATGCGGGCCACCCGGCGCCAAGCCGGGCGGCCCGCTGCGGTTACCGCTGACCGCCCTTGCGGCCTGCCTCCGCCGCACGCTCGCGATCCTGTGCGAAGTTGCCCGGATTATTCTGTGCGCCACCGCCGCCGTGGCTGTTCTCGCCGCCCTTGCGCCCGGCCTCTGCCGCGCGCTCGCGGTCGTTGGCGAAATTGCCTGAGCTATGCTGTCCGCCGATGTGGCCGGCGCGCGACGCCTTCTCACGGTCCTCGGCGAAATTGCCAGGATTACCGGTATGTCGCTGTTCAGCCATATAAGTCCTCCGTGTCGAATACTGCGACGGGCTTGCCCGTCCCCTGTTCAACGAAGGCCGGGGGCGTGCGGTTGTCTTCACAAATGCAGTGAGCGGATGTGGTCGCCAATCGGGCGGGAGGAAGGCCGCCTCGCTATCCGTGCCGCCGGTCGGTCGAGCGACGATCGGAAAGCGGGTCGCCGTTCCCCGCCATCGCGAACCGTTCTACGATCGCCGCTGAACTCCGGAAAGGCGCCCCCCATGCTCGACCGACCCAACGACAGCCTGTCAGCTCGCGATATCGCCTATCACATGCATCCGTTCACCAACGCGCGGCGGCTGGAGAGCGAGGGACCGTTCGTCATCACCCGCGGCAACGGCATCCACATCTACGACGAGCAGGGGCGCGACTATATCGACGCGCTGGCCGGCTTGTGGTGCGCCAGTCTTGGTTTCAGCGAGAAGCGGCTGGCCGAGGCGGCGTACAAGCAGATGCTGGAACTGCCGTATGCGTCGACCTTCGGGCAGCGGTCGCATCCCACGGTAATTGAGCTGGCCGAGAAGCTGATCTCGCTGATGCCGGTGCGGATGTCGAAGGTGTTCTTCAACAACTCCGGCTCCGAGGCGAATGACAGTGCGGCCAAACTGGTCTGGTACTACAACAACGCGATTGGCCGGCCGCGCAAGAAGAAGATCATCGGTCGGATGAAAGGCTACCACGGCATCACCGTCGCATCGGGCAGCCTGTGCGGTCTGCCCTATGTCCACAAGGACTTCGATCTGCCGATACCGAATGTGCGACACACCGACTGTCCGCATTACTGGCGCTATGGCAAGCCGGGCGAGAGCGAGGAGAATTTTGCCTCGCGCATGGCGGAGAATCTCGATGCGCTGATCGAGCGGGAGGGGCCTGACACGGTCGCCGCGTTCATCGCGGAACCGGTGCAGGGCGCCGGCGGTGTGGTGATCCCGCCGCGTACGTATTTCGCCAAGATCCAGGAGGTGCTGCGCAAGCACGACGTGCTGTTCATCGCCGACGAAGTGATCTGCGGCTTCGGGCGCACGGGCAACATGTTCGGCTGCGAGACCTTCGGCATCGAGCCCGATATCCTGACCTGTGCCAAGGCGCTGTCATCGTCGTACCTGCCGATCTCGGCTACGGTGATCAACGAGAAGCTGTATCAGGGCATCGCAACTCAGTCGGACGCGAACGGCAGCTTCATCCACGGCTTCACCTATTCCGGCCATCCGGTATGTGCCGCGGTCGCGCTCGAGACACTGAACATCTACGAGGAACGCGACATCGTCGGGCACGTTCGCAAGATCTCGCCGCGCTTCCTGGCTGGCGTGCGGCGGTTCGCCGACCATTCGCTGGTGGGCGAGGTGCGCGGGATCGGCCTGATGGCAGGCATCGAACTGGTGCGCGACAAGGCGACGAAGCAGCCGTTCGATGCCAAGGCCGGCGTGGGTGCCTATTTCGAAGAGCGGGCGCGGGAGTACGGGCTGATCATGCGTGGCCGCGGCGAGCAGCTGGTGATGGCACCGCCACTGATCATCACCGAGGCGGAGATCGACGACATGCTGGGCCGCCTGGGGCGCGCACTCGACGAGACTGAAGCGTTCGTCGCCTCGCTCCCGTGACGCGAAAGCCGCTGCCGCGCAGTCTGTACGCCGAGACTGCGCGGCCGGCGGTCGCCACCCCGCCGCTCGATGGCGATCGGCGCGTCGATGTGTGCGTGATCGGTGGTGGGTTCACCGGCCTTTCCACAGCGCTGCACCTTGCGCAGCAAGGCGTCGATGTCGCGGTGCTGGAAGCGCATGAACCGGGCTGGGGTGCGTCGGGGCGCAATGGCGGGCAGGTCAATCCCGGACTGAAGCATGATCCCGATCAGGTGGAGGCGGATTTCGGTGCCGATCTCGGCCGCCGCATGGTGGCGTTGTCCGGCGATGCACCGAATGTCGTGTTCCGGCTGATCGAGCGGCATCAGATCGAATGCGATGCGCTGCAATCCGGCACGCTGCGCGCGGCCTTCGGTGTGCGGGATGCTGCGGGGATCCGCGCGTCGGCGGAGCAGTGGATGCGCCGCGACGCGCCGGTGGAATTGCTGGAGAGCGATGCGGCGCGCGAGGTCACGGACACGGACCGCTACGTCTGCGCCATGCTGGATCGGCGCGGCGGGCAGGTAAATCCGCTGGGCTATGCGCGCGGTCTGGCACAGGCTGCAATGCAGGCGGGTGCGGCGGTGCACGGTGCGACGCCGGCGTTGGAGGTGAAGCGCAACGGCACCTGGGATGTGCGCACGCCAACCGGCACGGTGCGCGCCGACAAGCTGGTGCTGGCGACCAATGGCTACACCGACGATGTGTGGCCGGGACTGCGCCGCAGCGTCGTGCCGGTGTTCAGCGCGATCGTGGCGAGCGAACCGTTGCCGCGGGCGCCGATGAAGTCGGTGCTGTACCGAGATGGGGCGGGTCACGGTCTACTACCGGTTCGATCGCGCCAACCGCCTGCTGATGGGTGGCCGCAGCGTGCAGCGCGACATCAGCGAGCCGCGTGAACTGCGATACCTGATTGGCTATGCCGAGCGCCTGTGGCCGGAGGTGCAAGGGGTGCGCTGGACGCATGCATGGAGCGGGCAATTGGCGATCACGCCGGACCACTATCCGCACGTGCATGAGCCGGATGAATCGGTTCTGGTCTGTCTAGGCTATAATGGTCGCGGCGTGGCGATGAGTACGGCGATGGGGCCGCAACTGGCGCGACGCGTGATCGGCGGCACAACGGCGGAGATCGACATGCCGATCACCACGATGAAGGAAATGTCGTTCCATGCATTGTGGCGCTCGGCAGTGACGGCGCGCGTGGTTTACGGCCGGATACGCGATTGGCTGGGGATTTGACGATCAATGTGAAGCGATTTCGACAGGCTTGACCGAGATTGCTTCGTCGCTTCGCTCCTCGCAATGACAACGGTGTAGGGTCAGGCTTGTGCGACCTCCACAAGCGTATCGTTGAAGCATGCGCCTTCGGCAAGGTCCGCGCGCATGTCGGCGGAGACCAGCGCCGATATCGTCTGCCCCGTGCGACTGGTCGCCAGCCACGCACCCTTCTCGCTCGCCACCACGCCAGGTGGCACGTCGTCGGTGACATCGAGCGGCAGAATCACCTCGCCGCGGCCGTTCCACACCTTCACTTCGCTGCCTTGCGCGAGCCCGCGCGTTTCGGCATCGCGCGGATGCATCATCAGGCGCGGTGCCGCCCCGGCAAAACCGAGCGTGGATGTGATCCGCCGATCCGATGCCGGCGAAATGAGCATCAGCGGATAATCGACCGGCCGCTCACGCCACGCCGGCATCAGCGCGCCATCGCCCCAGCGCTGCGCCAGTGCCTCCGAGCGAAGCTCGATGCGTCCCGACGGCGTGGCGGGAAACACGTTCTCGAACAACACGAGCGGCCTGCCGTCCTTGCCTTTCATCTGCAACGCGTTCTCGGTCGAGATCTCGCTCGGGCGCACATCGCCGAGATCGACCGCTGCATCCATCAGCTCCGCATCCGACGCCTTGAAGCACGAATCATCGAACCCGAACCGCGCAGCCAGACGCCGGAAGATTTCCGTGTTGGGCAAAAACTCACCCACCGGTGGCACCACCGGCTCGGCGCGCTGCAGCCAGTGATGGCCGTAGGACGCATAGAGATCGGCATATTCGAAATGCGTCGCCGCCGGCAGAACGATGTCGCAGAATGCCATGCTCTCGGTCATCGCCACGTCGATGCCAACCGCGAATACGTCATCGCGCGCCAGCCCGCGGCGCATGCGGTTCTGATCCGGATGCACGACGACAGGATTGTGGTTGTAGATGAACACCGCACGCAGCGGTGGGTCGACGTCGTCGTCCGCCAGATGACGCCCGACGTCGATCAGGTTCAGCGTGCGCATCCCCGGCGGCGCAAGATCGGGACGCTGCAATTTCATGAGTGTCTTGGGAAACGCGTTGCTCGCGCCGAGTACGATGCCGCTACCCTTGCCCAACTTGCCCAGCAACGCAGGCAGCGCGATCAGCGCGCGAATGGAGCTGCCGCCGTTGCGTCCCCGCTCCAGCCCGTTGCCCGGTGCGAACACCAGCGGATCGGCGTCCGCCAGCCACCGGGCGAACGTGACGATCTGCTCTTCGCGCAGCCCGCATGCGGCCGCCGCACGTGCGACCGGCCAGGCGCGCGCCGCCGCCATGAACTCCTCGAACCCCAGCATGTGCGCGGCGATGAACGCGTCATCGAATGCCCCGATGCGTTCCAGCTCGGCCGCCAGCGCCCATGCCAGCAGCACGTCGGTGCCGGGCAAAGGAGCGAGATGCAGGTCCGCCTGCTCGGCGATCTTGGTGCGCAGCGGATCAACCACCACCAGCTTGCCGCCGTTGCGCTTCGACTGTCGGATGCGCCGCACCAGGTGCAGGTTGGTGACGGTTGCGTTGTTGCCCCACACCACGTTCAGCTTCGCCCCCGCTGCCAGCTCGGGAGGGCAGCCTGGCACCGCGCCATAGGTGCCGGCCCAGGCTTCGCTGCGCACGCCGCCACACATGGAACGGCGATAGAGCTGCGTCGCGCCAAGCTTGTAGAAGAACCGCGACGACATGCTGTCGCCGGCGAGCATTCCGTGCGGACCGGCGTAGTTCAGCGGGGACACGGCCTGCGGTCCCCATCGTTCGATCACCGCACTGGTGCGCGCGTGGATTTCGTCCAGCGCAGCCTTCCAGGTGATGCGCTCGAACGTGCCGGAACCCTTCGGGCCGGTGAGGCGCAGCGGGTGCAGGATGCGCTGCGGGCCGTGCACGAACGCGGTCATGTCGCGGGCCACCTTGTTGCAGATGACGCCGGCGGTGAACGGCGCCGCCTCGGAGCCGCGCACCTTGGCGATGCGCCCGTCCTCGACAGTGACGCTGAGGCTACAGGTGTCGGGACAATCGAAGGTACAGACACTGGCGCGTTCGATGGCAGACATGGGGTCTCCGATATATCAAGGCTTTCTCGATGGAGATTGCTTCGTCGTTACGCCTCTCGCAATGACAGGTGTAGTGCCGATTGTTTCCCTGGTCGCTAGACCATCGTCACTGCACCTGGAAAATGGCACGCGACGAAGTGCCCCGGCTCGACTTCGGCCAGGTCCGGCGTGTGCTGGGCGCAGCGCTCCGTGGCGGCGGGACAGCGCGTGCGGAAGCGGCAACCGGAGGGTGGGCTGATGGCACTCGGCACCTCGCCCCGCAATTCGATGCGCCGCCGGCCATGCTCCGGATGCGGGTCCGGCACCGCAGAAATCAGCGAATTGGTGTAGGGATGCAGAGGTCGCGCGAACAGCTCGTGCGACGATGCGGTCTCCACCACACGGCCGAGATACAGCACCACGATGCGGTCGGAGATATGCCGCACAACCGCGAGATCGTGCGCGATGAACAGGTAGGTGAGCCCGAGCCGTTCCTGCAGCCCGATCATCAGGTTGATGATCTGCGCCTGAATGTTGACGTCGAGCGCGGAAATCGGCTCGTCGCCGATGACGAAGGCCGGCTCGACCGCGAGAGCGCGTGCGATCGAGATGCGCTGCCGCTGGCCGCCGGAGAACTCGTGCGGAAACCGCGCCGCTGCCGTTGGCGGCAGGCCGACCAGGTCGAGCAGCTCGCGCACCCGCTCACGCGCGCCGCCCGCAGGTACCAGCCCGTGCAGGCGCAGCGGACCGCTGAGAATCTCGGCCACCGTCATGCGCGGATTGAGCGATGCGTACGGGTCCTGGAAGATCATCTGCATGCGTCGGCGCAGCGGACGGATCTCGGACTGGCTCATGTGCGAGATGTCCTGGCCATCGAACACGATGCTGCCCTCGGTCGGTTCGGTCAGGCGCATCACCACGCGCGCCAGCGTCGATTTGCCACAGCCGGATTCGCCGACCAAGCCGACCGTTTCACCGGGGAACACGTCGAAATCCACGCCGTCCACCGCGCGAAGAATGCGATGCGGCTCCAGGAAACTGTCGCGCGGCAACTCGAAATGCTTGGCCAGGGCGCGCACCTCCAACAACGGTCGTCGCGCATCCATGGAACGTGCGTCGGTCACGGTGCGGGCATGCCGCGGCGGCGGCAACGTCTCGCCGCGTTGCGTCACCCAGCACCGAGCCGCACGATCCTTGCCCACCGTCTTCAGCTCCGGATGCTCGACGCACTGCGCCATTGCGAACGGACAGCGCGCGCGAAAGCGGCAGCCGGTGGGCCAGTCACGCGGATCGGGCGGCTGGCCCTCGATGGTTGTCAGCCGGCGATCGCCTTCGTTCGCCTGATCGAGCCGTGGGGCGGCGTGCAGCAAGGCCCAGGTGTACGGATGGCGCGGATTGCTCAGCAGATCGCCGGGCGCGCCTTCCTCCACGACCTCGCCGGCGTACATCACCAGCACGCGCGAGCAGACATCGGCGATCACCCCAAGGTCGTGGCTGATCAGGATCACCGCAGTGCCGAGATCGGCGTTCAGTTCGCGCAGCAGGTCGAGGATCTGCGCCTGGATCGTCACATCGAGCGCCGTCGTCGGTTCATCCGCGATCAGCAGCGCGGGTTCATTGGCGAACCCCATCGCCAGCATCACGCGCTGGCGCATGCCGCCGGAGAACTGATGCGGCCAGCCATTCACCGCGCGGCCTGGCGTCGCCATGCCCATGCGACCCAGCAGCGCCACCGCACGCTCGCGTGCCGCCTTCACGGCAAATCGCCGATGCGCCGTCATCGTCTCGATCAGTTGGCGCGCGATGCGCAGCACCGGATTGAGCGACGTCATCGGATCCTGAAACACCATGGCGATCTCGGCACCACGGATCTGTCGCAGCTCCTCCTCGCTCAGATGCACCATGTCGCGACCGCGAAAGCTGATCGTGCCCTCCACGATGCGCGCCGGCTCGTCCAGCAACCGGATGATCGATTTCGCGGTGACGCTCTTGCCCGAGCCCGACTCACCGACGATGCCCAGCGTCTCGCCGGGGTGCAGCGTGAAGCTGACGCCATCGACCGCGCGCACCACGCCTGCGTCGGTGAAGAACCAGGTGTGAAGGTTCTCGACCTGAAGGATCGGTTCAGCGGCGTCGCGCATGCGGATCGAGCCAATCACGGATGCCGTCGCCGACGAAGTTGAAGCCGATCACCACGGTGAGGATGGCGAGGCCGGGAAATGTCGCGACCCACCATTGGTTCACCAGCTCGCGTCCCTCCGACACCATCGATCCCCATTCGGCGGTCGGCGGCACCACGCCGAGGCCGAGGAACGACAGGCCGGCGAACACCAGAATGGCGTTGCCGAGATCGAGAGTGACCAGCACAACCAGCGGGCCGATTGCGTTCGGTATGATCTGGCGGAACAGGATGTGCGCCGGTCCGAAGCCGATCGCCTGTGCCGCTGCGACGTATTCGGCGGAACGCTGGCCGATCACCAGGCTGCGCGCCAGTCGGGCGAATTTAGGCCACCACACCACCAGCATCGCGATCACCGTGTTGCGCGTGCCGATGCCGAGCGCCGCGGCGATCGCCATCGCCAGGATGATCGGCGGAAAGCAGAACACCAGGTCCGTCGCCCGCATCAGCAACTCCTCGGCCCAGCCGCGCATATACGCGGCGATCGCGCCGAGCAACGTGCCGAACAGTCCGCCAAGCAGCACCACGATGAAGCCGACCGCAAGCGACGTGCGTGCGCCGTACAGCACACGGGTGAACACGTCGCGGCCGAGTACGTCGGTGCCGAGTAGGTGCAGATCGGATGGCGGCAGCAGTCGGCCGGCGACGTTCACCACGTCGGGGGGGTATGGCGCGATCCATGGTGCGAGGATCGCCGCGATGGCCCACAGCGCGATCACCACGGCGCCGAGTGTGGCGAGACCATAGCGGCGCAGCCAGCGTCGTCGTCGCGCGCCAGAACCGGTCTCGGTGGTGGCCGCAAGCAGGGCGGCTTCGACGCCGCTCATCGCCGCGACACGCGCGGATCGAGCGCCGCGTACGACAGATCGACCAGCAGGTTGACCATCACATAGATCGCCGCGACGACAAGTGTGATGCCCATGATGGCCGGGAAGTCGAGCCGCACCGCGCTCTGGAACGTGTAACGACCGAGCCCTGGCCAGGAGAATATCGATTCGGTCAGCACAGTGCCGGTGAGAAGCTGGGCATAGGCGAGCCCACCCAGTGTCACCACCGGCAGCAGCGCATTCGGCAATGCGTGGCCGAGCATGATGGCGCGCCGCGCGAGACCCTTGGCGCGGGCGACGCGGATATAGTCCTGCGACAAAGCCTCCAGCATCGCGGCGCGCGTGGTGCGCGTGATCAGGCCGAGCGTGCTGGCAGCGAGCACGATCGACGGCAGGACCAGATGCGATGCGGCGTCCCAGAACGTGTCCCAGTCGCCGGCGAGCGGTGCGTCGATCAGCATGATGCCGGTGACGGTCGGCGGTGGAAACGTGCTGGCGCTGATCTGGCCGGGACCAGGTGCCCATTCCAATGCGCCGTAGAACACCGCGAGCATGACGAAGGCGAGCCAGAACGTCGGCGCGGACACGCCGACCAGTGAAATGCTGCGGGCGAGATGGTCGATCCATGTATCGCGCTTCATCGCCGCCAGAACGCCGAGAGGCAGGCCGAACAGCAGCGAGAGCAGGAACGCGATGGTGGAAAGTTCGACGGTGGCCGGCGCGTATTGCGCGATGTCATCCAGGACCGGCCGCTGCGAGCCGATCGATACGCCGAGATCGCCGTGGAAGACGCCGGTTAGAAAAATCCAGTAGCGGTCCCACAGCGGCAGATCGAGCCCCCATTTGTGGCGGAACGCCGCGACCATGTCGGGATTGTTCGCCGCGATGTCGCCAAGCTGGGTCAGCACGGGATCGCCGGGCACCATGTTGGCGATCAGGAAGATCACCAGCGTGGCCAGCAGGACCATCAGGGCGGCTATGACAAGGCGCGAGATTGCGTAGCGAAGCATGCCACGGACTATTGCCGATCGGACATGGCGGGCCAAGCAGAGGGGTTCGGTTCTCGCAATGACTGACCGGGGCAGCTATGATGGAGTGCCAGCACAGAACAAATGGGGGGCAGACGTGCGTGACATTGGATGGATCGGCCGGCGGGACGTGATGCGCCTGCTGGGTGCGGGTGGCGCGGCTCTGGCGGCGGGGCTTCCCGAGCGCGTTCATGCCGCGGCGGCGAAGAACACGCTGGTGCTCGGCCTCGACATCAGCGATTCGATCACCTTCGATCCGGCGCGAGAGGCGCAGTATACCCCGCCGCTTACCGTGACCGCGGCGTACGAATCGCTGATCACCATGACGCCGGGCGACTATCTCAACGTGAAGCCGGCGCTGGCCAGCGCGTGGGCACGCACGCCTGACGGCAAAGGCTGGCGCTTCACCATGCGTCCGGGAACGAAGTTCAACAGCGGCAACCCGGTCACCGTCGAGGACGTGAAGTGGAGCCTCGAGCGCGTCATCAACGTGAAGGACCAACCGTCACAATACGTGGCCCTGGTCGACCATGTGGCGGTCGTTGATGACAAGACCATCGACGTCATCATGAAGGATCCGTCGGCGCCGCTGCTCACCGTGCTGTGCGGCCCGAATTTCGGCGTGCTGGAGCGCAAGGTCGTGGAGGCGCACGGCGGCACCAACGCGCCGAACGCGAACACCGAGGACAAGGCGACCCAGTGGCTTGATCAGAATTCAGCCGGCGCCGGCCCGTTCACTCTGGTTGGCTGGACGCGGAATGCGCAGATCATGCTGACGCGCAATCCCCATTATTGGCGCGGACCGGCGCATTTCGAGCATGTCGTGCTGCGCCACATGGGCGACAGCGCCACGCAGTTGCTTGCCGTCAAGCGGGGCGACATCGATGCGGCGTTCAATCTCATCCCGGAGCAGGTGGCGACGCTGAAGGGCGACCCGAATGTGCGTGTCGAAGGGCTGGAGAGCCTCGACTTCGTCTACATGGCGCTGACCTGCGAGCCGGCCTTCAACAAGGCGCTCGCTGTGAAGGAGGCGCGGCAGGCGGTCTGGTATGCGATCGACTACGACGGCATCATCAACAGCATGCTTGGCGGCAAGGCGATCCGCTGCGCCAGCTTCATTCCAATCGGGTTGTACGGCTCGACGCGCGAGACCACTAAGCAGTTCGGCTATCACCAGGACCTCGATCGCGCGAAGCAGTTGCTGCAAAAGGCGGGCTTTCCCGACGGCTTCGAGTTCAAGCTGAGCTATGGCGATGCCGCCGTGTCGGGGCTGTCGTATGCGGTGCTTGGGCAGAAGCTGCAATCCGACCTGGCGCGTGTCGGCATCAAGGTGAACCTCGATCCGATGGATCAGGTGAACCTGCGCACGCAGTATACCACCGGCAAGTCGACCGCCGTGCTGACGTTCTGGAATCCGTCCGGCGTCGAGACCGATGGCTGGGCGTCTGCGACGGTGCAGCGCGTCGCCAAGCGCATCCACTGGACGCCACCCGATGATCTGGTGAAGCTGGTGGCGCAGGCTGCGGCGGAGACCGATGCGCAAAAGCGGTCAGCGCTCTATGTCGAGTATGAGAAGGCGATGATCGATCAGGCGAACCTGATCGTGCTGTTCCAGCCGATCTACCAGTTCGCGGTGCGCGATGCGATCAAGCAGTTTCCGCTGACCGCCGCGGGATGGGAAGTGGAGCTGTTCGAGGCGAGCACGTAGATGGCGTATCAACCGTTTGATCTGACCGGCAAGGTCGCGCTGGTGACCGGCGGCAACCGCGGCATCGGCTTCGGCATGGCTCATGCAATGGCCGAGGCTGGGGCGGATATCGCGATCTGGGGCACGAACGCGGCGAAGAATGAGGAGGCGAGGGGGGAACTGGCGAAGACCGGCCGTCGCGTTCTCGCGCTGCAATGCGATGTGGGTGACGAAGCCGCGGTTGACGCGGCCTTCGTGCGCACCTTGGAGGAGATGGGACGCGTCGATGGCTGTTTCGCCAATGCCGGCATCGGCGGTGGCGGGGCGTCGTCGTTTCTGGAAATGAGCAGCGAACTTTGGCATCGCGTGCTGCGCGTCAATCTCGATGGCGCGTTTTACACATTCCGTGCGGCTGCGCGGCACATGGTGGAGCGTGGTGGCGGCGGCGTTCTGGTCGGCACGGCGTCATTGGCCGCGATCGAGGCGGCGCCGCAGAAGCGAGCACTACGCGGCGACGAAAGGTGGCATGATCTCGATGGTGCGCGCGCTGAGTGTGGAGTTCGCCCGTTACAACGTGCGGGCGCACGCCATCCTGCCGGGGTGGATCGAGACCGATATGACGCAGCGGCTGACCACGAACGATACGTTCCACGGCAAGGTCATGCCGCGGATTCCGATGCGGCGGTGGGGGCGCGGTGACGATTTCGGCGGGATCGCCGTGTACCTGATGAGCGCCGCGTCGCGCTACCACACCGGCGATACCTTCGTGATCGACGGCGGGTATTCGCTGTTCTGACCGAGGCGCGGCTACCGCGGCAGCGTGCTGCTGCCCATCAGGAACTCGTCCACAGCCTGGGCGCATTGCCTGCCTTCGCGGATCGCCCATACGACGAGTGACTGTCCGCGCCGCATGTCGCCGGCGGCGAACACCTTGCTGACCGACGTGCGATAATCCGTCGTGTTCGCCAGCACGTTGCCGCGCGGATCGAGTGCCACGCGCGCCTGTTCGACCATGCCCTGCTTGCGTGGGCCAAGAAATCCCATCGCCAACAGCACCAGATCAGCCTTCAGCTGGAACTGGCTGTTTGGCATTTCCTGCATCGCCATCCGACCGTCCGCGCCTTTGACCCATTCGACGCGGACGCACTCAAGCGCCTCGACCTTGCCCGAGAGGCCCACGGCGCGCTTGGTCAGCACGGCCCAGTCGCGGTCACAGCCTTCGTCATGCGCATGCGAGGACCGCAGCTTGAGCGGCCAATCCGGCCAGGTTAGCGCCTTGTTCTCGCGCTCCGGCGGCTTGGACAAAATCTCCAGTTGCGTGATGGAGGCCGCGCCCTGACGCACCGACGTGCCGATGCAGTCGGAACCGGTGTCGCCACCGCCGATCACCACCACATGTTTGCCCTTGGCGGTAATCGTGCCGCGTCCCATCGTCGCGCGCGCTTCAGCATCGCCGGCGCCGCGCCTGTTCTGCTGCGTCAGGAAATCCATCGCGAAGTGGATGCCGTCGAGTCCGCGGCCCTGCACCTCCAGATCGCGCGGCCACTCGGCGCCGCCTGACAGCACCACCGCGTCGAAGTCACGCAGCAGCGAGGCCATCGGCAGGGTGACGCCGATCTCGATGCCGGTGCGGAATGCGACACCCTCCGCCGTCATCTGCTCGATACGCCGATCGATCAGATGCTTCTCCATTTTGAAATCCGGAATGCCGTAGCGCAGCAGGCCGCCGATGCGGTCGTGCTTCTCGAACAGAGTCACGGTATGACCGGCGCGGGCGAGCTGCTGCGAGCACGCCATGCCCGCCGGACCGGAACCTACGACCGCGATGCGCTTGCCAGTACGGTGCGATGGCGGATGCGGCTTGATCCAGCCTTCCTGCCACGCGCGATCGACGATCGCACATTCGATCGTCTTGATGGTCACCGGGTTGTCGTCGATGTTCAGCGTGCACGACGCCTCGCACGGCGCCGGACAGATGCGGCCGGTGAACTCGGGAAAGTTGTTGGTGGAATGCAGCGTGCGGATCGCCGCTTCCCATTGGTGGCGATAGACGAGGTTGTTCCAGTCCGGGATCAGATTGTTGACCGGACAGCCGTTGTGGCAGAACGGGATGCCGCAATCCATGCAGCGCGCCGCCTGTTCTGACAGCTCGGGTTCGGACAGCGGCTTGAGGAACTCAGTCCACGTCCTGCGCCGCACATCGGGCTTGTCGTAGCCGCGATCGTGGCGCTCGATTTCGAGGAAGCCGGTGACCTTGCCCATGAAAAATCCTCAGTCGGCGGCAGCGGCTTTGGCCGCCTGGCGTTCCGCGCGCAGTTCGACCAAGGCACGCCGGAAGTCGAGCGGCATTACCTTCACGAAGCTCGCCAGTGCCGTGTCCCAGTTGTCCAGCAGTTCGCGTGCCCGCGCGCTGCCGGTGTAGAGCAGATGTCGTTCGACCAGCACACGCAACCGTTCCGCGTCGAACCGCAGCAGGTCGCCCATGCCGCTGTCCTCGACCGACAGAGCGCGCTGGCGCGGCCGTTCCGGATCGTCGGCGGCTTCGCGATCCGGCGGCAGGATCGGCTCCAACTCGACCCCGGCCATGTTGCACAGGCTTTCGAAGCGGCGCTTCGGGTCATAGACATAGGCAACGCCGCCTGACATGCCGGCGGCGAAGTTGCGCCCGGTGTCGCCCAGCACTGCGACCACGCCACCGGTCATGTACTCGCAGCCATGATCGCCGCAGCCTTCGACCACCGCGATCGCGCCCGAGTTGCGGACGGCGAAGCGCTCGCCGGCGACGCCCTGGAAATATGCATCCCCGGCAATCGCGCCGTACAGCACGGTGTTGCCGATGATGATGTTCTCGGTAGGCTCGCGCTTTGCTTCGGCCGGTTGTCGCACGACAACACGGCCGCCCGATAATCCCTTTCCGACATAGTCGTTGGCGTCGCCCGTCAGTTCCAGCGAGATGCCGCGTGAGAGAAACGCGCCGAAGCTGCCGCCGGCGTTGCCGTGCAGGCTGATCTGGATCGTGTCCTCCGGCAGACCGGCATGGCCATAGCGCTTTGCGACCTCGCCCGACAACATGGCGCCGACCGTGCGGTGCACATTGCGGATTTCGTGCGAGATGCGGACAGGTTCGCCGCGCTGAAGGGCCGGCATGGCCAGCTCGATCAGTTCGTTGTCCATCGCGCGGTCGAGGTGATGGTTCTGCTTCTCGCAGTTGTAGATTGCGACACCCTCGCGGGCCGCCGCCTGATACAGGATGCGGCTGAGATCGACGCCTTTCGCCTTCCAGTGTTCGACCGCGCTGCGCATGTCCAACCTGCCGACCTGGCCGACCATTTCACTGAACGTGCGGAAGCCGAGTTTCGCCATCAGCTCGCGCACTTCCTCGGCGATGAAGAAGAAGAAGTTGATCACGTGCTCTGGCTGGCCGGTGAACTTCTTGCGCAGCGCCGGGTCCTGCGTCGCGATGCCGACCGGGCAGGTATTCAGGTGGCACTTGCGCATCATGATGCAGCCGGCAGCGATCAGCGGCGCGGTGGAGAAACCGAATTCATCGGCACCCAGCAACGCGCCGATCACCACATCGCGTCCGGTGCGCAGCCCGCCATCGACCTGCACCGCGATGCGTCCGCGCAGGCCGTTCAGCACAAGTGTCTGCTGCGTTTCGGCCAGGCCGATCTCCCACGGCGAACCGGCGTGCGTGAGCGACGTAAGTGGCGACGCACCGGTGCCGCCTTCGAAGCCAGAAATCGTCACGTGATCCGCGCGCGCCTTGGCGACACCGGCGGCAACCGTGCCGACGCCCACTTCGGACACCAGCTTCACCGAAATGCGTGCCGCCGAATTGGCGTTCTTCAGATCGGCGATGAGCTGTGCCAGGTCTTCGATCGAATAGATGTCGTGATGCGGCGGTGGCGAGATCAGTCCGACGCCCGGCGTCGAATAGCGCACACGGGCAATGTTCTTGTCCACCTTGCGCCCAGGCAATTGGCCGCCTTCGCCGGGCTTGGCGCCTTGCGCCATCTTGATCTGCAAATCATCGGCATTCACCAGGTACTCGATGGTGACGCCGAAGCGGCCGGAGGCGACCTGCTTGATCGCTGACCGCATCGAATCGCCGTTCGGCAGCCGCTTGTAGCGGTCGGACTCCTCGCCGCCTTCGCCGGTGTTCGACTTGCCGCCGATGCGGTTCATCGCGATCGCCAGCGTGGTGTGTGCCTCGCGCGAGATGGACCCGAAGCTCATCGCACCGGTGGCAAAGCGCTTCACGATCGACGCCGCAGGCTCCACTTCATCGAGAGGCACCGGCACATCGGCGAACTTCATCTGCATCAGCCCGCGCAGCGTCAGCAGGCGCCGGCTCTGGTCGTTGATCAGGTTAGTGAAGGCGGTGAACTCCGCGCGTGAGTTGCCGCGAGCGGCATGTTGCAGCTTCGCGACCGAGTCTGGTGTCCAGGCATGGTCCTCGCCGCGCAGACGGAACGCATAGTCGCCGCCGGCGTCCAGCATCCCTTCGTAGATCGGGTTGTCGCCATAGGCGTTCTGGTGCCGTTGCACCGCCTCGCCCGCGATCTCCTCGAAGCCGGCACCTTCGATCGTGCTGGCGGTGCCGGTGAAGCATTTCTCCACGAAGTCGCTCGACAGCCCGACCGCGTCGAAGATCTGCGCGCCGCAATACGACTGATAGGTGGAGATGCCCATCTTGGACATCACCTTCAGGATGCCCTTGCCCACCGCCTTCAGGTAATTCTTCTGCACCTCATAAGGCTTCTCGCGCAGGCCGTTCTGCGCGCGGATCTGCTCGAGCGTCTCGAACGCGAGGTACGGGTTGATCGCCTCTGCGCCGTAGCCTGCGAGTACGCAGAAATGGTGCACCTCGCGCGCCTCGCCGGTCTCGACGACAAGGCCGGTGCCGGTGCGCAGGCCACGCCGGATCAGATGATGATGCACGGCCGCGGTCGCCAGCAGCGCCGGCATCGGAATTCGGGTGGACGATACCGCGCGATCGGACAGGATCAGAATGTTGAAGCCATCCAGAACCGCGTCAGTGGCCTCGCTACAGATGCGATCGACCGCGCGCGCCATGCCGGCGGCGCCTTCGCTGGCGGGCCAGGTCACGTCGATTGTGCGGGTGCGGAACGCGTCGCCGACCAGCGATGAGATCGCCCGAACCTTTTCGAGATCCGTATTGGTCAGGATCGGCTGCGCCACCTCGAGCCGGTAGTGCGAACCTGCATGATGACCCAGCAGATTTGGCCGCGGCCCGATCATCGATACCAGCGACATCACCAGCGCCTCGCGGGTCGAGTCGATCGGCGGGTTGGTGACCTGGGCGAAGTTCTGCTTGAAGTAATTGTACAGTAGCTTCGGCTTGTTCGACAGAACGGCAAGCGGTGTGTCGGTGCCCATGGAACCCACCGGATCGTCGCCGTCCTGGGCCATCGGCTCGAGGAAGAACTGAATGTCCTCCTGCGTATAGCCGAACGCCTGCTGCTGCTTCAGCAGCGATGTCATGTCATTCGGCCGTGCGGGCGGCATCTCCGGCATCGGCGCCGGCGTCTCTGACGGCTCCGGCAGTTCCTCAAGCTGCACCTGTGTGGTCTTCAGCCACTCGGCGTACGGATGCTTGGTCGCCAGTTGCTGCTTCACCTCGTCGTCGCCGATGATGCGGCCTTGCTCCAGGTCGATCAGCAGCATCTTGCCGGGCTGCAGCCGCCACTTGTGGACGATGCTTTCTTCCGGCACGGGTAGCACGCCGGCCTCGGACGCCATGATCACATGGTCATCGTCTGTCACGATGTAGCGGGCAGGGCGCAGACCGTTGCGATCCAGCGTGGCGCCGATCTGGCGGCCGTCGGTGAATGCGATCGCCGCTGGACCGTCCCACGGTTCCATCAGCGCCGCATAGTACTCGTAGAACGCCCGCCGGTCCGGATCCATCAGCGGATTTTCCGCCCATGCCTCCGGGATCAGCATCATCATTGATTGCGCCAGCGAATAACCGCCGGCGACCAGGATCTCCAATGCGTTGTCGATACACGCCGTATCCGACTGGCCGTGCGGGATCAGCGGCCACATCTTGTCGAGGTCCGGCCCGATCAGTTCCGACGCCATCGAATGGCGCCGCGCATACATCCAGTTGACGTTGCCGCGGACTGTGTTGATCTCGCCGTTATGGGCCAGGAAGCGATACGGATGCGCCAGCCGCCAGGACGGGAACGTATTGGTGGAGAAGCGTTGATGCACCAGCGCCAGCGCCGATTGGGTCAGCGGATTGCTCAGGTCGAGGTAGAACGTGCCCACCTGAGGCGCCAGCAGCAGCCCCTTGTACACCACGGTGCGCGTCGAAAATGACGGCATGTAAAGGTCGCTCAGCCCCGGCAGATGCCGCTGGTTTTCCAGGCTGCGCACATTGTTCAGGGTCTGCTTGCGGATCGTGAGGATCTTCCGCTCGAATGCGTCCTGATCCTTGACCTTGGGACTGGCGACCACGATCGCCTGGCGGATCACCGGCATCGTTTCGATGACGCGTCTACCCAGTCCCTCCATATCAATGGGGACTTCGCGCCATCCCAGCAGCGTCTGGCCCTCGGTCGTGATGTAATGTTCGAACAGGCGGATCGCGAATTCGCGCGCGCTGGCGTCCTGCGGCAGGAAGCACATCGCCACCGCGTAGCGGCCGAGTGGCGGCAGCGTCAGCTCGTTCTCTTCCGCCCAGTCGCGCAGGAGCTTGTCCGGCATCTGGATCAGGCAGCCGGCGCCGTCGCCCACCAGCGGGTCAGCACCGACCGCGCCGCGATGATCCAGGTTGACCAGGATCTGCAGCCCGCGTCGGATGATGTCGTGCGACTTTCGGCCCTTGATGTTGACGACGAAGCCCACTCCGCACAGAGTCATGCTCGTTGCGGGGATCGTACAGTCCTGGTCCCGCCGGGGATCCCATCATTGGCCTTCAACGCCTCCGTTTGGCGGACATGGCTTCGCCGCCCGTTGCCTGGGCGGGTCGCAAACGTAGACGTTAGCCTCCGCTTTGCTGCGCTGCAACGGACCAAGCTGGCGGGATCGGCTCCGAACCGCCCTGGGCGCGAAATGGCCCGGCTTTCGGGCGACCCTTCTACCGGATCAGCCTGGTATGGATATCGCTCTGTGGTTCGGACCTTGCCTAGCCGCCACGGGCCCGCTGGCCACGCTGCGCTGCTTTGGGACCGCGCCGTTTCGCTGCCGGGCGCGCTTGTGGCGTCGCCGGCTTGCGGCCAAGACCGATCTTCTTCGCCAATGATGAACGGACCTTGGCATAGCTGGGTGCGACCATCGGATAATCCGCAGGCAATCCCCAGCGTTGGCGATACTGCGCAGGTGTCATCTTGTACGCCGTCATCAGATGCCGCTTCAGCATCTTCAGCTTTTTGCCGTCCTCGAGACAGATGATGTACTCGGGTTTGACCGACTGTTTGACAGAAACCGCCGGCACCGGCTTGGCCGGCTCAACCGGCGCCTGACCAACGTCTCGCAGCGTCTGGTAAACCTTCTCAATCAGGCCAGGTAATGCCTCGGCCTGAACTGTATTGTGTTCGACATGCGCGGAGACGATCTGGGCTGTCAACCGCAGAACCGTTTCCGACGACCCGGATTCATCCATCGCGACGGCCTTTAACGAAGCATCGACCACCACTACAGCAATATTACGGGCTTTACCAGCTGTTCTATGGGTTTGACACTTAGCGAGTGATTGAAATAATGCGACAGCGTATGCGTCTGTTCCATCAACGATCGGCCATGAAGCGTGGTCGAGAAACGTCAAGTAGCGCCGTGGGCAAGACTGTCCTTGGGGGCAGAACAGTCCAAACACCACAACCGACCTATTGTCGAAATCCGCTCCGGCAGGTGGCAATGATGCTCGGCTTGGTTGTCAAAGTAAAACCTGATGCTTCCTTGCCGAGTGCAACACAATCTGCCTCAATTGCAACAGACTGCAACCGAGGTGCAACCGATGCGCTTGATGCCGCTTCTCGCCAGCCTCGCCACCCTTGCCGCGTGCACGTCAATGGCACTCGCCCAGCAGGGCGAAACGCTGCGCATCGGTATGCGCGACGATCCTGATATCCTCGATCCGACGTTCTCGCGCACCTATGTCGGCACCGTGGTGATGACCGCGCTTTGCGACAAGCTGTTCGACTTCGACGCGAAGCTGAACATCGTACCGGTTCTGGCCACCGGGTACGAATGGGCGGACAACAGGACGCTGCTGATCCGATTGCGGCCTGGCGTGCAGTTCCAGAACGGCGAGAAATTCGATGCCGATGCGGTGAAATACACGCTGGAGCGCCACCTCAATGCCAATGGCAGCTTTCGCCGCAGCGAGATCGGCGCGATGGACCACCTCGAGGTGGTGGACCCGCTGACCGTGCGCGTGGTGATGAAACAGGCGTTCTCGCCGTTCGTCGCCATCCTCACCGACCGCGCCGGGATGATGCTGCCGCCCAAGGCCGCCGAGGCCGAGGGGAAGGATTTCGGTCTACATCCGGTCTGCGCGGGGCCGTTCCGGTTCGTCGAGCGCGTGGCACAGGACCACATCACGCTGGAGCGATTCCCCGGCTATTGGGATGCATCGCGCATCCATTACGACCGCGTCACCTACCGCATCATTCCCGACAGCAGCATTCGACTGGCAAACTTGCAGGCCGGCACGTTGGATCTCACCGAGATCGCAGCGCTCGACGCGGAAACGGTGCAGCGCGACCCGAAGCTCGCGCTGGTTTCGGTGCCAAGTCTCGGCTATGGCGCGCTGACCATCAACATCGGCAACTTTCCGAAGGCCGAGACGCCGCTTGGTCGCGACGTCCGCGTGCGGCACGCCTTCGAGCTGGCGCTGGATCGCGAGGCGATCAGTCAGGTGGTCTCCGCCGGCACCGCTCGGCCGAATGCGCAGGCCACTTCACCGCTCAGCCCGCTCTATGTCGAGGAGATCGCCCCGCCGAAACGCGACGTTGCGAAGGCGCGCGCATTGCTGAAGGAGGCCGGCGTTGCCACGCCATTTCCGGTGCCGCTGGTCGTATACAACACGC
This sequence comes from uncultured Alphaproteobacteria bacterium, assembly GCA_963776505.1. Classification (GTDB taxonomy): domain Bacteria; phylum Pseudomonadota; class Alphaproteobacteria; order Acetobacterales; family Acetobacteraceae; genus JAMXLO01. The sequence goes on from CAVZNH010000022.1 coordinate 130,707, forward strand.
CGCAGGGCGTGCAGACCGGCGAGGTGATCCAGTCGATGGCGGCAGAAGCGGGGTTCGCTGTGCAGGTCAACGCGATGGAGTTCGGCACGGCACTCGCGACGGTGCAGCGCGGCGACTACGTGGTGACGCTGGGCGGCTGGTCGGGACTGCTCGACACCGACAGCAATGCGTGGAGCTTCCTACACACCGGCGGAGCGCTGAACCGGGCGGGATATTCGAATCCGAGGGTGGATGAGTTGCTGGATCGCGCCCGCACCGTGAGCGACATCAATGAACGCCGGGACGCCTATGCTGGGGTGTGGCAGCAGGTCAGCAAGGACCTGCCGATCATCTATCTCTATACGCCGCGCAACATTACTGGCCTGAGCCGGAAGGTTGCCGGCTTTACGCTGCTTGCCGACGGACTGCTGCGCCTCCAGGACGTGCGTCCGGCGCAATGAAATGAAGCGCAGTGAATGACAAGGGGAGCCTTCATGCAACGTATCGCCGCCCTCGCCTGCACCGCATTGCTCGCAATCGGCACCGCGCGCGCCGACACCACACTGGTGGTGAGCATGGCGGCCGATCCGACCGGCCTCGATCCGGAAGCGGTGCTCAATAATACCTCCGGCTTCGTCATGGCGACGATCTATGACGGATTGATCCGCTATAAACCGGGAACCGTCGAAGTCGAGCCGGGACTGGCGGAGAGCTGGGACGTTTCCGCTGATGGGTTGACCTATACCTTCCATCTGCGCAGGGGCGTCAAATATCAGGACGGCACGCCGTTCAATGCCCAGGCGGTGATTGCCGGGCTGGACCGGCAGCTCAAGAAGGATGATCCGAACTACATATTCAATACCGGCCCGGTGCAGAGCTACCTCGACTTCACCTATGGCTCCGTCGCGTCGTACCGCGCGGTCGACGACAGCACGGTGGAACTGAAGATGAAGGCGCCGTCGGCGGCCCTGCTTGCCAGCCTGGCGATGGTGTGGAACGGCGTGGTCAGCCCGACGGCGGTCGCGAAATACGGCAAGGAGTTCCGCAACCATCCGGTCGGCACCGGACCATTCATCTTCCGCGAGTGGCGCGAGCGCGACCAGGTCGCGCTGGATGCCAATCCCGATTACTGGAAGGGCAAGCCGAAGGTCGATCATCTGGTGTTCAAGGAATATCCGGATTCGCAGGCCGCACTGCTGGCGCTGAAGCGCGGCGACGTGCAGATCATGGGCGACGTCGCCACGCCGGTGATCGCCTCGATCCGCAGCGATGCGAACCTCGTGCTGCTGACACAGCCCGGTCTGGCGGTGAACGGCATGGCGATGCCGAACGAGGTGCCGCCGTTCACCGACAAGCGGGTGCGACAGGCGCTGAACTATGCGGTGGACAAGGAGGCGATCGACAAGGCGCTGTACAGCGGGCTGGCGACGCCGATGGTTTCGCCGCTGCCGGAGGCGCAATGGGGCTTCGACAAGACGATGAAAGGGTATCCCTACGATCCGGCGAAGGCGAAGGAGTTGCTGGCCGCCGCCGGCGTGAAGCCTGGTCTCAAGGTCGAACTGCTCGCCTACAGCACACCGCGCGGCTACAATCCGGCCGGGCCGGATCTGGCGGTGGCGTTGCAGGGCTATTTCCAGAAGGTCGGCATCGAGGCCGATGTGCGCAAGCTCGACATCGGCGCGTTCCTCGCCACGGTGCGATCGGGCAAGTATCAAGGGATGTTCATCTCCGGCTTCAGCGGCGACAACGGCGATCCGGACAACTTCCTGAACGCGCTGTTCAACTCGAGCCAGATGCCGGTCGGCGACACCTCGCACTACAAGAATCCGGCGGTGGACAAGCTGATGGACGAGGCCGCGCGCGAGCCTGACCATGACAAGCGCGTGGCGATGTACAAGACGATCCAGCACCAGATCCTCGACGATGCGCCGTGGGTGTTCGTGAATTCCGTGCTGCAGGTGCGCGCCACGCGGAAGGAGGTGAAGGGGTTCAGGCTCAATCCGACGCAGATGTTCTTCGACATGGATCAGGTGTCGCTGCAGAAGTAGCGTCACCTCGCTCGCAGCCGCGGATCGTATTGGTCCCTCAGCGCGTCGCCCAGCAGATTGAACCCGACCACGACGAGGAAGATCGCCAGTCCGGGAAACGTCGCGACCCACCACGCAGTCAGGAAATAGCCGTGTCCTTCCGCCAGCAGCGCGCCCCAATCGGGCGAGGGCGGTTGTGCACCAAGACCGAGGAACGACAGCCCGGCGGTCTCCACCACCACCGCGCCGGACTGCAGCGTGGCCAGCACCAGCACGGGCGTGAAGCTGTTCGGCAGCACGTGACGCAGCATCACGCGCACTCGCCCGGCGCCGATCGCCCGCGCCGCCACGACGAAATCCGCCGTCTGCACCGTCAGCACCTGCCCACGCATCAGCCGCGCATATTGCGGCGTATAGATGATGCCGATCGCGATCACCGAATTGGTCAGGCTTGGCCCCAGCACCGCGACGATGATCAGCGCCAGCAGCAGATAGGGAAATGCCAGCAGCACATCGACCACGCGCATGATCAGCGCATCCACGCGGCCGCCGAGATAGCCGGCCAGCAGTCCGAGCGAACCACCCAGCAGCAGCGCCAGACCATCCGCCATGACGATCGCCAGCAGCGCGGTGCGCGTGCCGTAGAGGATGCGGCTCAGCGTGTCGCGGCCGTACTGATCGGCGCCGAACCAGTGCTCGGCGGACGGCGGCGACAGCGAGTTCGACAGGTCCTGCTCGTACGGATCGTACGGCGCCAGCAGCGGCGCGAACAAGGTCAGCGCCAGGAACACCACCGCGATGGCGAGGCCAAAGCGCGCTCCGGTCCCATGCAGCGCACGCCGCACGACGCCGGGCGAGGCGGCGACAGTGGCGCTCATGCGCGGCTGATCCGCGGATCCAGCGCGGCATACAGGATATCGACCGCCAGGTTCACCAGCACGAACACCACCGCGATGAACAGCGCGCCGGCCTGCACCACCGGATAGTCGCGCGACAGGATCGAATCGACCATCAGCCGCCCAAGCCCCGGCAGCGAATAGATCGTCTCGGTCAGCACCGCGCCCGACAGCAGCAGGCCGAGCTGCAGCCCGATCACCGTCACGATAGGGATTGCCGCATTGCGCAGAATGTGGCGCAGGATCACGCGGCCATCCGCCACGCCCTTGGCGCGTGCGGTGCGCACGTGATCCGCCGTCGCCGCCGACATCACCTCGGCGCGCGTGATGCGCGTGATCAGCGCCAGCGGCACGCTCGCCAGCGTCACGGACGGCAGCAGCATATGGCGCAGACTGGCGGCGATCATCGTCGCATTGCCGGACAGCAGGCTGTCGATCACGCTCATGCCGGTGATGCGCGGCGGATCGAGGCCTACCGGCATCAGCCCGCCGACCGGCAGCCAACCGAGGCCGGCGGCGAACAGCACCAGCAGCATCAGTCCCAGCCAGAAGATCGGCATCGACACGCCGAACAGGGTCAGCGTCATCACCACCGCATCGAAGCGCGAGCCATGCCGCATCGCCGCCAGCACGCCCACCGGCACGCCGAACAGGCTCGCCAGCAGCAGCGATGCCAGCGCAAGCTGCAGGGTCACCGGAAACGCGGTGAGCACGTCAGTGAGCGCCGGCCGATTGGTCTGGATCGAGATGCCGAGATCGCCGTGCAGCGCCTCGCGCATGAAGCGGGCGTATTGCACCCATACCGGCTGATCCAGACCGAGTTGTTCGCGCAGCCGCTGCAACTGCTCATTGGTGGCGTGATCGCCCAGCAGCAGTTGCGCGACGTCGCCCGGCAGCAGATGCATGGTGACGAACACCACGACGCTGACACCGATCAGAACGAACAGGAGCTGAACCAGGCGGGCCGCGACGTAATTTGCCACTCACACCGTCTGCGACGTGCTGTGCCTGATCGCGTCCGATTCGTCCGTGAGACCGAGCGCGGCGCGCAATGTCTCGATCAGGGTGCGGCCGAGGAACGGCTTCACCAGCACCCATCGCTCACCGCCGATCGGCTCGGCATCACCGCCGGTGAAGAACACGACCGGTATCGATGGCCGGCGCACACGAACCTGCCGCGCCAGCTCGAGGCCATTCATGCCGGGCATCACGAGGTCGACCAGCAGCAGATGGAAATCAAGGCCGCTGTCCACCAGGCGCAAAGCCGCTTCACCGCTCTCCGCCACTGCCACCGCGAGGCCGTTGGCCGTCAGCATGGCGGAGATCGTCTCACGGCATTCCACCTCGTCATCGACGACCAGGATGCGGCGATGCCAGGCCACCGTGGCGTGCTGCGGCTCTGAACTGGCGGCACGCTCCGCGTCCGAAGCTGGCGTCACGATCTGTCTCATACGTCGCGCGGGGGAAGAGCACACTGACCGTGGTTCCCTTGCCGATCGCGCTGTCGATCCGCACCGAGCCGCCCGACTGGCGGGCGACGCCGTAGACCTGGCTCAACCCCAGCCCTGACCCCTGACCTGGCGGCTTGGTGGTGAAGAACGGTTCGAACGCGTTCTGCAGCACGTCCTCGGACATGCCGGTTCCCGTGTCGGTCACCGCGACGATGACGTAGTCGCCAGGGGGCAGATCTGTCGAGGCATCGCGGGGTCCCAGCGTCGTGTTGGCGGTCGTGATGGTCAGCGTGCCGCCATCCGGCATCGCGTCGCGCGCGTTGATTGCGAGGTTCAGGATCACGTGCTCGATCTGCACCGGATCGATCAGCGCCGACCAGAGTTTCTCGTCGAATGCCGTCTCGACGCGGATCGTGCGCCCAAGCGTTGCGCGCAGCAGATCGCCCATGCCGCGCACGACCTTGTTCAGATCGACCAGCACCGGCGTGAGTTCCTGTTTGCGCGAGAACGCCAACAGTCGCCGCACAAGGTCGGCACCGCGGCCGGCGGTCTGCAGGATCATCGCCAGCCGGCGGCCATGCTCCGGATGATCGCCCAATTCGCTGTGCAGGATCTCGGCGTTGCCGGTGATGGCTGACAGCAGGTTATTGAAGTCGTGCGCCACACCCGCGGTCAGCCGGCCGACCGCCGCCATGGTCTGCGCCTGGCGCAGGCGCTCCTCGGTCTGCCGGCGCATCGTCACATCGGTGTACAGCGTGACGAAGCCACCGCCCGGCAGTGGATTGCGCCTGATCTCGAGCTGCCGGCCGCCCGGCCGCGGCCGCTCGATCGTGCCCATGGCGCCGCCGGAGTGCAGCAGACCCATGCGCCGCGCGACTTCGGCCTCGACGTCGACCGGGCCGAATTCGCCGCCGGCCACCTGGGCGCGCAAGATGTCCTCCATCGGCAGGCCGACGTGCAGAATCTCGGCCGGCACGCCGGTGAACTGCGGGAAGTGCTGGTTCCACGCCATCAGCCGGAGGTCGCGGTCGACCATCATGATGCCGTCGCTCATCCCGGTCAGCGTTGCTTCGAGAATGGCCCGCTCACGCGCGAGGCGTCTCATGGCGGCGGCGGGCGGCGGTCTGCGCGCGCAGCAGCAGCAGAGCCAGCACCGCAATGAGCAGGGTGATGCCGCCGGTAAACAGCAGCGCATTCATCTCCCAGTCGGTCGCCGACCGCAGCGCCTGCGTCGCGATCGAGGCCGACAACCACCTTCAGGTCGTGATCCGGAACCGTGGCGAAAGCGTACATCCGATCGGCATCATCCAGACCCGATGTGCCGGTCCAGCTTCCCTCGGCCGATTGGCGCATCGCCGCAAGGAGCGGTGACCTGGCGATGCTGATCACCGCGGGATTCTCGTCCGGGCCGCCCAGTGTCCAGGCATCGCCGTCGCGCATGCTGACGACGGCGATGATGCCATGGGCGGGGAGATCGATTTCGCGATAGAATCGCGTGAACGAATTGGTGTCGTACGAGGCGGCGATCACGCCGGCAAACGAACCGTCCGGGTTATCCAGCCGGCGGGCCAGGTTGATCTGCCACAGTCGGGTGACCTGGCCTTGGGTCAGTTCGCCCATGAACATCTTGCCTTCGTCGGTCGGCAGCGATGCTTCATGGATGAAGTAGTCGCGCTTGCTGATATCTGTGCCGACGATCGCCGGACGCGAGCTGGACCGCACGATGCCTTGTGCATCGGAGATGAACAGTTGCAGCGAAACGTCGTTGATCACGACGACCTGGCTGGCGCGCGCGGCGAGATCGAAATGTTGCGGGATCCCGCTGCCATTCGTATTCCAGAATGCGCAGCGTCTGCTCGAGCGACAGCAGCTCGCGGCGCAGCTGATCCTCCAGCGTAAGCGCCTTGGCGAGGATTTCGGCCTGCACGCGCGCGCGCACCTCGGTGCGATGTGCGCGGATGGCGTCGCGCGCGCCGATCCAGGCCAGGGCGACCAGCAGCCAGTGCGGCAATGATGATGGCGGCACGGCCAAGCCGGCGGATCGTATCACCCTGCGGAAGCGTCTTGCCGCGCCCTTCGTCCGGATGACGAGTTTGGTCGATATGCCCCTCCTTTCGGGTCAACGCGTCTCCCCGTCGCAGACCGCCGCACGCCGCGTGAGACCAATGCCAATTTAGCGTGAGGCTCAGAGAAATGCGAGTTGTTTCAATTTGCCAGCAAATTGCCTGCCAGCAAATTGCCTGGGTGTCGCGGGGCCGCGCAGATCATGCTACGCCAGCGGCAAAGCAGTGTCGGAGGCGTCCGTTGGTAGAGTCAAGACAGCCCGCCCGATTCGGCCGCATCCATCGACCGGACGATGCCTGGCTCGCCATGGCGCCGGCGGAGCCAGTTCTCGAGCCGGACCTGCCGATCATCGATACCCATCACCACCTCTGGCAGCGGCCGGATCACCGTTATCTGCTGCATGAATTGCTCGCCGACCTGAATAGCGGCCACAGGGTGGTCGCGACCGTGTTCCTGCAGTGCCACGCGATGTATCGCGCGAGTGGCCCGGAGGAGATGCGGCCGGTCGGCGAGACCGAGTTTGTGGCCGGCATCGCCGCGATGAGCGACAGCGGCGGGTACGGGCCGACGCGGGTCGCCGCGGGCATCGTGGGATACGCCGACCTGACGCTGGGCGAGCGGGTCGAGGCGGTGCTGGAGGCGCAGATCCGCGCCGGTGGCGGACGGTTCCGCGGCGTGCGGCATTCCGGCAACTGGGATGCCGACCCCATCATCGGCAACGGCGCGCCGGGTCCCGACATCTATCGCCGCGCCGATTTCCGCGCCGGTCTGGCGCGGCTTTCCGCTCTTGGGCTGTCATTGGATGCGTGGGTGTTCTTTACCCAACTGGCCGATGTGATCGACCTGGCGCGTGCCTGTCCTGGCACGAACATCATCGTGGGCCATGTCGGCGGCGTGCTGGGCTATGGCCGATATGCCGGCAAGCGTGACGAGATCTTCACATCGTGGAAGGCCTCGGTGACCGAGCTGGCGAAGTGCCCGAACGTCACGATGAAGCTGGGCGGGATGATGATGCGGGCGGCGCTGTACGATTATGGGTCGGCGCGAGCGGCCGATCTCCTCGGAGGAACTGGCCGCGCTGTGGCGGCCCTATATGGAGACCTGCATCGAGCTGTTCGGGCCGACACGCTGCATGTTCGAAAGCAATTTCCCGGTGGAGAAGATGGGCATCGGCTGGGTCCCGCTGTGGAACGCATTCAAGCGCATCGCCGCCGGCGCCTCGGCGGATGAGAAGCGGGCCTTGTTCCATGACACGGCGCAGCGAATCTATCGATTGGGGTGAAGATACGATGACCGACACAGCACACCAGGAGCGGATCCTGGACCAGTTCACCCGTCAGGCCACGCCGTTCAGCACGGCAAACACCATCACCGATGTCAACGCGCTGCGGATGATCGTGACGGCTGCGGCGCCGACGCCGGACGATACGGTGCTGGACGTGGCCTGCGGCGGCGGCATCGTGGTCTGCGCATTCGCTCCGCATGTCAGGCATGCGACCGGCATCGACATGACACCCGCCATGCTCGACCGCGCGCGGCAGCTTGCGGCGGAGAAGGCGGTCGACAATGTCACCTGGGATCGGGGTGACGTGGCAGCGCTGCCTTACGCCGATGGCGCATTCGACGTCGTCGTGACGCGGTTCTCGATGCATCATTTCCTCGATCCGCTCAGCGTGTTGCGCGAGATGGTGCGCGTGTGTGCGCCCGGCGGGCGGGTGGTCGTGATCGACATGTACGCCTCGGATGATCCGGCGAAGGCGGCGGAGTGGAACCGCGCGGAGAAGTTGCGCGATCCATCGCATGTGCGGTGTCTGACCCTGCCGGAGCTGAAAGCGTTGTTCGGAACGGTTGGACTATCCGAGCCCCGCGCGACTTTCTACGAGCTGCGCGACGAGATCCGGAATCTGCTGGCCCGCTCGTTCCCGAACCCGGGCGACGAGATGAAGATCATCGAGATGTTCGCCGCGTCGGCCGAGGACGACCGGTTGGGCATTCCCGTGCGGCGCGAGGGCGACAGAATCGATTACGCCTATCCGATCGCTATCCTCGTTGCGGACAGGCCGGAGTGATCATCCGAGATAGGCCCGCTGCACACGCTCATCGTCCAGCAACTCGCGCCCTGGGCCATCCAGCACGATCCGCCCGCTCTCCAGCACGTAGCCATGATGGGCGATACCCAGCGCCATCGGCGCGTTCTGCTCCACCAGCAGTATCGTCACGCCCTGCGCGTTGATCCGCCCGATCGTCTCGAACACCTGCTCCACCAGCATGGGCGCCAGACCCCATGCTCGGCTCGTCCATCAGCAGCACGCGTGGCCGTGCCATCAGCGCGCGCGCCGCGGCCAGCATCTGCTGCTCGCCGCCTGACAGCGTTCCCGCCACCTGCTTCAGCCGCTCGCGCAGACGCGGGAACAGCACCAGCATCTGCTCCTTGTCGTCGGCGATCGCACGCCGGTCGTGGCGGGTGAACGCGCCCATCTCCAGGTTCTCGCTGACCGTCAGTCGCCCGAATATTCGCCGGCCCTCAGGCACGTGCACCACGCCGATCGCCGCGATCTCGTGCGCGCCGAGTCCCGCGAGCGGGCGGCCATCGAAGCGGATTTCGCCCTGACGCGGATGCAGCAATCCGCTGATCGCCCGCAGCGTGGTGGACTTGCCCGCGCCATTGCCACCCACCAGGGTGACGATCTGCCGCTCCTCGACCGCGAGCGAGATGCCCTTCAGCGCCTCGATCTTGTCGTAGAAGACGTGGATGCCATCGACCTCGAGGAGCGCCATCCGCGTTACTCCGCTGCCGGTCTTGCGGCCTTGCCGAGATAGGCCTCGATCACCGCTGGATCCTGCTGCACGAGCGCCGGCACGTTCTCGGCGATCTTCACGCCATGATCCAGAACGGTGACGCGATCCGACATCGACATCACCACGCGCATCTGGTGTTCGATCAGGATGATGGTGATCGCGAAGCGCGCACGGACCTGCTGGATGAACTCCATCATTTCGGATGTCTCGCGCGGGTTCATGCCCGCGGTCGGCTCGTCGAGCAGCAGCAGCTTCGGTTTGGTGGCCAGTGCGCGGCCGATCTCCAGCCTGCGTTGTTCGCCATAGGCCAGGTTCCGCGCCAGAATATCGCCGCGACCGCGCAGTCCGACGAATTGCAGCAGGCGCAGCGCCTCCTCGTGCGCCGCTCGCTCGTCACGCATGGTGTGCGGCGTTCGCAGCACCGCGCCCCACCAGGTGGAGCGCAGATGCAGATGCATTCCCACCAGCAGGTTCTCGAGTGCCGAAATGTTGCGGAACAGCCGGATGTTCTGATAGGTGCGACTGATTCCCGCCGCCGCAACACGATCGGGCGTCAGTCCGTCGATGCGTTGGCCGGCGAACCATACCTCGCCGGATGACGGGCGCAGGTTCTGCGTGATGCAGTTGAACACCGTGGTCTTGCCGGCGCCATTCGGACCGATGACGCTGTGAATGCTGTGCTCGGCGATCGCAAGGTCAAGGTCGGCGATCGCCACCAGGCCGCCGAAGCGCATGGTGAGATGATTGCAGCGGAGGAGGGGTTCGCTCACGCGCTATCTCGGCTGCGCAGGCACCGCGTCGGCGCCAGCATCCAACGCCAGTGTCTCGTCCGCGGCATGCAGTTCGCGTTGTCGCACGTCGGACGGCCACAGTCCCTCCGGCCGCAGCCGCATCATCACGATGAGTACCGCACCGTAGAACAGATAGCGATACTCGCCGAATTCGCGAAGTAATTCGGGCAGCCCGATCAGCGCAATGGAGCCCAGAACCACACCGGGCAGGCTGCCCATGCCGCCGACGATGATCAGCGCCAGCACGTTGATCGAGATCAGCAACTGGAAGCTCGACGGATAGACCGAGGTGAGCATGGTGGCGAAGATCGATCCCGCCAGGCCGGCGAATGCCGCACCCAGCCCATAGGCAAGCAGCTTGGATCGCACCAGGTTGATGCCGAGCGCCTGTGCCACGTCCTCATCGTCGCGCAACGCCATCCAGGCTCGACCGAGCCGCGAATTCTCCAGCCGCCACGCGACGAACGCGGCGACCGCCGAAGCAACCAGGGTCAGATAGAACAGCGAGACCGGATTGCCGAGTACGAAACTCCCCAGTCGTGGCTTGGGTATTTGCAGGATGCCTTGGGCACCGCCGAGCAATGGCGCAGCGAAATCCGATTGCACGATGACGCGCACGATCTCGCCGAGACCCATGGTCGCGACGGCGAGGTAATCGCCGCGCACTCCGAGTACCGGCAATCCGAACAGCACGCCAACCATGATGGAGAGAGCCACCGCTATCGGCATCGCCTCCCAGTACGACAGGTGCGCCAGGGCATGCGGCGAATCGGCGGTGAGCAGCGCCGTGGTATAGGCGCCGACGGCGAAGAAGGCGACAAAGCCGAGATCGAGCAGGCCTGCCAGGCCAACCTCCAGATTGAGCCCCATGCCCATCAGGATGTACAGCCCGACCAGCATCAACACCTGGCCGACATATGAGCCGGCGACTGCCGGCAGCAGAACAAGAGCGAGCAAGGCAAGCCCTGCCCAGACCATGCGTTCGCGCCGGTGGTCGTGCGCGGCGATCCGCGCGGCACGCCGCCGAAGGATGGAGCCGAGCACCTCGCTGGCGATCGCCACGATAATGAAGATCGTGATTGCCACCTTGCGGGCTGAGGCCCTCCCAGGTGTAAAGGAAGTCGCGGAATTCGCCGACCGGTCCCTCGTATTGCTGCAGCATAAGCTGGATCAGTTCCTGGAATACGCCTGCTATCAGCACGGCGATCGCGCCCGGACCGATCGCGCGTCGCACAACGGAGGGGCTGACGCGCCAACCAGCACCTAGCAGACCGGCGACCGCGCCACCACCGATCAGAATGACAATGCCCGCGGCGAGGCCTTGCCCGAGCGTCAGCATCTCGAACAGGTCCGACGACAACGCGATGAAGATCGATTGCAGCGGCACGACTGACATGACCGCGGTCAGTACGGCTATCGGCACGGCGGCGGTGGCTCCGGCGATGAGCCCTGGCAGCGGGCGTCCGGCCATGGCCCCGGCGCCCCCGGCGATCAGCAGCAGTACCGCCTGACCGAGAGTCAGTGTGTTCACGATGATCATGCGCTGGTGCAGCATCAGCAGCACGCCGACTACGGCGAGATGTACCGCACCGGCGCCGAACGCGAGACCAATGAGTATTGCGCGGCGCATCAGGCCCGCTTCCTTGCCATGCGTTCGCCGAGCAGTCCTTGTGGACGGAAGATCAGCACCATGATCAGCAGAGTGAACGCGATCAGGTCACGCAATTGGTAGGGTGCCGGAATGCCGATGCCGTCGAGAAACAAGGTCGGCCCCACCGACTCGACCATCCCCAGGAAGAACCCACCCAGCATCGCACCCGGGATGTTGCCGATACCGCCCAGCACCGCAGCGCCAAACGCCTTGATGCCGGGCGTGAAACCCATGAAGAAATACACCTGCTTGTAGACGAAGGCGTAGAACACGCCGGCGATTCCGGCCATCGCTCCGCCGAGCACGAAGGTGAACACCACGACCTTGTTCACGTCGATGCCCATGAGCGCTGCGGCCTCACCGTCCTCGGCCACAGCGCGCATCGCGGTGCCCATGCGCGTGCGCTGCACGATCAGATAAAGTCCTGCCATGAAGACGAGGGCGAGGCCGATCACCAAAACGTCGACGCGCGGCACATTGAAGCCCAGCAACTGGAATGTCGCACGTTGCCAATCGGGCGAGGGATAGGATTTCACCGCCGAACCGAACATGCCGCGGAAGGTCTGCTCCAGAAAGAACGACACGCCGATGGCGCAGATCAGCGGCGCCAACCCGACCACGCGACGGAATGGCCGGTAGGCGATACGCTCGGTCAGCACCGCGATCGACGTGGACGTGACGATCGCCACCGCGAGGATGGCGGACATGCCGAGTACTGGATGGCTATTCAGGAAGCCTGAACGGTCCAGGGGCGTGGCGACGAAGTAGCCGGCGAAGGCGCCGGTCATCACGATGTCGCCGTGCGCGAAGTTGATCAGCCGCAGCACGCCATAGACCATGGTGTAGCCCAGCGCGATCTGGGCGTAGATGCTGCCGATGGTCAGGCCGAAGACGACGAAATCGAACCACTGTGCGGCGGTATAGCGATTGTGCAGCAGCGTGCCGATGGTGCCGACGACAACGACCGCCACGACACCGATGCGCAGACCCCACAATACAATGTCGACTGCATTGAAACGGGCCATGGCTGTGCGCCACGGCCCGCTGACAGCAGAAGCGCCCGACACCTACGGCCAGATCTTCTTCGGGTTCTTGCCGATGCCAAATGTCTTCGGATCAGCCGAGGTGAATTCGAGAACCGAGGGCTTGAACTGCGAGCATTCGCCATAGGGGTCGCAGGCGATCGGACCGCTGATGCCTTCGAACTTGATGTCGAACACCGCGTCGCGGAGCGCCTTCCTGCCGATGTAAAGGTTGCCGTCGTTGTCGGTTTTGCCCACCTTCTCGATCGCCTTGATGGCGAGCATCGCGCCGTCATAGGCATTCGCGTGATAGCCGGAGATCGGCGCCTCGCCGTAATCCTTCTTGTACTGCTCGACGAACTTCGGATAGTTCTTGCCCATCGCCTCAGGCGACAGGTCGGGGTAGCCGATGATGAAACCGACGACAGACGGGCCGGCTGCCTCGATGAAGTCGGCCGACAGCAGCGAACCACCGCCCATCAGCTTGGTGTGCTCCAGCCCTGGCGTTTCCTTCGCCTGGCGCAGGATCTGCGCCGCGGCGGCGGTGAACACCGGGAAGTAGATCAGGTCCGGCTTCTCGCTGGCGATGCGGGTCAGCAGCGGATGCATGTCGACGTCGGTGGGTGCGATCGCTTCCTGTGACAGCACCTTGCCACCCAGCTGCTTGAAGTTGTCCGCCATCACCTGTTGGAGCTGCTGCGCGTACGGGCTGCCGTCATGGACGGTGACCACCGACTGTGCCTTGAGGACGTTGTGCACGTATGTGGCGTCGGCCTTGCCCTGCTCGCTGTCACTGAACACGGTGCGGGCGAAGCCGGCGTATTCCGGCTTGCGCGTTGGCGCGGTAAGTGCGGGCGCGGTGCACGCCGTGCAGATGTCGACAACGCCCTGCTGCCACAGGATCGGCGCGCCGGGTGTCGCGGCGGACGAGCAGGCGGGGCCAAGCACGATCGCAGTCTGGGGATTCGCAGCAAGCTTGGTCGCCGCAGTCTGGCCGCCCTCAGCGTTGCAGCCGTCGTCTTCCGCATTCAACTTCAGCGGGTGCCCGAGGACCTTGCCGCCAACGTCCTTGAAGGCGATCTCAACGCCGCGCTTCTCATCAAGACCGAGCGCTGTGTCGGCGCCGGACAGCACCCAGTAGGCGCCGATCTGAATCGGCGCGCCCTTCGCGATGCGTATCACGCCGAGATCGTCGGTGACCGGACCGACTGTTGCCGCGGAGGCGGTGTACGCAATACTGAGTAATGTGGCGGCGGCCAGTATCATTGGGCCGAATAGTCTGCGGTACATGGCCAACTCGCCCTCCTGTCGACGACGGGGGATCACGGAACCTCAGGACTGTGCGGCTCGGATGCGCGCCAAGTCAACACTCGTGGCATGATTGGGACCGTTATGGAGGGGAGGTCGAAACGATGACCAGCCAACTCGAACAGGAAGTCACGGATCTGTGCGCAACGGCGGAACGCTACGATGCGCGCCACCGGCGCATCGCCGATCTGACCTGGCCGGCAGGCGCGCGAATCGCCGTGAATTTCACGGCTGATTTCGATGCCATGCTGTTGCGCCGGCTGCTGAACGAACCGCCGATGCAACTTGCCAAGGGTGAGTTCGGCGGGCGCGTCGGCATCTGGCGGTTGATCGAACTGTTCGATGCGCACCGCATCAAGGCGACGATCTTCACGCCTGGCCGCATCTGCGAACTCTATCCGCAGGCGCTTCGTGCGGCGGTGCGCAGCGGGCACGAGATCGCTGATCATATGTGGGAACACCATGTGCCGAAGGACCCGGCGCTGGAGCGTGATCATCTGCTGAAAACGGCGAACGCGCTGGAGGCTATCACGGGGCGCAGGCCGGTCGGCAGCCGCAGCGAACATACGCTCGGGCTGCTGAAGCAGGAAAGGTTCCTGTACATTTCGCATGAGTCGGCCGACCACCGTCCGTACTATCTGAGCGATCCCGATGGCAGGAACACCATGCTGAACCTGCCGTTCCATTACGCGATAGACGATGCGATGTTCTACAGCTTTGCGTGGCTGGGCAGCGGCAATGCCGCGCAGCGCATCACGGACCCGGATCGCGTGTTCGACCTGTGGTGGGCGGCGTTCTGGCAGCAATACCGTGCCGGCGGCTACCTCAACATCGTGGTGCATCCGTTCGTGTCGGGCCGGGCGCTGCGAATCGAGATGATGGACCGGTTGATCACGCGAATGAAGACACTTCCCGGCGTATGGTTTCCGACCTGCGAGGAAGTCGCCAGGCACTGTCTGGATCGTTTTCCAGTCTGATTCAGGAGTTCGTACCATGCCCTGGAAGCAAGGCTACACGATTTCTGACGAAGTTGGCCTGCGGGACGCCGATGTAGGTTGGCCGGACGGCAATCGCTGCTGTGTGACGGTCGTGGTTGACATGAGCGTGGCTCGCGGTCCGCAAGGAATCTCCGCCGCTGATCTGATGCATCCGGATGCGTATTTCGCCGCGCATGATGGGTTGGATCAGGTTCTCGCGGTGCTCAAACGGTTCGACATGAGGGCGACGTTCGCCACTCCTGCGGTGATCGCGCAGTTGCGCGCCGAGCGGCTGCGTACGCTGATGGCCGAAGGTCATGAGATCGCGGGCAATGGGCTGAAACATGAGGATGTCAGCGGACTTGGTGCGGCAGAGGAAAAGGCGCGGCTCGATCTGGCGACCGATATTCTGACGCGCACGATCGGACGCCGGCCCGCCGGCTGGTTCTGTCTGCCGCGACAGGACGATCCGTTTGCCGGAGGCACGATCAGCCCGCATACGATGGATCTGCTGATAGACGCCGGCTACAAATACATGGGCAATGGGCTGGCGGATGATGTGCCGCATTACTGGGTGACGGATTTCGCGTCGCGTCGGGCGATGCTGACATTGCCTTACTACTACCACTTCGATGATCAGTGGTTCCTGTTGTTTCCACGCAAAGGAACCGGGCTCGAGCATGCCGATGATCTGTTCCGCAATTGGCGGGCAGAGTTCAATGCACAGTACAAGCGCGGGCGGCAGTTCAGCATGGTGCTGCATCCCGGCGCGATCGGCTGGTGCAACCGGTTGCAGTTATTGGAGGATTTCTTCGCATATGTCCGCAGCTTTCCCGGCGTGTGGAATCCGACCAGCGAGGAATGCGCGCGATACTGGCAGGCGGCATATCCGGCCGACGAAACCTTGAGGCTGGAGCCGAGCGTCTGGCGGGATTATCCGGGCAGCCTGAGCTGATGCGTCGTGCGGTCAATCGAACAGCGCAAGGTCGATGACGTCGCCCATTCGATTGTAGCCGGCATCGCTCGGATGCAGGTGGTCGCCGCAGTCGTAGACAGGCAGCATGCGCGCGGGATGTTCGGGATCGCGCAGGCCCTTGTCGAAGTCGACCACCGCATCGAATGCGCCGCCGTCCCTGATCCAGGCGTTCACCGCCAGCCGCACCGCCTCGCGTGCCGGGGTCCACGCGCCGACCAGGAAGGTCTCGTTCTCGAACGGTGTCAGCGTGGCGCCGAAAATCCTGATGCCGCGTGTGTGCGCCCGCAGCGCCATCTGCTTCAGGCCGGCGATCATCTGTTCGGCGGTGACCTCCTCCTCGGGCTTGGCCCAGCGATTGCGCAGATCGTTGGTGCCCAGCATCACGATGGCATGGGTCACGCCAGGCTGCGCCAGCACGTCGCGATCGAAACGACGAAGGCCGCTGTCGCCGCGGATGTCGTGCAGGATGCGGTTGCCGCCCAGCCCCTGGTTCATCACGCCCATCGGCCGGCCGCCGCGGGCAATGAGCCGCCGCGCAAGTTGATCGGGCCAGCGGCAGAATGCGTCGTGCGTGGAGATGTTCGCGTCGGTCAGCGAGTCACCGAGTGCGACGATGCCGCCAGTGTGGGCGGGCGCCAGCACGTCGATGCCGCCCAGGAAGAACCAGTCGTCGGTGATGCGGCCGACCGGCATCACCGTCTCGGCCGAAAAGTCACCAGGGGGCGAGATGTAGTTGGTCTGCCGCGCATAGCGTCCGGTGATGCCGAAGCTCGCTGGTAGATCGTCAGGCAGCCAGAAGGTGATGGCGACATCCGAGAGCGGGGCGACGGACAGCTCCACCGGATCGCTCAGCAACAGCGCGCCGGCCGCGATCGTGGCCGAGGTCTCGCCGCCGAACGTCAGCGCGCGATCGGAGCCGGGCGCGATGCCGGCGCCGGTCGTGCGCAGGCCGATACGCGCACCGCCGATCCTCAGCGGCCGCGTGCCATAGGCGTTCGACAACCGCACCCGCAGAACGTCGCCGCCGATGCTGATGCGCGCGTTCATGCGCAGCGTCTGGTTGCTGAGTGCCGCACCTTCCGCCGGCGCCGGAGCAGTGGCCCAGGTGCCTACCCAGTGCTTGTCCTTTGGCATGACGCTACCTCGATTGTTTGGATGCGTTGATGCAGACGGCTAAGCTGAACTTTGCCACGCCGCGAAGCGCGGTGAAACCGGAGGCCTTGATGCGATACCTGCCCGTGCTGTCCGTGCTGCTGCTGGTTGCGTGCTCGGATGACAGCATGACGCGCAATTTCAGCCTGTCGCGCGATAACGCACCGGAGACCATTGCCTCCACCCAGATGCCGCTGTCGGTTCCGCCTGAACTGGCGATGCGGCCCGCGCGTCCGGGCGCGATCGTGCCGCAGCAGGGCGATACCCAGCCAGCGGCGGAGCAGGCGGCGGGGAGTGCCGGCCAGGACGCGCTGGTCCAGGCGGCGGGACCGGCGGCGCCGTCGGATATCCGCAACACCATCAACGAGAATTCCGGGCTGGTGTATCCGGGGCCGGGCTTTGTCGATCGGCTGATGGCATGGACACCGTCGCCCGGCCATACGCCTGTCATCGTGCAGGGGCCGCAAGGAGGCTGGTTCAGCCGGATGTTCTAGCCGACGAGGCGATCGCACGCACATCGGCAGGCGAACGACCTTGGGCGCGCAACTCGCGCAGAGTGGCAGCATGGTCGCGTTTCGCGAGCCGGCGACCAGAGGCGTCGGTCAGCAGCGGGTGAAACGCGTAGCTCGGCGCGGGCCAGCCCATCAATGCCTGCAACAGACGGTGCAGATGCGTCGCCGTCTTCAGGTCCTCGCCGCGCGTGACCAGAGTGACGCCTTGCAGCGCATCATCGTGGGTGACGCAGAGGTGGTAGCTGGCCGGGGCGTCCTTGCGGGCGAGGACCACGTCGCCGAATTGCTCGGGATGACATTGGATGGTGCCTTCGTCCGCTGCCTCGAACGTCAAGGCAGCTGCGTCCCCAAGGGTGGCGAGTGCCCGGTCCATGTTCAGCCGCAACGCGTAGGGCTCGCCGGCGGCGATGCGGGCGTTGCGCTGATCCGGCGACAGTCCGCGGCATGTGCCGGGGTAGCGAGGCACGCCATCCGGCGTGTGGGGAGCGGCGGCGGATTGGCGGATGTCGGCGCGGCTGCAAAAGCACGGGTAGAGCAGGCCCCGCGCGGCCAGTGCGTCCAGGGCAGCGCCATACTCCGCAAAGTGCTGCGACTGCACCCGCACCTCGCCATCCCAGTCGAGGCCGAGCCAGGCGAGGTCCTCCAGGATCGCGTCGGCGAATTCGGGGCGGCAACGGGTGGGGTCGATGTCCTCCAGGCGGAGCAGGAACCGGCCGCCTGCCTCGCGCGCGCGGCGCCAGGCGAACAGCGCGCTGAAGGCGTGACCGAGGTGCAGGTAGCCGGTGGGGCTGGGCGCGAAGCGGGTGACGATCGACATGGGACTGCGGCACAAGGTAGTCGCACCGGTGGGAAAGGGAGAGGGGCATGGCAGAACTCGACGGACCGCGCTGGGGACCCGCGTCGAAGGCGGCGCCGAGGCAGCTTGTCGTGCTGTGTCACGGGCTGGGGGCGGACGGGCACGACCTGATCGACCTGGCGCCGACCTGGGGGCATGCGCTGCCCGATGCGCTGTTCGTCTCGGTCGATGCGCCGTTTCAGCATGAGTTCGGGTTTGGGCGGCAGTGGTGGAGCGTGGCTGATCGCACGCCCTCGGTGATGGAGGCCGGGGTGCGCCGCGCGGCCGGGTTATCTCGATGCGTTCATCGATGCGGAGCTGGCGCGGCTGGGGTTGCCGGCCGAGGCGTACGCGCTGATGGGGTTCAGCCAGGGGGCGATGACGGTGCTGTTCACCGGGCTGCGCCGGGCCGTGGCGCCCCGCGCGATCCTGGCGTTTTCCGGCGCGCTGGTGGCGCCGGAGAGGCTGGCGGGGGAGTTGGCCAATCGGGCGCCGGTGCTGCTGGTGCACGGCGAGGCGGACGACGTGGTTCCGGCGCAGCGCTCGCGCGACGCCGAGGCTGCGCTGCGTGCGGCGAATGTGCCGGTGGAGGCGGTTTACGTGCCGCGTCTGGGGCATGGCATCGACGACACCGGCCTGGCGATGGGCGCGCTGGCCTTGCAGCGGGCGTTCGCCGGCGGGTGAGGCTGTCTCAACGCCGTCTCATTGCGCGTTGGGTGAGACGGCGGATCAGTTGGGTGAGCGGCGGCCTGGTTGCTGGGATGGTGGCGGGTGCGTCTGGGACGTGCAGAGTTTGGCCCTCTGCGCCAACTGGCTGGCAAGTTTTCCGTGCACGGCGTTTGGATGGAGCAGTAGCAGGTGTGCATACTGGCCGGCGGGTCGGGTGCGATGGAAGGTCCATCGGGAGAGTCTACCGTTATCGTGAATCGCGTCAAGCGTTAATCACACTTGGCAAACCCTGCGCACCCCGGGGATTCGATGCGGATGTCAGCTCTGCGCCCACTCGTCTGTCAGGATCTCAGGTCAGCGGCATGCCTGCTCGCGGCAAGGCGTCCAGGACTGACGGGTCCATCGGGTGAAAGGAATCCTTCAAGATGGCAATCGAGAGTTCCGGCTGACGACGTCGCGCGCACTCGACGTCAGCGACAAATCGGGCCCAGTCGCCCGCCTGTAGCGCGGGACCGGCGTCCATCACATAGAGCCAAGTTGCAGCCGGGTTCTCGGCCAACGCTGTGCGGCGCCAATGCGAAGCCTCCGCAAATCGGCCAGCCTTGGCATGTGCGCCTGCAATTCCAATCAAGCAGTTGATACGTGACAATGACGGTCCGCGCAGCCTTAATGCCCGATCGAAGTCCGCGATTGCCTGCTCGGGATCGCCACCTCCGAAAAGTCTGGCCATACCGTATCGCTCCCACGCCCAGGTATTCGTGGGATCTTGTGCGAGCGCCCGGGCCGCGAGAGCATCCGCTTCATCCGGCTGCGCCACCCAGAATGCGGTCGCGGCGCGTGCCACGGTCACCAGAGGGTCACCTTCGTCGAGAACTGCGGCGCGCGCCGAAAGCCGCATCGCTTCGACGCACGCGGCTGCCGCCGATGGCGTGCCATAACGCCATTGGAGCTGGGCATTACAGGCGGCGAGCAACGCGACCGCGAGTGCGTTGGTGGGATCCAACTCGGTGGCCCGTGTCAGGATGGCGATCGCCTTGCGTGTGCCTGGCACGGTGGTGTCCATGATAAGTGGTAGCGCCCGCATCGCCAGATCGCGCACCGTGGCGCGGTCGACATCTCCTTCGCGCGCGCGGCTGATTTCGGCATCGGTGATCGAGGCCACCACATTGGTCAGGACACGGTCGGTCACTCGGTCGCACAACTCGAAAGGATCGCCGGCCGAACCGTCGAAACTGTCACCCCAGATATGTCGATCAGCGGCGACATCGATCAACCTGACAATCACGCGCGTGCGTTCCCCGCGCTGAGTCAACCGGCCCGTCAGGCAGTATTGCGTGCCCGCATTGCGGGGCCGCGGCGCGTGCGTCGTCAAGGGGCGGGACGGATGTGCCAGGCTCACCGCGCCGACACGCATCCGCGACAGCGCCGCGGCAAGCTGTTCGGTGAGATGTCGTGCCTCTTGGCTCTCCTTCAGCGTCTCGGTGGATAACGGCAGGACGACCAGCGATGGCAGCTCAGGCGGCAATCCAATGCGCCTCGGGAGGCCGCTTACGTCGTCGCCATCGCGCGCTGGGGCATCAAGATCAAGGGGGGCGCGCACGCGCCGTCTTGTGGCCGACGGCAACTCGCGAAAGGCCGAACGATATGCGGTGGCGAAGCGCCCAAGGTGGGTGAAGCCGCACCGTGACGCGATGTCGGCGATGGTCGCCCCGTCGTCTGTGTTCAGGAGTTCGTCGCGGGCGGCATTGAGACGGAGGTGAAGCAGATACGCCAGGGGAGAAAGTCCGACGAATTTTCGAAATTGATTCAGGAGGGTGCGCTCGGGCATGGCGCAGGCGGTTGCCAGCCCTGTCAACGTCACTTTCTCGCCGATGTTTGCGCGCATATAGGCGAGGGCGTGCCTTACCCGGTGCGGCAACGCGCACTGGCCGGAAGCATCGGTCAATTGTTCCTGAGCGGAACGATCCATCGGCGAGATTCCCCGTGCTGGCAGATCTGCCGCGGACGGCGTCGCGGGAGTCTTAGCCTCACACCTCGGTGTGGGCCATCCGATTACCGCCTGTCTATCAGTTCGTGGCCATTGGGACGCCGTAATGGGCATGTGTCAACGTTCGGAGCGTTGGTGTCAGGGTAGCTGATGACGGGTGATGTGGAAGTGCCTTAGCGCGGAGACGCCGTTCGGTGTTTTCAATCTGAACCCGTGGTTTGGTATTTTGTGCAAGCCCCGGTTTTCGGCGGGCGGGTTCAGGCCTTGGTTACGTTCCAGAACACCGGCACGGCTCCCTTCAGCAAGCCGTCTAGGTTGCTGCGCCAGGCGGAAGGCGGAAGGTATTGGCCGAGGGGAATGAACGGGACCGTCTCGAAGGCACGTAACTGGATTTCCGCATCGAGACGCTTGCGCGCGGCTTCGTCGTTGCTGTCCATCCAGGCATTGCGCATCGCTTCCATCTTCTCGTCGCTTGGCCAGCCAAACCAGGCATCCTTGCCGTTACCGCGCAGAGCGGCCGCGAAGATCGGGTCGCCATAATCGGCCGCCGGCGCACCATATGGGAAGATCGACCATCCGCCTTTGTCCAGCGGCTCCTTGCTGGTACGGCGCTGCACCACCGTGCCCCAGTCGAGCGACTGTTCGTCCAGGTTGATTCCGACGCGCCGTAGCGACGAAGCGACGACACTGCTCATCGCGTCGTAGAACGTCTGGTCGGTCGGATGCATCAGCACAACGCGCTCGCCGCCGTAGCCGGCCTGCTTCAGCATGGCCTTGACGTCGTCGGTGCTGCGGCGCTTGCGCGCCGCATCCATGCCGGCATCGTTCGCCGACGCTGTGCCGGGCAGGAAGAAGCCGACCGGCGCGCGAAACAGGTTTGATTCGGCGCCCATCACCGCCGTCATCACCTCGACCTGGTCGATCGCGGCCAGCATGGCGCGGCGCACGCCGGGATTGGCCGTCGGACCTTGCAGCTGGTTCGGCCGCAGCCCACCGAACGTGCCATAGATGTCGATCGGTCCGACTGTCACGCCGGACGTCTTGCGCAGCATCGGCAGCAGATCGGGCAGCGGCGAGTCCAGCCAGTCGATCTCGCCGGCCACCAGAGCATTCGCCGCGGTGGCCGCGTCGGGAATGATGCGCCACTCGACCCGATCCACCATGACGCGATAGCCGCCCGCGGCAAAGCTGGCAGGCTCGGGCCGCGGGTTGTAGCGGTCGAATTTGGCGAACACCGCCAGGTTGCCGGCGACGTATTCGTTGGCGACGAAGCGGAACGGGCCGCTGCCGATGGCCTCGGGGATCTGCTTGAACGGGTCGGTCTTCGCCAGGCGTTCCGGCATGATCACCGGTGTCGGCTGCGTTTTCGCCAGCGCGGAAGGCAACGAGGCGAACGGCTTGTTCAGCCGGAACACCAGCGTCCTGTCGTCCGGCGCCTCCAGCGCGTCCAGCCGATCGGCAATGGTCTGGCCGATTGGATCGCGCTTCATCCAGCGCAGCAGCGAGGCGACGCAATCACGCGCCAGCACCGGCGTGCCATCGTGAAACAGCAACCCGTCTCGCAGACGCATCGTCCAGCGCAGGCCGTCGTTCTCCACCTGATGGCCTTCGACCATTTGCGGCTTCGGATTGAGCTTCTCATCGCGGCCATACAGCGTTTCGAAGATCATCGCGGCGCAGTTGCGGGTGACCAGTGCTGTTGTCCATACCGGATCGAGGCTGGTGAGGTTGGCCTGCGGCACATAGGTCAACGTCTTGGCCTTGCCGACGACCGCGGGCTGTGCGAGCGAGGGACGGATAAGAGCGGCGGTTGCAGATCCCGCCAGGAAGCTGCGACGTTTCATTGACATTTCCTCCGGGGGAAGACCGCGCGGCAGTCTTCCGGGCGTCCGTGCAGACGGATAGCTGACCAGGGCCGGCGTGTAACCTGACAGAACGCGGGATCGGTTTTTAGCCGTGTAGCTCCATGCGCTGACCACCTGCCGACGTCAGGGCAGCGGCTACGCGGGGCCGGCATAAAACTGAACGAGTGGACACGGAACTTCAATGCACTACCGTCCCACTGGTAAACATTGACAAAATTGCCGGGACGATCCTGCAAGCTGCCGCCTTCCGGCACCTTGACCGTGAACTGACCGACCACCAAGACGATGTTACCCTCAGGCTTTATCTGTCTGATGTCGTAGCGGATCCCCGTCCGGCCAGCGTCAAACGATGCCCGCCAAGACTTTTCGATGTTCGCCCTGCCGGCAACCATTGGTCCCGGCGGAACCAAAATCCCATCCTCTGCATAGAGCGCTGCAACGCCAGCTGCATCCTTGCTATTGTATTTTTCGACGTAAGTCGCAACGATGGCCGCAACGGCTTTTTCAGCTTCGGCTTGATCGTGGGCGAACGATGGTATCGCGATCGCAAAGGCGATAAGCCCAATAATAGCGTTCAGTATTTTCGACATTGTTCTCCCCTTTTTCTGCCATCTGCGCGCCCATTGTTGCGGCCCTGATGCCGCGGCAGCTATCCAATCGCCGCTTCATTAGCCGTCTGCCGCCAAAAAATTTGAAGCTGGCTTGCCTGCACGCGGGACGAGGCGGCACGA
>CAVZNH010000023.1:0-52606 GCA_963776505.1 uncultured Alphaproteobacteria bacterium
TCATATGGCTACGCCGAGCTGAACTCCTTGTGACTATGCGGACAGCGTCACAGCTCGCGACGCGAACGGTGAATGACGCACGGTAAGCTTGGTTGTAGTGATCGCCACTGGCGCCATGTTCGCCGATCACCCAGGCTTCGTCGCCGGGCATACGCCGGCCGCCCATGGCGGGAATGCGCTGCGACCCGCCGCGCACGGCGACAAAGCGAGCCGGCAGCCGACCTTTTGGTAAGCGTACGACGCGGACACCTTGTTTCACGGGAGCTCCCCCGCATTGGTCCCTGGATGCGCATCCAGGACCTCGCCTGGCGTATGGCATATCTGCGAGCCTGATTTACGGTTGGCGGCGCAAGGAGGCCAGGTCGCGCGCCTGGTGATGGTATAGGAGCTGTAGGTAAGTGGCCTGCCGTAGCGACCGCCAAGAGTTTGGCGTAGGCGGGCCACTTATCCGCGGCGGCCCCGAAAGAGGAACATCTGGAGGAGGTCTTGTAATAACCGGGAAGTCCCGACCCCACCCGGGCACGCGATTGCGGCCTTGGCAGGGTGACTTCCGAGTGCCCAGCTTCGTGGTGCACGGCGCGCCACTCCCGAACCAAACTGGGCACCAATTGGTCGGTCCTCGGTAACCCGCCGTGGGCCGCTGCGCGGGCGATCGCGGCTGTGGTTCCTCGGATGCGAATTTCGTTATCGGCAACAATGATCTTGTCCACGAACAGCCTCAGATAGTCTCGGCGGAACCTGCCATCACCTGTCGTCAGCGCTTCCCGAAGGGCAGCCGTGAACCGCTGGACCTGCGACTAATACCAATGCCCGCTGATCAGAACCTATGTGCCCAATCTCGCAGTCCGATGGACATGATTGTCCACGGCTGATCGACGAGTTTGTTCCAAGCATCGCAACAGTGGTCGAGGATATTGTCGTAGGAGAAGAACACGCGGTTGGAGAGCCAGTTGTCGCGGACGAATTGCCAGATGTTCTCGACCGGGTTGAGTTCTGGGCACTTCGCCGGCAGAGGCACGAGCGTGATGTTGGGCGGTATGGCGAGCTGGTGCGACAGGTGCCATCCCGCCTGGTCGACGAGGAGTGCGGCGTGACAGCCGGGCGCGACGGCGGTGGCGATCTCGGCCAGGTGCAGGTTCATCGCCTCGGTATTGCATTGCGGCAGGATGAGCGCCGCAGCTTTGCCAAGCGCGGGACAGATGCCTCCGAAGATGTAGGTGGAAGCGGTGCGCTGATCGGAGGGCGCGGCCGGCCGCGTTCCACGTCTGGCCCAGCGACGGGTGATCTTGTTCTTCTGTCCGATCCTGGCTTCATCGGCGAACCAGACCTCTATCGCGGCAGGCTCGACACCCTTGTGATGAGCGATCTCTGCCAGGATGGCGGGGAAACTTTTTTAAAATGCTCGACCGCCCCCTCCGCCTGGGCATGGTGACGCGGCCGGGCGGTGAGCTTGCGATAGCCCAGCGCGCGCAGTTCGCGGCTCAGCGTCTGCCGCGCGACAGCGACACGGAACTCCTCCCATAGCCACTGGCAGAGATCGATCAGTCGCCAGCGCACGACACCATGAATGGCGGGTATCGGACCGCTCTCGATGGCTGCCGCCAGCGCTGCGCGGTGTTCCGCGTTCAACCGGGGCATTGGACCAGGAGCCTTGCGATCAATCAGCCCCTCCGGCCCCTCCGCATTGAACCGCAGCACCCAGTCGCGGATGATCTGCAGACCGACACCGCCGACGCGGGCGGCTTCGCTACGACTGCCGCCGTCGTAGATCACCGCCAACGCCAACAGTCGGCGTGCCTGATTTGCGTCCCGCGTATACCGCGCCAGCTGACGTAGCTCAGATCCCGTGAAGTCCGTGCGGAGTGCTATCGCTGACCGCATGGCAAACATCCTGCTGTTCGCCATGGTGAATTACATCTGCCCCGCGTCGGGGAAGTCCTTTGAGTCAGCACCCGCGGGCCTTGGTATAAGCGCCTCGTTTGATCCGACTGCGCGGAGCCGGGGCGGTGAGCGACCAGTTCTCAGTTTCGTCGCACCAGGGGGGGGACGGGTGTTTGTCACGATAAAGCAACTAGTGCGGTTTGGCCACTTTCACCAAGGCCGCCGTGGGCCCTGTAGCCGGATCTGTATGTCCCCCGCGCGATCACCTGTTCGACGAACTAGCGAGGGTGGCGTAGCCCGAGCGGAACGATGTTCCGCAGTGCCGGCGAACATCATGCCTAATACGAAACATGCTGTGCGAGTGCTCACGTCTGCGCTGCAGCGGCATCCAAAATCAGCTACAATGGCCGCGTAGCAGGCGATCCAAGCACACGCTGCGTTCAAGAACGGTCGCGCCGAGCAGAGCAACATCCACGACTACCGGGGTGCCGCGCATCGATTCCACGCAGGAGACGCACGTGCACATCGTGCGCAGCCGCGCCTCTGGGCGGTGTCGGCGAACCAGATCTGCCACCGGAACCCGCTGCGCTGTTAGGCCAACCGGCCTAAGCACTGAGGCCGAGGGGGCTGTCGTCGACTTTCGTGCGATTTCGCAATATAGCGAAATGCATGCATGCAGCCAGCGGCAGAGCGTCGGTTCGGCGCGCGACATTGTCGTTTGTCGTGGTGGCAGCGCTTGTTGGATGCGCTCCGCCGACTGATGTTGTCGATCTGAGTCGGGCGCCGCAGGCGACGCTCGATGCAATGGTGCATGTGCCGGTTCTGCCTCTCGGCATGCCAGCGCCGCCGGGGGTCGGCTCGGTGGGTCCGATATCCGCTTTTGGCTGCGGGCAGTCTGCGACGGCTGCTTCCAGCGATGCCGTGCAGCAACTGCAGGTGAAGGCGCTGCGCATGCAGGCGACCGCGGTCGTGGACGTGCTCATAGGTCCGGGCAGTATCATCGGCCCGTGCCAGCTAGGCTACAACGCCACCGCAAGCGGCATTGCCGTGGCGGCCAGGGGTGTGCCGCCAACATTTTAAGCATTCAGAACGAGATTCCGCCGGCCGTGGCCGTGCTTGGCCCGGCCGTGTGCGTCATTGCCGCGTTGAGGAGAGACCCGGACGACGGCACACGGTCGGCCATCACGATCAGCCTGCGTCGTAGCCGAACGGCTTAGTCCGCCACACTGATTCGATTATTGGGAAAGCGGTGCTCGACAGAAGATTTTGAAAGCTGGCCGCAATAAATCTCACGTAAGCGTGATCCCAGTTGCGCATGTAACCCGGACGCAAAGCGGGTCCGGCACACCGTTGAAGGAGCGATAGCCAGAATGGCTGATATTGGAGTGTCCTTTGTCGATGTGCCGGAGTTGACTCGGCCGGTCGAACGTAGCCATGGCGCCAAGCGCGAAAGACTGCCGCTCGACAAATATCCCGAATGGATGCCGATCGAATTGGACCTCGGGGATCCAGCGTCGCTCGCGCTGCTGCGCAGGATCGATCTTGCGTGGCCACAGATGCCGCCTGAGCAGCGGGCGCACTGGCTGCAGTGCCTGCGCGTGACACTGCCGATCAGACCCGTCCCGACCGGCGACATAGCGTTGTTGCCAGGCGGTATTCTCACTGCACGGCATCCTGACGTGGTTTTGGTAGGCGACCCGCTCGGAACGGTGACGTTGCGCCATGCCGAGGCGGAGCAGGTCCGCCGTGTGCTCACCGGCCGACCTGGCATGGTCAATCTGATGCATGCTGCGGACGGCGTTCTGCTACAGCCGTGGCTGCCGGAACTGCCCCCGCCGCAGAGCGTCACAATCGTCCCCGAGGCAGGCAACCTGCCGGGCTTGGCGGCCTGCGCGGGGCCGGCCATCATTCAATGGTTTACCACCGGCGCGACTGTCTGGCCGCTGGTGCCGGCTCCCCCGTCGCTGGCGCTGGCCGCCAGTGTCGCGGCCGTGCCGGTCGGGCAGGATACAGAACCGGTTCCCCCCGAATTCTGGGTCGCTTGCGACAATGATACGCGCCTGCACCTGCTGGCAACCGGCCTGATCGACTATCTCGCCGGCTTGCTGCCGGTCGAGCTCAGAGACGACCTTCGTCTCGCCCTGACGGATCTTTGCATCAGTGGCAGGGACAGCCTCGCGAGCCGGCTGGCGGATGCTCTGGCTGCGGTTCCAGCCTGCTTTATGGGCGATCCGGAGACCTGCCCAGGCGAGCCGCCGGCTTCCTGGCACGTCGGTACGGAACTGCTGCACCGGGAACGCCGACCGCTCGCGCTGCTGGGTCTTGAAGGTTGTCCCGTGCCACGCCGTGCGATTGCTGCCTTGCGTGAGGCGATTGAGGACCGGTCGGCTTTGGTGTTCCATGAGACCAGGGATCAGCAAAACGGTGTCACCGCATTGCTTGGTAGCGATGCGGCGCTGTTCATCGCGCGTCGGGCCGGAGACGGCGGGCGCATCGGCGTGTTGATCGAGTCACCGCCTTCGCCACTCGAACTCTACGCCCTGGCTGCCGACATTGCGAAAGAGGCTGGCGGTAGCGTGCTCGCTGCGGCACCGTGCTGGGGCTTCCGCCATTGTATCGCCGCCGACGGGCGGGAGGTCGGCAACGCGGCGTGGTTCGGCATGGGCGCCGGCCTCGATGAACTGGATTCGCCGGCTTCCAATTTCGCAGCCGCAGTCTAGGCGACCCGATGGCGGCCGGAATGGTGCTTGCCCAGGCTGCCGCGCCTGCGGCTCCGGGAAGCGCGCAGAGCGTGCCGGCACGCGGCGCGGGCAGAGCCGGGTTCACGGACCTGATTGCAGAGCTGACCGCAGGCGCCGAGGAGGCGGTGCCGCCGCAGCCTGCTCTTGCTTCGCCGCCGCTGGCAGCGGCCGGTGCGAAAGCCGTCACAACGCCGCTTCAGGGGGAGCACTCCGCAACGGAGTCAGGCCCATCCGAGCTCCGTGCACCTGTGGCAACCGGCTCAGCCAAACCACAGTCAGCCCCTGGCAAACCGCGCGATCCTGCCACCCCGGCGGAGGTGCCTGTAGCCGTACCGTTGCCGTTGCTGCCGGAGGCCAGCGTGCCGCCGCCGGCCGTGGGAGCCCCTGCAAAGCCATCGGCTCCCGCCAAGGGTCACGATGCGCGGCTACAAATACCGCGAGCGCCAACTACCGCGAGCGCGCACGAAACGCGCACGACAGCAGCCATGTCAGACCACACGACGAAAGAGCAACCGTCGACGCCCGCAACGCTGCCGGACCAACCAACATCGACTGCCGCAATGGCGGTGCGGCCCGCCCCAGCGCACCCGCGTGCCGACGACGCGACGTCAACGCCAACGCGGCCGGTCGGCGCGGTCGGAGATCTGTTGCCGGTACAGTCTGCGGAGCCGACACAAAAGCAGCAGCCTGCCATGGTGGCCAGCGACGCCGAAACTTCACCGCTCGTCGCGTCTGCGCCGCATGCCGCGCCGCAAATTGCCGGCGCGGAGCGCACCCATTCCCAACCTCCCGCACCGCCGGCGCAGGCGGCGGCTGAAATCACTGCAACGGTGGTGGCGCGGATCGGACGCGCTGTGCAGGACGGCTCCCACGTGCTCACCATGCAACTTCATCCCGCCGAGTTGGGCCGCGTCGAGGTCAGGCTGTCGTTCCACGACAGTGGAGTTGGCGTGCAGATGACGTTGGATCGTGCGGAGACGTTCGATACCTTCTCGCGCAATCGCAGCGCTATGGAACAGCACTTGGCCGACTCCGGGATCAACCTGGGCACTGGCGGGCTTGATCTGCGGTTCGGCCAGCAACCGGACCGCTCTCCACAAGAGTTCACTCCCGCTGTCCGCATCGCGCTCCCGGTCGACGCGCAGCCATCCAGTCAGCCCACCTCGTCAGTCTCGACACACGACGGGCTGATCGACATCCTTGCATGAGGTAACCATGAGCACCATTGCACCGACCACCGCCACTTCGTCCCTGCTGAACACTTTGAGTGCCACACCCGCGAGCACCACTGTGGGAGCGCAGGCCAACGATGCGCAGATGAACCAGTTCCTCACGTTGCTCACGGCGCAGTTGAAGAACCAGGATCCGATGCAGCCGACCGACCCGACGCAGTTCGTGGCGCAACTCGCGCAGTTCTCAACGGTCGAGCAGCTGGTTCAGGGCAACAGCAAACTGGACACTATTTCGCAGTCGCTGTCTGGATTGGCGCTGGGGCAGGACTCGGGCTTGATCAGCCACACGGTCGCTGCAACGGCAGCAACAACGATGGTACCGGACTCGGGCAGCCCGGCGCAGATGGCGTATCACGTGACTGCACCGAGCCTCACGGGCATTCATGTCGAGATCACCGATGCGTCCGGCAATCTGGTGCGCACAATGCCGGTAACCAGCACCGACGGAACAATTGCGTTCGATGGCAATGGCATCAACGGGATGCGCCTTCCCACCGGGCAGTATAACGTCGCGCTGGTCGGACTGACGACTCAGGGCGCTTCGCAATCGGCCGGGACGCTGAGCACCAGCGGGAAGGTGACTGGCGTGATGCAGGGCGCCAGCGGCAGTTGGCAGCTTCTGCTCGACGATGGCCGCACGGTTGATGCGGCGACTGTCACCTCGGTGTTGTAGACCGATCCCCGCGCGAGCGGGCGCCTATTGCGGCATATTGCTGGGCAACTTCGGGTAGTTCCCGCTGTGCGCCGGAATGACGATTGGGATCGAACCCGCTCCAGTCAGCCGTACAGCAGCCGCGTGATCAGCACATCCCGGATGCTGCTTGGCTGCAATGCGGTAACGCAGTCGAGCAGCGATGCCTTGACGACAAGCGGATCGGTGTGCCCCGGCTGCAGAACGTGGCGCTCTGCCATGATCAGCAGTCGGCGCATCATCGCCTCCTTCAGCCGCGGCTCCAGGCCCTTGAGTTCCGTCGCCGCACCTGGGGCAACCTCAAGCGTAATGCTGATGACGACGTAGGAAAGCTGATCGCTGTCCTCCGGAAGATTGATCGTGAAGTCGCCGAGTGAGAGGAACGCAGGCTTGACGACTGCCTGCTGTTCGGCCGCGGCCGGCAGCACCATGGCTGGGCAACTCAGGCCGAGCAAGACAAGCGAGACGAAGCGAAACGGGCGGATCATGCGGCGGTGCTCCAGTGCTTAGAATGGTGAAATCCGGTTGAGCACATCCTGTCCCCAGGTCGGCCGCTGCAGATCGGAGGAAATGCCACGCCCGCCATAGGCAATACGCGCCTCGGCGATCTTGTTCGATGAGATCGTATTGTTTGAGAGGATGTCCTCCGGCCGCACGATGCCACGGATCTGCAACTGGCGCAGTTCGTTGTTCAGCCGGATCTCCTGGCTGCCGGCAATCTCGAGGTTCTTGTTCGGCAATACCTGCACGACAGTGGCGGCGACATTGACCACGAGGTTCTCGCTCCGCTTGATGTCGCCCTGGCCGGCGGTGTTGTCATTGCCCGAGGTGTTGACCACCGGACTGGTGGTGTTCAGTAGCGGGAAGATGCGTGCGAGCGCCGCCCCCATCGTGGTGGTATTGGGAATCGTCAGTCCGTTCGCGGTGGTGCGACTGAGAGTGGTCTGGTTGGCGAATTCGGCCTGATCCTGCAGGTTGACTGAGACGGTCAGCAGGTCGCCAAGGCTGCGCGCGCGGGGATCGCGAAAGAACGTCTTCGATCCCGGGCGCCACAGCGAGCCCTGGCTCGCTGGTGGCAGCGGCGGTACATCGGCGGCCGCAATCGTTTGCGCATCGGAGGAAGTCGGCGGAATCTGGCCCATCGTGCCCGGACTGCTGAAGTTAGGCGGCTTCTGGAAGTGATCCAATGTGTCGCAGCCAGCTAGCAGCATGGCGCAGGCCAGCGTCGTCATTCCCAGCTTCGACACGCGCGTCTTCGCTCCAGCGAGATGGCTGAGCGTGACCGTCCGAGCGTTATGCGAAGGCGTGGACGGCCGAGCCGCGCCCGGCCGTGACGATCCAGCAAGCATTAGCCGCTTCATTCCCCGCTCCGAATCTCGACCATCCCGTCGCCCACCACGGTGCCGCGGATGGTGCGTGAGGTCATGGTGTTGAGGACGCGGATTTCGTCGCCGACTGCGCCGCCCTCCAGCGCGCGCCCGCCCAGCTCGAGCGACAGCGCGCCCGCCTTCCAGACAACGTTGACCGGAGTGTTGGATTTCACAGCGGAGCGCGGTCCGACGTCGCGTTGCGACAGCACACGTCCATCGGACAGCCGGCGCTTGACCTCGAGCCCAACCACGACCTGGCTGGAGGGCACCGCATCTGGCACCGGACGAACCGGTGCGTGCGCCACCACATCCTCGGCGCGCACTGTGTCGCCCGGCATCAGCGTCCGCGTGGCGTGCCACACATCGTCCGCGAACGCCGGCGTGCCGGCCGCCAATATCAGGAACGCCGCTGCTGCTGTCTGCATAATCTGCATGTCGGTCGCCCTCAGCGTATCTGCGATGTGGTCTGCATCATCTGGTCGGCGGCCTCGATCACCTTGCTGTTCATCTCGTAGGCACGCTGCGCCTGGATCAGCTAGGTGATCTCCTGCACCACGTTGACATTCGACGATTCCAGATAGCCCTGCCGGACCATGCCGAAGCCAGGATCGCCCGGCAGACCCTGGATCGGGTCGCCCGAAGCCTCGGTCTGCAGGAAGTTGTTGCCGCCTTGCGCCTCAAGGCCCGCTTCATTGGCGAACAAATAGAGGTGCAGCCGTCCGACAGTCTGCTGCTTGCCGTTCGCGGCCGTGACGACGATCTCGCCCGCCTGGTTGATCGTCACATCGCGCGCGTTCGGATCGATCGTGGTGCTCGGTTCGACCGGAAAGCCTTCGTTGGTGACGAGCTGGCCGGTGGATGACGTCTTGAAGCTGCCGTCGCGCGTGTAGGCGACGTCGCCGCTCGGCAAGGTCACGCCGAAATAGCCGCGACCGTCGACTGCGACGTCGAGCTTGTTATCGGTCTGCGGTCAGGCTGCCCTGCGTCACGATGCGGGTGATTCCCGCGTTGCGTACGCCGAGGCCAAGCTGCGTGCCGGTCGGAAGCACGGTGCCGGTTTCCGATGAAGCTGTACCGACGCGTGCGTTGGACTGGTAGAGCAGATCGACGAACGCCGCCATGGCGCGCTTGAATCCCGTGGTGCTCACGTTGGCGATGTTGTTGGATATGACTTCGACATTGGTCTGCTGGGCTTGCATGCCGGTTGCGGCGATGCCGAGTGCTCGCATCATGGTCGCTGACTCCTACGCTCAGGAGGGTTTGCCGAGAGCTTCGATCATCTTGCTCTCGCGGTCGTTGTCGTCACTCAGCAAGGTCTGCAGCCGCTCATAGGCGCGGCTGAGTTCGGTCATGTTGGCGATCTCCTTCACCGGCTGGACGGTCGAGCCTTCCAGCGATCCTTGCACCAGGCGGGCAGTCGGATCGCTGCTGTCGACCGGCTGCATCGCGGCAGGAGGTGCGGTGAAAAGGTTGTCGCCGCTCTTGCGCATGACCAGCGGATCGCTCGAGCGGAACATGCCGATCTGGCCTACGTCCTGCGGCTGGTTGTTGACGCGCACTGTTACGGTACCGTCGCCTTTGATCTCAACCTGCTGGTAGTTTTCTGGAAGCTGGATCGGCTGACCATCACCTGACTGCACCGCGTTGCCATTGGCATCGAGCAGTGTGCCATCAGCTCCGGCGTGCATTCGGCCATCGCGAGTGTACAACGTGCCCTGAGGCGCTGGTGATCGCGAGGAACGCATCGCCCTGAATGGCAACGTCGAGCGGATTGCCGGTGGGCTGGATGGGACCATTGGTGTGGTCGATGTAGGTGGCGCGGTCCTGCACAAAGGCGACGCTGTCGTCGCCGCTGGACAGCCGACTGATATAGGACTGGAACAATTGCCGGTCCGCCTTGAAGCCGGTCGTATTTGCATTCGCGACGTTGTTGGCGACGACTTCGAGCTGCCGCTCCAAGGCGACCTGGGCCGACAACGTGACGTAGGCAGGTGCCTCCATTGCTCAGGATCCCTGGTGCTGGGTTGGTGTAGGGGCGAGCAATTGCTCGATGCGTTCGGCGTGATCGAGCGCATCGCGCACGGCATCGCCGGTCTTCGCGGTGCCATTGGGCGGTGGTACGACCAAGAGCAGGTTTGTCGGCTGATCGGGCAGCGTCGGCAGGTTCTTGACCGGCGTGCCGCCCGACAGCGCCAGGGCCAGTGCGTAGCGTTCCGCGACGTCGTTGCGTGCGTCGCCAGCGACACCGGCATCCGCCAGCAGGTCCGCGTAGGCTGCCGCCGCATCGCTCCAGCTTTCTGCCTGGAACAGCAGCGCTGCGCGGCGCTCCTTGTCGCTAACGTCGGTCAAGCCATCGAGCTTGTGCGCGGCATCGGCGAAGCGCCCGAGTCTGGCCAGTGCAGTGCTTGCGATGCGGCGCGACTCGTCGTCATCCGGCATGCGTGGCAGCACCGCGAGCGCAAAGTTCGGGTCGCCGGCGCGCGCTTCGGCCGCGGAGCGCAGCAGCCGCGCCGGGTCTTCGGCCGCTGTGGCGTCTGACAACTGGCGCAGCAGGTCCACCGCGGCGGCGGGAACACCTGCGGCCAGCATGAGTCGCGCCGCGCCCATACGTATGTCGTCGCCTTTCGCACCTGGCGTGGCATAGCCTTCGTAGCGCCAGTAGAGCGCGAGGCGGTCGGCGGGGGCGGGGAGCGAGCCGGCGCCAGGCGCTTCGGCCAGCAGGACGCGCAGGATCCGGGCAGCCAGTCCGGCGCCACGACTGTCGCGGATCCGGCTGCTTGCCGGACCGGCCGTCTCGTCCGCGATCGCCAAAGCCGAGGCGTAGTCGCCGAGCCTAAGCCGGCGTTCGGCATAGTTTTCTGCGGCTTCCTGTCCCACTGGTTCGGAGCGGTAGGTGCGGGCGATATCGGCTAGGATTGCTTCGCTACGATCCGCGTCCGGTGCGTCTTTCGCAACGCGCAGAGCGGCGAGCCGCGCCTTTGCGATCAGACCTGGGGCGGTGTGGTCGTGCGCTGCCGCCTTCTCGAGGAAGCCACGTTCCTCGTCTGAATCGCCGCCGAGACGGGCGATGCGCGCCTGCAGAAGGAAGCGCCCGGCCTCATCCTCAGGCAAGCCGACGTCCGTGTTTCGCAAAGCTCCGGCCATGGCTCGAAGCGAGGCAAGGTTGTCACCCGCGGCATCGGTGATACGGAACACGACAAGCTCCAGCAGCGGCTCGGGCACTAGCCGCAGCACCGCCGTTGCCGCCGCCTCGGCGTTGCCTGCGACAGTGTCCGCATCACCTCCCGCAGCGGCGGTGAGGGCGCGCCAGATGGGGGCATCCGGGGTCTGGCAATCGGGAGAAACGGCGGGCATTGGCGCGGCAGGATCGAGCGGCTCGCGCATGCAGCAAGCGCGCGATGCCGCCGGTTGCCGCCAGGCGCTCGCGGTCCTCGGGGCGAACCTCGCCAGCCAGCGCCTCGGTGGCGACGCTGAAGCTTTCGCCGGGCAGCCCATTGAGCAGATAGAAGTCTGCCAGTTCGGCCATCGCCGCCGAACTGTCGTGCGTCGTCGCGACCTGGGCTGCGCAGCTCCTTCAGCCGGGCGACGAAGTTGCCATGGCGGATCCAGCCCGAGGGGTCGAAATGCGGCGGACAGACCGGGGGAACCGGCGCCGCTTTCGGTGCGTCGGTCTGTCCGGCGATGCTCTGGAGCGAGCGCGGAACGGGCGGCGGCGCTGTGGGCTTCGCCGGGGACTGCCCGCCGTTCAGGACTGCCAACCTGGCAGTGAGGGCTTCGCGTAACTTGTCCAATCTGCGGAGCGTGTGTCGTCGCCGGTTTCGCAGCAGCGACGGATCGTTTCGGGACTCTCCTTTATATCCAGTCTCAGTTGGGTTTTTTGCGAAACTGGTGTCGCGGTGCAGTTGCAGGCAAAGTGGATCACCACGACAGTGCCATCGGGGTCGTCGCGAAGATCGATCCCTGACACCTGGCGCACGTTCACCTTGGGCGGAGGAACCACATGGGTGCCTTGGGGAAAATGCAGCTCAATGCCGCCATCGAATGCCTGGATCGTGGGCTCGGCGGTAGCCTGGAGCCGGATTACGATCCGGCCCAATGTTGCGGTCTTCGCAAAGGCTGTCAGCTTCGCCGTGGGGGTTGTGCCGCGTGCGGCGCTGGCTGAATGCAACGCAAGCGATGCCAGCAGAAGCGCGCCGCAAAAGCGAGCGAGCGGGTGGGTCACGCCGCTCCCTCCGGCTTTGTGCGAGTGCTGCGCGCGGTTTCGGTGAGAACCTGGTCGAGCTCTTCGAAGCTCGGCTGGAAGCGCATTGGGACTGACTTCCGGCCCACCTCGACGGCGAGTTGCGGGCCGAGTCCCTCAAGATGCGAGGTGATCACCTGACGCACCACGCCGAACATCACACACTCTTCCTGCAGCACGGCGCGCAGGCGGGCGGCGATGGGGCCAACCAGGCCGTAGGACAGGAAGACGCCGAGAAACGTGCCGACCAGCGCGGCGCCGATCATATGGCCAAGGATGTCGGGCGATTCATTGATCGCGCCCATCGCCTTGATGACGCCCAGCACCGCGGCGACGATGCCCAGGGCCGGCAGAGCGTCAGCCATGGTCGAGAGCGCATTGGGAGCACGCAGCTCGTCGTGCTGACGGGTGTCGATCTCGTTGTCCATCATCTCGCCGACTTTGTGCGGGTCGGTGAAGTTCAGCGTGATGGCGCGGAACACGTCGGCGAGGAACGTCACCAGACTGGCGTCGCTGCACAGCCGCGGGTAGCGAGTGAACAGCGACGAGTTGGCGGGCGTCTCGATATGGCGCTCCAATGCCAGGTTGCCCTCCTGGCGCGCCACCCGGACCAGCAGGTAGACGAGGCACAGCGCGTCGACGTAGTCGCGCTTGCCCCAGCAGGGGCCGGAGGCGATTTTTCGCATGCCGCCTACGATCGCCTTGACGGTGCCGATCTCGTTGCTGACCAGCAGCGTCATCGCGCCTGAGCCGAGGATGATTAGCAGCTCCGGCCCCACCGCATCGAAGACCACAGCAAAGCTGCCGCCTTCGATCGTGTAGCCGACGCCGATTGCCGCAAACACCCCGGCTATCCCGATCAATTGCCACATGGCCGATTTTTCGCGCCCGTATGCTTGGTGGACCAACGCATTTCGCGTCACTGGGCAATCTTTAGCATTTCGCATCATCCTAGGCTAGTGTAGAATTTCGCAGAGATCGGAAAACGGGAGAATCCTGATGGTATTCCGAGTTCCTGGGTCTGACGCCGTCGCGGTCGGCGCGCAGGTGGGGCGGCTGTCTGCCGATCCCGCGGTGCTGGCGGCCGTCCGAGGGACGAGCGCGGCCAACGGGGCGAACTTCGACATGTTGCTGTCGTACGCGGCGATGGAGAGTGGATTGAATCCGGCCGCTCATGCCAGCACATCGTCTGCCAGTGGGCTCTACCAGTTCACCGAGCAGACTTGGCTCAATGCGGTGCGCGAATACGGTGCGGCGCACGGGATGGGCGCCGAGGCGGCGCTCGTGACGCGGCAGGGCGGCCAATTGACGGTGGAAGACCCGGCAGCGCGTCAGCGAATCCTGGATCTTCGCAATGATCCGAAGATCTCGACCGAGTTGGCGACCGAGCATCTGCGCAGTCTGGCGGACAAATTGACCCCTGTGCTCGGCCGCCCGCCGGATCCGGCGGAGACTTACCTCGGGCACTTTCTCGGCGCCGGCGGTGCAACGCAGATACTGCAGGCGTTGCAGGCCACGCCGAACCGACCAGCAGCCGATCTGCTGCCGGCGGCGGCGGCGGCCAACCGGGCGATGTTTTATTCTCCGGACGGAACTCCGCTGACGATGAGCCAGTTCGTGCAGAACATTCGCGATCGGGTACAGCGGACCTATGCTTCGCTGGGTGCCGCAATGCCGGCCTCGGTGGTACTCTCTACGAACGGAAGCAAAGCCGACGCGCTGGAGGCTGGCACGACAGGTTGGGGTTCCAGTACACCGGCGCGTCGCGCATCGACGCCGCAGCGCATGCTGCTTGCGACGCTGGCGGAGGTGTTCACGCGCATGGACCATCCGGCTGATCGTTCGCGCCGACAGCGTGGGTTGCCGCAGGCAGTGGTCTCGGCGCTTGGCTCCGGCGCATGACATCCAGGTAGGGTAACCGCGGAAAGCCGCGGTCCTCGCAACCCGTCCCCGCCAAGTGCGGGGAAGCACTGTGCTCCGTCAGATGAAATCAAGTTCCGCGTGCAGCGCGCCTGAGGCACGCAGCGCGTTCAGCACCTGGATCAGATCACGCGGGCCAAGGCCCAATGCGTTCAGCCCATCCACCAGTTCGCGCAGCGTGACACTGCGCGACAGCACGCGGAGCCGGCGATCCGCGTGCGTATTCACGTCGATCTCCGTGTTGGGCACCACGACCGTCTGACCGTTGGAAAACGGCCCAGGCTGACTGACCTGAGGCGTCTCGGTCACCCGGACCGTGAGGTTGCCGTGGGTTATTGCCACCGGATCCAGCTTGACCTCGGCGCCGACCACGATCGTGCCGCTCTTCTCGTCGATCACCACGCGCGCCGGGGTCTCGGGTCGCACCTCGATCAGCTCGACCTGCGCCAGCAGTTCGGTCACGCGGTGGCTGAAAGCCGGCGGAACGTGCAGATCCACGGTGCCGAGATCGGACGCGACGGCGGTGCCTTCGCCAAACCGCGCGTTGATCGCCTGTGCCATGCGCGTCGCCGTGGTGAAGTCGGGCGAGCGTAGCGCGAGACGGACCGATCCGAGATCGTCCAGCGTGTTGGCCACCTCGCGTTCGACCGTGGCACCGCCAGGAACGCGTCCCGAAGTCAGCACGCCTTGCTTGACGCTCTGCGCCGCGCCGACGACAACGATGCCGCCGACCACCACCGGGCCCTGCGCGACGGCATAGACCTCGCCATCGGCACCCATCAGTGGCGTGACCATCAGCGTGCCGCCGGTCAGCGACTTGGCATCACCCAGCGAGGAGACCTGAACGTCGACAGGCGAGCCTTGTCGCGCAAACGCCGGCAGCGTTGCCGTCACCACGACAGCTGCGGTGTTGCGGGTCTGCAATTGCAGGCCGTTCACGTTCACGCCCATCCGCTCAAGCATCGCGCTCAGCGACTGCTGGGTGAACTGCGAGTTGCGTAGGGTGTCGCCGGTCGATTGCAGGCCGACCACCAAGCCATAGCCTACGAGCTGATTGCTGCGCACGCCCTCGATCGACACGAGGTCGCGGAGCTTGATCTGGGCTTCAGCAGAAGTGACGAGGAGGAGTAAGGCAGCGGCCGCACAGATTGCCACGCGCTTGATCATCAGAGACTGTCTCCTCACGTGCGCTTCCACTCGTTCAGCCCATCAACGTGGGCAGGTAGTGCGTCAGCGTAAGCTGAGAGATCTGAGCGGTGATCGCGTAGGTTGCCTGCAGCTGCGTCTGCAACGTCGACAGCGTCGTGGCATCGGCGGTCGTGTCAGCCTGTTCGAAGCCCAGAATCTGCTTCTGTGTAGCCGCTCGCCGCCGCCTGCTGCTGGTCGGCAACATTCTGCAGATTCGCCTGGGTGACGCCCAGCAAGCCCTGCTGCGTCGTCAGCTCATTCTGCGCCTGGCCGATCAGGGCGCTGGCCTGGGTCTGCAATGCAGCCTTGGCGCTGCTGTCGAGCTGGCTCGACGGCGCGCCGAGCATGGTCAGCATCGACAGACCTTGCATCAGGTCGCGGAATCCCTGTTGGTTGCCCGTGACGTTGTATTGCAGGGTCTGGGTCGCGCCGATCAGCACGGTGGTCGGCTTGCCATCATTCGGAGCGGTATAGAAAGATCCGCTGTAATTCAGCGCCGGATTGCTGTTGGTGTCGTTGAACACGCTGGCGAGCCCGTTCGGACCGCTGATGAAGCTGCTCATGTCGCTCGCCGACAACGGGCCGCCCTTGGCGCTGACCGCCGCGGCCAGAACGCTGTTCACCGTTGCCAACGGGCCGCCGGCGGCATCCGTGCGATTGCATCGGTGCGGTGTTCGTGTTGTCGCCGGCGAACAGCGAGCTGCCCTCATACTGCGTGTTCAGCTGGCTGATCACCTGGACCATGGAATTCTGCGCCTGACTGGCGAGCACCGACTGGCCTTGGCCGCTGCTCGAGTCCGGAGTGAGCGCCTCGTTGGCAATGCTCTGAACGCTCGCGCCGACTGCACTCAGCGCCGTCTGCGTCGCTTCCAGTCGTCCGAGCGCGTTGGTGACCGTGGTCTGCAACGTGGTCTGCTGATCCGACTGGGCATGCAACTGGTACAGCAGTGCCGCATTGCCGCCGAGTGGGCCGAGCGGATCGGTTTTGCGGCCAGAGGAGATCTCGGTCGTGAGTCGGTTCATCTGCGTCTGCATCGACTGGATCTGCCATCTGGTCTGCAGCATGGAGCCCAACGTGGAAATGCCGCCAATCATTGCCGTCGCTCCGTCAGTTCAACGCATTCAGTGCGTCGAGCATTTTCGCTGCCGCCTGTAGCACCTGTGCGCTGGCCTCGTAGGTGTGCTGCACGAGAAGCAGCCGCTGCAGCTCGTCGTCCACGTTCACGCCTGTGGCGTTGCTGAGCGCGGATTGCGCATCCTGCATCTGCTGGGTCCGAGTGGTGTTGCGATCGGTCCACGAGGAGAGCGCAACCTGTTGCACGCCTGCGATCTGCGACGCGGCATTGCTGAGCGTCATGCTCCCCGGCAGGCCGGTGGTCGTGTCGTATGACTGAGGCTGCTGCAATGCGTTGATGAAGCCAAGTACCGTGCTGTTGTCGCCGGCAGGCCCCTGGGCGGCGGCCTGTGCGCCGTCGCGGATACGCCAGGATTGACCGCCCTGTGTGGGATCCAACGAGGCATTGACCTGAATCTTTCCGGCGAGACCGGAGATCGCCGACGGGTCGCGTCGGATCAAGGGCGGCGCCGGCCACTGTGAAAACGCCGGTCTGGCCGGCCGCCACCGAAGGGTCATTCTGCTGGAAGGCGGTGATGAGATTGCCGGCCATCTGGTCGAGCTGATGGGCAAACCCGGGCAATGTGACGTCACGCAATTGCAGATTGGCGGCGATACTGCCGGTCTGCGACATCTGGATCGGCGCCCCGTCCACCGTGACAGCTGACAGGCCGGTGGTCTGCGACGCACCGATGTTGGGTGATGCGTTGAAGGCCAATTTGTGCTCGGTCGCGTCCCATAGCGTCGTGCCCTGATCGGTGGTCACGATGATGGCGTTGTTGTCGGACTGGAACACCTTGATCGGCAGCTTCTGCGAAAGGTTGGCCAGCAGGTTGGCGCGAGTGTCCTCGAAGGGCGCGGTCGAATCACCGCGCGCCGCCGCCTGCTGCAGCTTGGCCTCGTTCTGCGCGAACTGATCGAGTGTTTCGTTGACCGAGGTGACGTCCGAGGCGATGCCCTGGTCGGCCTGCTCGCGCGCGCCGGCGACCGCCGTGTCGAGGCTCTGGAACGTGTTGGTCACATTCTGCGCCGCAGCAACCGTCTGCGACTGCGCTGTCGTACTGTCGGGCGTGGACGACAGTGTGGTCAGTGCCTGCTGGAACGCTGACAGCACCGACGGCAGCGAACTGCTGTCCGCCGGCTGGCCAACGTTCTGCACGTAGGAGCCGAGTACGTTGACCATCTGCTGGCTGTACGCCTGCGCGCCGCTCGCCTGGTTGGCGGCATCGGCTGCCACCGCATCGCCGAGACGCTGCACGATGCCGGCGACGACGCCCATGCCGACGCCGCCGGCCACCAGTTCCGACTGCGGCAATTCGCGTCCCACGTAGCCTGGCGTGCTCGCATTGGCCACGTTGTTGGCGATCAGATCCGACTGTCGCTGCGACATGTCCAGCGACGAGGCGGCGATCAGCATGGCTCCTTGGATGGACATCAGCCGCTCAGGTGGTTGACCACATCAAGCATTTCCGTCGCGCTCTTGATCACCTGGGCGTTGGACGAGTAGGCGCGCTGGGTCTCGATGAGGTTGGTGAGCTCGCTTCCGAGATCGACGTTGGAGCCCTCGAGCGTGCCACCTTCGGTGGTGCCAGTGGGGCCCTGACCTGCCTGGAAGAGCTGTGGCACGCCGGCTCCTGGCGACAGCGCATAGGCCCCACCGGAGACCGGGGTCAGCGAATCCGGGGCAGGTACCATCGCAAGATCGAGCTGATAGATCGGCCGCGTCGAGCCGTTGGTGAACGAGGCGACCACCTGGCCGTCATTGCCGATGGTGACGCCTTGCAGCAGGCCAAACGCGTTTCCGTTCTTGCTGATTGACGCCGTGGTGTAGGCGCCGTCGAGCTGCGTCATGCCGCCAGGCGTATCGGGTGAGCCGATGGTGATCGGCAATGCCTGGCCGCTCCCTGTCGTTATGGTGAGCGTGCCGGCGGTGGCGTTGTAGGTGCCGGCTGTTGCGTTCACCGATTGCAGCATGCCGGCGTTCGGACCAGTGGGCTCGAAACGCCAGCGTTGCGGTGCCGACCGGAGTGGTGGGCGTCGCCGAAGCGGAGTCGAAGACGTTCATCGTCCAGGTGTTGCTCGGCGGGCTTCCCGCGGTGACCGGCACCGTTGGCGTGAACGAGAATTGCAGCGACTGCGTCGCGCCAAGCGGGTCGAAGTATTCCACTGTGGAGGTCGAGGGCGCCGGAGGTGCCGCAGAGTAGGCTGTATTCGCACTCGGCAGATTGGCGGTGAACGTCATCTGCGTGGTGGGTGTGGCCTGCGCGGACAGATTGGCGATGTTCACCGTCGAGAGGTCGTTCAGTGTGTTGGCGGCACCAGCGACCGGCGCGCCAGCCTGGGTGAGTGGCAATCCCTGCAGATAGTAACCTCCGGTGTTGACCAGGTTGCCGTCGGCGTCCGGCCGGAACGATCCGGCTCGCGTCAGCAGATAGTTGCCCTGACTGCTGTTGACCTTGTCGTTCACCACGAGGAAGCCGGCGCCGTTCACGGCGACGTCGGTGGCCACACCGGTGGTCTGAATCTGCCCGGCCTTGCTGATGTCCATCTCGGTAAGGGCCTGGGAGCCAGCCAGTACCGGAGGAGCCTGAACCGCTGGCACTCGACGCGAGGACCATGCTCTCGAATTGCGTGTCGGCTTCCTTGTAGCCGACAGTGGAGCTGTTCGCGACGTTGTTGGAGATATTGGACAGGGCGGTCGACTGGGCGTTAAGCCCGGCCAGGGAGGAGTCGATGGCGGTGAGCAGGCTCATGGCGTGCGAAGTCTCCGGGTCATGGTGTCGTTATGTCGGCGATTTGTCTTGCGACGGAGTTTCAGGTTCGCCGCGCAGCACGGTGACGGCGATGCGTCGGTTGCGCGGATCGGCGGGTGTCTGCGGCAGCAGCAGGTCCATTGCGGCGCGGCCTTCGACGCGCACTATGCGATTTGATGCCAGCCCATCGGCCTCAAGCTGGCGGCGCACCGCATTGGCGCGGTCGGCGGACAGTTCCCAGTTCGTATAGAGGCCGCGCTGCATCACCTGGCCGTCGGTGTGACCGGCGAGGATCACCTTGTTCTGCACGGTCTGGAGCACCTGGCTGATCACCATGAGGATGCGTGAGAGCCGCGATGTCGGATCGGCACTGCCCGGCGCGAACATCAGACTCGCCGTCGCGATCGAAAATCTGGATGCGCAGTCCCTCCGGGGTCATCTCAATCGAGAGATTGTTGGCGAGATCTCGTAGCTCGCCCTGCCGCATCATGCGTTCCAGTTCGGCCTTCAACGCCTCGAAGCGCTGGCGCTCCAGGCGGTCCTGGACGGCGCGCGCATCGGGTGATGGCGCGGTCTGGGTGTTGTCGCGTACGTGCGGATCGCCACTCCGCCCCCTGGGAGCGAGGCGTTCGGCTTTCTGCGTTGCCTGGTCAATCATCGACTTGCCGCCGTTCAGCACGCCGTTGCCGGCGGGCAGATCGATCAGCGACGTGGTGCTGAAGTATTTCGCGATGACGGCGCGCTGCGTCTCGGTGGCGGAGGACACCAGCCACATGATCAGAAAGAACGCCATCATCGCCGTCACGAAGTCGGCGTAGGCGACCTTCCAC
Organism: uncultured Alphaproteobacteria bacterium; assembly: GCA_963776505.1. Taxonomy (GTDB): domain Bacteria; phylum Pseudomonadota; class Alphaproteobacteria; order Acetobacterales; family Acetobacteraceae; genus JAMXLO01. The sequence continues at coordinate 19,961 of CAVZNH010000023.1, forward strand.
TGCCCGCCGTGCCCCGCTTCGTCTGCGTGCCCGCCACGTCGACTGCGTCCGTTGCCACCGCTCATGGCTGGCACACAATGTGGCTAAGTCGCATCGTCTGACCCCTCGCCTTGCTCGAGCAGGAAGATCCGCCCTTCCTCGGCCAGGCGCTTGGTGAGCTGGATGATCTCCGCTTGTGCTTCCTCCACCGCCTTCTTTCGTGGCGTGGGCATCGTCTCGATCTCGTCGCGCAACATGTTCGCGGCACGTTCCGACATGCCTGACAGGAACAGCTCGCGGATAGCCGGTGTAGCCGCGGACAGTGCGACGGCCAGCTTCTCCACCGCGCATTCGGAGATCAGCACGCCAAGCGTCGTGGGATCAACGCGCACCAGGTCTTCGAACGTGAACATCATTTTGCGGATCCGGGCTGCTGCCTCCGGTTCCGCTTCCTCCAGTGTCGCCAGCACACGGGCGACCAACGCGCGATCGGAGCGGTCGAGCAGCTCTGCCAGCACCGATGTGCTGTCATGGCCTTCGCTGCCGCCGAATGAGCCGACAAGTTCGCGCTCCAACGTCTGCTCGATATCGGCCAGTACCGAGCGATGGATGCTTTCCATACGCACCATCCTCAGCGCGACCTCATCGGCGAGAGGTTCCGGCAGCGCTGCCATGGCGCGGGCGGCGTGTTGCGGCGGTACCCGGCCGAGGATCATCGCCACAGCCTGAGGCAATTCGTCGCGCAGATAGTTCACCAGTGAGGGGATTGGTATGTTGGCAAGCCTGTCCCACACCGCGCCGCTGTCCGGCCCTTTGATGTCGCCCATGATCTCGGCGACCTTTTCGGGCGGCATGATGCGCAGCAGGATCCGTTCAGTTCCTTCGGCCGTGCCGAGTACAGTTGCCGGTGCGGCCGACCTCCTCGCGGAACTCGCCGACTGTCTGCTCGATCAACTCCATCGGCATGCGTCCCAGCCGCGCCATCGCGTGGCTGACACGGCGAATCGCGTCTTCATCGAGCTCCGCGAACACGCGCTGCGAACGTTCTTCGTCCAACGCGAGCATGATGATCGCCGCCTTCTCCAGCGGCCCGTGACTCCGCGGACCATCATCACGGCGCGCCACCGCACGCGATACGGTTGTGCTCATGCCACGAAACTCCGTACCAGCGAGCCAGCCACCATTTCCCAACCGCTGACCAGCACGAAAAAGATCAGCTTGAACGGCAGGCTCACCACGACAGGCGGCAGCATCATCATGCCCATGCCCATCAGGATCGAGGACACCACGATGTCGATCACCAGAAAGGGCAGGAACAGCAGGAAGCCGATCTGGAACGCCTTCGACAACTCGCTGACCAGGAACGCTGAACACAGCACGCGCAGTGGCACCTCTTCGCCGGCCTTCGGTGCGTCGGGGGCCTTCAGGCCAGCGAGGTCCCGGAACAGCACGATGTCCTTCTCGCTGGTATTGGCCGTCATGAAGTTGCGGAATGGTTGCGTGCCGCGATCGAAGGCTTGTTCCTCGGTGATGGTGCCGTCGATCAGCGGCTGCACGCCTTCGCGATAGGCGGTCTCGAATGCCGGCGCCATGATGAAGCCGGTGAGGAACAGCGCCAACGCGATGATCACAGAGTTCGGCGGCGTTTGCTGGAGGCCGAGAGCAGTGCGCAGCATGGAAAGCACGACCACCAGCCGGGTGAACGAGGTGCCCATGACCAGGATGCCGGGCGCGATCGCCAGTACTGAGGTGATGGCGACGATGCTGACCAGGCTGGAGGCGAGGCTGCCGTTGCCGTTGGCGCCCAGATTGAGCGACAGGCTCTGTGCCATGGCGCTCGCTGGCAGCAACGCGACCATGGTCGCCAATGCCACAAGGTGCCGACGGGCCATTCAGGCGGGACCCGAAGCGAGTTCGGTCATCGATACCGCCAGTCTGCCGTCTTCGCCCAGTTGCATCTCGCCTCGCGCGACGAGGCGATCATTGACGAAGATATCGACTGGTTCGCCCACGCGCTTGTCGAGCTCTATGACGGCGCCACGGCCGAGAGCGTAGAGCTTGCCAAGCGAGATCTCCCGCTCACCGAGTACCACTGTGAGGGTTACGGGAATGTCCATTACGGAGGCGAGCCGATCCTCGACAATGGTGGGAGGAGTGACGTCGCTCATGTGGCTGGTTCCTTTTCGATGGGGGCAAGGATATTGACGACGCGTGCGTGCAGCGCCGTCGGATCGAAAGTCAGGCCGCCGCCCATCCAGGCGATCTCAGCCGCCCCAAATGGCAGCGCGGCATCGGCCTGCATCGTGAGTTGTGCGGCGTGGTCGTCTGGCAGGCTCTGCTCCACCACGGCTCGTAGCGTGTCGGGATGGGCGCGGAGCGTTAGCGTTTCGGGGGCGCGCTCGGTCAGCGTCTCGGTCAGCAGGGCGGCGATCTCTTGACCCGCCGCCTGTTCCAGTAGGGTGGGGAACAGCATCCGCAGCACTGCCACGATGCCGATGCGGGTGGCGTTTTCGAGGGTCCGCTGATCGGCGGACCGCGCATCGAGAACCTGCTCCAGCGCTGTGGCCATGGCCAGCGTAGCTTGGTGTTTCGCAAATCTTTCGTGCAAGGCCGCAAGCTCGATCTGATGGGTCGCACTGGCCGCGGCCTCGCCTTCGAGCAGTCCTGCCGCATGTCCCTCGCGCTGGCCAAGTTCGCGACCTTCGGCGAAGCCGTCATCGCGCGCCTGCGCCAGCGTTTGTGCCAGTTCGGCGTCGGGGCCGTCACCGAACGCTGCGACAGCGGGAGGGACGAACCGGCGGATCATGCGGCCTCGTCTTCCGCGATCCAGGCGCGCAGCACCGCGAGCGCCTCGTCATGGCGGGTATCGACGACGTGGTTCAGCGCGGCAATAAGCTGGCGCTGCGGCGAGGTCTCCTCGCTGGCGAGCAGCAGGGGCTCTGGCGGTGCGTTCACTGCGAGCGTTGGCGCTTCCGCTGCGACCGGCGCGGCGACAGCCGGGAGCCGACGGCGGCGCAGGAGCAGGAACGCGCCAGCAGCCACTACAACCACGACGGCTGCGCCAGCCAGCAACGGCCAGTTCTGCGTGGCGGGTGCAGGTTGCTCTGCTGCGTCGGCTGCCAACTCCGGTGGCGCAATGAAGCGCATCGTCTCCACTGTCACCGTATCACCGCGTTTCGCATCAAAGCCAACAGCAGAACGCACGAGTGCGGCGATACGGTCCATCTCTTCCTTGGACCGTGGCTGATATTCGCCCTTGTCGTTTATCGTGCCGTCGACCACGGCGGCGACAGCGATTCGCCTGATCTCGCCGGGCTCGCGAACGCGCTCGCTATGGGTGGAATTCAACTCATAGTTGACGGTCTGACCGTCGTGCGTGCTGGACGTGGTGGTCTTCGCGGCGCTGCCCTGCTGCTGCTGGTTCGGCAGGTTCTGCCCGACCGAGACCGGATCGCGCGGTTTGGTCTCGTCCGAATTGTCCTTGTCGAGCTGGCTCTGCTTTGAGCGCTCGACCTGCGACAGCGGATCGAATTTTTCTTCCCGCGCCACCTCGCGTGTGGCGTCGACATCGACCGATACCGCCACCCGAACTCTGCCGCGGCCGATCAAGGGCTCCAGCAGGTTCGTGGCCGCACGTTGCAACGCCTGCTCGCGGTTGGTCTTGATCTCGTCGAGCCGATTGCTGGCCATCGCATCCGACCCATCGGCGGCCAGTACGACGCCAGAGGGGTCGACCACCGACACCTCTTCCTGGCGCAGTCGTGGCACTGCGCCAGCCACGAGCAGGCGGATCGCGGCGGCCTGGCGTGCGCTGATCCGCTCTGCGCCCGACATGGTGATGGCGACCGAGGCGGTGGGTTGCGGCGCGTCGCGCGAAAAGCTCTCGCGCTCCGGAAGTACTATATGGACTCGAGCGGCCCTGATCCCGTCCAGCGTCAGGATGGTGCGGGCCAGCTCGCCCTCCAGCGCGCGCACCCGCTGCACCCGCTGCATGAACGAGGTCATGTTCATTGGAGACTGCGAGTCCAGGAGCTCGTACCCTGCGCCTGCCTGGTGCGGGAGGCCGTTGGCGGCCAACTCCATGCGGACCCGCGCCACCTGCGAGGCGGGCACCTTGATGGCGTCGCCGCTGCTACTGGCTTCGTAAGGAATCTTCAATTCGTCGAGGCGCTGGCCGATACGACCTCCCTCAGCCGGATCTAACCCCGAGTACAACAGAGCCATCGACTCGGTGGAGCGGGTCGCGATCCAGCCGAGCAGCACCAGCATAGCCAGCGCGACGCCTCCGAGACCTGCGAGTTTCGCGGGCTCCAGTCGTGCCAACGTAGCCTTGAGGCTGGCGATATGCTCCATGAGCCGCCTTTTGCCGCTCCCTTTTGCGAAAATTCTCCTCGCATATTTTCGCGAAGCCGTCTATAGCGAAACGCGAGCAGGTCGCCTTGCGAAAGATTGCCTGCGGACGAACCTTTGAGACGGGAGCCGATGCCGTGGCAGAAGCCGGGCGGGATGAAATACAGGGCGAAGGTGCACCGGCCGAGAACGCGCAGGCGCCTCGTCGGAAAGGACGCCGGGGGCTGTTATTGGCTGCGGCGGGGATAATGGTTCTGCTCGCGGGCGGCGCCGCGGCCTATGTATTCGTGCCGCAAGTTGGCCAGACTGTTCAGCGTCTGGTCGGGAATAAGGCACAGCCGGGTCCCACGGCAACCGCCGGCCCGGTGTTCGTCGACATGCCGGAGATGGCGGTAACGCTGCCGAACGGTGGCCGTGGCAGACAGATGCGCATCCGGATGTCGATTGAGCTTGCGAAAAGCTCGGCTGACACGCCGGCGAGCCAGATACTGTCGCCGCGGGTCTATGACGCGTTGCTGACATACTTGCGCACGCTGAGGGATGGAGAACTGGATGGCGGGCTCGCGATCGACCGGATGCGAGCAGACCTCTACCGGCGGCTGAACCTCGTGCTCGGCCCTGGCGTGGTGGCCGACGTGCTGATCACCGGTTTGGTCCTGGCATGAATGCTGCGGGGATCAACGCGCTGATTGCTAAGGCGATGCCAGCAATCGAGCACCTGCCAGCGCTTCGCATCGTGGTGGAGCGACTGGCACAGCACATGTCAGCCAGTCTTCGGACGATTTCCGGTGAGGAAGCCGAGGTCACCGTTGAACGGCCCCGTGTCATTCGTGTCCACGACTACCTCGCGGGCCTGCCTGCACCATGTATGATCGCCGTGATCCGCATCGAGCCGTGGGACGGGTACTGCCTTGCCGCGCTTGATGCTGGCGTGATGGGTGCGGCAATCGGGCTGCTTCTGGGCGGCCGTCGCAACCAAACGCAGGAGGGTCTCTCCCGGCCTTGCACCGCGATCGAGCGGGCAGTCGTGGAGCGGCTGGCGGCCGATGTGCTCGCACGCGATCTCGGTCGTGCCTTTGAGCCGGTCAGTCGGGTGGAGTGCCTGTTGGAGCGTACCGAAACTGCACCGGCCAACGCAGCGATTGCCAAGCCGTCTGCTGCGGCCGCCACGTTCCGCGCTGAGGTGGCGGTGGCGAGCTATCGTGGCTTCGTCGACTTCATGATCCCGCTGGCGACGCTTGATCCGGTGAAGGATCGCCTCGCGCAGGACATCTCGGATCGCAAGCCCGGCGGAGATGTCGCATGGCAGGCACACCTGCGTGCGGAGCTGCCGCATGCGAAGGTAACGTTGCGCGCCGTCGTCGAAAGCCGCCGCGCCTTGACGTCCGAGGTGCTGCGCTGGCGCATCGGTTCGACCTTGCCTCTCAGCTGTCGGCACGACGAACCGATCGAACTGCTCTGCCACGGGCTTCCTATGCTGGATGCGCGGATCGCCGAAAAGGATGGCCGCATCGCGCTGCATGTGGAGGCGCGCCGGTTCGCCGAGGACTGGCCGACGGCAACCTGATTAATCACCCAAACAGCTTCGAGGAGAATCCCATCATGCTGTATTTCTTGCTGAACGCTGTAGGTTTTGTGCTTCTGGCCATGGTCGCGCTGCATTCGGTCCTGCTGCACGTCAGGCTGCATCGGCTGCGGCGTGCGCTGGCGGATGCCGGCCGGGTGCTGCCGGCGCTGGATGCCTCGGTTGGGCGCATGGTGGACATCGCCGATGGATTTGCCCAGCGGCTGCAAACCGAGCTGGCGACCGTAGAGGTGCGCCTGGCCGCGTCGCGCCGGATGTCGGTGGAATTGGCCTCCGCCAACCGTGCAGCCGAAGAGGCGGCATCTGCGCTCGACCGGCTGCTTCGCCAGCATCGTCGCCTGGACGGCGCCCGGGCTGCTGCGCTGCCGCGCGAGATGGTGGAACCGAAAGGCTTCGCGGAACGGGCCAGCGGGGCCGCGTGAAGTCATGAGGATCAAACTGCTGACGTCGGGATATTCGCTGCCGTTGGCAACGGCTGGCCTGGCGCTGTTGTTGCCCTGGCGTGCCGCGGATCTGTTCCAGCAATGGCATGGCTTGTCCCCAATCTCGCATGCCGCCGCCCAGCCGGCTCCGCAGGCGGCGCCTCCGGCCGATCCGCCGGCGCGGGCAGCGCCGTCCGAAAGCGCTCCGGTTGTCGACGGCAGGCTGCTGCAAGAAGTTTCTCGCCGGCAGGCGGAACTGGACCGCCGTGAGCACGATCTGCAGACGCGGGCGGCTCAGGTCGCGGCAGCCGAACAACTTGCCCGACGCCAGATAACCGAACTGGAACGCCTGCGGCATGAGGTGGAAGCCCTTGCTGCACACGAATTCTCTGCGGCTGATGCGGATCTTACCCTGCTCGTCGGACTGTATTCGAACATGAAGCCCGCCCAGGCGGCGGCAGTGCTCGGCAAGATGGATGCGGCGAAGTCAGCCGCGATCCTCCAGCATCTGGATACGAGATCGGCGGGACCGATCCTTGCCGGCATGGACCCTCAGGCCGCGCTGGCCGTCACCGAAGAGTTGGCACAGCGTCACGCCGGGTTTCGGCGCTGACACCAAAGGCGACACCGCCAAATCCATCCCATTTGCTGTCAGTCATCGGGCGGGCCCTCCAATGTCTGCAGCTCCATGCAGGGAAGACGTGGATGCCGACCTTCGTCGGCATGACGCGACCAGCGCGCGTCGCCCGCGATCTGGAGCTGGTCACGGTATCGGAGACTGTTCGTAGCAATCAGGCTGGCGGCAGAACGGGACGCTCGCTGCGCTGCGCCCAGATCAGGCCGATGATACGTGCGACTGCCTCGAAATGCTCTTGCGGAATGACCTCGCCGATTTCCACGGTGGCGTGCAGCGCTCGGGCGAGCGGCGGGTTCTCGACAATCGCGACGTCGTGCTCGCGGGCAACCTGGCGGATCCGCGCGGCGACCAGATCGGCGCCCTTGGCGACCACGAGGGGGGCGGGATCCTTGCCCCGTTGGTAGCGCAACGCGACGGCGAAATGGGTCGGGTTGGTGATCACCACCGTGGCCTGCGGCACGTCGTGCATCATGCGCCGCTGAGCTCGCTTCTGGCGCAGCCGACGCTGGCGCGCCTTGATGTGCGGATCGCCTTCTGACTCGCGCAGTTCCTTGCGCATCTCCTCGACGCTCATGCGCATGCGGCGGCGCCAGGCCCAGTGCTGGTACGGAACATCGACGCCGGCGATCAATACCGCGACCAATGTCGTGGCCAGCAGCACCGACAGCAGCGACTGCTGCATCATCGCCGGCATCGAGGCGACTTCGACGGAAACCAGGCTCGCCGCGTTCCGGTAGAGCGGCAGCACGACCACGAAGCAGGCGATGCCGACGGCGACGAGTTTCACCATGCTCTTGGCCATCTCGAACAGCGTGCGCAGGCCGAAGATGCGCTTGATCCCGCGCATCGGCGACAGATGCGAGAGCTTCGGGGTCATCCGCTCGACCGAGACGGCGATCGAGTTCTGCAGCAGGTAGGGAAGCAGCGCGCCGGTGACGACAAGAGCGAAGAAGGGCACGATGGCGAGTGCGATGGCGATCGCCACGGCACTGCCTGCGTCGGTCCAGCCCTGCGGCGTCGCGTCCAACAGCGTTTCCGGTCGTTCCAGCATGGGCAGAACGATTTCGCCGAGATGGCGCGCGATCAGGCCGCCGGTCAGCACGATGCCGACGAGTGTGGCGATATAGATACCAGCGGTGGAACCTTCGCGCGAGATGGGCACCTCGCCACGTTCGCGCGCCTGCTCAAGCTTGCGCGCCGTGGCGTCGAGTGTCCGTTCCTCGTGCTGGTCTTCCGCCATGGGTCAGTGCGCGAGCAGCGAGGGGAGGTCGGTCCAGGCCGTCAGGCCTGCGTCCAGAATGCCGGGCATCGTCGCGGCCAGCAGGTAGAGACCGGCCGCGACCAGCGCGGGGCTTGCGATCATGAAGACCGGCATCGCGGGCAGCGCACGGTTCATCGCTCCAAGCGTGACATTGAACACGAACGCCAGCAGCAGGAACGGAAAGGCGAGCTGTATGGCGAGATGGAAGCTGCGAAGCCCGGCCTCCACGATGGAATGCGCCGTGGCATCGACACTGGGAAAGTGTGCCGGCGGGATCAGCGAGTAGCTGTCCGACGAGCGCACGCAGGATGGCGAGGTGGCCGCCTGATGCGAACAGCGTGGCAAGCAGTCCGGCATACACGGCAGCACCAATCGTCGCGGCCTGATCGACGATCATGCCAGTGGCGAATACGTTGGCGAGACCGATGTTCTGGCCGATCACCTGACCAGCGACCAACACACCTGAGATGATGGTGCGGGCGATCGCCCCAAGCAATGCACCGCTGGTGGCCTCGGCCGCGACACCGAGCAAAATCCCCCAGACATTTGGCACGGAGGTGGGCATTGCGACGATGGCTGGTGACACCGCGGCGGCGATCGCCAGGCCAACAAGGATGCGGATGCGCGCCGGCACCGTTGGCTCGCCAAAGCCGGGCATCAGCATGAATGCGGCCGTGATGCGGACGAAGACCAGCAGCACGTGATAGATCTCGAGCGAAAGCCAGTCAGTGAGGTCGAGGGTGATCATGCCGGCTTGCCATCGCAGCCACCGCGGAAGCGGTGGGAAGCAATCTCGGTCAGGTCACATCCCTCGACCGAGACGCTTCGTCGCTACATCCCTCGCAATGACAAGGTGCCATGCGGATTCTCAGATCTGCTCCAGCGTCCGCAGCTTGGCGCGGGAATGGATCTCAGCGTGCGAAAGCACCGCAATGGTCGGGTTGATGCGTTCGACCAGGCTGCGCACGAACGGTCGCGCCTCAGTGCTGGTGAGAACAGCGGGCCAGGTGCCGCGCGCCGAGACCTCCGCCAGTTTGGTGCGTACCGTCTGGATGAATTCCTGAGTGCGCGAGGGCGCCAGAACGAAGCTGCGTTGATCGCCATCCACGATGATCGCCTCGTTGATCTCGCGCTCCCATCCTTGCGACAGCGGCATGACCGCAATGAAGCCATCCTCGCCCTGCAGTGCCTTGCAGATCTGCAGCGCGAGGCGGGCGCGAACGTGCTCGGTGATCAGTCGGACATTGCGGGTGAAGCCGGCGGCCTCGTGCATCGCTTCCAGGATCAGCGCGAGATGACGGATGGACACGCGTTCGGCCAGCAGATTGGCCAGCACCTTCTGCACCGTTGTCATCGGCAGCACTGCCGGCACCAGGTCCTGCACCAGCTTCTGGTTTTCCTGGCCAAGCCCATCCAGCAGCTTGCGTGTGGCGGCGTAGGACATGAGCTGGCTCATGTGCGCCTTGACCGTCTCGGACAGATGCGTGGTGAGCACCGTCTCGGCATCGACCACCGTCAGGCCCTGGCGGATGGCGTCCTGCCGCGAACGCCGGGTCGATCCAGCGCGCCGGGATGCGGAAGGATGGCTCGGTGGTATCGATGCCGGCGACGAGCAGTGGATCACCGCCAGGCGAGAAGGCCAGCAGCCGTCCCATCATCATCTGCTCGCGCGCGATCTCGACGCCCATCACCTGCAACGAATACTCGCCGGCATCGAGGTCCATGTTGTCCTTCAGACGCACCGCTGGCAGCAGGAAGCCATAGTCGAGCGCGATCGAGCGGCGCAGCTTGCGGATCTTTTCGGTCAGACCGCCATCGGGGCCGGAGGTCAGCGAGACCAGCCCCATGCCGAGTTCGATCCGGATGTCATCGACCCGCATCATGTCGCTGATCGGTTCGTCGCGTGAGCTGCCGACTTTCTCCTCGGTGCGTGCTGCGGCGGCTTCGGCCTTGGCGCGGCGTTCGGCTGCTCGGCGTGCCAGTACGGCACCGCCGCTGCATGCAAGCGACAGGGCGGCGAACGGCAGGAACGGCAATCCGGGCAGCAGTGCGAACAGTGCGGCGAGTCCGGAGGCGAGGAACAGCGGCTTGGCGTGGCCGCCGAGCTGGGAGATGAACGTGCTGTGCGCGGAGCCGCGCACCGAGCCTTTCGACACCAGCATGCCGGCGCCCAGACTGACGATCAGCGCGGGAATTTGGCTGACGATGCCGTCGCCGATGGTCAGCGTCGTGTAGAAGGTGGCCGCCTTGTCGATAGTCGAGGCCGTGGCGCAGCATGCCGACGACGATGCCGCCGATCGCATTGACCAGAGTGATGATGATCGCGGCGATTGCGTCGCCTCGCACGAATTTCGAAGCGCCGTCCATGGCGCCGAAGAACGAGCTTTCCTCTTCGAGTTCCTTGCGACGCCGGCGGGCGTCCTCCTCGGTTATCATGCCGGCGGAGAGGTCGGCGTCGATTGCCATCTGCTTGCCCGGCATGGCATCGAGCGAGAAGCGTGCGGCGACTTCGGCGATGCGGCCGGCGCCCTTGGTGATCACCATGAAGTTGATCACCACCAGGATGGCGAACAGCACGACGCCGATGACGAAATCGCCGCCGACCACGAAAGCGGCAAAGCCCTTGATCACCGAATCCGGCGGCGCCGAGCCCCTTGTGGCCGCCGGCCAGGATCAGCCGCACGGTGGCGAGGTTGAGCGCAAGACGCAGCAGCGTGGCGACCAGCAGCACGGTCGGGAAGCTGGAGAAATCGAGCGGCTTCTCGATCCAGATCGCCACCATCAGGATCAGCACCGAGAGGGTGATCGAGGTGGACAGGCCGATATCGACCACCCAGGTGGGCATCGGCAGCACCAGCACTGCTACCAGCAATGTCAGCGCGCCGGCGAACAGCAGGTCCTGGTGAGCCAGACCGCGGCGCAGCCGCGATGCGATCAGTCCGAGCAGTCCAGCGGCCGACTGCGATGTCGTCGCGGACACGGCGCTCAGATGCCCACGATCATCTGCATGACCTGATCCATGTAAGAGCGCAGTGCGGCGAAGGAGAGCGGCAGGAACAGCATGGTGACCAGCAGGGTCACGAAGATCTTCGGCATGTAGGCGAGCGTCATCTCCTGCACCTGCGTCAGCGCCTGCATGATGCTGATGACGAGTCCGGTCAGCAGGGCGCCGAGCAACGCGGGACCGGCGGCGAGCAGCGAGGCGTAGAAGCCGCTGCGCACGATCTCGATGACGTCGCCTTCATTCATCAGATCGACATCTTCATGATGTCGTTGTAGGCGCCGAGGATCTTGTCGCGGACCGCGACCACGGTCTGCATGGTGACCTCGGCGTCGCCGAGGGCCATCACGACGTCCTGCACATCGGCCTTGCCGGCGACGGCGTTGACTGTGGTCTGTTCGGACTGTCGAACGGTGTTGCAGCGCGGATTGCGCCGCGTCGGCGACCATCGTGCCGAAGCCGGTCTCGCCGGCCGGGCGCGGCGCGATTCGTGCTGTAGGCGGAGAGGACCTGACCGATGGGGGCGAGGGGCGTCACGGTCAGGCCTTCAGGATATCAAGAGTTTTGGCAAACATGGTGCGCGCCTGGGTCAGCGTCGCGAGGTTGGCCTCGTACGAGCGCTCCGCTTCGCGCATGTCGGCCGCCTCGACCACCTCGGAGACGTTGGGCAGCTTGACGTAGCCGTCGGGTCCGGCGGCCGGATGCGATGGGTCATAGACCGTGCGGAACGGCGTGTTGTCGAGCACCGTCCGGCCGGTCCGCACCATCGCAGCTCCGGTTGCCTTGTCCACCGCCTGCTCGAATGTCGTCATCTTGCGCTGGTACGGGGTGTCGCCGGGCGTGGCGGCGGTGGAGTTGGCGTTGGCGAGATTTTCAGCCACGGTGCGCAGGCGCAGCGTCTGCGCCCGCATGCCGGACGCTGCCGTGGCCATGGCCTGGGAGAGGGGGCCCAGGCCGGTCACAGGGGAGATGCTGGCTCATCTGCCGCTGTCGATCCCGATCTTCATCAGGCTGATGCTCTTCGCGTAGGCCGCGGTGGCAAGGGCAAAGGAATTCGCGACATCGGCCGCTTTGACCATCTGCTCTTCCAGCGAGACGGTGTTGCCGTTGGGCTTTTCGCCGTAAAGGCTGGACTCTACCGGTGGCGCGGTGGCTGCTCGCGGTGGTGGCAGGCGCGCTTAGATGGCCCGGTTCCGTGCGGGCCAGCGCCAGAGGACGCCTTCGCTGAGCCGGTGGGCGTGAAAGCGGGGACATCCAACGCCTTGTAGCTTGGCGTGTCCGCGTTGGCGATATTACGGCTGATCACCGTTTGGCGCTGGGTGAGATAGCGCATACGGTCTGCCGCAGTGCGGAATAGGTCGATACCCGAAAGCATTGGCTCGCATTTCTTGCGAAAGTGGGTCGTCGACGGCTTGCATATCGCACGGCCTTGATCGCTTGTCCAGATGATTTTCGCAAACTGCTGGAAGATCCTTTGCAGACCTGATTAGAGGTGACTTCGTTACAATATTTCGCAAGGAATGTGCCGCAATGCTGCGAACCAGTCGCGACTCCGATCGGCCTCGCCGAAGCGGTCGGTCTCCTTCGCAGGCTCCCGCGCGTGGAGCGGTGGGGATGCCTGGAAGCCGTCCACGGCGCGTCCATGACGGTGGCCGGTTTCGGCAGCCGAATCGCGGTCGGCGATAGGGTGTTGGTGCAAGGTCAGGGCCCAGAGTCTGCCCGGCGAAGTGGTCGCGTTTGCCAATGGACGGGTCACCGTCATGCCGGAAGGTCGCGCCGAGGGCCTGGCGCCCGGCGCGCGCGTGTTGCTCTCCGATGCCCCGTCCCTTTACCCGTGCCAGGCTTGGCTTGGCCGCGTGATCGATGGTCTCGGGCGGCCGCTCGACGGCAAAGGGGCCGCTGCCCCATGGCGATCAGCCGATGCCGCTGCGGCGTGCCGCGCCCGAGGCATTTGGCCGCCGTCTGATGGGTCAGCGGCTGGAGACGGGCATCCGTGCACTCGATGTGTTCGTGCCGGTGTGCCGCGGCCAGCGGCTGGGCGTGTTCGCGGCATCTGGCGTCGGCAAGTCGATGCTGCTGGGGATGCTTGCGCGTCACATCGCCGCCGACGTCGTGGTGGTCGGTCTGATCGGCGAACGCGGGCGCGAGGTGCGCGAGTTCCTCGATGTCACGCTTGCTGAGGCGGGGATGCAGCGGGCCGTCGTGGTGGTGGCCACTTCCGACCAGCCGGCGCTGGCCCGGCGGCGCGCCGCGTATGCGACACTCTGCCGTTGCGGAGTGGTTTCGCGGCCAGGGCAAACAGGTGCTGTGCCTGCTCGACAGCATCACCCGGCTGGCGCATGCCCAGCGCGAGATCGGCCTTGCCGCTGGGGAACCAGCGACCGCCCGGTCCTACACGCCGTCAGTTTTCGCAGAACTGCCGGCGCTGCTGGAACGCGCAGGGCCGGGGCCCGAAGGTCAGGGGGACATAACCGGCATTTTCACCGTGCTGGTGGACGGCGACGACCACGACGAGCCGGTATCGGACGCGGTGCGCGGCATCCTGGATGGGCATCTGGTGCTTGACCGGAGGATCGGTGAACGCGGGAGGTGGCCGGCGATCGACATCCTGCGCTCGGTGAGCCGGGCGCTGCCGCGTTGCCATTCGGAGGAGGAGAATGTGCTCCTGGCCGAGGCGCGGCGGCTGCTTGGGAGCTACGACAACATGGCGGAGATGATCCGGCTGGGCGCCTACCGGGTGGGGTCGGATCCGCTGGTGGACCGAGCCATCGTCAAGCACCCGGAGTTCGAGGCATTCCTCGGTCAGGGGGTCGATGAGCGGACCCCGGCGGGGGAAGCGTTCGCGTCGCTGGGTCAGATCCTTGGCGGCCAATAGGCGACTGCCGTCATGGCGCGCCGATACATTTCGCATCATTTGTGAGCCGGAACCGTAAGAATGTTGGAACCGTTCATGACCCCCCAATGGTGTCGCGCGGCAAAGGCCGCTTAAGGCCAGCAGAAGGATGGTGCGAGATGTCGATGTCGATTAACGCGGCGGCCGGCCCCACGTCATGGTGGCCACAACCTGCACCTCAGAATACTGGCAGCAGCCAGACTGTTTCGTCCTCCACCTCGTCTTCGGCAAATGCCTCAGATCTTGCCGCTGTATTTCAGCAGTTCTCTGACCCAGCTGCAATCGATGCTGAGCCAGCCCACCTCTGGGACCACTTCATCTCCGACCACGTCACCCGCCAGCACTTCGTCGGCAACACCAGCGAACGGCGCGACTCCGACATCCACGCAGCAGGCCGGCGGCGCACATCACCACCACCATCACCACGGTGGCAGCGGCGGATCCACGCAAAATGCTGCGAACCAATTCGTCAGCCAGGTTGCTCAGCTGATTGATGGTGGCAACGCCGCCACGACAGCGGCCACGACCACGGGTAGCAGCCTTGCCGCCGATGTGATGCGTGCCCTGCAGAATTATGGTGCTTCCAGCAGCCAGCAAGCCGTTAGCACAGTCTCCACAACCGCCTGATCGTCACAGAGTAGCGCTGCCCTGCTGTCGGGAGGCCGGTGGAGACCTAACCTCCGCCGGCTGTGCTCAACAACATCGCCGCTACCGAGGCACTCGAATAGCTGTCGGTGACTGTGGTCTGTGTCGGCAGTGTCAGGTTGATGATGTTGGTCGAGCTGGCCCCGCTCAACAACTGAACCGCGGGGTTCTGTGTCGGATCCAGCGTTTGCGCGGTGCCCAGCGCGACGAACTGGTTGAGCAGCTTGCCGAGCTTCGCAGGGTCCTGGAAGTCGGTGATGTTCATGCGCGATCCCAGTATCTGGGCCTGCTTGTCGACATCGAGCAGCCCGAAACTCTGCGGCAGGCCCAGCACGGTCTGAATGACGTTGGCCAATGCCTGGTTGCCGATGACGGAGTACCAGTTGGTGATCGTCGGCAGTTGGTGCTTCGCGTATTCCGCCTCGCGCAGCGTATTCGAGGTGTTGCCGATCACCTGTTCGAACTGTGCCTGGGTGTACTGCTGCACGACCTGGTTGATGAACGAGGAGCTGGTGACATTCGGGCCGCCTTGCTGCGGCTGTGCCACAGCACCGGCGATCATATTGCCTGGGGCTGAAGCGGTCGGGCCGCGCCGGTGTTTGCCGGGATTCGTTGTCCAGGCGAAGGATGTCGCGGTGCCGCGTCCCTTTGCATCGGTGAACTTCAGGTTCAGTCCATCGAGCGTGACCGAGATATCGCTGCGGTTGCCATCGGCGCGCCGAAACGCTGCCTGCAGAGTGATTGGCCAGTCCTTGCCAGGTGGTGACACCGGTCAGGTTGACATTGCTCAGCGTGACACCGCCGAAGGTGCCGCTGAATGTGGCGAAGTTGCTGCCTGCGAACAGGCCGTCGACTCGACCTCGGCACCGGATGGCTTGGCAGGAACTGCCGGCGTGACCGGGCCGCCGTAATTGAACGCCTTGGCAAACGCCGTGTAGCGAGTATCCGTCAACTGCGCCGCAAATGAATTCGGGTCGGACGGGTTTGAGTTGAGGACCTTCTGCAACAGCGCCGTCATGCCGTTCTGCGAGCGTCAGGCCATAGGCGGTCAGCACGAAGTCCTGCAGCCGCGGGTCGGCAAGCAGCGCCTGGGCAGTGGTTGCCTTGGCGCATTCTGCCGGAAATAGGCGATCTCCCGCTGCACCACGGGATCCTTGGTGAGCGCCGGGAAATCTGCCGGTGTCTTCGCTCTGCAGGATGTTCCAGCCGGCCAGGCCGGTTGGGAATCCCCAGGCTGGATGATCAGAGGATCCATGGCGTTCAGGTCCGCCGCGGCGAACTCCGGCTCGGGCGCGAGGCCGGGACTGGCTCACCGGTGCCGGCGGCTTGCCGCGCGGCGCCATTCGTGCGGGGGCACCTGCAGCAGTTCGGCCTCGTAGTCGATCAGCGGATGCAGCTTCATCAGCGCCTTGTAGAAATCGCCGGCATCGACCAGGCGCGCGACCTCCTGCAGAACGCTCCAGGCTCTGCGGCTCGCATATAGGCGGCCGGACAGTTGCGACATCAGCTGCGGCGAAGCTGTCCAGCAGTTCGCCCGAGGGCGGCGGCTGCATCAGCATCGCCTGCACCAGGAAGTAGAGGCGCCTGCGTCGGCGTGTTGGCGTCGGCTTCCTGCAGCACATCCTTTTCGCGCATGATATGTGCGAAGTTGCGGATGATCAGCGATGTGCGGCCGCCGCCATTGACCATGACCGCGCCGTTGACCACGAGACGCTCATGCGCCGCGAGTTTGAGTTTGAGTGGCATCAGCTTGCCTCGTCCGGTTGGGGACAGAGCCCTTGCATGATGGTGCGGTTGACCTCGATCAGGTCGGTCAGCGGCAGGTTGTTGCGCAGCACGCGCCGTGTCTCGCGGGTGACCCAGAGTGCCAGGCTGATCAGCTTGGCGCGCAGGCTCTCCGGCAATGCGTTATCCTCGCAGGCCAGCAGGCAGGCCAGCGTGTCCCAGAGTTCGCGATTGCGATGGGTGGCGGCGATGCGCGCTGGTAAAGTGCGCATCAGGCAGGTCGGCCTCCTGCATGGCCGCGGTGGCCTGCGCGAAGACCTGGTACTCGATGTTGCGTGCACTCTCGGTTCTGCGCATGACGAGGCCATAGGCTGAGGCAGCGTTGCGCGGTGTCGCGAGGGCGAGATCAGTATCGGCGGTGAGCATCGAACGGGCCTTCTTCCTCGTCGAGCATTTCTACGATAGCGCCGACGCTTCCTGCGCCGGGTGGGCTTGGGGCCGGCCCAAGGGACCGGCCCCGCGTCGAGTCAGCCGAACAGCTTGAGGATCAGCTGCGGCGCCTGGTTGGCGATGCTGAGCGCCTGCGTGCCCAGCTGCTGCTGGACCTGCAATGCGCTGAGCCGCGCGGACTCGGCGGTCATGTCCGCGTCAACCATGTTGCTGACGCCGGACTGCAGCGACTTCACCAGGTTGTTGACGAAGGTCTGCTGGCCTTCGACGTTGGTCTGCACGGCGCCATACTGTGCCGCCGCGCCGGTCACCGTGGCGGCGGCCGTATCGACAGTCTTCAGCGCGTTGTCCATTGTGGTCGTGCCTGCCGCTATGGCCGCCAGACCGCCGCCGGTCCCGGCGCTGTCCACCAGATTAAACAATGCCTTCATGTTGGCATTGGTGCCGGTGGCAGAGGTGCCGTGTCTCAGATCGACCGCCGCGCCGGTGCTGATCGTGGACGAGGCAGCGCCGGCCGCGGTGTAGTCGTTGGCGGTCGCCGCGACGAAGCTCAGACCGGCCGCGTGGCTGTCGTCCAGCAGATTGACGCCGTTGAAGGCGGAGCTTTGGACGGTGGCGTTGATCTGGTTGACCAGCTGGTCAACTTCGGCCTGCGTCGCCGCGACGTTGGTCGACGGGTCGCTGACCGAGGCGACCTTGGCACGGATCTGCGTGACAAGGCTCGACACACTGGTGGCGCCGGCGACTGCCGTGCCGAGCATCGAGTCGGCGTTGCCGAGGTTCTGGCTCACCTGCTGCAGGCTGGAGATGTTCGACTTCGTTGTGGTCGCGGTGACCCAGTCGGAGGCGTCGTCCTTGGCGGTGGCGACGCGCAGGCCGGAGGAGACCTGGTTCTGGGTTTCCAGCAAAGCTGACTGCGTCGCCTGGAGGCTCTGCAGAGCGGCCATGCTGCCATAGTTCGTGAGGATTGAGTTGATCATTGGTGTGGCTCCCATTCAGGGTGGATTGCGGGAGCGCCATTCTGACGCGGGGGTCGCGCGCCCTTGCGGTTTTTCGCACAGCGACGGTTGTGAGCGGTATCATCGTTTCGCGCGTCTGTAAATCAAACAAAGCCGCTTTTCGCAGGATTAGGCCATCAGGCCGATGCATCCAGCCGAGCGGCCGGGACATGGCCCATGCGACGCCCCGCCGGCCCGTAGATCCCTGGGTCGACTGTTGCCCCCAGCGCTGCTCGCAGGCCGTCGGACAGCCTCTCGAGGGTGGAGCGCACCGCGTCCAGCACATTCGCGTTCTCGTCCGCCGCCGCCAGCAGGGCCCGCAGGGCGTCACGGCTCAGCCTCCGCGTTGGCCGAAGCGCAGCCTTGCGTTTGGCACGCGGCGCTGAACTCGGCGAAGGCTGCTCGCTTGGCTTCTGCCGCCTCGGCGAGTTCATTGACCGCGCCGCGCATGGCGAGCTCGGTCTCTCGTTGTAGTGCGGTGCGGAGGCGCTTCGCAGCCTGTCCCAGAGAGGAGAGAGTATTGGTCATTTGCGGCTCCCACGGTTCTGTGCGGCCCTCATGGCCTGCTCGATTTCGCGCGACAGGTCGTTGCCCGACTGGCTGGCCGCAGCCTGGCCCAACGCCTGGTCCATGAAGACCTGCCACGATTTTTCGCCTGCTCCGGTGGCAAAGACACCGGTTGCCTTGGGCGTCGGACGGGCCTGGTGGAGCATCTCGGTCATGAACATGGCCTCGAAATCCTTGGCCGCTCGGTGCAATTTGGCGTCGGCGGGTTTGGAGGCCGCCGGGGCCTGGGCAACCGGATAGACGGACGACATCTCGCTTCCCTCGGTCCTTATGCCGGAGATTTTCGCAGCCTCCACAGGATTTTGCAAGGACTTGTGGGCGTCAGATTGGCACACTCGAAAATCGCGGTTTTCCCGGAGAAGGAATGGCCTCGCTCCAGGGATTTGACCTTGCATTTTGGCAGATTGGGGGGCATTTTCGCGACAAGTGCCGGCGTCTGAAGGACCGACTGCGTATGCCAACTGCCGGATCCAGCGCGAAGGCCGTGGCTGCGCGCTATAGAGGGGCTCCGATGCCTGAGGACGATCACCTCGACAATGCCACCGGCACAAGTTCGGCGCTGGGGCGTGTTGTCCAGGTCGAACAGACCGGGCAGGGGCAGGCGCGCTTCAGCATCGTGCGGATCACCCCGGAGAGCGCCTCCAGCTTCCTGGCGATGAAACGGGCGTCCGGCCGACGTAACCAGACTGCCGTCGCTGCCTATGCGCAGGCAATGCGCACCGGCGAGTGGGTGCTGAACGGCATGCCGATCATCCTCTCGCGCAACGGGGTACTGCTGGACGGATTGCAGCGTCTCTACGCCTGCATCGAGGCAAAGACGTCATTCGTGACCGTGCTGGCGGAGAACGTGCCGGACGACACGATCCACACGATCGACCAGCAGCGTCGCCGTTCGTTCACCGGCGTGCTGGAGACGCGTGGCATCCCGCATCCGGCGGCGGTCGCCAGCCTCCTCGCCAAGCTGATCCGCTATGACGACGAGACGCTGACCCGCGGCACCTCGACGCCGCCGTGGAGCAGGATGGAGCGTGCGCTGGAGGCGAACCGCACGGAGATCGACACCGCGGTCAAGTTCAGCTTCGACCACCCCGCACGGCTGCTTACCGAATCGATCCGGACGCCGCTGAGTTTCATGGGGCTGCAGGTCGACCGTGCCGCGATCCGGCATTTCCTGGACGCCATCGCTCACCCGGAGCGGTTCGACGCGGATGAGCCTGGGGTACTGATCCGCCGCAGGCTGGTCGAGGGCCGCAACGACCCGGCGCGGCGGCTGACGGCCGTGACGTTGTTCGCGCTGTGCATCAAGGCGCTGAACGATACGATCGCCGGCACGCGCAGCGAGGCCTATGTCTGGCATGATATTGCCCGCAATCCGCGAAGCGGCGAGCCGTTCCCGCGGCTGGCGGGCTACGCCGGACTGAAGGACTCGGAACATTCCAGCGCGCGCGACGAGGTTCAGTTGCGCCTGGTGCAGGAAGCCGAGGAGGCGCTGCACGATCCCAGCGTCTATGCCATGACGGTGGAGACGATCACGCCGGAGCGCGCCGAAGAGTACCTCGCGGCCAACCGAGGCAACCGCAACATCGTGCAGTCGCATGTCGCGGCCATGGCCCGCGACATCCGCAACGGCCAGTGGATGTTCAACGCGCAGCCGATCTGCTTCTCGCGCACCGGGCGGCTGCTGAATGGTCAGCATCGGCTGTCCGCGGTGCTGGAGGCGGGCCAGCCGATCGAGGTGCTGGTGATGCGCGGCCTGCCCGAGGAGGCATTCGAGACCTACGACAAGCAGGCCAAGAAGGCGCCGGCGGTCGATGAGATGTTCGAGGACTTCGGCGACAAGGCACTGATCTCCGCGACAGCGGTGCTGCTGTGGCGGCGTGAGCTGAAGCCGGCCGGCGAGCCGAACGCCCGGCCAACGGCGTCCGAGATCCGCGATGTCATCACGGCGCATCCGGAACTGATGCGGCTGCGTGGCTTTGCGCGAAAGCTGGTGCACTACGGGCGTTCGTCGGCGCTGGTCTATGCCGGCTATCGGGTGATGCGCGACGACCCCGAACTGGGCCACGTTTTTCTGGATCGTCTGGAGACCGCCGCGAATTTGCCGGCGGGGCATATCATCCTGCGGTTGCGCGACCGGCTGATCGATCTCCGCAAGGCAGACCAGAACGCGCAGGTCGATGAGATCCTCGCAGCATGGGGCCGGTTCAGAAAGCGGCCCGGCATTCCGATCTGAAACAGAGCGGCAACCAATGGTTGCTAGCCTTGTTGCGTACAGCGGGGTGAACTACTGATGCGGCGGGGTATTCCTTTATTGGTACGGCTTGCGCAGCAGAGCGCAGACGAGCGACGCGGCGATCTCGGCCAGATCGCACGCGCCTCGTCCGATGCGGCGTCGGCCCTCAGCCAGCACGATGCGACCGCTGCGAGCGAGGCCGACCGGGCGCTGGCAGATCCGGACGCGCGTGCCTCGCTGGAGGGCTGGACGCTGCATGCTGCGCGCGGCCGGGCGCAACTGCGGCAGCGCGCGACGGAGTTGGACAGGAGCGAGCTCGCGGCGCGTGAGGCGTTGCGCGAGGCGATCGCGCGGACTAAGCAATTAGAGTTCGCTCTGGCCACCATTCAGGCGGAGCACCGACGCGCTGCGGCACGACGCGATGATCAGCAGGCCGACGAACGCGAACTGACGCGCTACACGCCGGTAAAGACGCAGCAGTGAGTTGTCGACCGGCGGCAGCGCCAGGTCTATCCAATTCACCGAGCATCCTGGCGTCGGGTGATCCGTTCGGAGGCGGATAATCGTGGCGGTGCGTCCTTTTGGACCGATGGCTGACGCGCAAACCGCCTGAAGAGAGATCGCTCGGTCACCACTTGTCAGGACTGTCGTATCGGGCTACTGGGCCACGGCGCTTAGACATCTCGCGCGCCAGCAGAATGGATGGCACCTCTCCGGGGAGGCCAATGATCAGTAGACGGTCGATCTTAGCATTCATAGCCTTCGCAGACTACAACGGGGCAATGCACCTCCGCGAGACTGACGCGTCTACGCGGTTGGCCGCGGCGAAAACTGCATCCGGCAGCTTTAGCGTATCGAATGGGCAGATCATCGATCCTCACGGCAATCGCTTCGTGGCACGTGGTATCAACATTCACAATGGCACGATCACCACCGCGGTGTCGGACCCATCATGCAAGCCGCTGTTGACGCGTTTTCCTGGCGTCAACATGGTTCGAATTGCGATCGTGGACAGCTACGACGCCGATGGTGATCCCGCGCTTCAAAATGCAGTGAAATGGTTGACCGCTAGAGGCATAGTCGTGCAGTTCGGCAATTACACGGCCAAAGACAGTGTAGCGACCGGTCAGAACTTGACCGACTTCTGCTCGATGTTGACGAGGATGAACAAAAAGTACAAGGATAACCCTTACGTCTGGTACAGCACGTGCAACGAGCCATCCGACCAGCATACCTATGCTGGTGCGACCATGGACGAACAAAAAGCGGTCTACAATGCGATCCGTGCCGTTACCTCGACGGCAATGCTAGGTCTGCTTGATCCGTGGACCAACACGACTACGCCGAGCATTTACGCAACGATGACCAACGTTTACTGGGATTACCACTGCTATCCGTGGACGGCACGTCAGAGCACCAACCCGGTTGACTATGAGAATTGGATTCGTAATCGGATCAAATACCTTCAGACATTGAAGACTGCCGATGGCGTGCCACCGGCGCTGAACGGCGAATTCGGCAACTCGACGACCGGCTACTCACACGATGCGAACTACCCGGATAGTGGCAACGCAAATGTGACCGGATGCGTCGTGGAGGGCAACAAGCACAGCGGGTGGGTTGCGTGGTTGTGGTTCTGGCCTGGATCTGCATACGTCGGCGACCAAATTCATGACGATGTGCTTGTTGATAGACGGCCGGTCAATGGTGTACCGAGTGCTTACCCACTGGTACACCCGTATGGCACGATGATTGCCGCTTATATCGGCTCAACACCACCGCCGTTGCCGTAGTATCAGTATTGATGGCGCTGCACTGATCCTGGCATGCGCCGTTAGAGGCTGTATCTGACATGTTCGATCGGCGTATTCCTGCATGTTACCTGGCACATCATTCCAATGATAGCTGGGGCGAACGGTTACATTTGCACCCGCCTGGCCGCGCAATCGCGAATGTCGCGGCATCTTCGGGCGAAAGAACCGTTGGAACTATGGCATCGTCGGCAGTGCCGTGTGTGGCGAACCATTGACGGGTATGGGACGGAGTGGTGCTGTGGCTCGTGTCGCGCTGATCCTCGCGCTCCTTGCCGGCATCTGTCTCGTGCCAGCGCTGCTCAACGGGGCTCCCATCATCGATACCGACGCGTTGGAATATGCGCGCTACGCCGATGCAGCGGTCAATAAACTCACTGGCTTCCCAACCTCATGGCTGCAACTCGCGCCACGCTACACGGGCACCGGAAGCCAGGCGCCGATCGGCGATGCGCAGACGATCTTCTACGGCCGGTCGCTGATCTACGGGCTGCTGGTATGGCTGGGTCCGTGGCCGTGCGTCATCATACAGGCGATCATCAGCGTGGCGGCGCTGTGGGGCGTGTGGCGCACCGTGGCACCGCGAACGCCGCTTCCCGAGCTGGCTGCGGCACTCATAGCTCTCGCGCTGCTCACGCCGTGGGGGACGACGATCTCGATCCTGATTCCGGATAGTTTTACTGGTCTCGCGATTTCCGGTGCCGCGGTGATGATTGTCTATGGCCGCATCATGCAACTCTGGCAGCTGCTCGCGTGGGGAGGTCTCACTGCCTTTGCTTTGCTGATGCACGACACGCATCCGCTGATCGTGGGCGGCATGTTGCTTGTCGGCGGCCTTCTCGTGCATTCCAAGACGGGTTGGAGCCGTGGCGTGATCATGATTGTAGCATGCCTCGTCGTCTACGCGGCATGGCAGCAGGCTTTCTCGGTACGGCGTGACACGCGCCTATGGCGCGCCGCCGATTCGCCCTCCGTTTCTTTCCGGGCGTATGATCGCTGACGGGTCGGGAACGGAGTACCTGCGCGCGACGTGTCCCACCTCCGGCTACGCGCTCTGCCGCTATGTCACAAGATTCCCAATGACGGCAGGACAATTGGAGTGGGAGATGGATGGCGGCGTGTTCGCACCGGCCCCGCCCGAGGAGCGGCGCAGGATCGCAGCCGAGGACAAGGGCTTAGCCCTCGCCATGTTTGCATATGATCCGATAGGAGTAACGCGCGCGGTCGTGGGCAACTGGTTCGCGCAACTTACACGCTTTTCGGCGACATTCATAAATTACAACGAGAAGGTAAAGGCGAAGTTGCACGAGCTGCCGTCGCCCTATCTGGCAGCGCAACAGGCGACGATGACGTGGCGTGGCGGGTTCCCTGAGCGCGTGATCAGCTGGATCTGGTGGCTCTCGACCGTTGCCGCTGCGGGCTATCTCGCCTTTTCGGCAAGACGATGGTGGTATGAGAGGGAATTCCGCGACTTCGCAATCGTAGTCGCCGCAGGTGTACTTGCGAACGATCTCATATGCACGATAAGTGAGGTCGACGACCGCTACGGCTCGCGCGTCATCTGGCTTATCCCGATGCTCGCGCTGCTCGCAATTCACCGCCGAGCGATGCGATGAATTCAAGCCGTCATCTGGCCTGCCGCGACAATCGATCGGTGCATCACAGCGTACCAAATTTCGGGGGGAGCTATCAACGCCCTGGTAGGTCCATAGATCGCCGTTCGAGAGACTACAGTCCCAGAGGCGGTCGCGCCACCGCCTCTGGTGCCGGCTGGTCGTCCAGGACGCGAAGCTGCATCGCCTGAAGCGACAGCACTCCCTGACTTCTCGGACGTGTCTGCATCATCAGCCCTCTTGGCCGATCTGCACGCTGAACCATTGCATCATAATTCGCCCACATAACATATAAATGCCCGCATTTTGGACACGACACACTTCCCGACGATCCGCTCCATTCATGTGCGCAGGACAGGCATAAAAATCCAGCCGTCAAAGCGTCATCCCCTAGGTTTGTGCCACCGCCTCTGGGCGAGCGATGCTACCCTCAAGATAGGCTAGCGCGGTAGCCTCACCGGCCTTCTCGCGTCAACGTAGCGCCGCCTGCCTTCGCCCCGGCATCGAGCCTGGAAAAAATCGCAGATAGGTCGTCCTACCATTCGGGCAAGGGCCGCCCCCTCCACGCGGTGGGTTTTCTAGGATGCTATGCTTGCGACCCTTGCGCAACGCATCTCGAGGTACGGTAGTGCCTCAGTTTGAAATTGGCTTCGGCTGGAACCAGCTATTTCTCTCCGGTAAGCCGCGCCACGAAATGCAGGTTGCGCTCGAAGATCAGTGAGGCCGGGAACGGGTAAAGGCGAAGTCGAGAATTCCAACGCTCCGGTGCCAACCCGATGGCGGCGAACGCGTCCCGCCACTTGTCGCGCGGCCAGTAGTTATATGGCAACGCCACACCATGATGGGCATTGCCCACCCAGTCCATGAAACGCAACGTGTGATAGGCAAACGGGCCGTCCTGTGTGTGGTCCTTCAAAAACCACGGCCACTCGCGCTACGCGCTTAGAGCGGTTTCCGGTCTGGCTGAATTGGGATTCCCAAGGGCGGCGAAAGGGAGGATTTTCTGGGAAGCGATTCGGCTTTGTGAGAGTTCCATGGCGAGACCCTATTCGACGGACTTGCGCGAGCGCGTGGTAGAGGCAGTTAACGAGGGGGCGACACGGCTTGAAGCGGCAGAACGCTTCGGCGTCAGCGTAAGCTCAGCGGTGCGATGGCATCAGGCATGGCGGGAGACTGGGACATTTGAGGCCAGATCCTGCGGGGGGAGCTGCTCGCCGCTGGACGATTACGCCGAAGAGATTCTTGCGCTGGTGGAGGAGCAAGACGACCGGACGCTGGACGAGATCGTTGTGGCGATGCGCAAGCACCGGATACCCGGAAGCCGCACATCGCTGTTTCGTTTTCTGGAGCGTCACGGCATTACGCACAAAAAAAGTCCTGCACGCTTCCGAGCAGGAGCGAGAGGACGTGGCCCGCGCCCGCCGGCGCTGGATACGCGAGCAAGGGCTGCTTGATTCGACCCATCTTGTCTTCATCGATGAGAGTGTGCCGCAGAGAAACGGAAGGAGTTCAGCATGGACTAGAACCGTTCGTGAAGCTGCGCGAAAGATGGGGGCGGGCCCCCCGGGATCGGCTTTCAGGAGCAGGTCCCAAACCAGTCCGAGCTGCTGTGGTAAAGAGCCGTGGTGGTGAGCGTCGGATGAAAAGTTCGGATCAAACCGAGCAGGTGCGTGTCCGAAAGACGAACGAAAGTGAACCCTCCGAAGACGCGTCGTTATGAACTCAAGTGCCGCCGAAACCAGGATCGTTTCGTCATCCTGGGACGAGCCTGCCGGGTGCCTGATGACTGGGCGGGCGGCGACCGGCGTAGAGGGGGCGTGAGTTGGACACAGGCTTTCGCGTGGAACTGCGGGAACCAGACCCCTGATGCGAAGGGAGAAGCCCAAGCGGAAAAAACCGCGAGGCGAGAGTACCGATGTAGGGGTCTGGGGCGGACCGATCTGTACGAGCGTGGATGGCCCTGTAATGGGGCCGGAGCAAAGGGATCGGGTCAGGTAGTCGTATTTATTGAACCAACTGGAAACAGGATGACTTCGACGGATACGACGAGCAAGCCGTTCAAGATTGAGAAGCGACAGGTGTACCAGGTGTACAAGGCGGTCAAATCCAATCACGGTGCAGCGGGAGTGGACGGGCAGACCTTGGAGATGTTCGAGAGGGACCTTGCGGGGAATCTCTACAGGATCTGGAATTGCATGTCATCAGGGACCTACTTTCCTCCCCCGGTGCGCGCCGTTCCCATTCCAAAGAAGACGGGCGGCGAACGGATTTTGGGTGTGCCCACTGTCAGCGACCGGATTGCGCAGATGGTGGTCAAGCGGGCGATTGAGCCGAAACTAGAATCCATCTTCCTGCCGGACTCCTATGGTTACAGACCGGGAAAATCGGCCCTGGATGCCGTGGGTGTTACACGTCAGCGGTGCTGGAAGTACGACTGGGTACTGGAGTTCGACATCAAAGGCCTGTTTGACAATCTTCCGCATGATCTCTTGCTGAAGGCCGTCCGGAAGAACGTGCAATGCAAATGGGCGCTGCTCTATATCGAGCGATGGCTGACAGCGCCGATGGAAAAGGATGGCGAACGCACTGAGCGGACACGCGGCACCCCGCAAGGGGGCGTGATCAGCCCAGTTCTATCCAACCTTTTCCTGCATTACGCGTTCGACCTCTGGATGGCGCGGACACATCCCGACCTGCCTTGGTGTCGGTATGCTGATGACGGGCTGGTGCACTGCCGGACCGAGAAGGAGGCGGAAGCCCTTCGGGCTGAGCTCCAGGCGAGGCTCGCGGTGTGCGGACTTCAGATACATCCGACAAAGACGCAGATCGTCTACTGCAAGGACAACAGGCGACGGAGAACATATCCGAACGTCAAATTTGACTTCCTCGGGTATCAGTTCAGGCCGCGGCGGGTGGCAACCGCGCAGAGGAACGAGTACTTCTGTGGCTACACCCCAGCGGTCAGTCCGGCGGCCCTCAAGTCCATGCGGGAAACGATCCGGAGCTTGCGCATTCCGCGGCAGACGCCGGGGACGCTGGCTGAAATCGCCCAGCAGATCAATCCGCTCCTTAGGGGGTGGATTGAGTACTACGGCCGGTTCAGCCGTTCAGGCTTGGCGCCGCTGGTTGATTACGTCAATCAGAAGCTGAAGGCCTGGATCATGCGAAAATACAAGCGGTTCCGGTTCCACAAGACGCGGGCCTCGGTATTCCTACGAAAGCTGGCTCAGCACAATGTGGACCTCTTCGTGCACTGGCAATCATTCGGAACGGTTACGTTTACCTGATGGGAGCGGTGTGAATCGAGAGGTTCACGCACCGTTCTGCGAGAGGCCGGGGGCGAAACTCCCCCGGCCTACTCACCCGTCGGTGAACACCAACATGACCCGCGCTTATGGCCGGGGACTTGAGGGCGAACGGGTGATCGGCCGCGTGCCTTTCGCAGCCTGGCAGACACTGACGTTCGTCGCGGCATTGCGGTGCGAGAGCATGACCGCGCCAATGTTGATCAAGGGGGCGATGAACGGAGAAGCCTTTCTCGCCTATGTCGAACAGTGTCTGGTCCTGACCCTTGAGCGCGGTGACATCGTCGTCATGGACAATGTCCCGTCACACAAGGTCGATGGCGTACAAGCGGCGATCGAAGCCGCTGGCGCCACCCTGCGCTATTTGCCGCCGTATTCCCCAGACCTCAATCCGATCGAGGCGGCCTACAGCGCATGCAAGGCGTTCCTGCGCAAATGCGCCGAACGCACGGAACAGGCACTAAGCCGTCGCATCGGTCAATTCGTTCGACGATTGCAGCCCGAAGCCTGCACTAACTTCTTCGCTCATGCCGGTTATGCAATATGACCGGAATCCGCTCTAGCTTCCCGCAATAGAATAGCGGGATCATTGGTATGATGAAGTACATCAACGAACATGACCACGTCAAACGACTGATCTGGGAATGGCAGGTGCTGCCCATCAAACTTTCGCACGGGAATGCGACTTGCTGGCCGCAACAAAACATCGACGCCAGTAATGTTCAGGTCAAGTCTCCGCTGCTTAACAAGAATATCGATTGTTCCATCGCCACAGCCGACATCGAGAACAGTACTGCCCTCGTCGGGGATCGCCTTAGCCAGTTCCTCAGCGAGCACGCGGGCGCGCCGCCCGAATACCAGCTTCTCGTGCAACACGCCGATTGCATCCATGCCGCCTCCTCCTGTTGCCGTTGCCCATGATCCCGTTTATGTCGGCTGTATGTATGCTTGATGCTTGCCGCGAAGCAGCCACGGAGTCGATTATGCCCAAAGGGCCAAGGAGCGCCCCGCCGACGCGGTCAGTGCAGCCGTAAGCCTCGCCAGGATCAGCGTCGGTGACGAGCCGGACGATCGGCAGAACGACTGTCCGACCTCCGCCCAGGAAATTCCAAGTGAGGCATTATCCGAGGCACAGACCTGGATACGACGGGCAAGCTCGTTTCCTCACACTCGCTACAACCGCCGAAATCCGCAGTCTACCGGTTTCACGCCTCGTCACGCTTTTGTGTCATTCTCCCCATCGCCGCACATTCGCTAAGCTACTATTTGATCGAGACCTTTTTTACGGTGTTTGGGAATAGACCAGTTGACTGTTCAGGAAGCAACCGTAGGCAGACTAACTAGGCCACTGTCTTTGGACATGGCCAATATGATAGCCGACAACGGTAGCACAGATGGGTCCCAGCAAATCGCCGCCGGACTGGGCGCGCGGGTCGTGCCGGTCGCGGAGAAGGGCTACGGCAGTGCGCTGCTCGATGGCATCCGCGCCGCGCGGGGCCGTTACGTAATCATGGGCGATTCCGATGACAGCTACGATTTCGGTCGTCTCGATGGGTTCGTCGATAAGCTGCGGGATGGATATCAGCTTGTGATGGGAAATCGATTTCTCGGTGGGATCACGCCAGGCGCGATGCCGGCTCTGCACCGCTATCTCGGAAATCCGGTTCTGACGCGCGATCGGCCGCCTGTTCTTCCGGAGCCCATGCGGCGATTTTCACTGCGGCCTGAGGGGATTTGACCGTGAGTGCCGTGATTGCGCTCGATCTCCAGTCACCGGGCATGGAATTCGCCAGCGAAATGGTGGTAAAGGCAACGCTTCGACGCACTGCGGATCGTCGAGGTGCCGACGACACTGTCGCCGGACGGCCGCTCGCGGCCGCCGCACCTGCGCAGCTGGCGCGACGGCTGGCGGCACTTGCGGTTCCTGTTGCTGTTCAGTCCTCGCTGGCTGTTCCTGTATGCCCGGTGCGGCATTATTTCTGGTCGGCCTGTCAATGATGATATGGTTGCTTCCCGAACCGCGTCGGGTCGGCAGGCGTAACGCTTGATATCCACACCTTGTTTTATGCCGCGCTCGCAATGGTGGTCGGCTTTCACTCGATTTTGTTCTGGGTATTTACAAAGGTGTACGGGATGCGAGAGGGCATCGTCCCGCCTGACCCTCGGTTCAACGCGATAGTGCGCCATCTCTCGTTGGAGGCTGGGCTAATCGTTGGCGCCGTGCTACTGCTGTTCGGTCTGGCACTCGGCATCTATGCGCGTCGGCGCGTGGGGCAGCGCTGCATTCGGGCCGCTGTCGCCCGAGAGGGCGATGCGCCTGGTGATCCCTTCCGGCACGGCGATCCTTCTGGCATTTCACATTGCCTATGGAGCGTTCTTTCTCAGTGTCCTGGACATTCGCTCGGGACGCAAGGATATCTGATTGGGGCACAACGCCGAACAGATAGGCCGATTGCGTTCGTTGGTCATGCGTGGCCCGCGGGCGAGACCCCTTTCTGGCCCAGCGGTAGGTGAGCTTGTTCTTTTGCCCAACCCGCATCTCGTCCCTCAGGTCGAGCCCGAGGGCAGGCTCTGGAACCAGATCCCTACGGGTGTTCCGGGTGCAAGCGTCCGGCGGATTTCTGCCACGTGTCCAGGGAGTTTTCTTAATACCTCCATGGCTTCCGCGTCCTGTCTGTAGGCCCCCGGCCGGGCGCTGAAGTGGCCAAAGCCCAACTGCTTCAGCGCGCGATAGACCGTGTCGTCCGATGCCAAATCCTCATGCAGCAGCACGATCAGGTCGCCAGCCTCCTCCGCATCGTCTTGCTCAAAGTCGAGGACCTGAATCGGACCCGATAGGAAATCATCCATACGATGTGAGGCACGCCGCGGGTTCGCGCTCTTCGCGGCGCCATAACGGATTTCGAACAACACAACGATCGAAATCGCTACGACCTCGCGCATCTGCAGTGCGACGGCAAGACGTGCACGCACAGGCGTACTGCTGCCGTTGATCAGTGCGATGACCGCGTCCGTGTCGAGGCAGATCATTCGTCAAAGCTTACATCGTCCGAAGGCGGCATCGGAAGTTGCTGCCCTCCCTCGGGCATGAACGGCACGTCGCGGTAGGAATCCAGCCGATCGAACCAAGCTTGCAGGTCGGTTTCGATCGGTTCCAGCAGGATGCCACGACCAACACGTCTGACACGCACTTCCTTTCCCGGAAGCCGGAACTCCTTCGGCAGGGACAGCCTGGCTACGACCGTGTTTGAACAGTTTCGCATACAGGTATCGGCCATGACGTCGCTCTCGATTTGGTATCTACCAATGATATATACTAACCCCGTGGCGTTAGGCACAAGCGACTCGCCGGCGCCTATGCACCGAACGACACCTCATCCGCGGTGGCGGATATCGGAATTCGCCCCTCTATCATTTGCGTTCGTGGCCGGCTCGCCATTTGCCACGCCGATCGTCCATGCATAGGTCAGTCGCTCCGGCGGTCGATACCACGATGCCACGGCGAGCCGGCGCCAGTCTGTTGCGTAAGCCAGCAAACCGCCGAAAACTGTTCCGGGAACCTGGGAGAAGACGACCGTGAAACGACGTGCCTTCATGACCGCCGCCGCGGCGGCCGCCTTGCCGCTTGCCCGCCCGGCGATCGGCGCCACCGCCAAGACGCTGATCTTCGTGCCGCAGGCCAACCTGACCAGCCTCGATCCCGTGTGGACCACCGCGACCGTCACCCGCAACTTCTCGCTGATGGTCTACGAGACACTGTACGGCCGCGACCAGGCGTTCAATCCGCAGCCGCAGATGGTCGAAGGCCACACGATCGACGACGACGGCAAGCGCTGGACGATGAAGCTGCGCGAGGGCCTGGTGTTCCACGACGGCACGCCGGTGCTGGCGCGCGATTGCGTTGCCTCGCTGCAGCGCTGGCTGAAGCGCGACGCGGTCAGCGAGACGTTCAACGCGCGCGTCGATGCGATCGAGGCGCCGGATGATCGCACGCTGGTGTGGCGGTTGAAGAAGCCGTTCCCGCTGCTGGCGCATTTCCTCTCGAAGGTGCAGCCGCAGCCGGTGATCGTGCCGGAGCGCCTCGCGGCGACCGATCCCGTTCAAGCAGCTCACCGACATCGTCGGGTGCGGGCCGTTCCGTTTCCTGCCCGATGAATTCGTCTCCGGCAGTCACGCGGCGTTTGCGCGCTTCGACAAGTATGTGCCGCGGCAGGAGCCGGCATCATACACCGCAGGCGGGCACAAGGTTCTGCTGGATCGGGTCGAGTGGCGCATCATCCCCGACCCGGCGACCGTCGGCGAACGCGCTGTCCGCCGGCGAGGTCGACTGGCTGGAACTGCCATCGCCGGATCTGATCCCGATGCTGAAGCGCGCGTCGGGCGTGACGACGGGCTTGCTCGACATCTACGGCACGGTGGCGATCCTGCGGCCGAACAGCTTGATCGCGCCCACCAGCAACGTCGGCGTGCGCAAGGCGATGATGGCGGCGGTGGATCCGCGCGAGGCGATGATCGCGGCGATGGGCGAGGATGAATCAGGCTGGCGCGCGCCGATGGGCTATTTCCTGCCGGCTCGCCCGCGGCGAACGACGCGGGGATGGACTTCCGCCGCAAGCGGTGGAGCATCGGATGACGTCAAGGCGATGCTCGACAAGGCCGGTTATGGCGGCGAGCGCATCGTGCTGCTGCACCCGACCGACCAGCTCATCTACAACGCATTCATCACCGTGGTGGCGGATGCGTTCCACAAGGTCGGGCTGAACATCGACGAGCAGATGGTGGATTGGGGAACAGTCGTGCAGCGCCGCACCAACAAGGAGACGGTGGACAAAGGTGGCTGGTCGATCTTTCCCGCCGGCGCGCCAGGGCCGGAGTATGTCGATCCGATGCTGGCGAACACGCTGCGCAGCCCTGGTGCGAAGGCCTGGTTCGGATGGCCGGACGATCCGAAGATCGAGGCGGCGTACGAGGCATGGATCGATGCGCCGAACGATGCCGAGCGGCACAAGCACGAAGCGGAATTCCAGTCGGCGGCGTTCGACTATGTGCCGACGATACCGCTCGGGCAGTATCTGCCGCAGGCCGCGTGGCGATCGAACGTGACCGGATTGCTGAAGGGTCGGCGCCGGTGTTCTGGGGCGCCGACAAAGGATGACCTATTCAGTTGGCCG
>CAVZNH010000024.1:0-49185 GCA_963776505.1 uncultured Alphaproteobacteria bacterium
GGCAAGCAAGGTCGGCCCAATTGCCGCCGCCGTGGCCAGAGACACCCTCCGGCTGGTCGATCATCAGCGCGGCGGCGCCCCGCGGTGGAAATTGCGGAGCGTCGTCGCCAACCGCATGCCCGCACCTCTGATGCGTCGACGAATCGGGCGTGCGCGGGCCAGGCAGCCTTGCGCAATTATGTTTTCCAGGGCAACTCCGGCCCTCGATAGCCCCTACATGGAGACCACTGATCCATGGGCGTCAAGGATGTGAAGAAGGTCGTGCTCGCCTATTCCGGCGGGCTGGACACCAGCGTGATCCTGCGCTGGCTGCAGGTGACCTATCGCTGCGAGGTGGTCACCTTCACCGCCGATCTCGGCCAGGGCGAGGAACTCGGCCCGGCGCGGCAGAAGGCCGAGATGTTCGGGGTGAAGGAGATCTTCGTCGACGATCTGCGCGAAACCTTCGTGCGCGACTTCGTCTTTCCGATGTTCCGTGCCAACGCGCTGTATGAGGGCCAGTATCTGCTCGGCACCTCGATCGCCCGCCCGCTGATCGCGCAGCGCCAGATCGAGATCGCCGAACAGGTCGGCGCCGACGCGGTGGCGCATGGCGCGACCGGCAAGGGCAACGACCAGGTGCGCTTCGAGCTCAGCTATTACGCGCTGAAGCCCGACATCAAGATCATCGCGCCGTGGCGCGAATGGGACCTGACCAGCCGCACCAGGCTGCTGGAGTTCGCCGAGCAGAACCAGATCCCGATCGCCAAGGACAAGCGCGGCGAGGCGCCGTTCAGCGTCGATGCCAACCTGCTGCACTCGTCGTCCGAGGGAAAGATCCTGGAGGACCCGGCGGTCGAGGCGGATGAAATCGTCTATCAGCGCACGATCCGTCCGGAGGATGCGCCGGACAAGGCGACGGTGATCTCCATCGATTTCGAGCGCGGCGACCCGGTCGGCGATCGACGGCGCGCGCCTGTCGCCCGCGGCGCTGCTGACGCGGCTGAACGAACTTGGGCGAGCCAACGGCATCGGCCGGCTCGACCTGGTGGAGAACCGGTTCGTCGGCATGAAGTCGCGCGGCGTGTACGAGACGCCCGGCGGCACCATCCTGCTGGCGGCGCATCGCGGCGATCGAGAGCATCACGCTGGATCGCGAGGCGGCGCACCTGAAGGACAGCCTGATGCCGCGCTATGCCGAGCTGATCTACAACGGCTTCTGGTTCAGCCCGGAGCGGCGGATGCTGCAGGCGCTGATCGACGAGAGCCAGAACAGCGTCACCGGCCGGGTGCGGCTGAAACTCTACAAGGGCAACGTGTCAGTGATCGGCCGCGAGTCGCCCAACAGCCTGTATTCGCAGGATGTCGTCACGTTTGAGGAGGATCAGGGCGCCTATGACCAGTTCGACGCGCAGGGCTTCATCAAGCTGAACGCGCTGCGCCTGCGTCTGGGCGCGATGGCCGGACGGCGCGGCGGCAGCTTGTAACTTCTGAGATCGCTCCGAGTCTGATCTCCGACCGACAACGGAGACAGATCGTGCGACGACGGGAGCTGATTGCGGTGGCGTTCGCCGGCGGTATCGTGCCATCGGCGCACGCGGCGACGAAGACAGTGGTCCTTGAATTGTTCACGTCGCAGGGCTGCTCCTCATGTCCGCCGGCCGATGCATTGCTCGGCCAGCTCGCGCGTCGCCCCGGCGTGATCGCGCTGGCGTGGCACATCGACTACTGGGACCATCTGGGCTGGCGCGACCGCTTCGCCAGCCGTGCGGCCACCGACCGCCAGCGGAACTACGCGTGGCAGCTCGGCAGTGACGTGTTCACGCCGGCACTCGTGGTGAACGGCAAGACTGTTGTCGTGGGATCGGACCAGGCCGCGGTCGAGGCAGCGATCGATGCTGCGAGCGCACTGCCTGACGATATCTCCCTCAGCCGCACGGAAGGCAGCATCACGGTAGAGGTGACGGCCGGTGCCAGCGGGGTTCGAGCCGAGCGCATCGTCTATGACCCGCAGCAGGCGACCGATGTGGACGCGGGAGAAAACGACGGCCAGCGACTACGCGAGTATTGTGTCGTGCGGGACGCTGAGAGGCTGGCGGAATGGGACGGCACCGCCCGCCGCTTCACTGTGAGACCGGCCGCCCCGGGGCAAGGACAGGTGATTCTGGTGCGGTCGGCAGACCTGCAGGTACTCGGCGCTATAGACCTGCCCCGGGCTGATCAGGGCAACGCTGCCATGGCGGCGCTCGCCAGATCGGGCAGTGTCTGCCACTCGACGATCACGAGCCAGGACGCCAGCAGGATCAGGATCCA
Source organism: uncultured Alphaproteobacteria bacterium (assembly GCA_963776505.1). GTDB lineage: Bacteria > Pseudomonadota > Alphaproteobacteria > Acetobacterales > Acetobacteraceae > JAMXLO01. The sequence goes on from CAVZNH010000024.1 coordinate 2,293, forward strand.
GACCACGGAAGCAAATTGCGCATGGTTCTTGCCCGAACGGCGGCGGTGATCAGGATCGGCGATGTGCTGTCTGGCCATGGTAATTCTCCCGGCGCCCCGGAGCGTCTAATCATGCACAATTAATGGAGTGATTGCGGCCAATTTTGCCCGCGCGGATCAGAATTGAGCCTGACGCATAGGTCCGCGGCCGCAACGCCCGCATAATGGTTTGCACCTCCAGCAAGCGGACCGATCTTGAGCCAGAACACCCTCGCCGCGCGATACACCGCCACGGAAGCGGGCAAGCGAAACCACGACATTCGCGATCCTGGTGTCGCTTTCGGTCTGCCATCTGCTGAACGACATGAACCAGTCGCTGGTTCCTGCGCTCTATCCAATTCTCAAGCAAACCTACCAGCTCGATTTCGGTCAGGTCGGGTTGATTGCACTCGCATCACAGCTGACCGCCTCGATGCTGCAACCGGTGGTTGGCATGGTCACCGACCGTCGCCCGCAGCCGTACTCATTGCCGATCGCCATGAGTTGCAGCCTGATTGGACTGCTGCTGCTGGCGGTCGCCGGCAATTATCCGACGATCATCGCGGCGGCGGCGCTGGTCGGTGTCGGCTCCTCGGTGTTCCATCCCGAGTCATCCCGTGTGGCGCGCATGGCCTCGGGCGGTCGTCATGGCTTCGCCCAGTCGCTGTTCCAGGTCGGCGGTAGCACGGGATCGGCGATCGGTCCGCTGCTCGCCGCCTTCATCGTGGTGCCGCACGGCCAGGGCAGCGTCGCCTGGTTCTCTGCCGCTGCGTTGCTGGCGATCTTGCTGCTGACCAATGTCAGCCTGTGGTACGGCCGGCACTTGTCGCTGCGCGGTGCGGGCGCTCGAAGCGCGCGGGGGGCCGCCTACTCTGTGCTGTCACGCCGGCGAACGCTTTTCGCGATCGGCATATTGGTCGCGTTGCTGTTTTCGAAGAACGTCTACACGTCGTCGCTCAGCTCGTACTACACGTTCTTCCTGATCCATAAGTTCGGGCTGTCGGTGCAGAACGCGCAGATCCATCTGTTCGTGTTCCTGGGCGCGGTGGCGGCCGGCACGTTCGCCGGCGGGCCGATCGGCGACCGCTTCGGGCGCAAGCCGGTGATCTGGTTCTCCATCCTCGGCGCGTTCCCGTTCGCCTTGATGCTGCCCTATGCGAACCTGTTCTGGACCGGCATCCTGACCGTGGCGATTGGTCTGATCCTGGCCTCCGCCTTCTCGGCGATCCTGGTCTATGCGCAGGACCTGCTGCCGGGGCGAGTTGGCACGGTCGCCGGCATGTTCTTCGGCTTCTCGTTCGGCCTGGGCGGATTGGGGGCGGCCGCGCTTGGCCAGATAGCCGACTGGACCAGCATCGAGACGGTCTATCGGCTCTGCTCGTTCCTGCCGCTGATCGGGCTGCTCACCGCATTCCTGCCAGATATCGAAGGGCCGCGCCGCAGCGTCACGCGTTGACCGTCACATCGCGCGCGCGAAAAACCCCACCGTCACCGTCGCGGTCAATGCCACGACAAATCCTCGTATGATCCGCGCCGGCAGCCAGCGCCCAAGCCGCGCGCCGAGATAGCCGCCGATCACGCTGGCAATGAGCATGGCCAGCGCTTCCGGCCAGCGCACCGCGCCGGCGACGATGAACCACAGCACGGCGGCACCATTCGCCACACTGACCAGCAGAACGCGAGCCGGCGCCATTCCCTTGAGGTCGGCGTTCGCGGTCAGCAGGCTCCACGTCGCCATCATCATCAGCCCAACGGCGCCGCCGAAGTAGCCGCCGTAAATCGAGACCACGAACTGAGGCACCGGCAAAGCGCGAGGACCAATTCGCACCATGCGCCGCAATGCGAGCCCGGCTCGGGCGCCGAATGCGAAGGTCAGCGTGGCAAGCAGCAGCAGGAATGGGATCACCGCATCGAACAGCCGCGCCGGTGTCGCAAGCAGCAGCGCCGCCCCGAGCGCTCCGCCTGCCAGGGTGATCGGAACCATAACCCACAGCCTGAGACCGGTGATCGGACCGAAATCGCGCCGATACGCGAACGTGCTGGCGATGGTTCCCGGAAACAGCGCAACCGTGGAGGAGGCGTTGGCGATTACCGGCGGCAGCCCGGCCGCGATCATCGCCGGAAAACTGACGAACGAGCCACCGCCTGCGATCGCGTTCATCGCACCCGCGAGTAGCCCCGCGGCAGCGAGCAGTCCGGCGTGTTCCATGCGGGCAAGCTGCACAGGTCCATGTCGGTCCACAACCGGTCACGGTTCGGTGTCGGCCGAAGCGATTGGCCTTGAATACTGACTGAACGGTCAGTAACTAACGTCGATGGCAATTCGCTCCCGCCGAAAGGACGCGCGGCCCGGCGAGATCATCGCTGCCGCCCTCGCCTCATTCGCTGAACGCGGCTACGCCGCAACCAAGCTGGAGGACGTCGCGGCCGCCGCCGGGATCAGCAAGGGCACGATCTACCTCTACTTCCCTACCAAGGAGGACCTGTTCCGCGCTGTCGTGCGCCAGGCGGTATTGCCCAACCTCGAGATGGCCGAGGGGCAGTTCGCCGCTCACACCGGCTCGTGCGCCGATCTCCTGCGTGTGCTGGCACAGCGGTTCCTGCAATTGCTGGACAGCGACCTGACCGCCGTGCCCAAGCTGGTCGTGGCGGAATCCGGCAACTTCCCCGCGATCGCGCAGTTCTATGCCGACACCGTTCTGCGTCGGGCCTTTGCCCTGATCGAGGGCATCCTTACCCGTGGCATGGAACGCGGCGAGTTCCGCCGGATGGACGTCCACGCCACCCTGCCGCTGTTCGCCGCGCCGTTCCTGTTGCTGGCGCTGTGGAAGCACTCGCTGGGCCGACACACCGACCTGACATTTGATCCCCGGGCGGTCGCGGAGGCGCATCTCGACGTGCTGCTGCGCGGCCTCGCCGCGGAGGCGCCGCCGTGAAGCGCACGTTCGCAGCGGTGGTGCTGGTCGCGGCCGCGGCCGGCGGGGCCGGCTGGTGGTGGCTGCACCGCGCGCCGAGCCACGACGCATGGCAGGGCTATGTCGATGCCGAATACGTCCGCGTGTCGCCCACACTGACCGGCCGGATCACCAGCCTTGCCGTCGCGCGCGGCGAGCAGGTGGTCGCCGGCGCGCCGCTGTTCACCCAGGATGATGTGGACGACGTCGGCGCGCGCGATGCGGCGGCCGGCAAGCTGGCGGAGGCCCAGGCGAGGCTGGCGAACCTGGAGACCCGCAGCCGCGACACCGAGATCGCGCAGGCGCAGGCCGATCTGGCCGACCTGATCGCGACCAGGGATCGCATCGCCAAGGACCTCGCACGTAATGAGGAGCTGTTGCGCACCGGCGCCGCCAGCCACCAGACGGTGGACCAGCAGCACGCCGACCTGGCCTCCGCCGTCGCGCGCGCCGAGGCGGCCAATGCGAAGCTCGCGCAGATGCAGTCGCCGACCGGGCGCGAATACGAAATCGCCGCGCAGCGCGCCATGGTGGAGCAGGCAAAGGCCGGGCTGGCCCAGGCGGAGTGGCAGGTGGCCCAACGCCATGTCACCGCCCCGGTTGCCGCCCTGGTGTCCGATACCTATGCGCGCCCCGGCGAGACGATCAACGCCGGTAATCCGGTGGTCGAACTGCTGCCGCCGCAGAACATCCTGGTGCGCTTCTTCGTCCCCGAAACGGAGCTCGCCACCCTGCATACCGGCGACCGGCTGAAGATCGGCTGCGACGCCTGCGCGCCCGATCTGACCGCGAATATCACGTTCATCGCGCCACAGCCGGAATACACGCCGCCGGTGATCTACAGCGAAACCAACCGCGAGAAGCTGGTCTATCTGATCGAGGCGCATCCGCCGCCTGATCAGGCAACACTATTGAAGCCGGGCCAGCCGGTGGATGTGCGACGATGACCACGCTCGCCATCGACGTGCACGACCTGAGCAAGAGCTTTGGCCCGCGGCTCGTGATCGACGGGCTGACCCTGCAGGTGCCCGAGGGCGAAATCTGCGGCTTCCTCGGCGGCAACGGCAGCGGCAAGACCACCACGATCCGGATGCTCTGCGGCCTGCTGCGACCAGACCGCGGCAGCGGCACGTGCCTCGGCATGGACCTGCTGCGCGATGCCCCGCGCATCCGACTGCAGATCGGCTACATGACGCAGCGGTTCAGCTTCTACGGCGACCTGACCGTGACCGAGAACCTCGAATTCGTCGCACGCCTCTATCAGCTCCGCGATTACCATCGTGCCATCACCGACGTGCTGGAGCGCATCGGCCTCGCCGATCGTGCCGATCAATTGGCGCAGGAGCTGTCCGGTGGCTGGAAGCAGCGCATGGCGCTCGCTGCGTGCGTGCTGCACCGACCGCGCCTGCTGCTGCTCGACGAACCGACCGCCGGCGTGGACGCCAAGGCACGGCGCGAGTTCTGGGACATGATCCACGAGATGGCGGCCGACGGTATGACCGTGCTCGTGTCCACCCACTACATGGATGAGGCCGAACGCTGCCAGCGCGTGGTGTATCTCGCTGGCGGACGTCTGGTCGTGCAGGGCACTGCCGATGAGGTCGTGCACGCTGCCAACCTGGTGACGTTCGAGGCGACCGGCGACGGCATCGAACAGGCGGTACGGCAACTCCGGCATCTGCCGGGCGTGGAAACGGCGGCAGTGTTCGGCCGCGCCATGCGTATCGCCGGCATGGATCGCGCCGCACTGCGCGCCGCGATCGACAGCCTTGATGGCACCACGCTGCACTGGCAGGAGGTCGAGCCGCGTCTCGACGATGTGTTCATCCACATGCTGCGGGACACCGAGGCATGAACGGCTTCTCGTTCGTGCGTCTTGTGGCGATGCTCCGCAAGGAGTGGATCCAGATGCGGCGCGATCGCGCCACGGTGGGATTGACGGTGGCTCTGCCGCTGATCCAGCTCTTCCTGTTCGGTTACGCCATCAACGCCAATCCGCGTCATCTGCCGACCGGCCTGATTACCGCCGAACACTCCACCTACGAGCGAACGCTGGTGGCCGCGCTGCAGAACACCGAGTATTTCGACATCCATCCGTTCGCCACCGAAGACGCGGCCGAACAGGCACTGGCGCGCGGCGACGTGCTGTTCGTGCTGAACATTCCGCCCGACTTCTCCCGCCGCATCGATCGCGGCGAGCAGCCGCAGGTGCTGATGGATGCCGACGCGACCGATCCGACGGCGATTGCCAACGCCACCGCCGCGGTGGTGGCGCTGAACGCCACGGTGCTGAACCGCGATCTGCCGGCGGCTATGCGGGTGCAGCCGTCGCAGCCGCCGTTCCAGATCGTGCTGCACGCCCGCTATAACCCCGAGCAGATCACCGCGCTCAACATCGTACCGGGGCTGATCGGGCTGATCCTCACAGTATCGACGCTTGTCATGACGTCACTGGCCATCACGCGCGAGCGCGAGACCGGCACCATGGAGAACCTGCTGGCGATGCCGGTGCGCCCGATCGAGGTCATGCTGGGAAAGATCATCCCCTATGTCGGTCTGGCCTACGTGCAGACGGCGCTGATCCTGACGGTGTCGGTTCTGGTGTTCCACGTGCCGGTGCGCGGATCGATTCCCCTGCTGCTGTTCGCACTCGGTGTCTTCATCGCCTGCAACCTGGCGATGGGATTCACCTTCTCCACCATGGCGCGGACCCAGATGCAGGCGCAGCAACTGGCACAGTTCGGGCTGCTGCCATCGATCATGCTGTCGGGCTTCATGTTCCCGTTCCAGGGCATGCCGACCTGGGCGCGCTACGTCGGCGAGGCCGTGCCGTTGACCCACACGCTGCGGATCTGTCGCGGGGTGCTGCTGAAGGGCAACGGATTGTCGCAAATCTGGCCGGACCTGTGGCCGATGATGTTGTTCGCTGTGGTGGTGGGCGCGATCGCGGTCAGCATGTACCGCGAGACCCTGGACTGAGAGGCTTCAGCGCAGCTCCCACGGCAGCATCCTGCGCAGTGTCGCGTCACGCAGGATATAGTGGTGAAAAAGCGCGGCTGCGGCGTGCACGCCGGCGACGATCACGACGGCGTTGGCAGCAAGCGCGTGCCAGCCGCCGATCAGGTGCATAAGAGCGCGGTTCCCCGGATCGTACGGCGGCACCTGGAACAGGTTGAAGATCACGTCGCCGCGCACCCAAACGTTGGCGAGGCCGAGCGCCACGGTGACGAGCAGCAATGCATAGAGCAGCCAGTGGGTGAACCGGGCGATCACCAGCAGGAGCCCGCGATCGATCGGCGGCAGTGTCTCGCGCCGCGTCAGCCGCCAGCCAAGCCGGGCGAGCAAGACGACGCCAAGCGCCACGCCGAGCGCGATATGCACCGAACGATAGTCGATGCGCAGCGGGCCGTTGGGGAAGAAATCGACGGTCTGCCCGATCGTCCACAGCACGGCGACCAGGACGGCGCTGATCCAGTGGAGCATGATGGTCGTGGGCTCATGTCGTAGTCCCTGCGTCTCAGCAGGCTGCGTCACGATCGTCTGTTGCATTCGAAGCCTCTATGCCGACCTTGTCATTGCGAGTTGCACACGGTCTGTCCGGCGGACCCGCCCCGGACGAACGCTGCTGAAGGCGACGAGGTTCGAGGGCAGGCCACTAAGCGATCCCAAGCCGACGAAAGACCGGAACCTTCACGAAATCGAGGACGACGGCGAAGGCAATTGCCGCGGCGAGCACGCCGACGATCATCAAGGCCGGCAATGGTGCCATTGCGATTCCGGCGACGGCCAGCGTCGAGGCGATCAAGAGATCGGCGCCGGACGAAATGACGAGCCAGAGACTTGGACGGGAAGACCACATGTGGCGTCGCTCGCGATTGGTGTAGGTCGTCGCCTGGTTGCCGAACACGATGACGACAAAGGCCAGCGTCCTCAGCGTCTCCACGTCGAACCCCATCCGGTAGGCGCCGAAAGCCAGGATGGACGTGCAAAAGGCCAGTTGGCCAATTCCCATGGTGGCGCCCGCGATCGTCGATTGCCGATCCGCCACGTATTCGGCATTGGCGACGGCCTTACATTGTCGGTCGTCAGCGCCATGCCGAGAAAGTCGCCGGTGATCATGATGAGGACCATCAACAAGGGCGTCAGGATCGCGTGACCGGTCATGATCAGGCCGACCGCCAGGAAGAGCACCTGCACGATCTTTTTGGTGATGGAGTTCAGCGTGTAGCTCAGGATGCGCTGGAATGTCATGCGCCCTTCCTTGACCGCGGCAACGATGCCGGCGAGCCCGGGCCTCGTCAGCACCATGCCGGCGGCCGATTTGGCGACGTCGGTTGCCGTCGAGACCGCAATTCCCATCTGCGCCTGGCGCAGCGCGGGGGCGTCGTTGGCGCCGTCGCCGCACATGCCGACGATGTGGCCTTCTTTCTGAAACGCCTTGACGAGCTTGAACTTGTCCTCCGGAAGAATACCCGCGATTACGGCGAACGCCTCGGGGCGAACGCTGTCCGGGATCGGACCGGGCGGGCAGATAGCACCATCTAGTCCCACAGCCTGCGCCACAATGGCCGCCGTCGCCGGCGCATCGCCAGTCGCCATCACGGTGCGCACCCCCAGCTCGCGCAATTCGCTGACGAGTGCCGCTGAGTCCGTGCGTGGGGGATCACTGAGCGCGATCAGCCCTGCCAGCTTCATCGCCGACGGCGGTCCGGCCGCAACAGCAAGCACTCTGAAACCTTGCCCCTCGAGCTCGTTCGCCGTCGCCGCCACGGTCGGTGACGGCTCGGCGAGCGTGACAACGACAGCGAAAGCGCCCTTCACAATACGCTGCGAGCTGCCGGTCGAATCCGTAGCGGTTGCCTCGGACATCTTCTTCGACGGGTCGAATGGCGCAAACTCGACCAGTTTCGGCGCGTCGGAGACGCCCTTGCCTGAGGCAGCCGCGCGAATGGCCGCATCGACTGGGTCTTGCCCACCGTCCGAGCTGGCCAGCGCAGCCAACGTTAGAACATGCGCTTCGTCGAAGCCCGGCATCGGACGGATGGTGGTCACGGTCAATGCATTTTGGGTCAGCGTGCCGGTCTTGTCGGCGCGCACAAGACATTCATCGCCGCCGCCTCATCGACAGCCGAGAGGCGTGTCGGAAGAACCCCCAGCTTTGCCAAGGCTCGCGCGCCAAGGGCAGATGCAAGAGTGAAGGTGGCCGGCAGTGCGACCGGTATCGATGCAAGGATTGCCGTCAGGACCAGGGGAATGATGCCTGACTCAAGATATTTGCCGAGCGCCAGCTGGAGCACGATCGCGGCCTCCAGCATCCAAGGAACCGGAGCCCAGAATTTCTCGAGCGCCATACGCAAGGGATGCGCACTCGTATCCGGCATCGCGTTCGCACCGAACTTCGCCAGCCGGCGGCGTGCCTCGTCACTCGTCAGGTCGCTCGGCAGATCGTCTGTTGCGGCCGCTGCCGATTTTGGGGGCAAAGCCTTCGCCGAAGCGGAGGGAGCAATCATGACCATGATGTACCATACGCTTGGCAGCGTTGTCGGCACACCGAATGTGGAAAAACCTTTGGGCAGGCCAGGCTAAAGCGCGATGAGTTTAGGTGAGTTCATATCCAGTTCAGACCAACCCGGCGGAAGGCAAATCGTGCGCGCCGCGCCGCAACGAGCATTTACCGTGGCGAGCGGCCAGCCTCTGCGGTAACGGGGCTCGCAGGGAAAGAGTGGCTTACGCCTTCCGACGGAGCCGTTTGGCGTTGGCCCGGGCGCGCGTGACAAAAGGTGCCAACACCGCGGCCTGGGTCCGTCCTGTCATGATGGCGGCCACTGACGATCGCATTGCGGCCGCCTTCTCCTCACCCATACGCCAATACTCGGCCGGCGTGCAGGCTCCCTGTGCCATCAACAGGCTGCGTCTGATCACCGTCTCCCACGACGCGGCCGCCAGGAGAGCCATTGTCATCGGGAATGCATAGGGCGAGCTTCGGATGTGCTTTCTCATACCCCTCAAAATGAGGATCGGACCATTGGCCGCAAGTGCCTCTCCAGAGAAACACCGGTTCGCCTGATGAGCGGCAGGTCAGCGAACGGCGTTTTAGGGGCGCTCTTCTCAGCTCAATATTCGTCGCACAACATTCCGCCATAGGCGGCCGCGGCACTCGCGATGAACGCGCCGATCACCAGCGCCAGGGCGGTAAAGATCGCAAACTCGGCGGCATCCTTGCGAGCGGCATCTGCCGCTTGTCTGGCTTTGAGCTGTCGACATCATAAGGCGATACACTGGACGCGGCGGCCTGCCCGGCACGTTGTGCCGTCCCCCCGGCGTGATCACCGCCGCCAACCATGGACGATGCTGCCGAGGGCAGGAATATCGTTCCGATAATCGTCGCCGCGAGGGTCCACCCAGGAACCCATGGGCCGTGTCTTCGCAAGCTATCTTCCCTCACCGCCCTCGCGAAAATCGTTCGAGTAGGGTCGCGCCATTCCATGCTGGCCTCCATCTTCAGCCAGGAGGTTGAATCAGACCCAGCCCGATTTGGGAATCGACTGCCGATTCCAACCAGGGTCATCACGCTCTAGCTGTTGCCGATCAGAATGCCTGTGGCGAATACGAGGGCGCCGCCAAATGCCACCTGGAATGCCGCGGAAACCGGCGGCGTGTCCATGTACTTCCAACGCACCCAACTGATAACGGCCAACTCCACCACCACGACGCAGATCGCCACCCACGTTGCGGTCCAGAAATTCGGTATGAGATAAGGCAGCGTGTGACCGATGCCGCCCAGCGTGGTCATAAGCCCGGTGATCGCGCCGCGGATCACCGGCGCGCCGCGGCCGGTCAGGCTGCCGTTGTCGGATAACGCCTCGGCGAACGCCATGGAGATACCCGCGCCGATCGAGGCGGCGATGCCGACCAGAAATGCATTCCACGACTGGCCGGTCGCAAAGGCGGCGGCGAACACCGGCGCCAGCGTGGAGACCGAGCCATCCATCAGTCCGGCCAAGCCCGGCTGGATCACCCGCAGCACGAAAATCCGCCGCTCATTCGCATCCTCGCCCGCCCGAACGTTGGCTGGCAGGTTCTCCTCCACGATCTCGTCGGCACGTTGCTCGTGCACCGCCTCGGCCTCGGCCAGGTCGCCGAGCAGCTTGCGAATCGACGCGTCGGTCGTCCGCGCAGCGGCACGGCGATAGAAGCGCTTGGTCTCGGTCTCCATGGTCTCGGCGATGTCGCGTACCTGATCGAGGCTGAGCGGCTGGATCTGCCAAATCGGCTTGTGCTGGATGAAACCGCGGACGTCGTGGCGACGTATCAGCGGGATGTGCTCGCCGAATTTTCCCTGGTACAGTTCGATCAGCCGCCGGCGATGCTCGCTCTCCTCGCCCGCCATCTCCGTGAACACGTTGGCGCTCGCCGGGTAGTCCTGGCGGAGCCCTTCGGCGATGTCGGTATAGATACGGCTGTCCTCCTCCTCATTGGCAATCGCCAACGCGAGGACCTCCCGTTCAGTGAGATCAGAAAAATTGCGCATGGCAGCAATTTGGCCGGCGGGCGTCCGCAGTCAAGTGAGCGACGAAACGATGCGAATGCCTCGCAACAGCAGTTCTAGCCTACGATCGCCGCGTCCACCGCTGCACCCAGCCGATCAACGATCGTGTCGATGTCGGCAGCCGTCGCAATGTAGGGCGGCGCCACGATGACATGGTCGCCGCGTGTGCCATCGATCGTGCCGCCCATCGGATAGATCGCCAGACCGCGCGCCAAGGCCTCCTGCTTGACCCGTTCGTTGATCTTCAGCTTCGGGTCGAACACCTGCCGCGTGGCGCGGTCGGTCACGAACTCCAGGGCCCAGAACAGGCCACGGCCGCGGATGTCGCCGACATGGCGGTGATTGCCGAATCGCTCGATCAGCGCGGTCTCCAGCCGCGCACCCTGAGCGCGAACGTTCTCCAGCAGCTTGTCCTCGCGGATGATGCGCTGCACCTCCAGCGCCGCGGCGCAGGCGACAGGATGCGCCTGGTAGGTGTGGCCGTGCATGAAGCCACCGGAGCCGGCGTTGATCGCATTGACGATCCTGCCGCCGATCAGCACGCCGCCGATCGGTTGGTAGCCGCCGCCGAGACCCTTCGCCACCACCTGAAGGTCGGGCGAGATGCCCTCCTGTTCCCAGGCGTGCATCGTGCCGGTGCGCCCCATGCCGCACATCACCTCATCGAGGATCAGCAACGCACCGTGCCGATCGCAGATCTCGCGCACGCGCCTGAAGTAGCCGGGAAGCGCTGCGACACATCCGGTGGTCGCGCCGACCACGGGCTCGGCGATGAACGCGATGACCGTCTCGGGAATCGAGCCGCTGGAATTCCGCCTCCAGTTCGTCCGCCAGCCGATCGACGTATTGCTGATCGGTCTCGTCGTCGCGTTTGAAGCGATAGGCGAAGCACGGCGACACCAGACTGAACGCCGGCGCCAGAATCGGTTCGTACAGCGCGCGCCGCATCATGTTGCCACCGGCGCCGAGCGCGCCGAGCGTGTTGCCGTGGTAGCCCTGGCGGCGCGCGATGAAGTGCGTGCGCTGCGGCTGGCCGATCTCGACAAAATACTGCCGCGCCAGTTTCAGCGCGGCCTCGGTGCCTTCCGAGCCCGAGGAACAGAAATAAGCGTGCGTCAGGCCACCAGGTTCGCCGTCCAGAACGATGTGCGCGAGCTCCTCGGCCGGCTGGCTGCTGAACGTGCCGGTATGGGCGTAGGCCATGCTGGCGGCCTGTCGTCCGATCGCGGATGCGATGCGCTGGTTGCCATGGCCAAGGCATGCCACCGCGGCCCCACCGGAGCCGTCGATGATCTTCGTGCCGTCGGCGAGGTGCAGATAGATGCCTTCGCCGCCGACTGGCGGTCGGCGGGATGGCGCCAGAACGATGCAGGACGCGGCTGCTCACGATGCTGGTACCTATTGTCGTTGAAACGTGGTGTCGGATGTCGTCAGGAGCGGGATGCTGCGTCACTGCGCGTCATCGTAGTGGCACAGTTGCCCAGGCGGGGACACAGATATGCGCCCCTACGACGGTCGCAGATGCGCCACCCGCGGTCCCACCTCCTCGGCCAGCAACCGCAGCGAGTTGTGCCAAGCCTGCGGATTGTCGGCATAGTCGAAGCCGAACACCAGCAGTCCGCCGAAGCCACCTGCCTCGTGGTAGATGCGCTCCAGCTTCTCAGCCACCGTCTTCGGCGAGCCGACCAGCCAGTTGTGCTTCGCGCAATACTCCGGCGTCACATCGGAATCGGCCACGTTCGGATCATGCTTGAGGTATTCCAGGAAGCCGAAATTCCCCAGCAACGGCAGGAAATACTCGCGCATCATCCGCCCCATCATGCCGCCCACCGACAGGCGCCACGCCTCCTCGTCGGTTTCCGCGACGAACACTTCGCGCACCAGCCGCCAGTCGGAGCGGTGCGGCGTCCGACCGGTACGGGCCGCACCGATCTCCACCGCCTCCCAGTGACTCGCCACGTAGGCGGGATTGAGGTTGAGGCTCAGCGGCAGAAATCCCCTCTCGCCGGCAAGCTTCAGCGTGTCGGACTGCTTCGAGAAGCCGGCAACCCCGATCGGCGGATGCGGCTTCTGCAACGGATAGATGTGCGGCTTGAGGAAGCCGAACATCGTCTCGGGCTTCGCCGCGTTCCAGAACTTGCCCCGGTAGGTGAACTGCGGCTCATCGCTCCACATGCGCAAGATGATGTCGAGCGCCTCGCGCGTCATCTCGCGGTTGACGCCGCTGGTGCCATCCACGTCGAACATCGCCCAGTCGGTCGGCAGCCCTGACGCGGCGACGCCGAAATTGAGCCGGCCTTCAGACAGATGATCCAGCATCGCCACGCGCGCGGCGAGCTCGGCGGGGTGGTGATAGGGCAGCAGGAAACCACCCGGCCCGATACGCAGCCGCTTGGTCTGCAGCAGAGCCTGCGCGATCAGCAGATCGGGCGAGGGATGCGGCTCCCACGGCGCCGTGTAGTGCTCGCCGATCCAGGCCTCGGCGTAGCCCAGCTCATCGAGCCAGCGCAGCGTCTGGAGGTCCCAGTCGTGGCCTGCCTTCAGTCCCCTCTCGGGCGGATGGGACGGCATGGCGAAATAGCCGAATTCCATGGCGGTTCCTCCGTGCGTGCGCAGTGCAGGCTACACCCGTCTTCGTCGCGGTTGCCAACGGCGTCGACTGTAACCATGTTGGCGCCATACTGCCTCCAGGATGACGCCGATGGCTGTGACCCTCTCGATCAAGAATGTGCCCGACGAACTCGCCCAACGACTTAGGGAACGTGCGGCCCGCAACCACCGCTCGCTGCAAGGCGAACTGATGGCAATCATCGAGGGGTGCAGGGCGTCCTGTAAGGTCGGATCGGCGAATTCGGGCGCTATGTCGATGCGCTCGGGATCAAGACGCCACGCGAGTCGAGCCCGGATGGTCCGTGAAGACCGTGACGATCCTCGTCGTTGACGCGTCTGCCATCGCCGCGCTGATCTTCGGCGAGCCCGATGGCCCTGGGTCGAGATGCAGATCGACTCCGGATGGAGTTATTCGCGCCGCCGCTGCTTGCCTTCGAACTCGGGCAACATCTGCTGGAAGAAGATGCGCCGGTTTCCCGGCGACGCCGATCGCGCTGCTGGCTGCTTGGGACGTTTGGAATGCCAGGTCCGACCTCATAGCCACTGAGCCAAGTCGATCTGATCAGAACCATGCGTCTCGCTCGTGACATCAGGAGCTGACCTTCTACGACGCAAGCTATCTGTGGCTCGCACGCACATCTCGAGGCAGACTATCATCAGCCTGGATGCGCAGCTGGTGCGAGCTGCACGAAGCCTTGGGCTGTACGCCCCGCCGCTAGGCGACCAACCGCTCACACCACCCCGCGCTCGCGCAACTGATCGATCTCGCTGGTTGAGTATCCGAAGCTCCGCCAGCAACTCCGCGGTATGCTCGCCGAGCTCCGGTGCGGGACGCCGCACCGGCAGCGGCGTGCCATCAACGTGCAGCGCGGACCCGAGCATCGAAACCGGCCCGTGCCCAGGATGCTCGACCATTACCACTGCCTGCTGATCTACCACCTGCGGATCAGCGAACACCTGGTCCAGATGCATCACCAGCGAGCACGGCACACCGGCCTCGTTCAGCAGCGCGAATCCAGTGCGCGCTGGTCTCGCGCATCGTGCGTGCCTCGATCTCCGCGTTGATCGCCGCGCGATTCTCGGCGCGCAGTGCGTTGGTGGCGAATTCCGGACGCTCGCGCAGCGTCTCGGCGTCGAGCGCGCGCAGCAGGCGCTGGTACATCGCCTCGCCGGCCGGCGCGATGGCGATCTCGCCATCGGCAGTGCGGAACAGACCATACGGCGAGCCGATCGGATGGTCGTTGCCGGTGCGCTGCGGCAGCCGACCGGTCGCCAGGTAGTCGGTCGCCATGAAGCCCAGGAAGCTGATCAGACCGCCGGTCAGGCTGACCGAGGCAGAACCGCCCTTCCCCGTCCGCCCTTCGCGCAACAAGCCGGCGACGATGCCGAGGGCGGCGTAGAGACCGGCGACCAGATCGCTCACCGGCGGCCCGGAACGCATCGGCGGTTGGTCCGCAGCGCCATTCACACTCATGAAGCCGCTCATCGCCTGCGCGATGAAGTCGAAGCTCGGCCGGTCGCGATACGGGCCGGTATTGCCGAACCCGGTGATGCTGCCGCGCACCAGTCGCGGGTTCAGTTCATGCAGTCGCGCCTCAGTGAAGCCCATCGCGGCAAGCACGCCCGGGCGATAGTTGTCGATCAGCACATCGCCCTTCGCGATCAGCCGCGCCAGTATCTCGCGACCTTCGTCGGAGCGCAGGTTCAGCGTGATCGAGCGCTTGTTGCGATTGTAATTGGCAAAATACCACGACAGGCCGTCCCTGCCCGCGCCCTGCTGGCGCACCGTATCGCCCTCGCCTGGCGTTTCCACCTTGATGATGTCGGCGCCGAGATCGCCCAGCAGCATGGAGCAGAACGGACCGGACAGCACGCGGGTGAGATCGACGACGCGGATGCCGGAGAGCGGAAGGGTTGAATGCATCGGTTTCCTTTGCCGTGACCGTATGGGTCAGGCATGGCGCGACGGCAAGGGCGCGAAGAGGCGCCGATAAACCGCGCCGAGACCGATCAGTACGAGGCCCAGACCGAGGAACGACAGCACGCGCCAAAGCCCCACCAGACCCGCCATGTCCACCAGAAACACCTTGGCTCCAGCCAGCGCAACGATACCCAGCGCCGTCAGGCGCAGTTGCTTGGCCCTGGCACGAATGCCGATTGCCATGACTGCGACACCGTAGGCCAGCCACGCGCCTGACCAGGCCCAAAGTTCGCCATCTCGCACCGGTACAGCCGGCAGACCGATCGGACCGGAGTTGAACAGATGCCGCACCTCCAGGGTCAGCCAGACAAATCCGGCCAGCACGGCGTAGCCCGCAAGCACCGTGCGGAGATTGGCCGGCTGTGCGGTGGCCTTCTCGCGCAGCGCGGCCGCCGCCAGCAGCGCCGGCAGCAGGTACGCCGGCAGCAACCAGTCGAGCAACGGCAGGCTGCCGACCGGCAGGTCGAGTACAGCCGGGTTGAGCAGGATCATCAGGAAGCCGCCGCTCAACGCCAATGCGCCCTGGATCCGCCAGGCCCGATGCAGCACGGGTCGCTCCAGCCTCTCGGCGATGCGCATGGTGACGAAGGTGAGGACGGCAATCGATGCGAGTTGCAGCGCCGGCTCCGCGAAATTCAGTTCCGGCGTGCGCAGTCCGTCGCCGAAGGGCTGGCACAACCGATGCACCTCCAGGGCCACCAGCACTGTGACGAACGCAACGCTGCCCGCCTCCAGGACAGCGACTGTCAGGTCATCGCCGTCGCGGCGAAACATTGCGGCGGCGAGCGCGAAGGAAGCAGCCGGCACGGCGTAGGCTGCGAGCAGGTCGTTCACCACGGGCCACTGACCTAGGCCGTAGTCCAGCACGTACCAGTTCAGCAGCAGCCGCACGACGACGCAGACGGCAACCGCAAGCCCGACCCGGCGCAAGGAAGGCAAGTCCGTCTTCGCCGCAACCCAGGCGAGCGCCGGTAGGAACAGTGAGATCGCAATCGTCAGCCATTGCTCGCGCAACAGCATCGCGCAACCAAGGGCGAGCGCGGCCACCGCACCCGCCGCGTAGGCGCCGGCGGCGGCCTGGCGATCCGCGGAGCGCTCACGCTTCGACATGGCAGCAGCCGCGATCAGCCCGGCTGTGAGCAGCACGGCAAATGCCGCCCACCCCGCGCGCGGTCGAAAATCAGCCACGCGGGCGTAGCAGATCGCCAGCGTCAGCACCGGAACGGCGGCGGCCAGACTGGCCCAGGCGAGCGGATGGCGAGACCGCCGCTCGAACCATAGTCCGCTGGCGGCAAAGCAACCTGCCACGAAGGCGGCGGTTGCCAGCAGCGCTTGCACGACTGACGGCGCCTTCTGGCCCAGCGGGCTGGTAATGTCCGGCCACGCGCGCACCTCGATGGACCACCCGGCGAGCAACAGCAGGAACAGGACGACGGCAAGCAACGGCAGCAGGCGCAGGCGGTCCTCGCGCGCCGCCCGCCAGATCGTCAGCGGCACGAAAAGCAGCAGCGCGATCCTGGTTTCCCAGCCCTGGTCCAGTACGGCCAGCAGTAGACCCGCTGCGCCGAGAGCAGCGCACGGCACCCAGGCGAGACGTCGGCCGATCTGATGATCGAGCGCCTGGCGCGGCAGGAGAATTAGATTGAGCATCGCGGCTGCCGGCGCGAACAAGGCGGGAGCCCATGCCTCGCTGCCTGTCCCGCCCGCGATGATGACCAGCATCCAGACCGCTCCGGCGATCGCGGTCGCCCAGCCGAGCCAGACCCAGGCCGCATAGCGCACCACCCCGAGCGCGGTGCCGGTGACAAACAGTAGATAGGCGAACAGGCCCGGCAGCGAAGGATCGTCGGTCTGCACCAGAGCCGGCGTGACAAAGGCACCGACAAGTCCGACCACGGCGACCAGTTGCCCGTGGCGAAGTGCGATACCAAGCCCGATCAGCGAGGCGCCCGCCAGCAGAACGAATCCCGCGAGGGGCGACACCAAGGCGAGAGCACCCCGGCGCCGTAGCTGGCACCGAACAGCGCGGCCACACCGCCGGCGGCGAGCCCTGGGGCCGCCTGGTCGGAGATGCCGACGCGCACAACATCCTGCCGCCGGAGCCACTCCGCCCCGGCGATCAGGGCAGCGCCCAGCAAACCGGCGAGGACGCAGCGGGGGCCCGGCCGCAGCAATCCCTGGTCCACGGCGTAGCGCACCAGGAACACGCCGGCGAGCATGAGCGCCGCGGCGCCGAGCCACACGCCCCAACGCGTGGTCAGCACGGCCTCGAGGTCGCGCGACGGCGCTGTCGGCTCAACGGACCGCGGGGGCGGCGGCGCGACAGGCGGCTCTGGCAGCCGCCATGGCGGAGTTTCGGGCAATCGAACTTCGGGTGACGGCGATGGCGGCGCCGGACACAAATCGGCCATGGCGCGCCGCAATTTGTGCGATCTCCCTGCGTGCCATCTTCGCCTGGAAGAACCCGACGATCCCAATCACCCAACCGCCGGCAACGGCCAGCAGGACGACGATCGCGAACTCGATCTCGCTCATGCGCGATGCTTCTGCCGTAGGGGCCGGCGCGTCAAATCGTTTGATCAGCCAAACTTAATTTCGCGACTGGGACTCGGCTAAGGCGGGACGTTTCGTGCGGACACAGCAATACGTCATTGTCTCTCAACCCCTTTTCCGGCATCCTTTCGGTGTCCCAGCCACCCGGCGCGGGAGAGAGCGGAGTCGCATCCGCCGCCGAAGGCGCAACCGGCCCCCGGAAACGCTCAGGCAAAAGGACCGCGGCGGGATCAGGGATCTCTGGAAAGCCGGCCGGCGCACGACTCGCCTGCCGCACCGACGAGGTAAGGGGCGCCGCACAGCGCCTTGAATCTTTCAGGTACCGCGACAGAGGGGGGTCAGCGACACCGGCACGGATCGCCGGCGCATGACCCTTGCGGAGCTGACCATTGATCGAAAACGCGCTGCCGGACGATCCCACACCCAAGAAGTTGCGGACTGTGCCGCTGGACGCCTGGCATCGCGCGCTCGGCGCCCGGATGGTGGAGTTCGCCGGTTACGCGATGCCGGTACAGTACAAGGGCGTGCTGGCCGAACACCTGCATTGCCGGGAGCAAGCGGCACTGTTCGACGTCTCGCACATGGGCCAGGCGACACTCACCGGCGCCACCGCCGCCGCCGCGCTTGAGCGGCTGGTGCCAGGCGATCTGCTGGGCCTCAAGCCGGGCCGTCAACGCTACACGCTGCTGACCAACGAGGCGGGCGGCATCCTCGACGACCTGATGGTGGCGAATCCCGGTGGTGAAAAACTGTTCCTGGTGGTGAATGCGAGCCGCAAGGAAATCGACTTCACCCACATCGCTGCCAACCTGCCATCCGGAGTGCAGCTTCACGAGCATGAGGACCGCGCCCTGCTGGCTCTGCAAGGCCCTGTCGCTGCGGCGGTGATCAGCCGCCTCAACGCCGAAGCCGCGCAGATCCCGTTCATGGGCATGGCCGCGGTCACTCTTGCAGGGATTCCCTGCCTGGTCACGCGCTCCGGCTACACCGGCGAGGATGGGTTCGAGATCTCGCTGCCCGCCGAAAGCGCCCAGGCCCTGGCTCAGCGCATTCTGGACGAGCCCCAGGTCATCCCCGCCGGCCTCGGCGCACGCGATTCGCTGCGGCTGGAGGCGGGCCTGTGCCTCTACGGCAACGACATCGACGAACTGACCTCGCCGATCGAGGCCGACCTCGCCTGGGTGATCGGCAGGCGGCGGCGCAATGCCTGGGACTTTCCCGGCGCCGCGGTGCTCCGCGACCAGTTGGAACACGGCACGCCGCGCCGCCGCGTGGGCATCCGCCCCGATGGCCGCGCCCCGGCCCGCGCGCTGACCGAGATCGTCGCCGGCGACGGCACCGAGGCCGGCACAATTACCTCCGGTGGCTTCTCCCCCACGCTGAGCGCACCGATTGCCATGGGCTACGTCCGCAAGGACCTCACCGCCGACGGCACCGCGCTGCATCTGATGGTGCGCGGCAAGCGATTGCCCGCGCGCATCGTGCCATTGCCGTTCGTCCC
This sequence comes from uncultured Alphaproteobacteria bacterium, assembly GCA_963776505.1. Classification (GTDB taxonomy): domain Bacteria; phylum Pseudomonadota; class Alphaproteobacteria; order Acetobacterales; family Acetobacteraceae; genus JAMXLO01. The sequence goes on from CAVZNH010000024.1 coordinate 21,459, forward strand.
GCACCGCTACGCCCGCTGACACAAGGATATTCTCCATGGCCAAACCTCCCACGGACATCCGCTACACGAGAGAGCATGAATGGATCCGATTGGATGGCGACATAGCCACCGTCGGCATCACAGACCACGCACAGGAACAGCTCGGTGACGTTGTGTTCGTCGAGCTGCCCGAGATCGGCCGAGACGTCGCAGCGGAGGAGGCCTGCGCAGTGGTGGAGAGCGTGAAAGCTGCTTCTGATCTCTACGCGCCGCTCACCGGCAAGGTGGTGGAGACCAACCAGACCATCATCGATGACCCCTCGATCGTGAACAGCGACGCCGAAGGTGAAGGCTGGTTCTTCCGCATCGAGATCGATGACACCGATGCGTTCGACGCCCTGATGGATGCCGCCGCCTACGACGAATATGTGGAGACTTTGGACTGATGGACGCACTCGCCGAGCTGGCCGCACTCGAAGCGGCCGACAGCTTTGTTGCACGTCACATCGGTCCGTCCGAGGCCGACATTGCCGCGATGCTGCACGCAGTGGGTGCGGCGACGCTGAATGAGCTGGCGGCGAAGACTGTGCCGCCCGCGATCCGTACCAATCAGACACTCGATCTGCCGTCGCCTATAGATGAGGCGGCGGTGATGGCGGAACTGCGTGGGCTGGCCGGCAGGAACACGCTGAAGAAATCGCTGATCGGCATGGGCTACCACGGCACCCATACGCCGCCCGTAATCCAGCGCAACGTGCTCGAGAATCCTGGCTGGTACACTGCATATACGCCGTATCAGGCCGAGATCGCCCAGGGCCGCCTCGAGGCGTTGCTCAACTTCCAGACGATGATCTGCGAGCTGACGGCGATGGAGATCGCCAACGCATCGCTGCTCGATGAGGCCACCGCGGCCGCCGAGGCGATGGCGATGGCGCATGCCGTCAGCAAGACGAACTCAGACGTGCTCGCGGTGGCGACCGACGTGCATCCGCAGACGCGCGCTGTGCTGGCGACGCGGGCGAGGCCGATCGGCATCACGCTGGTCAATGTCGCTCCGGGCGATGCGGCGGCAATCGGCGCGGCACAGCCGTTCGCACTTGTGCTGCAATATCCCGGCACCACAGGCGCGGTGCGCGAGCTGTCGCCGGAGATAAGCGCCGCGCACGAGGTGGATGCACTGGTCATCGTCTGCGCCGATCCGCTGTCGCTGGCGCTGCTGACACCGCCGGGCGAGATGGGCGCCGATGTTGTGGTGGGTTCGTCGCAGCGTTTCGGCGTACCGATGGGCTTTGGCGGGCCGCATGCGGGATATCTGGCGACGCGCGACGCCTACAGACGGCACATGCCGGGAAGGCTGGTCGGCGTGTCGCTCGACGCGGCCGGCGAACCGGCGATGCGGCTGGCGCTGCAGACTCGCGAGCAGCATATCAGGCGCGAGAAGGCGACCTCGAACATCTGCACGTCGCAGGTCCTGCTGGCGGTGATCGCTGGGTGCTATGCGGTGTGGCATGGCCCCGAGGGACTGAAGCGCATCGCGCGGCGGGTCAACCTGCAGGCGCGGATGCTGGCCGATGCGGCGCGTCAAGGCGGCCATCGCGTGCTGCACGACGCGTTCTTCGACACCATCGCAATCGAGACAGCGAACGCCGATACGCTGATGCAGAAGGCGCTGGCGCAGGGCTTCAACCTGAGGCGCATCAGCGACATGCAGGTCGGCATCACGCTCGACGAGACGGTCACGCGCGAGGAACTGACCAGTCTGGCCGCAGTATTGGGCGGCACGCTGGGTGGCGCGGCGCCGTCGGTTCCCGCGGAACTTGCTCGCAACACAGCGTTCCTCGAACAGGCGGTGTTCAACGAGCATCACTCCGAGCACGAGATGCTGCGCTACCTCAAGCGCCTTGAGGAGAAGGACATTGCACTCACTCGCAGCATGATCCCGCTCGGTTCATGCACGATGAAGCTGAATGCCTCGGCCGAGATGATACCGATCACCCTGCCCGGCTTCACCGCGATCCATCCGTTCGCGCCTCCAGACCAGACCCAGGGTTATGCCGACCTGATCGCGCGCCTGACGGATTGGTTGAAGGCGATCACCGGATATGCCGCGGTCACGCTACAGCCGAACGCCGGATCGCAGGGCGAGTATTCCGGCCTCCTGGCGATCCGCGCATATCACGAGTCACGCGGCGAGAAACACCGCAGCATCTGCCTCATTCCGTCCAGCGCGCATGGTACAAACCCGGCGAGTGCCGCGATGGCAGGCCTTCAGGTGGTGGTGGTCGGCTGCGACCGTGACGGCAACATCGATGTGGCAGACCTACGCGCCAAGGCCGACAAGCACGCCGCTAACCTCGCCGCGCTGATGGTCACCTATCCCAGCACGCATGGCGTATTCGAGGTGGCGATCCGCGAGATCTGCGACATCGTCCACTCACGCGGCGGCCAGGTGTACATGGACGGCGCCAATCTCAACGCACAGGTCGGCTTGACCAGCCCCGCGGCGATCGGCGCCGATGTCTGCCATCTGAATTTGCACAAGACGTTCTGCATTCCGCATGGCGGTGGCGGACCAGGCGTGGGGCCGATCGGCGTCGCCGCGCATCTCGCCCCGCATCTGCCGAACCATCCGTTGCGCGCGGATGCCGGACCGACGAGCGGCTTCGGCCCGGTGTCGGCTGGCCCCTTCGGCAGTGCGATGATACTGCCAATCTCGTATGCCTATATCCGGATGATGGGCGCGGCCGGATCTGAAGCGCGCGACAGAGGTAGCGATCCTCAGTGCCAATTACATCGCGAACCGTCTGCGCGGACATTACCCCGTGCTGTATTCCGGTCCCGGCGGGATGGTCGCGCATGAGTGCATCATCGACTGCCGCGGTTTTCAGGACGAGGCCGGCGTGATGGTCGAGGACATCGCCAAGCGGCTGATGGACTTCGGTTTCCACGCGCCGACCATGTCGTGGCCGGTCGCCGGCACGCTGATGATCGAGCCCACGGAAAGCGAGAGCAAAGCCGAACTGGATCGGTTCTGCGAGGCGATGATCGCGATCCGCGCGGAAATCGCGGCGATCGCCGCAGGCAGGCTCGACAAGGCGGACAACCCCTTGAAGCACGCACCACACACTGCCCGTGATGTCATGGCGAATGTATGGGCCCACGGATATTCGCGCGAACAGGCGGCGTTCCCGCTCCCGTGGGTGGCGGGCAGCGAAATACTGGCCGCCGGTGAAGCGGGTGGACAACGTCTACGGTGATCGCAATCTGGTCTGCACCTGCGCGCCGCTCGAAGCCTACGCGCAGGCAGCCGAGTAGCGGTTCAGCCGGGAGCGGTCTCCTCTTGTGCGTCCCTGACGTTGTCTCTAGGCTTCCTTCATAAATTCGTCGGTCACGGCTAGCAGAAACTTCGTCGGTCAGGACAACTGGCAGATGCCGTGAAAACGTCGGAAGGAAACGCCTATGGCGACCGCAGAAGTTGCCGCTCCACGCCTGCAATATGTCCGCGCGCCGCAGCGCGGACCGATCACGCGGCTGCTCGAAGACGAACGTTGGCTGGCAACCTGTCTGTTGTTGCCGACGGTGGTTTTGCTCGGCCTGTTCATCGCCCATCCGTTCATCAACGGTATCCTTCTATCGGTGACGGATACCAAGGTCGGGGTGCCCGGCCACTTCGTCGGCCTCGATAATTTCGTCAAGATCTGGCACGACGACATCTTCCAGGTCGCGGTGTGGAATACCTGCCTCTACACCTTCGTCACGACGGTTTTCAAACTCGCGCTAGGATTGTGGCTTGCCTTGCTGCTCAACCGGCATTTCCGCGGCAAGGCGATGATGCGCGCCTTCATTCTATTGCCATTCATCATACCGACCGTGCTGTCGACTTTCGCCTGGAAATGGATGTTCGACCCGACATTCAGCGTCCTCAACTGGATGCTGTTTCATCTCGGGATCATCCGGACCCGCATCAACTGGCTGGGCGATCCGACCCTGGCGATGGTCTCGGTGATCATCGTCAATGTCTGGCGCGGCGTGCCGTTCTACGCGATCAGCCTTCTCGCCGGCCTGCAGACGATCAGCCCCGAGCTGCACGAAGCAGCCGCGATCGACGGCGCGCGCGCCTGGAACCGATTCCGCCATGTGACCTGGCCATTGCTGCTGCCGGTGACGCTGGTGATCGTGCTGTTCTCGGTAATTCAGACCTTCGCCGATTTCCAACTGGTCTACGTGCTGACCGGCGGCGGGCCGGCCAACGCCACCCAGCTTTTTGCGACCTATGCCTACCAGCTTGGCATCGGCACCGGACTGCTCAGCCAAGGGGCTGCTATCTCGTTGGCAATCTTCCCGATCCTGCTGCTCGTGGTGATTGTCCAGTTGCTCTACATCCGCCGGACGGAGACCCTGTAGGTCATGATCGAGGGAGCCTCCTGGCGGCGCTGGGTGTTCTTCTATGTGCCGGTGACGGCGTTTGTCGTCGCACTGCTGTTTCCATTCTATTGGATGGTCATCACCACCCTGCGGCCGGACAAGGAGCTGTACCGACCCTGGAGCGCGCCGAACTATGCGCCATTCTGGACCACGCATCCGACATTCGAGCATATCCACGACCTGCTGACCGAGACGCTGTTCACCACCTGGATGCTGAACACGATGATCATCTCGTTGGCAGCGACGGCAATATCGCTGTTCTGCGGGCTGTTGGCCGGCTATGCGCTGTCGCGGCTCAAGTTCCCATTCGCCGGCAGCATCGGGACCGGCATCTTCATCACCTACCTGGTGCCGCAGACCCTGCTGTTCATCCCGCTCTCCGACATCATCCGCAATTTCAAACTCGGCGACTCGCCGTGGGCCTTGATCCTGACCTACCCAACCTTCCTGATCCCGTTCTGCACCTGGCTCTTGATGGGCTACTTCAAGTCGATCCCGAAAGAGCTGGAAGAATGCGCCCGCATCGACGGCGCACCCCGCTGGAAGGCGATGCTGTACATCATCTTTCCGGTGGCGATCCCGGGCATCCTGTCCGCCGGAATATTCGCCTTCACCCTGTCGTGGAACGAGTTCATCTACGCATTGGTGTTCCTGTCATCGCCGGAACAGAAGACGGTGCCCGTAGGCGTCACTTCCGAACTGGTGCGCGGCGACGTGTTCTTCTGGGGCGAGCTCATGGCAGGCGCCTTGCTGGGATCGATCCCCGTCGCGTTCGTCTATTCGTTCTTCGTCGAATACTACGTATCCGGCATCACTGGATCGGTGAAGGGTTGAGCACATGGCCCGTGTGGTGATGCGCAGCTTGAACAAGAAATACGACGAGGTTCACGCGGTCATCGACGTGAACCTCGAAATCCACGATCAGGAATTCGTCGTTCTGGTCGGTCCATCAGGCTGCGGCAAGACGACGACCCTGCGCATGGTTGCGGGACTCGAAAGCATCACGTCGGGAAACATCTCGATCGACGAGAAGGTCGTCAACGAACTGCCGCCGATGGATCGCGACATCGCGATGGTCTTCCAGAACTACGCGCTCTACCCGCATATGAGCGTGCACGACAACATGGCGTTCGGCCTCAAGATGCGGAAGTTCGACAAGCCAGAGATTGCGCGACGGGTACGAGAGGCAGCTCGAGATTCTCGGCATCCAGGAATTGCTGAAACGCAAGCCGCGTCAGCTCTCAGGCGGCCAGCGCCAGCGCGTGGCCTTGGGCCGGGCGATCGTCCGGCATCCGCAGGTCTTCCTGTTCGACGAGCCGCTGTCCAACCTCGACGCCAAACTGCGTGTGCAGATGCGCGTCGAGCTGAAGAAGTTGCACGATCGGCTCGGCACCACCGCGATCTACGTCACCCACGACCAGGTCGAGGCGATGACACTCGGCGACCGCGTCGTCGTCATGCGCGATGGCAGGGTGCAGCAGGTCGGCGACCCGATGGAATCGTACAACAACCCCGCCAACCGCTTCGTCGCCGGCTTTATCGGCTCCCCCGCGATGAATTTCGCTGGCGTGCGCATCGCCGCGCAAAATGGCTCGCTCTGGGCGGAAAGCGATGGCATCCGCATCAAGGTTCCGCAGCCGATCGCGCCACGCCTCGGCGCCTATGCCGGCAAGGAAGTCACGTTCGGGGTTCGCCCGGAGGACATGCACATTGCCGGGGACGGCGATCCACCGGACTTGAGCTTTGATACGGCAGTCGAGGTTGTCGAGCGGCTCGGTTCGGAAATCCTGCTCGACGTCGCCGTCGGCTCGTCGGCGATGGTCGCGTCGGTCGAACCGACGGCTACAACCAAGGTGCATGAAAAGCTCCGCCTGGCGGTCAATCCCGAGCGGCTGCATTTCTTCGACAACGAGACCGAGGCGGCGATCTGACGGATCGGCCAGCCGAGGCGCCTTGAAAAAATCGCGTGCTTCTTCGCGCGGAATAAATGGGAGGAAACGATGACCCGCATCAATCGCCGCCGGTTTACCCAATTGTCGGGCGCCGGCGCGCTCGCGGCCGGAACCGGCGGGCTGGCTGGCATTCTGGCCAGCGGACGCGCTCCCGCCTACGGCCAGACGGCGACGGTTCACTGGCTGCGCTGGGCGGATTTCGTGCCCGCCTCCGACGTGCTGCTGAAAGGCAAGATCGTCGAGCAGTGCCAGAAGGATCTCGGCATTAAACTGACCGTCGAGACGATCAACGCCAACGACATCCAGGCCCGCGTCACCGCCGCAATTCAATCCGGCACCGGCCCCGACATCGTCATGGGGCTCAACAACTGGCCGCAGCTCTACGCCACGAGTTCTTGCCGATGTCAGCGAACTGGCCGAGCAACTCGGCAAGGAGGGCGGTGGCTATTACGATATCTGCACTACCGTCGGCACCTACGACAACCACTGGATCGGCGTCCCCTGGTGCACCGGCGGCGGGCTCGTCGCTTATCGCAAGTCATGGCTGGCGGAAGCCGGCTTCGACAAGTTCCCGGCCAACTGGGACGATTATCGCGCCGCCGGCAAGAAGCTGAAGGCCGCAGGCCATCCTTACGGGCAGACCGCCGGACATACGTTCGGCGACGCGCCGGGCTGGTGGTATCCGTATCTGTGGTCATGGGGTGGCAAGGAGGTCGAGGCCGACGGCAAGACCGTCGTGCTGAACACCAAGGAGACAATCGAGTCCGTCAAGTTCGCGGTTCCGCTGTGGAAGGAGACGATGGACGAAGGCGGTCTCGCCTGGGACGACACCAGCAACAACCGCGCCTTCCTGTCGGGCAGCATCAGCGCCACCAACAACGGTGCCTCGATCTATCTCGAGGCCAAGAAGAAGCCGGATAGTTACGTGACTGACAAGGGCACGCCGATGAAGGACGACATCCTTCATGCGGGCATTCCAGGCGGCGCCGGTGGCCAGTTCAATCTGCCCGGTCCCTTCACGGATATGCTGATGGGCTATTCGAAGAATCAGGATGCGGCCAAGAAATTCCTCGCATGGGCGCATTCGAAGCCGATCTACGACCAGTGGTTCACCTCGCAGCAGGGATATCACTGCGGCGCCACGAAGATGTGGGAGAACCACCCGGTGTGGAGCCTCGATCCGGTGATGGCCCCGTTCAAGAATGTCCCCGTCACCGGCCGATTGACCGGTTATGCCGGAAAGCCGAGCCAGAGGGCCGCCGAGGTGCAGACCAAGTACATCATCGTCGACATGTACGCGAAGGCGATCCAGGGCATGCCGGCCGAGGCGTCAGTGAAAGCGGCACATGACGAGCTGGTGAAGATCTACTCGGCGTAATACCGGCCTCAATGAGAAAGACCCGCGACGAGGCGGTTCCGTTCGTCATGGCGGTGCCAGGCTCGGCCATAGGCGACTAATTTGAGCGGACAGCTGGCATGCCGGACGGAGGCCGGCCATGACGGTCGAGCACCGTGAGTCCACGTCATGAGTGCACAATTACCGAGTAAAGGAGCTCGGCGCAGACCGGCTCCCCAATCAGAAAACAACTCAGGGAGAACAACGATGCAGCAAATCGGTCGACGCAGGTTGCTCAGGGTTTCCGGTACCGGCGCACTCGCGGCAAGCACAGGCGGCCTCGCCGGCATACTTGCCTCCGGGCGAGCGCCTGCTTTCGCCCAGGGCACAACCTTGCAATGGTTGAAATTCGTCGATTTCGTGCCGGTCTCTGATCAGCTCCTCAAGGGCAAGATCCGGGATGAATGCAAGAAGGCACTCGGCATCGACCTCAGCGTAGAGACGATTAACGGCGACGGCGTCCAGGCGCGGATAAGCGCAGCCATCCAATCAAGGTCTGGCCCCGATATCATGATGGCGGTCAGCAACTGGGCGCAGCTCTATGCCGACAGCCTGGTCGATGTGAGCGACATCGCAGATGAAGTCGGCAAAGCGCAGGGCGGGTTTTTCCAGACCGCGCGGGACATCGACAATAACGGCAAGCGCTGGATCGCCATGCCATTCACTATCCTCGGCGTGTTGTTCGCCAACCGCACCTCGTGGTTCGCCGAAGTCGGCATCACGCCAGATAAATTTCCGCGACCTGGGACCAGTATCGCGCCATCGGCAAGCAGATGAAGGCCAGGAACCATCCCTACGGTCAGACACTCGCTCATGCATTCGGCGACGGCCCGCGTTCTGGTATCCCTACCTGTGGTCGTGGGGCGGCAAGGAGGTCGAAGCCGACGGCAAGACAGTCGCACTGAACAGCAAGGAAACCATCGAATCGGTCAAGTTCGCAGTCGCCTTCTGGAAAGAATGCTTCGACGAAGGCGCCATGTCGTGGGACGACGCCGGCAACAACCGCGCTTTTCTCGCCAACACGATCAGTTCGACCAGCAACGGGGCCTCGATCTATCTGCTGGCGAAGGCCAAGGCCGACACGTACATGACCGAGACGGACAAACCGCTGAAGGACGACATCTTCCACTCACCGCTGCCAAAAGGCCCTGCCGGCCAGTTCAGCTACCACGTGCCGTTCTCCAATCTCCTGCCAATTTACAGCAAGAACCAGAAGGCCGCGAAGGACTTCCTGCGCTGGTTCCACACCAAGGAGATCTACGGAGAGTGGTTCACGTCCCAGCAGGGGTTTTCAACCGGCACGACGAGGATGTGGGAAGACGATCCGGTATGGAAGGTGGACCCGGTGATGGCGCCGTTTCGCACAGCGGCGGAGAGCGGACACTTCGCCGGCTACGCGGGACCCGCAGGGCGCGCCGCAGCGGAGGCCATCAGCAAATTCATCATCGTCGACATGTACGCCAAGGCGGTCCAGGGCGCGCCGGCCGAGGACGCGGTCAAATGGGCGCACGAGGAGATGGTGAAGATCTACGCCTGAGATCAATCGCGATTGCGTCACTCCGTTGCGATGTCGATTCACATCCCCAGCGCGCGCCGATACACATCCAGCAGCGTCTCCTGCTCCTCGACATCCGCCGCCTCCTGCCGACGCACCCGAATGAGCTGGCGTAGCACCTTCACATCGAACCCAGCCGATTTCGCCTCGGCATAGATGTCGCGAATATCGCCGCCGAGCGCCTTGCGCTCCTCCTCGAGTCGCTCGATTCGGTCCACGATGCTGCGCAAGCGGTCCGCCGCGATGCCGCCCGTCTTGGTGTCAGTCGTCTCCACCGCGCGCAGCGCCATCGTTCCCCTCCAATTCCGCAAGGCGCGCGGGGATAGCGGTCGGCTACGCTGCGGTCAATGATTCGGATTGGCCTTCGCGAAGTTGGCCTTCTGTTCGGCGCTCGCCTCCTTCTGGTACTTCGCCTGCCACTCCTTGTACGGCATGCCGTAGACGATCTCGCGCGCGTCGGGATCGGCGAGCGCGATTCCCTGCGTCTCGGCAGCCTCGCGATACCAACGGCTCAGGCAGTTACGGCAGAACCCGGCGAGGTTCATCATGTCGATGTTCTGCACATCGGTCCGCTCACGCAGATGCTCCACCAGGCGGCGGAACGCAGCGGCCTCCAGCTCGGTGCGGGTCTTCTCGTCGAATTGCTGTGCGGTCATGGCTGGCCTCCTCTACCGTCCAGAACATGGCGCGTCCGGGCGAGCTTCGCCATACTCAGGCCCTGGCGGTCGAAGGGAAATCGAGACCGATGGTCTGGGACGACACGCGCGCCCGAGCCGCACTGCGGACGCTGTTCGATGCCGCCGTCGCGGTAGCCGATCCGCGCAAGGTGCTGGCCGCGCACCTTCCGCCAAAGCCCAGGGGACGCTGCATCGTCGTGGGCTGCGGCAAGTCTGCGGCCGTGATGGCTGCCGCCGTGGAAGACGCCTGGCCCGACGTCGCGCTCGAAGGCACCGTCGTCACTCCCTACGGCCACAACGTGCCAACTCGGCACATCGAGGTGATAGAGGCCTCTCATCCCGTGCCGGATGCCAACAGTGAGCGAGGCGCGCGCCGGTTGCTGGAGCGCGTGCACGGGCTTGGGTCCGAGGATCTCGTGCTAGCGCTGATATCCGGCGGCGGATCGGCGTTGTGCGCGGCGCCGGCCGCCGGCCTGACGCTCGCCGACAAACAGGCGATCAATCGCGCGTTGCTGGCATCAGGCGCGAACATTTCGGAAATGAACTGCGTGCGCAAGCACCTCTCTGCTATCAAGGGTGGCCGGCTCGCCGCCGCCGCGCGACCGGCACGCGTCGTGACACTGGCGATCAGTGACGTGCCAGGCGACGATGCGGCGGTGATCGCCTCGGGACCGACGGTGCCGGACCCGAGCACATTCGACGATGCGCGCGCGATCATCGCCCGCTACGGCATCAAGCCCTCCCCGGCGGTCGCCGCGCGCCTGGAGCAGGCGACAGACGAGACACCTGGCTCCGATGAATTGCCCAACAGCGAATTTCACCTGATCGCCACGCCGATGATGGCGCTGATGCACATGGCCAAAACCGCACGCACGCTGGAACTTGCGCCGTTGGTGTTGGGCGACGCTCTGCAAGGCGAGTCGCGCGAAATGGGCAACGTGCTGGCGGGCATTGCTCACAGCATCCGCACACACGGTCAGCCACTCGCGCCACCTGCCGTGATGCTGTCCGGTGGCGAGACGACCGTTACGCTGGGCGACGGCCCCGCCGGCCACGGCGGCCGCAACACCGAATTCTTGCTGGCACTTGCGGTCGCACTGGGCGGGGCGGCGAACGTCTGGGCGATCGCCGGCGACACCGACGGCATCGATGGCATGGACGACATCGCCGGCGCAATCATCGCTCCTGACACGCTGGCCCGTGCGCGTGCCGCCGGTCTCGATCCGCGCACAATGCTCTCCGGCCATGATAGCCATACGCTGTTCGACAAGATCGGCGACGCGATCCGTACCGGACCTACGCTGACCAACGTCAACGATGTCCGCGCCATCCTGATCGCCTGAGGAAAGCAAGGTGGCCACCAGACCGAAATTGCGCCGTCGGCGACGCACCAAGATCATCGCCACCCTGGGTCCCGCAAGCTCGTCGCCGGAGGTGTTGACGCGGCTGTTCCAGGCCGGCGCCGACGTGTTCCGGCTAAACTTCAGCCATGGTACGCATGAGGATCACGCCGCGCGCTTCGCCATGATCCGCCAGTTGGAGACACGCTTCGATCGGCCGATCGGCATCCTCGCCGACGTGCAAGGCCCCAAGCTGCGCGTCGGCAATTTTTCCGGCGGTCGCGTGTTCCTGCAGACCGGTCAACGCTTCCAGCTCGATCTCAACCCAACGCCGGGCAGTGCTTCGCGCGTCAACCTGCCGCATCCGGAGATCATCAAGGCGGCCTCGATCGGCTGCTCGCTTCTGCTGGACGACGGCAAGCTTCGCCTGCACGTCGCACGCAAGCGCAGCGATGCGTTGGAGACCGAGGTCGTCGTGGGTGGACCGCTGTCCGACCACAAGGGCGTCAACGTGCCCGATGTCGTGCTGCCGATCCCGGCGCTGACCGACAAGGACCGCAACGATCTGGCGTTCGCGCTGGAGCATGGCGCCAACTTCATCGGCCTGTCCTTCGTGCAGCGACCGGAGGACGTGGCCGAGGCAAAGGAGCTGATCCGCGGCCGTGCCTGGGTGATGGTGAAGCTGGAGAAGCCGCAGGCGCTCGACAACCTCGACGCCATCATGCAGCTCACCGACGCCGTCATGGTCGCGCGCGGCGACCTCGGCGTGGAACTGCCGCCGGAGGAAGTCCCGCTGGCGCAGAAGCGCATCGTGCGACTGGCGCGTCAGTTGGGCAAACCCGTCGTGGTGGCGACACAGATGCTGGAGAGCATGATAAGCGCACCAGCGCCAACTCGCGCCGAGGCCTCGGATGTCGCGACGGCGGTGTTTGACGGCGCGGATGCAGTCATGTTGTCGGGGGAGACCGCGGCCGGCCAGTACCCCTACGAGGCGGTCAACATGATGGACCGCATCGTCGCTCGCGTGGAACAGGATCCCGGCTGGCGGGCGATGATCGAGGCAAGCCGCGCGGACCCAGAGCACGTCACCGCGGACGCGATCGCTGCCGCTGCACGACAGGTGTGTCACACGATTGGGGCGAAGGCCGTCGTGGCATATACGGCTTCAGGCTCGACCGCGCTGCGTGTCGCGCGCGAACGGCCGGAGGCGCCGATCATCGGCCTGACACCCAATATCGCGACGGCGCGGCGGATGGCCGTCGTCTGGGGGCTGCATGCGATCGTTGCCGCCGATGCCCATTCAATGACCGAGGCGGTCACGCGCGCAACGCGGGTCGCGCAGACCGAAGGCTTCGCGCAGCACGGCGACGAAATCGTGGTCGCCGCCGGCGTGCCGTTCGGCCATTCCGGCAGCACCAACTCGCTGCGCGTGGCAACGATCAGGTAGCGCTACGCTGCGCGCTGTATAGGCACCCCGCGCGCGTCCTCCAAAATCATGTCCGACGCCTTCTCGCCGATCATGATGGTCGGTGCGTTGGTGTTGCCGGCGATGATCGATGGCATGATCGACGCGTCCACCACCCGCAATCCGCCGATACCGTGCACGCGCAGCCGCGGATCGACCACCGCGTTCGGACCATGCCCCATGCCGCAGCTCCCCACCGGATGCAGGTTGGACACGCCGCGCAGCCGCACCTCGTCGGCAAGCTGTTCGTCGGTCGTCACCGCAGGTCCCGGCAAGACCTCCTCCACCACGAGCCCTTTCAGCGCCTGCTGGCTGGCAATCTTGCGTGCCACGCGAATGCCGGTGATGACCGCCTGCATGTCGTAATCGCTGCGCAGGAAGTTGAAGCGGATCTCCGGCGCGCGCCAACGGATCCGGACTCTTCAGCCGAACCGTGCCGCGCCCTTCCGGCCGAAGATGGACCGGACTGATGGCAAATGCCGGGAACGGATGCGAGATGATGCCGTCGCGCGTGCGATCGATCGTGCTCCAGGCAGAAATGTTCATCTGCAGGTCCGGCCGCTCCAGCGCGGGATCGCTGCGCACCAGCGCGCCGACATAAAGCCCGTTGCCCGACATCGGACCGCCGCGCCAGAACAGGTATTTCGCGCCGGCAACAAGCTGATCGCGGGATGCTGTGATGCAGCACATTGAGCGACAGCGACCGGGAGATGCGCCAGGCACAGTAGGTATTGAAATGGTCGTGCAGGTTGGAGCCGACACCAGGCAGATCGTGCAGCACCTGGAATGCCCATGTCCTGCAGATGCTGCGCCGGGCCGATGCCTGACAGCAGCAGAAGCTGCGGCGAGCCGTAGGCGCCACCCGAAACGATCACTTCGCCACGCGCCCGCGCCGTCTTCAGGCCGGCGGGCGTGCGGAATTCGACGCCCACCGCTCGGCCGTTCTCGATGAGCACGCGCGTGGCATGCGCGTTGGTCTGCACGATCAGGTTCGCACGCTTGCGCGCCGGCCGCAGATAAGCGGCGGCAGTGCTCCAGCGGCGGCGATTGTTCGTCGTCGTCTGGTAGTAGCCGCAGCCTTCCTGCTGTGCGCCATTGAAGTCCGGGTTACGCGGAATGCCCGCCTCGATGCAGGCCTGGAGCAGCAGCTTGCCGATCTCCCACTCGTATGGCTGGTTCGAGACGCGCAGCGGCCCGCCGGAGCCGTGGAATTCGCTCGAACCTCGCTCGTTGTCCTCGGCCTTGCGGAAATACGGCAGGACAGAATTCGAAATCCCAGCCTTCGCAGCCGCGCTGGCGCCACTCGTCGTAGTCGGCGTGATTGCCGCGCATGTAGATCATGCCGTTGATGGAGCTGGTGCCGCCCAGCACCTTGCCGCGCGGCTGATACATCACGCGGTTGTTGAGGTTTGGCTCGGGCTCGCTATCGAACATCCAGTTCACCCGAGGGTTGCAGAATGTCCGCGCATAGCCGAGGGGAACATGGATCCAGAAGTTGCTGTCCTTGCCGCCGGCCTCCAGCAGCAGCACGCGATACCGCCCGGACTCCGACAGCCGCGAGGCCAGCACGCACCCCGCTGACCCGGCTCCGGTGACGATGTAGTCGTAAGTGTCGGCGTCGTTCGGCATTCGTTACCCCTCAGGCGGCTGCACGGTGTGGTGCGGCTTGCGTTGGCCTCGCCGCTGCATCTTCCAGGATCATCGCGGAGGCCTTCTCGCCGATCATGATGGTCGGCGCGTTGGTGTTGCCGCCAACCGCCACCGGCATGATCGATGCGTCCGCCACGCGAAGCCCGTCGATCCCATGCACGCGCAGGCGCGGATCGACGACCGTGTTCGGCCCCTGCCCCATCGCGCATGAACTCGTGGGATGCTGATTGGAGACGCCGCTCTGGCGAATGTAGTGCGCGAGTTCAGCGTCTTCCGTTATCGACGGTCCAGGCTGGAGCTCGTGCACGATGTACGGCTTGAGCGCCGGCTGCTCGGCAATCTTCCGGCAAAGCCGGATGCCGAAGATCACCGCCTGCATGTCGTAGTCGGTGCGCAGATAGTCGAACAGCACCGCCGGTGGCGCCAGCGGATCGGCGCTCGCCAGACGCACGGTGCCGCGGCCATCGGGACGCAGATGCACAGGGCTGAGCGTGAAGCCGGGGAATGGATGCGGCAGGACGCGTTCCTTGTCGCGCTGGAGCGTGCTCCACTCGAACACGTTGATCTGCACGTCGGGCCGCTCCAGGCGCGGATCGCTGCGTGTGAACAGCCCGCAATGGATGCCGTTGCTGGCCATCGGCCCGGAGCGGAACAGTGCATAACGCGCTCCGGCCGTGAGTTTGCGCAACGGACTGCGATCCAGGTCGTTCAGCGTGATTGCCTTGCTGCACCGCCAGCTCACATAGGAGTTGAAATGGTCGTGCAGGTTGGAGCCGACTGCCGGCATGTCGCGGATCACGCTGACGCCGATGTCCTGCAGATGCTGCGCCGGGCCAAGACCCGACAGCAGCAGAAGCTGTGGTGAACCGTAGGCACCACCCGACACGATGACCTCGCTGCGTGCACGCGCGATCCGGCGCCCCGACCCGGTATGGTACTCGACGCCGACCGCACGGTTGTTCTCGATCAGTACGCGGGTGGCATGCGCCCCGGTCTGAACCACTAGATTGGCTCGCTGCCGTGCGGGATGCAGATACGCCTTCGCCGTGCTCCAGCGGCGCCGGTTGCTGGTGGTGGTCTGGTAGTAGCCGCAACCCTCCTGTTGCGCGCCGTTGAAGTCCGGATTGCGCGGAATGCCGGCCTGCACGCACGCCTCCATCACGGCATCGGCAAGCTCGAATTGGCCAGGTTGATCCGACACATTCAGCGGCCCACCGACGCCATGGAACTCGTCTGCCCCGTTGGTCTGGTTCTCAGCCTTCTTGAAGTACGGCAGAACGGAATCCCAATCCCATCCCTCACAGCCGCGCTGACGCCATTCATCGTAGTCGGCGTGATGGCCGCGCATATACACCATGCCGTTGATTGAGCTGGAGCCGCCGAGCGTCTTGCCGCGCGGCAGATAAAGCCGGCGGTTGGCGAGCTGCGGCTGCGGCACGGTCTCGAACTTCCAGTTCACCGCCGGATTGACATAGGTCTTGGCGAACCCAAGCGGAATATGGATCCACGGATTGCGGTCGGGTGGACCAGCTTCCAGCAACAGCACGCGGTGGCGGCCAGACTCTGACAGACGCGCGGCAATCACACAGCCGGCACTTCCCGCGCCAGTGACGATGAAGTCATAGGTGTCCGTTTCCTCGGCCATTCCCATCCCTCGTGAATTCCGAGCGTCAAAGATCGGCAACTCTGATCCACGTGGCAATGGCGCCGGCAACCAACACGCCGGCGACGATTATCGGGATGGTATCCGCGGCGAGCTCATGCGCGATCGCGGTCCACAGAACAAGTACAGCAATTCCGACTGCGGCTCCTCCGACCAGACTCGCCTTACCCTGCTTGATCCTCATTCCGCCGCGACCTGCACATGACCCGCGCGTGGATCATCGCTTGTGTTGCGCACGCGCTTCAGATCACGTCGCACGAACCGCGTGTCGTAGCCGTTGAACACATGCTGCAGCAGTCCGCAGGCAAGGTCGGAGGTGCCGAAGAACCAGTCGGCGATCGGATAGGTCAGGTTGAAGTTGCGCTCCATCATCAGCGCCGTGTTGTGGTGCGCGATGTGATGGCGCCGGATCGAGTTCACCAGCGGGACATGCCTCACGAAGCTGTCGTCCTTCACGTGGCAGCAGTAGTGGAACAGCTCGTAATTCAGATACAGCGCGACATTGGTGATCAGCAGCAGCCAGCCGGCATTCGGCAGACCGATCAGGCCCAGTACCGCCGCCGGCGGCAGCGACAGCGCCATGAAGGCGACCAGTGCATAGGGCGGGAAGAACACGATGCGGAAGTCGCGCGTGTTGTCGATGGTCGGCTCGATATGGGTGAAGAACTGATGGTGCGCCAGCGTGTGACGCTTGTAGATACCCAGGAAGCCCTTCACCGGGCGATGCATGACATAGCGGTGGATCCACCACTCGAATGCATTGGAGATGCAGAATGCGGCGGGGATCACCAGGAACTCGTACCACGCCGGTGCGACGATCTGCCGCGCGCAGTACCAGATGGCGGCGAAGCCCAGCGCGTAGATCAGCGCCACATGCGCCCAGCCGAAATAGGCCGGCGCAATTCGGGTGCGGAAGTCGGCGCGAAATGCCGCCTGCCGCTGCGACATCTTTGGCTTGTCCATCGCCGAGTGATAGGACGGAATTCCAGGCCGCGACAAGTCCTGCCATAGTCGCCGCCATCAGGACGGAGGAAGCGCGATGCTCGAGGTGGAAAAGCCCGCCGATATGAAATCCCACATCGGAGAGAAGATCGGCACCAGTGAATGGGTGATGGTCGATCAGGCGATGATCGACAAGTTCGCCGAGGCAACCGGCGATCATCAGTGGATCCACGTCGATGTGGAGCGGGCGAAGCGCGAGATGCCTGGCGGCAAGACGATCGCGCACGGCTATCTGACGCTGTCGCTGCTGCCGCGCCTGTCGCACGCCATCTACACCATCCGCAAGCGCTCGCGCGGCATCAACTACGGGTCCAACAAGGTGCGCTTTACCGCGCCCGTGCCGGCCGGATCGCGTGTGCGACTGCACCAAACTCTGAAGAACGTCGAGGACATCGAAGGCGGCGTACGCATGACCTTCGACAGCCAGATCGAGGTAGAAGGTTCGTCGCGCCCCGCCCTGGTAGCCGAGACAATGGGCCTGGCGTTCGACTAGGGACTAATACTCCCCCTCCCCTCGCGGGAGGGGGTTAGGGGAAGGGGGCCGCAGAGCCGCCTCGACATCGGCGCTAGTCAACCGCCACGCATTATCCAGCTCAGCCACAACGTCGCGCATGAAGCGCTCGGTCAGCGCCAGCGCCCGCTGCGGATCGCCGAGGTGGTCAGCCAGCAGCGCCAGCGCCAGTTGTCGCGGACCGTCGCCCTCATAGGTCCACTCGAAGCCCGTCCCGCTGAAACGGCGGATATCGAAACGCGGGTCGAGCGGTGCGCCGTCCACCGTGACCACCGCGCCGTCGAGACTGCGGCCGCCCTCATAGACCCTCATGCGAAGGTCGCCACGGCGGCACTCAATGAGCCGAACGCGCCGCCCGGTGCGTGGTCGCGGTCCTGCCCCGCGCCAGCCGCATCGTCGTCAGCATCATCGCGATCACCAGTGCATAGGCGAGCAACTGCGCGGCATCCGGCGTCGCCGTATAGCCCACCAGCGTGTGAAACAGCCGCCCAGGAATGCTGTCGTCGCCCAGCAGCCAGGAGGTATCCCACACCGGCGTTGCGAGACCCTGCAGGTAATCGGCCTGCTGCAGGAAGAACACGGCCTGCGCAGCCAGCCCTGCCGCGAGCAGCGTGATCAGTCCCGTGGTAACCGCGAACAGACGATGCGCCGGCACCGCCAGCAGGCCGAGATAGATCAGCGCCGACAGCGCCGCGCCGAGTGCGATGCCGAGAGCGCCGCCCACCATCATGCCTGACACGGTCGTGCCGCCGGCGGCAAACACACCATACAGGAACAGCACCACCTCCGAGCCTTCCCGCAGCACCGCGACCGCGACCACCACGGCAACAGCGGTCAGCGGCCGCTCGCCTGCCGCAACCGCACTCCCCACGGCGCGCACCTCGCGCGCAAGCTCGCGCCCATGGCTGGCCATCCAGCCGTTGTGCCAGGTCAGCATGCCGACGGCGATCAACAGGATCGTGGCGTTGAACAACTCCGCGCCGGAGCCGTTGAACAGCGCCCCAAGCTCGCTGGCGAACGCGGCGACCAGCCCCGCACCGGCAGCGCCGGCCAAGACACCGCCGGCGACCCACCAGCCGCGACGCGGCACGGATCGCGTTGCCGCCATCACGATGCCGACGATCAGGCCGGCTTCGATGACCTCGCGGAAGACGATGACCAGACTTGCCAGCATCGGCGTTCTCAGTTGCGACGAATTCTCAATTGCACGTAGGCCAGCAGTCGCTCCCGGTCAACCCACGAACCGACGAGAGCACGTTACGGTGAAATGGTCATTCCGCCACGTTCTCGCCAGCAATCATTCCCAGACTGACGCCCGGGTGACAAAGCGCTCACCCCCCGGCAGCGCAAACCCGCGGCCGAGACCGCGGGCAGATCATTCGCTGCGACGCGTATGTGCAATTCACCAGGAGAGAATGAATGCGAAAGGCATTATCAATCGGTTTGGCTGCATTTCTTGTGGCGTCCCCGGCGATGGCGCAGGTGGTGATCGGCAGCGACCACGACGCCGTCCGGCACGAGCAGCGCGCCCAGCAGGATCGGATGCAGGCTCATCGCAATTCGGCCGAGGCGCACCGCGATGCCGCGATGGGCAACTACGGTGCCGCAGCCCGTGAGCAACGCGAGGCGCACCAGGAGTGGCGTGACTCGCATCATCAGCAGCATGACGCCGACCGGGATGCCAACGGCGTCCGCCTGTACGGTCGCTAAACCGTCAGTCGCCCGTGGCCGCGCGCTCCTTCTCCAGGAGCGCGCGCTTGCGCGGCACCCCCCAGCGATAACCGGTCAAACTGCCATCGCTGCCAATGACGCGATGGCACGGCACCGCCAGTGATACCGGGTTCCGTGCGCAGCAACGTGCCACCGCACGCACCGCCTGCGGATCGCCCACCATGCGCGCCAGCTCGCCGTAGGTGCGCGTCTCACCCGGCGGGATGCGGCATAGCGTGCGCCACACGCGCTGCTGAAATGCGGTTCCGCGCAGGTCGAGCGGCAGGTCCAGCGCCTGCTTCGGCTCCTCGAGGAAGTCGAGAACCGCGCGCACCTCGTTGGCCAGCGCACTGTCATCGGCGACGATGCGTGCCCGCGGAAACCGCTGGCGCAGATCGCCGAGCAGCGCCTCATCCGGTTCGGCGAACCCGATGAAGCACACGCCGCGGTCGGTCGCGCCGACCAGCAGCCGACCGAACGGGCAGTCCGCAAATGCCGTGCGGATCACCTCGCCTTCACCGCCTCGACGCAGCGCGCCCGGCGTCATGCCGAGCAGCTCGCCGGTCTTCTCGTAGACGCGGCTTTCCGAGCCATAGCCGGCCTCCGCCACCGCATCGGCCACCCGCGCCCCGCCTGTCAGTGCGGCGTGCAGCCGGCGTGCCCGTACACCCTCCGCATAGCTGCGCGGGGTCAACCCGGTGTGGTCGCGGAACATGCGCAGGAAGTGGAAGCGCGAATAGCCGGAACGGTCCGCCAGCGCGTCCAGCGACGGGATGTCCTCGGACGCCTCGATAAAGGCACAGGCGTCCTGCACCACTGCCTGCGCCAGCCGCGCGCGCTCGCCCTTCGGATCGCAGCGCTTGCAGGCCCGGAACCCGGCACCCTCCGCCTCGCCGATGTTGCGAAAGAACCGAACGTTCTTGCGCAGCGGACGTGGCGACGGACACCCCGGCCGGCAGTACACCCCCATCGTGCTGACGGCGTAGAGAAAGTCTCCAGGCTCGCGGCGAATGACCTGATCCCAGAGCTGATCGTGCGACAGCCGATCAATCATGTGCGTCTCTTTCATGCCACCCATACTGGTCATCCCGCCGCCAGTTCGCCATCCGTACATTGCGGTCCTACTCCCCCTCCCTCGCGGGAGGGGGATGGCGCGACACCGCACCCAACAGGAACGACTTGCTTCCCCAACGGCTGCTCGGCAAACTCCCCGCGATTCGGGGGAAATCGCTATGCACATCAAATTCGCAGCTCTGCTCGCCGGCGCCCTGCTGTCCGCCGGAATCGCCGCGGCCAAGCCATGCGCAAAGCCCGCCGACGTGACCGCCTTCGATGTCGCCGGCCTCAAGAGCAAACTGATGGTGACGGCGCTCACCTGCAACCAGCAGGACCGCTACAATGACTTCGTGCAGCGTTTCCGCGGCGAACTGGTCGCCCACGAACGCGCCCTTCGCGCCTATTTTGCCCGCGCGTTCGGCGGTCGCGCGCAGCATGAGCATGACGACTACATCACCAGCCTGGCAAACACGTTGTCGGAATCCGGCATCCAGCAGGGCACGCTGTTCTGCCAACAGAATATCGGCATCTTCAGCGAGGTCCTCGCGCTGGCACGCGGCACCGAACTGGCGGGATACGCCGCCAGCAAGCAACTGCCGCAGCCGATCGCGATTGACGCCTGCCCAGCCGCTGCCGTCACACGTACTGCCCAGGCTGGCAGCAACCACCGTTAGCCAACCATACCCGCGCCGTGGCAGGATCGGTGCTCGCCAGCACCGAGCCCTCGCGTCATGCATCAGCTCCTGCTTCTACGTCATGCAAAGTCGTCCTGGGACGACGCTAAACTCGCCGATCGCGATCGCCCGCTGAGCAAGCGCGGACGCCGCGCGGCTGCCGCTATGCGCAAGGCGATGATCGACCTCGGATTGACGCCTGATCTGGTGCTTGTCTCGCCCTCCCGCCGCACTCAGGAAACGCTGGCAGCGCTCGAACCATGGGACGACACGCCGCTGGTGGAACAGGTGGAGACGCTCTACCTCGCGAGCGCGCCACAGCTGCTTGCTGTTCTGCGCGGCGTCAACGAGACGGTGCGCAGCGTCCTGCTGATTGCCCACAATCCCGGCATGCAGGAACTTGCCGTGTCGCTGGCCGGCGGCTCGCATGATCGGTTGCATGCCGGCTTCCCCACCGCGGCACTCGCCGAGTTCGCTGTCGCAACGCAGTGGCAGCAACTCGACACAGCAGGCACGAGGCTGGTCCGTTTCCTGACGCCGCGCGACCTCCAGGAGACGGCGACCTGAACGCATGGAACTGGAACTCGGCCTCGATCCGGATGATGCGTCGCGGCTGACCAGGCTCGCACTTCTCGCACCACTGAAGAATGGCAAGGCGCGCAGCCGGGTGGCGCGGATCATCTGGCACGACAGCCCCGATCGCGCGCTGGCACAGCAAGGTCTGGCACTTGCCGAGCAACGTCCGCTGTGGCGGTTGGAGCGTCTGGTTCCGAACGCGCACACTTGGCCACTCGGCGCCCCTGCACCGGTGGTCGCGACAGGTCGGACAGCTTCCGCGCTTGGCCATATACTGCCTGAGCCGCTGATTCCGGTGGCTGCGTTCGAGGGCCGGGCGGGGAGCCTCAGCCTTGCGACGGCACACGGCCCGGTAGGCTTGACCCTGTTGAGCGGCTCGGTTCGCGCGGTCGCCGCCGAGTACCGCCTCAGCCGGGTCGTGTTGGAGGGCGCCCCCGCGGCAGTGCAGCCACTGGCGGTCGCGCTCGCGGGCGAGGTTCGCCTCGCGGCGCCGCGCGCGACCCTGGCCGCCGAAGCGTTCGCCGCCTCCTCGGGCAAGGCGCCGGAACCGCGACACGAAGGCGCGCCCGATCTACCGCCCGGCCTGTCGGTCGCCGAGGCATTCGCCCATGTCGTCGGTCATCTGAGCGACGTGGTCGTGCACTTCGCGCCCGCCGCTGCCAGCGGCCGCGAGGGCCCCGAACCGGTGCACCAGATGCGCGTCGCGGTCCGTCGGCTGCGTTCGGCGATCAAGGTGTTTCGCCGCGCGGTAAGCTCTCCCGCGGTTGATGCGGCGGACGCCGGCCTGAAGGCGCTTGCCGCAAAGCTGGCACCGACACGCGACTGGGACGTATTCGCGACCGAAACCGCCACATCGGTCGCCGCCGCATTTCCCACCGAGCCTCGGCTGAAGCGGCTGCTCGCCGCGGTGGAGCGCCGGCGGCGCGCGTGCCACAGCGAACTGCGCGAATTCCTGGCCAGCGTCGAGTTCCGGCGTCTTGGGATCGAGCTTGCCTGCCTTGCCGGTGTGCAGGACTGGCCGGCGATCGTCGATGAATCGGGACAGACAGAACTCGTTGTCGCGCTGGATGACTTCGCGGCCCGCGTGCTGGACAAGCGGCTCAAGCGACTCACCCAGATCGATGACGATCTCGCCGTTCTGGAGCCATCCGCGCTGCACGCGATCCGTCTGAATGCCAAGCGATTGCGCTACGCTGCCGAGATCTTCGCGCCGCTCTATCCCGGCAAGTCGACTCATCGCTTCATTCGCAGGCTCGGCCGACTGCAGGACCGGCTGGGCACACTGAACGATGGCGCAGTTGCGGCGAGCCTGCTTGGCGAACTGTCAGGCGGCAACCACGCCTTCGCCATCGGCCTCGTACTGGGCTTCATCGGCGCGCATGGCGCGCGCACCCGAAAGCGGATCGACCAGGCCTGGCTCAGGTTCCACAGCCTGGAGCCGTTCTGGGGCTAACGCTTGGGCCGCCACCTTGCCTCGCATCCCACCGCAAGGTCTAATCTGACTGCACTGGTGACGACCGCCAGCAACACGGTGTGAGCAGGCTCCTGCACCGAGGAGGTCGCAATGGCTTATGCAAGCATGGCTTTGGCAGACGCCGACGTCCGCTTTCCGCATGTGCCGATGCCCAAGTTTCGATGGCCGCGACTGTCGCGGCGCGCCCGCGCTCTTCTGATGATGGGCATCATGATCAGTCCGGCGTTCCTCGCCGACGACATCGGTTACTGTGTCCAACGTCTGTTCCTGAGCGCCGACCAGATCGCCGTAAGGCAGGTGCCTGATCAGACGATGCTCTCGCGGGTCAACATCTTCCACGTCGCCTGCATTGATCCAAACATGCCGGCGGCGGAGCGAGAGCGCCTGACTGGATTTGCCAGGCAGCAGGGCTGGCCACGCTATCCTGAGGCCGGGCCTGGATGTTTCAATCCGGACCGTAATCTGTTCGGCATCGTCGGGTTAAAGGCATTCAACGTCGCGTGCCCGACGATGGCTCTCTCGGTAGCGGATCAGCGGCGATGGGTTGCCTTTGCCGCAAATCATGGGTGGACCGCTTACCCGCAGGCTGGCGACGGATGCGTCGATCCGTGAGTTGATGCAGCCGCTCACTCGCCCCGCATCGTCACCACCACCTTTATGGCGTCCTCTACACGGTCGCGTGCATATCTGAGCGCGTTCGGCAATTGCTCGAGCGGAAACGTGTGCGTGTGAATAAGCTTCGCATCGAACCGCCTCTGTCCCATCAACGCAGCCGCACGATGCGTCGCACTCTTGCCCTCACCACGGATCCCCAGAACATAAATGTTGTTGCGCGATGTAGGCCAGATCGACCGAAACCGGTTCGTCGGAAAGGCCGCAAGGCAGATGCGGCCACCACGGTTCACCATCCGCGCCGCCTCGTTCAGCGCGTTGGCGACCAGAGCATTCGAGAACATATCCACGCCCTTGCCGCCGGTAATCCGTTGAACCGCCGTCACGGCATCGTCGTTCCTGATGTTGACAACAGCGTCGGCGCCAAGGCGTTTGCCCATCTCTAGCCAACTCTCTCGCGTCCCCGTCAAAATGACTGGCTGAGCCCCCAACGCCTTGGCAACGCCGACACCCATCAGCCCGATCGGACCCGGCCCAATCACGACGACACCTTCCCCAGCGATGATGCCGCCCAACACATCGAGGCCATACATGGCAGTGCCAGCAGTAACGATCAGAGTCGCCTCTTCATCCGACATCTCGCGCGGCACATGAACCATTGTGTTCACGTGGTTCACCGCATATTCGGCAAATCCACCGTCGGTGCTGAATCCGTTCGCGCGATGGCCCCGGCTGTGAAAGCCATAGTTCAGGCACGAGGTGTACATGCCTTCGCGGCAGCGCTGGCAGCGGCCGCATCCGGCATAAATCTCCACCGCAACGCGATCGCCGAGTTGGAATTCGTCGGTGGTCGGCCCAAGTTTTAACAAGCCCCACTCTGCCCCATATATTCGTGACCGGGCGTATAGCCCTTGTTGAAGGGGAGCTCGCCCTCGATCGAGGCCGGCAGACCGTGACGGATGATCTCCAGATCGGTCGCGCAAATCGCGACTGCGTCTATCCGCACAAGTACCTCGGCAGGGCCCGGTTCGGGAACCGGCTTTTCGACCAGGGCCAGTTCCTCGGGGCCGCCGAGTACCCAGGCCTTCATGGTGGCCGGGATCCGATATTCGTTGGAGGAAGCGTGTGACACACCCATTCACCAAGCCTTTCCTGACGTTTGTGAGCGTACTGTTCGCGGTTGGCGATGGCAACGCCGAGCGTGCAAGCCCACGCTGGAACTGTTGTTCCGATGACTAAGTTATATCGTTGCCGGATGAGAGAATACTTCTCGATGATATTTGACAATGCACGGTGAACATCGACAATCGCGTTTGGCGAACCCAACACCAGATCCAATACGAGGAGGCCGTGATGTCGAAGATGCGTGTTGTCCAGGTGGGACAGAAAGGCGGTCCGTTCGAGCTGGTCGAGCGCGAAGTACCGCAGCCCGGGCCGGGGGAGGTGCGGGTCAAAGTGCAGGCGTGCGGCGTCTGCCACAGCAATTCGATTGCCAAGGACGGGTTGCTTCCCTCGGTGTCATTCCCGATCGTGCCGGGGCACGAGATCGCCGGGGTGATCGACGCGGTCGGCAGCGGCGTGATCGGCTGGGCGGTGGGCACACGTGTCGGTGTCGGCTGGTTTGGCGGCCATTGCGGCCGGTGCGAGCCATGCCGCCGCGGGGAAGTGCGTGGATTGCCGTAACCTGCGCATTCCCGGCGTCACCTACGATGGCGGTTATGCCGAGGCGATGGTGGCGCCGGCCGACGCGCTGGCGCTGATCCCGGATGACCTCTCGCCCACGGACGCGGCGCCGCTGCTCTGCGCTGGCGTCACCACGTACAACGCACTGCACGAAGGCGGACGCGGCCGGGCGGTGTTCGTCACCGTGGTCGGCATCGGTGGGCTCGGCCATCTTGGCGTGCAGTTCGCCGCGAAGATGCAATGCCGCACCGTCGCCATCGCCCGCGGCCGCGACAAGGAAGCGCTGGCACGCCAGCTCGGCGCGCACATCTATGTTGACAGCAATTCGCAGGACGTGGCGACGGAGCTGATGAAGCTCGGCGGTGCGAAGACCATCCTGGCGACCGTAACCAGCGGCAAGGCAATGAGCGCGATACATGCGGGCCTGGCGGTGGTTGGCCGGCTCGTTGTGATCGGCGTAGGGATGGACCCGATCGAGGTCTCCCCATTCGATCTGATCGGCGCCAGCCGCACGATAACCGGCCATGCTTCGGGCGCTTCGATCAATTCGCAGGACACGTTGGCGTTCAGCACACTGACCGGCGTGCGGCCGACCATCGAGACGATGCCGTTGGAACGTGCGGCCGAGGCCTATGACAGGATGATGAGTGGCGCGGCCCGCTTCCGCATGGTGCTGACGACCGGCCTGTGAGCAGACCTGCCTTCCAGATCATCATGATGCACCGCGGCAAGCGCTCTATTAGCGTTTGACGGCGACCAACCGTTGTCCGCATGCTGCCGGCCTGCACAGCAGATGACCGGACGACGATAAGGTCGCCATCATGCCGGGAGAAGCCGTCCACCACGAGACGCCCCATCGGGCGATGATCACGGCGTGCGCGATTGGCGCCACGGTGCTGCAGTTGCTCGACCAGACCATCGCCAACGTGGCGCTGCCGTATATGCAGGGCAGTTTCTCCGCCAGCTTCGACGAAATCCTCTGGGTCCTGACCTCCTACATCACCGCGTCGGCGATCATGACCGCGCCGGTCGGCTGGCTGGCGGCACGCTTCGGGCGCAAGCCGCTCTACGTCGGCTGCATCATCGGCTTCACCGTCGCCTCGATGCTCTGTGGCGCGGCGCAGTCGCTGGGCCAGATCGTGGTCGTTCCGCGTGCTTCAGGGCGTGTTCGGTGCCGCCCTGGTGCCGTTGTCGCAGGCCACGCTGCTCGACATCTACCCATATGAGCGGCGCGGCTTCGCCATGGCGATCTGGGGGGTCGGCGTGATGCTCGGCCCGATCATGGGCCCGACCGTTGGCGGCTGGCTGACCGCGAACTATAGCTGGCGCTGGGTGTTCTACATCAATCTGCCATTCGGCCTGCTCGCCGCCGCCGGATTGATGGTCTTCCTGCCGGGCGGCAGCGGCCAGAGCAAACTACGCTTCGACTGGCTTGGCTTCGGCGTGCTGACGGTCGGCGATCGGCGCCATGCAACTGATGCTCGATCGCGGCCAGGACCAGGACTGGTTCACCTCCCGTGAGATCATCACCGAGGCAGTGCTCGCCTGCCTTGGATTGCTACTTGTTCCTGGTCCACATCGCCTACGCACGCGAACCACTGATCCGGCCCGGGCTGTTCAAGGACATCAACTTCTCGTCCGGTCTCGCGCTGATGTTCATGGTCGGCACCCTGATGGTGTCCAGCCTCGCGCTGATGACGCCATGGCTCCAGGTGCTGAGCAATTATCCGGTGGAGACGGCTGGGCTGATAATGGCGCCGCGCGGAATTGGCAGCCTGGTAACCACCATGATCGGCGGCCGGCTGTCGGCGCGGGTCGACGCACGGCTGTTGGTGGGGAGCGGATTGCTGATGCTCTCCTACACGTTCTGGCGGATGACCGGCTGGACACCCGACGTGTCGGAACGCGAGATCATCATCGCGGTCGTGATCCAGGGCGCCGCGATGGGGCTGGTGTTCTCCCCGCTTCAGGTGCTGGCCTTCGTCACGCTGGCGCCATCGATGCGGACCGAGGGCGCGTCGCTGTTCAGCCTGCTGCGGAACCTCGGCGCGGCGATCGGCGTCTCGGTCTTTTCGTCAGCGTTGGCGCATAATGCCCAGGCGATGCATGAGATGATCGGTGCGTCGGTCACGCCGTTCAATCGCGCGCTGCAGGCGCTTGGGTCGCCGCATCATTGGCTCGATCCGACGACACGGCACGGTGCGGCGCTGCTGGATCGGGTCATCAACCAGCAGGCGCAGATCATCGCCTACGCCGACGACTACGTCCTGCTGATCATGACCACGTTGCCGGCGCTGTTGCTGCTGTTGCTGATGCGCCTGCCACGA
>CAVZNH010000025.1:0-36741 GCA_963776505.1 uncultured Alphaproteobacteria bacterium
ATGCGGGGCGATCGCGCACAGCGCGGGGCTGGCGCCGTTGACGAGGGCGGCGACGATGTCGGGTTCGGGCGGGCCGAAGGTGAGCCGGGGCGGCAAGCCGCCATGCGCGCGTATGAGCGCGGCGCGGTCGGGGTAGATCAGGGCGTAGTGCTCGGCTTCGGCGACAGGGTCGAGGACGGGTTCGGCGGCGTCTTCGGTTGGGACGAGCGGGACTGGGGGTGCCGGCACCGAGACCTCGTGGAACCAATAGCCGGCGCGTTCCATCGCCGCGGGGTGCATCTCGGTCTCGGCCTTTTCGCGCGCCGCCTGGGTGCGCTGGAGAATGCGGAGGCCGCTTTGCATGAGGCGCATCATGGCGGCGGCCTGGGCGCGGCAGCGGCGAGTGGTTTCGGCGTCGGCGTCCGGTGCGACGGCTGAGCGAAGGCAATCCATGGCCTGGGCGTCGGCCACGACAATCTGCGCGGCGAGCAGGGCTTCGGAGATGTCGGCCGGATGGTAGGCGACGACCACCGCCATCGCGGTTTCGATGCGGGCTTCGAGGCTGCCCTCGGTGCCGGCGGCGGGCGGCGGGAGGGAGGTGCGCAGGGTTTGGAGGACGTCGAAGGTGACGGCTGGCGGGAGGTTGGGGATGGTGTGGGTTGGCGCCATGGCTCGGGGTGCTGGGTTCACAAACCGTGTTTGGCCCACGCGGCGCGAACTTGCTCTTCGCTCGCAAAATCACCGCGCGCCGCGGCAGATTTCGAGGCCTCGATGGCGGCGCGTTCGTCAACCGACAGCGCGACCGGCGGCTCGTCATCCCTCCCGGTCAACCGCAACACGGCGCGGGCGATGCTATCCTGCTCGTCCGCCGACAAAGTGCGCACGGCCCTGAGTGCATCATCGAGAAGCTTTGTCATGGGCACAGTGTAGCACGGCCTGATTGGCAAACAAACCGAAACGACCAAGGCTCCAATCACGGTGCCGGGCGGTCTTTGCACGCTCACCGTCCCGTCCGCGCCGCACGAGAGCGTATTTGGCGGGTCTGGTGATGCCGCGTAACGCTTATGACAAGTCAGCGGCGGTTGGCTGCCGACAGACCCGACGCTTTAGTCGCGTTAGTGGACGGTTTTACCTTCGGGTGCCGTCTGCGGCGTGGCCTCGTCTTCCTCCTCTGCTATCGACGGCTCTCCGCTCGGCGAGGGGATGGGTGTCTCCCGGTCTGTGACTATCTTTTGCCCAAATTCTCGTTCAAAGGTTTCGATGAATGCCGGATCGGATCGGAATTTTCAAAGACCGGCCAGTCCCGCAAGTCGGAAATGTTCAAAAGGTTTGCATCCACCACAGGCTTCATCAACTTCACCACTGTTTGGGTGTCATCGCGGACGGCTGCCACGCAAATGTTAAATCTATCCGTAGAGGCACTCCAGTCCTCATCGATAAATCTTCTCCGCTTCATCCTTATTTCCATCAAGTTTTTCGGCATTGGCCAGGTTGACGACCATTGCCTTCTTTGTCGCGTCCGTCCCATGCTTCTTCATCTCGTAAAGACCAAAGCGGAGCAGCACGATCGCTTCACGATACCTTCGCTTCGTTATGAGCCTATATGACAGCTCGTTTAACTCGCGGTCGGCTTGCTCGATTTGATCAGGCACAAGCTTCCTCCATATCACCTGCGCGAGTTTGGTTCCGAATTCGAGTATGACCGAAACCGCTTTTCTATAATATTCAGCAGTTATTTCGAGACGGCTCCCTACGGCTGCACCGTTTGTGCTAACCCCGTGTTCTTTGCACACAGCAAGATATTGCGATGATACCACCCCGTCTATATGCGAAATCAGGTTCCTCCTTTCACATATCTCGACAAATTGGGGCCAGATTTTGAGGTCCTTTCTAAGCGGCATGCTAAGCTTTTTTTCGAGCCACTCGATTTGCTGGACGTGGCTGTCACGAATGACAGTCTCAACTTCCTTCTCAATTATTCGCTCCCTAGCCGCTTCTACTGATCCTATTTCCATCAGGTCCTTGAATGAGATGTTCCGCTCTGACGAAGACAACAACTCTGGCCGTTCGACGAAAATGCATCGGATTAGGTCTGCCAGAAATGGTCATACGCACTTATGAGACCCATCAGAAATACGTCAGGAATGGCGTTAATACCCGTGAGTATCGCCGTTGACTGCTGTAGCTTCCTTAGGATGGCCGACCTGTGATCAAGGCTTATCTGATATAACTCAAATTCTCCTGCTTCCAGCCGCGTAGCTTGCTTCTCCACGAATTTGCGAATATTCATGTCATCGACAACTCTGCGCAGGACTGGCAATGCGGACATCATGAATGGAACCGCCGTCTGGAAGGTATGATTGACAATTCAAAGTCTCTTTCGGCTTTCTGAAACGGATAACCCGGCGGCTTCTCTTCCTCTTCCTCCTCGTCATGCTCTAATTCATGTCCCTCCGAGTGGATTCCCTTCCATTCATCTATAGTTGATCGGTTTTCGGAGACTATCATGTTCTCCATGATGTGGCGTTCGGTGTTCATCTTGAATTTAATGTAGAATTTCTTTGCCTCTTCCATTGTCTCCACTCCTGGACTTGTGGGTCATCTTGAGCACGAAAGCCTCGAAATCGTCGCGTGGTGGACATTGAAGCTGCGGGCGATCTCGCGCACCGGCTCGCCGTTGTCGCGCCGTTTCATCGCCTCCGCTTGCTGATGCGGGGTGAGCTTCGGCTTGCGGCCCATCTTCACGCCGCGCGCCTTGGCCCGCTCGCGGCCTTCGCCTGTGCGCGCCCGGATAAGGTCGCGCTCGAACTCTGCAAGGCCGCCTAGCACTGTCAGCATCAGCCGCCCGTGTGATGTGGTGGTGTCGGCCCATGCGTCGCCTAGCGACCGGAATCCGGCCTTCTTGCCGGTGATGGTGGCGAGGGTGTTCAACAGGTCGCGGGTGGATCGCGCCAGCCGGTCAAGCCGCGTCACCGTCAGCACGTCGCCCGCCTCAAGCTGGCCGAGCAACCGGCGAAGCTGCGCGCGGTCGGTCTTGGCCCCGCTCGCCACTTCGCGGAACACCTTCTTGCATCCGGCCTTGGTCAGTTGGCGCACCTGAGCGTCAACGCTCTGGCCGTCCGTCGATACCCGGGCATAGCCGTAGTTCATGGGTTGCATTATGCACCGGAATTACGCGCCAAAAAAGCCCAATCTTTTCAGTGGCCTAATTTTGGTGACTGGTGACTGTTGCGTCGCTTAAACGGAGCGGTATTTTGTCGCACTGGAGGACCGAACCTGCATGTCGAAGCGACTGGATCCGTCATGGGTTGTGATGGAGAGCATCGAGAATCCCCAGCACGACCGCTGCGTGGACGTGTTCGTGCGCCCGGACGGGAGCTTCGGATTTGAGGAGTTCCGCCGCGACGCGGAGGACGCTGGAGCGTGGACGCCGGTCAGCTACCACTCGGGACTGCGCCATGCCTCGAAAGGCGAGGCCTCAGCCGAGGCGGCGCGGCGGGTCGCGTGGCTCGCGCTACGACATTGTTGAGTTCCACACCACCATCACCTCAGTCCGCCGGCGATAGATCGCTGCCTTTGCCGACCGGTAATGCTTCCGCGGCGACGACAGCGTTACCCATGTCGCTCCTCGTTTACCCGCTGAGCTCGCTGCAGTAGTTTTGGGGATACACTGAAGTGCACGTACAGGCTGCCCGCCGACAAGAGGAGGAGATTATGGCCGTCTATATGGTCTTTAACGAGCAAGTCACCGATCAAGCCAAATTTGATACTTACCGCCAGCAAGCCGGCCCGCTGATCTCGCGTTATGGTGGTCGTTTCCTGGTCGTGGAGGCAACGTCACCACATTGGAGGGCAACCCAGGACTGCATCGAGTTGTAATCATCGAGTTCGACGACATGGCGGCGGCCGTCGTTTCTATGACAGTGACGAGTACGGTCCGCTCATCCGCCTTCGCCAGTCCGCCAGCACTGGCTACGCTGCGATTGTTGAGGGGAATCCACCCACGACCTGAAGCGAGGTCGTGCGCGACGCCGGCAGGGACGTAACGATTGACGGAGATACGCAACCAGTCGCGACGGGCACTGTTTGCCAGATAAGAGGGGCAAAGTGCAGCGCGTCGGCACGCCGGAGGGTGCACGACGAGACGCCAATCTTCCGACACCGAGACGTAAGCGAGCCGGCCAGCGCACGCATTCGACGTCCACTCGGGAATCGCGGGCACGGCCAGACGCTCAACCTCGGGCAGATCGAAGCCGAAATGCTCAGATATCGCGCTTTAACACGGAGAAGGCAGGCGAGAAGCACGGGGACAGCAAGAATTGCGCTCCGTGCGCAGCGCAGAGATCACCTTCTCCGTGGCCCTTTGTTGTCCTCGCCTTGCCTTCTCCGTGTTGCTGTAAGAAAAGTCACAACTGTAATGACTAAGACGCGCGCATGAGCGGAACGGAATCCGTGACGGCTCCGACGGCCACCCTGTCGGGCCCGGTATCGCTTGCACTGTCGGCGACCAGCCCGTGGGGACCATTCGCCCGCGAGCGCACCCTTGTGCCGATCCGACCCATCAGGTTCTCCGTCGCGAATATCGGCTCCGAGCAGCTGACACTCTCACCGCCGCTCATCGACCGTCTGCGACGCAGTGATGAGGGTGCCGAGCGCCGAGGGCGGACTGCGCGCCGCCGTGATCTCTCCTGCAAGCGGGGTATTGGCGCCCGGCGAAGAAGCTCTGATCGAGCTCAGCGGCTCTGTTCCCGGACGACCAGGCATCTATGCATCGACGGTTCGCTTCGGAACGGCTGGCGTTGGGACTCTGGCCATCCCGCTCACGGCGGCTGTGTCCGCGAGCCCAGTGTGGGGCATCGCCTGCATGCTGCTCGGCCTGGCCGTCGTCGGCACAACAAACGCACTGACCGGCGCGGGCAGCGTCACGTCCCAGTTGCGCGAAGCACTCGCGCAACGGCAACTCACGCATGAATGGCTCGAGCGCCACCCGCCCCCCGAGCGTTTCAGCCGCGATATCGATGACATGGACCGCGACTTCGATGCAGCGGTGACAGCACTCAGCCAGCCGCATGCCTGGTCAATCGTTGATCACCGCTCGGAGGAAGCGAGCACACACCTGCAGAGCGCGCTGGCAACCGCCGCGACGCTGCGCGCATCGATCAAGGATGCCACCCCTGCGGCGGCAGAGGTGGCAGACCTCGCTCGCGACTGGCAGGCCCTGCAGGCACAGATGAAGACCACGGCAAGTGAGGCGCGGCCCAATCCGCCAATCACGCCCGGGTTCGCCGCGCGGCTCGACACTTTTCTGTACGACTGGAAGCAGCAGTTCATTGGCGTGCCGATGCAATGGGTCTCGCTGGAACTGACACCACAGCTCGCCCGGGTGCATCTGCTGCTTGCCGCGGGACAGGAGGACGCAGCCCGGGTGCAGGCGATCGCAGTGCGACGCTGGATTCGACGCGCAGCCACCATGCTGGACGAACGGATGCACACGTGGATTGCATTCGCAGGAGCAGGCAGTGCGATCGCTGTTGCGGATCTGTCCATGCGCCAGAGGCTCTCCGCTCTGCCGGAAGCCGACCGCACCGCCATTCAGGATCAACTGGACGCCGCCTCGGCCAAGCTTGGCGACAACGCCACGCCCACCGCCTTCGCTGCGGCCGACATGGCGATCAACTCCGCCGAGACCGCGCTGATACGCGCGCGCACCGCCCAAATGAAGCAGCGTTTTCAAGCGGCATCAGACCAGGCAATGGCGGAGACCAGTTCCGATCGCGTTCAGCACGTGGTCGACCAGGTGGTGGCGGAGAAGCCGGCCTCGCCGCAGGACAGAATTGCCGGGTCGACCCGGATCCTCACAGCGTGGCGCGAGATGATCGCCGGCGTGCCAGACACGCACATGCGCGATGTGCTGACGGCGCGCGCCGACGCGATCGGACAAGCGCTGTCTTCGGGCGATCTGAAGGCAACGCCGCCGCTTTACCGCGCTCTGTTGAATGCCTGGAGCGATTGGCAAACCCAGCATGTGAGTGCTCTGACCATGCCCATCCTGCGCGTCGAGTGCACGGAGGAGCGCGATGCGCTGCAACACAACGTGGCGGCCACGGAAGAGAACATCCGCCTCCAACCGGCGGGGCCCAAGCAGGTCGCCTGGGAGGCCGATCTGGATCGCATCCACTTCGAAACACTACAGGCAGACGTCGATGGCGATCCGGCAAAACACTGCCTCGATGTTCTGGGGGAATTGGAGAAGCGACGTATAACCCTGTCCAGCGAGGTGTTTGTCGCAATGCTGGCCAACGCACCGATACCCGCGTCCGCACGCATTGCATCGGCGGAACTATCCGGCGTCGCGGAGGCGATCACTTTGACGCGCCAGCTCGTGACAGAACCGCGGACGCTGACCCTGAAGGTTCGCACGCCGCCCGAGGAGCGCACCGTCGGGCGTCGGATTGTCTTCGAGGTGGGAGATCTCGATCCGCTCTGGGGTTCCGGCATCCAGATCGGCGTTGATTTCCAGGACGGGACCCGCCCATTGATCAGCAGCGTGGAGGCAATCCGGCAGAGTGGCCCGATCGAGCACGAGTACCATGCACCGCGCACGCTGCATCCGCGCTTGCTGGTCGCCGAACACATCGACCCTGCTCTGACACCGCAGGGAAGAGTCACTCGGCACGGGTGATACGACGCTGCTGCTTGGTCCCTCGCCCATTACGAGTGCGCAAGCGCTTGCAGATGCATTCCTGAATGCGCGCTTCGCGTTGGCGCTGCTGGTTGCGTCAGTCGTCTATTACTGGCAATTCAATTCAGGGAAGAAAGCTCTTGGCGAGAAGAGTTTCGACTATGTCGAGGCATTCGCCGTCGGTTTCGCCGTCAGCCTCGCGATCACAGAGCTGCCCAAGAAGATCGCCGCCTTCGCGCCAATAAAAGGGTAGAGCAACACGGCCTGCACCGGCGGCCGCCGATCTATTCTCCCGAGATCGTCTTTCCAACCGGAACCCAACGGCCGCTCTCGAATCGTTGGATCTGAAACTTGTTGATTACGCTGTAGTCATCAGGACTCGTGGTTACCGTGATGCCTGGAAGCAGCATCGGCACGCTGACATTATTCAGATGCGTGGCGACGTTCAGCAGGTTCTCCCGGGTGAGGGTTGATCCCGCCTTGTCGAGGACATACGCGGCCAAAAAGGAGGCGATGTAGCCAACCACGACACCGCTGTCTCGCGGATTGCCCTGACTCACATTGGCCTTCACCCATTCCAGAAAAGTCTT
Organism: uncultured Alphaproteobacteria bacterium; assembly: GCA_963776505.1. Taxonomy (GTDB): domain Bacteria; phylum Pseudomonadota; class Alphaproteobacteria; order Acetobacterales; family Acetobacteraceae; genus JAMXLO01. The sequence goes on from CAVZNH010000025.1 coordinate 7,252, forward strand.
CACATCCGGATCGTCCGCCCATGTCGGATCGAACGGATCCTTGGCATAGGCCGTCGAAATCAGGCCTTCGGCGTTTTCCAGCCCGGCGGGCTTGAGTACCCCCTCGACGCCGCTCGCTATGCTGCAGACGAGATGCAGCGGCGCCCAGCCAAGATTATGTCTCGCTCGGATTTGCTCCGCACCGGCTTTTTGTGTTCCAGCGAAGTAGAACACGTTGGCGCCTGACACCTTTGCCGTAATCATCTGTAAATCAACCGTCGGATCCGCGACCTCAAAGGTTTGCTCGCTGACGATCATGGAATCCGCCTTGTCACCGAGACCGGACCTGAATCCCGCGCGAAAGTCCTTTCCCAGATCGTCATTCTGATAAAGTATCGCAATCCTGGGTGAGGTCACGGCTTCAAGGACGTAGCGCGCCATCGCCCGGCCTTCCGCCGCGTAGCCCGGCATGAACGCCATGGTCCAGGGATACACCTTGGGATCCCTGAAGCGGCTCGCGCCCGTGGTGATGAACAGTTGTGGCACCTTCTTCAGGTTGAGATACTTCTGCACCGCCGCATTCGTCGGTGTGCCCACGGACCCGTACATCATCAGGACGTTCTCGTCCTCAACCAGCCGCCGTGTCGCCTCTACGGTCTTCGGCGGGCTATAGCCATCATCGAGTACCGATGAGCCTGACCTGTCGGCCATTGATCCCGCCCGCCTTATTGAGTGCATCGAAATAAGCGCGGGAGGCGTATCCCACCACACCGGCGACCGAAACCGGACCGCTGAACGGCACGGTTTGACCGAGTTTGATTTCCGCGGCGGACGCGCCGGGATCGTACTGTTGGCCCATAGCTGCACCGGTCGCGGCAAAAAAGATCGCCGCAGCAACGGCGCGGATCACGCTGGACTGCAAAGTCAGCTAACCCCCAGCGCGCAGCACTGCCAGATCGCAACCCTCATCCGCCTGCAGCACCTGCTCGGCAACGATGCGGTCCCAGCCGCGCGCTGGCTTCGCCGGCGGCCGCCACGCGGCACGCCGCCGGCTCCAGCACATCATCCGCCACCAGCAGATCCAGCCGCCGCTCCTTCACCGACAGCCGGATGCGATCGCCGCTCTCCACCAGACCCAAGCGGCCCGCCCGCCGCCGCCTCCGGCGTGATGTGCAGCACGATGGTGCCGAACGCGGTGCCGGACATGCGGCAGTCGCTCATGCGCACCATGTCCTTCACGCCGGCGCGCGCCAGCTTCTGCGGGATCGGCAGATAGCCCGCCTCCGGCATTCCCGCCGGCGTCAGCGAGCCGGCGTTCTTCAGCACCAGGATGTCGCTGCTCGGTCACATCCAGCGACGGATCGTCGATGCGGTTGGCGAGGTCCTCCAGCCCGTCGAACACCACGGCGCGCGCCTCGGTCTCGAACAGCGCCGGCGTCGCGGCGCTGCGCTTGAGGATCGCGCCGCGTGGCGCCAGCGAGCCGAACAGCGCCACCAGCCCGCCCACCGGCGACACCGGCTCGTCGCGCGCGCGGATGTAGCGGCGATCGACGAACGCCGGCTCGCGCAGCCGCTGTTCCAGCGTCGCGCCGGTGACATCGCGCGCCGTCCAGGTGCAGCAGATCGCGCAGCTCCCACAGCAGCGCGGGCATGCCGCCGGCGGCATGGAAATCCTCCATGTAGCCTTCGCCGGTCGGCTTCAGATCGACCAGCACCGGCGTCGTGTCGGACAGTTCGTTCAGCCGGTGCAGATCGACGCGCACGCCGCGCCGTCCGGCGATCGCGGTCAGATGGATCAGCGCATTGGTCGAACCGCCGAGCGCCAGCAGCACGCGCAGCGCATTCTCCACCGACGCCGCGGTGATGATCTCCGACGGCCGGATCGGCGCTGCGATCAGCTTCACCGCCAGCGCGCCGGCTTCCTCCGCCGCGCGCAGACGATCCGCATGCACCGCCGGGATCGAGCCATGGCCCAGCGGCACCATGCCGAGCGTCTCGGCGATGCAGGCCATCGTGGAGGCGGTGCCCATCACGCCGCAGGTGCCGGCCGTGGTGGCGAGCCGCCCCTCGATCTCGCCGATCCGCTCGGCGGTGACGCGGCCGGCGCGATACGCCGCCCAGTAGCGGCGGCAGTCGGTGCAGGCGGACAGCCGCTCGCCCTGGTACGGCGTCGCCAGCATCGGGCCGGTGACAAGCTGCACCGCCGGAATGTCGGCCGATGCGGCGGCCATCAACTGCGCCGGCACCGTCTTGTCGCAGCCGCCGATCAGCACCGCGGCGTCCATCGGCTGCGCGGTCAGCATCGCCTCGGTGTCGAGCGCGGCGAGGTTGCGGTAGTGCATCGAGGTCGGGAACAGCGACGGCTCGCACAGCGACACGGTGGGGAACGCCAGCGGCAGTCCGCCGGCGGCCAGCACGCCGCGCTTCACCGCCTCGATCAGCTCGGGCACCGTGCGGTGGCAGTTGTTGAAGCCCGAGCCGGTATCGACGATGCCGACCACCGGCCGGTCCAGCATCGCCTGCGAATAGCCCATCGACTTGGCGAACGACCGGCGCAGATAGAGCGCGAAGTCGCGATCGCCGTAGTTGGCGGTGTTGCGGGCCAGGCCGCGTTTCGGTGCGGGTTCTTCATTCATGCCGGAAGATGCTAGGCCAGCGGTCCGAACGCGAGCAATTTCTGGCGGGGGGAGACGAGCATGGCGGTGAACCTGAAGCGCCTGGTGTATTTCGACAGCTTCATGGACCCGATCGCCAACGCGATCATCGGCCGGCGCGACGACATCGACCTGGTGCGGCTCGAATACGCCACACCGGAGGCCGAGAACTGGACGGAGATCAGCCAGGCGCACGGCTACCAGGTCCAGCCGCGCGGCGAGCTGCGCGAACCCTGGTTCGGCGATGCCGCGCTGCTGGCGCGCTGCCCCAACATGCTGGCGCTCAGCTCGACCGGTGCCGGCTACGACATGATCGACGTCGACGCCTGCACCGCGGCGGGCGTGATCGTGGTCAACCAGTCCGGCACCAACTGGGAGCCGGTCGCCGAACATGCGCTCGGCATGATCCTGTCGCTGTCGAAGAAGATCGCGCTGTCGGAGCGGGCGATGAAGCGCACGCCCGACCTCGATCGCCGCGCCTACGCCGGCAACAACCTGCGCAACAAGACGGTCGGCATCGTCGGGCATCGGTCATATCGGCCGGCGCGTCGCCGAGCTGTGCGGCGTGCTGTTCAACAACACGGTGCTCGCCTACGACCCGTATCTGACGGCCGAACAGATTGCCGCGCGCGGCGCCACCAAGGTGGAGCTCGACGAACTGCTGCGCCGCTCGGACTACGTCACCGTGCACTGCCCGCGCAGCGCCGAGACCTTCGGCATGTTCGGTGCCGCGCAGTTCGCCGCGATGAAGCCGACGGCGTATTTCATCAACACCGCGCGCGGCGGCATCCACGATGAGGCGGCACTGGAGACGGCCTTGCGCGAGGGGCGCATCGCCGGCGCGGGGCTGGACGTGTTCCTGAAGGAACCGCCCGATCCGGCGCATCCGCTGCTCAACATGGACAACGTCATCGCCAGCCCGCACATCGCCGGCATGACCGTCGAGACGATGGTGGAGATGTGCGAGGCGACCGCTCTGCAATGGCTGACCATCTTCGACGGCGGCGTGCCGCCGCGGCTGGTCAATCCCGAAGTGTGGCCGCGCTACGCCGACCGCTTCGCCGAGCTGCTCGGCTTTCGGCCGGCTGACCTGCCACCGACGTGACCGGTGCCGAATTCGGCGCTCGGCGCGCCGACTGATCGGCTCAGGCTTCCCAGGGCGGACCTTTCAGCTCCACCATGTTGCCCTCGGGATCGGGCACGTAGATGGACGGCCCCTGCCCTTTCGCCCCATAGCGCAATTCCACCGGTCCCGGCTCACAACCCTGCTGCTTCAGATGCGCGATGATCGCCTCGCCATCGAACGGTTCCACCTGCAGGCAGAAATGGTCCATGTTGCGGCCCTCGTGCCCCGGCGCCGCGCCACCCTTCTGGCCGGCTGGACCGTCGATCGGCACCAGGTCGATCAGCGCGGCACCGGCGCGAAGCTGCCAGAGGCCGATCTTCTCCTGCACCTTCTCCACAGTGCAGCCCAGCACGTCGACGTAGAAGTGCATCATCGCCTGCAGGTTGGTGACCCTCAGGACCACATGGTCGAGTTGCCTGATCTGCAGCATGGCTGCCTCCTTCATCTTGTTTCGCCGACCGGCACGCGTGCCGGCGATGGGGCTGAAGCGGACAACGTGGCGTCAATTTCCTCGATCGTCCGGCCGCGAGTCTCGAAGCCGATGAACCAGAAGGCAGCTGCGCCAAGGACATACCAGAAGGCGAAGTAGTTGAACGCCGGGATCACTGCATCGAGCGTCGCCTTTGGCGCGACGAAGTTCGACGACCCGGCGATCAGTGCCAAGCCGGCCGGACCGATGAACTTGCCGAGATTGCCCACCCCATAGACCAGGCCCATGCCGCTGCCGCGCAACCGCGACGGCCACAGCTCGCCCATGTACGGCCCGACGATCGAGTAGTTGCCGCTGCCGAAGAAGTTCTGCAGCACGATCATCACGAAAAACATGGAAACGCCACCGACGAACACGCTGTGCATATAGCCGGCGAGCGACATGAACAGCGCGGCCACGAGGCAACTCAGCACGCCCGATGCGCGGCGGCCCATCGCGTCGGAGATCCATGCGCAGAAGAAGCGGCCGGCCACCGCCGCGAGACTGACCCAGATCGCCAGTTGCGAGGCCTCGGGCGCGGTGATCCCGAGCACCATGACGAACAGCGTCACCATCCACAAGGTCAGTCCAACCCCACCGGTCTGCGTCAGGCCGGTCAGGCAGCCCACGATAATACTGCGCGGATACCTGAACAGTTCGAGCCAGCGGGTGTGCTCGACCGGAGGTATTGTCGCCGGCAGCGCGATCGACGCGGGGTCCACCTGCAACGCCCAGGCGATCGAGCGCCGCGCCTCTTCGGGTCGTCCCATGCGCATCAGCCAATGCGGCAATTCGGGAACCCAGGCACGGACATAAAGTGTTAGCAGTGCAGGCAGCAGCCCGACCGCGAACATGCCGCGCCATCCTATGTAGGGCGTCGCGAACGCACCGAGAGCCGCGCCTAGCAGGACGCCGACCGGCAGCATCGTCGTGGTCAGCCCGGTTATCCAACCGCGCTTCGAGGCGGGCACGAATTCCTGCACCACCGTGATATCGACAGAGTAAAGCCCGGTCACGCCGAGCCCGACGAGTAGACGGCAGATGACCAGGTAGAGCCAAGCACCATCGGGTGTCACCGCCATCGCGCCGGTGGCAAGCGAGAAGTTGAGCACGGTCAGGATCATCACCTTGCGGCGGCCGATCTTGTCCGCCAGCCAGCCGTAGAACAGCGAACCGAACGGCGCGCTGATGCCCGAGGCGAGCAGGATCATCCCCGACTGTCCGTAGGTCAGATGCCAGTCGGCGACAATGAATGCCAGGACGAACCCGATCAGAAAGAAGTCGAAGAAATCCAGCATGTCGCCGATCGTGGCGGCGAGTGCGATCTTCCACTGGTTCGCGGTCAGCTTCTGTTGCCGATCGAGAAGCTCCAGCATATTGACACCTCCCTATGCGCGTCCGCCTGACGGCGGCGCGGCCAAGTTCTCTGCTATTCGCTGCAGAGTAATCGATGGCAGTCGCGCAAAGCGTAACTCGGGCGAGGAATGGCGGCAATGCGCGTCCAAGTGCCAACCAATATCCGGATTTGAAGATGAGCGTGACTGAAATGCCCGACAGGCAACGATAGGACCAGGGCGATACATCACCCACGGCCATCTCCTCGACGGCCGGGTCCGGTATGCCCAGCCCCGACGGGGCTTCCGCAGCGGCATCGAGCCCGTGTTGCTGGCGGCTGCCATACCGGCACGACAAGGATCGCTCGTGTTGGAGGGCGGCTGCGGCGCCGGCGCCGCATTGCTTTGCCTGGCCGCCCGCATGGCGGGCGTGGAGGGGCTTGGCATCGATCGGGACGCCGGCCCTGGTTGCGCTCGCCAGCCAGAACGCCAGCGCCAACGGCTGGCCCAATCTCCGCTTCATGGCAGCCGACATCGCTTCGCTGCCGCCCCTGGGCGCGTTCGACCACGCCTGTGCCAATCCGCCGTATCACGGCGAGACCGGAACGCCATCACCAGATGCATCGCGTCGGGCCGCAAAGCGCGGGACGGCGGGGATATTGGCGGTCTGGGCCGAAGCCCTCGCGCGGCCTCTGCGGTCAGGTGGCACCCTGACCTTCATCCTGCCGGCCGCATTGCTGCCGCAGGCCGCCGCGGCGTTCACTGACGCCGGCTGCCCTCCCACCGCCATGCTGCCTCTGTGGCCGAAAGCCCGGCATCCAGCGAAACTGGTGCTGCTGCGCGGGATCAGGGGCAGTCGAGCGCCGTTCCGCGTGCTGCCCGGGCTTGTACTCCACCGAGCCGATGGCTCCTTCACGGCGGAGGCCGATGCAATCCTCCGCGGCGGAAGCGCGCTCGATCTCTAGCTAGAGGTCGTCCCCGATATGCGGATGGCGGAGATGCCAAAGCCGCTCGTGCGCGGCGACCAGGCTTTCCATGTTGCGCCGCCGCGTCCCGTCCGGCGTCAGCGGACGACGGGTCAGCATCATCTCAAGGATGTGCAGCAACTGCTCGGCCACCTCAAAATCGGACTGGTCGCAGGCGTGGTGAAAGGCGATCAGGATCTTGTCCGACAGCCGGCGCGTATAGCGCGGTGCCGCGCCGGCGGCAGGCTCGCGTCCCGCACCTTCATCGGCCTGGTTCACGGTGTCCCCTGTAGTGGTCGCCATGTGGCCCGTCCCGTCTACTGGCTTCGGCGCGCGATCGGTCAACAGTTTGGCCCTCGCACGCGACAGCGCGTCATTAGCGCGTTATATTCTCGTTACTTGCTCAACATTGCCGAATTTGGACTCGGCTTTCGCTTTTAGCTTGCAAATTATGGCGCAATTTCAGGCGACAGACAAGCTTTGTCTTGCGAGCAGGAGATCGTCGCTAATTTGGGACGGCGCCTAGGCGCCCGCAACCGTCGCCTCGGCGAGCATCGGGTCGCCAAATGCCTCCTCCCACGTGCCGGTCGTGGATGCCTTGCTGTATTCGGTGGCGCGGTTCTCGAAGAAGTTCGCGTGCTCCACGGCGTTCAGCATCTCATCGAGCCACGGCAGCGGGTTCTTCGAGACATGATAGAGTTGGTTGAGGCCCAGCTGCATCAGCCGCCGATCCGCGATGTAGCGGATGTACTCCTTCACCTCGCGCGCCGTCAGTCCCTCCACCGCGCCCTGCTCGAATGCCAGATCGATGAAGGCGTCCTCGTGGTCCATGATGGTGGCACAGGTCAGATAGATGTCGCGCTTCAGTTCCTCGGTCCAGATCTCCTGGTTCTCCTGCACGAAAGTGCGGAACAGCCGGATGATCGAGTTGCAATGCAGCGTCTCGTCGCGCACCGACCAGGAGATGATCTGGCCCATCCCCTTCATCTTCCCGAAGCGCGGGAAGTTCAGCAGAATGGCGAATGACGCGAACAGTTGCAGGCCTTCGGTGAACGCGCCGAATGCCGCGAGCGTCTTGGCGATCTCGAATCGCGAGTCCACCGTGAAGGTCTGCATGTAGTCGAACTTGTCCTTCATCTCCTTGTATTTGAGGAAGGCCTGATACTCGAGCTCCGGCATGCCGATGGTGTCGAGCAGATGGCTGTAGGCGGCGATGTGCACCGTCTCGATGTTGGAGAACGCCGACAGCATCATCAGCACCTCGGTGGGTTTGAACACCCGCGCGTAGTGCTTCATGTAGCAGTTGTTCACCTCGACATCGGCCTGGGTGAAGAACCGGAAGATCTGCGTCAGCAGGTTCCGCTCAGCGGGGCTCAGGTTGCGGTGCCAGTCCTTGACATCGTCGGCCAGCGGCACTTCCTCGGGCAGCCAATGGACACGCTGCTGGGTGAGCCACGCCTCATAGGCCCAGGGATAGCGGAACGGCTTGTAGACCGGGTTCTCGGTCAGCAGATCGAACCGCACAGGGTGTTCGTCGGCGGTCCGGATCGTGCCGTCCATGCTGCGTCTCCGCGTAGGGCATTGGCCAAATCGGCCCATGCCCCCATTAGCGCGATTACGCTGGTGATTGCAAGGGGTTACGGCACATCTTGTGGCAGTCCAGTCCAGAGCATCCCCAATATGTTGGGCTAAAATCGCTCCTCCCCGCGATGGCGGAATGGGTCAGGAAAGTCGCGGTACAGCGCGAAAACGGCATTCCGCGCCAGCGAATTGACGCCGAAATGCACGCTCTCCACCGGCTCGCTCCGTCCGGCGACACGTTCGAACGCCCGTTCGAGCTGCGCCAGGTCCTTCACCTCGATCATCAGGTGGAAGTCGCCCAGCCCCGGCACGCCGAAGCCGAGTTTTCGCCGCGTCAGCCGCCAGGATTCGATCAGTCCCTGCTCCTTCAACTGGCCCATGTAGGCCGCGACGTTGTCCGCGAAGGTGGAGTCGCTGACGCCGGGCTTGAGGTCGCACCAGGCATGGTAGATGTCCAGGTTGGCCTCCTTCAGGTCCTGGCCCCGGACGCGATCACTGCCGCGATCGGTACCGCAATGCCGTCGGCACCGCGATAGTTCTCGGCGTTCTCTGCGATATCGGCGATGATGGCGGTCATTGCGTCCGGCCGCTGTGCGTCGAACATCGCCGCCATGCGGGCCGTTCCTGCCCGCAATGCCGTCACCAGCGCCTGCGCATCGCGATGCTGCCAGGTCGCGTGCACCAGTCGCGTTGTGCAATCGGCAAAACCGACCTCGCGCAACGCATCGGCACATTGCGCCGCCGTGTCGAAGCCGCCGCCGGGCGCGGGGGTCCGTGCCGCTGCCCGATCGCCGTGGCGCGCGACAGCGTCAAACACCAGCTTCCAGGCGACGTTCTCGCGCGGCTCGGCCCAGAAACTGAACGCGACACGCCCGCCGTCGCGCAGCACCCGATGCGCCTCACGCAACGCGAACACCGGCCGCGGCACGTGATGGATGCCGAAGTTCGACACCACCGCATCGAATGCCGCATCCGCATAGGGCAACACCTCGGCGTCACCCTCATCGAATCGCACCGCCGCATCGCGCGCCCTGGCCACCGCTAGCATCGCCGGCGAAAAGTCGAGGCCCTCGCGCGACCGCGCCGCGCGCACGTCCGGCGGAGGCGACAAAGCCGGGCCCGCAGGCAATGTCCAGCATGCGATTGCCCGCGCGTCACCTGCGCCGCATCGAGCAATGCTTCGATGAACGGACGGGTCGCGTCGGCGAATGTCGCCTGGTAGACGCTGGCGGCGCGCTGCCAACTCGCATGTTCGAAAGCGCGAACCGCCTCCGGGTCGAACGGTGCAGCCGCCACCTACACCACCGGCCCTGCCAGATGCTGCTTGTACGCCGGCCGCTGGAGCAGCCGATCGTACCAGGCGCGCAGATGCGGCACCTCGGGACGCTCGAAGTCCATGTTGAACCAGCGATGCAGATGCGGCCCCCACGGGATGTCGGCCAGCGTCAAATCGTCGCCAGCAAGGTAAGGGTGCTTGGCAAGCTCCGCCGACACCATGCCCCAGATGCGCGCCGCATCCTCTACCCCTTGCTTGATCGCCGCCATGTCGCGCTTGTCGGGCGGCGTCCGAACCAGCCCCCAGAACACGACGCCGATCGGCCGGCCCAGCAGCGTCTGTTGCGCGTCCATCCAGCGGTCGACGTTGGCACGGGCGTGCGGATCCTGCGGCCACAGCTTGGAATGCGGCGCGTGCGCGTGACAGAGATAGCGGCAGATCGCATTGCTCTCCCACAGCGTGAAGTCGTCTTCCTGCAACGTCGGCACCAGCCCGGTCGGGTTCATCGCGCGGTAGTCCGCAGTGTCGGTCTTGCCGAACGAGCCGCCGACATCGATGCGCTCGTAGGGCAGCAACAGCTCCTCGAGCGTCCAGATCACCTTCATCACGTTGCTGGACGTGGCGCGGCCCCACAGAATGCGGCGCATCTGGCATTCTCCTTCGCTGATCCGTTAACCCTAAGCCGCTTGCAAGCTCGGTGGAAGCAGGGCACATCGCCGGCATGACGCTGCCTGGCATCCGCGGCCTCGCCCTGCTGAGCGTGCTCGCTGCGGCATTGGCGCTAGGGCTGGCGATCGCCTCGGAACGCTGGGGCGGTCTGGTGCCGTGCGCGCTGTGCCTGCTGGAACGCTGGCCGTATCGCGTGGCGATCGCGCTCGGGCTGGTCGCCTCGGTGGTGCCGCCTCGGTGGGCGCGCATGCTGCTGGCGCTGGTGGTGCTGTCGATGCTCGTGAGCGCAGGACTGGCCGCCATCCACGTGGGTGTCGAGCAGCACTACTGGGCAAGTCCGCTGCCGGAATGCGCCGCTCCGCGTTTCGCCGGCGGCTCGATTGCCGAGCGCCTCGCGCAAATGCCCATGCGGCCGGCGAAACCGTGCGAGGATCCGACCTACCTGATCCCGGGCCTGCCGATTTCCATGGCGGCGATGAACCTGCTCTATGCGCTGGCGTTCGCGGTGCTGCTCGCCATATTCCTCTGGCGCGACAGGAGCGTTGCATGAGCGAGGTACCACGACGTCTGCCCGGCGATCCACCGCCCGAGGCGAGCGTGGCGCGCATGCTTCGCGTGGATCATGCCGGGGAATATGGCGCGGCCCGCATCTACGCCGGCCAGCTTGCGGTGCTGCGACGTAGCGACAAGGCGCCAGTGCTGCGCGAGATGCAGGACCAGGAACGCCAGCATCTGGATCGGTTTGCCGATCTGATCATACGCCGCCGCGTTCGGCCGACTGCGATGCTACCGCTATGGCACCTGGCCGGCTTCGCCCTTGGTGCAGCGACAGCGTTGCTGGGCCAACGCGCGGCGATGGCCTGCACGGTGGCCGTGGAAAGCGCCATTGATGCTCACTATTCCGCTCAGATCGCCGCACTTGACGACAGCGAGGGCGAACTGCGCGATACGCTTGGCAAGTTCCGCGACGAGGAGTTGCAGCATCGCGACATCGCGCTGCAGCACGGCGCAGAGCAGGCGCCGGGCTATCGGCTGCTTTCCGCGGTGATCAAGGCTGGCTGCCAGGCGGCGATCCGGATCAGCGAACGCATATAGGGGTTGCGATGGCGATCGAGCGGCTTTCGATACGTGGCATCGACCTCGAGGTCCTGCGCGAGGGCACGGGTTCGCCGATCCTGCTGCTGCATGGTCTGCACACGGTGGATCCCGAAGCTCCGTTCCTCGATCTGCTTGCCGCGCGCGCCGAGATCATCGCGCCGTCGCATCCGGGATTCGGCCACTCGCCGAGGCCCGCTGACTTCGACACCATGTACGATCTGGTGCATCTCTATCTCGACCTGCTCGAGGCTTTGCCCCACGAGAAGGTCACCTTGCTCGGATTTTCCTTCGGCGGATGGCTCGCCGCTGAGATCGCAGCGGCGTGCTGTCACCGAGTTGCGCGATTGATCCTGGTGGACCCTCTCGGCATCAAGCTCGGTGACCGCGAAAGCCGCGACATCCTCGATCTGTTCAACACGGCGCCAGCCGAGGTGCAGCGACTTACGTGGCACGACCCGGCAAAGTGGACGCTGGACTTCAATGCGATGTCGGACGATGCCGTCGTGGTCCATGCGCGCAATCGCGATGCGCTGTGTTTGTACGGCTGGCAGCCGTTCATGTACAATCCGAAGCTGCCGCGTTGGCTGTGCCGCATCGCGGTACCGACGCTGGTGCTGTGGGGTGCCAGCGATGGCGTCGTGACGCCAGATTATGGGCGTGCATATTCCAAGCTCATCCCTGGCGCGCGGTTCGAACTGATCGAACAGGCGGGCCATCATCCGGAGATCGAGCAGCCCGCCGTGTTCGCCGAGCGCGTCGCGGCGTTCCTGGCAGCAGATGATTGACCGTTGAACCGCCGAATTGTCGCCCTGCTTTTCGCTCTGGTTCTGCCATGCTGGGCAGCGGCAGCGGAACTCAAGCTCGCGACCTGGAACCTCGAATGGCTCACCACGAGTGATCGCGATCTGCCTGCCGACGTGCGACCCAAGCGGCCGGAAGACATCGATCTGCTGCGGCACTATGCCGACGAACTCGATGCCGATGTGATTGCCATTCAGGAGGTGGATGGTTCCGCGGTCGCAGCGCGTGTCTTCACGCCTGAGAAGTACTCGGTGCACATGAGCCGCGATCATGTCGTGCAGCGGGTCGGCATCGTGGTGCGGCGTGGCATCCACTACAACGTCAATCCTGATCTATCCGGCCTCGACGTCGGTCGCGACCGCCAATTGCGCAGCGGCGTCGATGTGACCTTGCAGCTGCAGCCACCGTTGCGCGTGCTCGCCGTGCACCTGAAGACCGGCTGCTTCGATCAGCGACTGAGTGGGCGCACGCGTCGCTCGTGCGCCGAGTTGCGCGAGCAGGTGTCGCCACTGCTCGAGTGGATTCGCGCACGTCAGGCGGAAGGCATCGCGTTCGCCATCATGGGCGACTTCAACCGCCACATGGATGGACGCGACCAGCTCTGGTCCGAGCTTCGCCAGACCGCGCCACTGACGCGCGCCACCGAGGGTCACTCCAGTCCATGCTGGGGCGGCGAGGCATTCATCGATCACATCGTGCTGGGCAATGCCGCGCGGGACTGGTTGCAGCCCGATACACTGCGCGTGCTGACGTATCGCGAGACCGGCGAGGAATGGAAGGGACGCCTGTCGGATCACTGTCCAGTGTCGGTGCGCTTGCGCGTGCCGGACTGAGGACGTTGAATGCGGCGCGGAGAGTGGAGGCAGCGCCATGAAGATCACCGGCATCACCACCAAGGAATTCCGCTGGCCCAGGCACAAGCCGATCGCCAATGGCAAGCACACCTACACGCACGTGACGTTCGCCGTGGTGGAGATCGCGACCACCGAAGGAATCACCGGCATCGGCCTGGGCGGCGGCGGTGAGATCGAACGCGCCACCATCGCGCGGCTGACGCCGATGCTGATCGGCGAGGACCCGATCGACGTCGAGCGCCTGTGGCAGAAGATGTGGGAGCCGAAGCTGATCGGCCGCCGCGGCCTGACGACGCGCGCGATCTCCGCGATCGATATCGGGCTGTGGGACATCCGCGCCAAGTTCGCCAACCTGCCGCTGTACAAGTTGCTGGGCGGCTTCCGCGATCGCGTACCGACCTACATCGCCGGCGGCTACTACGAGGAGGGCAAGGGCTTGCGCGAACTCGCGCGCGAGATGGAAGACAATGTGCGGATGGGCGCCAAGGCGGTGAAGATGAAGATCGGCGCCGTGCCGATCACCGAGGACGTGGCGCGGGTGCGCGTCGCGCGCGAGGCGGTCGGGCCGAACGTGAAGCTGATGGTCGATGCGAACTGTGCGTATCGCTACTACGAGGCGATCCAGCTCGCGAAGCGCATCGAGGAATACGACATCTTCTGGTTCGAGGAGCCCGTGGCGCCGGACGACTACGACGGCCATCGCAAGCTGGCGCAGGCCACCAGCATCCCGATAGCGACCGGAGAGAACGAATACACGCGCTACGGCTTTCGCGACCTGATCAGGAACGAGTGCGCCGCGATCCTGAATGCTGATGCCAAGGTTCTGGGTGGCGTGACGGAGTTCATGAAGGTGGCGGCGCTGGCGCAGGCCAACGATCTGGACATCGCGCCGCACGGTTCGCAGGACATCCATGTGCATCTCGTTTCGGCGATCTCGAACGGCCTGATCCTGGAGTTCTACCGCGACACCGTCGATCCGATGTGGGGGCGCGTCTATCGTCATACGCTGACGCTGAACGACGACGGCACGGTCAGCCCGCCGAACGTTCCTGGCATCGGCGCCGACCCAAACTACGACACGCTGGCGGAATACCGCGTCGCCTGACACCGAAGGGAGACCACCATGGCGAAAATCCTCATCATCCACGGCGCCGGCATGAACATGCGCGGCAAGGTGCAGACCGAAATATTCGGCCCGATGACGCTGCCCGAATACGACGAGCGTATCCGCGGTTATGCAAAGGAGCTCGGGGTGGATGATCGAGATCTTCCACTCCAACATCGAGGGCGAGGTGATCAACAGGCTCTATGCCGCGAACGACCAGGGCTTCGACGCGGCCATATTCAATCCGGCCGGATTCTCGCGCGGCTATCCGGCACTCGTGGCCGCCCTCAACCAGGTGAAGTTCCCCACTATCGAGCTGCATATGTCGAACCCGGTGCGCCGGGGCCCCGTCTCCGAGACCGCGACCGTCAGCCAGGGCATGGTCACCGGCTTCGGAATTGTCGGCTACTACCTGGGACTGCGTGGGTTGAAGGAGACGCTGAAGAAGTAGCCGTCATTACCCCGCGCGTAATCGCTTCGCGCGCGGTGGCTCGTCACGATGGGAACCGCAAGACGGAGTTCCCATCATGGATATGGAAATACAAGTCGACAAAGTGCCCGCCCGCCGCTGGTGGGCGCTGGCCAGCGTCGCCTCGGCGCAATTCCTCGCCGTGGTCGACGCGTTCATCGTCAACGTCGCGATACCGTCGATCCGCATAGACCTCCACGCAGGCGCCGCCGAGATCCAGGCGGTCATCGCGGTGTATCAGATCGCCTACGCCGCCCTGGTGATCACCGGCGGCCGTCTCGGCGACATCGTGGGGCGCAAGCGCGTATTCATCACCGGCGTCCTCGGCTTCACCCTGGCCTCGCTGTGGTGCGGACTGTCCGGATCGGCGCCGATGCTGATCTTCGCGCGAGCGGCACAGGGCGGCGCCGCAGCGATGATGGTGCCGCAAGTGCTCGCCTCGATCCACACGCTGTTCCCCGACGGCGCACGCTCGCGCGCCTTCACGATCTTCGCGGTCGCGATCGGCCTTGGTGCCGCCGTCGGCTTCATGCTCGGCGGCTGGCTGGTGACGCTCAACCTCGCCGGTCTTGGCTGGCGCAGCATCTTCTGCGTCAACGTGCCGGTCGGCATCGGCATCGCGCTCGCCGCCGGATGGCTCATGCCGACAATGCCACGCAACATCGGCACGCGGCTCGATCTGCAAGGTGCGGTCGTGCTGTTCGTCGGATTGCTCGGACTGATCGTGCCGCTGATGTTCGGGCGCGAACTTAACTGGCCGTGGTGGATGTGGGTTGCCATGGCCGCGGGGTTCGCGGTGCTCGTCGGCTTCGTGCACCTCCAGCGCCGTGTGGAACGCCGCGGCGGCATGCCGCTGATCGACCTGGCATTGCTAGAGGATCGCATCTTCACCGCCGGCATGGGCGCGACGTTCTGCTTCTTTCTCGGCAACCTGTCATTCTACTTCGTGCTGACGCTGTACATTCAGAACGGTCTCGGCTTCTCGCCGTTCGACGCCGCACTCACGGTGATGCCGCTGGCATTCGCATTTGTCGTTGGTTCACGGCTGAGTGGCGGACGGCTGATCGAAGGCTGCGTCGTGCAGGGCATCGGGCTCGCGGCTACGGCGCTGCTGGTCAGCTCGGTCACGCAGCCGACGATTGGGATGCTGATGGTGCCGCTCGCGGTGTTCGGCTACGGCCAGGGCATGGTGCTGGCACCGCTGTTCAGTGCTGTACTGACCCAGGTGCGACATGCGCATGCCGGGTCCGGAGCGGGCATTCTCACCACCACGCAACAGGTGGCGAATGGCACAGGAGTTGTGCTGGTGGCAGCGGTGTACTTTGCAGTGCAGGGCCTGGATGGCGATCGGCGGGCACTGTTGGCTGCCATGATAGCGCTGGGTGCCACAGTCGTTGCCACGGTTGCGTTCCTGTGGCGCATGCGGACGACTACATATGGCTTGGCAGGTACAGTGCCAGCACGGGGAACGCGATAAGGATTGCCAGTCGTATGATGTCGGTGACAACGAACGGGATGACGCCATAGAAGATCGTGGTGAAGTCGACATCCTTCACCACGGTCTTGATAACGAACACGTTCATTCCGACCGGCGGGTGGATCAGGCCAAGCTCCACCGTCATGACGATGATCACGCCAAACCAGACGGGATCAAACCCCAGAGTGGTGATGACGGGGAAGATGATAGGTATCGTCAGGATGATCATCGCCATCGCGTCCATCAGGCAGCCGAGGACGAGATACATCAGCATGATCAGCACCAGCACGCCGTAGCGGCCAAGCCCAAGGCTGATGATGAACTCGGTTACCTTCTGCGGTGTCTGCGTCACCGTCAGGAAGTAGCCGAACAGGATTGCACCGATCAGGATGGTGAACACGGCGGCGGCGGTGCGGGTGGCCTGCAGCAGCGAGGCCAGGATGTCCTCACCCGAGAGCCGGCCGCGCGCGACGCCAATCAGGAATGCGCCAGCAGCGCCGACGCCACCGGCCTCGGTCGGTGTGAACAGACCGCCGTAGAGTCCGCCGATGACGAACACGAACAGCAGCAGCGGTGCCCAGACATGGCGCATGCCTACGAGACGTTCGCGCCACGAACTGCGCGGTGCGGCAGGCAGGTAGGTTGGCCGCACCGCACCGATCACCGCGATCGTCGCCACGTACATGGAGACGGCGAGCAGTCCCGGTAAAATCCCCGCCATGAACAGCTTGCCGATGTCCTGCTGGGTGATCAGGCCGTACACGGCGAGCACGATCGATGGCGGAAACATCGCACCAAGCGTGCCGCCCGCGGCGATCACACCGGTAGAGAAGGATTGTGGATAATGGTGAAGCCGCATCTCGGGATACGCGACGGTAGAGAATGTTGCGGCCGTGGCAACCGATGAGCCGCTGATTGCCGCGAAGCCCGCGCAGGCGGCGATCGTCGCAATGCCGAGACCGCCGCGCAGATGGCCGACGAACCTGTTGGCCGCCTGGAACAGCTCGCGGCTCATGCCGGAGCGCGAGACGAACGCGCCCATCAGCAGGAACATCGGGATTACACCGAAGGTGTAGTCGGTGACCGTGCGCATCGAGGTCTGCCCGACCATCTTCAGCGCCGGCGTGCCGCCAACCAGATAGCCGAACCCGCTGACACCGACAAGTCCCATCGCCATGCCGACCGGAACGCGCAGCAGCATCAGCGCGAAGAGGACGACAAAGCCAATGACTGCGACAGCGTCGCTGCTCAGCTCCATCATTCGACCGGCCGCACCACGTCGGCACCGGCGACCTCGTCTGGATGAAAGATCAGCCGATACGTCCGCACTGCGATCAGCAGCACGGCGGACACATCGCCGAGCCATGCCACCAGCGCGAACGGCCAGGTCGGCAGCCGCAGATCGAATGTCAGCACGTTGTCGTCGCGCGTCAGCCTCACCTTGTCGAACAGCATCGCGGTCTGCACGCTGACCACGAACAGGAGTACCAGCGTGGCGAAGATATCGATCAGCCGCTTGCCGCGCGGTCCAGCCGCCGCCCACACCAGATCTACCGTGATATGCGTGCCGCGATAGCTGGTCGCGGCAATGCCCCAGAAGATCAGGATCCCCAGCAGCAGCTTGCCGAAGTCGTAGCTGTCCGGAATCGACACGGCGAAGAAGTAGCGCAGCAGCACCGAGATGAAGATGTCCGCCGCGACGATGCCGACAAAGCAGGCAGCAAGCAGCTCGATGCCGTCGATGAAGCGATCCATCCGGTTGCGATGGATCATAGCCAGGAAAGGGAAAGAGTTCTCCCCCTCCCCTCGCGGGAGGGGGGAGAGGGGGTGTCTCTCGCTACTGCACACCGTCCTCATTCAGCCAGCGCGTCGCGCTTCTTCAGCTCGGCCTGCAATTCGCCGAACACCGCATCGCTGTCCTTCACCTGCGACGCCCACTTCGCCTTCAGCGGCTCCGCCGCCTTGCGCCACGCAGCGACCTGATCCGGCGTAAGCTTGTAAACATCATGCCCGGGCTCGGCTGCCAGCAGGTCACGGCCGGCATGTTCCCAATCCGCCCAGGGGCTGGCGACCTTCTCCGCCCACTCGGTCGTGCAGTGGCTGTCGATCACCGCCTTCTGCGCCGCCGACATGCCGTCATACTTCGCCTTGTTCATCACCCACACGAACGTCGTGGTGAAGAACGGCATGTCCATGTCGTATTTCACGATCTTGTCGATGCCGAACAGGAGGAGCGAATGCCAGGGAAAGGTGATGGCATCGGCGACGCCGCGCTCCAGCACCTCGCGCGCCTCGGGTGCAGACGCCTGCACATTCGTCCCACCCAGAAGCGTTACGAACGCCGCCATCGTCGCATCCGCCGGCCGCACCTTCATGCCGCGAATATCCTCCGGCAGCAGGATCTTCTTGGTGCGTGAATGGAACGTGCCGGGATCCAGCGAGAAGGCGAAGCAGAAATGCACGTCCTTCATCTCGGCCGCGGCGTATTTGCGATACCACGCGTCCAGCGCCGCCGACCCACCCTTCGCATTGGCGACAAGAAACGGCAACTCACCCGCAGCAATGATTGGGAAGCGACCCGGCTGATACCCCGGATTGACATACGCGAAGTCGGCAATCCCATCGCGGGCCATGTCGTAGTGATCCATCGCCTTGCCCAACTGCTCCGACGGAAACAGCGTGGACTTGATTGTGCCGCCGGACGCCTTGTCGATGTCCGCGGCCCAGGCCTGCAACGAGGGGTTGAGCGGATGCGCGGGCGGCACCCAGCTCGACAGCTTGAGCTGCACCGTCTTGTCCTGCGCTTGCGCGCCGGTCACGCACAGTATGAGCAGAACGGCGACAGCGATGCGGTTGAACACGGCGTTTCCTCACTCTGGCGTTTCGTGGCCTATCCGGCACAAACTATGACCTGCCATTTCGCGAGGAAACCTGCAATGCGTCTCAACGGACAGGCTGCCATCGTCACCGGCGGTGGCTCTGGGCTGGGTGCCGCGACAGCGCACCGACTGGCGCGTGCCGGCTGCCGCGTGGCGGTGCTGGACATAAACCAATCGGCGGTCGAGGCGAGCGCGCAGCGTATCAGTGGCATCGGCATCGCCTGCGATGTCGCCGATGCCGCATCCGCCGAAGCCGCAGTTGCAAAGGCGCGCGAGGCGCACGGGCCGGCGCGGGTACTGGTGAATTGCGCGGGCGTCGGCACCGCTGGGCGCATCGTCGGGCGTGACGGGCCGATGCCGCTTGCCGCGTTCGAACACGTAATCCGCATCAACCTGATCGGCAGCTTCAATCTGCTGCGGCTTGCCGCGGCCGATATGGGCACGCTCGATCCGTTGGACGAAGGCGAGCGTGGCGTCATCATCAACACCGCGTCGATCGCGGCGTATCGAGGGACAGGTCGGGCAGGCCGCCTATGCCGCGTCGAAAGCCGGCGTGGTGGGCATGACGTTGCCGGCAGCGCGCGAACTGGCGCGCGTCGGTGTGCGCGTGGTGACCATCGCGCCTGGGCTGTTTCACACGCCGATGGTCGAGGGATTGCCGGCCGAGGTGCAACAGAGTCTGGCAGAGGGCATCCCGTTCCCGCAGCGGCTCGGGATGCCGGAAGAGTATGCCGCGCTGGTCGAGCACATCGTCGACCAACCGCTTCATCAATGGCGAGACGATCCGGCTTGATGGCGCGTTGCGGATGCCGCCGCGCTGAACGCTGATCCGTCTGGAGACGTCGCGGTTAAGAGGACCGTGAGACGCCATCTATCCGCGACGGTGCTCAGGCCGAGGCTGCTTCGGCCAGCGCGTCGGCACTTGCATCTTCGGCCCTGCTCTGCACCGCGGGATAATCAACCTTGCCAGTGCCAAGCAGTGGCACCGACTGCACGCAAAGCACCGCGCGCGGCACCATGATCTCGGGAATCATCCGCGCCCTGGCGAGTGCCAGTATCTCTCGCGCATCGGCATTCTGCCGAGTGGTCACCAGCAACAGAGCCTCGCCCTTGCGCGTATCGGCAACGCTGATCACCGCGTGCTGTGCATCCGGCCAAAGCGACGCCACCAGTGCCTCGGCGGCGGTCATCGACACCATCTCTCCGCCGATCTTGGCAAATCGCTTCGCCCGGCCGACGATGGTGACGAAACCTGCGGCATCCACCGACACAATGTCGCCGGTGTCGTACCAGCCATCCTCCGGCGGCTCCAGCACACCCGGACGTCGTCTCGCGCAGATACCCGAGCATGACGTTCGGCCCGCGCACGAAGCAGGCGACCGCCGGTTTCGATGCCGGCGATGGGCTCGAGCCGCCACTCGATGTCCGGCAGCAAGCGACCGACCGTGCCAGGACGACACTGCATCGCGGTGTTCAACGCGAGCACCGGGGATGTCTCGGTTGCGCCATAGCCTTCCAGCACGCGGGCGCCGAAGCGGTCGGCGAACAGATGCCTGGTTTCCTCACGCACCTTCTCCGCGCCGGCAAAGATGTAGCGCATGGCATAGAAGTCGTACGGATGGGCGTACCGCGCCCAGCCATTGAGGAACGTGTCAGTGCTGAAGCAGATCGTCGCGTCGGTGTCGTAGATCAGCGCCGGCACGATGCGATAGTGCAGCGGCGTGGGATAATGAAACGTCCGCACGCCGGATAGCAACGGCAGGATCGTGCCGCCGGTCAGACCGAACGCGTGGAACATCGGCATGGCGTTGAACGCGATGTCGCCGCCGTGGAAGTCGATCACCGACGCGATCTGCGCGCAGTTTGCCAGCAGGTTGCGATGGCTCAGCACCACCCCCTTCGGCGTGCCCTCCGAGCCGCTGGTGAACAACACCACCGCAGGCGCATCCGGATCCGTCGAAGCGCCAGGCAGACCACGTGCCCGCCACGCATCGCGTTTCGCATGCAGTTTCGCGCGCAGCCCGATCGTATCGCGCACGTCCTCCAACCAGACAAAGCGCACCTCCTGCGACATGCGCTCCACCACCCTGCCGAGCCGTCCCTTCTCCACGAAGCTGCGGCTCGAGATCACCGTGCGCACGCCGGCAGTACGGCAGGCCGACAGCATCGCCGCCGCACCCGCCGAGATGTTCAGCAGACACGGCACGATGCCGAACGCCTGCAGTCCCATGAACGCGACCAGCGAGGCGATCGCATTCGGCATCAGCAACGCCACATGCGTTTCGCCCGACGCGGCAGCTGCAAGCGCGCGACCCAGCGCCGCCGAGCCAACCACAACGCGGTCATAGCCGATCGGCTTGCGCTCGATGTCCTCGGCAATGATTGTCCGCGCACCAAATGCGTCGCGCGCATCCAGCAGTGCGGTGAACAGACTCCTGCCGGTGTCCTTCGAACGGAACACCGCGTCCACCATCACGTCCTGCAATGCGCGGCCGGTCACCTCGCGACGTTGCCGCGGTGTCAGGTCCTCGCTGTGCGGCGGCGCGAGCAGAACAGGCGGCAGGATGTTCAGGCGGACCGGCGGGAACCAGCGCAGACGCAGCCTGCCGCGCATGCGGCCAAAACGGCTGAATTCCAGACCCTCGATGCAGATCGGCACCACCTTCGCATGCGACTTGTCCGCGACCATGGCGGCGCCTTCGTAGACCTTCATCAACCCGCCGGTGCGTGTCATGCGCCCCTCGGGGAATATGATCAGCTTGCGCCCGTGATCGCGCACCGCCTCGACCATGCGCTTCACCGAATAGGGCGACTGAACATCCACCGGAAACGTCTCGACAGCCGCCAGGAACGGCTTGAAGTACCATTTGGCTGCCTGAGCCGTGTGGATCGCGAAGGTGGGACTGTCGGGCAGACAGGCCGCGATCAGGCACGCGTCGAGATAGGACTGATGGTTGGCGACGATGACCGCGCGATCGCCGGCGGCCCTGTAGTGCTCCAGGCCATGCACCTGCACGCGATGGAAGCGGCGGAAATACCAGCGCAGGATGGCGCGATAGACCTCGTGCGGGAGGATGCGCACGATCCACAGCGCGACGAACAGATTGGCCACCGCAGCCACGTGCAGCACGGCGGGCGCGCGCAGGCCCAGCGCGGCAAGTGCGGCCGCCGCCGCGGCACCTGCCACCATGAACAGCGCATTCATGATGTTGTTGGCCGCTATCATCCGCGATCGCTCGGAAGGCGCCGCCGCGTCCTGGATAATCGCGTAGAGCGGCACCGAGAACACGCCGCCGCACGCCGCGAGCAGGAACAGATTGACGATCATCCGCCAGCCGGCGAACGAGGACACCGCGTCCGCTGCCGTCGCGATGCTGCCCGCCGACGCGGCGGATGAAGCGAAGTCCCAGCAGAATAGCGAAATGCCGAGTGCCGCGAACGGCACCAGTCGCGCTGACACCTCGCCATGCAGCAGCCGCGCGCACTGCATCGATCCGACACCGACGCCGATGGCGAACACCGACAGCAGCAGCGTCAGCACCGTGCCGTCGGAGTGCAGCGTATCGCGCGCCACGACGGGGAATTCGGTCATCAAGCGTGGCGCCCATGGTCCAGAACCACGACAGACCAAGCACCGACAGCCAGATCGGCCGAATCGCTGCTGCATGGCGCGTGACACGCCAGGTCTCGGCGAACAGGTTCGGCGAGATGCGCAATGCAGGATCGGCGGCAGGCGATACCGGGATCAGGAATGCCGCGAACAGTCCGACCAGGGCGAGCAACATACCGGCCGCGCCGACCCAGACAGTGCCGTGCGACAGCAATATCAGTGCGCCGCCCGCGACAGTGCCGCAGACGATCGACAGGAACGTCGTCGCCTCGATCACACCGTTGCCGGCGACCAGTTCTTCCGCGGCGAGATGCTCGGGCAGCAGCCCGTACTTCACCGGCCCGAACAGCGTCGCCTGCACGCCGAGACCCGTCAGCACGACCAGCAGCCCCGGCACGCTCTCGGTCAGGAACGCCGCCGCCGCCGCTGCCATCAGCAGCACCTCGGCCAGCTTGTAGACCAGGATGACGCGCGGCTTTGGAAACCGGTCCGCCAGCTTGCCCGCGGTGGCGGAGAGCAGAATGTAGGGTGCGATGAACAGCGCGCCGGCGAGCGCCGACAGCCCGACGCCGCCGATGCTGAGCTCGAACAGCGCCAGCACGACCATCGCGTTCTTCACCAGATTGTCGTTCAGCGCTCCGCAGGACTGCGCCAGCACCAGCGGCCACAGGCGACGGGTCTTCAACAATCCGATCGGCGAGACGGACATGGCGGTGTCCCTTTCGTTCACGACAGAGCGCGCCAGCACATGGCGACGATATCATCGGCACGTTGCAGCAGTCCGCCCTGCAGGCGGCCGTAGAGCCGGGCGGTGGCCGGCTGGACGATCAGCCCGATCAGCGCCATCGCCATGAGTTCGGGCTCGCGGCTGGGGATTTCACCGGCCTCCATGGCGCCGGCGACGGCGCGGCAGATCACCTCGACCGGGTTCCTCTCATCGCGCGCCACGTCGCGCAGGAACCCGTGCTGCGTCATGATCAGGAAGCGGAAGCGGACGTTGTCCTCGTCGTGCAGGCGGCAGATGGCGCGGACCATGCGGTCCAGGCGGAGGCGGAACGGGCCCGGTCCCGCGGCCGTCTCGGCCAGCAGGGCGCCGTATTCGGCGTAGCCCTCGTGGAACAGGCCGGCGACCAGGGCATCCTTCGAGGCGAAGTGGGCGTAGAGGTTGGACGCCTTCATGTCGCAGGCGGCGGCGATGTCGCGCACCGAGACCGCGTCCACGCCATGCTCGACGAACAGGCGTAGGGCCTGGGTTCTGATCAGGTCGCGTTTGCCGCCCGGTTCGCGCATGGAGGCTTCAGGTTAATGAACGACCGTTCGTTAACTTAGGTCATTGTGAGCTGTCAAGCGATCATTGCCGGCTAGATACAGGCAGCTTGAGTGGCGGGCGCGATTCTGGGAAGGGAACCGACTGGTAGACCCGCCGCGCTAAGTCACCCCACTGCGAGACGTAAACCAGACAGCAAGATCGCACGCTGCTCTGGGTCGCGAATATGTGCCAAGTCTTCAATGACGAGTGGCGTGATGGCTCGGACGCGCTCGACCATCTGTCGTGCTTCGTCGAGCCGCCCCATATGCGCGTAGCATGCGGCGAGGTAGCGATAGGGCCCGGGGTTATTCGGCTCAACATCCTGTATGTCGAGTAAGAGCCTCGGCAACGCTTCGTTAAAGCGTCGGCAGACCAGGTGTGCCATGCCGATATGAAGATTGACCGTGCCGAGCCGCGCGCGCGGGCTGAGTCAGCAGCGCGGTCTCCAGATGTTGAATCGCGACATTGGGATCGCCTGCGAACAAGCGCAGGGTGCCGCTGATGTACCAGCCGCGCGCGTGGCTCGGATTGAGCCGCAGCGCGCGATCAATCACGGCGATCATCGAGCCGATGTCCTCGCCGAACCAGCCGAGCGCGAATGCAGCGTTGGCCAACGCTCCCGGATCGTCGCGAGCCGTCCGCAATGCTCGATGGCCGAATTCCATTCCCTTCACGCGATCTGTCTCGGGATTCTCGCTTGTTCCATCTGCGCAGACGCGGAAGCAGCAGATCGCCGCCAAAGCAAGCGCCGGCCCATAGTCCGTATCGAGAGCGATCGCCTTCTCCAGCAAGATGAGGGCCTCGAGGAATTTGCGCGCCCGATGTGAACAGCATCGCGTATGCACGCAAATAGGCATCATAGGCGGTGAGATCGCTTGTCGGACGCCTGGTTGAGCGGGTGGTTTCGGCAGCCTGCAAGGTCGGCTCGATCACGCCAGCGACAGCAATGGCGACCCGGTCCTGCAGCTCGAATACCTCGTCGAGCGGGCCGTCGAAGCGATCCGCCCACAGATGCGTGCCTGATTGCGTTGCGATCAATTGCGCGGTGATGCGCACCCGCCGGCCTGCCCTCCGCACGGAACCTTCCAGCACGTAACGCACGCCGAGCTCATGTCCGATGCGGGTCACGTCGATGGCCTGCCCCTTGTACAGAAAGCTCGAATTGCGGGCGACGACGAAGAGCCACCTGATGCGACTGAGCGTGGTGATGATCTCCTCAACCATGCCGTCGGCGAAATACTCTCTGCTCGGGGTCGTCACTGAGATTGGCGAAGGGCAGCACGGCGATCGAAGGCTTGTCCGGACCCGCGCAGACGTCGTTCAACGGTGAGTGGCGCGCCATGGCGACATCAGCCGCCATCAGATATCCACGTCTCGGCGACAGTCTTGAGGATCTGCTGGCCTGATCTCCAAGTGCGCGGCGAATGTCGCGGATGCACTGCGCAATGCTGTCATCGCTGACAACGATATCGCCCCAGATGGCCCGATTGATCGTGTCGCGATCAAGCAACCGCCCGGCATTTTCGACGAGGAAACGCAGTAGTTCGAAGGATTGCCGCCGCAGAGGGACCTCCACACCGGCCATGTTGAGCAACGTCCCACGCCCAAGGTCGAGCACGAAGCCATCGAACCGATAGGTCGTCGCCGCGGGCACAGTTTCCATGGCGTTCTGTTGGCGCCTCCTTCTTGAGCCATCTGAGCAGGATTCCATCTCCCTCGCCACGGACGATTTCAGGGAAATTTCGTGCAAATTTCGTGCCGGTTTCAAGCGGCACGGCTCACGATCGCTATAGCTGCGCGACGCATTGAAGCGGAGCACGTTCCCTGACAAGAAGATTGTGGTCCGTTCCATCTGGCAGGTTGGTAGTGCGCTGATTCTTGGCCATCGGGGCTGGGAGCCTAACCAGGAGAGATGTCATGACACTCACGAAGGCACTCCTCCCGATCGCCCTCATCGTCTGTGGCTCGAAAGCTATCGCTGCAGATGCAAACAGACCTGACGCGGCATCCGTCACAAACGCCATGTTTGCCGCGGTTGGAGCTGGAAATGTCGATGCTGCGGTATCGTTCTTCGCTGATGATGCCTACAACATCGGGCCTAGTGGAAAGAAAACGACCGGGAAGGAAGAGCTACGCACTCTCATCAGTTTTTGGGTACAATGAGAACGTACAGATCGATAGAGCGAGCAATGTAAAAATTCAAGGCGATAAGACCATTCTTCGTTCCAATATCGCCAGCAAGTGGTGTGATGATCTAGGCATTTCACCAGTACAGGTAGTTAGCATTGTCACTATGGAGGGTAACAAGATTAAGTCAGTCGAATGGTTACTATACGCTGCCTTCAATAGAGAGAATGATAAAGGCATGCGAGGCTAAGCCTAACTCAAAGATGCCGAGTGGCGCTCCATGCGGCAAGGGCATTCCATTTATCAAGAAGTACACCGACAGCCTGGTCGCACAAGGAATCGCCGAAAGCGATTAGCCTGGCCGTCGCGAAATGCGTTGCACCGCCAAACTCGAACCGGCCATCCTAACGACGCACGATCCGCCGGCCGCCGCCCTACCACCCTACCGCGTAGGCCGTGCGACGCGGATCGCCCCGGCCCACTTCACGCCGGTCCGCAGATCAGACTGGATAGTGCACACCGACCCGGCGAGATACTTCCGCTCCGGCCAGCGTTCCACCCGATGGCCCAGCCGCTCCAGCGCCTCGCACGTCGCCGCACCGACGTCCTCCTCGACACACAGATGCCCCGGCCGGTACGAATGCGGCAGCGACGACTCCGGCCACGAATAGCTGGCAAACCGTGGCGCCTCGCAGGCCGATTGCGGGTCCAACCCGAACACCGCCTGATTGAGGAACACCTGCACCATCGCCTGGCCCAGCACTTCGCTGCCCGGCGAGCCGAACGGCATTACCAACTCGCCCGGCCGGATCGCGATCGCAGGATTGGCCGACATGCGCGGCCGCCTCCCAGCCCCCACGCGCGCCGGGTGATCAGGCCCGGTGTAGCCACGCGAGCCCCACATGGAGACGGTGATGCCGGTACCCGGCACCACAGGCCCGGAAATCGTCGGATCGCTCGGCGTCGCGGCGAAGACATTGCCATGGCTGTCGGCAACGCACAGAAACGACGTCTCCGGCTTCGTCGCGGCGATCTCCAGGGGTGGCCCGGCGGAAGGATCGGGCCGCCAGGCCGGGATCGAAACGCCGCCGACCTCGCCCGCCGGCGGCATACCGGGCCATGCCTTCGCCGGATCGATCCGCGCGCGCCGTTGCGCCGCGTAGTCGTCCGACAAAAGCACATTCGAGCGGCACATCGACAAAGTCCGGATCGCCGAAATAGACCTCGCGGTCGGCCGCGGCGAGCTTCAGCGCCTCGGTCACCGCGTGGATGTAGCCGGCCGAATTGTGCCCCGCGCCACGCAGGTCCATGCCCCCCAGGATGTTCAGCGCCTCCAGGACCATCGGCCCCTGCGACCAGGCTCCGCAGCCATAGATATCGAAGCCGCCAAACCGGATTCGGCACGGCGATTCGACAGGACTGCGGAACCCGGCGAGATCATCCTCGGTCAGCCAGCCGCCATTCTCCGCCTGATGGCGCAGGATCGCGCGCGCGATGTCGCCGCGATAGAACGCGTCACGCGCCGCCTTCAGGCCGGCAAGGCGATCGCCATTCGCGTGCGCCCGCTCCTCATCCGCCATGTATTGCAGCGTGCGGCCGAGATCGCTCTGCACGAAGATCTCGCCCACCTGCGGCGGCCGTCCGCCGGGCAGAAAGACCGCCGCCGTGCCCGGCCATTGCGAAAAATCGTTCTGCCGGACGGCGAGCTGTTCGGCCAGGAACGGATAGGTCGGGAACCCATCGCGCGCGAAGCGGATCGCCGCCGCGGCCACCTCGCCGAACGACATCGTCCCGAAGCGCGCCAGTGCGGTGATCCAGATGCTCGGCGCCGCGGGAACCACGGTGTGCAGCAGCCCCTCAGGGATGCGCCCGCCAAAGTGTCGATGGAAATGCTCGACGTTGGCAGCCTTCGGCCAGACACCGACGCCGCTGATTACATGGGTTTCGGCGCTTTCGCCCAGATGGATCATCACCGGCGCGACGCCGCCGAAACCGACGAACTCGCTTTCCAGCACATCGATCGCGAGGCCGGTTGCGACGCCCGCATCGACCGCGTTGCCGCCCGCCTCCAACACCTGCAGGCCGGCGAGCGATGCGTAGTAGTGACCCGACACCACCGCATGGCGCCGCGCCATCACATTGGGACGGCGCGACCGTCCCGGGCCGAACAGATAGGCCGGGTCGAGCAACCGCCTAACCCGGCTGCTTGTCCTTATCGCCCGACAGCGACAGCGGCACCCACTGCAACCCGTCCTGACGCTGGATCAGCATCAGCACCGACTTGCGGTTCTCCTTCTTCACGGTGTCCACCTTCTGCTGCACGTCAGCCGGTGACGTCACCTCACCCTGCTGCACCTCGACGATGACATCGCCGGCCTTCAGGCCACGGTCCGCCGCGGAACTGTTCGGTGCGACATCGGTGATCACCACGCCCTTCTGGTCGGCGCCGAGGGAGAACTTGTCCTTCATCTCCTGGGTGATCGGCGCAAGCTTCACGCCAAGACCCGAAATCTCGGTCGGCTTCTGCCCCTTGTCGGCAGGCGTCGCGGCGGCGACCTGCACGTCGTCCGGCTTCTCGGCCAGCGTCGCCTGCACCGTGACCTGCTTGCCGTCGCGCCACAGCAGTACCGGCACCGACTGGCCCACTTCAGAGTTGGCCACGATCCGCGGCAACGACCGCATCTCCTTCACGTCCTGGTTGTTGAACTTCAGGATGATGTCGCCGTTGTGGATCTTCGCCTTGTCGGCCGGTCCACCGTCGTTCACGCCCGCCACCATGGCGCCGGTCGCATCCTTCAGGCCGAGACTTTCGGCGATGTCAGGCGTCACCTGCTGGATGCGGACGCCGAGCCAGCCGCGGCGCGGATGGCCGAAGTCCTTCAACTGCGCCACGACCGCCTTGACCATGTTGGCCGGAATCGAGAAGCCGATGCCGATAGACCCGCCCGACGGCGAATAGATCGCGGTGTTCATCCCGATCACCTGGCCGTCCATGTTGAACAGCGGGCCGCCTGAGTTGCCGCGGTTGATCGCCGCGTCGGTCTGGATGAAATAGTCGTACGGCCCCTGGCGAATGTCGCGGCCGCGTGCCGAGACGATGCCTGCTGTCACCGTGCCGCCAGACCGAACGGGTTGCCAATCGCCAGCACCCAGTCGCCCCACGTTCCGTATCCGAATCACCGAACTGTACCGCCGGCAGCGGCTTGCGGCTTCACCTGCAGCAGCGCGATGTCGCCGGTCTCGTCGCGGCCAGCACCTTGGCCTTGAGCGAGTGTTGTCCTGGAGGGTGACCGTGATCTCATCGGCGCCGTCGATCACGTGGTTATTGGTTACCACCAGTCCGGAAGGATCGATGATGAAGCCCGAGCCAGGCTCTGCATACGCCGCTCCGGCGTCGGTTGATTGTCGCCATTGCCGCCCTGGCCGCCAGACCCCCGGACGATTGCGGTTGAGGAAATCCTTGAAGAACTGCTCGAACGGCGATCCGGGCGGGAACATCGGGATTTCCGGCCCAGCGCCGGGGCCACCGGCCCGAGCCTGCATCGCCTGGGTGGATGAGTGTTGACCACCGCCGGCAACAGCTTCGCTGCCAGCTCCGCAAAGCTGTCCGGAGCAGACCTGGCAAAGGCCGGCGCGGATGGCGCGCCGGCGGCGAGCGGCGCGGCCAACGCCACGGCGAGGGCCACGGTCGCGACGGATGAGCAGCGG
>CAVZNH010000026.1:0-11125 GCA_963776505.1 uncultured Alphaproteobacteria bacterium
GCGCAAGAGATGCGTCGAAGTACCCCCAGTGAACGTTGCCCGCCGTCGCGGGCAGGTCGTGGATGCTCTGGCCCAATGTCGATGGTGCGCGCACAGTTTTAACCCTAGCGGCGCATGCTGGCTGGTTTCTTGCCAATGAAACAGCATCCTTGACAACTTATCAGGCAATCGTGATTGGCCACTCTGTGTTGCCTCGGATGAATTGACCACTACGTAGGCATGATAGATCATTATAGTGGCATATGGCCTATTGATTGCTCGGTACATTGTGGCACCAGCCGAGTACGCACAATAGTTCATCATTCCCTCCAGCGCGGGTCGGGCCGCGCCTTAACAGGCCTCAAGTCGGCACCCGAGACGGTTCCTCCGCCCGGCTGGCTCGATGCTGATGGCGTTGTTGCTTCGCAGCCCGCTGCCCACGCCGGCTTGGCACAGTCTGCGATACCGTTCCGCCGCCGTGGCAGCGGCCCTCGGGCGCACACGGCATTGCTTGTCACATCCCAGTCACCGAACTCGCCACCGTCACACCGCAACTCCAGGCAGCCGAATGATCGCGTCCACTTCAGCAGCGCAGGCGCTTCATACCGTGATCCGAACGCCCTTCTGGCCGGTGATCAACCCATAGTGCTGGAGCTGCCGATTGACCTCGAAGTTGAATATGCTGCGGCGGTTGTAATCACCGGCCGAGAGATCGCAGTCCGCCACAATGACTTCGTCGCCCAGGCCCACGGCCTTCGCAACGACATCACCCGTCGGTGCAATGATACAGGTATCGCCCAGAAAATCGCTGCCTTCCTCCGCCCCAGCCTTGGCGACACCGACAACCCAGCAACAGTTCTGATACGCACCCGCCCGCATTACCAGCATGTTGTGTTCTGTTGCGAGATGCGCAGGCTCCATGACGCGCTGGTTGCCCTCGATGACCATCCGCGTAGAGCCAGTGTTGTAGCCGACCATGATAAGCTCGGCTCCCTGCAGGCCCATCACGCGATAAGTCTCGGGCCAGCGGCGATCATTGCAGATGCACATGCCCATCACGCCACCGAAGGCACGGAACACCGGGAAGCCAAGATTACCGTTTTCGAAGTAGCGCTTTTCAAAGTTCGTCGCACAACCATCAGGATCGGCGTGTGCCAACCCGGGAATGTGGACCTTGCGATATTTGCCTATGACTTCGCCGTCGCCATCGACAAGAATGCAGGTATTGAAGCGACGCTGCCGCCCGTCCTCCAGCGTCAGCTCGGCATAGCCGAGACAGAAGCCGATGCCGAGCCGCCTGGCCTCATCGAACAGCGGCTGCACGTCTGGATTCGGCATCTCCCTCTCGAAGAACGGCTCTGCCTCAGCCGGATCATCAAATACCCAGCGCGGAAAGAACGTGGTCAGTGCGCATTCCGGATACACCACCAGCGTCGCCGAGAAGCTGTGGGCCTTGTGCAGCAAGGCGATCAGGCGATCGACGACCTGCCCCCGAGTCTCCGACCTCGCAATCGGACCCAATTGGGCGGCGGCAACCCGGACAACACGTGACATGGACGCTCTCCTCGCGGCTTTCGTCAGAACGCAGGCAGTCACCGTGGCATGTTATGCGGATTTCCGTGAGCGTCCAGCAAGCGATGGTTACCAAACAAACCGACGAACACGGAAGTGCGCACTCGCGCCATCGAATCACATGCCAAACCGCAACGTCAGCAGCCCGATGCTGCGCGTATAGTTGCCCGTGGTCTGCAGCGTTGACGAACTGCTGCCCCTCTGCTCAGTGAAATCATACGTCGCGGACAGCCGCATATTGCGGTTCATCAGCCAGGTGACACCGGCGCCGACCGAATAATCGCTCGCCTGCCCACCGCCTTGCAGGAAGTTGGCACGCTGCGCCCCCGCAGACACCTGCAGCAGCACATTCCGCAGATACTCGTGATCCAGCACCACACGCGCGCTGGTGAAGGTGTAACCGGCATTGCCTTCCTGGGCGGCGTCCTCGATGTCGCGGGTCAAAGTGGCAGTGAAGGTGGTCAGCCCGCTCGGGCTCCAGATCAACGCCGCCTCCGCGATCGGCGCCTGATGCGCCGGGTACTGCGGCGCATGGAATGCCCGCACCTCCCATCCGACCAGCACGCGATAGCGCCATACCGCATCCGTGTCGTCGTCGAGCCCTGCCAGAACCTGATAACCCGTGGAATCGAGCGTCGGCATACCCGGCTGCGGTGCCACATAGTTCTGGCCCAGCACCCGCGTCACCAGCAGCAGATTGCGTTGCGGCGACAATTCGTACCGTGTGGTCACCGCGCCTTGCAGCACATTCCGATCGCGATACGCCTGCGACGTCGGCACGCCCATGATC
This sequence comes from uncultured Alphaproteobacteria bacterium, assembly GCA_963776505.1. Lineage (GTDB taxonomy): Bacteria > Pseudomonadota > Alphaproteobacteria > Acetobacterales > Acetobacteraceae > JAMXLO01. The sequence goes on from CAVZNH010000026.1 coordinate 2,342, forward strand.
GTTGTCGCGTCATAGCGATATGTCGAGAACGCAACGCTTGGCGTGATCGAAAAACGATCGAGTGCAATCGTGTAGCCGATGCGTATGTCATCCACGCTATAGGCGACAGGCGCGTCCGACGGCAGCGCATCCAGCTCGGTGCGCGGCTGATGCAGGTCGAAATGCGCCACAGCCACGGTCAGCTCATCACGGCCGATCGATACCGCACCACCCAGCGATGCTGTCCAATTGGTATAGCTCTGCTGCGGCTGATCCAGGTAACGCTGATCGTCCACCCCAAGATAACCGCCCAACCGATCACGCGACCAGTCGGAGTTTATCAGCAGCGACGGGTGTGTACCGATCAACCAGCTTCCATGCTTGGCATCGTTACTGCCAAGCACGTTGTCGTCGTAACCCAGCCCTTCCACCCATTGCGGGTACAGCAGGAAATCGCCGACCCGCACTCCGGGAGGGTCATACTCCGGTCGCTCCCGTGAGGCGACGGTCACACCCGGCGCCTCGCCGTAACCCGGCACGCCGGTTGGAAAATAGGTCGACAGCAGCTCCGCCCGCACGCCGCCATAGAAAGCCACGCCGCCTAGTGCCGCGCCGAAGCCCAGACGCCGCAACCATCCGCGCCAGCCCGCCATGGTGCGTGACCATGACTGCCACGACCTACCATCGCGTTAATACGCGACTACAGATGCGGAGCGCCTAACGGCCGCAGATCATCGTTCGCCCGCGGCAACTGTGTCTCCCATCCGCCACCCAGCGCCTTGTAGAGCGCTACCAGGTTCGCCGACACGTTGGTGGTCGCAATCGCAAGCTGCTGCTGCGTGGACAGCAGGTTCTGCTGCGCCGTCAGCACCTGCAGGAAGTCGGCGACGCCTTCCTGATAGCGGCTCTGCGCCAATCCCAGCGCACGCTGGTTCTGCACCACCGCCTCCGCCAACTGGTCGCGCCGCGCCTGCTCGGTCCGATACGCCGTTAGCGCATTGTCCACATCATGCCACGCGGACAGCACGGTCTTCTGGTAATTGATCGCGGCTTCCTGCTGCTGCGCCTTGCGCAGTTCCAGCGTCCCCCTCAGCTGGCCACCCTGGAAGATCGGAATGGTGATGCCCGGCCCCACCGCGTATTGCCGCGCATCGATGTTGAACATCTTCCAAGGCTGCAGCGCCTGCAGCCCCACACTGCCCGACAGCGTTACCGACGGGTAGAAATTCGCCACCGCCACGCCGATGTCGGCGGTTGCCGCATGCAATTGCGCCTCCGCCTGGCGGATATCGGGGCGCCGCCGCGCCAGCTCGGATGGCAGGCCCACCGGAACCCGCGGCGGCACCGGCGGTACGCGCTGCACGCGGATCAATTCCGCCTGCAACGCGTTGGGCGGCTGTCCCAGCAGCAGGCTGATCGCATTGATCAGCTCAGACTGCCTGCTGCTCGAGTGGTGGAATCTGGGCGGCTGTGGTGCGCACCTGCGCGGCGGCGTTGGCCACGTCGAGGTCAGTGGTCACGCCACCCGCCGCGCGTTGCTGCGTGAGCTGCAGGCTCTGCTGTGAGGTCCTCAGGTTATCGCGCGCGATGCGCAGCTGCGACTGCGTGCCACGCAATTGCATGTAGTCGCGCGCGAGCTCCGCCAGGCTGCTGAGCAGCGTGGCCCGCCGCGCCTCGGCTGACGCCTCCACCGAGGCACTCGCGGATTCCACCGAACGCCGCACCCCGCCCCACAGATCGAGTTCCCACGATGCGTCAAAGCCAACCTGATAGACGTCGAACGGGTTGAGATGCGAGCTCTTAAGGCCTCCCGTCGTGTTGCCGAAGGCGCCGTTCGCGCCAATCGCGTTGGGCGAGCCCGAGAACACGCCCACATCGCTCGTCTTCTGCCGCGCATACGAGCCGTTGGCGTTGAGCGTCGGAAACTGTGCTGCGCCCACCACAGCCAATTGAGCGCGGGATTCGGCGATGCGCACCGTGGCGACCTGCACGTCAAGGTTCTCGCCGGCAACACGGCGCTCCAGCTTGGTGAGCACCGGATCCTTGAACAGCTTCCACCAATTCGGATCGATCGCCCCAGCGACCGCCACGCTGGGTTCTCGCGGAATAGGTTCGGCCTTCTTCGCAAACCAGGAGGCAGGCGAAAGCCACTCGGGCGACGCGTAGTTAGGACCCACCGTACAGGCGCCGAGCGCCAGCAGCAGGGCGACAGCGGGAATTCGTCTCAACATCAACCCTCGTCCCGGCCGCGCCCGGGCGCCGCCTGTCGTCCGCTTCTAACGCGGGAATCGTCCGTGAAGCCAGAGCGAACCGGGGTCGGCCGGCCGGATGCCCTACTGCCGCTCGAACTTCACCACCCGTCGAACGCGTCCCCACTCGCCCGGTTGCACGACATAGAAGTCGCCGTGCGTATCGCCCCAGATGCCGTGGCAGGAGCGATGGATCGGATCCCCCCACCGCGCCAGCCGCTCGCCATCGAGCGTCAGGATGCTGATCATCCCGCCGTTGTGCTCCGCAACATAAACGATGTCGTCCGGATCGACATAGAAGAACGCCGGTCCGATCAGCTCGGTCGGCCACACCTCCAGCAGTTTGCCGGCCTGATCGAACACCTGGACGCGGTCATTCTCCCGATCCGCCACCAACAGCCGGCCGCGCCGATCGATCCACACCCCATGTGGCAGATTGAACTGCCCCGGCGCCTTGCCTGGCTCGCCCCACGAGAACAGGTACTTCGCTTCCGCCGAGTATTTGTGCACGCGGGCATTGCCGTAGCCGTCGCTCATGAACATCGAGCCGTCCGGCGCGAAGGCGATGTCGGTCGGGATGTTGAACGGCCCGCCGCCATGCGTCACCTTCTTCCATGCGGTCGAACTGTAGTCGTCGTCAGGCACACCGGTATCCGCGCGCCGCCCCTCCGGCAGACCGATGGTCTGCAGCAGCTCGCCCTCGGGGGTGAATTTCATGAACTGCATGGTGTGCCCATCAGTGAGCCAGGCGAAACCCTGATCATCGAACCGGATGGCATGCGGGAAACGGAACATCCCCGCTCCCCAGGAGAACAGGAATTCACCATTGCGATCGAACACGACGACGGGATGATCGCTGCTTCGATTGAAGCAATAGATACGGTCGTGCGGATCGACCGCCACCGCCGCCGGCTTCATCTCCACACCGGCGGGAACCTTCGCCCAGTCCTCGTGCTTCTTGTAGGTGTACTTGCCGCTGCCAACGATCGTTTCCATCGTTCCTCTCCTTACTTCTGCTGCGTAGGTTGCCCCTCCATCCCCGGCACGCCAAGCCGGCGCAGGAGGCGCTCCGCCGAGTCCCTCAAGTCCTCCGTCAGTGTGGAAGGTGCCGGTGCGACCTCGGGACCAGCCACCCGATACCGCGTCAGTGCCTCCTGCGTGCGATCAAGATCGAGCGCCAGCGGGCCATCCGGCACGGGAAGCGGCAGATTGCCGAATGCACGAAACCGCACCAGCACCGTCTTCGCCCTGGCGAGCTGATCGGCGAGCGCCGCACTATCCGCCTTGGTCGGCGCGCACACCACGGACGTGCCGTCGAGCGCGCACGGCAACTCCACCATTGCCGCCGCATCGAACCGGATCAGCGCCGTCGCCGTCAGCGCCAGCAGCCCGCTGAGCGCTGTGCTGAGCGACAGATCGCGCACAGTCACCACGGGAACGAGCTGGTCAAAGCGCAATTGCACCTCCAGCGCCATGCCGGGATGGCCGTCACTCGGGACAACCAGCCACAGCTTGTGGCGCATCCGGCAGACCTGAGTGTCGGTCATCGGATCCATCGCACAGGAGAGCATCCACGAACCGATCGTCTGCTCCGAACGCGCGATATCGACCTTGCGCGGCTGTGCCGCCGCCAGCGAGGGCAACAGCAGCGCCAGCATCAAGACGGCAGCCCGCATGGCAGCGTAATTACCACGCTCGTCAGGCGGGCGCGAAGACATCCTCGTGTGCTGAGGCGCCCTGCGCTCTCGGCGGAGCGGCGAACAGCGTGTCGCGCTGCAGCACCGGCACCACCCTGTCCGCGAACAGGCGCATGTTCAGCTCGCCCTCCTCGTGCGGCATGCCGCCATAGGAGAAGTCCGCAATCACATGCTCGGTGCCGGTGAGCGCGCGCAACTCGGCGATCTGCTGGATGCAGTCGTCCGGCGTGCCGACGATCTGGATCTTCACGTAGAACTCGGTCGCCTTCTGTCGCGCGGCGTCTTCCTTCATCTTGGCGTAGGTCTTGGTCATCTTGCCGTACACCTCATAGCCTTTCACCGTCGCCAGATGCCCGTCGGAGAAATGGTAGTGATTGTCGATCGAATCCCATTTCCGTCCGAGATACCGCATGGCACGTTCATGCGCCTCGTCACGGCTTTCGGCGCACGAGACATTGGTGAGAATGAGCGGCGGTGGCGCCACGTGACCGACCCCGGCGGCGATCTCGCGGAACCTGTCGATGTCGGCCGCGGCCTTCGGCCACTCGTTCTGCATGATCACCATCATGCCGAAGCCGAGTTTCGCCATAACCTCGGCTGACTCGGGCGTGACAGCGGAGACGAAGAAGCGCCGCTCCGGATTGGACACCGGCCGCGGACGGATCGAGGTGCGCGGTATTTGATGGTACTCGCCCTGCCATTCGAACTCCGGCTCGCTGAGCGCCATGCGGATAAGCTGCGCCGCCTCGGCGAAACGCGGCCGCGCCTCTTCCATCGGAATACGGAACCCTGCGTACTCAACGCTTGCTGCACCGCGGCCGAAACCGAACAGACAACGCCCACCGCACAGCACGTCCAACAGTGCGATGCTCTCCGCGACGCGGATCGGATCGTGCCACGGCAATACGATCACCGCGGTGCCAAGTTGCACACGCTTCGTCCGACCCGCGAAATAGCTCAACAGTTGCACCGGCGCGGGCGACATCGAGTAGCCGGTGAAGTGGTGCTCCAGCGCGAAGATCGAGTCGAAGCCCAGCGGCTCGGCGAGATCGCCAAGCTCGAGATGCTCCTTGTAGACAGCGACATCGGATCGTCCCGCCTGCGCCAGAATGCTGAGCGACACACCGACTTTCATGGACGCCTCCTGCACGATTGTGCGGAGTGTGTCAGGATGCGGCACCAAGGTCGAGAGGTCGCGATGCAGCACAAGACCGCGCCCGACGCGATCGACACCCTGCCTGATCTGCTGAAGGAGGGGCTCGATGTGGTGTTCGTCGGCATCAACCCCTCGCTGTTCTCAGCGGCGCGGGGCCACTACTTCGCCAGACGCTCCAATCGCTTCTGGCCCTGCTTCTCGCGTTCCGTCCTGAGCGAGGCGGCCCGTCGCGCTCTCGGCGTTGCCCGGCTGGAACCGGAGCATGATCGCGCCCTGCCCGCTTGCGGCTTCGGCTTCACCGACCTGGTCAAACGCCCCACAGCGCGCGCCGGTGAGTTGCAGTCGGACGAAATGTCCGCCGGCGTCGCAAACCTTGTCGCCAAGCTCGAGCGACATAAGCCGCGTATCGCCTGCTTTCACGGCATGACCGGTTACCGGCACGTACACCAGATGCTCGCTTCCAATGCCACCGAGCCAGTGCTCGGCCCACAGCCACTGCACATCGGTCCGACGCTCTGTTTTGTCGTTCCCAACCCGAGTGGTGCCAATGCGCACTTCACGCCGGCCGACCAGACACTGTGGTACGATCGGCTCGCCGGCGAACTGAGTACGCGCTGAGTTTGCCCATCCAGCCGGCGCTTCCTAACTTCGGCACAGAGGAAAGGGAGCGTATCATGAACCACCATTTCGGCGTGCTGATACCGTCCACCAACACCACGGTGGAGATCGAGTACAGCCGGCTGCTGCCAGCGACTTTGCAGGCGCATGTCGGAAGGCTGCTCACCAGCGGCACGGGCCCGTTCCAGCCGAGCAAAGACGAGGACGTGGACTATCAGGCGCGGCTGCTCGGCACGGCGAAGGTGGAGGTGATCAGCCTGGCACAGACTTCCGCCAGCCTGTTCGCCGACGACTACGATGCGGTCACCACGCAGAGGATGAGCAAAGCGTCCGGTGTCCCGGCGATCACCTCGGCCCAGGCGATCGGCCAGGCGGTGCGAGCGCTGGGCGCGCGAGGCATTGCGTTGGTGTCGCCCTATTCGCAGCCGGTGATCGAACGGGCGAAGCACTACTATGAGAGCAAATACGGGCTGAAGGTCGTGGCGCTGGAAGGCTTCGCCGCGACCAATTCCTACATGATTGGCAAGCTCGGCCCGGAGAACGCCCGCGATGCGTTCGCCCGGATCGACCGGCCGGAGATCGAGGTTTTCGTAGTCCCGGGCGGCAACTTTCCGACGATGTCGTTCGTGCCTGCGTGGGAGAAGGAATTCCGCAAGCCGGTCATCACCACCAATCAGGCAGCGTTATGGGCGATGATGGGGATCATGGGGTTACGAGACCCGTTGCCGGGGCTGGGACGGCTGCTGGAGGAGATGCCGGCCGCTTGATCGACACCCTCGTCATTGCGAGGAGCGTGAGCGACGAAGCAATCCCCGTCGTCGTGTGGAGATGCTTCGTCGGTCTTACAGACCGTGATGTAGCGATGGAAGAACGCCGCCGCCGGAGCGAACGAACCGGCACCCGCCTTCTTCGCATTGTCGACATACAGCAGATCGATCTCGCCGCCAGCCTTGCGGTAGTTGTTCACGAACCGCTGCGGCTCATGTTCCGGACCCGCGTAATCCGGATCGTGATAGTCGTGCACGATGTCGGGCTGGCCCTGGAGCCACAGCGCCGGCGGCATTTGTACCTTCTCGCCCCGCTCCAGGATCAGGATCGGGTTGCCCTCGGCCATCGCCGCCTCGTTCTTCCAATACGTCTCGTGCCGCTGCGGGATGCTGCCGACCCACGCCGGCGGGTTGGCCGAATCGCGCGCCTTCAACGCATGGCGATAGCGCGACAGCGGGCTGATGACCGGCCACAGCATCGCCACCGCACGCACTGTCGCATCCACCGACGGTGCCGATGACGGCAATTGGATCGCCGCATAGCGTGGATCGTTCGGTCGCATCGCCGCCAGCATGCCGAGATGCCCACCGCTCGACTGGCCCGCAATGCCGATAAGGTCGGCGCGCGTGTTCAGATCGGACGCGTGTGCCTTGGCCCAGCGGATAGCGTAGTTGATGTCGGCAAGCGACGTCGGATAACCGTCTTCCGCATGGCGGAAATCGATCGCCATCACCGCCAGCCCGGCGCGAGCGAACCCCTCAGCGTAGATCTGGCACTCGTTCAGGTCGCCGTTGCACCAGGCGCCGCCATGCACCTCGATGATCGCCGGGAACGGGCCCTTGCCCTGCGGCTTGAACAGCCGCGCCATGAATTTCCGGTCACCGTGCCGGAGGTATTCGACGTCCTGCGTAGTATATTCGAAGGTCGGCATTGGACTTTACTCCTCCTGTGGCCGGGCTCGACCCGGCCATCTACCTGCTGCTAGCCTGCGGCAGATCGAGCCGGACCGCAACGGCCGCCGACGCGATCACCGCCACATCGCTCGACGTCTCGTCCGGAATGTCGAGCCCACCCTTCACCACCTTCACCGTCACCTCGCCATGCGGCAGCGAGGCCTTCACCGCCGCGGCGTCAACCTTGTCAGGCTGCTGCACGCCGATCGTGACCTCCACCTGCATGCGGCGCGAATCCAGCCCGAAGCTGCGAATGAAGCTGAGCGAGCTGTGGTGCAGGGCATCCTGCACCGCGCGCAACGCGGCCTTGGTGTAGTCGCCGCCATGCAGGTCATTGCCGCTGCCCATCTCCAGGATGATGCGTTTTGCCATGGCCCGGCCCCTCCTATACGTCCAGCCGCACGACGGCGGCAGCATTGGCGATCACCGTGGAGTTGGTGCCTGCGTCGTTGGGGATTTCCAGCCCGCCCTCGACGACGTTCACCGTGCCGGTGCCGTGCGGCAGCACCGCCAGAACCTGCGCCTTGTCCACCAGCTCCGGTTTCGGCACGCCGATGGTCACCTCCACGCGCATTAAATCAACGTGCAGTCCCGCCGCATCGGCCACGCTCAGCGAGTTGTGCCACAGCGCGTCGCGCAGTGCGCGCACCGCCGCTTTCGTATAGTCAGCGCCGCGGATGTCAGTGCCCATGCCGATCTGCAGCACCATGCGTTTCCAGGCCATGCTCTTTCCTCCCCACTCACACCGACGTTGGCGCCACACCAGGCCGCGCCGTCAAGGCCTCGCGCGCCGCATCGGCGAACGCCGCATCACGCGGCAGCACCACGGCGGCCGAGCGCACCCGATGCGTCGCGGGATCGATGCCAGGCGGCGGCTCGCCCTTCTCCAGCGCGCGCACCGCCCGCATCAGACGCTGCCGCGCCATGATGATGCCGTTGTCGGTCGACAGCAGATGCTCGCGCGAGCGGTCCATGATCGGCCCCATGCTCTCCTGCAGCGACGCGTCCTGCATGGCGATGCCGGCAACGCCGCTATAGGTCGTGCCCGCCTTCTGCGCCGCGCGGTCCATCAGGTAGTCGTTGTCGCGGTTGGCCACCGGAATATACGTGCCAGGAATGGTGCGCGTGTGGATGCCTCGGCCGTCGCGCATCGCCTGCAACTCAGTCGCGGTCAAAGCGCGCGTCGGGTGGTAGTCGAAGCTCCATGCCCAGCAGTTCTCGTCGTCGATCGGGATCCAGAAATGCCCATGCACCGGATGGTTGCCGCGTGGCGGGATCATCGTGAACGACGGCATGCACCAGGGCGTGATCCGCCAGTAGTAGCCATCCTCCGCATTGCGACGCGCGCCGATGAACAGGCCGGC
>CAVZNH010000027.1:0-99966 GCA_963776505.1 uncultured Alphaproteobacteria bacterium
GCAATGAGCGATGCGGCACTGTCGTCGGCACCTCTGAACTCCCGGTCCCGCGCCACGACAAATCCGTGGGTCGTCGCTGCTGTCGTCGTGGTGCCGACCTTCATGGAGGTGCTCGACACCACGATCGCGGTCGTGGCGCTGCGCTATATCGCTGGCGGGCTCTCCGCCACGGTCGATGACGGTGAATGGGTCATCACCAGCTACCTCGCCGCCAACGCGATCATCCTGCCCATCACCGGTTGGCTGATCGCGCATCTTGGGCGCCGCAACTATTTCCTGCTTTCAATCGCCGTTTTCACCCTCGCGTCCGGACTGTGCGGTATGGCCACAAGTCTCGGCCAACTGATCCTGTTCCGCGTGCTCCAGGGTCTTGCCGGCGGTGGTCTTCAGCCGTCGAGCCAGGGCGTGCTGCTGGACGCCTTCCCGGTCGAGCGGCAAGGCATGGCCATGACGCTGTTCGGCCTGGCCGCGCTCATCGCGCCCGTCGTCGGTCCCACTCTCGGCGGCTGGATAACCGACAGCTACTCCTGGCGGTGGGTGTTCTGGATCAACGTCCCGGTCGGCCTCCTGGCCCTGGGGGCGTGTGCCATCACACTCCGGGATCCCGAATACCTCACGGCACAGCGCATGGAATTACGGCGGCGACCGTTCAGCTTTGACGGCATCGGCCTGTCGCTGCTGGTCATCGTCATCGTCTGTTGGGAGGTGGCGCTCAGCAAGGGCCAGGAATGGGACTGGCTGGGCGATCCGTTCTGGCGCGTGCAGACGTTGGCGATCCTGTTCGTCGTGGGCCTGGCCGGGCTGATCTTCTGGGAACTGCGCCATCCGAGTCCGGTGGTGAATTTCCGGCCGTTGCGAGAACGGAACTTCGCCGCCTGCTGCGTCATCATCTTTTGCGCCTTCGCGGTGCTGTATGCCGCCAGCACTTCGTTGCCTGCCTTGCTCCAGTCGCTGTTCGGCTACGATGCACTGAGCGCCGGACTGGTCATGTCGCCGGCCGGCTTCTTTGCCCTCGTTGCCATGCCGTTCGTGGGGCGCGCGCTCGGACGTGGAACCGATGCGCGGTGGATACTTGCCGCAGGTCTGTTGACCATGGCCGCCGGGAATTACTGGATGTCGCAGATGAACCTGGACATCAGTCCGGGACAGGCCGTCTGGCCGCGGGTGGTGCTGATCATCGGGCTTGCGATGTGCTTCGCCCCGGCAAACGTGGCGGCCTACCTTTATACACCGCTCGCGCTGCGCGGGGCGGCGGTTGGCCTGTTCAGTCTCCTGCGCAATGAGGGCGGCAGCGTAGGGACCTCGATGGCGCAGACGATACAGGAGCGCCGCGACCAGTTCCACAGCCTCCGTCTTGGCGAATCGCTCGATCCCTTCAACGCGGCTGCGAATTCCTTCCTCCATCAGGCTGCCGGTCCGTTCCTGCAGCAGACCGGCGATCCGGTCGCGGCGCAGCAACTGGCCTTGCAGACGCTCGAGAACCTGCGCCAGCAACAGGCATCGGCGCTCGCCTACTTCGACGTGTTTTGGGTGCTCGCCGTTGTCATGGTGGCACTTGTGTTCGTAGTGCTGCTGATGAAACGCTCCGTCGCAGAGAAAGGCGCTCGTATTGGGGGCGAGTAAGGCGAGCACACGCCGCTCTCCGTGTTTTTGCAGCTGGCCGTTGCAGACTTTCTTGAGTTTCGAACGACCTTCTATTGGCCGGCTATCGAGACAACGCCGGATGCCGCAGGGCTGAGGCTTGAAACCCACCCGGCCGCACTTTTGGCTCGGTTGCGTTCGGGTGGCGGATTGAAGATGGCCGTGTCCTTCACCTGCTTCCAGGCATCGCTTACGACTTCATAGAGCTTGGCCACGCGGATAAGAACTGGCGCATCCGGTTTATGGAACTCGAACACCTGTCCCTGCGCGTCCGGTTCCAAATGCACGCCGACCGCCAACGTGGCAGTGTGCGCAAGTAGATTCCGATACCACTCCGTGAAATGTTTAACCTGATAGGTATGCAACACGTTGTTGAACAGTGACGTTGCTAGCACGTCCAGTCTGGTGTCCCCGTTGGTCCCCGATTTGACACCATTGCCAATGGCATCTGTCGCGCAGAGCAACAGAAGCGTGGCCGGATACCCCAGCATGGACCCGTCAGGCTTCATGGTGTCGATACAAATCTTCGCAGCTCGCAAGTATTCGTCGATGACACCAATCGCCTGCTCGCGACGGGATTTCACGTTTGCCATAACACCTACTCCACAATTTCGCCCTCTCTCGCCAACGAGACGGTCAACAAGGCCGGCGCCGAACGTGACGAGCATAGCGCACATTGCGGCCGGCGCGCGTCATTAGGAAGCCGCTTCAGCAATCACCTGTCGGGGTTGGCACCCCTACGCTGAACGGCCGTCGCACCGGGGTGGTCGCTGCACCAATCCCAAACTCTTTGCGCTCTGACTGAGGCCATGGTTTCACCCGTGGGCCGGCCTCCTTCCTGGGCCATTAAGGCCAGCATGTAGGGACACGAACCCTCAGGTCCTGCTTTCTTGGCCTGTGCTTCCTGACGGGCTGCTTCGGCTTCCTCCGCCGCTTGCTCGGCTGACCACCGCTGCTTTTCGGCTGCCCTGGCTGGGCTGTCTTCGTTTTCCTGACCAAATTTCGCTAGGCGGGTGGATACGTCACGTTCACTGGCTATGTTGTAGGCCGACATCAATGGTGCTCCAGGATGCGCGGTACACCACGCATCAGCCCCTGACCTCGCTTGATCAGCCATCATGTTCAATCGCGGCACCTCCGGCGCGCCAGCGCCATGCATGGTTGCGCGCGAATCCGGGTCTTCCTTGTCATCGTCCTCGACTATGCTCCACGCTAGTGCACTGACGCATTCTGCTGATTCACAGTCGGAGAGCGGCGTGCGAATCTGTGTAGATGGCACAGACAGTATGCGTGTTGTTGAGTACGTCGGACAGAAGCCGGCTTGAGGCGATCGCATCGGATCGCAACCGGCCGCGCAAGTATATTGAACGGGCCCTGGTAGTGCTTGCTTCGGTGGAGCGCCGACCGGTGCGACGCGTGGCGACAGAAGTCGCCGTGAGTCGCCCGATGGTTTGGCGCTGGCAGCAGCGTTTCGCCGAGGAGGGGCCAGATGGGTTGCTGCGCGACAAGACGCGCAAGCCCGGTAAGCCTCCGATCCTGGCCGGGACAGTGGCGCGTGTGGTGGCGCTGACCTGTGGCGATCCGCCGGCTGGTGTCACGCACTGGACGGGTCGGGCGATGGCCAAGGTTGCCGGCATCTCGCTGCGCTCGGTGCAACGGATCTGGGATGCCCACCAACTCCAACCACACGGGTACGCAGCTTCAAGCGCTCTCGCGATCCACGGTTTGCCGAGAAGATGGCCGATGTCGTCGGCCTCTACCTCGATCCGCCTGCCCACGCGGTGGTGCTGTCGATCGACGAGAAGAGCCAGATCCAAGCGCTCGACCGCACGCAGCCGGGGCTGCCGCTCAAGCCCGGTCGCTGCGGCACCATGACACATGACTACAAGCGCCATGGCACGACGACGCTGTTCGCGGCACTGAATGTGCTGGAAGGCACCGTGATCGGCCGCTGCATGCAGCGCCACCGGCATGAGGAGTTCATCCGCTTTCTCAATACCGTCGAGCGGGCGGTGCCAGCCGGCAGGATCATCGAGGCTGTCGTCGACAACTACGCCACCCACAAGCATCCGAAAGTGAAGGCCTGGCTCGCGCGGCATCCGCGCTGGACGTTCCACTTCACGCCGACATCTGGCTCCTGGCTGAATGCGGTAGAGACGTTCTTCTCTGCCCTCACGCGCCAGCGCATACGGCGCGGCAGCTTCCACTCCATCGTCAGCCTGCAAGCCGCAATCAACTGCTATCTCAACGAGCGCAACGCACAGCCAAGGCCCTTCATCTGGACCGCGTCCGCCGCCTCCATCCTCGCCAAGCTTGCAAGGCTGCCTGTAGCGTCCGAATGAGTCAGAGCACTAGGATGAAACGGATGACCAGTGCTGCTTTGCGGCCCCCGCTGGCGTAATCTCGGCACGTAAGCTACCCACTTGAGGCAACATGTCTGTGTAAGTTTTGTAATGCGCGATCCTCGCAGCTTGCCTGCGCGCCGCCTCGTCCTTTTGGGCGGTCGCCTGCTCTGTCTGGCGTGCAGCCGCCCGGAGGTGAGTCGCCACTATGTCATCTAACGTCTCGTCCGGTAGTTGCTGGCACTCCTGCTGGAGCTGCAGGGTTAACATTGTCCAGGTACAGACTTGGCACCGATGTGGCCGAAGGCCCCTGCCCAGCAATCGCGCCCCAACCCGTTGCCGCGAGCGGCTCAATAATCCGCTTGGCCTCGTCCATGCCATCGGGGTCCTGGAGCACGTTCGCTCGCACGTAATCGTGGCAAGACATCGCCTGGGCTCGACCCGCTCCGAGCATCAAGAAAACCAGGACGAAGAAGGTCACTAATCGCATGACACGTTTCCGATTCCAGCGAATCTGTATGGCCGCCCAATGCGCGCGCCGCCGAACGCCGGGGTCGCGCATTCCACGCCACGCGCCGCTCAGCTCGCGCCATCGATGGCGATGACGGTGTACTGGCTCCGGCGCCAGTTCCCACGCCAACAATTTTAGCGCGTGCGACGACTTCGGCATAACGGGTCTGCCGGCGGACCGCTGACGATGCTCTCGCGGCCCGCTTTGAGAGTCGCTGACAGGAGAACAAATGTTCGTAGTTGATTGTTGTCTGCAACGGCTTCGGGGAGAAACGAGGCTCCTCCCGAGATCGCCCACCTCAAGCGCCGCACTGTGCGACGAGTGCCGGGCAACCGCCGCGGAAAAGGTCAGCAATGAGCTCGAGCCGCACTCCGCACTTAGGTGCAGTCGCTTGAATCCCTGCTCGGATTGACCGACTATGGAGCGGCATTCGAGCTTCTGGCTTGGCACCACCCCCATCAGGTGCGACCCACCAAACCGCCGGAATAATGTGTTCGAACACAGGCGTTACGCTTCTGTCGTCCGAAGATGCAATTAGGAACAAATTCCTTGACACAGACCGCCGGTCTATGTTCCTTGTTTGTTCATGTCCGCCACTGAGGCCACCACCGCCGACCCCAAACCCAGCCGTGCCAGCCGGCTCATCGGCCTCGTCCGCCAGCTCATCGACTACGGCAGGCAGCTCGCCGCCACGCTCCGCAACAACCAGCACCCGTTCAGCGCCAGCGACATCGCTTTGATCCTCGCGCGCATCACCCGCGGCCTCCTCCGTGCCGAGGCGCTCGAGGCCAGGATCATCCGCACAGCCGCCAAGCTGGACGCCGAGCCCGCGCCGCCACGCGCTCCCTCCCACCGCCGATCGCCACCCGCCAGAGCCGCCGCCCGGCCCACCGAAGCCGCCACCTCGGCCCTTGTCCCCGCCCCCGGACTTGATCCGGGGGTCGACCCGGCGATACCCACGCCCGAGCAGATCGCCGCCGAGGTCCGCCGTCGCCCGATCGGCGCCGTCATCGCCGACATCTGCCGCGACCTCGGCATCATGCCGAACCATCCGTTGTGGCGGGAGCTGAGCCATCTCATCATTCGCTACGACGGCAACCTGGCCAACTTGGTGAAGGACATCATCGATCGGGCATTTCAACGCGCCGCCTCATCCTGGCCTCTCGCCTGGCCCGCGCCGTCCCTGCAATCACCCGCCCCAGCCGGCACCGGCCCGCCCTGATCCCGGCGTTCAAACCCGCGGGCGCGGCGTCGCAGCCGCTCAACACGGCCTGGACTACAACGCGATGTCCGTTCCGAGGTGGAACAGACAATCGCCCCGCACCGTGCGCCCAGGAATCCGCTTGCACAGCACGAACCCGTCGTGCGCGAAATGTGCGGTGACCGGCTCCGCCCACGGCGTCTCCGGCAGATGGATGCGTGCCGCCGGCTGCCCCGCGCGCACCATCTCGCCCAACTCCACGAGCGGTTCGAACAGCCCCTGCTCAGGCGCATAAACGAAGTAATCGGAACCACCGACCTCCAGAAACCGCGTCGGCCCATCGGGTGCGATGCGATCCGCGCCGGGCAGAATGCCAAGATGCACCAGCACATTGACCACACCGCGCTCGACCATGCGCAGCGCCGAGCGCGTGACGTGGCCGGACCCGCCGGCCTCGGTGCCGAGGCAGACGATACCATGACGCGCGGCACCACCGGACAGCGTCTTCGCGCCGCCCTGATTGGTCTCCGCCACATACGCGATCGGCGAGCCGAACGCCTTCAGCGCCGCGACCCCCTCCGCCGTGCTGCCGTCGCGCTGCCAGCCTCCGAACAGCGCCGACGGCACATACATCAGCGACGACCCGCCGGAGTGAAGGTCGCACACCAGGTCGGCCATTGGCACCAGTTCATGTTCGATGTGATAGGCAATCTGCTCCGTGATCGTCCCATCCGGATCACCCGGGAATAGCCGGTTCAAATTGCCCTCGTCGATCGGCGACGTGCGCCGCCCCGCCATCGCGGCCGGGAAGTTTGCGGCCGGCAGGATGATCACGCGACCACGTATGCGCGCCGGGTCCAGTGACTTCACGAGATTGCACAGCGCAACCTGGCCCTCGGTACTCGTCACCGTGCGTGCCGGACACCAACAGCGCGGTCGGGCCGGTGCCGTTCTTCAGCACCACGATCGGGATCGGAATGAAGCCGTACGCCGAGCTGTGCACCGAGTGGAACAGCCGCAGAAATCCGTGCTGGCGGCCATTCCTGTCGAAGTCCACGTCCGCGACGATACGGCTTCTGCTGGTGCCTGCCATTGCCCGCTCCCTGTCCGAGGGCCACGATAAGAGCCGGAGGGCGCAGGATGAAAGACCTCGAGATCGTATTCGACCCGTTGCCGCCCGCCTCATTGCGCGAATTCATCACCTACCGCCTGGGCATGTTCAATGTCGCGCGCACCGGCTTCGATGAATGGCATCCGATCGGCTTCTTCCTCAAGAGCGCGCAGGGCGAATGGTTGGGCGGCCTGCTCGGCGACACCTGGGGCGGCTGGATGAATGTCCGCTTCGTCTGGCTGGCCGAAGTGGTGCGCGGTCAGCGCTACGGCACGCGGCTGATGGACGCAGCCGAGGCATACGCGGCGAGCCGCGGCTGTTTCGCTGCCACGCTCGATACCCACAGCTACGAGGCGCTCGGGTTCTATCAGAAGCGCGGCTACGAAGTGTTTGGCCAGCTCGAGGACTGCCCGCCCGGTCACACGAAATATTACCTGCGCAAGCGGCTTGCCCAGTCCTGACTTGCGAAACCCGGTGCGCCAGTACATAGTCCTGGGCATCCGCAACAAACTGAAAGGAGGTGATCCAGTGTCTCATTGTCTCTTCGTGGCGCCGTTTGCCGTGGCCTGGATCTCCGACGCTCGCGTCGACGTCTAGCCGCACTAGGGCAACGACGCCCGCAGACAATGCCGAAGGCTCCGGGGGGCAACCTCCGGAGCCTTCCTCATTTCGGCTATCTGTTCACTGCGGCCGGCGCTTCATGAAGGCTGCGCGCAGGCAGGTGGCGACCATCTCGCCACGCTGGTTGAACGCCTGATGCTCGAACTCAACCACACCGGCCTCGGGTCGCGACTTCGACGCGCGCAGCGAGCGCACGATCGAGCGGGCGCGAATCGTGTCGCCGTGGAACACCGGCTTGGGGAATTCCACCTTGTTCATGCCGAGATTGGCGATGGTGGTGCCCAGCGTGGTGTCGCCGACGCTCATGCCGATCATCAGCCCGAGCGTGAACAGCGAATTGACGATGCGCTGGCCGAATTCGGTGGTCTTGGCGAACTCCTCGTCCAGATGCAGCGGCTGCGGGTTCAGCGTGAGCGTGCTGAACAGCACGTTGTCCATCTCCGTGACGGTGCGGCTGAGCGCGTGCTCGAAGGTCTGGCCTTCGTGGAAATCCTCGAAATACAGGCCGGCCATGGTCGGTTCTCCTCGTTACACCAGCTTCGCCTCGAACGGCGGCACGAGGTCGGGCGCGTCGAACTCCAGCACCCAGACATCCGGATCGAACCTCACCTGCCGCGCGACATAGGCATCGGCCGCCGCCTGGTCGACGGGCGCCGCGCCCGTGCCGCGCATCCACGCCAGCGCGCCATCGCTCGCGCGCACCTGCGACAGCACGCAAAGTCCCTCGCGCCCGCGCAGCACGACCAGCACGCCGCCAGAATCCGCGTCGCCCCTGCGCAATACGACGCCGGACCGGCCGTCCCGATCGGCCATGCGCAGCGCCGCCTTCACCCAAATTCCGGCCTTCAACCGCGGCTCGGCCATGACACCTCCCCGATCGCGCGAGCATTGTGCAGGATGGGACGCATTACAACGCAAATCGAGGCCCCCATGCGACGGCTTGCCGTTTTGCTCGTGCTGCTCCTGGTCACCACCACGGCGCGCGCCGAGGACGCGATCAGCTTCGGTCTCGATTGGGTGGCAGAGGCGGAATACGGCGGCTACTACCAGGCGCTCGCCACCGGGATCTACGCCAGACACGGGCTGAAAGTGACGATCCGCCAGGGCGGCCCACAGGTGAACCAGATGCAGCTCATGATGGCCGGTCGGCTGGACTTCAACCTTGGCGGCGGGCGCGCGATCGAGTTCGTCCAGCAGAACCTGCCGTTCGTCGCGATCGCGGCGATGTTCCAGAAGGACCCGTCGGTGCTGATCGCGCATCCCGGCCAGGGCAACGACAGCTTCGCCGCATTGAAGGGCAAGTCGATCCTGATCGGTGCCGATACGCGAGCAAGCTGGTGGCGCTTTCTCGCCGGCAAGTTCGGCTACACCGATGCGCAGATCCGCCCCTACACCTTCAACCTTCAGCCGTTCCTCGCCGACAAGACGCTGGTGCAGCAGGGCTATCTCGGCTCCGAGCCATTCGCGATCGAGCAGGCGGCGCATTTCAAGCCGGTGGTGCTGCTGCTCGCCGATGCAGGCTATGCCGGCTATGGCAACATCGTCACCACCAGCACGAAGCTGGTGACCGAGAAGCCTGACGTCGTGCAGCGCTTCATCGATGCGTCGATCGAGGGCTGGTATTCCTATCTCTACGACGACCCCGCGCCGGCAAACCGGCTGATCAAGCAGGACAACCCCGAGATGCCGGATGCGCTGCTGGCCTACGGCCGCGACGTGATGAAGACTCACGGCATCGTCGATTCCGGCGACGCCCTGAAACTCGGTATCGGCGCAATGACCGATGCGCGCTGGGCGGAGTTCTATCGTTCGATGTCCGATGTCGGCGTGTATCCCAAGGGGCTCGATGTGACGAAGGCGTACACGCTGCGGTTCGTCGACAAGCGCGTCGGGATGGAGATGAAGAAGTAGCGTGTTCTCCTGTCACTGATATGCTGCAACTCACCTCGGTAGGCCGGCGCTTCGGCGCAGTGGAGGCGTTGCGCGACGTATCGCTGACAATCGGCGCCGGCGACTTCGTGGCACTGCTCGGACCATCAGGCTGCGGCAAATCGACACTGCTGCGATTGATCGCCGGATTGGACCAGCCGGACACGGGCCGCATGATCTGGGACGCAGGCCATCAGCCGAAGCCGGGCGAGATCGGCTTCGTCTTCCAGGACGCGACACTGCTGCCCTGGGCAAGTGCCATCGACAACGTCTTCCTGCCGCTGCGCATTGCCGGCATCCCGCGCGACCAGGCGATGCCGCAGGTGAACCAGGCGCTGCACCGCGTCGGCCTCGACGGCTTCGAAGCCGCGCGTCCGCGGCAGCTCTCCGGTGGGATGCGCATGCGCGTGTCCATCGCACGCGCCTTGGTGACCCGCCCGCGCCTGCTGCTGATGGACGAGCCGTTCGCCGCGCTCGACGAATTCACCCGTCACAAGCTGCAGGAAGACCTGCTGTCGCTTTGGCAGGAACTCGGCTGCACCGTCATCTTCGTGACGCACTCGATCTACGAGGCGGCGTTCCTCGCGCGGCGTATCGTGCTGATGACGCCGCGTCCGGGGCGGATCGATCACGAGATCGCCTCGCCGCTGCATCCCGGTGCGGCAGCGCGACTTGATCCGGCCTATGCAACGCTGGTGGCGCAGGTGACACGCGAGATGCAGCGCGCGCTTGCGGCATGAAATACGCCCCTGCCCTGTTCGGCGTCGCCGCATTGCTGGTCTGGGAAGCGGTCGTCCGGATTACCGACGTGCCGTCCTATCTGGTGCCAGGGCCATCAGCAATCATCGCGGCGTTCTTGGCCGATCCTGCGGGACTGCTGTGGTCACTGGGATCGACGATGCTGGTGACGTTCGCCGCATTGCTGGTCGCCGCCACACTGGGCGTGGTGCTTGCGGTGGCGATTGCATCGAGCCGATTGCTGGCCGCGGCGATCCAACCATGGGCGGTCGTGCTGCAGGTAACGCCGATCGTCGCGATCGCGCCGCTGATCATCGTCTGGGTCGGCAATCCGTTCGCCTCACTGGTGGTATGCGCGACGATCGTCGCGTTCTTTCCGGTGTTCGCCAACACCGCAGCGGGGCTGGCATCAGCGCCGGCGGAGCTTGCCGACCTGTTCCGGCTGTACGGCGCAGGTCGGCTCGCGACACTGTGGCTGCTGCGCCTGCCGGCGGCCCTGCCGTACTTCCTCGCCGGCCTGCGCATTTCCGGCGGCTTGGCGTTGGTCGGCGCGGTGGTGGCGGAGTTCGTCGCGGGGTCAGGCGGGTTCGCGTCAGGGTTGGCGTATCGCATTCTGGAGGCTGGCTATCGGCTCCAAATTCCGCGCATGTTCGCGGCACTGGTGCTGCTGTCGCTCGCCGGCATTGCGATCAACTTCGGGCTTGGAGCATTCGCCGCAGCGGTAATGCGCCGACGCGGCGACGCCTAATTCGCGATCCTCGAGTAACCCCGCACTGGACGCCGCACCTTTGGCTGCAGCGTTCCGCTCGTCAGCAGTGCCAGCAATCGCTTGGCGGCGGGACTGAGATAGCCGTTGCGGCGATGAATGGCGGTGATTGGAATCGTCGGTCTGCATTGCCGGTATGTCGAGCGCGACAAGCGCGCCCTGCCGAAGCTCATCGCGTACGCTGCTCTCGGGGACCAGCGCCAAGCCGAAGCCGGCCTGCGCCAAACGCTTCTGGGCGGTGAGGCTGTCGATCAGAGTGACGTCGGCGCCGTTGAGCCCAGCCCGAACCAGTTGGCGTGCCAGGGTCTGACCGGAGTCCTGCTCCCCGGACGTCGGCGGAAAACCGACCCATCGCTCGCCGGCCAGCAGATGCGCCTGGCGGACCCGACGGCCTGCCAGATGGTGTCCGGGCGCTGCTACCACCAGCATGGCCTCGCTGCCCGCATCCAGTGAGACGAGCTCCGGCCGATCGCTGGCATAATAGCGCAAGCCCAACGTCGCATCGCCCCGCCGGACCAGGTCGGTCACCTCGCGGCTCGAGGCAGTCTGGAGTTCGAGCCGCACATCCTTGGCGCGCTTCGCGAATTGGCGGAGGGCATCGACGATGCGCGTGTCGGCGAGCGTGCCGACGAGAGCAAGCGAGATCACGCCCTCCGTGCCTCCCTGCAGACCACGCACCGCATCGTGCCCATCCCTGAGCGACGCCAGTGCCGCCTCCGCGTGCGGTAGAAAGACGCGGCCCGCCTCGGTCAGTCGCGCGCGACCGCGCAGGCGCTCGAACAAGGGCGCACCGAGCTCGTGCTCGAGGATGCCGACGCGACGACTGATCGCAGGCTGCGAGCGATGCAGCCGTCGCGCCGCGTGCGTGAAGCCGCCCAGCTCGGCGATGGCCACGAAGGTTTGGATATCAGCGATATTCATCGATCAGTTTTCCTGATGCGACTTGCTCGTACTATGCATTGGACAATGAACATGGTCGGGCCAAGATTGCAAAGAATGCTGGAATTCAGCAGATGAAGGAAACACCGACATGCGCACTCAGGCAGAGAAAGCCGCCGCGTTCCGCGCACTGCACGAGCGGCCCGGCGCGTTCATCATTCCCAATCCATGGGATGCCGGCACGGCAAGATTGCTGGCAGCTTCGGGCTTCGAGGCGCTCGCCACCACCAGTCTGGGACTGGCCAACATGCTCGGCCGCGCCGACAGCAGTGTCAGCCGGGCCGAAGTAATCGCCAATTGCCGGGTGATCGCCGAGGCGACGGACATCCCGGTCAATGCCGATCTCGAGAACTGTTTCGCGCACGAGCCCGAGGCAGCGGCCGAGACGATCCGGCTTGCCGCCGAAGCTGGCATGGTCGGCGGCTCGATTGAGGACTACAGCGGCGATCGGACCAATCCGATCTATGATTTTGACCTTGCCGTCGCGCGCGTACGCGCGGCGGCTCAAGTTGCGCACGCCCTGCCGGTGCCGTTCTTGCTCACTGCGCGGGCCGAGAACCTGATTCATGGACGTGACGACCTGGCGGATACCATCCGGCGTTTGCAGGCTTTCGCGGCGGCCGGCGCCGATGTGCTGTATGCGCCGGGACTTCGCAATCTCGATGAAGTGCGCGAGGTCGTGCGCGCTGTGAACCGCCCGGTAAACGTGGTCACCGGGTGGCTCGATCCGGACATCACGCTTGCGCAGCTCAGCGAGGCTGGCGCCAAGCGGATCAGTGTCGGTGGCGCGCTCTCCCGCCTCGCGCTGGCGACATTCGTCGAGGCGGCCCAAGCCATGCGGTTGCAAGGCTCCTTCGCGTGGATGCGCGACATGATGGGAATCTCGGAGCTACGGCAGATGCTCAAGGCTTAGTGCCGTGCTGTCATTGCGAGGAGTACAGCGACGAAGCAATCTCGTTCGATGGTGAGACTTTATGACCGGGATTGCTTCGTCGCCCTGCTCCTCGCAATGACAATGGCTCGCGCTGAGGTTAGGCCTTTGGATACGAAATGATTGGCGAACTTGCATGGTTGGCGGCAAGCGTCATGGTCGCCGGCGTGGTGACAGGCATCCTTGCCGGGCTGTTCGGCATCGGTGGCGGCGCGGTTATCGTTCCGGTGCTGTTTGAGGTGTTCCGTGTTCTCGGCGTACCTGAGGCCGTGCGCATGCAGCTCTGCATTGGCACCTCGATGGCGATCATCGTGCCGACGGCAGTGCGCTCCTACCGCGCGCACAAGGCGCGCGGGCTCGTGCTTCCGGAGGTCATGCGCCGCTGGGCGCTGCCTTCGGTGGCGGGTGTCGTCGTCGGGTCGGCCCTTGCAGCGGTCGCGCCGCCCGATGCGTTCAAGCTGGCATTCGTGCTGATCGCCTGCCTGATCGCGGCAAAGTTTCTGATCGGGAGCGACGGCCTGGTCCTGGGCAACGAGTTGCCAGGTCGCGCCGGAATGACCTGCTACGGCTTCGCGATCGGCCTCGGCTCGTCGCTGATGGGAATATCCGGCGGTTCGCTGGTGACGATGACTTTGACGCTTTACCGCACACCGATCCACAGCGCAGTGGCAACGGCCGCGGGCCTCGGCGTGCCCATCACACTCGCCGGCACCATCGGGTATATCCTCGCCGGCCTGCCGCATCAGGCACTGCTGCCGCCACTGTCGCTCGGCTTCGTCTCCATGATCGGCGTAGTCCTGGTCGCTCCACTCTCAAGCTGGGTTGCGCCATTTGGCGCCCGCCTTGCCCACAGACTACCGAAGCGCAAGCTCGAAATAGCGTTCGGCCTCTTCCTGCTGCTCGTCGCCTCGCGTTTTCTGGTTAGCCTGGTTGCTTCCGCGATTTGACCTGCGAGTGGCAGAGGCCCACCATCCATGCCTTTGTAGCTACAAGGAAAGACGTGGACGCCGACCTTCGTCGGCATGACGCGATGAAGCAGCATCGTGGGTACAGGTTGAGCTGCTGCTATTACTCCGCCGCCTCTCTCCACCCCGTCGGCCGCGCCACATGCTGCAACCGGTCGCGATACGCGGCCTGCCAGTCGTCCGCCGCCAGCACCGCCTCACCGCTGCGCACCTGCCTGAAGATTTCCGGCTGCTCCGCACAGGGCGGCGCCGCGCTCTTCTCGCGCAACGCCCGCGCCGCCATCAGCAGGCGTCGCCGCGTGCGCGTGATCATCTGATCACTCGGCGCGAGATGCTCGAACGAATGATCGACGATCTCGCCCATGCTCTCGGTGATCGCCTGGTCCTGCATCGCGATATGCGTGATGCCGGTATAGATCACGTCGTTGCGCTGCGCCTCGCGATCGATCAGGTAGTCGTTCGCCGCACTCTGCACCGGACGCCAGCGGCCGAACCAGTCGGTGGTATTCGCCTGAAGCTCCGGCGCCGCCGTCGAGCCTGGGATCGGTGCGCCGCCCGCCAATGCCGCCGTGCGCGAGGCCTGCTTCCAGGAGAAGCCGACGAACATCACATGCGTGTCGTCCATCGGCACCCAGGCGCGCGCGATCACGCGATCCATGAAGTCGCCCTGTGGGATGAAGGTCCAGAACGGAAAGGCGAAATGCGCGAAGCGCCAATAGGTCCTGTCGTCCTCGGCCGCACGGTAAGCACAGTACATCGTGCCCCAGTCGGTGTCCGTCACATGATAGTCCGGCGCGCGATTGCTGACCTGGTACATCAGCCAGTTGTCCGGATCCACCTGCTCGGGCTGCACGGAGCCGACATGCAGCCAACTGAAATGCGACGTGTCGATGTCGCCTTCCAGCGCCTGCAGCCAGTTGCACTCGCGCTGAGTGAAGGTGATCGAAAGGTCGCTCTCCGGCAGCAGCGTCGCCTCGATCTCCGGCATCGGCGGCGCAGCCTCGCGCGCGCCCATATAGACCCAGATCACGCCAGCCCGCTCGACGACCTTGTAGGCCTTCGCATGAACCTTCTCACGAAAATCCTGCTCCGGCGGGAGGTTCGGCATGTCGATGCAGTTGCCCTCGGCGTCGAACTTCCAGCCGTGATAGACACAGCGAATGCCGCCCTGCTCGTTCCTACCATAGAACAGCGACGCACAACGATGCGGGCAGCGATGGTCCATGACACCAACGCGACCCGCGTGGTCGCGGAACGCGATCAGCTTCTCGCCCAGCAGCATCAGCCGCAGCGGATCTCCGCCCGCGACAAGTTCTGAGGACTTCGCGGCAGGCAACCAGTACTGCCGCATCAGGTCGCCCATCATGGTCCCTGGACCGACCCGCGTGAGCTGTTCACTTTCGATCGCGTTTGTCATGGCATCTCTCCCTGCCGTCATCGTCGGCCGACAGTTTGCTGCTGACAAGCCCAAGCGACCTGCCTTAGGATATATTTGACGGCGGGCAAAAGAGCCAGCCGGCAACCCGTGCGTGCCATTCGCGCAGTCGGGCGATGTTGCACGTACGTCGTGGTCGAAGGGAGCGCAGCCGAGCCGAAAATTCGCCGTCGAACAAAAGCCGTCACCGAAGTCGTCACTGCGCTTGCGCGACCGCCTTGCCGGATCTGACGAACATGGGAGGACGCAATGCTCGAACACCTGGAGCAGCAGAAGAGGCTGACAGGCAATCAATGGCGGATCATCGCCACGGCCAATCTCGGCGACATGCTCGACTTCTTCGATTTCTTCCTGATCGGCTACGTGCTGGCCTTCATCATCGGCTCCTGGAAACTGACCTTTGGCCAGTCGGCCATGATCCTGCTGGCATCTGGACTGGGTGCGGTTCCCGGCGCGTTCTTCTGGGGCTGGATGGCCGACAGGATCGGCCGCCGCAAAGTGTTCATGGCGACCGCGGTGAACGTGGCGGTCGCGACCGGCATCATGGCGATGACCCCAGGCCAGGATGCCTTCGTCCCGGGCTGGCTGTTCCTGGCGTTCTTCCGCTTCTTCGTCGGCTTCGGCAATGCTGGCCTGATCGCGGTCGATATTCCGCTGGTACAGGAGTTCATCCCGGCGTACAAGCGCGGCTGGGTGAGCGGGTTGACCACCGTGCTGCTGCCGGCAGGAAACCTGCTGGGCGCGGTATCAGGCGCCTTTCTGGGTCCTGTGATCGGCTGGCGCGGCCTATTCCTGGTCGGCCTCGCACCCGCGGCGCTGGTGCTGTTGATTCGCTATTGGGTGCCCGAGTTACCCCGCTGGCTGCTCCGCATGGGCCGGATGGAGGAAGCACGCAAATCGCTCGCCTGGGCACTGCAGGTCGATCCACAACAGATCACTCTGCCCACCGCCATTCCCGACGACGTGAAGGTGGTGCCGTGGCTGCAGTTGTTCCGTTATCCGCGCAGCGTGGCGGCGTCCTGTCTCACCGCGATCAGCCAGACCGGTGGCGTTGGGCTGCTGCTGTGGATCACCGCGCTGTTCGTGCTCGTGCTGCGGATCACGCCGGCTGAGGCCTCGTACCTGATGATCTATGTGAGCCTCGTCGGTATCGCCGGCCGCATCGTCTGCTCATACCTCTCGGACAAGATCGGCCGCCGAGCGTCAGGCATGCTGATCGGCTATGGCGGCGCGATCACCATGGTGCTCGCCGGGTATCTGAACAGCGTATGGCTGGGCGGTGTGTCGCTGTTCTTCGTTCTGGTAATGGTCCAGCGCTTCTTCGGCGACGGAAGTTACGCGATCATTGGGCCGTACATCGCCGAGGTCTGGCCTGCCAGGTTGCGAGCCAGCGGCATGGGCCTGGGCTATGGCGTCGGCAATCTCGGCAAGATCATCGGGCCGCTCGGCCTCGCGCTGATCATCGGTTCGTCCAACTACGTCAGCCCGAAGGCGACGCTCGACGCGATCGGTCCGGCGTTCCTGTTCCTGGCGTTCTGGTATGCGCTCGCCGCCACCGCATTCTGGCTGGTCGGGTTCGAGACTCAGGGACGCTCGATCGAGGAGATCGACGCGTCGCTGGCTCGAGCCGAAGCGGTGAAGGTGCGGGCGATATAGCGACGTGGACTACGCCGGCAAGCCACTGGCATGGTTCGCGTTATTCTGCGCGGTCTCCTGGTCGCAGGTCACGATACCGCTTGCCGCGGATCCATACCGCACCCTCGTTCCGACTGGGAGCACGCCGCTCCCAGCGGTCCTACTTGTCCCCGGATGCTCGGGTTTCTCCGCAAACAACGGGATCAACGTCTACGACGAACGCGCTGCCGCACTACAGGCAGCCGGATTTTTCGTGGTCTATGTGGACTACATCCGCAAGCGCATGCAGAGCAATTGCGCTCACATCGGCAAGGCCGAGGTGATTGGCGACTTAATGGAGGCAATCGCATGGACGGCCAGCCAAACCGGCGTTGACGCCCGCAGGATATCAGTCATCGGCTGGTCATATGGTGCCGGCGGAATACTGGCAGCGCTAGGGGCCGCGCCACCGGACGTGCCAATTGCGAAGGCGGTGACCGTATTATCCCGTCTGCCGCGGTGCGGGCCCATGGTCCTCTAACGTGTCCGGTCTCATGCTACTGGGTGCAGCTGACGACATTGCGCTACCCGCTCTGTGCAACGCCGTGACCAACGGCATGCCGCCAGAGAAGCTGCGGGTGATCACCTATGCGAATGCACGGCACGGCTTCGACATGCGAGGTCTTCCCGACCCGGCGGGCCAGCCATCGGGCACCCCTGGCTACAACGCGGAGGCTAGCAACGCGTCGTGGGCGGCCGTGAGCGAATTCTTGCAGTAGCGGCCTGGCGGCCAGTCACCCCTGCCACACCGAGACGAGGTCGCGGATCCGCTGCCTCGTCATAAACTTGCGTGCGGTGTGGCAAACGCAGGGCGCCTCTGAGAGAATGCACGAGTGAACTCCGACGCGAGTCCCCGGTCCGGGGAAGCGGAACGACCAACAGCGAGCGCGATACGGACAGCCTCGCCAAAGGTCCTACCTGCGCCGGTCCGGCGACGGGTTTTCCTGTTTCTGGGCATCCTTGTCCTGCTGGTAGCCGTCGGCTCTCCATCCGGGGGGCTATTCGAGATTGCGCTACCCCTCCTGCTTAAGAACCAGCTGCACCTCAGCGCTAGCGAGGTGTCCAATTTCCGTGCGCTGGCCGCAATCCCGATCTACCTGTCAGCTATATTCGGGTTCGTTCGGGATCATTGGAATCCCTTTGGCATGAGGGACCGCGGGTTTATCCTGCTGTTCGGAAGCCTCACGGTCGTCATCTACATCCTTCTCGCGTTCGTCCCGATTAGCTACGTCACACTTCTTGGCGCGGTTCTGCTCCTGAGAGTGGCGTTTCGCCTTGTATCGAGTGCTGAGAATGGCCTGCTATCGACGCTGGGGCAGCAACACACGATGTCTGGTCAGATCAGCGCGCTGTGGAACGTCGTGTTGTCCGTGATCGGCGTGGCGAGCTTGCTCCTTGGCGGCACGCTCAGCGATCTGCTCGAAGCCGAAGGCGGCGATCGCGCATTCCATATCCTGTTCCTTGTGTGCGCCGCCGTCGTATCCGGGGTAGTCCTGTACGGGTGGTTAAGACCCAGTGTGGTGTTTGACAATGTCCATGCCGAGCGCCAGGGACACAGTCATCCCGTCCATGATCTAAAAAAACTCGGTAAACACTGGCCTGTCTATCCGGCTCTGCTCATCTGGTTGCTATGGAACTTCGCGCCCGGCACCGATACGCCGCTCCTCTACTATCTCCAGAAGACACTCCATGCGACGGATACGCAGTGGGGCGAATGGAACGCGATCTTCGCTGCATCCTTCATCCCGACACTCGCAGCATTCGGAGTTCTCAGCCCGCGTGTGCCGCTCAGAAAGCTACTTGTATGGGGAACGGTGATTGGCGTTCCCCAGATTATTCCCCTCCTCTTCATCCCGTCGGTGAATGCCGCTCTCATCGCGGCGGTGCCGATGGGCCTCATGGGGGGCGCCGCCACGGCGGCCTACACGGCCCTGCTAATTCGCTCTTGCCCTCCGGGGCTCGAGGGAACGGTCCTGATGATGTCCGCTGCCGTCGGACTTGTCTCTGTGCGCCTTGGCGATTTGCTGGGAACGCGTCTGTACGACAATTTCGGCGGGTTCCAGACATGCGTGATCGCGATCACGACTGTCTATGCGCTGATCCTGCCGACGCTCCTATGGGTGCCGCGAAACCTGGTCGCCACGGCGGACGGAGAAATCGTGGGCAGCTAGAACGCCGTCCCGGCGCTTATCCCTGCCACACCGAGACGAGGTCGCGGACCTGCGGCCTCGCCGCCGGTGACCCACCGCCGACCTGCGTGCCGACATACAGGAAGCCGACGATATCGTTGTCGGGATCGAGGCCGAGCGCCTGCTTCACCGTCGCATCGTAGGCCGGCGCGCCGGTCTTCCACATCGCACCAAACCCCAGCGCACGCGCGGCCAGCATGATATTCTCAGTGGCCGCGGCGGCCGAAGCGAGCTGCTCCACCTCGGCGATCTTGTGGCCGCGCTGCACCGTCGCAGCCGCCACCACGATCACCGGCGCGCGCATCGCCTTGTCGCGCTCGCGCTGAAGCATCTCGGCCGAGGCATCGGGCTGCTGGCGACGCAGGCAATCGGCCATCAGCTCGCCGAAACGCTCGCGCTTCTCCTCCGGCACCACGACGAAGCGCCACGGACGCAGCCGACCATGATCCGGCGCACGCAGCGCGCTTTGGAACATTTTATCCAGCGCCTCCTGGTCCGGGCCCGGCGAGGACAGTTTCGTTGCCGACTCTCGGCCGACCAGCAGTTCCAGCGCTTCCATCTCGGACTCCTCCAACGGGTCAGTGTGTAATCGGACCGTCGGCCTTCTTCCACGCGTCGATGCCGCCATGGACGTGGCAGGCGGTGGCGAGGCCCGCATCCTGCGCCGCCTGGACGGCCATGGCCGAGCGCTCCCCGAAGGCACAATAGAACACCAGGCGCTTGTTTGTCGCGCTGGCCAGTTCGTGCAGCATGCCGCCCGCCTGAATGTTGCCCTGAAGGTCCGGATAGGGCGCGTGCAGCGAACCGGGAATCACGCCGTGCTTCTCGCGTTCGGTGCGCTCGCGCAAATCGATCAGCACGATTTCGCGGCAGCCGATGAGATCCCTCGCCTGCTCCGCGGTGACCGCCCAGCCGCGGCGGGCGATCTCCTGCTGTGCAAGGCCCTGGCGCATATTCGCCGGCACCGCGACGTCCATCATCTTCGGGTTGGACAGGTTGAGGTTGTTCATCAACGCGGCGTATTCGTCGATCGATTTCACCTGCAAGCGTGGATTGTAGCGCTTCTCCTCGCCGATCGTGCTGACCGTGTCGCCCTTATAGTCGTGCGCCGGGAACACCATGGTTTCGTCGGGCAGGCGCAGCAGGCGATGGAAGATGAACTGGTATTGTGCGTGCGGATCCCCATTCTGAAAATCGGTGCGGCCGGTGCCGCGGATCAGCAGTGTGTCGCCGGTGAACACGCGGTCAGGCATGATGAAGCTGTAGGAATCGTCGGTATGGCCGGGAGTGTAGGCGACATCGAGGCTGATGCCCTCGATGCCCAACCGATCGCCATCAGCAATGCGCATCGACACTACGTCGACGCTCGACTGTTCGCCCATCACGGTAATGCATCGTGTGCGGTCCCGTAGAGCGCCGAGACCGGTGATGTGGTCGGCGTGCAGGTGGGTATCGATCGCCTTCACCAGCTTCAGGTCCAGCTCCTGGATGAGCTGGAGGTAGCGGTCGACCTTCTCAAGGACGGGATCGATGATCAGCGCCTCGCCGCCACGGCGGGAGGCGAGCAGGTAGGTGTAGGTGCCGGACGTCGCCTCGAAGAGCTGACGAAAGATCACAATCGCCTCCCACGGTCGTGCCAGGGAAAAGAGTTTACCCTCCCTGGCATCATTCACGCCAAGTTATTTCTATTGAGCGATTGCAACAGCAGCGCTAGGCCGGCACGCGCGGAGATTGCATACCTATCCCTTAGCGGCTCGCCCCCGTCCTGCTGCTTCGGATCGAATGGGGATCAACTCAAAGGAGCGAGCCGTTGCGGAGCTTGATCAGCGCAGCGAGGGATCAGTCCGGCGGTCGCCACAGGCGCAGGGCCGCCACGAGTGCGGCCCTGCCCAGCGGCCCGATGCGCCGTCCGGAAAGCGGTGTTAGCCACCACCCTCCGAGCCCGCATAACCAACCAGCAAGTATTCCGTCTGCCAATAGAGCGTGTTGCCCGACTTGTCCTTGACCTGGAAACGGTAAGGTAGCTGGAAGGCGCACTTCACGGATTGCGTCTGTCCCTTGAAGGTCCATTTCGCCCCGTAGTCTTGCTCAACTTCGATTTCGATGCAGGCAATGGTATTGATGTGCCGGGTCATTACTGCGTAGTTACCGGTGGGCTTCGGCAGGGTCCCAACTTCCATTTTGCCGGTCTGCATATTGGCAGTTTGTCGAACGGCAATTCCGTGTACGGATTCAGACGGCAGATAAGTTCGCCCGAGCAACCATGCTCGAAGCGGGCGGCCCGCCGCCATCGCCGGCGGGTGCGTCGCCTCCACCGTCTGTCGGCGGTCAGTAGCTGGCGGACGGGACGTTGGGGAGCGGCATCGTTTGGCATCATGTTCTCCATGCTGTCGAGTGTGGATCTGTTCGCCAAGCAACGTCGTAGGATGGTCGATGAGTAGAGAAGCTCAAGTCGCTGTCGCGACTTGATTTCGGCGCTATCGCCCGTCCCGCCGCTATGAGCAGTGAGATCACCGTAACCTATGAAATACTTCACACTCCGAGCTGGCGGGCTTATCAGGCTGTAGCGAGGACATCGCGCCCAGATCCCGCAAGCAACTCACGAGCTTCCAGCACATCCGGAACATCGGCTCCCTCGCCGAACCAGCGCACACATCGAGCCTCACCAACTCCTGTGCCGCGGTTCGCTCCTCCCGCTAGCCGACCAGAGCCGTGCGAGGCTGGTCCCGGCCCGCAGTTCGAACAGCTTCGCCGATTGCTCGCGCGCTATCCTGATGGCAAGGCGAAGTTCCTTTTCCGCCTGATCGGCGTGGGCGTCTCTCATATCCAAAGCAGCAGCTCGCCCTTCTTTCGATGCAGCTCCGCATCCAGCCAACAGGCGTTGGTGCTGCGCGAGAACTCCAGTACCTCCTCCACCATCGCAAGGGCCTCAGCGTGCCGTCCAGACAAGGCCAGGATATCGGACAGCAGAGATATTTCCCGACCTCAGGCGGACTCTCGAGCCCATCTTCCTCGAACCGTCAATACCCTCCAAAAGCAGGCCATCCCTCCATCGATGTCGCCTTGCTTCGCAATGACCCAACCAAGCTGACATTGACCGATGGAGCGGAGGAATGAGAAGCCCTGTTCCTCGCCTAGGGCCACCAGCATAGTCGCACATCACGCCACACTCCGCCTCGTCGCGCAAGAGTTCCAGCGTCCGCGCCCATACACTCAGGACGAGAGGAAAGGCAGGCGAAGATGATCCAGACCTTCGTGCGTTCTTCAACGGCAGACTTGCCATCGGAAATAGCCCCCTCGATGTATCCGAGATGAGCAAGAGCGACGCTGAGAAGCGCTCGCTGCGACCGGCGGGTCTGGGGCTATTGCGGTGTCGAGGAGTTGGCGCTACCAGCTTCGGATAGTGCGAGAGCCTCGCTCAGATGGTCACGCGCTGCCGACAAATTGTCCACGATAATATGCCGACAGTGACCCAACCGCACATGGCCGGCGATCGCTATGCCCGCGTCGCCACTGCTTGCCGCAAGCTCGTTCAATTCCTCGCCGACTGACTGCCCCTCGCTCAGTTCGGCGCGCGCTTCCGCAATGACGCCCAACGAGTACAGGGCGCGCGCCAGCATTTCGGGACTGCCGAGCTTGCGGCAAATGATCACTGCACGCCGAAACGCCGCGCCGGCTTCCGGATCACTTGGGCCCTTCGTCGCCATCACGATTCGCCCAAAAGCAATCAGCAGCTCAGCCTCGAGACGATGGCGATCAGGGCCATCAGGCAGACTTCCGGCGAATTGCAACCCTCGCTCGAGGTAGGTTCTGGTCTCTGCCACCGCCGCGCGTTCAGCAGAGCGGCCACCCGCAATTCGATAATAGGAGGCAGCCTTGGCAAGCAGGCCGGCCTGAGCGCAGTGATATCCAAGCAGGCCGGGCTCGGTCACCCCAAGCGATGCATCGTTCTCCGTCGCTTCGACGATGCGGGCATGAATTTCAGCCCGTCGCCTGCGCAGCAAGCCATCGTAAATGGCTTCCTGCACCAGCGCATGCTTGAATGTATAGATGGCGTCCGCGCGCTTGCTGCGACGCGAGGCGAGACCGGACCCGATCAGTTCATCGAGACCGTCCGCCAGTTGCTTATCCGGTATCTGAGCGACGGCCGCGAGCAGCGACTGAGAAAATTCCCGCCCGATTGTTGCCGCGACCTGCGCGACACGCTTGGCTGCCGGCAGCCTGTCGAGGCGCGCTGTCAGCATGGCTTGCAGCGTTTCCGGAACAGTCAGCGATGGGGGCGACGGCGTGTAGCTCTCGGCATTCTCCAGTACCGATTTCGTCAATTCCTCGATGAACAATGGTACCCCGTCGCTTTGCGCGACGATCCGCTCGAGCAGGGTCGGCGGCAGGGGGTAGCCGATCATGACCTCCCTCGCCAATCGCTCAGCGTCGCGGTGATCGAGGCGGTTCAACGTGACAACTGTCGCATTCGCATGTTCGGCCCATGGCGGGGCGAACTCCGCGCGGTGTGTCACGATCAGCAAAATCGGCAGATCGGACAGCAGGCCGATCATCCTGTCCAGAAGCTCGAGTGAGCTCGGATCTGCCCAGTGCACATCTTCGGCAATAAGCAGCAGCGGTGGCCTCTGCTGCGCCAAGGCGACGACGCGGCGCGTAAGTGCCTCGAACGTCCTTTGCTTCTTCGCCTGTGGGCTCAGGTCCAGCTTTTGATACGACTCATCGACCGGCACCCCAAGCAGGTCGGCGATCAGTGAGATGTCCTCGGCTGACGATCCTGCCGGCAACAACACAGCCTCAAGCTTGCGCAGCCTGTCCAGCGGCCCATCGCGCCGGCCAAAGCCCGCCTCGTACTGCAAGCGCGCAATAACTGGATACAGCGGACTTGCCAGATAATTCGGCGAGCAGAAATAGCGCAGACTTGCGTGCGGTTCGCCGCGCAGGCGTGCCCTCAATTCCACGACGAGGCGTGATTTGCCGATGCCAGGCTCGCCCGCGAGCAGCACCAGTTGGCCCTTTCCCTCTCTCGCCAGCCGCCAGCGGTCCAAGAGAAGTGCAAGCTCCTCGTCTCGACCGACAAGCGGCACAAAACGAGCGGCGTAACGAGCAGCGAAGCGGTCGCCGACGGCGCGCTCACCCAATACGCGCCAGGCGCGCATCGGCGTCGGGAAGCCCCTCAGCGAGAGTTCGCCAAGGTCGCGGCACGTGAACAGGCCGCCGATCTGCCTCCGCGTGACATCGTCGATCAAAATGCTGTCCGGCTCAGCGATGTCCTGGAGCCGAGCAGCAAGGTTTGGCGTTGCACCGATCGCCGTCTGTTGGCGCGCGTCACCGAACCCGGCGAGTTCGCCGACCACAACAACGCCGGTGGCGACGCCGATGTGCACCTGTAATTTCTCGCCTCTGACAGGCCCTTCCAATGCGGACAGAACGGCAAGCCCGGCGCGGACCGCACGCTCTGCATCGGTCTCGTTGCTCTCGGGCCAGCCAAAGTAACACAGGACTCCATCGCCCACGTAACGAGCGAGATAACCGCCGAAGCGCGCGATCGCGACGGCGACGCGCGCTTGGTAGCTGCGAATGACCAGAGCCAACTCCTCTGGATCCAGTCGTCCGGATAGCGGAGTTGAACCCACCAGGTCGCACAACATGACGCTCAGTCGCCGGCGCTCAGCCTCGGCCTTTGGCAAGGTCCCGGATACATCGGGAAGGGACGCACCGCACCGAGCGCAGAAACGCGCACGCTCATGCGCCGTCTCGCCGCATGCCGGGCACTGCATTCTCGCCTCTCAGTGTCGCTCTGACGTGACCCCGTTGTTAGTCGGCGGGTGAACCACAGCCGCCGATTTTGTATAGAACAAATGGCGAGTTCCCGTCACCCCAGGTCGAACTTCCCCTGCCGCGGGTCATTGATCCGACCCGAGCGACGGGAGCGCGCCGCAGCCTGCGCACGCGGCTCGGAGGGACGGAACGCCGCGGTCCACATCTTCCGCCGCGCCTCATAGGCGCGCTGATGCTCGGCGGCATCGGACAGAAACTTCGCCGTCACCTCCACCCGCACCGGCGGCAGACCACCGCGCTCGGTCATTGCCGCAGCGCCATATCGCGCAGCTCCGGCACTACCCATAGCGGCCGCTCGCCACGCGAAACACGCAGCACATTGTCGAACGCGTTGCGCGTCTGCTTCACCCGCGTCTCGCGGCTGGCACCGGCCAGATGCGGCGTCACCACGACATTCTCCAGCGACAGCACCGGCTCCGACGGCGACGGCGGCTCCGAGGGAAATACGTCGAGCCCCGCACCGGCTATCCTGCCGTTGCTCAGCGCATCATGCAGCGCCGGGAAGTCGATGACCGGGCCACGGCTGCAGTTGATCAGCACTGCGTGCGGCTGCATCCATCCCAGCTCCCGCGTGCTGATCATGTTGCGTGTGAGGCGCGTCAGCGGCACATGCAGCGTGACGATGTCGGACGTCGCCAACAGCTCCGGCAGCAGCCGATAACGCACGTGCAGCGCGTCCTCCTCATGCTCGGCCATCCGCACGACGTCGCTGTACTGGACGTGCATATCGAAGCCGCCGTTGGCAATACGCGCGACGCGCTTGCCGATGGTGCCAAGACCGATGATGCCGAGGGTCTTGCCTTGCATCTCGTAGAACGTCGGCACCACCTGGTTGCCTCGCCAGCGTCCGCCTGCGGTCATCGCGTGCTGCCATGGCAGCCGCCGATAGACCGCCAGCATCAGCATGATCGTCTGCTCGGCCACCGCGCGCGAATTGGCACCGCCATTGTTGGACACCAGCACGCCGGCGCGGCGCGCGGCATCGAGATCGACATGATTGTAGCCGGCGCTGAACAACTGCACGAGGCGCAGCTTCGGCGCAGCACGATAGAACCCATCGTCCATGGTGCTGACATTGCCCAGCAGGTACTCGGTATCCGCCAACGCCTCGGCATAACCGGCGCTCCCAGGGGCCGCGACGATCAGTTCGAAATCCGGCGGCGTCAGCTCCCGCGCCTCCTTCACCGTCTCCTCTGCGGTATTGACGAGCAGCACCTTGGTCGGCATGGCAATCTCCTCCGGGCGTTGATCGTCAGGTTAGCCCTCCCCCTCCCCTCGCGGGAGGGGGCCAGGGGGCGGGCACCACGTCACCCACCAGCGCGGATCGTCGCGGCAGTCTTCTCGGCGATCATCAGCACCGGAATGTTGAGGTTCGCGCACGGCGCCGTC
Organism: uncultured Alphaproteobacteria bacterium; assembly: GCA_963776505.1. GTDB lineage: Bacteria > Pseudomonadota > Alphaproteobacteria > Acetobacterales > Acetobacteraceae > JAMXLO01. The sequence goes on from CAVZNH010000027.1 coordinate 26,224, forward strand.
GGCATCAGCGATGCGTCGCACACGCGTAGCCCCTCGACGCCGATCACCCGAGCGTTGGGATCGGTCACCGCCATGCGATCCGATGGATCGCCCATGCGGCAGGTTCCGCACGGATGCCATGTGCCGTTGACCCGCCGGCGCAGATGCGCCTCCAACAGCGTGTCATCAGCGGCAAGCGTCTCGGCGGAATGCTCAGTGCCGACCGCATACGTCATGATCTTCTTGCGGATGCCGTCGCTACGATCCATCAGCGGCGCTGCCACCGCGGTAATCGCGGCATTGCGCGTGCTGGGCCGCGTCAGCTCGCGGATGCGTGGCGAGTAGCCGCTCGGGAATACATCCAGCACCACGCCTGCCTGTTTCGCCGCGGTCATCGCGCGCACGCCAATGCGGAACGCCTCCTTCAGCCGCGCCATGTCGCGTGGATCCGACAGCATGCGGAAGTCGATGTCAGACCGCTTGTCCGGCGATGCCGACAACCGCACGTGACCCGTGGAGTACAGACCTGTTCACCCAGAACCCGAGAGTGCCGATCCGCTGTCCCACAGCATGCCAGCCGCCCCGCGCGGCAATCGCGACGTGCATGTCGCCTGGCGGAATGCCGTCGATGTTGGACGAGTAGCGCAGCAGCGCCTGGAGATGATGCACCTCGCGCGATGGCAGCCGTGCCGACTGATGCAGATAGCCGGAAATGCCGATATTCGGATGCTCCTGCAGGTTCTGGCCAACGCCCAGGACGATCGACCTGCACCTGGACGCCTCGCTCAGAAAGATGCGCGCCGGGACCAATACCGCTCCGCATGAGGACCACAGGACTTTGCAGAGGCGCCGGCCGACACGACGACCTGCCGCGCGGTGACAGCAAAATTCTCGCCGTTGTTGCGGGTGAACCGCGCAGCCTCGACGCGCCCGCCCGCGATCACCAGCCGATCCAGCGGGCTCTCGGTCAGCACCGTCAGGTTCGGCCGACGCCTCACCTCGGGCGAGAGATACACCAATGCGGCGCTGCCTCGCGTGCCGTTCGGATCGACGTTGAACGTGGTGGGGAACACGCCATCGGTCCAGGGACCGTTCTGGTCCTCGTGCATCGCGTAGCCCATGTCGGTGAAGATCTTGGCCATGATGCGCGTGTAGCCGGTCCAGTCCTTCTGCCGGTGCCGCTGGATGGGCACCGGCCCGGACTTGCCGTGCAGCGGCTCGCCATAATCGGCGTCGGTCTCCAGCTTCTTGAAGTAGGGCAGCACGTCCGGCCAGCTCCAGCCTTGCGCGCCGATCGACGCCCACTCGTCATAGTCATAAGGCGAGCCGCGATTGGCGCAGATGCCGTTGATCGACGATCCACCGCCCAGCAGCCGCGCCTGCTCATAGAACCACGGCTCGGTCGGCTGGTTGGTGCCGCTGTCGCCACGCGAGGCCTGCAGCGAGCCCCACAGCCACTCCTGCTGGAAGTAGGTGCGCCCTGGATAGGGCGAGGCCAGCACCGAGGGTATGTTCGATGGCGTCACGTCGCGACCTGCCTCGCACAGCAGCACGCTTGTGCCGGGGTCCTCGCTCAGCCGCGAGGCCATCGCGCAGCCGGCCGAACCGCCGCCGATGATGAGAAAGTCAATTGGCTCCGAAGGCAGGTCCATTGTGGGACGTTCCCCTATTGCGTTGTTCGAGACCGCGGTCCGGTAGGTCGCGCAGCGTAACACGGGCGCCACCCGCCCACGCGCTCCATACGAGACAAACGCCGGCCACCGGCCAGATTTAAAGCCCTGTCGGGCAGATCAATATTAACGGCGTTATCCCGAAGTAAGGATCGATGGAACCACGGCTGTAGACAGAGCGGGTACACGCTCCGTCAAAGTTGACCTATATTGATTGAAGTAAATCCCGAGTAGGATGCGGCTGTTACCTAGGAGTTACCTCCCATGCCCCGCCGCGACGGCGCGCCGCGCCGCTCGCCGCACCCGCCCGACTTACCGGTTCGTGCGGACCGTCGCGCCCGACCCTATCGCCCGCGTCCTGTACTGGAACATCGCCGCGCCGAGCCTCGCGTTAGCCTCGTGACCGTCCGGCCGCCGGTCGTGGCGCTGCGCCGGGTGCGCGTGTCCTGACGCGACCGCTGACTTGTCCCTGCGCGTCATGCCGATCGCGACCGTGTGCGCGCACGCGAGCGGTCCGGAAGGTGCTACGATGCGTCGCTCGTCGAGGACGTCCGGGCGGTCGTCTTCAGCAGGGAGCCGGAGCGCATCCCCTGCGCGGGTGGCGCCTGGCTCGGACGACATCCGGCCAGAGCGTCTGCGAGCGGTGGGCGCGAGTTCCGCATCCGCACGATCAGGACGTTCATCCACTAGAAACCTATATACTCGGTATCAATACGCCACAGTCCGTAAGGCTCGTCGCCATGACAACTGGTATGGAAAAATAAGCGAGTTGGGGTCTGGAACGGGCAATTTTCCCACCCTGTACAATCTTCGCAAAGTATCCGATGCGGATATCCTGGAACCCGGTGGTGGTGGCGAGTTCTGAAATACATTTCCCAATGCGGCGTGGATCTCCTTCAACGACCACGCTGCTCGTTTATCAAACGCTTTGGCGTCTCCCCCCTTTCCGCTGATGACGTTCAGGGCTTGAAGCGACTGCCAGACGCCTTTTAACCCTGTGTTGATGTACAATGACTTCCATCGTCTCAGCAAACCCAACTGGTAGCGAACGGGAAACACCACCCGATCGAAGTCATCGTTCCATACCGGGTTGCCTTGATCGTCCCACGACCAATTGACCTCCAGGGCAGCGTCGATGATTCCTAGACCAGCGTAGCTGTCGATGACCCCGATCACACGTCCCGCGCGTTCCCATGCGTTTAGATCAGGGCCAGACGACGAGTTTGGCATCCGACCCAACACTAATCCTGCGACGATCTTGTTGTAGTTGTCGCTCAAGAACGCGGCGGCCGGCTGTAGCTCCTCAACTTGCATATTGTGAAAGACGCTATCTGTGACCACGTCGGGCCTGAGAGCATGCAAGATCGAAAATCACCGAAGTACGAATGCATACTGCACATATGAAGCTAGGCAGCGTAAGGCGATAGTCGAACACCTCCGGAAGGGAGGGACCTAACCTGTGTATGATGTCGGGAGGAATTACGTGGTGGAACCAACCTCCACCGTCATCATAATCCAGCGCCTCATAGTAAGGCCGGTACCAGTATATGGGATCCAATAGACCGTGCAGAGCTGCTGCTGTATCGTGTTGCAGCGTGTCCAAGGTCAGAAGGGGACTGTTCGTGTCAAAGTTAACTTCATTGAACGTGTCCCAGTCGGTTTCGGCAGGATTCATGAGATCTTTGATGTGAAACTGGTGTTCTTCACCATCGTTCTCGACCGCAAAGTGTAGAGCCGCGCTGATTAGGTTCGTAACCACCTGCAGTGACGAGATTACTGGGTCGGTTTTTGGGTGTATCAGCGAAATTAGTTGTACAAGCTGCTTCGGGCAACGCGATGATCCCGGAGACATCTGCTAGCGAGCTCGCCGCATCTCCGAGCGTTGCGTTTGCCCCGGCTTCGGCTGTCTGTATTTTCAGTGCGTTGTCCTTAACATCGTTGATAGTACCAGACATTGATCCCCCCGCTTATTGACGCTTACTGGAGCGCGACCACGATCGGGATAAGCCCTAGGCCGGTTGGCAATCGGCCCAGGGCTTTTCCAGATGACAGCCCCAAAGCTCTTTGCGGGGTCGGAAGCTTTCATAGCGTGGCCAGGGGTATCGGAAGTCGTTCGGGGGTGTGCTCTGATCACCGTAGCCGAAGACACCCACGGAATTTCCTCCGTTGACGCTTTCCCCGTAGACCCCAACTGGCTGATTGAATTTTGGGTCGTGACCGCCGAGGAATCCGTAGGTGTTCGCGCTATTGGCCCCCCATACCCCAACGGGCCCCGTGCCATACACGCCCGTTCCGGTTCCACTAGGCATATAAATGTCCGTGCCGCCGTTCCCCACCCTTGACCCCAAACACCCGTCCCTGCCCCTTTTGTGACGGTGGCTCTGACGCCAAGGACCGGAAAAGGATCAGGCTGATTTGGCGGCAGAGGATTAGGCAGAGTTTGGCCGAGCATAACCTCCGCAGCCTTATTTAGCGCTCCTACTCCATTGGCTCGCACGAGCGCACCGATTGTTCCTCCGGTGACGGATATCCCAGCTGATGCTCCCTCCGCGACGAGACCTGTCTCGCCCCGCGCCTCTACACCCCAACCTCCACTAGTCGCTTCGTTGGTGCCCTTAACCCCTGGTACAGTTGCGTGGGCCGAGTCACCGACCACAGGTATTCCTGCCATAATTTGCCCCTCCATTTTGTGGCGGATGCGCGCGTCGCTTCTTAAACCGGAGGTTGGCCTGCGGTATTCCAGCGAACGGCTTCACCTGTCTGTGAGGATGAACCTAATGATCCAATTCCTGGGACGCGCCATCGCCGTAGGCGAAAGCGGCGGCGACGCCGGTCGCACCCTTCCCGCGTCACCCGCGGGGCGGCGCTCGATTGTCCAGGGCGGCGGGAGGTGGCGTGGCGTGGAGGGGAGAGCGCAGCAGGAACACGCGTCCAGCTTCAAGCCCTCGGCGGGGTCCCCGATTCGTCCTGCCGACCTGACTGGCCGTTTACATCGTCTCAACTCAGTTCGGCGGTGCACCGCTGTTGTAGGGCTGCGCTCCCGCCGGAGATAAGACTTAAAACCCTGTTAAGGTTCTCATGCCGACGATGCTGCCGCGCATTCCCACCATGGAATGCGGCGGAGTCGATCGGCCATGCAGGGCAGCACGGAGAACCCCAGCCAACCGTTCTGGACCGGCAGGCGCGTGCTGGTCGTGGGCAATACCGGATTCAAGGGATCCTGGCTCAGCCTGTGGCTGCATCGCCTCGGCGCAAACGTCGTCGGCCTGTCACTGCCGCCGCCCACGGACCCGAGCCTGTTTGCGCTGGCCGGTCTCGCGGATCTTGTGCCGACCAGTTACGGGGACATCCGTGACCTCGGCGCGGTGACCAGCGCGGTCAGCGAGGCGCAGCCGGAGATCGTATTCCATCTGGCGGCACAGTCGCTGGTGCGGGAGTCCTACCGCCAGCCCGTCGAAACATACGCGACGAATGTCATGGGGACGGTACACGTGCTGGAGGCTGTCCGCACGTGCTCCACCGTCCGCTGCGTGGTCGTCGTGACCAGCGACAAGTGCTACGAGAACCGCGAATGGCCCTGGGCCTATCGCGAGATAGAGCCAATGGGCGGCCATGATCCCTACAGCAGTTCCAAGGGCTGCGCCGAACTGGTGGCAGCGGCATACCGGCGCTCGTTCTTCTCCGATCCACGCAACGGAGTGGTCGGCGTGGCGACGGCTCGCGCCGGCAACGTGATCGGCGGCGGAGACTGGGCAGAGGATCGCCTGCTGCCCGACTGCATGAAGGCGCTGCGTGCCAATGAGGCCATCGCCATTCGCAACCCGCACGCCATTCGTCCGTGGCAGCATGTGCTGGAACCGCTGTGCGGCTACCTGCTGTTGGCCGAACGGCTGCATGCGAACGCCGCCCGGTTCGGCGAGGCCTGGAATTTCGGTCCGCCGGACGAGGATGCGCGGCCAGTCGCATGGCTGGCGTCGCGCATCGTGCAGCAGTGGGGCAATGGCGCGACATGGTTCGACGCATCCCGCGATGCGCCGCATGAGAGCGCCTGCCTGAAGATCGACGCTTCGTGCGCCCGCACGCGGCTCGGCTGGGCGCCGCGGTTGCGGCTCGCGAATGCTGTTGCCTGGACCGTCGACTGGCACCAGCGCCTGGCCACGGGTGAGCCGGCACTGGCACTGACAGATCAGCAGATTGCGCGCTACCGAAGCGTTGGAACCGAACAGATCATGACACCGTCGACCTGTCGCTTCTGCGGCGTCGGCCTGCGACGCAGTTTCGTCGATCTCGGGAGTGCGCCGCTGTCGAATTCATTCCTGACAACGGAGCGGCTCCGGAAAATGGAACCGCACTATCCGCTGCACGCCTACGTTTGCGAGAATTGCCTGCTGGTGCAGCTCGAGGAATTTGCGTCCGCCGAGATGATCTTCAGCGACTACCTGTATTTCTCGTCGTTCTCCGAGACGTGGCTGCGTCATGCCGAAGCCTTTGCCGCGCGCATGACGCGGGAACTCAAACTCTGCGCCAGATCGCTCGTCATAGAACTGGCCAGCAACGATGGCTACCTTCTCCAGTATTTCCGTCAGAGGGACGTCGGCGTACTTGGCGTCGAGCCGGCCGCCAACGTCGCGGCGGTTGCCGAGACACTTGGCGTGCCGACCGAGGTCGCATTCTTCGGCAAGGCGACTGCACGCCGGCTGGCTGACGCAGGCAAGCAGGCCGACCTGATCTGCGCCAACAATGTGCTGGCGCATGTGCCGGACCTGAATGACTTCGTCGCCGGACTGCCAATCCTGCTGAAGCCTGCCGGCGCGATCACAGTGGAATTCCCACACCTGCTCCGCCTGATCGCGAACCGGCAGTTCGACACGATCTATCACGAACACTTCTCGTATTTCTCGCTGCTCGTCGTGGACAAGGTGTTCGCACGGCACGGCCTGCGCGTGTTCGATGTCGATTGCCTGCCGACGCATGGCGGGTCGCTGCGCATCCATGCCTGCCATGCCGCTGCCGCAAGGCCGCGCACCAAGCGTTTCCACGCCACGCTCGCCGAGGAGAAGGAAGCCGGCCTCAATGATCTGGCGACCTATGACCGGTTCGGCGCGACCGCGGTCAACGTCAAGTGTCAGGTGCTGGAGTTCCTTATCGATGCGCGGCGCGAAGGCAAGCTGGTTGCCGGTTATGGCGCCCCGGCAAAGGGCAATACGCTGCTCAATTATTGCGGTGTCGGGCCGGAGCTGCTGGCGTTCACCGTCGATCGCAGCCCCCACAAACAGGGCCGTTTCCTGCCAGGCAGACAGATACCGATCTTCGCTCCCGAGCGGATCTTCGCCGCACAGCCCGACTACGTGTTCATCCTGCCGTGGAACCTGAAGGACGAGATCATCGACCAGATGCGTGGAGTGCGTGACTGGGGCGGCAAATTCGTCGTGCCGATCCCAAGCCTGCAGGTCATCTGATGCGGTTCGAGGAGCTTCCGCTCGCCGGCGCCTTCGTCGTTTCGCCGGAGCGCCATTGCGATACACGTGGCTGGTTCGCTCGCACCTTCTGCCGCGACGAATTCACGGCACACGGGTTGATCGGCGATTTTGTCCAGTGCAGCACATCGTTCAATGCACACCGTGGTACCTTGCGCGGCATGCATCTCCAACGCGCGCCGCATGCAGAGACCAAACTGGTTCGCTGCACGAGAGGAGCAGTCTTCGATGTGCTACTGGATCTGCGCAGCAATTCCGCGACACACCGTCACTGGCGTGCGGCTGAGCTGACCGAGGATAACGGGCTCGCCTTGTACATCCCGTCTGGTTTCGCGCACGGCTTTCAGTCGCTGGCCGACGATAGCGAGGTGCTCTACCAGATCACCGAACGCCACGCGCCGGACTTTTCCATCGGAATACGCTGGGACGACCCAGCGTTCTGTATCGAATGGCCGATCCGCCCACCGATCCTGTCCGACCAGGACGCCGGCCACGAAGACTTCGATCAGGCTTTTTGGAGGCCCTGCCTATTTGATTGATCCTGCCGAGGTCGCCGTCGGGATCCGGGCGCTGTCACGCGTTCAGCTTCACCGAGGGATCAGCGCAGCTATCGTGCGCTGCGTGCCAGTTCCTCGTTGCGCTGCCGCGCCTGTGCCATGCCCTGCATGATCGCGTCGGCATCCAGCACGGCCTGCCGCTGGCGCCACTCATCATCGTAGCGTACCAGCGCATGCTCCGATTGAGTCTGCCCGCTCCCGCATCCAGCAAGGCACGCGACGGTCAGCAACACGAGAAAAGGGCGCATCGCGAGCAATCCCTTGGCAAGTATCAAGTGTTCTAGCGGCCTGCCGAACGGGACGCCAGAGCGAAAGTGCACCGCGCCTCAGCATTCCGCCACGGGCGGCCGGCGCAGGGCCCAGAACGCAACGCTGCCACAGACGTAGAAGAAGATCGAGAGTCCAAATGCCACCTGGTAGCTGCCGGTGACATCGAAGGTCCAGCCAGCCAGCCAGGAACCGGACGCGGAGCCGATCCCCGTGCCGATCGTGATCACCCCCAGGATCGTGCCCAGTTGCGGACCCGGAAACAGATCGGCGGTCTTGGCGGTAATCGCCGGCCCGCGTGCGCCCCAGGTCAGGCCGAAGAAGCAGGAATGCAGCCACAGCAGCAGATGCTGATCCGGCGACGTAATCAGCATGGCGCAGGCGACGCCGATGATCGACGTGCCGTAGGTGACCACCGCGGACAACTCGCGACCCACGTAGTCGGACATCCATCCGGTGATGATCACGCCGGGCAGCGACAGGAATGCTCCCAGCCCCAGCACCTCGGCCGCGTATAGCTTGTCGAAGCCAATGGTGACCGCGAAGGCGAGCTGATGGAGCGCCACCAGAAAGCTGCCGAGACCGGTGAAGACGTAGACCAGCATCAGCAGCCAGAAATGCGGCGTGCGCATCGCGCGGCGCAGCGTCCAGCCGGGGGCGACAAGGGAGCGCCCGCCCGCCGAGGATGTTCGTTCGGGCTCTGACCGCCGGAACATGGCGGCAAGTGGCAGAAACGCCGCCGCCATGAACCCGCCCTGCGCGAGATAGGCTCCGCGCCAGCCCAGGCCGGCGATCAACACCTGCGACAAGGGTGCCGAAAATGCCCGGGCAAAGCCGTTCGCCGACTGGACGACGGCCACTGCCACACCGCGGTTCCGCACGAAGCGGCGCGAGAGGATCGGAACGAACACCACCAATCCGAGGCAGTTGGCGCCGAGTGTCATCACCACGCCATACAGCAGGATCACCTGCCAGAGGGCGTTGGCGAACGAGCTGGCGACAAGCCCCGCCGCGAGCAGGACGCCACCGATCAGGACCAGGCGCCGCGGCCCAAGGCGATCGACCAGGATACCAACGACCGGAGACGTGGCACCGCTGATCAGCTGCGATACCGAGTAGGCGATGGAACTCTCGGCCCGGCTCCAGCCGAACGCCTCGATGAAGGCGATCAGGAACACCGTGTAGGAGTGCATACAGGCCGCACCCACGGCGAAGGTGAGGAACGCGGCAGCCAAGAGCAGGCCGCCCTGGCGCGCGGATGGGCTGAGAGAGAGTGGGGCGCTCAAACGGTTCGCCTCGCTGCTTCGGGCCGGTGCCCCACGGTTCAGCGAGTGTGCGCGCCATGGCGGTGTGCCTCAACCCCTTCGCCGTCGCGCAACAAGCACGAGCGCCGCCCCGGCAAGTTGCAGCGCCATGCAAAGCCCGAGCGCGGCGCCGTAGGAGCCTGTGGCGTCCCGCGCCAGGCCAAGCATTGTCGGTCCGAACGCCAACGTCGCCTGGCCAACCATCGAGGCGAGACCGACCACAAGGCCGAATGACTGCGGCGCGAACTCGCGCTGGATGATGAGCGCGGGCAGCGTGATCACGTTGCCAACGGAAAGCCCGAACACCACGCTGCCGATGTACAACGCTGCATTCTGATCCGGCAGCACCAGCATCAGGCCCAGGCCCAGTGCCTGCGATGCGAAGCAGGCGGCCGCGGCGACGCGCTGGTTCATCCAGTCGATCAGCGGCGCGAAGGCGAGCCGTCCCGCCGCCGCCGCGATCGCGGTTGCGCCGATGGCAAGGCCGGCACCGTTGCTGCCGAGATGCGGCAACAGGAACGCCACCTGATGCACGATGAACCCGACCTGTGCCGCGAGTGCCAGGGCGAACGGCAGGGCAACCGACCAAAAGTGCAGGCTGCACAGCGCCTGCGCCTGGTTGCGATACGCGGTGAGCTCACCGTGTGCCGCCAGCGACGCCCCGCGCGATGCGCCCACATGGTCGATCGATGCAACACGCCCCACGCCGGCGAATACCATCGGCAGCAGAACCACCAGCCCGCCAAGCGCGATCATCAGCACGGCCTGTTCCAGGCCCATGCGGGGGACCAGCCGCACCAGCAGCGGTGCGATGGTGAAGCCGCCGGCGCTTGCACCGGTGAGTGCCAGGCTGAGCGCAAGCCCGCGCCTTGCATCGAACCAGTAGGCCAGTGCCGTGGCGATTGCGGTGGTGGTCGTGCCCGCCCAGCCGACCGCCATGACAATGCTGCACAAATAGAGCTGCCAAGGCGCCTGCACACGGCTCAGGCCGATCGCGCTGACCGCCATGATCACGACACCGCCGGCCAGCAGCAGCCGCGGACCCAGCACCTCGATCGCACGATGCACGCGCGACAGCAGCAGGGCACCGGTCAGGTAGTTCACTGTGGTTGCCGAGGCGATCAGCGAGGACGGCCAGCCACGTGTCGCGTGCAGGTCGGCGAGATAGACCGACTGGCCATAGAAGCCGAAGCCCCAGGCGAAGGTCGCCACGCAGAAGCACACCAGCACGACTGACCAGCCCTGACGGAACTCGCTCGCCGAGGCCTGGGTGGATTGGGAAATCGCAAGTTCGCTCATACGCCCCAAGCTGTGATTGGGCGCGCCGCTGAACAAACGATTCTTCATGGCCGGTTCGGTTCAGAATAACTATCTTGAGCCATGCCCGGCCTGCCGCCCCTCAACGCCCTGCGCGCCTTCGAGGCCTCCGCCCGTCACCTCAGCATGAAGGAGGCGGCGACCGAGCTCTCGGTGACGCCAGGCGCGGTGAGCCAGTTGGTCCGCGGACTGGAGCAGCGGCTCGGCACGCAGTTGTTCCGCCGCGGCAACCGCTCGCTGGTGCTGACCGAGGCGGGGCAGAGCTACTTCGTGCCGATCCGCCACGCATTTCGCGAGATTGGCGAGGCGACGCGACGGCTGCGCGCGCTGCCGAACGCCGGCGTGCTGACCGTCAGTGCGCCGCCGGCGTTCGCCGCCTCATGGCTGGTGCCGCGGCTCGGCGCCTTCCGCGCGCGTCACGCCGATATCGAGCTCAACATCGCCACCACGCGCGGTCTGGCGAATTTCGTCGCTGACGGAGTGGACGTGGCGATCCGTCATGGCCTCGGGCGCTATCCCGGGCTGCACTGCGACCGCATCGCCAGCATCGCCATGATACCGGTGTGCAGTCCGCGGTTTCTTGCCTCACTCGGCGATCGCAGGCCGCGAACTCCGACCGACCTGATCGGCCTGCCACTCCTGCACGACGAGGATCGCCAGGACTGGGCGCTGTGGTTTCAGGCGCAGGGCGTGGCCGATCTGGGACGCGCGGCCTCGAGCGGCATCAGCTTCGACGACCAGATGCTGCTGATCCGCGCCGCGGCATCGCATCAGGGCATCGCGCTGGTGACCGAGACACTGGCCCGGGCGGAGCTCAGCCAGGGCGGGCTTGTGCGCGCGCTGGACGTCGCCTGGCCGCAGGAGTTTGCCTATTGGCTGGTCTATCCTCGGGCCACCGCCGACCAGCCAAAGATCCTCGCCTTCCGCGACTGGCTGATCAGCGAGCGCGCGCGTCCAGCCAGGCGAGCAGCGCAGGGCCGTACGCCCTGAGGCTCTTGTAGTGCACCGTCGCCTCCGGCAGCGCACGCACCGCTTCGGCGAGCCGTGACGCGGCCTCGGGCGTCGTGATGGCACGCGCCATCTTGTAGGAGTGCACGCGGATGCCGAACAGGATCGCGCCCGACTGCGGCAGGCGGCGAAGCGTCTGACGCTCGACGCGTAGGTGAAGGCTCTCGCCAGCATTGTCCGGCGTGACAGCCGTATTCGTCTGCTCGCGCCACTTGCCGGCGGGTTGAAACATCGCCGGATCGTCGAGCACCGACCAGTTGAGCCGCGACGCGATGTGGCCCGGTTTCACCTTCGCCATGAATCGATCGACCGGATTGGCAAGACGCTCGGCATAGAACGGCACTCGCCCATGCACCGAAACCAGCGGCTTGCCCAGTTTCTCGTGCAGTCGCCAACGGCTGGGAAAGCACAGCAGCGCGGCGGTGAAGATCGGCCCTTCGTCGCTCTGCTGGATGATGCACAGGTCCTCCTGCACCAGCCTGCCGGCGAGTTCCAGCGGATCGCATGCAGGCTCGCCGAGGTCCCAGACTTCGCCGGTCAGCACGTTGAGCAAGCGATCGCCGTCGCGCGAGAACCACTGCGGGACATACGTCGTCAGATTGGCCACAACCTCACGCAATGTCTCGGCGCGCGCTGCGTCGGACTCAGGCAGCGTACCGAAAACCTGCTCATGCTGCTCTGCCAGCAGGCTGCATCGCTCCGCCATCTCGTCGCTGTAGCGCGCATCGATTTCGAACCAGGCGCCTTCGGGCACCGTGGTGAGTGCCATCGCCATGCGGTACGGGCCGCTTTCGAACGGCAGATAGACGGTCTCAGGCGGCAGCGGTCGCATCACCCATTCTTGCCGAACCGTACTGCGACCGTCGAGGTCGCCCGCAGCCACAAATCTGGCCCTCCCCTCACGGCCCGTTAATCGCCGTCTGCCAGTCTGGCGATGCGGCCTGGCGCTGCGGCACATCGATGCGCGGTGAGGAGTGATGGCCCGCGAGATCAGAAGTCTCACCGGACTGCGCGGCGTGGCGGCCCTCATCGTCGTCAACTACCATTTCACCCAGAATTTTGCTGTCGAGCCTTCGAGGCTGCATGCCCTGGCACTGCGCGGCTACCTGGCGGTGGACGTATTCTTCGTGCTCAGCGGCTTCGTCCTGGCGCACACCTGCGGCCGGATGTTCGTCTCCGGCTGCACCGCCACCGCCTATCGGGCGTTCCTGCTGCGCCGGGTGGCGCGGATCATGCCGCTGTATGCCGTTGCAACAGCCGTGGTGCTGGCGGAGATCGCTGCGGCAGGTTTCCGCCTGCCTGGCTGGGAGAACCCGGCCGGCGTGATCCTCGCCAATCTCCTGCTGATCCAGGCCTGGAGCCTCGCCCCATCGATCGTCGCGGCGTCGTGGTCGGTCAGCACCGAGGTCGCCGCCTATCTGGCGTTCCCCCTCCTGCTGCGACTGACGGTGTTCGCCGGCCGCGGCCGCGCCGTGGACAGCCTGCTGATGGCGTCCCTGCTGGTGATCCTCGCCGCGATCGGGGGTCGCATACTCGGCCCGGCCACCAACGGCGCGCTCGACCTCAGTGACGGGACGACCCCATGGCCGCTGCTGCGCTGCCTGGGCGGCTTCATGTTGGGTCTGCTGACATTCCGGCTGGCGCAGATCGAGCGAACCATGACCCTGGCGGCCAATGACTGGTGGGTCGTAGCGGTCATCGCTGCATTCGGGCTTGCGCTTTGGTCAGGGCTTCCCGATCTCGCGGTGTATCCCTGCCTGCCGCTGATCGTCCTCATCGCTGCCACAGACAGGCGACTGCCGGCCTGCCTGCTGGCCAATCGCCCGGTACGCTGGCTGGGCGAATGCTCCTACGCGGTCTATCTGCTGCACGGTGAGGTCATCCGCCACACGATGCGCCTACTGCGGCCGCACTTGGCGATCGACGCGAGCGGAATGGGACGCGTGATCGGCGGCCTGTGCATCATGCTCGTTCTGCTGAGCCTGGCAGCCGCGTCGCACCGCTGGATCGAGGTGCCCGCCCGCCAGTTCCTACGCAACCTGCACCGCGACAAGCCGCCTCGGCGTAAGCGCGGCGCTCAGATCACACCCTTCGCGCGCAGCGTCGCCAGCGCGTCGGCATCGAGCCCGAGCCGATCGGCAAGCACCGCATCGGTGTGCTCGCCCAACAACGGCGGTGGAATACGGTAATCCGGCGGCGTCTCCGACAGACGCACCGGATTGGCGATCACCTTCACCGTCTCGCCCGATCCGTGCGCCATCTCGCGCACCACGCCACGCGCCATCACATGCGGATCGGCAAACACCTCCGACAGCTTGTTGATCGGCCCGCAGCCGATCTTCAAAGCCTCCAGCCGCTCCACCCACCACGTGGTCTGTTGCTGCTGCATCACCGGCGTCAGTGTGTCGGTGACGAGTTGCCGGTTCTCTACCCGCGCCGCGTTGGTGGCGAACCGCGCATCCTCCAGCAGATGCGTCAACGCGAACGCCTCGCAGAACCGCTTGAACGTCGGGTCATTGCCGATCGACAGCACGATGTGCCCGTCCGCGGTTGGAAACACCTGATACGGCACGATGTTGGGATGCTGGTTGCCGAGCCGCGCCGGGTTCTCGCCGGTCGCCAGGTAGTTCATTCCCTGGTTCGCCAGCCACGCCACATGCGTGTCCAGCATGCCGATGTCGATCTGCTGTCCCTGCCCTGTCGCATCGCGATGCCGCAGCGCGGCCAGTATGCCGATGCAGCCGTACAGTCCTGCGAACAGATCGGCGACCGGCACGCCCACCTTCTGCGGCAAACCGTCCGGCTCGCCGGTCAGGCTCATCACGCCGCCCATCGCCTGGATCAGCAAATCATAGCCCGGCCGCGGCGCATATGGCCCCGTCTGCCCAAAGCCGGTGATCGAGCAATAGATCAGCCGCGGAAACTTCGCGTGCAGATCTTCATACCCAAGCCCGTACTTCGCCAGCGCGCCGACCTTGAAGTTCTCCACCAGGATGTCGCACTGCGCGATCAGCTGCCGCGCGATCGCTTGACCTTCCGGCTGTGCGATGTCCAGCGTGACCGAGCGCTTGTTGCGGTTCACCCCGACAAAATACGCGCTCTCCTTTGTCCCCGGCATGTACGGCGGCGCGAAGCCTCGTGTGTCGTCGCCGGCACCGGGCCGCTCGATCTTGATCACGTCGGCACCGAGATCGGCCAGCATCTGCGCGCAGGTCGGCCCCGCCAGCACGCGCGTCAGGTCGAACACGCGCAGGCCCCTCAGGGGACCCGTGGGAAGTGGTCCGGTGGGTTGCGCACCAATGGGTTCAGTCATTCGTCTCTCCGCCTTGTCGGGCCGCCGGAGCGGGTCCATACCGCCCTGCCGCTTATACCCCGGGAGGAGATGCCGGCAATGCCGGACACCATGGCGCCGCAGCGCGCGGCCAGCATCGAGAGCCGCGCGTCATGGACTGCGGCCTGCCTCACACTCGGCATCCTGTCGATCTCCTACGGCTCGCCGCTGCTGGTGGTGGTCGGCTTGAAGCCGATCCAGGAGACACTAGGGACCGATCGCTCCGTCGTGGCGCTCGCTGGCGCGTTGGTCTGGGTCGGCACCGGTCTCGGCGGCATCATGATGGGCTGGCTCGCGGATCGCATCGGCATCCGCTCTACCGTAATGATTGGCGCGGTCATGATGGCGGCCGGCCTTGCAGTCTCCTCCATCGGCAGCGTGTGGGCGCTGTACGTCGGGCACGGCCTGCTGATCGGCCTGGTCGGCAACGGCGCGATCTATGCGCCACTCGTGGTCTACGTCACCCGCTGGTTCGACCGCCGACGCGGCTCGGCGCTGGCGCTGATCTCATCCGGGCAGTACATCGCCGGAATTGTCTGGCCGACGGTATTCGAGCGCGGCATCGCAAGGTACGGCTGGCCGACCACCATGCTGGCGTACTCGGGCGTGGTGATCGCGGTGATCCTGCCGCTGGCACTGCTGTTTCTGCGGCCCGCACCCGAGGCGCACGCCATGCACGCCCGCTCCACCGACCCGCGTAAGGGCGAGCCGGTACTCGGCATGCCGCCCAATCTCGTACTGGCGCTGATCTGCATCGCAGCGTTCTTCTGCTGCATTCCGATGGCGGTGCCGAACGGGCACCTGGTGGCGTTCTGCAGCGACCTCGGCATTCCACCGGCACACGGCGCGGCGATGCTGTCGGTGTTGCTCGCCTGCGCATTCTTGAGCCGGCAGTTCTGGGGCATGCTGGCCGATCGCATCGGCGGGTTGCGCGCGGTGATGGCAGGATCGGCCTGTCAGGCCGTGGCGATCGGCGCCTTCCTGCTGACACAGAACGAGATAGGCCTGTTCGCCGTATCCGCCGCCTTCGGGCTTGGCTTCTCCGGCATCATCCCATCCTACGTCGTGGCGATCCGCGAACTGTTCCCGGCATCCGAGGCGTCGTGGCGCGTGCCGACCTTCTTCTTTCTCGGCATGGGCGGCATGGCGTTTGGAAGCTGGCTCGCCGGCGAGCTGTATGACCATTACGGCTTCTACGCACCCGCGTTCGGCGTCGGCGTGTTCTTCAACGCCGCCAACCTGGCCATGATCGGGTTTCTGGTGTCGCGGCAGCGTGGCCAACAACGGCTGGCTTTCGCCTACCGCTAGCGGCAGGTCACCAACTGAGTGTCAGCGGCGCCCGCGATCGGATCGTGGGGCAAATCCCCGCGGTCGCTTGTCCGCATCGCGAACACGCTGAGGATCGTGCGATGGCTCAGGCGCCTGCGTGCGGGTACCGCGATCTTCGGCGCCGACCGCCACCATCTGGTGCTCGCTGACCGTGCGTTCCTGACCGTCGCCTACGCGCTTTACTCGATATTGGCAGACATTGGCCTCGGCAGGCAGCTTGCGGGAAATCGTGTGGATGTCCCACGGACTGCTTTCGGCGTACCTGTCCAGGGTCAGCCGTACACGACTGCCCACTCCGAACTTGTGTGACACCATCGGAGACACGCTCCAGCCCGATGAACTCATCCCCGCAGGATGCGGGGATGGTCGCCATCCGCTCAGGTAGCTTGCAGGTTGACCGCGGAAGTCTTGCCCTGCTGACCACGCTCGAGGTCGTAGCTGACCTTTTGGCCCTCGTTCAGTCCCGTGAGCCCTGCCCGCTCCACCGCCGAGATATGCACGAAGACATCCTTCGAGCCATCATCCGGCTGAATGAAACCGTAGCCCTTCTGCCCATTGAACCACTTGACCGTACCTGAAGACATTACGTCACTCCGGGTAATATCGGCGATCCGCACTGTGCAGACCGTAGTACTTTTCATCCGAGATGCCCGATGCGACAAGGTCGCGTATGCGGATCTGGCCAAGAGTGACCCTGGCGAAAAGTGCCGAAGTCCGGATATGGGGAGGCCGGTCTGGACTTGCGAGGGTCAATGACACCGGGGCGTGAACAAATGTCCCGGTGTAGCCAAGGCATATCAGCCCTTGCCGAGATGCGTCCCCACCAGTCGCTCGCACAGCTTCGCCATCTCGGTGTGATCGGCGTCGGAACCGAACATCGCCTGTGCGGCGGTGACCATCTCCTTGGTGAGCGCCGACAGGGGCGCCGGCGTTTCGGTCTCGCGTCCAACCTGCAGCGCGATGGACAGGTCCTTCGCCAGCAGCCCCATTGTGAATCCAGCGTTGAACTTTCGTGAAAGCACGAACTGCTTGAACTTCTTCTGCGTCGAGTTGTTCATTCCCGTCGCCGCGTTCAGTACATCCACCATCACCGCCGGATCGAGGCCGAAGCGCTGGCCGATCAGCAGTGCCTCGATACCGATCAGAAAGCCGCCGGCACTCACCAGGTTGTTCAGCGCCTTCATCGCCTGACCCGATCCGACGTCGCCGGTGCGCAGCACAGATGTGCCCATCGCCCGCAGTACCGACATCACCGAATCGATGATCGCCAAATCGCCACCCACCATGATCGCCAACTCGCCGGTCTTCGCGCGCGACACGCCGCCCGACACCGGAGCGTCGATCATGTGGCCGCCGAGTTCCATTACGCGTTCCGCCAGCATCTGCGTCACTGACGGCACGCCAGAGCTCATCTCGATTACCACGGTGCCCGGCTTCATGCCGGCCATCACATTGTCATCGCCACTCGTCAGCACGTGCTCGACGATCGCGCTGGTCGGCAGCATGGTGATCACGACATCCGACGCAGCGGCGAGCTGACGCAGGCTGTCGGGTGCGTCGCCGCCGATCTGCTGCACGAAGTTGTTGGCAACCTCGCGACGCGAGTCATTCACGTGCACGTCGAAGCCCGCCTTCACCAGGCAGGCCGCCATCGGCCATCCCATGTTGCCGACACCAACGAAACCGACGCTTGGCTTGGCCGCCATCAGTCGCTGCCCCCTTTGTTCCCTTGCGCGCTGTCCGCTTCCTTGAAGACTTCCGTGGCGATACGGAACGCCTCCAGACACGCCGGAATGCCGCAATACGCGCCGATCTGCAGCAGGATCTCCTTGATCTCGTCACGCGTCACGCCGTTGGTAAGTGCCGCGCGTAGATGCAACCGAAACTCCGAGCCGCGATTCAATGCGGCCAGCATCGTCAGATTGATCATGCTGCGCGTCTTGCGGGTAAGACCAGGACGCGTCCAGATCATGCCCCACGCGACTTCCGTGGTAATCTGCTGGAACGCAGCGTTGAAGTCGTCGGCGCGCGTCAGAGAACCATCGACGTAGTCGCCGCCCAGCACATCGCGGCGCACCTCCAATCCCTTCTTGAACAGGTCGCTCTGGTATTCCGGGCGGTTGGGAATATCGGCCATTACGCATGTCCTCCAATGCAGATCGCGGACGGTAGAGACTGAGGTACGCATCGGCAAGTTGACGCCACCTCACAAACTTGACGTCAGTCGCACCAAAGGTTCATCGTCCCCGGCAGCACTGCGGCCAAAAAAACCAACGCTCGGCAAACAATCGAGGGACAGGAGGCTTGCCATGCCGACGCCGACCAGGGCTCCATTCTTGAAGACGCGGTACAGCGGTTACCATCACCGGCACGTTCCGCGTGAGGATACCGAACTCACCCATGTTGGCCCGGACACGCCCTGCGGCGAGTACCTGCGCCGCTTCTGGCAGCCGATCTGCTACTCGGATGAGTTGAAAGACCTACCGCTGGCAGTGCAAATCCTCGGCGAGGAGCTGGTGGTCTTTCGCGACGGCAGCGGCGCGATCGGCCTTCTGGAGCGCCACTGCCCACATCGCGGCACGTCGCTCGAGTTCGGCCTGGTCGGCGCGAAGGGAATACGCTGCTGCTACCACGGCTGGCTGTTCGACGTCGACGGCGCGATCCTTGAGACGCCGGGCGAGCCGGCGACCAGCACGCTCAAGGACCGGCTATGCCACGGCGCCTACCCGGTGCACGAGGCGCACGGCCTCGTCTTCGGCTACATGGGACCGCCCGATCAGATGCCGGCGTTCCCCACCTACGACAGCTTCAATCGGCCCGGCTATCGACTGATGCCCGGACAGAAATACATCTATCCGTGCAACTGGCTGCAGATTCTCGAAAACACGATGGATGCAATCCACACCGCGTTTCTCCACACGATCGTCAGCGGCGCGGTGTTCACCGACGAGTTCGGCGTGTTGCCGGAATTGGAGTTTGCCGAAACGCCTGTTGGGATCATCTACATCGCCACCAGGCGGGTCGGCGACAACATATGGGCGCGCATGGTCGAGAACGTGCTGCCCAATCTGCAGCAGGTCGCGCCGATCTGGGAAGACGGTCAGCAAGCGCATCCGTTCAGCGGCCCAATGATGAGTCGCTGGATCGTGCCGCTCGACGACACAAACACGATGCTGATCGAATTGCGTCACGTCAGCGAAACAGAAGGTGTCACCACACCGGACTGGTGGGCCGACCGCAGTATAATGCTACCCGGCCAGCTCGCCGCCGACACCTACGAGGAAAGCCAGCGCCGGCCTGCCGACTTCGAGGCCCAGGTTTCGCAGCGCCCCGTTGCCGTGCACGGCCTCGAACATCTCGGCACGACCGATCGCGGAATTTCGATGTTTCGCAACCAGATCCGCCGCGGTATCCGAGCGGTCAAGGCAGGCAGCGAGCCGGTTGGCCTGTTCCGCGATAGCGGAGTGGTCATCCCGACCTATTGCAACGACACGGTGGTGCGCGTTCCACCTGCAAAAACGCCGGAGCTGGACAAGAAGCTGCTGCGTGACACCGGGCGACAGTTGGCCCAGAGCTACATCGAAGCGCCGCCCCTGATGGCAGCCGCCGAATAGGGGTGGCGCCTGCAAGGGCAGCTCGCAGCCAATGCTGGGTCAGCCCGGCGCCTCGATGTAGATACCATCGTCCGCTACCCGCACCGGTATCGGCCGCAGGCGCACCCGTGGATCGCCAGGATGCCGCCCGGTATCGAGATTGAACTCATAGCCATGCCACGGGCACACCACATGCCGATCCTGCGTGAACCGCAGGCCGCGGCTCGTCTGGTCCGGCATGATGATCTCCTCGACACCGTTGAACAGCCTGCCCTGGCACACCGGGCCGCCATGATGGGGACACCGATTCTCGTACGCGACGAACCGCTCGCCCAACCGGAAAACTCCCACCTCAAGCTCGCCCACCGCGAGGACGCGATAGTCGCCATCGGCCAGTTCGCTGCAGCGACCGACCATGATCTCGGTCATCATGCGCCTCCTTTCACAGCCGGTTCACCGGACGTCCGAACCACATCGCGATATCGAACAAATTCAACTCGGCGGCGCGGATCATCGCACAGGCGGCCACCGCGGTTTCGGTCGCGGTCACCTGATCGCCCTCGAACGGCGCAAGTTCACCCTCCGCCATCTCGACCTTCGCCGCATAGGCCTTGACCGCTGCAGTCAACACGCGGCGAAGCGCCTCATTCGGAATCGCATCGAGGTCGCCGCACCGCAAAGCCGTTGCCACGACGTCGCAGAACGCGGTGGCGATTTCCTCAGCCCGTAACGGCGCACTCACTTGGCAAGCGCCGGCTCAGGCCCGGGCACCTGGGCAAGCTTGTTGGCCGGCACCTCGAAGCCGAACGCACGCGCAGCGTTCAGCCCCAGGATGTTGCGCTTCGCCTGCTCCGACAAGAACGGCAGGTCGGTGATCGTCGTCGGCAGATCGAAATCCCAGTGCGGCCAGTCCGACGCGAACAGCAGTTGCGTATCGGCCTTGATCGCTTCCATCGTCGCCTGCGTCAGCTTGAGATTGCTGGTCTCCAGCGGCTGGCTGGTGAAGTACATGTCGCGGATATACTCGCTGGGCCGGCGCCGCAGCATCGGTGCCTCCGACGAGCGCATCATGTACTCGGAATCGAGCCGCTGCATCATGAACGGCAGCCAGGCGAGACCGCTCTCGACCCAGATCACCTTCAGTTCGGGGAACCGCTCAGGAATGCCGTTGATGATCCAGTTGGTCAGATGGATCATGTTAAAGTAGCAGAACGAGATCGCGTGCATCGAGATGAAGCGGTTCATCTGCTTCATCAACTCATCGCCCCAGTGGAAGCCCGAGTGGAAAGCCAGCGGCTTGCCCGTCGCCTGCAACGCGGCATAGAGCCGCATGTAGCTGTTGTGATGCACCGGCTTGTAGCGCGTCGAGACCACGGTAAAGCCGATGACGCCGGGCGCATCAGCGAACTCCTCGACCACCTCGACACAGGCTTCGGGATCGTTGAACGGCAGATACATCATCGCCTTGATGCGCGGCTCGCGTGGCAGCAGCTCCTCGATGAGCCAGCGATTGAACGCGCGCCCCAGCGCCACCTCAACTTCGGCCTGAGGATGCATGCCGAGCAGCAGCATCGGCGTCGGGAACGCGACCGTGTAGTCGATGCCCATGCTGTCCATGGCGCGCCTGACCAGCTCGACCTGACGATGCGTGCCCTCGCCGATCACCGCGTCCGACTGCTGCCCGTGCGGGATGCGGCCGAACATGTCCTGATACAGCATGCCGGGCTGCACGTTCAGCAGCCCCGGCGGTGAGCCGCCGCGCTCCCTGAAGGACAGCGCTGCGTGACGCAGGTAGTCGTTGTCGATCCGATCCGTGACTTCGGACCAGAACGCGGTCTCGGTGACGTGCGCGTCGATGTCCACGATGAAATAGTCGTTCAGTTTGCGCGCGCTCTTCGACGCGTGCGCCAGCACGTCGCGCGTGTCGGTCCTGTTCGTAATCTTCTCCAGCTCGCGCACCGTCGGGTGCGCAGTGAAGCCGCTATCGTCGCCGCTTGTTGTTGTCATGGGCGTCCCCTGATTGCATCGGCTTGCGTCGGCATGAAAACGCTAACATGACGCCATTCGCCGCGCCAACACACCGGTGTTCGCGTCATGCCTTTCCTTCCGGCCGGCGTTTCGCCACCTTGGCGTCATGCGTGCAGTTATCCGCGGCACTCGCCGTCTGCTGTTCTGGCTCGGCTTCGTCGTGCTGCTTTTGGCGGCCGTCATCACGGGTATGCTGTGGCTCACCCTCCCGCCGCGGTCACAGCAGGCGCGTATCCCCGGTCTCTCCGGGCCGGTCGATATCGGCTTCGATACCGACGGCATCCCGCGCATCCATGCAGCCAACGCCACCGATGCCGCCGCCGCCATGGGGTTCGTGCATGCGCGCGATCGCATGTTCCAGATGGAGCTGATGCGCCGTGCCGCCTCCGGCCGGTTGTCCGAGATCACCGGCCCGGCAACGCTTGCTACGGACCGCTTGATGCTGACGCTGGGTTTGCGAAGGCGCGCTGTGGCGGACTATCCGACCCTGCCCGCCGAGACCCGCGCCATACTGGAAGCCTACGCGCGTGGGGTGAATGCCTGGATCGCCGAGCGCGGACGCTTCAGCGCGCCGGAGTTCCTTTACCTTGGTCAACCTCAGCCATGGGAGCCGTCCGACAGCCTGCTCTGGGGCGAGATCATGGGCCTGTCGCTATCACTCAACTGGCGCACCGAGCTGTCGCGCCAGTCACTCGCCGGACACGTGCCGCAGCAGTCGATCGACGAGCTGTGGCCGCCTGCGACCAGCGAGGGACGGCCCGAAGCAGCAGCGCTGTCACCCGCGCTCAGTCGTATTGCGAGCGAACTCGCCGCCGTGCTGCCGCGCTTCCCAGCCCCCTACACGCTGCCCGAAACCGCTTCGAACGAATGGGCGGTGGACGGCCGGCATACCGCGACTGGCGCGCCGCTGCTCGCGGGCGATCCGCATCTGGCGTTCGGCTTTCCCGGCATCTGGTACCTGGCGAGGATCGAGACACCGGACAGCGTGCTGGCCGGCGCCACCGCCCCAGGCGTGCCATTCCTGGTCCTCGGCCACAACGGCCACATCGCCTGGACCTTCACCACGACCGGCGCCGACGTGCAGGACGTGTTCATCGAAGATGCCAGCCGCCGACAACGAGTACCAGACACCAGACGGCCCGCGTCCGTTCACTGTGCGGGAGGAACGGATAAAGGTCCGCGGGGAACCCGACCAGATCCTGACCGTACGCGAGACGCGCCACGGACCAGTGATCAGCGACCTCTCCAACCGCAACGGCCCGATCCTGGCCGTGTCGATGGCCAACCTGGCACCTGGCAACACAGCCGCCGCGGGTCTGCTCGCGCTCAACCAGGCGCGCGATGTGGACGCCGCCGGCAAGGCAGCCGCGATGATCACCGCGCCGGTGCAGAACCTGCTGGTGGCCGACCGACAGCGCATCGCGTTCTACGTTACCGGCCGCGTGCCGATCCGTCGCGCCGGCGACGGCTCCATGC
Organism: uncultured Alphaproteobacteria bacterium; assembly: GCA_963776505.1. Taxonomy (GTDB): domain Bacteria; phylum Pseudomonadota; class Alphaproteobacteria; order Acetobacterales; family Acetobacteraceae; genus JAMXLO01. The sequence continues at coordinate 49,560 of CAVZNH010000027.1, forward strand.
CAGTGCCGGGCGATGGCTCGCATGACTGGATCGGCTGGGCAACGGGTGATCAGTTGCCCCATATCGTCGCCCCGGCGAGCGGGCGGCTGGTGAACGCCAATGACCGCGTCGCACCGCCTGACTTCCCGATCTTCCTCGGCCGCGACTGGTTCGGCGACTGGCGCGCAACCCGCATCCGTGAGCTGCTCGAACGCTCGGATCGCCACACCCAGGCCGACTTCGCGCGCATGCAGGTCGACGTGCATTCCGACTTCGCGCGGCAGGTCCTGCCGAAGCTCCTCGCGGTGCCGGTCACCGAGGATATCGCCCGTCGCGCCCAGGGCCTGCTGCGCGACTGGGATGGCGCCATGACGATCAACGCCCCGCAGCCGCTGATCTTCAACGCGTGGCTGCAATATTTCTACGGTCGCGTGCTGCAGCAGGGCGAGATTCCGCTGAACGACGGCGGTCCGCTGCTGGAATTCGTCGGCTACGTGCTGTCTCCGGCCGGCGCGCACTGGTGCGGTGGCGACTGCACCAGCATGCTGCAGGCGTCCCTGACCGACGCCGTCAGCGACCTGACCCGCCGCTTCGGCAACGACCCAACGCAATGGCGCTGGGGTGAGGCGCATCCGGCGATCTTCGCTCACCCGATGCTCCGCCGCCTTCCGATCCTGGGGAAGCTCGCCACGCTTTCCATCCCCAGCCCGGGTGACGACAGCACGATCGATCGCGGCGGCCCTGCATACAAACAGTTTCAATCGGTGCACGGAGCGGAGTATCGAGGCGTCTATGACCTCGCCGATCTCGATCGCTCGCTGTTCATGATGGCCCCAGGGCAGTCGGGCAACCTACTCAGCCGCCACGCGCGCGACTTCCTCATCCGCTGGCGCGACGGTGCCACGATCACGCTTGGCCCGACACCCGACGCAACCACCGCAACCATTCGGCTGACCCCATGATCTACCGCGCCACACCAATCGACGATTACTGGCTGACCGAAGGCGTGCTGATCCGCCGCGTGTTCGCCTGGCTGATTGGACGTGCTGCTGCTCGGCCTGATCCTGACCGCACTTTGGTTCGTGCTGTTGTTGTTCGGCCTGCTTACTCTCGGTCTCGGTCTGCCGTTGCTCGGCGCGCTGCCGTTCGTGCCGTTCTGCTATCATTGGCTGTTCGTTGCCGGCCGCGCCTCCGCCACGCCAGGGCAGCAGGCGCTCGGGCTGGTCGTCCGCCGCAACGACGATCTCGGCCGCCCGACACCGCTTCAGGCCGTGGTCTTCACCCTGATATTCTATCTCACCCTCGCAACCACCGGCCTGCTGTTGTTGTTCTCGCTGTTCACCGTTCGCCACCGGACGCTGCACGACCTCGCCAGCGGCCTCGTCGTGGTGCGGGTAAGGGCGTTGACCGCCGGCCTCGGCTCCTGGAACATGCAAGGCGGATCGCCATACGCATGACCTACAGACCGCCGCGCCGGCCGCAGTTCTTCTACACGACGGCCCCCCTGCCCTGCCCCTATCTGGCAGGAAGGACGGAGCGCAAGGTCGTCACCGAGATCACCGGCCCCGAAGCGGACGCGCTGCACGACCGGCTGTCGCGCGCCGGCTTCCGTCGCAGTCATAACATCGCCTACGCGCCGGTGTGCCCGTCCTGCCAGGCCTGCATCCCGATCCGCATTCCTGTCGCGACCTTCCAGCCCAACCGCACGCTGCGAAAGATCTGGCGCGCCAACGCGCTGCTGGAGGGCTTCGAGGTGCCTGCGCGCGCCACGGCCGAGCAGTTCCAGTTGTTCCAGCGCTACCAGGCGGCGCGCCACGGTGACGGCGACATGGCGACGATGAGCTTTTACGATTACCGCGCCATGGTCGAAGACACGCCGATCGAGACCTTCATCGTGGAGTTCCGCGATCCCGACGATCGGATGGTGAGCGCGTGCCTGGCCGATAAACTCGGGGACGGCCTGTCAGCGGTTTATTCTTTTTTTGCCCCAACGCTGGAGCGGCGTTCGCTTGGGACGCATGCGATCCTGTGGCTGATCGAGCGCGCGCGGTCGTTGGGACTGCCGTACGTGTATCTCGGCTACTGGGTGCCGGAGAGCCGCAAGATGGCCTACAAGTCGCGCTTCCGTCCGGCGGAAGTGCTGGCGGGCGGTGCGTGGCGGATGCTGACCGATGCGGATATGGGCGATGGTATCGCTACGGCGGACGCGGCGCTTGTGCCTGAAAGTGCAGACTGATTGTCATGTGGTCACGGACCTACGCGCTCAAGGCTGAACTGGTAGGTACAGCCAGGCGCGCCAAAGCGACCTCGGAGGTCAAGCTGACCACGAAATGTCGCCCCTTCGAACTGGCCGAATATCCAATCCCGCCCATATACCATCTGCACGCTGCCACCGGGAGCGATCGTCCCGCGGAACCCACCGTACCTCACGGAATTTCCCCGGACCCTGAAGCCACCGACCTGCTGATTTTGGATGCACAGACCACCGCCTGTGTCCAGCGGCACTGCAGTGCCGGCATAGGTGCCGCTGAGATCCACTGCGTCGGACTGGAGGTGGCGGCTGGTTGTTCAGACCCGGCGGCGGACCGACAAGACCTCCGGGCATGGCTGGCGACGGCTGGTAAATCGGCGTCACGCCAGTCGGGGTGTCCAACAGCACCGTCGGCGCCGTTCCCGAACAACTTGCGAGCAACACACACAGGACTCCGGCAACAGCCGCACTGGCCTGTCCTGGAGCGGCGACGGGCCGACACCGGCGGTTCCTAAGCATGCTTTCGCTCCCCTCCCGCCTCGCTTCCGAGAGTTCAATTCGATCCCGCTTGGAGGTGAGCTTGCCGTCGAGATCCATTGTCGGCACAAGATTACAAACGTGAAACGCGCAATCTATGCAAATTCGGCAAGTCACCGCACGACCCATGTCCTGGTGGCTGCCGAGACACGCGAAAGCATCAGCCCCCGCGTGAGCGTTCGACCGCCTCACCCCACCACAAAATTGGCAGCGCGCAGGCTGCCGGGGGCGACACCGATGATGTCGATGGATTGTCCGTTGCCGAGCGGCAGCAGCGCTCCGCCGGCATTGTCACTCGTAATCGCGGAGAGCACCTGCGAGGCGTCTGGTGTAGCCGCCGATACCTCCAAGCAGGTCGATCACCGCTGACGTATCCGTGGCCAATCCGCTTATCTTGTCGACGCCACCACTCAGAACATAGACGGTCAGTCCCTGCGACTTGTCGTTGATCGTCGCGTTGACCGCATTGCCGCTGCCACCCAAAAACGCGATGTTGTTGCTGCCGTTGAACACCAATGTCGCGTTGCCGCCTCCCAAATTCACAACGTCGTTGCCCGTACCGGCATTGACCGTCTGTCCTGTGCCATTGGCGATGGTCGTGCGAGTCCGCGATGTGTCCACCACCAAACGCCCATTCAGGCCGCCTGTTGCACCGCTGAAGTCGGCAGCATTGCCTGCTGCACCCATCACCGAAGCGCCGGAAGGCAAAGTCACACCGGTAACGGCGAGCTTCGTCGTGTTCTGCCCCGCGGCAACCTTGTACCTGAACGTCAAAGTACTCGTGCCCGAGCCCAAGGAATAGGTCGCGGTGCCGCCATCGTTCAACGACAGCTTGGGGGTGCCGGTCACCGTCACCGCCTCGTTCAGCGTCAGCGTGATGGTTGCGACTGCCGCCCTGCCGAGATCGGCCCAGGCTGGGGTGGCACTGATTGCCGTGACAATTGGCGGTGCCGAGGGCGGTGGGGACCCGAGAGCGGCGAACCCTTCCGTGTCCACGCCGTCGAGATTGAGGTTCGGGTTCGCCACGTAATATCCGATGCCGGCAGCAGCGGCCTTCGCCTGGACGTCAGCCACTTTCGCCGCACCGGTGATATACTCGACCGCGACGACGGGCTTGCCCGCAGCCACCAGATTATCCAGCAGGTTCAGATTGTAGCTTGTGTTCGCCTTCGACACCGGAGAGCCGTTGTCCTTATAGAAAAGCTCCTCCTCGTAGGCCCCATCGATGGCGTTCACGAATGTACTGTTCGCCATCAGGTCTTCCGCACCTGAGCTGTTCACCCAGATCTTGAAATTCGGGTCCTTCGCGTGCGCGTAGTCGGCCAGATACTGGATCAGGCTTATCATTGCACCCTTGGCGTCACCGCCTGGTGCGTGCGCCTTCGCCCAGGTGGTCTCGCATTCATCAACGACATCGAAAAAGGCACCGCCATAGCCTTGCGTGATCATCTGGTCGATGTAGTTGGTGGCGACAGTTTTCCAGGTATCCGTCCAATAGGCGACCTGATAGTTGCCAGGCCATGATGGATCGACAGGCCCGAGAACCGAGGATGGCAGCGAGGCGAAGTAGCTGCGATAGTTTTCCGCCTCCCCTATGCTGAAGTACCCAAGCAACAGGCCGTTGCCGGCTTCCATCTGAGCGACTTGCGCTGCAGTAAAGAGCTGGCTGTTGTCGTTGTAGAGATCGACGACCTTCACAGCGACAGGCGCGGCGGCAATTTGGGCCGGCACGACGCCTTGCAGGACGTAAATGCCGTTCTCTGGGGTTGTCATGGCAGATGCTTCAGGTTGGAATGAGAGGGACCGTGGAAGTTCTGTTAGGCGAATGCGTTTCTCATGTAAAGACCGCCTTGCTGCGAATAGCTCCCAAAACCTGCCACTTACGCAACGATACATCTGTTGTTGCCGCCAGTCCAGCTACAAAATGTCGCTGACCGGCGACAGTCGTTATTGTTGCATTATACGAACCATATCGCAATTATTGAGATGGATCTGGCATCGGAACATTCCCACTGGGTGGCCATCGACCCGATAATTGTAGGCGCGCTTCATCGTTTCCTACTCGCCGACTTCTGGCATCAGCAAACCCGACCTCGCTCTTCCGCTGGTCAGCGTTGCCCCTTAGCGTGCAGCAACAGGACGGCTTGCTGCCGTCCGAACATCAGGGGACTGGAAATGCAGATCGAAACCCGGAAGGTCTACGACACGCTGGTGGTCGAAATGAGCGGCCGGCTCGACAGTCGCACTGCGGGGGATGCCGGAGATCGCATGGTGGCAATCGCCCAGGGAGCCGACCATCGCGTCGTGCTGAACCTCGAGAAGCTCCAATACGTCAGCAGCGCAGGTCTGCGAGTCATACTACAGGCCGCGAAGCTGCTGCAGGCCAAAAATGGGAAGCTGACGATCTGCAGCGCCGGCGGCAGCGTCAAGACAGTGCTCGAGACCGCGGGCTTCAACTCCTTGCTCAACACATACGACACCGAGAAGGAGGCCGTCGCCGCGTTCTCGACGTAATGGCTCAGCGCATGACCGACAGCCGCCCGTTTGCCGCCTATTCGTTCCGCGTCAGGCGCTGGATCACGTAATCCGTGTCCATCACGTCGCCGAAGATCGCATAGAATGCCACCAGCGACGCGTTATGCTCCTCCATCGTCATCGCCGCATTCGCGTCGCTCACCATGACGGTCTTGAAGTTCGTCATCATCGCGTCGCGCGCCGATGACTTCGCAGCAGACGTTGGTCACAGTCCCGGTGATCAGCACGGTGTCGAAGCCCCGCGAGCGCAGCCGATACGGCAGATCGCATGTCCCCGGCATGAACGCACTGAACCGGTACTTGCGGACGATCTCGTCCTCCGGCCGAATATCGAGCTCCGGCCACAGCTCCTGCCCCTTGGTGCCCTCGCTCATCGCGGCGACCCGCCGCTCGCGCATAGCGGGCGTCAGCATCGCATGCGAATTGCTCCATTCGTAAGCGCCGCGTTCGTCGAACGTGTTCTTGATCCAGAACACACCGCCGCCCGCACCACGTACCACAGAGGCGAGCCGGTTCACGTTGGGCACGATCTCGCGCGCCATGGGACAGACCGCGTGACCGACCTCATCGTCCATGAATGCATTCTGCAGATCGACCACGATCAGCGCCGTTCGCCTGGGATCGAGATCGGCATGCGGATGGGCCACGCCACTCCGCGCGATGACGCGCTCTGCGACGGCGTCGGGGACGTCGAACCAGTTCATCCGCATCATCCCTCCGCCTCCACACCAAGCGACGCCAATTCGCCAATGATACTGCGGCGCCGCCCATCGAGCTCCTCCACCGCAAGCTGCTGCAGCCGATGCAGGAACTCCGGCGAGGCGGAGAATCCCTGATAGTGCGTCGAAGCCGAGCCCTCGCTCGACAACCTCATCGAGGCGTCGCCCGGCATCTTGATGAACAGCTCACAGTCGGCGGGATCGGCGCGTTGCGCGTGCGCGATCAGCTCCTTCATGCTGTTCAGTTCGCCAATCAGGTGATTGACCCTATCGATGTCCTGGATCTTCATGCCGCCCGCCTCGAAGCTCTGCTGCAGTGTCCACCCGGTCAGGCGGGTTTGGCTAGGCCCCTGATCCGTTCCCACTGGTCCTCGCGCGATCGTTGGGCCTCCCGATCATAGCATGTATGTTGCGCCAGGACTCTGTCGCGCTTGCGCAGCGGTCCGGACGGAGGCGTTGGCAGCGCCGAACCCGGAATAACCGGCCTGACGCTGCACAGCCTCAAAGAAGAACCTATCATGGAAGGTGTCGGTGTAGAGGTGGCGGAACTCCCCTGCTTCATCGCGGTCGTAGAGCAAGCCGTGCTTTTGCAGCTCGCTCAGCGTCGCGTCATCCAACGCCCAGCGCGCCGACAGGTCATCGTAGTAGTTGACCGGCATAGGCAGCAGCGGCGCGTGCAGAACCTCCAGTTCCTGCGCGGTGTGCAAAATATCAGGCGTGGCGAGCGCGACATGGTGCACTCCGGCCCCCGCGAAAGCGGAAACAAAGCGACCCGTCAGCGTCCCGCGGCCCTCCGACGCATTCAGCACCATGCGTAGCTTGCCGTCAGGGCTGACCAAAGCGCGGCTGTGCACGAGGCCGTAGGGATCCGCGGTATCCAACTGCGGTTGTGGCATCAGGCCGAACAGGGCGCGCCAGAACAACACATGGGACGCCATGCGTCCGACCGGCAAAGCCAGCACCACATGATCGATGCCGAGCAGAGGTGTCACTTCGCCTGAGACCGGAATCAACTCGAAATCATCTTCCCAGAAGCTGCGCCCGCTGGCTTCCGGTTGCACCAGATAGACCAACGTCCCGTCTGGCGCGCGCACGGCCGGGATGCGCCGCTCTCCGGCGCCGAGCGGCTCCTGCCAGTCGGGACACAGCAGCGCGTTTGCGCGGGCCAGCGTGCGAGCAGCGTCGTCGACGCGTATTGCCATGGCGCAGACTGATGGGCCGTGCAGGTGGAAGTGTTCGGACGCCGCACTGTCCTGCTCTGCGTTCAGCACGAGATTGACACCGCCGTTGCGATACAGATCGACCGCTTTCGACCGATGCCTTCCAGCATGGTGAAAGCCCAGCGTTTGCAGGAAACTCACCAGCTCCGGCCCGGTCTTCTCGTCCACGGCGAATTCCAGGAACTCGACACCGTTCAATGCCGGGACAACAGGCAGGCCCGCACCATCGGAAGCCTCGGCCTCGGTCAGAATGAGTGAGCGAAGCCCGTCACGCGCGACGAACCGACCGGGCGCGGCACGAAAATCGTCGTTGAATACCTCGAGCGAAAGTGGCCCGGTGTAGCCCGACGCCAGCACCGCCCGCATGAATCCGACCACGTCCAGATCGCCTTGGCCGGGGAAATTGCGGAAATGCCGGCTCCAGCTCAACACGTCCATGGACAGCTTCGGTGCATCCGCCATCTGCACGAGGAACAGCTTCTCTGCCGGCACCTGAGCGATACCTGATGAGTCGTCGCCCAAGGCCAGCGTATGGAAGGAGTCCACGATGAGGCCCAGCGCCGGATGAGCGGCCTGCTGCACGATGCGCCATGCATGACCCCAGCGATTGACGTGCCGGCCCCAACTCAGCGCCTCGAATCCTACCCGCAGCCCGCGTCGTCCCGCACGCTCAGCCATCTCCGCCAGATCAGCAGCGGCACGCGAGTCATCATCGATCGCGGCCGACTGCGTGTTGCTGCACACCAGCACAAGATCGGTGCCCAAAGCCTGCATGACATCGAATTTGCGTTCCGCGCGATCGAGGTTCCGAGCACGCTGCGGATCCGGCATTGCCTCGAAATCACGGAACGGCTGATAGACCTCGATCGTGAGGCCGAGGTCAGCACAAATCTGGCGTACGTCCGCGGGTGAGCCATCGAACGTCAGCAGATCCGCTTCCATGATCTCGACGCCGTCGAAGCCGACCGCGGCACAAGCCTCCAGCTTGTCGCGCAAGGTACCGCTGAGCGCCACGGTCGCAATGCATTTCCGCAATGGGCTGCCCGATCCGCTCATATGCCCCTCGGTTTCCTGAGCCAGTCTTTAAAGGACAATCAGTCTTTAAAGGACAAGCAGAACCGCGGCCGATCGGCCCCACCTATTGAAGGTAAGACAGGCGGGCCGGTCGCCTAGTTTACATCAGACCCCAAGGTGCGCGTTAGAACGGGATTTCATCATCCAGATCGCCGCCTTTGGGCGCTTCCCACGACGGACCGCCGCCACGCGAGGCGCCGACAGGGGCACGCTGCGCCGGCGCGCGCTCGCTGCGATAGCCGCCGCCTTCGCCCGCTCCGGCTTCTGCGCCACCGCGCGTATCCAGCATGGTCAATTGACCGTTGAACCGGCCGATCACCACTTCCGTGGTATACCGCTCCTGGCCCGACTGGTCTGTCCACTTGCGCGTCTGCAACGATCCCTCGACGTAAATCTTGGCGCCCTTCTTTAGAAACCGCTCGGCCACGTCAGCGACCCGGTCATTGAATATCACCACCCGATGCCACTCGGTTCGCTCCTTGCGCTCGCCCGAGGCGCGATCGTTCCAGGTCTCGCTGGTGGCCAGCGTGAGGTTGACGATCTTGGAGCCATCCTGCGTGGTGCGCACCTCCGGGTCCTTGCCCATGTTGCCCACCAGGATCACCTTGTTGACGCTGCCCGCCATCGCTTCAATCCCCTATCAAAGGAGGCACTCTAGCCCCCGCTCCCACACGCTGCCATCCTATGGGCCATCCTGGGCGGAGTCGCTTAACAGACCTTTCCAAGACCCCTGAAAATTGCCATATAAGACGAGAACATCTCAAGAACAAGTATAGGACCACGCGGCATGGCCGGCTCCATCCACGTTCGCGGCGCGCGCGAGCACAATCTGAAGAACGTGGATGTGGTGATCCCACGCGACCGGCTGACCGTGATCACCGGCCTGTCGGGCTCCGGCAAGTCGTCCCTGGCGTTCGACACGATCTATGCCGAGGGCCAGCGCCGTTACGTCAAGTCGCTGTCCGCCTACGCGCGGCAGTTCCTCGAGCTGATGGGCAAGCCCGACGTGGACAGCATCGAAGGCCTGTCGCCGGCGATCTCGATCGAGCAGAAGACCACCAGCCGCAATCCGCGCTCCACCGTCGGCACGGTGACCGAGATCCACGACTACATGCGCCTGCTGTGGGCGCGCACCGGCGTGCCCTACTCGCCGGCCACTGGCCTGCCAATCGAGGCGCAGACCGTGTCGCAGATGGTGGACCGCGTGATGGCGATGCCGGAAGGCACGCGTCTGCTGCTGCTTGCGCCCGTGGTGCGCGATCGCAAGGGCGAATACCGCAAGGAACTGGCAGAGCTTCAACGCCGCGGCTTCACCCGCGTGAAGGTGGACAGCAAGCTCTACGAAATCGGCGAAGTCCCCTCGCTGAACCGCAAGATCAAGCACGAGATCGAGGCGGTGGTGGACCGCATCGTGGTGCGCGACGGCATCGCCCCGCGGCTGGCCGACAGTTTCGAGACCGCGCTCGCACTGTCCGACGGCATCGTCTATGCCGAGAACGCCGATGCCAAAGGGGACACCCCCGAACGCACGGTTTTCTCGTCGCGCTTCGCCTGTCCGGTATCGGGCTTCTCAATCGAGGAGATCGAGCCGCGCCTGTTCAGCTTCAACTCGCCGCACGGCGCATGCCCTGCGTGTGACGGCCTCGGCGTGGAAAGCTTCTTCGACCCTGAACTGGTGGTACCGGACGAGCGGCTGTCACTCGCTGGTGGCGCGGTCATGCCGTGGACCGGCGCGCAGAGCCCCTATTACGACCAGACGCTGCAAAGCCTCGCGCGCCACTTCAAGGTGAGGACGAGTGACGCATGGCAGGACCTGCCGGCAAAGGTGCGCGATGCGATCCTGCACGGCACCGGCGATGAGCCCGTGGCGTTCACCTACAAGGACGGCGTGCGCGCCTACACGGTGACCAAGCCGTTCGAAGGCGTGGTGCGCAACCTGCAACGACGCTATCAGGAGTCCGACAGCGTCTGGGTGCGCGAGGAGCTGTCGCGCTACCAGGCCGAGAAGCCCTGCGCCGTATGCAATGGCGCGCGCCTCAAGCCGGAGGCGCTGGCAGTCCGCGTCGGCGGCAGGAACATCGCCGAGGCATCGGAGTTGTCGATCCGTACAGCGGCAGCATGGTTCGAAACCGTGATCGACACGATGACGCCGCAGCGGCAGGAGATCGCGCGACGCATCCTCCGCGAGATCTGCGAACGCCTGCAATTCCTCGTCGATGTCGGGCTCGACTATCTCACGCTGTCACGCAGCTCCGCCACGCTGTCGGGCGGTGAGAGCCAGCGCATTCGGCTCGCCAGCCAGATCGGCTCCGGCCTCACCGGCGTTCTTTACGTGCTCGACGAACCATCGATCGGCCTGCATCAGCGCGACAACGAACGCCTGCTCGGCACGCTGCGCCGGCTCCGCGACCTCGGCAACACCGTTCTTGTCGTGGAGCATGACGAGGAGGCGATTCGCGCGGCGGATCATCTGATCGACATGGGTCCGGCCGCAGGTATCGACGGTGGACGTGTGGTCGCGGAAGGCACCCCGGCGGAGGTGTCGGCAAATCCGAAGTCGCTGACTGGCGATTATCTCGCAGGGCGCAGGCGCATCGACGTACCTGTCATGCGCCGTCCGATGCAGAAGGATCGCATTCTCCGCGTGGTGAATGCGCGCGGCAACAACCTGAAATCAATCAGCGCAGGCTTCCCGCTCGGCACCTTCACCTGCGTCACCGGCGTGTCAGGCGGCGGCAAGTCCACGCTTGTCGTGGACACGCTGTACAAAGCCACAGCTCGGCGGTTGATGGGTGCGGGCGAGGTACCGGCGCCGCACGACCACATTGAAGGCCTCGAACTGCTCGACAAGATCATCGACATCGACCAATCGCCGATCGGTCGCACTCCGCGCTCCAATCCCGCCACCTACACCGACCTGTTCGCGCCGATCCGCGACTGGTTTGCCGAGCTGCCGGAGTCACGCGCGCGCGGCTACAAGCCGGGACGCTTCAGCTTCAACGTAAAGGGTGGACGCTGCGAGGCATGCCAGGGCGACGGCGTGCTGAAGATCGAAATGCACTTCCTGCCCGACGTCTACGTCCGCTGCGATGTCTGCAAGGGCCAGCGCTACAATCGCGAGACGCTGGAAATCAAGTTCCGCGACAAGTCGATCGCCGAGGTGTTGGCGATGACGGTCGATGAGGCGGTGCCGTATTTCAGTGCGCAGACACGCATCCACGACAGGCTGCGCATCCTCCAGCAGGTGGGGCTCGGCTACATCGCACTCGGGCAGCAGGCCACCACGTTGTCGGGCGGCGAGGCGCAGCGGATCAAGCTGTCGAAGGAACTGGCACGTCGCGCCACGGGCCGCACGTTGTACATCCTGGACGAGCCCACCACCGGCCTTCACTTCGAGGATGTGCGCAAGCTGTTGGAAGTGCTGCACGCGCTGGTCGACCAGGGGAACACCGTCGTGGTGATCGAGCACAATCTGGAAGTGATCAAGACCGCCGACTGGATTCTCGATCTCGGTCCCGAGGGCGGCGACGGCGGCGGTCGCATCGTGGCGGAGGGGACGCCGGAGGATATCGCCGCACACCCCAACAGCTACACCGGCCGCTTCCTGTCGCCGCTGCTGATGCGCGCGACAACGCGGCAGAAAGCACGCCGCCGCGCCTGATCAACTGCCATTGAGGCCGCAACGATCCTTTGGTAGGATGTTGCCATGAACCAACAGGGGAAACCGATATGAAGGACTTCGCTTGCAGGCGTTGGAACCTGCTCAGTGCGCTATTGGCAATGTTGGTTTTATCAGGTTCCGTGATCACACTCGGTGGCTGCAATACCACCGCGGGTCTCGGTCAGGACGTCAGCGCGACGGGCAAAGCGGTGACCAACAGCGCCGACAAGGTCAAGCAAGGACTGTAAGCGTCAGACGCGGGCGGCAATACCGGCGAATGTGACGGCCAGTCGGTCGGCGAGGCCGCGCTGTGATGGCAACGCCGAAATCCGTCGGAGGTCGCGCCTCGCCAGTACGGCAGGTAGACCCGCCGCGATGGCTCTCCGCGGCAGCCGCATTCGCCCCAGCAGCATCAATCCTTCGTGGGCAAGACGCCGCGCGACGGCTCGCGCTGCCACAGCGGACGGTTCGGCGATGAGGCCCTCAGGCGTCAGACCATGCTCTGCCAGGATATCCGCCGGTAGCAGGCACCGGCCTTGGCGGCTGTGCGCGGGAATGCTGCGCAGCAGACCCGCGATGCCGTAGGCGGCGCCCAGCGGCCGCAGCGTCTCCGGATCGGGGGCGCCGAGCAGACGCCCTGCGGCCACCGCCACGCCGCCGGCACCCGCGAACAGATAGTCGCGCCAGTCCGTCATGGTCTCGAATGCCGGCTCCGCCTCGGCCTCGCGCGCCTCGATCAGCCGCAGCAGATCGCCGCGATCGAGTTCGCCGGCATCGATCGCGGCGTGCAGCGGCTCGGCCACCTCATGGCGGCGATACGTGCCCTCGACGACCTCGCGCCACCATTGCAGCCGGATCAGCGCGAGCGGCGGCTCCGACACCACCTCACGCGCGCGTGCCAGCTCGTGATTGAACGCATAGAGCGTGAGCAGCGCATCGCGCTTGTCGGGCGGCGCAAACAGAGCGGTCAGGAACCGATCCGGATCATGCCGACGAACCAGCGCGGCGATCGCCTCGTTCATCCGCCCAAGGTGGCGTCTGTCCTCAACCCGTGCCAGCTTGACGCGTTCCAGCCCCGGTCATAGCTAAAGGCCACTCCCGGCGAACGGCATCGCATCACTGCAACCAGCGGAGGACACTCCATGGCTTTCGAACTTCCCTCGCTTCCCTATTCCACGTCCGCCCTCGCGGCAAAACGGATGTGCCAGGAAACCCTGGAGCTCCATCACGGCAAGCATCACCAAGCCTATGTGACGGCGCTGAACGGCTTCGTCGAGAAGGACCCCAACCTGCAGGGCAAGTCGCTCGAAGACATCGTCAAGCTGTCACACAACAAGCCGGACATGGCGCCGGTATTCAATAATGCCGGCCAGCATTGGAACCACATCCTGTTCTGGCAGAACATGAGCCCGAACGGCGGCAAGATCCCCGGCGCGCTGGAGAAGAAGATCACCGAGGACTTCGGCGGTGTGGCGAAGTTCAAGGACGCATTCAAGGCCGGCGGGGTCGGTCAGTTCGGCTCCGGCTGGGTGTGGTTGGTGCTCGCCTCCGACGGCAAGCTGAAGGTGACGCGTTCGCCGAACGGCTCCAACCCGCTCGCCACCGGCGAAGGCAAGGCGCTGCTCGGCTGCGACGTGTGGGAGCACAGCTACTACCTCGACTTCCGCAACGTCCGCCCGGACTATCTCCAGAACTGGATCGATAACCTCGCGAACTACGAATACGCCGAAGCGCAGCTGAAGGCGGCCTGATCCGCATCGTGACAGGGGAGCGTGAGTACGCTCCCCTGTTCGTCCTGTCATTGCGAGAAGCGCAGCGACCAAGCAATCCGCATCATAGGTTCGCTCCGCCGAACGAGATTGCTCCGTCGCGGCGAATGACAATGGCTGGGTCCTAGCCCGCCTTCTCCTTCACCGGCCTGGGATCGTTCGCGGCGGTCGGCCGTACCACGCTGGAGATCGTATCGCGCAGCACCGTAACGCGGATATTGGGTGCGATCTCCACCTCGATCTCGCTGGACGCGACCTGCTTGCCGTCCTTGTCCGAGACCATCGGCACGCGCTGCACCGTGCCGATGATGCCGCCGCCGGTCACCACGCGGTCGCCGCGCTTCAGTGCAGCAATCATCTGGCGGTTCTCCTTCGCCTTCTGCTGCTGTGGCCGGATCAGCAGGAAGTAGAACACCACAAAGATCAGCACCAGCGGCAGGAACTGCGTGGCACTCCCGAACATGCCGGTCACGTCCTGCGCGTAGGCGGGGGAGATAAGCATTACCTGAGTTCCTGGGTTGCCTGGATTGGGCCGGGACCATAGTTGCCGCCCCCTTCCCGTCAAGCCACCGGCGCCCGATCAGCGTGCAGCACGCCACAACCAGCGCTATTGAAATGCGATTGTCGTTGCAACCCCTACCAATTCATCCGACGCTGCCGGCAATACCCGCATCGGCGGGAAACGCCAGGGAGGGCTCGCATGAAGATGAATTTCAGCCGCGTCATGTCGACCATGGCGCTGCGCTTCAGGGACAACCTTGCCATCGTGAACGTCGAGCGCGACCGACGCTACACCTTTGCCGAGTATCACCGTCTCACCAATCGGATTGCCCACATGATGAGCCATGCGCTCGGTCTCGGCGCAGGCGACAAGGTGCTGCTGATCCTGGAGAACGACAATCTCAGCCTGCTGCACTTCCCGGCGATCTACAAACAGGCAGCGACCGTCGTGTTCAGCAACCTCCGCGACAGTCCCGAGGAGCAGGCGCGGCAGATCGACCACGTCAAACCGAAACTCGTGTTCATCGAGACACGCCTCGTCGCGCAGTATCGCGACCTGCTCGCCGGCCGCGGCTGCTCACTGGTGGCGATGGACCGCTCGCCCGATCTGCCGCGCGATGTGCCCTGTTTCTGGGACCTGGTGGAAGCGGCGTCCGACGCGGACAACGACGTCGAGCTCGACGTCCACGAGCATATCGCAATCCTGCGCTTCACCGGCGGCACGACGGCGCTGGGCAAGTGCGCGATGTATTCGATCGACCACTTGCTGGCGATGCGTGACAGTTTCTATCTCACGCCTGATCTCGCCTATGACGAGGACACGAAATACCTCGCACTCACGCCGATGTCGCACGCCAGCCTCATGCCGTTCGTCGCGACGTTCTTCAGCGGCGGCGCGACCTACACGCTCAACACGCCGGATCTCACCCAATGGTGCGAGACCGTGCAGCGCGAGCGCATCACGCAATCGCTGATGGTGCCGACGTTGCTCTACCGACTGCTCGATATGAACAGCAGCAAGACCTACGACCTCTCGTCCCTGCGCACGATGGTCTACGGTGCGGCGCCGATCGCACCTGCCGCGGTCGAACGCCTCGTCGCGGAGTTCGGCCAGATCTTCGTGCAGCTCTATGGCGCGAGCGAAACGATCATGTTCGTCTCGGCGCTCCGCAAGCACGAGCACCGCTCCGACACCGAGGCGGCACGCGCCCGGCTCGCCTCCGCCGGTCGCGTCTCCGCGGGGGTGGAGCTGATCATCGCCGACCTCGACGGCAAGCCGCTGCCCCCCGGCCAGACCGGCGAGATCTGGCTGCGCACGCGCGCGACGATCGGCGGCTATTACGGCAATCCCGAGGCCACGGCTGCGGAGTTCGAAAACGGCTTCTGGAAGTCGGGCGATGTCGGCTATGTCGACGAGGACGGCTATCTGTTCATCGTCGATCGCAAGAAGGACATGATCATCACCGGCGGCTTCAATGTCTACGCGATCGAGGTCGAGGGCGCGCTGGTCGAACATCCTGCCGTGCTGATGTCCGCCGTGGTGGGCATTCCGCATCCGGATTGGGGCGAGGCGGTGCATGCCGAGGTCATCCTGCGCGACGGCGCAACCGTGACGGAGGAGGAACTGATCGCCCACGCGAAGCAGCTTCTCGGCAGCTACAAGGCGCCGAAGACGGTCAGCTTCGTCGCCGAGCTGCCGTTATCGCCGGTCGGCAAGGTGCTGCGCCGGCAGGTTCGCCAGCGCTACTGGGTCGGGCGCGACCGGCTGGTCTAGTCGACGAAGTTACCCTTAAGAGGGGGCCGATGGACCAGCGCCTGATCGAACTTGCCAGCCGCATCGCCGACGCGCTGGAACGTCTGGCACCGGCACCACCGGAGGCGGTCGATCTCGCGTCGGCCGAGGCCTTCGTCTGGCATCCGTCGCCGCCGCATCTGGCGCCTGTGGCCAAGGTCTCGCGGGTCGATATCGCACTACTGCAAGGCGTGGAGCGGCAGAAGCAGATCCTGCTGGACAACACGCTGCGCTTCGCCCGCGACCTGCCGGCGAACAACGCCATGCTGTGGGGCGCGCGCGGCATGGGCAAGTCGTCCCTGGTGAAGGCCGTGCACGCGGTCACCAACGCCCAACTGCCCGGCAGCCTGGCACTGGTGGAGATCCATCGCGAGGATGTCCGTTCACTGCCCGAGCTGCTCAATGTCCTGCGCGGCAGGCCACGCCGCTGCCTGATCCTGTGCGACGACCTGTCATTCGAGCGCGAGGATTCCGACTACAAGGCGCTGAAGTCGATCCTGGAGGGTGGCATCGAGGGGCGCCCCGACAACGTGCTGTTCTACGCCACCTCCAACCGCCGCCACCTGATGCCCCGCGACATGATCGAGAACGAGCGCGCCACCGCGATCAACCCATCCGAAGCGACCGAGGAGAAGGTGTCACTGTCCGACCGCTTCGGCCTCTGGCTCGGTTTCCACAACTGCGACCAGGACACGTTCTTCGCCATGGTCGACGGCTACGCCACCAGCATGCAGTTGCCGATCGAAACCGACGCCCTGCACGCCGAGGCAATCGAATGGTCGATGACCCGCGGCGCGCGCTCCGGCCGCGTGGCCTGGCAATTCATCCAGGATCTTGCCGGCCGGCTGGGAGTGAAGCCGGCCTGACGTAAACGCGGCAAACCGGTCGCGCCAATGCTGGAGCGTGTAATCGTAGTGGCGGCGCAGCACTTCCATGTCAGCGACCCAGAGGCCAACACGCTCGGTGGCGGCGAAGACTTCGGAGAGCGAGGGCGTGTAGGCGCCGGGAAAGATATATTTGCGGATGAACGGCCCGGTTGTGCCCGGAGGCGTCATGCGGCCGATGCAGTGGACGAGTGCGTAGCCGTCTTCAGTCAGCAGTTCGCCGATCTTGCTGAAATATTCGCCGAAATGGCCGATACCGACGTGCTCCATCATGCCGACGGAGACCACGCGATCAAAGCGGCCGGACGAGCTTGCGGTAGTCAACTTCGAGGAATTCCACCTGCTGCGCTCACGCCAGCCGCCTGCGCACGTTCGCGCGCCACGCTGATCTGCGAGGGCGAGACGTTAATGGCCGTCACACGCGCGCCAGTGAACCGGGCCAGGTAAATCGCGAGCGACCCCCAGCCGGAGCCGATCTCGGCGACCGCCATGCCTGGACGCAGGTCCAGCTTAGCCGCGATCCGTTGAAGCTTGTTCAACTGCGCCTGTTCGATCGTTTCGTGTGCGGGGTCCTCAAAGAAGGCGCATGAGTAGTTGAGCCCTTCGTCCAGGAACAACCGATAAATAGCGGTATCGATATCGTAATGGTGCCGCGCATGCGAGCGGCGACGCCGATCGGATTCGCCTGATGCCAGCGCCGCGCGGCCCGCCAGACCTGCCGAAGCAGGCGCTGAGAGGCATGCCCGAAGAGGCCCGCCCGATTGAGCGAAAACAGCCCCATGAGACCGCCGACGTCAGTCCCCTCCTCGAAGGTCAGCGTCCCGTCCATGTAGGCCTCACCGGCATACAGTTCGGGGTTGAGGGCGAGTTTCACCTCAAGAGCACGATCATGTAGCCGCAGGGTAACGGTCGGACCGGGCGCCTTGTCCCCGAAACTGTGCAGTCTCCCGCCGCTGTCGAACACGCGAAGTGTTCCCGTCTGGATGAATTTTGTCACGCTTCTCGAATTCGTATCGGCTGCGCCTAGGCTTTTCGTCGGGCAATCAGGGAGGGGCCCGCCATGTGGGATTTCCTGTCGTTCGATACCTTCATCACGCCGAAGATCATCCGTGCCGTGTTCGCCCTGGGCCTGTTGCTGATCGCAATCGCCACCTTGATCCGGGTGATCCTGGGTCTCTGGCAACTCAGCCTGCTCTCCGGCGTCATCCTGCCGCTGATCGGCGCCTGCGTCGTCGTGCTGCTGTGGCGGATCTACTGCGAGCTGATCCTGGTGTTCTTCGATATGCGCGACAAGCTCGCCGATCTCGCCTCGCGGCCACGCAGTTGATCGTCAGTCAGACGCGATGCGCTCCATCCCGCCCATATAGGGCCACAGCACGGCTGGGATCAGGATAGAGCCGTCCGCCTGCTGGTGATTCTCCATCACCGCGATCAGCGCACGTCCCACCGCGACGCCAGAGCCGTTCAGCGTGTGCAGATGCGCGATGGTCTTGCCATCAGCCGACCGGAATCGCGCGTTCATCCGCCGTGCCTGGAAGTCGCGGCAGTTGGAACAGGAGCTGATCTCGCGCCACGCCTGCTGACCAGGCAGCCAAGCCTCCAGATCGTAAGTCTTCACCGCTCCGAACCCGGTATCGCCGGACGACAGAACAATGCGGCGAAACGGTACCTCAAGCAGGGTCAGCACCTTCTCGGCGCACTGCGTCATGCGCTCGTGCTCATCGGCGCTGCGGTCGGGATGCACGATCGAGACCATCTCCACCTTGCGGAACTGGTGCTGGCGCAGCATGCCGCGCGTGTCGCGGCCCGCCGCTCCCGCCTCCGAGCGGAAGCAGTCTGTCAGCGCAGTGACGCGCATCGGCAGAGCCTTTTCAGCGAGGATGTCGTCCATCACCAGCGCGGTCAGCGGTACCTCGGCTGTTGGGATAAGCCACCTTCCGTCCGTCGTCTGGAACAGCGTATCGGCAAACTTCGGCAGCTTGTCGGTACCATAGGCCGTGGCGTCGTTCACCAGCGACGGCACCACGTATTCTGTGTAGCCGTGCTCGCGCGTGTGCAGGTCGATCATGAACTGCCCGAGCGCCCGCTCCAGCCGCGCCAGCGGGCCGCGCAGCACGACGAACCGCGTGCCCGCAAGTTTCGCCGCGGTCGCAAAGTCCATCATGCCGAGCGCCTCGCCCAGCTCGAAATGCTGCTTCGGCTGAAACCCGAGATCGCGCGGCTCGCCATGCTGCTTCAGCACGATGTTGGAGGTCTCATCGGGGCCATCCGGTACATCCGGATCAAGCACGTTGGGCAAGCCCTCGAGCACCCGCCTGATCGCCTCATCCAGCGCGGCCGAACGCTTTTCCAGATCCTCCATTTCGCCGCGCAACGCCACCGCCTCGGCTTCCAGCGCCGTAGTATCAGCACCGGCTCGCTTGCCCTGCCCCACTTCGCGGGAAATCGTATTGCGTCGCGCCTGCTTCTCCTGCAGCGCGGTCAGGGCACCGCGCCTCTCCGCATCCTGCGCTAGGATCTCCGACGACACCGGCGCCAACCCACGCCGCGCAAGCGCGGCATCGAAGCCCACCGGGTCGCCACGGATGGCACGGATGTCATGCATGGGTCCACCTCTGCTTCCCCGTCATGGCCGGCCTTGGGCCGGCCATCCACGTCTCCCTTGTTCAGCTCCAACAAAGGCGTGGATAGCCGGGCCAAGCCCGGCCATGACGACCGGTTACACTTCTACAGGTTTCGGCTCCACCATCCTCGCCGCAATGATGGAGATTTCGTAAAGCGCGATCAGCGGCACTGCGAGGCCAGTCTGCGTGATGACATCGGGCGGTGCCAGGATCGCCGCGATCACGAACATCCCGACATAGGCATAGCGGCGAAACCGCCTCAGTCCCTTCGATGAGATGATCCCCACCTTGGCGAGCAGCGTCAGCAGTACCGGCAGCTCGAACGTCAGGCCGAACGCGAAGATCAGCTTCATCACCAGGTCGAGATACTCGGACACGCGCGGCAGCAGCTCGATCGGCACGCCGCCGCCGCCCGTCGGATCCTGGAAGCTGGCGAAGAACTTCCAGGCGAACGGAAACACAAAGTAGTACGCCAGCGCCGCGCCGAGGAAGAACAGCACGGGCGTTGCCAGCAGGAACGGCAGCAGCGCGCGCTTCTCGCTGCGATACAGGCCAGGCGCAACGAACAGCCAGATCTGGTTGGCGATGATCGGAAACGCGATGAACGCGCCGGCAAAGAACGCCACCTTGATGCGCGTGAAGAACGCCTCGTAGAGCTGCGTGTAGATCAGGTGCGGATCGGGATTGCCCTGCGAGCGCAGCACGCCCGCCAACGGCTCGGCCAGGAAGAAGTAGATCCGGCTCGAGAAGTAGTACGACGCCATGAAGCAGATCAGGAAGGCGCCGATCGACCACATGAGCCGGCGGCGGAGCTCGACCAGGTGCTCGAGCAGCGGCATCGGCTTGTCGTTGATCGGATCGTCTTCTTCGATATCGGCCATGGTCGCGGATCAGGCTGACAGCCGTGCGCGGCGCTGCTGCACGACATTCGGTGGAATGAACGCCGGCGGTTCCGCTCCGTCGGTGTCGTGTGCCGCCTCTGGGTGCACAAGGTTCGGTGGCACGAAAGCTGGCGCCCGCGGCAAACATGGCGCAGCGGAGACCACAGGTTCCTCCGGCGCCGGCGCTTCTATGACCGGGCTCTCGATCCCCGGTTCGCTGACGGCAATCTCCTCGACCGACGTGACCGCGGGCGTCGCCGGTTCCAACGGGTTGGATGCGAACGTCGCGCGGATCGAACCGTCCGCATCGATCGTCTTCTCCAACTCGCCACGGATGTCGAAGTTACGGATCTCATTGATTGACGCGCGCACCTCGCTCAGGTCCGCTTCGCGTACCATCTCGTCGACATGGGTCTGGAATTCGGCGGCCATGCGGCGCGCCTTCTTGACCCAGCCGGTCACGGCGCGGATGGCCGCCGGCATGTCCTTGGGCCCAATCGCGATCATCGCGACCACGGCGATCAAGGCGAACTCAGACCAGGCGAAATCAAACATGGTGACAGTTAGCAGTTAGCGACGGTCAGTTACCAGTGGTCGGCGCCTCCGCCGACGCCGTTTCACCTTGTTCACTGACCACCGTTTCATTGGCCGCCGGTTCATTGACCACAACCGAGAGCGGCTCAAGCAGCAGATCCTCGCGACGTGGCAGCTCACGCAGGTCCTTCAGCCCGAACTGAGCGAGGAACTGCGGCGTTGTCCCCCACAGTGTCGGCCGACCGGGGCTTTCCCGGCGCCCCTTGGGCGCGATCAGATTGGCCTCGAGCAGCGAGTTCGAGCGTCTGCTGCGACAGGCTGGTGCCGCGGATCTCCTCGACCTCGGGTCGCGTCACCGGCTGATGATAGGCAATGATCGCCAGCGTCTCCATCGCGACGCGCGGCAGGCGGCGGGGTATCTCGATCACCTTGCGCAGCAATGGCGCGAGGTCCGGCGCGGTGCGGAACTGCACGCCGCCGCCAATTTCGGCCAATTCCACCCCACGTCCGGCATAGCGCTCGCGCAACGCGGCAATCACCGCATCGGCATCCATGTCTTCCGGCAGTAGCTGCGACAGCGCGCGCGCGCCCACCGGTCCTGCGCTGGCGAACACCAATGCCTCGGCCAGACGCAGGGCTTCATCCTCGGTCATGCGCCCTCCTCTACCCCGCTTGGCACGCGCCGCACCAGGATCGGGCCGAACGCCTGCTCCTGCCGGAGGCGCACGTCGCCGCTGCGCGCCAGTTCGAGCCCAGCCAGCAGCGTGCTGGCGAGTGCCGCCCGACGCTCCAGCACGCCGCCGATCGTATCAGGCAGGAACAGCTCGAGGCTGGCCCAATCCGGCAGGCTGCCCAGCAACACTCCCAGTCGCTGCAGCGCATCCTTCACGCTCCACAGCGTGAGCGGACGCGCCTGATAGCGCCGCCCGCTCGCCCGCCGGCGCATCGATTGCAGATATGACCGCACCAGCGATCCAAGCTCCAGCGACAGCCGCGAGCGGTCGATTTCCGTATGGTCCTCCGGTGCGCCCCTCGCGAACACCTCGTGGCCAAGCTGTGGCCGGCCTGACAGCCAGACCGCCGCTGCGCGGATCGCGGAGAGATCGCGCAACCGCGCGGCCAGCACATCGGCGGCCTGCTCGCCGTCCTCGGTGTCGGCTCCCTCGGGCAACAGCAGACGGGACTTCAGCCAGGCGAGCCACGCCGCCATCACCAGCCAGTCGGCGGCAAGTTCCAGCCGGATGCGTCGCGCACCCTCGATCACCGCCAGGTACTGTTCCACCAGCGCCAGGATCGAGATCTTTGCCAGGTCCACCTTCTGCGCCCGGGCAAGGTCGAGCAGCAGGTCCAGTGGGCCCTCGAACCCCTCCAACCGCAGGACGAGGTGATCAGCCTCAGATGTGGACATCGGCCCCGCCGATATCGTGCCCGCTGAGCCGCAGCAGCAGGTTGATCGCCCACGGCACCACTGTGCCAAGGGCCTGACGGAACGGATCAAACCCCGGAATTACATACGGCAACACGAACACGAACAGGATTACCACGATAATCCCGATCCGCTCCAGCTTCGCCCAGCTCCGCGCAAGTCCCAGCGGCAACACGCCGACGGCGATGCGACCGCCATCGAGTGGCGGGATCGGCAGCAGGTTGAACAGGCCGAGCACGAGATTGGTCAGTATGAAATAGAACAGGAAGGTTCCGACGATCGGGTGCTGCGCGATCGAGGCATCAAGGTACTCCAGGCCACTGGTCACCGGCGCGTCCGGCGCCGGCAGCAGCAGCGCCCCAACCCACGCCAGGAAAAAGTTCATCGCCGGTCCGGCCACCGCCACGGCGGCCATACCGCGTCTCGGGTCACGAAATTTCCAGGCCGATACCGGCACCGGCTTCGCCCAACCGAACATGAACAGCACCTGGTGGATCGTCAGGAGCTGAAAGACCAGCAGGAACCCGGGCAGCAATATGGTGCCCACGCGGTCGACATGGCGCAGCGGATTGAGCGACAGCCGCCCCGCCAGCCGCGCTGTGTCGTCGCCCAACGCCAAGGCCGCATAGCCGTGCGCCGCCTCGTGCAGGGTGATCGCCAGGATCGCCGGGATCACCGCCAGAGCAAGTTGAAGAACGATGTCGGTCACGCCAGGAGCCGATCCCGTTCGGCTGCCAGTGCCGCCCCATCCAGCGGCAGATGTCGCCGCGCCGCGAGCATCCGAGCCGACGCGAGGCGAGCGGTTGCGGCGCCAGTCAGCGGCGGGCACTGCGCCAGCAATTCAGCGGTAAGTGCAAAATCGCCGCTGCAATACAGGGCCACATCGCAACCGGCAGCCAGCGACCGCCGCGCCAGATCAGCCGGCACGCCAGCCAGCGCCTTCATGGCAAGATCGTCGGTCACCAGAACTCCTTCAAAGCCTATCCTGCCGCGAATGATCGTCTCGATCACGGTCGGGGACAACGTCGCTGGCAGCGCGCCGTCCCAGACGGGATAGACGATGTGCGCCGACATGGCCCAGGGAAGGTCGGCGTTCAAGGCAAATGGCAACAGATCCGCATCGAGGTCGTTCGCCTCGACAAGCGGCATGGCGAAATGGCTGTCCACGCGCGCGCGACCATGGCCGGGCGCGTGCTTGCCAACCGGCTGCACGCCCGCCGCCAACAAACCTGCGGCAAATGCGCGTCCCAGCCGTGCCACGGCGGCCGGCTCCTCAGCCAACGCCCGATCGCCGATGACCGCGTGCGCACCGGGGACGGCCAGATCCAGCACAGGAGCTGCGACCACGTCAAAGCCCGCGGCGGCACAATCGAGGCCGATCAGTGCCCCGGTCAACCATGCCGCGCGAACCCCGCCCAGCCTGGCCGCCGGAGGATGCGCGCGCCAATGCGGCGGACGCAGACGCGCGACACGACCGCCCTCCTGATCCACCATCAGCAACGCGCCAACCGGCAGGACCCGGCGCAGGTGCGCGATCAGCGCGGCAAGCTGTGGCGGGGCCTGAATGTTGCGCGCGAACAGAATGACGCCGCATGGTGGGCTGGCGCGAAACACCGCAGCCTCGTCGGCTGTCAGCGTTGGTCCGCCAATCCCAACGATGGCGGCCCTCAGAAGTCAGCCACCGAGCAGTTCAACCCCTTGGCGCGCAGCCGTTCGCAGAAGGATGTCGCCTGCGCGGTGTCGGAGAAGCCACCAGTACGCACGCGCCACAACGAGTGGCCGTCGTGGTCGATTTTGCTGAAGGTGGGCTTATGCGGACCAAGCAGATCAGGCACGCGCTTGGACAGACGATCCCACTCCGACCGCGCAGCGTCCTCGGAATGCACGGCGGCAAGTTGCACGAGTGCGCCGCTCGCCGCCGGCGCCGTTGTCGGGTGCTTCTCCGGTGCGACTGCGGGCTTTGCGGCGACCGGCTTGGGCGGTGCGGCCGTCACAGCCGCCATAGGCGCGGGAGCCGGGCCAGGTGCTGCAATCGGCGCTGGCGCCGCCGCGACCGGCGGCTGGGCAGGTTGGGTAAGCATTTCCTGCGGCGCAGGCGCCTCGGGCGGAGGTGCCAGCTTGCCCACTTTCGCTTCGCTGCCGCCGGACAGGATGTCCTCGTTCGCGCCAGCCACCTGCATACCCCCGGGATTCTCCGGCTTCACGCGAAGCGGCCGGCTGTCAGCCTGCACCACGGGAACTGGCGCATTGCGCTGGCTGAACAGCGACGACCCGCCGACCACCAGCAACAGCGTTGCGCCTAATCCACCAGCGATCAGCGCCAATCGCTTGGTGACCGGATCCATCCCCTGCCGATGCCGGGGAATGCGATAGGTCGGGCTGGGAATGCTCAGATCGTCTGACACGTGGCCTCTTCCTTTGGGGCGCCCCTCCGTGGGCCTGCCCCGCGGATCAGCGCATTTCTTCGACGGGCTCCACGCCCATCACCGTGAGACCGGAGCGAATCACCACGGCTGTCGCCGCTACCAATGCCAACCGCGCCAGCGTCTCGGCCGGCCGGTCCGCCTGTAGGAATTGCAGCGTCGAGTCGTCCTTGCCTCGGTTCCACAGCATATGAAAGTCGGCCGCCAAGTCATAGAGAAAAAACGCGATTCGGTGCGGCTCACGAGCCTGTGCGGCGCCCTCCACAAGGCGCGGCCACTGCGCCAGCCGACGGATCACCGCCAGCTCCGATTCGGCGGTCAGGCTGTCCAGCGGGACCTCGGCCAGCGCCGCATCAGCCACCTGCGCGTCGCCGAACATCTCGGCGGCAGCCCGCAGCACCGACCGGCAGCGGGCGTGAGCGTACTGCACGTAGAACACCGGATTGTCGCGGGTCTGCGCCACCGCCTGGTCGAGGTCGAACTCCATCTGCGCATCCGCCTTGCGCGTCAGCATCGTGAAACGCACCGCGTCCCGCCCCACCTCCTCCAGCAGGTCGCGCATCGTCACATAGGTTCCTGCGCGCTTCGACATGCGCACGGGCTCTCCACCACGCACGACGCGCACCATCTGGCAGAGCACCGCCTCGAACGACGTATCCTTGTTGCCGGACAGCGCCTTCACCGCCGCACTCATCCGCTTGACGTAGCCGCCATGGTCGGCGCCGAGAACATCGATCAGCACATCGTAGCCGCGCTTCACCTTGTCTGCGTGATACGCGATGTCGTTGGCAAAGTAGGTATTGGAACCATCGGATTTGCGCAGCGGCCGATCGACATCGTCGCCGAATTGCGTCGCTCGAAACAATGTCTGCGGTCGCGGTTCCCAATCGTCGGGCGTCTTTCCCTTGGGTGGTTCAAGCACGCCCTCATAAATCAGCCCGCGTTCCTCCAACCATTCGATCGAGGTATCCACCGCGCCGCTTTCGATCATCGCGCGTTCCGAGCTGAACACGTCCTGATCAACGCCAAGCAGATGCAGGTCCTCCCGAATCTCCTGCAGCATCGCCGCGACTGTGAAATCGCGCACGGTCTCGAGCCAGACTTCCGGTGCAGCGATGTCACCGTCCGGCTGCGCCAGCGATGCACCGTATTCCTCGGCAAGGCGCTGGCCGACCTGGATCAAATACTCGCCACGATATTGCAGACCGCCAGGCACTTCGTCGGAAAAATCCGCTTCGCTGAGCGGTGTGCCGATGGCTTGCAGGTAGCGCCAATAGGCTGCCCATGCGAGCGCTGTGACCTGCGCGCCGGCGTCGTTGATGTAGTACTCCTTGGTGACGTCATAGCCAGCCTTGATCAGCAGATTGGCGAGCGCATCACCGACGACGGCGCCGCGGCAGTGGCCGATATGCATCGGGCCGGTAGGATTGGCGGAGACATATTCGACATTGATGCGTGTGCCATTGCCGATGGTCACTGTCGCCATACCCTTCACCAACGCGAAGAATGTCAGGCAGCAATGCATGAAACATCGCCGCATTCAAGCTTAAGATTGACAAATCCCGGGTCCCGCGGCGCTTCGACCTCCACCACGCCTTCCACATGCCGCAGATATTCTGCAGATGGCGATGCAAGTTTCGCGGCTGCTGGCGCGCCAGGTCGGCACGACCATCGCAGCATTGGTCGCCATGTCGCCGTGCGATGGATCCCGCGGCGGCTGACTTCGATGCGGGCGACTTGATGTCTCATCAGAAGCATCGCTGGACAAGGCAGCGCGCTCATCCACAACAATCTCGCGCATAAGCGCGTATATATCGGCGTCATGCTGACCCACAATCGTCATGGCCGGACTCCTCCCGCCATCCCGTCTTCGGCCGGAGGCTGGCAGAGACGTTGATGGCAAGGAAATCACCCCGACACCGACAAGTCAGTCAGCCGCCGGTGCTCGTCCATCGCATACCGGTCCGTCATCCCCGCAATGTAATCGCTAACCAGGCTCGCCGCGCGCTGCGTGCCCGACTCCCCTGCCCGCGCCCGCCAGTCATCAGGCAGCAGCGACGTGTCCGCATGCAGCAATCGGAACAGCTCGCTCGTCAGCACCCGCGCCTTCGTCGTCATCCGGTTCACCCGCCAATGCCGATACATCCGTGCACTCAGAAAATCCTTGATCACCTGATTTGCCTCTGCGATCGGCGTACTGAACGCCACCAACTTCTGCCTCGCCTTCCGTACCGCATCGGCATCGCGCGGCGCCAGCTTGTCCAGCCGCCGCCGTGTCTCGGTGATCAGGTCGTTCACCATCACATCGATCACCCGCCTTATCGTCTCGTGCCGCAGTCGCGGCGGCGGAACATCCAGGCTCGACATGCGCGCCGCCGACAGCGCCTCGCCCACCACCGGCAGATGGGCAATTTCCTCGGGCCCGAACAGCCCCGCCCGCAGCCCATCATCCAGGTCATGACTGTGATACGCGACATCATCGGCCAACGAGGCAACCTGTGCCTCCGCGCTGGCGTGGCTCGAAAGCTCCAACCGGTGCCGGTCATTGTACTCGGCGATATACGCCGGCGGGTTGCGCAGCGGGCCATTGTGCTTGGCCAGCCCCTCCAGCGTCTCCCAGGTCAGGTTCAGCCCATCCCAGCCGGCGTAACGGCTCTCCAGCATCGTCACCACGCGAAGGCTCTGCGCGTTATGGTCAAAGCCGCCGAACGGCTTCATCGACAGATTGAGCGCGTCCTCCCCGGCATGGCCGAATGGCGGATGCCCAAGGTCATGGGCCAGCGCCAGCGCCTCGGTCAGGTCCTCATCCAGTGCCAGTTCGCGCGCGATCGAGCGGGCGATCTGCGCCACCTCGATGGAATGCGTCAGCCGCGTGCGGAAGAAGTCGCCCTCGTGATTGACGAACACCTGGGTCTTGTATTGCAGCTTGCGGAAGGCCGACGAGTGGATGATGCGGTCGCGGTCGCGCTGAAACGGCGACCGCGTCGGCGCGTCCGGTTCAGGGTGCAGCCGCCCTCGCGACAAGCCGGCATGCACGGCATACGCCGCCAGGGTGGCACCACGCGTCATGGGCGGCGGGCTTACACCCGGCTTCAATTCGGCGCCATCCCGCCCTATGTTACCAGTCATGGAACAGTTCGGACTGACCGAGCGGGCCGCTGCCCGCATCGCCGAGATCGTCGCCGCCGAAGGCCACGCCGCCGCCTTGCGCGTCGCAGTGCTGGCAGGCGGGTGCAGCGGCTTCCAGTACCGCTTCGAGCTGGACGCGGCGCCGCAGGACGATGACCTGGTGATCGAACGCGCCGGGGCGAAGGTGCTGGTCGATCCGGCCAGCCTGGACCTGCTGGCGGGCTCCGAACTCGATTACACCGACGAGCTGATGGGCAGCCACTTCGCGGTACGCAACCCGAACGCCAAGTCGGCCTGCGGCTGCGGCACGAGTTTCTCAGTCGAGTGAAGGTCGCCACCTGGAACGTCAACTCGATCCGCCAGCGCGAGAAGCACGTCGCGCGCTGGCTGGAGCAGTGCCAGCCTGACGTCCTGCTGCTGCAGGAGATCAAGTGCGAGGCAGCGGCGTTTCCCGGCGCTGACCTACCACGGCCTTGGCTACAAGGCGGAGGCGGTGGGGCAGAAGGCCTACAACGGCGTTGCCGTGCTCTCCCGTATTCCGTTCACCGTGACGCATCGTGCCTTGCCCGGCCTGCCGGCCGACGATGCCCAGTCTCGCTACATCGAGATCGAGGCGGACGGCATCACCATCATCGGCATCTACCTGCCCAACGGTAATTCGGGTGGTGAGGCGGGCTTCGCCTACAAACTGGCCTGGCTCGACCGCCTCGCCGAACGCGCCGAGGAGCTGCTGGAGGCCGAGACCCCTTCCTGATCGCCGGCGACTTCAACGTTTGTCCGACCGATGAAGACCGCGCGCCCGGTGCCCTGTCACCTAACGATGCGCTGGTCCGGCCGGAAACGCGCGCCCGCTTCCGTCGTCTGCTCTGGGACGGCCTGACCGATGCGGTTCGCGCGGTTCATCCGCACGGTGCGGTCTACACGTTCTGGGATTACCAGGCGGGCGCGTGGCAGCGCGACAGCGGCCTGAGGATCGACCACGCGCTGCTGTCACCTACGCTCGCCGAACGCCTGGTCGCCGCCGCGCCCGGTCCGTGAGGAACGCGCACAGCCACAACCATCCGACCACGTCCCGGTGGTAGTGGAACTCCACTAACCCAGACCGTTCGCTGCGTCATGTCGACGAAGGTCGGCCTCCACGTCTTCCCTTTGTGCAGCGGTGGACCTCACCCCCAGTGCGCCGGTACCCAAATGTAGCGGACGCCG
Organism: uncultured Alphaproteobacteria bacterium; assembly: GCA_963776505.1. Lineage (GTDB taxonomy): Bacteria > Pseudomonadota > Alphaproteobacteria > Acetobacterales > Acetobacteraceae > JAMXLO01. The sequence continues at coordinate 78,705 of CAVZNH010000027.1, forward strand.
TTCCACTGCCAGTGCCCCGCGACATATAGGACCGGGCCGGGGCGGACCGCCCACATAGCGGCCATTAATCCAGACGTAGCGATAGCCATTCCAATGCCAATGTCCCGGCTCCCAATAGTAGCCGCGACGCGGTACCGGCACTGGCTCGTAGCGCGGCGGCGGCACGGGCCCATAAGGCACCGGCGGCTGCGCAACAGCGCTGCCTATGTCGACCGCCATCAGCAAAATGATCGCACCAGCTATAATCACTCGCTTCATCAAGCAAACTCCAGCAACGGCCGTCGCCGTCATTACCCCACCCCGAGGTAACGCGCGGTTCCGAACCGTTACAACGCCGCATGCGCCGATCAGATGTCCGCGTAGCAGTGCGTCTCCGCCGCGGCACCCGGATGCGTCACCGCGCCGAGATGCGCCGGACCCACCAGTTGCGCGTATTTCCAGATCGCGCCCGCATTGTAGTCGGTCTTGCGCGGCTGCCAGGCGGCGCGCCGTGCCGCGAGTTCTGCCTCCGACAACATCACGTCGATACTGCCCTTTGCGGCGTCAATGACGATCCTGTCGCCGTTGCGCAGCAGCGCGATCGGTCCGCCGACCGCCGCCTCCGGCCCGACATGACCGACGCAGAAGCCGCGCGTCGCACCCGAGAAGCGCCCGTCGGTGATCAGCGCCACGTCCTTGCCCTTGGTCTCGCTCTGCCCATAGATCGCCGCCGTGGTCGACAGCATCTCGCGCATCCCGGGGCCGCCCTTCGGGCCTTCATAGCGGACGACAATGACATCGCCTGGCTTGTAGGCGCGCAATTGCACCGCCTCGAAAGCCTCTTCCTCGGAGTTGAAGCACAGGGCGGTGCCCTCGAAGCGCAACTGATCCCGCTCCATGCCCGCGACCTTCACGATCGCACCATCCGGCGCGAGATTGCCGCGCAGTCCGACCACGCCGCCGGTCGGCGAGATCGCCCTCGACACCGGGTAGACCACATCCTGGTCAACCGGGAACACGACGTCCTTGAGATTCTCCGCCATGGTCTTGCCGGTGACCGTCACGCAGTCGCCATGCAGCAGCCCGCCATCCAGCAGCGCCTTCAGCACCACCGGGATGCCGCCGATGCGGTGCACGTCGAACGCGACGTATTTCCCGCCGGGCTTCAGGTCGGCGATGTACGGCGTGCGGCGCATGATCTCCACCACGTCGTCCATGGTGAAGCGGATGCCGGCCTCGTGCGCCATCGCCGGTAGATGCAGTCCGGCATTGGTCGAGCCGCCGGTGGCGCCCACCACCACGGCGGCATTCTCCAGCGCCTCGCGCGTGACGATGTCGCGCGGGCGCAGCCGGCTGTCCAGCAATGCCATCACCGCGCGGCCCGACTCCACGGCCCAGCGGTCGCGATCCTCATAGGGCGCCGGTGCGCCGGCCGAGCCCGGCAATGCGAGGCCGATTGCCTCGCTCACCATCGCCATGGTGTTCGCGGTGAACTGTCCGCCACATGCACCGGCCGACGGGCACGCGACGCATTCCAACTCATGCAGCTCCTCGTCTGACATCTTGCCGGCCGAGTGCTGACCCACCGCTTCGAACACGTCCACCACGGTCACGTCGCGATCATGGAACCTGCCAGGCAGGATCGAGCCGCCATACATGAACACACTCGGCACATTGAGCCGCAGCATCGCCATCATCATGCCCGGCAGCGACTTGTCGCAGCCCGCCAGACCGACCAGCGCGTCGTAGCAATGCCCGCGCATCGTGAGTTCCACGCTGTCGGCGATCAGATCACGCGACACCAGCGAGGACTTCATCCCCTGGTGCCCCATCGCGATGCCGTCGGTCACCGTGATGGTGGTGAATTCGCGCGGCGTGCCGCCGGCCTCGTTCACCCCCTTCTTCACCGACTGCGCCTGGCGCGACAGCGCGATGTTGCACGGCGCCGCCTCGTTCCAGCAGGTGGCAACGCCGACGAAGGGCTGGTCGATCTCCTCCTCGGTCAGCCCCATCGCGTAGTAGTAGCTGCGATGCGGCGCGCGGCCGGGTCCCACCGTCACGTGGCGCGACGGCATGCGCGACTTGTCCCAGCGCCTGGTCAGCATCGGTTCGGTCCTTTCGTGGTCGAGCGGGTGGTTATAGCGGAGGTGCGGCGGAGGCCAAATCAGCGCGGCAACGGCGGCAAAGGCGCATCCGTCGCGAAGCGGTAAATCGTCGTCGACCGAAAATCCTGCCCCGGCCGCAACTCCGTAGATGGAAAATTCGGCTTGTTCGGACTGTCGGGAAAATGCTGCGTCTCCAGCGTGAACGCCTCCGTCTGGCGATACGTGGTGCCCGATGAACCGACCACAGAACCATTCAGGCCGTTGCTGGTGTAGACCTGCACCGCCGGCTCGGTCGTGAAACAGTCGATCACCCGGCCACTGCGCGGATCATAGCCGCGCGCGGCAAACGTCATGCTTTCCCCGGGACGCTGGTTCAGCACAAAGTTGTGGTCGTAGCCGTGCGCGTAAACGAGCTGCTGGAACGCGCTGTGCAGCCGCGCGCCGATCGGCATCATCTGCCGGAAGTCCAGCGGCGTGCCTTCAACAGGCGCCAGTTCACCAGTCGGGATCTGATCAGGCCCGGCGGGCGTGTAGCGATCGGCGTTCACCAGCAGCATCTGATCCGCAACCGAACCCGAGCCGTTGCCCGCCAGGTTGAAGTACGAATGGTTGGTGAAGTTGATCACCGTGTCCTTGTCGGTGCTGGCCAGGTAGTCGATCCGCAGCGCGTTGTCGTTGGTCAGCGTGTAGGTCACGTGGGTCGTCAACGTACCCGGGAAGTTCTGATCACCGTCCTTACTGACATAGCTGAGCGTCGCGGCGACGCCTTCCGCCACCCGCGCGGATGACACCGTCCAGACCTGCTTGTCGAGCGCGTTGGGACCGCCATGCAGCGTGTTGGCGCCATTGTTGGCAATCAGATGGTAGGTCTGGCCGTTGAGCGTGAACTGCGCGCCGCCGATACGATTGGCGTAGCGCCCGGTGATCGCGCCGTAATGCGCGCTGAGCGTCTCGTATTCGCGCAACGTCCTCAGGCCGAGTACGATGTTGTCGAGCCCTCCGGTGCGGTCAGGCACAACGATCTCGGTGATCACGCCGCCATAGCTGAGGAAGCGCACGCGCAAGCCGTGATCGTTGGTCATGGTGAAGATCTCCACCGCCTGGCCGCCTTGGGTCGTGCCGTACGGTGCCTGATCAATCGTCGTGGCGGCGTTGGCCGTCTCATCTGTCATCGCAGCCCCCCATGCCGCGGCGATCGCGATGGCGAACACCGCATAAGCGCCAAATTTACCACCGAGGCGCAATTGCCCCCGGCTCTTGAGCCCTCCCATGGTGCTTGCTCCTTGTTAGTATACATATCCATTGAAATCAGACGCACTAATCGCCATCTCCCTCCCCCCTGGTCATTCCAACGGATCGTCACTGCCATGCACACTTTGCCCGATCTTCCTGCCTCCGTCGCCCGCGACGTGTTCGCCACGCTGTGCGGGGGTCTCCCGCCTCCCCCCACAGGCACCGCCGAGGCTCGCGCCGTCCGCGACGAAGCAGCCATGGCAGCAGTCGCCGCGCTGCGTCCCGCCGATGCGTTCGAGGCCAGGCTCGCGGCAGAAATCGTCGCCGCCGATGCTCAAGCCATGGATAGCTTCCGCCTTGCCTCGCAGTACTGCAACGACCTCACCGCAACGCTGCGCTGTCGCGCCCAGGCAGCCGCCATGATGCGGCAGATGCAGAGTGCGCTGCGCACGCTCATCAACATGCAGTCGATGCGGCAGAAGGCCGCAGCGGCGAAGCAACCGGTTGCACCTCCCAAAGACGCGATCCCACAACCCGAACCGCAGCCTGACCTCGTCGCCGCGGCTGAGAGCTGCGCCACGATGCATCCCGATTGCGCCGCCCAGATAGGGACCAATGATGGCCTGCCAGCGCGGCTCGATTTCGCCCTGCCCGAGCCCGCGGTCATCCAGGCCCTCGTCAACGGCACCAGTCCCCTTCTGTGCGCGCTCGACCATCCCGAACGCGAAGCTGTCGCGGCCGACTGATAGGCGGGTATTTATCACACCAAGGGATGCTGTCTCATGCCCTGACGTAATGAGACGGAGCCGCGACTACCACCTCGTCGAGCGGCAATTGCGCGGAAGCAGTTCGAACCGCGATGTGGCACGCCGACCCGTCCTGGGTGCCTCTGGCACCATCGCGTGCTCCGTGGTAGTTCTCCGGTAAAATACGCATTCGCGCAGGCTCCCGCGCGGGACGTTCGGCGTGGTGCGCGATCCACTTCCATCAAAAGCGTTCGGCTCGAATACGAACAATGGGAGGAAATGATGCGAACACTGTTGCTGGCTGGAGCATTGGCTGCGCTGTTGTCGTTGGGCGCCTCCGCCCAGACCGCGCAGGAACTCGAAAATGGCGCGAACGACACCGCCAACGTCCTCAACTACGGCATGGGCTACAGCCTGCAGCGCTTCAGCCCGCTCACACAGATCAACCGACAGACCGCCAAGAACCTCGTCCCGGTCTGGAACTACAGCTACGACGACAATCACAGCGAGGAATCGCAGCCCCTTGTCTACAAGGGCGTGCTCTACGTCACGACCAATGCGGCGACAATGGCGTTGAACGCCAGCACCGGCGAGCAGATCTGGAAGACCAAGGTTGAATATCCGCCGGAGGTGCCGCGCATCGTCTGTTGCGGTATCATCAACCGCGGTGTCGCGCTGTACGAAAGCAAGGTGTTCCGGACGACGCTCGATGCCGATGTGATCGCGCTCGATGCCGCGACTGGCAAGGAGATCTGGCGCTCGAAGGTCATAGACTACAAGACCGGTTACTCGGAGACGGTCGCTCCGCTCATTGCCGACGGCGTGTTGATCACCGGCATATCCGGCGCCGAATACGGCATACGCGGATTCATCGACGGTTGGGATCCAGACTCGGGCAAGCATCTGTGGCGGACCTACACAGTGGCGGGTCCGGACGACCCGAACGGCAAGACCTGGCCCGGCGATACGTGGCAGCGCGGTGGCGGCTCGTCCTGGATCACCGGATCATTCGATCCCGAGCTGCACACCGTCTACTGGGGCACCGGCAACACCGGATCGTGGAATCCAACACAGCATCCCGGCGACAACCTTTACACATGTTCGATCCTCGCACTTGATCCGAAGACCGGACACATGAAGTGGCACTTCCAGTTCTCGCCCAACGATCCGTACGACTATGACAGCGTCGCCGAAATGGTGCTGACGACGCTCAACGTCGGTGGCAAACCCATCAAGGTCGTGATGGACGCCAACCGCAACGGCTTCTTCTATGTGCTCGACCGCACGGACGGCAAGCTGATTGCAGCCAATCAATACGCGCATCAAACCTGGGCGAAGGGTATCGATGAGAGCGGGCGTCCGATCCCGACAGAGATCACCGACGAGGCTCGCAAGGGCAAGGAAGTCGATGTCTGGCCAGGAGCGATGGGCACGAAGAACTGGAGCCCGGTTTCGTACAATCCGATGACCGGGCTCGTCTATGCCAACACGCTGCTGTTCGGTATGCACTACAAGCCGGTGGACGTGCAGTACCGTCCGGGACTCACCTACTGGGGCGCCGACATTTCGTGGCTCTGGCCCGATGGCCCGCGCGGCTATCTGAAGGCGATCGACCCGCTGACGGGCAAGACGAAGTGGCAGGCACCGAGCGACATCCCGCGCTTCTCGGGCGTGCTTTCAACTGCCGGCGGCATCGTGTTCACCGGCCAACTGACCGGCGAATTCGAAGCATTCGACGCCGACAACGGCAACAAGCTCTGGCAGTTCAAGACCGGGTCCGGCATCGAAGGCCAGCCGGTGACATGGATGCAGGACGGCGTTCAGTACGTCGCGGTGTCAAGCGGCATCGGCGGCGTCTATTCGCTGTTTTCAGGTGATGAACGGCTGTCGAAGGTTCCGGCCGGCGGCTCGCTGTGGGTGTTCGCCCTCACCCGCTAGCGCAAGCCAGCCTTGTAATTGCGAGGAGCGAAGCGACGAAGCAATCTCGTTCGAGCATGCGCACTCACGCACGGTTGGCTTCGTTTTTTCACTTCCTCGCAATGACACCGTCTTGGAAGGTCAAATGCAACGCACGCTCGTTCTTGTTGCCGCCGCGTCGATCTACGGCGGTGTACTCGCCGTTCGCCGTCCCCACGCCGAGCAACCGCCGCCATCGCCGGCCGAGTTCGAAAAGGGTGAGGAACTCTTCGGACAGATCTGCTCACATTGCCACGGACCGCACATGGTCAATCCAGGCAACGTGTCATTCGATCTGCGCAAGTTCCCGCACGACGACGAGGCGCGCTTCCTCAACTCGGTGCGGAATGGCAAGAACAGCATGCCGCCCTGGAAGGACATGCTGAAACCCGATGAGATCGAAGCGATCTGGGCCTATGTGCGTACCGGTGGCCATGAGCCGTGACGTCATGACCCACGGCATGCGCGGCGTTCTGGCGCTGCTCGGCTTGTCGGCCGCAGCCTGGACCGTGCCACCGGCACTTGCCGAAACACCGTTGCGCGTCTGCCTCCAGGCCGACGACCCGCCGATGTCCTCGCGGCATACCGACCCGCCCGCCGGCTTCGACGTCGCGCTCACCGGTCTGATCGCTGAGCGGCTTGGGCGGCCGCTCGAGATCCAGTGGTTCATCACGCGCGATGACCCCGACAGCAATCCAGTGACCGAGGCCAATGCGTTATTGTCCAACGAGCATTGCGTGCTGATCGCCGGCTACCCGCTGGTGGCCGACAAGCTCGGGCGGCCGCGGGCCGCGACAGGCAAGCTCCCGCCGTTCGATGGTGCGAAGCCAGAGGATCGCCGACGCTGGATCAGCCTCGGCGAACTGATCGCCACACGAGCCTACCGGTTCGACGGTGTCACTGTCGCACTGGCACCCACCGCCGCGGAGCATTCGGTGCATCGTCTGGCTGACCTCGCGGGCCTCAAACTGGGCGTCGAGATCCACGGCCTTCCCGATCTCATCGCTATGACCTACCGCCAGGGTGAACTCGCCGGAGAGGTAGTCCACTTCGACCGATCGCCGGCGCTATTCGCGCAACTGGAGAGCGGCAAGATCGATGCTGCGCTCGTCGACCAGCGAGAATTCGACGCCTGGCGTCTCGCGCATCCCGGAACGCGCGTGGTGCCGACGACCTATTGGCATTCGATCGGCTTCAACATCGGCTATGTCGGGCTTTCCACCGACGCCGCTCTGATCGAGCAAGTCAACACGGTCCTCGCCGAGCTGCTCACGCAGGGCAAGCTCGATGAGATCGCGCGCGCCAGTGGCATGACCTACCTGCCGCCCCGAACGCCCGATGTCTCGCCTGGAGTGGCACTCAGCGCCCTGAGCGGCGACTGACGGCACTCGATTACAGCGGCCGCGCGAAGCTGAGTTCGTGCCCGTCCGGGTCGGTGATGTGAAAATGGCGCTCACCCCAAGCAGCGTCGCGTGGCGCGAACCCGGGCGACAGCCCGGCCGCCACGGCGCGCGCGTGCAACGCATCCACATCGTCGACATAGAAGATCGCGCGTCCCCATCCAACCCACCGCTCGGTGTTCCTGACGGCGGCTAGGTTCAGATAACCGCCGCCTGCATGAAAGCTGGTGAAGCCAGCCTGCGGGCCGCCGGACTTCAACGCAAAACCGAGTGTCGCGTAGAACGCCACTGAACGCGCCATGTCATGTGTCGCCAGCGTGACAGCGCTGAGCGCTTGGATCATACGGCGGCTCGCAGGCTACTCACGCATCGCCAGTGCACGCTTGGCGGCCGGACGGTCCCAACACTTGTGCAGCCACGCATGGACTTTCGGCCACTTGCCGATATCGAATCCCAACGCGCGCACCATCGCGGCTGCAACGTTCAGGTCAGCCACGCTGAACTCGCTGCCGGCGAGCCACTGCGCCTTGCCGAGCGCTATCTCCAGCACATCGAGCGCCGGACTGATCTCGTCCCACGCTCCTTTGGCGGCTGCGGCATTGCGTTGCGCCTCGGGCAGCACGAAGGCGTTGTTGGCATAGGTGGTCAACTGCCGATCCAGCCGATCGACCTCCCAGAAGCTCCACTGCCAGGTCAGCGCCTCATTCTTCGCATCGGTCGGATAGAGCTTGCCGTGCTTCTTCGCCAGATAGAGGTTGATCGCCATCGATTCCGACAGCACGAACCCGTCGTCGTCGATCGTCGGCACACGGGCGTTGGGGTTCAGCGCCAGGTATTCCGGCGTGCGGGTCTGCGGGGACCGCGGCGCATAGTCGAGATGCTCGTATTGCAGGCCGAGTTCCCCGGCCATCCAGAGCGTGCGGACGCCACGCGAGCGGGCCGAACCATAGATGCGGAGCATGCGTTTCCTCCTGGGCGGTGTTTGGCACGACAGTGTGCTATGAAGCCCCCGATAGCGAAAGCCACCCGAGGAGAGGGCCCCGACATGACCGAGACACGACCGGTTCTGGCCGTCACAATGGGCGATCCCGCCGGCATCGGCCCCGAGATCGCGGTGCGCGCGCTGCTGGCCCCCGAGGTGCGTGATTGCTCGCGCAGCTTCCTGATCGGCGACGCAAGGGTGTTCGAGCGCGCCCTGTCGGTGTGCGGCCTGTCCGCGTCGCTGAACCGCATCGCCGGCCCCGAGGCGATCGCCGACCGAGACAGGGCGTGATCGACGTGGTGCACCAGGACACCGCCGATCCGGCCGTGCTGCAAATGGGCAAGGTTCAGGCGCTCGGCGGCGAGGCCGCCTACGCCGCGATCCGCACCTCGATCGAGCTCGCGATGGCCGGACGCATCGCCGGCGTGGCGACCACGCCGATCAACAAGGAGTCGCTGAAGGCGGCGAAGATCCCGTTCATCGGCCACACCGAGATGTTCGCCGAACACACCGGCGCTCGCGAAGAGATGACGATGTTCACCATCAGCGGTCTGAAGATCTTCTTCCTCACCCGCCATCTGTCATTGGTGGACGCGTGCCGCCAGATCACCCGCGACCGCACGCTGTCGGGCATCGAGAAGGCCATGAAGGCGCTGCACCAGCTCGGCATCGACGCGCCGCATCTCGCGGTGGCCGCGCTGAACCCGCATGGCGGCGAGGACGGACTGTTCGGCCGCGAGGAGATGGACGCGATCAAGCCGGCGATCGAAGCCGCCCGCGCCCGCGGCATGCACGTGAGCGGCCCGGTGCCGGCGGACAGCGTGTTCCACATGGCGCGCATCGGCCGCTATGACGCAGTGCTGTCGCTGTATCACGACCAGGGCCACATCGCGGCGAAGATGATGGACTTCGAGAAGACGGTGAGTGTGACACTCGGTTTGCCGATCCTGCGCACCAGCGTCGATCACGGCACCGCGTTCGACATCGCCGGCACCGGCCGTGCGAGCGCGGTCAGCATGATCGAGGCGATCAAGGTCGCCGCGGAATACGTGGTGCGCGGCGTGCGGCTGGGTGACGAGGTGGCGCAGGCGGCAGAATAGAGGGCGCCATGTCCGACGGCGCCGTCCGGTCGGCGCTGTGGTGGGTCTGCCTGTTGCTGGCGCCGCTCGGGCTGATCGTGATCGAGCTGTTTCATCCCGCGGGGTTCACCGCGCATCCTGGGATGTATCAGTTCCTCTCGAAGCCTGAAGCGTATCAGCCGCAATTCCAGGCGCTGGGTTATTTCGGACCGCCATGGTGGTTCACGCTGCACATGATCCAGACTCCGCTGGTGACGCTGGTCGGCGTCGGCCTGTGGCTGATGCTCGCCGATGTCACGGACACCGACAGCTTCTACGCCCGCGCCGCCGCGTGGTTTGCCCGCGCTGCCATCCTCGTGTTCGCGATCTACTACACGGTGCTCGACGCGATCGGTGGCATCGGGCTCGGCCGAACCATCATCACCGCCGAGGCGATGGCGGCATCGGGCCAGCTCAATCAACAGCAGTTGGATGGCGTGATCCAGTTGCTCAACGCCATGTGGATCGATCCGCTGGTCGGCGGGGTCGGGTCATTCGTCAGCCTCACCGGATCGTGGGCTATCTTCATCGCCATGCTCGCGGCCGCACTCGCGCTGCTGCTGACCGGTCGCGTGCCGTGGCCGCCGCTGATCGTGCTGATCGCGTTCGGCTGGGAGTTGCAGACCAGCCACGCCGCCATGCATGGGCCGATCGCATTCGCCCTGCTCATCGTTGCGTCAGCCTGGCTGTGGTGGGTCAGGCGCCGGCGCGTACCAGCGGCGCCGGGATGCTCTCGATCATCACGTTGATGCACGCCGGCTTGCCGCTCGCCAGCGAACGTTCGATCGCTCCCGGCAGTTCGTCGGCGCTCTGCACCAGTTCGCCATGCCCGCCCAGCGCCGCCACCACCAGGTCATAGCGCGTCGGCAGCAGCTCGCAGCCGAACGTGCGGTTCGGGCCGTAGTCGCGCACCTGCAGGTTGTACTCGGCGTTCCAGCGCGCATCGGTGCCGACCACCGCGACGAACGGCAGATTGCAGCGCACCGCGGTCTCGAACTCCGCCATGTGGAAGCCGAACGTGCCGTCGCCCAGCACGACGAACACCGGCGCCTCAGGCTCGACCACGCGCGCCGCACCGGCCATCGGCAGCGACGAACCGATCGAGCCGCCGACGCCGTTGATCATCCGCCGCGGCACCACCGGCAGCACGCTCTGCCCCCATTGCGCGAACTCGCCGCCGTCGCAGATCAGCACCGTGTCGGGATGCCGCGCGACATGCGGCTTCAGCGCGCGGAACACCTCGATCGGATGCAGCTTGCCCGGCGTCTTCGAGGCAAGCGTCTCCCACGACGCCGGCCGATCCGTCAGCAGCGCGCGCACCTCGGCGAACCACTTGTCGCTCGACACGCGCTTCCCGGCCGCGCGGCGGATCAGCGCCTCGCCGGCCGGGCGCGTATCGGCGACACAGCCGAACGCGACGCGCTCGCCCCTTTCGCGGATCGCCCGATCGACCAGCGCCGCCTCGGGATCGATCACGATCCAGCGGCACGCCGCATCGACCGCCGGCGCCTCGCCGAACCTCAGCGTGAAGTCGAGCGCCTTGCCGAGCAGGACGATCAGATCGGCGCGGCGGATCGCATCGGCAAAGGCGCCGAGCGTCGCGTCGTTGAAGCCGCGCGGGCTTTCCATGATCGCGGTGGGAATCTGCGTCGCCGCCTCGATGCGTGCCAGCAGATCGCGGCCGGACGTGTTCGCCATCGCCGGACCGGCAAGCAGAAACGGCCGCTGCGCCGTCGCGATGATGCCGAGGATCGCATCGGCCGCCGCATCGCTCAGCGCAACCGGCGATGCGGCGAACGCATCAGGCTCCGGCCACACGACCTCGTCGGCGGCGATCGTCGCATCGAGCAGATCCGACGGCAGGCTGAGATGCACCGGCCCGGGCCGCCCCGACCGCGCAATCCGGATCGCCTTCGCCACCTCGGCGCCAAGTGTCGCCACCGACGTCGCGGTCCACGACGCCTTCGCCATCGGCGCCGCCACATCGGCCTGCCGCAGTTCCTGAAACCCGCCGCGCCCAAGCTGCGTCGTCTCGGTATGGCCCGACAGCAGCACCAGCGGCGATTCCTGTCCCAGCGCCGTCATCAGCGCGGCGGCGGCGTTGGCATGGCCCGGACCGCCGGTGACCATCGCGATGCCAGGCTCGCCGGTCAGCCGCCCCCAGGCATCGGCCATGTGCACCGCCGCCGCCTCATGCCGCGTGTGCACCAGCCGATGCCGCGTATCGATCGCCGCGTCGAACAGCGACATGATGTGGTTGCCGGACAGCGTGAAGATCGTGTTGTGCCCTGCGCGTTCCAGCGTGCGCATCACGATGTCGGCGCCGCGGATTAATGTCTTGGTCATGGATATCGGCTTTCCTTGCGGCTCGTGCCTGGCACGGCGGGATTGTGCGCGACGGTGCCGCCGGCCTCAAGTCGTGCCTTCCCGTATCGGAGGCCGCCATGCGAAGACGATCATTCATCGCGGGAGTGTCGGCCGTGCCTTTGGCACTCAAGGTCAACACGCTGCATGCCTGTTCACTGGTGTTCGTCAATGATCGCAAGATCGCGAAGATCGTGGTCCGCTCGATGGACCTTCCGGTGAGCTTTCCCGAACGGCCGAAGCTCTTCGTGTTTCCCCGCGGCATGGCGCGCAATTCGACGAGCAGCGTGGTCCCTGGCATCCGGGCCAAAATCGAGGGCATCGGCAGCAACACCGTGCATTGGACAAACCGGTTCGGCAGCGTGGCGATGGTGGGATTTGACGGTGCTGCCACCGATGGCCTCAACGAAAAGGGCCTCTCAGCGCACGCGCTCGTGCTCACTTCATCGCAGCAGGAACCGGACGACGCACGCCCGGAGCTGCCGGATACGCACTGGGTGCAATACGTCCTGGACAACTTCGCGACGGTCAACGAGGTCGTCGATGCCCACAGAGCCGGCCATTTCCGCGTGGTCGCGGCGTGGTCGAACGACCTTGGCTACACCAAGCCACTCGGTATTCACCTCGCCGTCGAGGACACGTCAGGTGATTCCGCGATCTTCGAGTGCGTCAAGGGCAGTCTCGTGATCCACCACGGGCCCGAGTACCGCGTGATGACGAACGATCCCACACTCAACGAAATGCTTGTGCGCATGACGAGGTTCAAGGAATTCGGCGGAAGCGAGGAGTTGCCGGGCTCGCTCGACGCGGACTCTCGGTACGCACGCCTCATGGCCTATCACAAGTACTTGCCAGATCCCAGGAACTACACTGAGGCGGTCGCCGGTGCGATGTCGCTCCTGCGCATCGCGCAGATCCCATTCCGCGATCCGGCACGTGAGCCGAGCGCCGAGGAACAGGGCTGGGGTGGGACCCAGACCAATTGGGTCAGCGCAGCCGACGTGACGAACCGCATCTATTACGTCAACAGCGCGACCGTCCCGAGCCTGGTTTGGCTCGAATTGACCGAGCTCGAGCTTCAGTGCGCGCGCGGCGGTCATGTTCCTGGATCCGCACGACCCCAAGGTCGGTGGCGATGGCCGACGCTTTCTCCGGCGCTGGCAGGCACCTGCCTAACTCACAGCAGCCGCGCCGCCGTGCGCAGCAGCATGGCGAGCCCGGCAAGCGCCACCGCCGAACCCAGCAGACGACGCAGCAGACGCTGCGGCAATGCATGCGCGATCGGCGTGCCGATCGCAATCCCGAGCGTCAGCGTCACGGCGAGGCCCGCGGCGAGCCACAGGTCCATGATGCCCGCGGCGATGTTGGCGACGCTGGCGAGACCAGCGATCGGCAGTGCGATCGCCTGACCAAGGCCGATCGCCGCCAGCACCGGCACATCGAGCAGCAGCAGAACGGGCAGCAGCACGAACGCGCCGCCGGCGCCGGTCAGCGCGGAGACGAAGCCGGTGCCGCCGCCAAGCCCCAGCAGCGTCGCCGGTGCCAGCCTGCGCTGCCCGATCGTCGGCATCCCGCCGCGGCACCAACGCATAGGCGCCGCCGCCGAGCAGCAGCACGCCGATCGCTGCTTCCAGCAAGCCAGCCGGCGCGATGCTGCGCCGCGCGCGCCCCGAGCCAGGCGGTCGGCAGCGCGGCGAGACAGAGCAAGCCGGCCTCGCGCCAAGGGATCGAGCCGCGCCGGGCATAGAGCGTCACCGCGACTGCACAACTTGGCACGTAGCTCAGCAGCGCCGCGGCGATCGCGTGCTTCACGTCGATGCCGAGGGTCAGCGTCAGGAACGGCACCAGCAGCACGCCGCCGATGCCGACGGCCCCGATGGCGATGCCGAGTACAACGCCCACAGCCGCAACCGCGACAACAACAAGACCCAACGCGACTTCTCCCCCTCCCCTTGCGGGAGGGGTGGCGGAGGAGGGGGCGAAGCGACCCCTTCCCCCAACCCCCTTCTAGACCGATCCATCTGCAGCGCCGCCTCCAGCCGCGCGATCTCGGCCTGCGCGGCGGCGAGGCGCTCGCGGTTCTCCTCCACCACCTCCTCCGGCGCGCGGCGCACGAAGTCGGCGTTGTCCAGCTTCTGCGCGATCTTGCGCGCCTCGCCGGCCGCCTTGTCGCGCTCGCGCGTCAGGCGCGCGCGCTCCGTGCCGACATCGATCGCATCGGCCAGCGGCAGCACCACCGTCGCCTCGTCCAGCACCAGCTGCGCCGAGCCCTTCGGCATCTCGCCCTCCAGCGGCCGCAGCTCCGAAGCGCGCGCCAGGCGCCGGATCGCCTCCATCCAGCGCTGGCCGCGCGCCAGCGTCTCCGGTGCGGCGTCGCGCAGCAGGATCGGCGTCAGCGTGCCGGGCGGCACGTTCATCTCGGTGCGCACCGAGCGCACCTCGGAGATCAGCCGCACCACCCAATCGAGCTCCTCGCGCGCCATCGCCGCATCCGTGCACGGTCGACCGGCTCCGGCCACGGCGTGCGGATCAGGCTGCATGGTTCGCCGTAGCCGAAGCGATCCCACAGCTCCTCGGTGACGAACGGCATCGCCGGATGCAGCAGCCGCAGGATCGTGCCGAGCACATAGGCCGCGGTCTGCCGCACTTCGGTTTCCGCCAGCGCCGGCTTGGCGAATTCGACGAACCAGTCGCAGAACGTATCCCAGGTGAAGCGGTAGCAGGCGGCGGCGTATTCATCGAAGCGATACGCCTCCAGCGCCGCGCTTGCCTCCTCGATCGCACGGTTCGTCGCATCGAGGATCCAGCGCGTCAGCGGCAGCGTGGCACGCGACGGATCGAACGACGCATCCGGCCGGATGTCGTTCATCTCGCAGAACCGCGCGGCGTTCCACAGCTTGGTGACGAAGCGGCGATAGCTCTCGACGCGCGCGGCGCCGAGCTTCACGTCGCGCCCAGGTCCGGTCAGCGCGCAGATGGTGAAGCGCAGCGCATCGGCGCCGTAGCGATCGATCAGCTCCAGCGGATCGATGCTGTTGCCCTTCGACTTCGACATCTTCTGGCCGCGCTCGTCGCGCACCAGGCCGTGGATGTAGACCGCGCGGAACGGCACCTCGCCCATGAAGTGGATGCCCTGCATCATCATCCGCGCGACCCAGAAGAAGATGATGTCGAAGCCGGTGACCAGCACGTCGCCGGGATAATAGCGCGCCAGCTCCTTGGTCTTCTCCGGCCAGCCCAGCGTCGAGAACGGCCACAGCGCCGGAGCTGAACCAGGTGTCCAGCACGTCCTCGTCCTGCGTCAGCCGGTCGTCGCGGCCGTATTGCGCGCGCGCCGCCGCCTTCGCCTCTGCCTCGGTCTCGCGCGACGAACATCGCGCCGTCCGGGCCGTACCAGGCGGGAATGCGATGCCCCCACCAGAGCTGGCGCGAGATGCACCACGGCTGGATGTCGCGCATCCAGGCGAAGAACGTGTTCTCCCATTGCTTCGGCACGAACACGGTCTTGCCGGTCTCCACCGCCTCGATCGCCGGCTTCGCCAGCACCTCGGCGTTGCAGTACCACTGCGTCGTCAGCAGCGGCTCGATCGGCACGCCGCCGCGATCGCCGTGCGGCACCTGGTGCGTGTACGGCTCGGTCTTCTCCAGCAGGCCGAGCCGCTCCAGCTCCGCCACGATCGCCTTGCGCGCCGCGTTGCGGTCCATGCCGTCGAGCGAGCGCACGAACGCCGGATCGGCCACGCCATCCACGGCCGTCAGCACGTCGGCGATCTCCGCCAGCGCAACGTGCGCCTGCCGATCGAGGATCGACGGCATCGGCAGTCCATGCCGCTGCCCGACGTCGAAATCGTTGAAGTCGTGCGCCGGCGTGATCTTCACCGCGCCGGTGCCCTTCTCCGGGTCCGAATAGTCGTCGGCGACGATCGGCAGGCGGCGCCCGACCAGCGGCAGGATCGCGTAACGCTGCCGACCAGATCGCGATACCGCGCATCCTCGGGGTGCACCGCCACCGCGGTATCGCCCAGCATCGTCTCCGGCCGCGTCGTCGCCACGGTGATGAACCGGCCGGGCTCGCCCTCGATCGGATAGCGGATGTGCCAGAGCGATCCCTTCACCTCGAGGTTCTCCACCTCGAGGTCGGAGATCGCCGTCTGCAGCTTCGGATCCCAGTTCACCAGCCGCCGGTCGCGATAGATCAGGCCTTCGCGGTACAGCGTCGACGAACACCTTGCGCACCGCCGCCGACAGGCCGTCGTCCATGGTGAAGCGCTCGCGCGGCCAGTCGAGCGACGCGCCCAGCCGGCGCAACTGCTGCGTGATCGTGCCGCCGGATTCCGCCTTCCACTGCCACACGCGCTCGACGAACTTCTCCCGCCCGAGCTCGCGCCGATCGATCCCCTGCTCCGCCAGCAGCCGCTCCACCACCATCTGCGTGGCGATGCCGGCGTGGTCGGTGCCCGGCTGCCACAGCACGTCGCGTCCCTGCATGCGGCGCCAGCGGATCAGCGTGTCCTGCACGGTGAACGTCAGCGCGTGGCCCATGTGCAGGCTGCCGGTGACGTTCGGCGGCGGGATCATGATGGTGTAGGGCGTGCGCGTTGGAATTCGGATCGCAGGCGAACGCGCCCGCCCGCTCCCAGCCCTCATACAGGCGGGGCTCGATCTCCGACGGGTTGTAGGTCTTGTCCAGCATTTCGCTCTCCTGCGGCCCCACGCGGATGCCGCAAGAGGCCAGCAATGACAATACGGCTCAGGGTACGGCGCGGCCTACGACGCGCTCGATCTCGGTGCGAACCAGGCGCTCGACCAGCGGCGGCAGGTTGGCGTCCAGCCACGCCTTCAGCAGCGGCCGCATCTCCTCGCGCACGATGTCCTCGATGGTCGGACCGCCGCTGTGAACCTGCGTGGTGCGCTCCGGCGAGGGTGCGCACGAGGCTGCCGACCGAGGATGCCGCCGCCGCGGCGGCCTCCGGCGCCACCAGGTTCGGCGGTGACGTCGCCGGCCCGCGGCGGCGGTTCGGTAGCAGGCAGGTGTCTCGGCACGGCAGGCGTCGCAGGCGCTCGGGCGAGGCGGGCTCGGGCACCATCATGGCGGGATCCAGCACCAGCACGTCCTCGCCGGCCGGAGTGCGGCTGCCGGCGGCGGTGCCGTCAGCGGCCGGCGCCTCGTCCTCGCTCAGGATGCGGCGGATCGAGGCAAGGATGTCCTCCATCGAAGGATCGCCCACCGCGTCGGCTCCCGGACGGTGTCTGCGATGCGCTCATCGTAACCGTCTTCTCAGCGGCCTGGCTGGTCGGTCGCGTAGTCGCCGAGACCGACCCACTTGTTCTTCACCGCATTGTAGTAGGCGGTGTCGTCATACAGCGGCACCGGCAGATGCAGGTCGCGCGCGGTCAGCCGCCCGACCGCCGACGCCACCTGATAGGATGCGGTGACCAGCTGCGCCAGGTTCTGCACCAGCGTGACCTGCGAATTCAGCAGCGCCTGCTGTGCGTTCAGCACGTCGAGCGTGGTGCGGCTGCCGACGATGGCCTCGCGCTCCACGCCTTCCAGGGCGATCTGGTTGGCGCGGATCGCCTCGCGTGTGCTGTCCGCCGACGCCTTTTGCGCGGCCAGCGTCTCCCAGGCCTGCACCGCGTTCTGCACGGCGGTGCGACGGGCGTCGTCCACCTGCTTCGATGGTCTGCTGTTCGCTCTGCTTCGCCTGGCGCACTGCGGAGTATTCGGCGCCGCCCTGGTAGACCGGCACCGAGAGCTGCACCACGGCCTGGTAGCCGTTGGTCTGCGCACTCCGCGCGCTCGCGTTGTTCTGATTGGAACATCTGGCCCTGAAAGCTGACCTGCGGCATCAACTGGGAGAACGCCACGTCCACCGCGTCCTTCGCGGCGGCATCGTTGAACAGCGCGGCAACCACCACTGGGTTGTTGTTCGCCGCCAGCACCGTCGCATCCTGCTCGGTCTTCGCCGGCAGCAGCCAGCGGCTGCGGCTCGACCAGATCGCCCGGCGGCAGGTAGCCGACCACCTGCTGATAGGTGCCGCGCGCGGTCTGCAGGTTGCCCTCCGCGGTCTGCCGCTGCGCATGTCGCTTGCGCCAAGCGCCGCCTCGGCCTGCGCCACGTCGGTGCGGGTGATCTCGCCGACCCGGAACCGGTCATTGGTCGCCTGGAGCTGCTTGGCCAGCACCTGCTCGTTGTTGATGTTCAGCGCGAGCAGCTGCTGCGCCTGGATGACGCCGACATAGGCGTTCACCACGTTGGTGAAGCTGGTCTGCTCCTGCGCGATCAGGTTCGCGCGCTCGGCCATCACCTGGTTCTTGGCGCGGTTGACGTTGGCCTGCGTCTTGCCGCCGGTATAGATGCGGCTGGCGTCAGCGTCGCCTGCGCGGTGCCGATGAGCCGATCGGTCTGCGCGTTGAGAAAGACGTCGGACGCACCAGAATAGATCCGGCTGATGCCATCGCCGTAGCCGGCGGTCCCTGCCATCACGACCGTCGGGCGCCATCCGGCCAAGCGCCTGCGGCACGTTCTCGTCGGTCGCCCGCAGCTTGGCGCGTTCGGCCTGCAGCGCCGGCTGGTTCGCATAGGTGGCGGCCAGCGCCTCGGCCAGCGTGTGCGGCGACGCCAGGCTGCGGCGGCCTGCGCGATGGTCGCCGGGCGGCGCCGGCGCGCGTGTCGTGCGCTGCGTCGCGGCTGCCGGCTTGCGCGGAGCGGGCTTGTTCGGTCGGCGTCTGGCCGAAGGCGGGTGCGGCCGCCAGCGCCACCCCGAGACCGAGTATCCAGCCGCGCCGTAAGGATCATGTCCGCTCCTCTGCCTCACGGCCGGTATTCTCTGCCACAGCGCGCAGCCAGACACAAAGACTCTATGACATGTCGATCAGAAAACGAAGCCGGGGGACGGCATGCAGGCTGGGGATCGGGGGCGTGGCGCAATCGAACATCGGCTGCGTCCGCAGGCCGGCCGCTGTGGCCTCGGCCAGCACCGCCTGGCCGAGGCCGGCGGCTGCCGGCGCAAACCGTGACCAGCCGGCCAGTCTGCCGATGCAGCTGCTCGCCGATCGCGGGCGGAATGTCGCGCACCGCCCCCTCGATCAGGATCACGTCGTAAGGGGCACCCGGCGGCCAGCCGGCGCCGAGCGGGCCGGCGACCAGGCTGACACCGAGGGCGCAACTCCGCCAGCACGCTGCGCGCGGCGTCCCGCAGAGACGCGGCCTCCTCGAGCGCGGTGACCCGGGCGCCGCAGGCGGCCAGCAGCGCCGCGCCGTAGCCGGTGCCGGCGGCGACCACCAGCGCGCGCTCGCCGGCGGCGATCGCGGTAAGCTGCACCAGGCGGGCGATGACGGCCGGTTCCAGCAGAACGCGGCCCTCGCCCAGCGGCACGTCCTCGTCCGCATAGGCGAGCGCCGCGAGTCGCGGCGGAAGGAAGCGCTCGCGCGGCAGACTGGCGCATTGCGGCGACGATGCGAGGATCGGTCACCTTGTTGGGGCGGATCTGGCTGTCCACCATGCGGTTGCGGGCTTCTGCGAATGCCTGGGCGGCGCGGTCCATGGGTGGCGGCTCATTGGGACGGGAGGGACACGCCTTATAGAGGCGGCGGCTGCGATAGCCGCCAAGCCGGCGCGTGGCGGGGCTTGACCGGCTGGGCATGGCGACGCCGATATACGCCGCCTTCGCTCAGGCCGGTCCGGTGGCAGAGTGGTGATGCAGCGGACTGCAAATCCGCGAATGTGGGTTCGATTCCCGCCCGGACCTCCAGCTATTGGGACGCCAGGGCAAGCTCATTCGAAGATCGAGACCCTTTGCGGCATCTGGCCCCGGCGTTTGCCGCACCTCGCGGACGCTGCGGGAGGGCCCCTCCCCCGCCACCTGATCCACCTACCCGAGGGAGGGACAGCGCGACCTAGCCGTCACGCGGTCGCTTAATACCCAAGACGTATAGCCAACAGCCGACTACCAGCACCGCCAACAGCAGAAACGGCGTCGCAAGCCACGCGGCCTATGCTGCGCAACACTTGCCGTAACGGTGCCGCCGCAGATTTGCCCTCGCCAACCGTGTCGCTAAGTCTATGCTCCATATCGACGATCCATTCCCAGACCGCACCTGCGACCGCTGAACGGCTTGCCCCATCGATTACTTCACGGGCCCACACTTCCTACCCATTCAGCGGCAGATCTTTAACCAATCAGCCTCTTGGCCCTTCTTGCGAAACTGCACTTAGCCTGTGTCCGCCGCAAGATCTGCCTCAAGGACGCATAGCGGAAAGCAAGCGGAGCCCGCGCGCACTTGGCATTATTGCTGGTGGTTCCGGGCTTCCGCAACTATCGCCTGATCGACCGAGTTGGTCGAGAACATGGGCTCGCTCGCGGATTGATTGCTCAACAAGGCTACCGGGGATGAAATTGAGCGACTGCTAGATCACAATACCACATCAAGTTGAGTTGGTGCGACCGCACACAATTGTGAGTAGGCGATTTGGCGTGAGTTTCCGATCATGAGCGGATGCAGACGAGCGCACCGGCTTACGGCCGTGCCCTCACTGTGTGGGGCCAATGGCTCCGCCAGTATCGTCATACCCGCACATCCCGCGCGCTGCAGACCGCCCTCACCTGCCGCGAGATCGCGGCGGAAAAACTGGTCATCTGGCACGCAGACCTGAAGTCGATCCAATCAGCAATGCAGACCGAACGAGCCGAGCGAGTAGCGCGGACCGAGCTGTCTCTCGACAAGATCAGGCGTGAGATCGAGAGCGAGGAGCGGGAACTGGGCGCGGCCGGGCTCGCGCCTGACACGGCGATGATCGCGTGGCCGGGTGATTTTTCCGACGACGATGCCGAGACGATCCAGACGGGGCGTGGGCGCGGCCCAAGTGGACGCGGCCCACTTACAGCAGCACCCGACGCCTGGCACCCCTTAGCGATCCAGCCGGGAACCGCGAGGTCACTGAGCCCTAGCGCACCACGCGAAGCGCAGGACGTACCCGAGCAGCCAAGCGGCGATACAGCGCCAGATAGTCCTCGGCCATGCGCTCCGAGCTGAACCGGTGCTCGAAGCAGCGACGCACCTCGGCGCGGGACAGATCCGCAACCTGACGGAGTCGCCGCGATCGCCTCCGCCTCGTCTTCCACGATCATCCCGGTAACGCCGTCGCTCGATGACCTCTGGAACCGAACCGCGATTGAATGCGACAACCGGAGTGCCGCAGGCCATCGCCTCGATCATCACCAGCCCGAACGGCTCCGGCCAGTCGATCGGGAATAGCAGCGCAAGGGCACCGGAGAGGAAAGTCTGCTTCTGGGCCTCGTTGATCTCGCCGATCAGTTCGACATTGCGACCATCGATCATCGGCCGGATCGTGTCACGAAAGTAAGCTTCGTCCA
>CAVZNH010000028.1:0-41286 GCA_963776505.1 uncultured Alphaproteobacteria bacterium
GTGTGCTCGCCTTACTCGCCCCCAATGCGCGCGCCTTTCTCAGCGACGGAGCGTTTCATCAGCAGCACTACGAACACAAGCGCCACCATGACAACGGCGAGCACCCAGAACACATCGAAGTAGGCGAGCGCCGATGCCTGTTGCTGGCGCAGGTTCTCGAGCGTCTGCAAGGCCAGTTGCTGCGCCGCGACCGGATCGCCGGTCTGCTGCAGGAACGGACCGGCAGCCTGATGGAGGAAGGAATTCGCAGCCGCGTTGAAGGGATCGAGCGATTCGCCAAGACGGAGGCTGTGGAACTGGTCGCGGCGCTCCTGTATCGTCTGCGCCATCGAGGTCCCTACGCTGCCGCCCTCATTGCGCAGGAGACTCAGCAGGCCAACCGCCGACCCGCGCAGCGCGAGCGGTGTATAAAGGTAGGCCGCCACGTTTGCCGGGGCGAAGCACATCGCAAGCCCGATGATCAGCACCACCCGCGGCCAGACGGCCTGTCCCGGACTGATGTCCAGGTTCATCTGCGACATCCAGTAATTCCCGGCGGCCATGGTCAACAGACCTACGGCAAGTATCCACCGCGCATCGGTTCCACGTCCTAGCGCGCGCCCCACGAACGGCATGGCAACGAGGGCAAAGAAGCCGGCCGGCGACATGACCAGTCCGGCGCTCAGTGCATCGTAGCCGAACAGCGACTGGAGCAAGGCAGGCAACGAAGTGCTGGCGGCATACAGCACCGCGAAGGCGCAAAAGATGATGACGCAGCAGGCGGCGAAGTTCCGTTCTCGCAACGGCCGGAAATTCGACCACCGGACTCGGATGGCGCAGTTCCCAGAAGATCAGCCCGGCCAGGCCCACGACGAACAGGATCGCCAACGTCTGCACGCGCCAGAACGGATCGCCCAGCCAGTCCCATTCCTGGCCCTTGCTGAGCGCCACCTCCCAACAGACGATGACGATGACCAGCAGCGACAGGCCGATGCCGTCAAAGCTGAACGGTCGCCGCCGTAATTCCATGCGCTGTGCGGTGAGGTATTCGGGGTCCCGGAGTGTGACGGCACAGGCGCCCAGGGCCAGCAGGCCGACGGGGATGTTGATCCAGAACACCCACCGCCAGGAGTAGCTGTCGGTTATCCAGCCGCCGAGAGTCGGACCGACCACGGGAGCGATCAGCGCGGCGAGGCCGAACAGCGTCATGGCCATGCCTTGCCGCTCGACCGGGAAGGCGTCCAGCAGCACGCCCTGGCTCGACGGCTGAAGGCCACCGCCGGCAAGACCTTGGAGTACGCGGAACAGGATCAGTTGGCCAAGACTTGTGGCCATACCGCACAGTCCGGACGCGAGGGTGAATACGGCGATGGAAAGCAGGAAATAGTTGCGGCGACCAACATGAGCGATCAGCCAGCCGGTGATGGGCAGGATGATCGCGTTGGCGGCGAGGTAGCTGGTGATGACCCACTCGCCGTCATCGACCGTGGCCGATAACCCGCCCGCGATATAACGCAGCGCCACGACCGCGATCGTGGTGTCGAGCACCTCCATGAAGGTCGGCACCACGACAACAGCGGCGACGACCCACGGATTTGTCGTGGCGCGGGACCGGGAGTTCAGAGGTGCCGACGACAGTGCCGCATCGCTCATTGCCTGGTGCCCGACGCGCTTGCGGTCGAACCAGGGCTCGGAGACTGCGCGATATTGGTCTGGGGCACATAGGTCTGGAGAAACTTGCCGGCATCGGGACCGGTTGCCGGCTTGTTGATGTAGACGTAGGGGACGACCGAGGTGCCGATGAACAGAGGTGTCTGATCGGCGTTGTAATCGACGAGGTCGATCCGGACCGGCAACCGCTGGACCACCTTGATGAAATTGCCCGTGGCGTTCTCGGGCGGCAGCAATGCCAGGGTCGATCCGGTTCCCTCGGTGAAGCCGGAGACCCGGCCTTTGAAGATGTGCGTGCCGCCGTACATGTCGACGTTGAGATCGACGGGCTGCCCGATGCGCAGATCGCGCAACTGCGTTTCCTTGAAGTTGGCGTCAACCCAGATTTCGTTGAGCGAGCGAACCGCCATCAGGTTCTGGCCGACCTGAACAAAGTTGCCCGGATTGACGTTGCGGCGCGTGACGACGCCGTCGATCTCCGCGATGATGTCGGTGTAACGAAGATCCAGTTCGGCCTGTGCGAGATCGCGCCTGGCGGCTTCGAGTTTCGCCTCGGCCTGCTTGACCGCCGGGGCATTGGCCGCGTACCGGGCGAACGTGGTATCGACGTCGCCCAGTTTGTAGAACTGATCGAGCATCGCTTTCGGACCTTGCTCGAACGAGTGCACGACGCCGAGCTCAGCGGCACTTTGAATGAGCGCCGCCTGCGCCTGGAGGACGGACGAAAAGGTTTCGTCGAGGTCGGGCGGCACCTGGCCGAGATCGCCGGCTCCGTCAGGTTGCGCCGGCAGTCCCAACGAGGCGCGGATCTGGTAGACTTCGGCCAGAGTCTGGGCGAGTTCCGCGCCGGCCGTCGTCAGTTGCGCTTGCCGCCGGTCGTACTCCGCACGCGGCACGTCGTCTCTGGCGACGAGCTGCTTCGCCCGATCGAAGTCAAGCTGCGCCAGGGTCAGTGCGGCCTTGCTCTTTTCGACAGCGGCGACTCGCGCGTGCAGGAGAGCGACCTGGTTATCGACGTTCTCGACGGCGTGTTGCAGGTCCCAGCGTCGGCTCACCGCCTGCGCTTCGGTTGCGCGCGCCGCCGCGGTGGCTGCCTGCAGGTCGGCTTTCGCGGTGTCGACCGCTGCCTGCTTCTCGGAGACCGCAACCCGGTACGGCTCCTTGTCCAATGCGGCGAGGAGATCTCCCTTGTGCACTCGGTTGTTGTCATCGACGAGAACGCGGGAAATCTGTCCCGCAACGCGGGGCGCAACAAATGTCACGTGCCCATTAACGTAGGCGTCGTCCGTGGAGACGGTGCTGAGCATCTTCTCGACCCACGGGATGCCGAACACGAGGAGAACTGCCACGACAGCAACACCGAGCACACCGGCCAGTAGCTTTCGCTTCCGCAGAGCCTTTGGGGCCTCCTGTAGTGCGGGGCGCGCTTCGGGCGGTGTCTGCGCGGATTGCGCGTCGTCGCCGGAAGCATCTCCCTTCGCTGTCGGTTGCGCGCTGATCGAACCTGTCTTGTTGTTTTGCTCGGTCATGTCGGGCACCCGTTCCAAGGGGGTGAGAAGGACTGCGTCGAAAGGCTACCACTCGTCGTGACCGGAAGGATACCTCGGCCGACCGTTTGTTTCGCCACTGCGATCGCAGTCTCCCTCTTCATGGCGCTCGGTCAATCGGATAAGTCCACTGAGGCGCGGAGGCTACATCAAACAGATCCGTCGCTTATACAGCGTCTGGCCTCGAACAAAGGAGTTTGAGCATGGCAACCTCCGATACGCTTCGCTATACGAGGATCCCTCTCACCCACGGATCCGGCGCAATCCCTGCCGTCGGGTTTGGCACGCTGATCCCGGATCCACTTGCGACGAAGCGAGCCACGAAGACCGCATTGGAAGTTGGGTTTCGACATCTCGATTGCGCGGAGCGATATCGCAATGAAGAGGCGGTTGGTGATGCGATGCAGGCAGCGTTCAAGGCGGGGACAGTTCGACGGGAGGAGGTCTTCGTTACCACGAAGCTATGGAACACCAATCATCGTCCTGAGCGGGTTAAGCCCGCCTTCGACGCGAGCTGCCGGCGACTACAAGTCGACCATGTGGATTGCTATCTCATCCATACGCCGTTTGCCTTTCAACCCGGCGACGAGCAGGACCCAAGGGACGAGCACGGTAAGGTAATCTATGATCGCGGGGTGACGTTGGTCGAGACGTGGGGCGCGCTCGAGCGTCTCGTTGACGAGGGTCAGTGCAAGTCGATCGGCTTATCAGATGTTACGTTGGAGAAGCTGCGAGAGATTGTTGCGGCTGCGCGGATCAGGCCTGCCGTGGTGCAGGTCGAATCCCATCCGTACCTTCCTGAATGGGACCTGCTCGATTTCTGTCGAGAGCACGGGATTGTTCTGCTGGCATTTGCAGCGTTGGGTCACGGCATGAGTCCGAAAGTGTTGGACGACCCTGTGATCACAGCCATCGCGCAGCGCGTCCACAAGACGCCGGCTCAAGTTGCGCTGGCCTGGGCCGTACAGCGCGGCACCGCTTGCCTGACGACCTCGACCACACCTCACCGCATCCGAGAGAACTTTGAGATATCGGGGTTGCCTGAAGACGCCATGCGGGAGATGCGGGAAAGTATCAAGACGAACCTCCGGTTCAACACGGTAGTGGAGACAGGCGTGCCTGGCTTCATTCCCCGAGCCAGTTGAACTGACCTCAACGGATGGCCATCAGTCTCGTGGAAGCAAGAGCAACGAGAACCATGCGAAGTACGACACGACAAACCCTGCCGCCATCAGGTGGGTCATCCATAGAGTGAACCGCACCGGGACCGGCGAGCCGCCGGTGTCGCCAAGAAGCTTGACGATCTCGTCAAGCTTGCGATGCGCTGCGGTGACGTAGTGCCGGAAGATCAAGATGCCAGCGAGGGCGATAACGTGTAGTATCAGGCAGACGATGGGCACGCCATACCGCAGCGCAAGCCCTCGTAGCCCTGGTCGATCCTCGCCGATGACGAGGAAGGCGATGGCCGCCACGAGGCTGAATGTCAGGAAAAAGCTGAACCAGTTGACGAACGCGGTCGTGTTTGTCCGCAGATGGGCGTTGATCTCCTGGTACTCGAGGACTGGCAGTTCGGTTTCGCTGGAGGTCACGTCGCCGACTCCTGGCGGACGATATTCATGGCCCAGCACAACCCGACCGCCACACCTTTCATAAAGGGCAGCAACGCGAGACACATGAGGAGCGTCACCGGCAGCCAGATCGCGAATTCCACCCAGAGCGGAGGCTCATAGACGTTGTCCGTCCATACGAAGAGGGCGACTATGACGTGCCCGGCAACAAAGACGGTCAGGTAAGGTGGGAAGTCATCGGACGGATAGGCCGAGTTGTCGTTGCCGCAGACTTCGCAGGGCGAGAGGATGGTCAAATACCCTCTGAGCAGTAGCCCCTTGCCGCAATTGGGACAGCGGCGAGCGAGCCCGCGTTTCAGTCCCGTCCAGATCGATTTCTCGTCGGCCATTAAGGTCGGATCATGGCCCAGGTTGGCTCGCAACGCCAAGCGACCGTGGCGTTGGGGCATTGCGTGTAGTCTTGACCTGCACTCCCTACTAAACACACTGCCGCATCCGATGGCAGCCGCAGCGGAGGTTCCATGATGGGTGTGATCGTTTCGGTCAATGTCGGACTTCCCAAGGATGTCGCGTGGCAGGGCAGGACTGTCCGGACGGCGGTCTGGAAGACGCCGGTGACGGGGCGGATTTTCGCCCGCCGGCTGAACCTCGATGGCGACGGCCAAGGGGACCTCCGGGGCCATGGCGGCGAGCAGCGTGCGATTATGGTGTACCAGCTCGATTCCTACCGGTACTGGGCGAAGTATCTTGGGCGGTCGGATCTCGTGGCGGGGAATTTCGGCGAGAACCTCACAGTGGAGGGCCTCGCCGATAACGAGGTCTGCATCGGCGATCGCTTCAGGATCGGCGGCGCCGTCGTCGAGATCAGCCAGCCACGCGACACCTGCTACCGGGTCGGCATCAGGCTGAACCACCCGGAGATTGCTGCGCTGCTGGTCGCACACCGCCGGCCCGGCTTTTATTTCCGCGTCATACAGGAAGGCGAGTTCGGCGCCGGCGATCGCATCGAGAAGCTCTCCGACGGCCCGGAGCACATGACGGTCGCCGAGATCGACGCGCTGCTATATTCGGCGGAGCACCCGCCCGAGGCTTTGCGCCGCGCAGTTCGAATTCCAGCACTCAGCAAGGACTGGCAAGGCTCGATGCAGGCGCTGCTCGTCGCGGCCGAGGCGGGAGGCACAACGGGCAACGCCGGCCTCGGACTCGGCGCGTCGGCGCCCCTTGCGTGGCGTGGCTTCCGCCCGGTTGTGGTCGTTGCCTCGCGCGAGGAAAGCGCGGACGTCCGATCGTTCGAGTTCGCTGCCGAAGATGGTTCGCCGCTACCATCGGCACTACCCGGCCAATACATCATGGTCCGCGTGCGACCGGACCCGGATGCTCCCGCCGTCACGCGAAGCTATTCGCTGTGCGGTTCGCCCGGGACCTCCAACTATCGGATTGGCGTCAAGAACGAGGGCCTCGCAAGCGGCTTTCTCCACCAAAGCGTGCGGGCAGGCAGTCGCTTGGAGATCAGTGCTCCGCGTGGCTCGTTCACGCTCGCGGCCGGTGCGACTCCCGTCGTCCTTATCAGCGCCGGTGTCGGCGTCACGCCGATGTTGGCGATGTTGCATGGTGCGGTGGCTACAAACGCCGTGGCGTCTCGGCCGGTTTGGTGGCTGCATTCAGCCCGCGATCGGGCGCACCATTCGTTTGCCAAGGAGGCGGACGATCTGCTCGGTGCGCTCCGCGCGTTCCATCGCTGCGTCGTCTACAGTCGGCCTGCGGCGGGAGACATGCTCGGACAGGACTTCGATCGAACAGGCCATCTTTCGCTCGAGCTTTGCCAGGAACTCGGGATTCCCCAGGAGGCTGATTTCTACCTGTGTGGTCCGCACCGCTTCCTCGAGGATTTCCAGAGAGGCCTGGCGGCATGGGGCATTCCATGGCCGAGGGTCCACGTCGAAGTGTTCGGGCCCGCGCCAACTCTCACGCCGGGCATCGCCGGCGTCGCCGCGGCCTTACCGCATCGTCCTGACGGTCCTGCGGGCGGCGGTCCCATGGTGACGTTTTTGCGAAGCGGTCTCGCCGTGCCATGGGACTCCCGCTTCGCCAGCCTGCTCGAATTGGCGGAAGCCTGCGCCGTTCCCGTGCGTTGGGCCTGCCGATCAGGGGTATGCCACAACTGCGAGAGTGGCTTGATCGAAGGCGAACTCGCCTACGCGCCAGAGCCGTTGGACCTGCCAGCCGAAGGCAATGCGCTCATCTGCTGCTCGACGCCAATAACCGCAGTCGAGCTCGATCTCTAATGCAGATATCCAAAGGTGCCGCGCACGTCACAAGACTTCCAGCAGTACCAGTGAGGGCGCTGGACCCCGGATGTCACCCTGCTATCCAAGTTTCGCAGTCGGCTTGGCGCACGGATGCATAAGGGACAGGGCTTCCACACCGGAATCAAGCGCAACCGTGAAAGAGCCGCGTGGGTTCGGCTTGGCTCTCTTGAGTTCAAGAAGAAGGGGATTTCTCGCTTCGATATGCGAGACCCTTACCATCTCGCCGTTGCACTGACCTGGCCACAATTCTTCGCCACACTACTCGCATTTTATTCGCTGGTTAACGCTGCCTTCGCCGCTCTGTTTTGGCTGGTGCCCGGCTCGGTGGCCAATGCTCGGCCATATAGCCTTCCCGACGCACTCTTCTTCAGCATTGAGACTTTATCGACGGTCGGCTATGGCGAGATGTATCCCGCCACGCCGTACGGCCGTGTCATCGCGGCGACCGAGATCGTCTGTGGGCTTGGCTTCACAGCTATTCTGACAGGCCTGACTTTTGTCCGGTTCTCGAGGCCACGGGCCAAGTTCGTCTTCGCGTCCCATCCGGTTGTGGCGATGCACAACGGTAAGCCGACGCTGATGTTGCGGGTTGGGAACGGGCGCGCAGACGTGCTTTTGGATGCGGCGACGAAGCTGAACGTACTACTATCCGAGATGACGGCGGAAGGTAAACCCTTCCGCCGCGCGCAAGAGCTGCGACTCGAGCGTACGCATCTTCCGGTTTTCCCGCTCACCTGGACGCTCATGCATGTGCTGGATGAGCGTAGCCCGTTGTGCGGCTACGACGCAGAGCAAATGGTAGCTGCGGGCGCGCAGGTGTTCGTGACGCTCGAAGCGCGTGACCCGACGCTCGCCACATTGGTGCAAGAAATTCGCACCTATGGGCCGGAAGATATCCGCTTCGGAATGCGCTATGTGGATGCGATAACCACAGAAGAGGATGGCACGCCAGTGGCTGACATGACCAAAATCGGAGAGATGGAGCCAGACCTAGGCGAACATGCGGAACAGGGTTGGTTGGAGCAGGAAGCAGCATCGGAATAGACACCGCGGGCCTGTCTCCTTGATTTTGTCCTGACGTCGGATGTCCATTGGGGAGCAACAACTAACTTCGATTTGACTTGCTCGTGCGGCAGGGTGCGCGGTAACGGGGCAACGGATGCCGTGATGGCTGTCCGGACTACAGCGGTGAGATCTTAACAAATAAGGTGGGCGAAGTCTCCGGCGGCGTCATCTCGCGCCCCTTTTGCGTGGTGATGCCCGTCTTGCTGTCGCCGCGCTCGTCGAGCTGGCCGCCTTCGAAAGTCATAGTCTCGAAGGTCTAGTCGTCGACAAGGGAGGGTGGAACCATGAAGATCGTCGTCATCGGCGGCACCGGCCTCATCGGCTCGAAGACCGTCGCCATTCTGCGCCAAGGCGGCCACGAGGTCGTCGCGGCCTCGCCCCAAAGCGGTGTGAACACCATCACGGGCGAGGGGCTCAAAGAGATCATGGCTGGCGCGCAGGTGGTGATCGACCTCGCGAATTCGCCGTCATTTGAGGACAAGGCGGTGCTGGAGTTCTTTGAGACCTCCGGGCACAACCTTCTGGCGGCGGAGGCCGCAGCGGGCGTCCGGCACCATGTCGCGCTATCCATCGTCGCGACAGACCGGACGGACAACGGCTATTTCCGTGCCAAGGCCGCCCAAGAGAAACTGATCGTGGCCTCCGGCATTCCCTACACTATCGTCCGCGCAACCCAGTTTCTGGAATTCCTCCGTGGCATCGCGGATTCAAGTGCAGACGGAAACGTCGTCAGGCTTCCGCCCGTCCTGTTCCAGCCAATCGCGGCGGACGACGTTGCCGCCAACGTTGCCGCGGTGGCGGCGGCGGCACCGCGCAACGGCATCGTCGAGATCGCCGGCCCGGAACGAGCGCCATTCAACGAAATCATCGCCCGCTATCTGAAGGCGGTCGGCGACCCGCGTGAGGTCGTGAGTGACCCAGAGGCCCGATACTGGGGTGGCCGGGTCGAGGAGCGCTCGCTGGTGCCGTTGGGCGAGGCGCGCCTCGGACGTATCGGTTTCGACGAATGGCTCCGCCGCTCACAGGCAGCACCCTGATCCGCATCCGCCAACCGGTAGGGGCCCCATGAAACGCATCCTCTGTTCGCTGCTTGTCGCCACACTGCCGTTCGGCAGCGTGCTGGCGGATGCGCCGAAGTCGAAGAACGCCAAGGTGACCCTCGTCTACCAGCACGAACTGCCCAATGTTCCCGGCAAGAGCATCAAGGGCGTACTCGTCGAATACGGGCCGGGCGGTAACTCGCCTGGTCACACGCATGCCAAATCCGCGTTCATTTACGCGACCGTGCTTGAGGGGGCGATCCGCAGTCAGGTCAACGATGGACCGGTGACGACCTACAAGGTCGGGCAGAGCTTCTCCGAGCTGCCCGGCGACCGCCACAGCGTCAGCGCCAATGCCAGCAAGACGAAGCCAGCCAAGCTCCTCGCGGTGTTCGTGGTGGACACGAACGAGACGGAACTGACGACCCCAATCGGGAACTGACGTCGACGTGGTGTTCGGCGAAAAGCGCTTCGGAGCTATGAACCCGCACTACGTCGCCTCGATCGCCCCGCTGGTACTGGGCTGCCTGCCAGGCAACGCAAGTAGTGCGGTCGCCACGGCGGCGATCGCTGCGAACAGGCATGCGGACGATAGTCGCCGTCCCTCTCGCCGACCGTGCTATTGATCGCCCACGTCGGTGCGGCGCCGCGCTGCTGACTATCGAATATCAAATAGCCTAAGGCATGCGACGGGTGACGCCAACGAAGAAACCGGCGGACGCCATGCTGCGCGCGGTGGCGGCCCACTCGTGAAAATCGTACGCAATGCCTAGTACCCACTGCACAGCGATTATAACAGGTCGCACGCGGTCTAGCTCTCCAACCCCAACGCTTATCCTTGGACGGACGGCTTTGGTGGAAAGCGGTTCCTTTACGCGCCTCCTCTGGCGCCGCTACCTGGGCCCGCTGCGGTCTTGACGCCGAGGCGGGTGGTGCTCAGCGTTCGTGGAGGGCCGAGGCGGAGAAATGATCCTCGGCCGAAAAGAGCGACTAATGCCGCGGGGAGAGTTCTATGCCTGACGCCGCACGTTCGCCTTTCATTGAAGCTGCCAGGGGATTGGCGCCGCAGATCCGGGCAGCCGCAGACGAAGTCGAGAGTTCACGCCGACTTCCCTCGCCATTGGTTGAAGCAATGGCGCAGGCAGGACTATTTCGCCTGTGGATCCCGCGTGCCGTAGGCGGTGAAGAAGCCGATCCGGCGACACTTGTTCGCGTCGTCGAAGAGGTCTCGCGAGCCGATGGTGCCGCCGGCTGGTGCGTGGCCAATGGTGGCGAGTACGGCGTCTTTGGGGGCTACTTGCCGGCTCCGGCCGCACACGAAATCTACGGCAGCGATCCACATGTTCGAACTGCCGGGGCCCTGCGAGCGTTTGGCAACGCCGTGGTCGTTGATGGCGGTTACCGCGTCACAGGCCGCTGGTCGCTCGGGAGTGGTTGCCAGCATTCCGCCTGGATTGTGGGCGGTTGCCGGATATTGGATGGAGATCAACCCCGCCTCCGGGCTGATGGCACGCCACTCGTGCGCATTCTGTTTTTTCCAGCTGATGACTGCGAGATTCTCGACACCTGGCACAGTATCGGCCTCCGTGGAACCGGCAGCCATGACTATACCGTCACCGATGTTTTTGTTCCGGCTGAGCGTTGATTGTCGCTTCGGGACCCCCCTGTCGAGCCAGGACCGCTTTACGCGATCCCAACGATCGCTCTTTTCGGTGCTGTGCTGGCTGCGGTGCCGCTCGGCATCGCCCGGCACGCGATCGATATTCTGGTGGAGCTGGCCGGCACTAAGGTAGCTACCCGCTCACGGCAGTCGCTGCGAGAGGATGTCACGTTGCAGGCTTACCTTGGCCGCGCTGAGGCGTTGTTGCGCTCGGGTCGTGCCTTCCTTAACGACGCGCTGAGCGAGGTGTGGCGGGCAGTGAGTGCCGGACAAACGCTCGGCACCGCTGACCGCGCAATGCTCTGGCTGGCATCGACACATGCCGCGAACACAGCGAAGGAAGCAACGGATTTGATGTTCAGCGCGGGTGGCGCGGCCTCCACGTACACTGCCAGCGGCCTTGAACGCTGCGTCCGCGACATTCACGCAGCGGCCCAACATGTAACCGTAGCACCGGCCAACTATCAAATGGCGGGGAAGGCTTTCTTGGGCGGTGATATGCGGACGACCCCCTTGCTGTTCGTGGATGATCGCCGCTCCGAATAATGCTCGGGTTGCTCCGAGGCAAACGACTGCGGGGTCTTGGCAGTCGTTTTGAACCAGAAGGGAACCGCAGCCAAGCCAAGTTCAGCCCATCGCTCGACCTGTCAAAATCACTGTGCAGAGGTACTAGTTAAATTCCGGGTAGATCATCTTCCGTGTCACACCGCCATCGACGATGAACTCGGCGCCGGTGATGAAGCCACTCTCCGGTCCTACCAGGAACGCCGCGAGAGCGGCGATGTCCTCCGGCGTGCCGACGCGTCCTGCGGGATGGAACGTGTGATCCTCCGCGCGCGGCGGATCGCCCTTGGTGAAGATCCATCCGGGGCTTATGCAGTTCACCCGCACCTCCGGTGCCAGGCTGATCGAAAGCGCGTGTGTCAGGGCAACCAGCCCTCCCTTCGATGCGGCATAGGCTTCGGTGTCGGCTTCCGACATGTGGGCGCGCGTCGATGCAATCGTCACTACGGAGCCTTTGGCCGCACGCAGCATCGTCTCGGCCGCGCGCGTCAGCAGGAACGTGCTGGTGAGGTTGGTGCCTATCACCCGCGTCCATTCCGCCAGCGTCAGCCGCGCGATCGGCTTACGGATATTGATCCCGGCATTGCAGACCAGCGCGTCGAGCCTCGTTTCCTGTGCCGCCACGTCACCCAGCAGCCCGCGCACTGACGCCTCATCCGCCACGTCGCACACCACATATCGCCCGCTGGATGGCGCCGTTCCGTTCCGGTCCATATCGGCGACGACCACGCGCCAGCCATCGCGCGCCAGCCGTGCCACTATCGCGGCACCAATGCCGTGCGCGCCGCCGGTCACCAGTGCGACGCTCACAGGTCGATCCACGACAGATGTCCTCCTTTGCCGGCGCCGGTATCGAGGAACACCGCCGATCCACCGGCGGCTCCACGTCGGATGTAGGGCCGCCCATCGGTGCTGCGCCGATCATGCCCGCAATACACGGTGATCCCGGCGGGGATGCGGTCCACCCAGCGCAGGCTGCGTTCCGGGTAGCCGTCGGGCTGGGTACGACCGGTGGGCTCGCCGTACAGCGCGCGCGCGAGCACGCCGTGCGCGCGATCAAGATTGTGCTCCGGCGCAGGCGCCTCGAGCATCGCGGTGTGGAAGCCGCCGTGAACGAACACCGCGCCGTCGCGCCGCAGCCAGGCGGGGGCGCTGGCGACCTCGGCTACCACCCGCTTGCGCAAGTCGTCGTCGAGCTGCGCCAGCGTCGCGCTCAGGGTCGTCTCGTTGCGGACCGGATGCCCGGCGAGGAAGCGCGCCAGCTTCAGATCATGATTGCCCAGCAGGAACAGTCCGCGGCCTTCATCGATCAGGCGGAACATGATGCGCAGC
The DNA here is from genome assembly GCA_963776505.1 of uncultured Alphaproteobacteria bacterium. GTDB lineage: Bacteria > Pseudomonadota > Alphaproteobacteria > Acetobacterales > Acetobacteraceae > JAMXLO01. The sequence goes on from CAVZNH010000028.1 coordinate 12,736, forward strand.
GTGCCGGCGTTGTCAGGCCCGTAGTCAGTGAGGTCGCCGAGCTGCACCACGAAGCGGTCGGTGGCGGCGGCGTAGCCAAATGCAACGGCGTCGCCATGCACGTCACCCACCACCCGGATGGGCGTATCCTGCGGGATTGATCGAACCGCCATTTCGTCGCCAGCCTGCGGCCAGGTCAGCCGGAACGCAATGTCGCCAGCGTGAAGCTGAACAGACGTTCCTTGCCCAGCAGGAATACGCGGCCACCGCGGGGAAACAGCCGTGCGATCGCGGGATCTCGAACGTCGAGGCCGCCGGTGTAGGCTCCGAATGCCGGCATCATCAGCCGGCGGGCACGCTGACGAAGCAAGGGCGGCTCACGCTGCCGCCCGCGCCGGTACCGCCGCTTTGGGGTGGTGGTGGCCGAGACCTCGGCCTGTGCGTCGACCTGGCCTGGTGGCGGAAGACCAGGGTCGCGTGGTGAACTCTTCGACCCATTCGCCCCCGACGCCGTGCGGCGGTGAGGGATCGTGGTTGCCCTGGACCCAGATGAAACGATGCGTTCGGTCATGGCGCGGAGGCGCGAGAGCTCGCTGGCGGGGAGGCGGCTGGAGCCGTCAATATCGTGGAAGCTGTCGCCGAGGGCCACCACAAGGCGCGGCCGATAGCGGCGGAGCAGCAAGGTGAGGCGATCCAGTGTGGTGTGGGTGTCCCAGGGTGGCAGGAACTGGCCGTGGCGGGCGTATGAGGAGCCTTTTTCCAGATGGAGGTCCGACACCGCCAGCAGACTGGCGGCAGGCCAGTGCAGCGCGCCGGCCGGGTCCAGCATCAGCCGCTCCCCGGCGAGATGGATGGGAGCGGCGGTCATGGGCGACCCGCCCGACCCCTCCCGCACGGGGAGGGGGAGAAAGCCGGACGGCGATAACAATCATGAACGAACAGCGACGCCTGCATCGGGCGACGCCTGGCACGGGTGGCTCCTTCTCTCCCGTTGCCTCCGCGATGATCGCCTCGGCCTCCGCCAACAGCCTCTCCTCGTCTGCGTCCGACCGCACGCTCTCCCGGCCGATCTCCAGCAGCACCGGCACCGCCAGCGGCGATACACGTGACAGCACCATATGCACGATCCTTCCTTTCACCCTCGCTAGCATTCCCGCGATGCGCGACAGATCGGTGAGACCGCCGGCCGCATCGGCACGCGTGGCACGCAGCAGGATGTGATCCGGTTGGTGCCGCCGCAGCACGTCGTAGATCAGGTCCGAATTCACCGTCACCTGCTTCCGCGTTTTCTCCGCGCCTGGATGGTGCCGCTCGATGAGCCCGGCAATCACCGCGACGTTGCGAAACGTCCGCCGCAGCATCGAGCTTTCCGCCAGCCACGCCTCCAGATCGTCGCCCAGCATGTCCTGATCGAACAGCTTCGCCACGTCGCGCGGCTGCTCCGCCGACCACACACCCAGCACATAGTCCGTCGCAACGAACCCAAGCGGTGCGTAACCCGTACGCTCCATGCGCCTGGTCAGCAGCATTCCCAGCGTCTGATGCGCATTTCGACCCTCGAAGCAGTATGCCACCAGGTACCAGCGGTCGCCGCGCAGGAACGTCTCCACCAGCAGATCATTGCGTCCCGGCAGCCGCGACCGCGCCTTCTGCAGCTTCAGCCAATGCTGCACGCCGTCAGGAAACAACCCCCAGCTCGCCGGGTTCTGCAGCAGCCCGCGCACACGGTTGGCAAGGTTGGTGGTGAGCGGGAGCCTGCCGCCTTCATAGGCCGGTACCATAGGCTCGCCGGTGCCGCCATCCGCGCATTCCACCGCGTTCTCGTGCAGCCGCAGGAAACGCAGCAGGCGTCCGGCGAACATGAACGTGTCGCCCGGACGCAGGAGATTGACGAAATTCTCTTCCACCTCGCCCAGCAGCGGGCCATGGCGCCTACTTTCCAACCAGACGCACCTTGATCAGCGGTGCCTCGACAATCGTGCCGATGTTCATGCGGTGCTGTCGCGCGATGCGTTCGGAGCGCACATGCACCCGGCCCTCGCTGTCGCGGAACAGTTTTTTCCATCGCTCGTAGGCGGCGAGCGCATAGCCGCCGTTCTCCACAAAGCACCAGCACGTCGTCGAAGTCCTGGTGCGACAGCTCCGCATAAGGCGCCGCGCGCCGCACCTCGGCGTAGGCATCATCCGGGTGGAACGGCGCCGAACGGCGAGGCCGAGCAGGTGCTGCGCCAGCACATCGAGCCCACCGGGCCGCGGCGGGTCGCCGTCCAGTTCACGTGCAGACACGCCAAGCATGGCGGCCTCGCATTCCAGCACCTCGAACCGATTGGCCGGCACCAGGGTAGCGCGCGATGCCTCGTCCATCCGGTGATTGGCGCGCCCGACGCGCTGCAGCAGGCGCGCCACTCCTTTCGGCGCACCGATCTGAATGACCTGATCAAGGCACGCCGGCCCAATCGATGCCGAGATCCAGCGACGACGTCGCCACAACGGCACGCAGTTTGCCAGATGCCATCGCCGCCTCGACGCGCCGGCGCTGCTCCACCTCCGAGTGCGCCGTGGTGCAGCGCAATGACGGGCAGTGTCGGCTCGTTCAGCTTCCACAGCGCCTGGAACATCAGCTCCGCCTGGGCGCGCGTGTTGACGAACACGATGGTCATGCGGGCGAGCCGGATGCGTGCCATCACCCCGGGCGCAGCCTCCAGGCCCATGTGGCCGGACCAGGACAGTTCACCTTCCGGCAGCATCATCGCGAGCTCCGGCGGCGTGCCGTCGGGCTGTTCGATCACTCTCTCGGCACCAACATAGGCGCGGATCGCGTCGGGGTGCGCCACGGTGGCCAAAGTCCGACGCGGCGGCGGGCCGGGCCAGCGTTATCAGGCGCGCGACGCACAGGCAGTTGGTCGCCACGTTTCGTGCCGGCCAGCGCATGCACCTCGTCCATCACTATGCAGGCAAGGCCCACGAATATCGCCGTGCATCGGCCAGCGACAGCAGCACCGCCAGTTTTTCCGGCGTGGTCAGCAGAATGTTCGGCGGGCTGACCCGCTGGCGCGCGCGGCGGTTGGCTGGCGTGTCGCCGGTGCGCGTTTCGATCGACACCGGGAGGCGCATCTCCTCGACCGGGCGGGTCAGATTGCGCGCGATGTCGTTGGCCAGCGCCTTCAGCGGGCTGATGTACAACGTATGAATGCCGGCGCGTGGCGCCTCGCTCAGCGCCGCCAATGCGGGCAGAAATCCTGCCAGGGTCTTGCCGCCGCCGGCGGCCGCGATCAGCACAGTTATCCTGGTGCGCGCGGCGTCCAGCATCGCGAGCTGATGCTCTCGCGGCGTCCAGCCCTGACGCGCGAACCACGCGGCAAAGGGTTCCGGCAATGTTCTGGCCATCCTGGCGTTCTACTGGTCTCGCATCCGGCGGGAAGCCGGGCCCGGATTCATGGACTGTTAACCAGGCGAAGCGACTGTCCGCGGACCGAAGCGGAAAATCGGCCGTGCCTGCACGCGCGGCGGGGAGAGAGCATGGCGACCAATAGCTGGGTCGGCGCCACGACAGGGACATCGAACTTCTGGAAGGATGGCTCGAACTGGAGCAATGGCGTTCCCACCAATACCAACGATGTCGTGATCAATGCGGCCGGCACATATACGGTGGTCATTACCGCAGCTGAGCGTCCCTACCTGGTAAGGACCCTCCACCTAGGAAGCGCATCAGGATCGATCGCCCTGATCGACGACGGTTCCTTGTCGGTCATAGGCAACACGAATTTTACTCACGGCACATTCGACGTCGGTGCGGGAGCCACAGGGAGCATCTTCGGCAACTTCATCCTGGATGCCAATTCGTCCGCAATGACCAAGGGTGTATTCAACGTCGGCAGCAATATTATCGACAGCGGCGGCACTGTCGACATCGATGGCGGCAGCCTGTTCGCGGGTTCGGTCTCGGGCAGTGGCCATTACGCGATTTCGCTGGACGGGACGTTCGAGGTCGGCGGCAACGTCACAGGCGTCAATGCGGCCGCCAACGTGATCAGCTTCGCCGACACCGGTTCCGATACGTTTTTGCTCGACAATGTTGGCAGTGCGCTGAACGCAACGATTGCGGGTTTTGGCGGTGACAACGAGATCGATATCGGCTCGCTGCCATTCTAGACTCAGTTAACCACGCATTACGCCGGCACGACGCTGACCATCAACTCAGGTAACGTTGCGGTCTTCACCATCGCCCATATCAACAATCCCGGCGCCTTCGCCCTTGCCGACGATGGCAGCGGCGGGACAGTCCTGATGGTCTGCTACGCAGAGGGGACTATGATCGAGGCCAACGATGGCGAAGTTGCCGTCGAGAGCCTGAGTCCGGGCGATCAGGTGATGACCCTGTGCGGCGGCGAATTCGTACCCGTCCCGGTGATTTGGATCGGCCATAGGCGTGTGAACCTCGCGGCGCATCCACAGCCGCGCATGGTCGCGCCGATCCACATCGAGCGGAGCGCGTTTGCCGACAACGTGCCGCACCGCGACCTGCTGGTCTCGCCCGATCATGCCATCCTGACGGATGGAAAGCTGATCTGCGCGCGGCAACTGATCAATGGTTCGACGATCAGGCAGGACACCGATCGAAACTCCATCGTGTATTACCATGTGGAGCTGGAGAAGCACGCCATCATGCTGGCAGAAGGTCTGCCGGCGGAGAGCTACCTGGATACCGGGAACCGCGGCTTCTTCGCCAACTCCGATCAGCCTGGCCATCTCTATCCCGATCTCACCGACGATGCGGACAATGCAACCCGCGCAGCGAATTCCTGCGCACCGTTCGCCACGGATGAGAGCTCCATTCAGCCTGTCTGGCAGCGTCTGGCTGAGCGCGCTGCCGCACTCGGTCGCCGGCCGGCCAGCCCGCAGACCTCAGGTGATCCGAAGCTGCGCCTGCTTCTTCGCAGGGGGCCGACTAATCAAGCCGGTAACCACCGATCCGCATCGGTACATCTTCATGCTGCCGCGCGGAGTGAGCGAGGTGCGCCTCGTTTCTCACACGGCCGCTCCAAGCGACACGCGTCCATGGCTGGAGGATCGTCGCCGTCTCGGTGTCCGGGTTGCGCGTTTGTCGTGGTGCGTGGCGGGGACGAGGTGTGCGACATTCCGCTCGATCATCCGTCACTGGTCAGCGGCTGGTGGGCCGCGGAGCGGGACGGAATAGCGCTCAGGCGCTGGACGGATGGCAATGCCGTTCTGCCCCTGCCGGCGGTCGATGGGGTGCCGATGCTGGAGATCGCCATTGCCGATACGGTCCCCTACATCGTGGTGGAGGAGCTGGCGCTGGCGAGCTGAAGCCGCTCTCACAGTCTGGCAATAGGCCGCAGTCGAGGCCACTTTGCGGGGATGCCGCATGCCTCGACCTGGCTGAAGACCTTGCCGCAGGGCCTCTACTGCGAGCCAGGCGGCTTCTTCATCGATCCGCTGCGGCCGGTTGACCGCGCGGTGATCACCCATGCGCATTCCGACCGCGCGCGCCCAGGCCACAGAGCCGTGCTCGCCAGCGCGGACACCCTGGCGCTGATGCGCGCGCGCCTGGGCGACGACCGGGCCGGCGAGACACAGCAGGCGTTGGGCTGGGCGAGAGGCTACGCGTCGGCGACGTCGACCTGTGGCTGCAGCCTGCCAGGGGCATGTGCTGGGCAGTGCCCAGGTGGCGATGAAGTACACGGCACGCGAGCAGTTGTCAGTGAGCAACTACAAGCGCTCCGCCGATCCAACCTGCGCGGGATTCGTGCCGGAGCGTTGCGACGTGTTCGTCACCGAGGCGACTTTCGCGCTGCCGGTATTCCACCATCCACCGCCCGAGCAGGAGATCAGCAGGCTCCTCGCCAGCGTGGCCCTGTTCCCGGACCGGACCCACGTCGTGGGCTGTTACGCCCTCGGCAAGTGCCAGCGCGTGATCGCGCTGCTGCGTCAGGCGGGTTGGGACCGCCCGATCTGGCTGCACGGTGCGCTGTCCGCGTTGTGCCAGGTCTACGAGGCGCGCGGCGTGGCGCTTGGCGATCTGCGCCCTGCGACGGCGGTGGCCAAGGGCGAATTGGTCGGGGCGATCGTGCTGGCACCGCCCGCTGCAATCACCGATCGGTGGGCGCGGCGCCTGGCGGACCCCGTGGTGGCGATGGCGTCCGGCTGGATGCGGGTGCGGCAACGCGCCAAGTCGCGTGGCGTGGAACTGCCGCTGGTCATCTCTGACCATGCCGATTGGGACGAGCTGAATGCCACGCTGGATGAGGTGGGCGCGCCGGAGGTCTGGGTGACGCATGGTCGCGAGGAGGCGCTGATCCATGCTGCCGGCACCCGTGGCATCAAGGGACGTGCGCTGCGGCTGGTCGGTTACGGCGAGGAGGACGAGGCGGAGGATGCGGTTGAGGACGCCTCGTCATGACGTTAATACTTAGGCAGACTGTTGCGCCGCCATCCTGACCGGCGCTTTTTCCAAAAGCAGGGAGAAGTTCAGATGACCGAACCTCAGACCTTCACATTCGCCGACGACGGCGCGATCCCCAACTCGAAGCTGCCGTTGTTGGTGTACCGGCAGGCGGTGCCAGCCGATCCGGCGGTGATCGAGCGCATCTTCACCACCAATCGCTGGCCCGCGGCGTGGCGCGATGCGGTGACCCGTTCCACCATTTCCATAGCGACGCGCATGAGGTTCTGGGCGTGGCGAGCGGTTCAGCGAAGGTGCGTTTCGGCGGCCCGGCGGGCCAGGTGCTGGAGGTCAGTGCCGGCGATGTCGTCGTGGTGCCGGCGGGCGTCGGCCACTGCAACGAGGGCAAGACGATCGATCTGCTGATCGTCGGAGCCTATCCGGACAATACCGCCCTGCGCGCGCTACACCGCGTCGCGGCAATCCGGCGGAGCACGACGAGGTGGTGCGGTGACGTTGCGGCGGTGAAGTTGCCGGCGGCCGATCCGGTGTCCGGCGCGGAAGGGCCGCTGGTGCAGATCTGGCGGGGATAAGAAGCTGCACAAGTTCGTGTAGATCGTCGCCGGTCTATTGCGTGAGCTTTGCAAGCGCATCCGTCGACCATCAGCGAATTCATCGTCTGGGCGTTAATCGGTAGCGGCTGGAAACGCTCTCGATTGATCTCAATGTAAATCTCACTCTGAAACGCTCGAACCAAACCCATGCCTCCACCACCAGCACGAAACCACACAGCAGGAGATGATGATAGATGGCCATGGGCAAACCACGCGCCTGGACAAAACCGAAATACACATTCAGGACCACGAGATACACTGCTCCCATCGCGAACCGCCACGCCTGCCATTCGCCGCTGAGGTAGTTGTCCATCACTTCCAGCTTGATCAGCCCGGCATGTCGGTGACGCTCTGTCAGAATGGCACGTGAGCGTAATGACATGTCGTAAACTTACCCTTGAGAAAATATCTCCATAAAAAAGATATTGAGAAACCATATAGTATTCAGTATCGTCAAGAATGACAGCGCTCCGTATTTTTATAGAGCTTGCTAATCAAGCTGCCCAGCCGCCGAACACTCGGAGCGCAAGCTCCGCGATTGGATTCCCGCTCGGTCCGCGTTGCTACTGATCTCTTCAAGAACCGCGATGAAGCTGAAAATGACGGCCACCAGGAAACCCAAAGCGGCGTCTATTGCCGGGATCTTTCCTCTGTTGGGCGCACGCGGGTCTAGTCCGTGTGACACAAAATGTTCGCACACGTCCCCTCCATTACATACGCATCTTCCTCATTGTCCTTATCAAAGCGCACGCCAAGAACCCAGGAACTGAAATACGCGACGACAGCTACTTTCCAAAGTATATTGGAGTCCGGTAGCAAGTCTATTTTGTTATTTGTGAGATACTGAAGGCCGAGAAAGTAGATTGTGGAGAGACCTGCCGCACTCACCGTGAGCGCAGTTCCGACGTTGATGATTTGATTGGCGCGCCGAGACAGACTTCGGAGCGCGCGCTCTTCCTCCTCATGCGCTACGGGCGACCTTCGCATCGCAATCTCCGTCTCAGATTTGCGCGGCAGCACCGGCGCGGTGCGCACGGGCTCTCCGCCTTCTGTCGGGGACTTGATGCCGACGCAGCGGCAGTAGTTAGACAAGAGTGCAGTCGAGTACAGGCCGCGACGGTCAACCCTCAACGGGTGGGAATCCCCGGTGGATCTTCCTTTCTTACCGAGGTCGAAGGTCGTTGTTGGTACGGTGGTCGCCGGCCACCCAGCGTGCCAGTTCGGAATGCGCATCGGCGCGGCGGATCGCATCGATCTGCTCGACACCCGGCGGATCGACGGTGAACTCGACGATCAGCCCATCGGGTGACGTTGCATAGACCGACTTGCAGTAGCCATGGTCGTTCTCGCGGAATGGCTCGCCGGCGCGCTGTAGCCGCGCGATGATCTCGTCATATGTGCGGTCCGACACTTTGAACGCCACGTGGTCGAAGCTGCCGACCACGGGGGGCTTTTCCGCGATCACCAGCTTGTAGACCTCCGGGTCGCCGAACGCGAAGAACGCCAGCGCGCCGCCATCGGCCATGCTGAAGAAGGTGTGGCACATCGCGACATCGCGACCGAGCCAGCCGTTGTGGTGCTTCTCGCACCAGGTGGCGACCAGCGGGATGCCCAGCAGGTCCTCGAAGAACTGCCGGTTCACTTCCTGATCGCGCACGACATAGGCGTGGTGGTGCAGACGCTGCGGCAGTTCGCCGAGCAGTGCGGGCTTTTCCTGGACGGCTTCCGCGATTGCCATGGCTGTGTTCCTCCAGTTGGCCGGTCACACGCAGCTTGCCCTTCCGCACGCCTGCTCGCAAGCTGACGGAGGAGGGAACGGCAATGCACCATCGCAGGCTTTGGATCTGCGTATTCCTGTTCACGCTGACGCTGATCAACTACACGGACCGCATCGCGCTGTCGGTCGCAGTGACGCCGATCGCCAGGGAATTCGGACTGACCAAGGTCGAGATGGGCTGGCTGCTCTCGTCCTTCCTGTGGATGTACGTGCTGTGTCTGATCCCGGTCGGCCTGCTGGTCGATCGGTTCGGTGGGAAAGTGGTGAATGCCGCGGGGATCGGCATCTGGTCGGCAGCGACTGTGCTGACCGGGTTCACCACCGGTTTCATCTCCATGGCCGCCACGCGCATCGTGATGGGAATGGGCGAGTTGACGAGTTGGCCCGCATGCAATCGGGTGATCCGCGAATGGTTTCCGGCCTCCGAGCGCGGTTTTGCCAATGCGGTGTTCGGCGCCGGCGCGGCTGCCGGTCCGGCAATCGGCGCTGTGGTGGTATCGGCCATCGTTGCCTGGCTGGGCTGGCGGGCGGGGTTCTTCGTGGCCGGCGGCATCGGCTTCGTGTGGCTCGCGGCGTGGCTGTTCGCATTCGACCGGCCGGAGCGTGTGGGTTGGCTGCTTCGCGGCGAGCGCGACAGGATTCTGGCCGAGCGTGATGGCGAGTCGAGATCGGCTCGCGCGCAGCCCGCTTCGTCGCTCTGGCATCTGCTGACGCTGCGCAGCGTGTGGGGACTGTTCCTGACGCAGGGCTGCGAGGTCTATGGCGGCTATATGCTGCTGACGTGGCTGCCGAATTATCTGCAGACCGCGAAGGGCCTGTCGGTCATGAATGCCGGCATGCTGACCGCGGTGCCGTTTGGTGCCGCCACCGTCGTGGCCGTGGCACTGGGTATGCTCAGCGACAGGCTGCTGTCGCGCGATGCAGTGCATACCGGCCGGCGGCGGTCGATGCTGGCGGTGATGCTGGTGAGTGCGGCGAGCATTCTGCTGATCCCCTTCGTCGACGATCTCTGGCTGATCGTGCTGATCCTGGCCGTCGCGCGCTCGACCGGCGCCGCCGGGAGTGCGCTGAACTTTGCACTGGTGACCGATCTGGTGCGCAATCCGGCCGACATCGGCAAGGTGACCAGCATTACCGTGCTGGGCGGCAACTCATTCGGCATGATGGGGCCGATCGTCACCGGCTACGTCGTGGGACTTACCGGCAACTTCAACGGCACGTTCGCCGTGGCGGGCGTGCTGGCGCTGATCGGCGCCGTTGCCACGCTGACGATGACGCGAAGGCCGATTGAGGCGTACGGCGCGGCGTTGCGTGAGGCGGCACAGCCGGCATAGGCCCTTCCCGTCTGCTCACGAAAATTCGTGCGCTGTGCGGATTGCTAGGTCGAGCTGCCCTGTTGCACGAAGCACAATGGTCCGGGTGTCGTGAGACTTGGCCGATCCATGTTCCTCGGTTGCGGTACGGCTCCACGGACCGTCGAACAAGGGAGGAACCAATGCCAGAAGTGATTTTCGTGCGCCTCTGCACGTTGGCGGTGCGTGGTGCAGTAAGTATTGCCATCGGTGCCGCGATCTGGTCGGCACATCTGAGACCCGCTGTCGCGGCTAACGGCAAGCGACTGTGCACCGGCTGGCGATGTGAAGTTCATCTGCGGCGCACCCAACGTCGAGGACTTCGCACCTGTGCCTGGCACGCATTGGGTGATCGGCAGTGACCTCGCCCCGGCCGGTCAGCAAGGCTATCTGCAGCTATTCGATACGCGCGATGACACCGTCGCCCAGGTGCAGCCAGACGCCATCGCCATCCGCCCGGACAAGACACGTTATTCCGATTGTCCTGGCGCGCCTGACATGAAGACGTTCGGCCCACACGGCCTCGATCTGACGCGAGGCGGCGGGCAGCACCGGACGCTGTATGCCGTCAATCACGGCGGGCGCGAGTCAGTGGAAGTGTTCGCGGTCGATCTGTCCGGCGCCAAGCCGGCTTCACCTGGACCGGCTGCGTAGTTGCTCCAAAGGGCTTCTGGCCCGACGGCGTGGCTTCGCTGTCCGACGGCGGCATCATCGTCACCAGTCTGTGGGACCCGACCGATGCGCAGCGTATGGACAAACTGATGAACGGCAAGCCGGTCGGTGCGCTCGATGAGTGGCATCCGGGCAAGGGCTGGACCGAGGTGCCGGGCAGTGGCGGCCTGTCGGGGCCGAACGGTGTAATCGTGTCGCCGGACGGACACGAGGTTTATGTCGCCGTCTGGTCAGGTCGTGAAGTTGCGCGCATCAGCCGCGGCACCGGCAAGCCGAAGCGGGACGTGGTGCCGACTGGCTTCCTCACCGACAATCTGCGCTGGTCGCCTGACGGGCACATGATACTGGTCGGTGGTCAGGATGCGTCGGTGAAGCAGGTGATTGACTGCTTCGAGTCAGCGCGGTGAATTGCAACGTGCCGTTCAAGATCGATGGCATGAACCCGACAACGATGAAGCTGACCACGGTGGTGAAGAGCGGCGTGTACGGCGTGATGGGTGCCGGCACCGGTGCGATCGAGGTCGATCATCGGATATGGGTCAGTTCGTTCCGTGCTACTCGCATCGGTATCTTCCCGGCGCCGCATCGTCTTGGGATGTAGGGTTGAGGGGGCGCAGCCTAACTGGATAGATTTCATGTGAGCCGCGGCTGATCTAATTCAACACGGAGAAGGCAGGCGAGAAACACGGAGGACACTGAGAAAGCGAGAATTGCGCTTTTGCGCGTAGCGCAAAGATTACCTTCTCCGTGGCCCTCTGTGGTCCTCGCCTCGCCTTCTTCGTGTTAAAGGCAACTTCTGCCGTGCGGCACTGGCGATGACAGTTCTGATCAGGCCTCGTCTCATCCACCGAGCGCGAGGTGCGGACGCACCCACTTCGCCAGCCGCGTGATCGCCGCATCCGCTTCCGGCGCGATGCCGGCGAGGAACTGGAAGACGTGCTGCATTTCTGGCACGACCTCCAGCGTCACCTCGACGTCCGACCTGCGTGCCAGATCTGCGAGGTTTTGGCTGTCGCTCAGCAGGGTCTCGTCCGCGCCGGTCTGTATATACATCGGTGGCAGGCCGCGAAGCTCGGCGTGCAGCGGATTGGCGAGCGGGTCGTTGCGATTGCCGCCTTCGCCCAGGAACGTGCCGGCCATGGTCGCGATGACATCGCGGCTGACCAGCACATCGCGCTCGCGATTGGTCTCGAACGTCTCGCCGCGTGCCTCCATGTCGAGCCATGGCGATAGCGGCATCGTCGCGGCCGGAAGCGGCAGGCCCTTCTCGCGCGCACGCAGGATCGTCGTGACGGCAAGCCCGCCACCGGCGGAATCACCGATGAATGCAATGTGGCCGGACTGGATTCCCTGGTCGAGCAGCCACTTGTAGGCTTTCACCATGTCGTCGACGGGACCGGGATGGATGTTCTCCGGCGCGCGGCCATAATTCACGATCAGTGCGCGGCAGCCGACCGCCTTCGCGACATGGCCATACGCCTTGCGGTGCGTGTACATCGAGCCGACGACATAGCCGCCACCGTGCGCGCACAGCAGCACGCGTGTACTCCGCGCAGCCTTTCGGCGTTGCCCACATCGCGGGAACACCGCCGGCGTCCGTCTCAATGTAATCGACGCCGCCAGGTTCGCCGGTGATGTCACCCCAGTGTTCGAACCGTCGCCGCAACTCGTCGAGCGGCATCTCCGGGTCGGCCTGCATGGCGGCCACCCAGCCTCGGTAGAGCGTCTTGAGCTCCTCGGATTGCTTGCTTGCCATGGTCGGATCCTTCAGATCGAGAGATCGAGCCCGCGCGCCGGCAGTTCCACCTTGCCGCCGCATTCGCTGGCGATCACCGGCATCACCTCCTCGGCGAACATCTGCATCTGCTCCTCGATCTCCTTGGCATCGAAGCCGCCGAGTTCGAACCAGCCCATGAAGCAGAAGTCCTCGTAGCCGCACTCGTGTCGCATCTTCATGATTTTGTCGATGACGAACTGCTTCGAGCCATGGATGGCGATCTCGCGGTCGCGCAGCATGTCCGCCGTGACCTTCTTGTTCAGATCGAACATCGGCTCGTTGAGTCGCGCCACGACTGCACCGAAGCCGAACGGTCCATAGTAATCGAACTGCAGTTCGATCGCGCGCGCCGCACGTTCCAGCGCCTGCTTCTCGCGACCCGGCCTGGTGATGTGGATATAGCGGCTGGTCATGATGCCGCGCCGCTTTGCCGCGTCCCAGCCGAACTTGCAGCTGCCGCGGTTGAGCATATCGGGCCAGTCTGCCTTCTCCGCCGCCTCATGGTATATTTCGATGTTGCGCCGCAGCCGGTCGTTCGGCTCGGCGATCATGACGCCGTTGATGCCGTGCTCGGCCGCCCATTTGAGCGAGCGCGCGCTGGTCAACGGCTCCCACAATTGCGGATGCGGTTTTTGAATGGGCTGCGGGAACACCTGCAGCTCCTTCAGCGTGGTGGTGGTGGCCTGCACCGGATTGCCCGCGGAATACATGTCGGGGTCACCGAGCGAGAGCACGTCTTCCAGACGGCGCTCGACCTTGTCCATCTGGAAATAGGCGATGGTCTGCTTGTGGTTCCACTTCGTGTAGGTGGGCGGGATCGAAAAGTTCTCGCCGTGATGCGAGAAGGACGGCTCGGTCCAGCACTTCTTCAGGATCGCGACGGCCTCCTCGAAGGACTTGCGGTTGCGCTCCTGGTCCTGGATGGTTGAACCGTACGGGCGGCCAAGCGTCTCGTTCTCGCGCGGCTGATAGCCGCGGCCGATGCCGCATTCGACGCGGCCACCGCTGATCACATCGAGTGTCGCGATCTGTTCGGCGAGGCGCACGGGATGATGCCAGACAATGATGTTGGCCGCCTGGCCCAGGCGGATGCGCTTGGTGTTGGCAGCGATCGCGGTCTGCACCATCAGCGGGTTGGGGCTCATCTCCGCGCCTTCGGGCTGGAAATGATGCTCGGTGAGCCAGAACGACTGGAACCCCAACTTCTCGGCCAGGATGCCCTGTCGCACCTGGTTCACCAGCGTCTGTTGCGCCGCCTGATGCACCTCGGCGAGCGTACCGTCGTTGAGTGTGACGCCGTCCTTGGTGGTGATGACCGGCAGGCTGGACGCACCGTTATGGAACACGCCGATTTCCAGCATGATCTTTCCTCCCTATCGGACGTTCATTCGTGCAGTGATGCGCCCGCTTGGCGTGGGATGCCAGTGAACCCTGGGCATTCACGGGTTGTTGTCCTGCTGAGTTCCGCATGTGGGCCAAGAGGGTCGGCGGGCAGGAACTTGCCAAATTTGGCCCTTCCGGCTGTGATGTACTTCACAGCGGATCGGCCGCACATCCCGCATCAGATGGCGACTGGACGCGCCCGGACAGGAACATCGCCGGCCCATGCCATGAGCAATGCAGAAGAAAGCGAACTGATAACCACCATTGCCCGCGACATTTTGGCTGAGGTGGCCCCGCAGGAAATTCCCATATTTCCGGCAGTCAGCCGGGCTTACTTCGCTGACCCTGCCCGCGCGCTGAAACTGCGGCGAACCGGGGACGCCGCGCTGGGGTTCGGTGCCGATGCCCTTGCAGTGTTCTTGACCCCGGCGGTGCTGCACATCCTGTCCGCGGTTTGCGAAATCCTGATGGAGGCCGCAAAGAAGGCAGTGACGGACGGCCTTGCGAAAGAAATCCCGGAAGCCTTGAAGGCGATGCTCAAGCGGTTCGGTCGGTCCGCAGCATCCATGCCGTCGCCTCTTGGCAAGGTTCAGCTCGAACAGATTCACGCAAGCGTTCTGCTGGAAGCCAAGAAGCTGCAACTTCCGGAGGACAAGATCGAGGCCATCGCAAACGCCGTCACGGCTCGTCTGATCATCGGGACCTGAGCCGATGTCCGGGTCGAATGCTTCGGTCCGGACGCCACCTCGGCTCAATCCGTTTGCATTTCCGTCGGAAACCACGCTGCGGTTTGTACTTCTCGTCATTCTCGCCTTGTGCGGCAGTTCCGGCCAGTACGGGGTGCTGTGGGACGTGGTTCACCGGCAGGAAGAGCGGCTGGCGGACGCATGTGTGGCAAACGCCAGCGCCACGATATCGCAGATGAGGTCTGCCCGCGGGGAAGCGAAGGCACTTGAACTCGCCGAGACTGCAACGTCAGTTCTTCTGCCACGCCTGAGCGTCTGCTCGAAGATCCTGAGACCGAGGGTGGTTTGGCAGATAACAGGCGTTTTGCTCACGGCAGGCCTGACAGCGGGTCTCTATTGGCTGCTGCCTGGCCTGATACGCAGGACGCGCCGCCTGGAGCCGGTGACCGCGGAGTTCCCGCCTGGACTACAGGCGGAGTTGCAAAGCCTTTGCACGACGATCGGGCAGCCAAAGCTCCCCAGGCTGATGTGGAGCCCGTTGGGAATTGGCATGCCTCTCGTGTTCGGCAGCAATAACCGACACTATCTCGCATTCAGCGCTGAATTTGTGACCCGACTCTACTACGACGCGGCAGCCTTTCGCGCCGTCGTCCTGCACGAGCTGGCCCACATTCACCTGCGTGATATCGGCAAGACATATCTGACGGTGGCCACGTGCTGTGCGTTTCTTCTGGCTACTCTGCTTCCTGTGCTCTCGGTCTTTCCGTTCGTGGAATCACGCTGGTCGGATGTTCCTGACGTGCTGGTCTACAGCGTCCTGTGGTCCGTCACGATAGTATTGGCTGGAACGTCTGTCCTGCGAGCCCGCGAGTACTATGCGGATGTGCAGGCTTCGGTCTGGGATAGAGCGACGTCGAACATCGATCGCATGCTGGGAGCTCTGTCCGAGCCCGGGAGCAAGGGCTGGCGACGGTATATCAGTCTTCATCCAAACCCGGCTGAACGCAGGAAGGCAGTTGCCGATCCGTCGAGACTGTTCGCTTTCAGTCCCTGGGATGCCTTCGCGATCGGGTTTGTCGCCGCACTGGTGATCAAGACCCTGGCGGGAATGGCCAGCGGATTTCTGGCAGGCAATGTCAGAATGTTTGAGTTCACCTTCGGTTTCGCCGCACTCGGCATTCCCGCATGCATAATGTTGTTCGCGGTCGGTGCGGTTGGAACCGGCGTCTGGCGTGGTGCCTTCGCGGCTCTGATGAGGGGCGACGATCCCACAAGAAGGGCTGGATTGCTGGGATTGGCGATGGCGGCTGGGTCTGCTGTATGGGTCGTCCTGTCTGTCCTTCGCGTGGCAATCGCGCCGTCGGGCGAATCGGATATTCCCTTTCGGTACAGTCTGCAGACATTCTCGTTGGACATCGCCATCGATGCGATCGTGGCGGTGGGCTGCTTTCTTGTGTTCAGATGGATTGCGGACACTGCCTCTGCATGGCTGGAGGTCGTGTTGCGAAGCGGCTCACCCTGGCCTGTGTTGCTGTCATCAATTCTGGCCGCGTTGCTTCTCGTGGTTGGGACGATGGGGACCGCGTACTACGCGGTGATGTTCTACTGGATGGAAGGTTTCAGGGGCGCCACAACGCCATCGATGGTGTTTGCGTTGCTCACGGGACCGCCAGTCATTCTGGCTTCGGTTTTGGTATGGGCGTTTCCGATGACAGCCGGCCTCTGGCGCAGGCGATCCGCGTATACGGTTGGCCCGGGCTGGGTACTGCTGGATCGTGCGACGATCGAGCATGCTCCGGATGAGCCATGGCGCCTGGGCAGCGCCCTGACAGCAGCCAGCATCATAGGACTTGCGTTCTGTATCTGGCTGCAGGCGACCTTTTTCGCTGCGAAAGGCTACCTCCCGACCTGGGCATCCTCGCACATCGGTGCGGTCTTTTCCGGACTCGAGGCCTGGATGGAGCAGATCCTTGGCCAAGGAAATGGTCCGCAGATCCTGCCCGTGGCCGCAGGACTTTTTCAGGCCGCCGCCGCACTCGTCGCCGCGGCCCTGGCGCCACGCTTCTACGCGCTCTCCGGCCTGTTCGCTGCGTCGATCGCGGGTGTCATCATCGTCGTCTTCGACATGACATTCATGGCCGACCCGAATGGACCGATGCAGCCAGGGATGGCGCTCGCCGCTCTGGCGCTGCTGGGCCACGGAGCCATTCTCGCCTTGCCGATTTCGGTCTTTGTGGATTGGACGAAGAAACGGATTGTCGGGCGGCGGGGCGGCAATCGTACCGATCAGGCGAGACATGGGTCGCGCCGCGCACGGTCGAGGCTGACCCTTGTGAGCAGAGGCGTCGTGGCGTGCCTGTGCATCACGGTCGCAGCGGGTTTCATCGTCAAAAACCGCGCTGCCGTGCTGGCCGGTCAGGAGTTCCACGCGCTCGAGGCCGCTGCCGAACACGGGGATGCCGATGCTCAGGTACAGGCTGGGGATCATGTATCTCTTCGGCAGATCGGTGCCGCAGGACACCGCCAAGGCCGTGTTCTTGATTGGCAAGGCCGCCGACGCGGGTCACGCCGAGGCCGAGAACACGCTGGGCGTCATGTACCTCAATGGTCGAGGCGTGCCTCAGGACGATGCGGTGGCAGTGCAGTGGATCCGCAAGGCGGCCGACAAGGGAAATGCGAACGCCCAGAACAGCCTTGGGCTGGCCTACCATTTGGGGCGGGGCACCGCTCCTGATGACGGCGCCGCGATCGGATGGTTTCGTAAGGCAGCCGAGCAGGGCCACGCTGCGGCTCAGAGCAATCTGGGCACGATGTACCGTCTGGGTCTCGGTACGCCTCAAGACGATGGTGCGGCGCTTTCATGGCTACGCAAAGCCGCCGATCAGGGTTTCGCCGAGGCGCAGTTCAGCCTCGGACAGATCTACGAGCAGGGTGGTGTCGTGACACGAGACGAAGCGCAGGCCGTTCTGTTGTTCCGGAAGGCTGCGGGCCAAGGATACGCACCGGCTGCGCAGCAGCTTCAGGCCGCGTGCAGCCGGGGAGTCGGTCCGGCATGCGGGCCATCATAGACGGACCACGTGTCCGTCCGACGCGCGGCGATCAGGGCACCAGCAGAATCTTGCCGATGTGCTCGGACAATTCCATCAACCGGTGCGCCTCCGCGGCCTCGCGCAGCGGGAACTGGCGATAGGTGAATGGCCGCAGCTTGCCCTGCGTCCACATCGGCCACACCTTCTCGCGCAACGCAGCGATGATCGCCGCCTTCTGCGCCACGCTACGCGAGCGCAGGGTCGAGCCGGTGACGGTCAGGTGCTTGCGCTGGATCGCGCCGAAATCCGCTTCGACCTTGGTGCCGCCCATCAGTGCGACGAAGCACAGCCGACCCTCGTGTGCGAGCAGTTCGATCTCGCGTGGGATGTAGTCGCCGCCGACCATGTCGAGGATCGCATCGACGCCGCGTCCGCCGGTGAACTGCTTGCCCACCGTGACAAAATCCTGCGTGCGATAGTTGATCGCGACATCGGCACCGAACTCGCGGCAGGCGGCGCATTTTGCGTCCGAGCCGGCGGTGGCCAGCACCTTGCAGCCCCAAGCCTTGGCAAGCTGGATCGAGGTGACGCCGATGCCGCTGGAACCGCCCTGGATCAGGAAGGTCTCGCCCGGCTGGAGGTGCATGCGCTCGAACACGTTGGTCCACACGGTGCAGAACGTCTCGGGCAGGCCGCCGGCATCGATGAGGCTGACGCCGGGCGGTACCGGCAGGCACTGCACCGCCGGTACCGCGGCATATTCGCCGTAGCCGTCGCCGATCATCAGCGCGCAGACCTGATCGCCGTCTTTCCATGCGCTGACGCCGTCGCCGCATTTTACCACGGTGCCGGAGCATTCCAGGCCGGGGATGTCCGGCGCACCTGGGGGCATCGGGTAGCGACCCATGCGTTGCAGGCAGTCGGCCCGGTTCACCCCGCCGGCTGCGATGCGGATCAACACCTCGCCTGCCTTCGGCTCCGGCACGGGACGCGTCGCGGGCACGAGCACCTCGGGTCCGCCAGGTTTGCTGATTTCGATCACGGTCTGGGTGGCGGGAATGTTGGCGAGCACGGGCGGTCCTCCCATTCGCAGGTCCTGATTGCACTCGGTATGGCAAATCGCCCGCTCTCGCGCCAGAACGCGCACGGTGATACCGTGACTGAATTGCCAGGCGAGGAGTTGCGTGGCCGCGATCGTGCCCATGGTGGATCTGTGGCCCTCAGCCACGGCGCTTCCGGTGGAAGCCTACCGGATGCTTTACCCGGGTTCGCTGGCGTTGTTCGGCTTCATCGGCTTCACAGTTCTGAAAATCCCGGGCGGCTGGTCGAACCCGCTGTATCTGGCGCCGTTGTTTGTCTCGGTTGTGCTGACATACGGGATGTTCTGGTTCGTCTGGGCCTATTTCGGCGCCTTGATCGCCTTCGCGTGTCTCGCGGGGCCGTTCGTGCTGGCTGAGATCACCGGCAGCATCCTGCCGATCCGCGTCCGCACGATCCTCGTGTTCGTGGCCTTCGTCGGCAGCCTTCTGTGTGCAGACATGGCGGTTCACATGGGCGAACTGGGCTGATGGCCTACTACACAAAAGTCCTGCAACCTGATGAGACGGTGAAGGTGGTCGGCCGGCTCCATTGGTCGATCTACGGGCGAGCGTTCGTGGTGCTGGCGATCGCTGTCGCGTTGCTGGTGTTTTCCGATCGTTTGCTGGATCCCGATTGGCAGCGCTATGGGCTGATGGCGGGCGGGGTGGTCGGTGTCGTGGGGATCCTGCTGCTGCTCGGCGCCTGGATCCGCCGCAAGGCGACAGAGATCGTGGTGACGGATCGGCGGGTCATCTTCAAGCGTGGTCTGCTGTCCCGGCACACGGTCGAGATGAATGTGGGCAAGATCGAGACGGTGGACGTGGAACAAGGCCTGTCCGGACGCATCTGGGGCTATGGCACATTGCTGATCCGCGGCACCGGCGCCGGTTTCGAGCCCCTGGCGGGCGTGGGCTCGCCGCTTCGCATCCGCAACGCGATTGTGGCGGGGTAGTCGGCGGTTCTCGCCTTCGCCACGGGTCGCATTATGATGTGTGAAATGCACTACAGTCTGACTCTTATCGCCCCGCGTGGTGCCGCCACACTATCGGCGGCAGCAATTGCCCGCGTGCGGGACGCGGTGAACGGCGAGGCGCCGGACATCCTGGCACCTGGTGAGGCCGCTGACATCGCATTGCCTGGTCCGCCGGACATGGCAATGGTGCGCGCGGCGCTGGGTGGTGACGCCATCGACGCCATTGCGACACCGGCCGAAGGCAGGCGCAAAGCCCTCCTGGTCGCCGACATGGACAGTACGATCGTAACCGGCGAGACGCTTGATGAACTCGCCGACTTCGCTGGTTTGAAGCCACGCATCGCGGAGATCACCGCGCGCGCGATGAACGGCGAACTCGACTTCAAGGCGGCGCTGCGCGAGCGGGTGGGCATGCTGAAGGGGCTTCCGGTGACCGCGCTCGAGCGGACCTGGCAGCGTATTCGTCTGACGCCGGGCGCGCGCGAACTGGTGGCGACGATGCGTGCTCATGGCGCCTACACCGTGCTCGTGTCCGGCGGGTTCTCATTCTTCACCAGCCGGGTTGCCGCGCTGTGCGGGTTCGATCAGCATCGATCCAATGTGCTGCTGGATGATGGCGCGGCGCTGACCGGCCGCGTCGCCGAACCGATACTCGATCGTGATACGAAGCTCGCGACGCTGAGAGACTGCGCCGCCAAACGCGGGCTCGCTCTGTCGGCGACAATCGCGGTCGGCGACGGCGCCAATGACCTCGACATGCTGCGCGCCGCCGGCCTGGGCGTCGCATTCCGAGCGAAGCCGATTGTGGCGGCCGCAGCTAGGGCGCGGGTGGACCACACCGATCTGCGCGCTCTGCTGTTCGCGCAAGGCTACCGGGCATCGGACGTCGTCACCGGCTGAGGTTGGCTCAAGACAACCAGCGCCTCCGCCTCGGAAGCCACGTGGATGGTCGCATACCCTGCCGCCTCCGCCGTGCGGTCCATCTGGGTTGCGGCACGCTGCGCTCCATCGCCCTTGCCCACGATGCGCACCACCCATCGCATCCCCGCCTTGTGCAGGAAGGCCTGGAGTCGCCCGATGTGCTCGGCCACATGCGGCGTAGCAGGCCGCATGTCGGTGGTATCGCTGATGCAGTCGAACCCCGGCCTCAGCTTCGGCAGCAGCGATGCCACCTCGGCATGTAGCAGCTCGACGTCGGAGACATTGAGCGAGTTGATCCAACGCAGGATCAGCCGGTTGTGTTCCAGATCGATCTCGGCGCGATGCATCGCGATGCCCCGGTTGCCTGGGTTGTTCAGATGCCCAAGCTAGCGCCGTAATTCCTCACCAAGTGCTTAAGGCGCCCGCGTCACGCCATCATCTGACGCCCACTGGAGTGGAATCGCCGGGCAAGGCAAGCTGAACCGATGCCCACCAGCTATGCACATTATGGTCCGACGCACCCTGTACTCGGCGCACTGGCGGAGCGCGTCAGTCACCCGCTGCTGCGCGCATATGCCGCGCGCTATGGATTCCACACGCCAGACAGTGCGTATGCGCGCGAACGGGGCGCGTCCTTCGCGGAGAAGCTGCGACGCGGCGAGCGTGTCTACCTGGCCGGGATCGGACCCGCTGGACACAACAGCGGCGTGGCCCTGGTCGAGGCCTCGCGCGCCGACGGCATCCGTCTGATCTGCAACAACGAGGAGGAGCGCTACTCCGGCGTCCGCCACTGCACCACCTGGCCAGAGCAGAGCCTGCACGCCGCGCTGACCACGCTGGCCAGCATCGGGATCGAGCCGGGGCAGATTCATGCGTTCGTCGCGAGCTGGGACTACGTCACGCTCGCCGCCACGTTGGTTCGCAGCATTGTCGAGGAACTTCCGGCAAGTCGCGTCTTTCTGCGGCCACAGAACTTTGCGCCGATGAACGCGAGCCACATCGCTCGCGCGTTCCGCTCGCCGCAGCGGCTCGGGCGCCAACTGGGGCTGCGTCGAGCCATGCCGATCATCGGCATGCGGCATCACGACAACCACGCATATTTCTCCTATGCGGTGTCGCCGTTTGCCGGCAGCGACGAGCCGGTGATGATCAGCGTACTGGACGGCATCGGCGACGATGGCGCGATCTCGCTCTACCTGGCGCAAGGCAACACCGTCACGCTGGTCCATCGCAATCGCGACATCTTCGATTCACTGGGCGGCTTCTACAGCATGATCAGCTCGACCCAGGGCGGCTGGACGATCCTCAGCAGCGAGGGCCGCTTCATGGGCTCAGCCGCCTGGGGCGATGGCGAACGGCTCACCAATCCCTATTACCGGCAGCTTCGCGAGCTGTTCCACTTCGCTGGTGACGGCACGGTGCGGCTCAACCGCGCTCTGGCGAATTGGCCGCGCAGCCTTCAGGCGCGTCCCTACACCAAGGCGCTGCACGACATCATTGGCCCGCCCATTCCGCTCGACGCGATGTGGAATCCTGACGCGGTGATGCGCGTCGATGTCGCATCGGCCGAGGTCGATTCCCAGGCACGCTTCGACAAGGCCGCGGCGACGCAGCTCGTATTCGAGGATGCGCTGTTCCACATCGTCGGCCATCTGATGCGCACCACTGGCAGTAGGCGGCTGGTGCTGACCGGCGGCACCGCGCTCAACGCGATTGCCAACATGCGGATGCTGGATCACCACCCGGACCTGCACATCTGGGTGCCGCCGGTGCCGAGCGACGCCGGCGTCCCGGTCGGTGCCGCTTATCACTTCGCGCTGTCGAACGGCGCGCCGCTTGGCGAGAAGCTGCGTCACGCATTCCATTGCGGCGTGGCGCCTGGCGATGGCGCGATTGAGGCTGCGCTGCGCAACACCGGCGAAATCGGCTGGGAACGTCTGAACGACGATCGCGGTCGCATTGCCGATCTGCTCGCCTGCTGCATCGCGCAGGATGGCGTCTTGGGCCTGTTCCAGGGCCCAGCCGAGACCGGGCCGCGCGCGCTCGGCCATCGTTCGATCCTCGCCAATCCCTGCAATCCTCGAACGCTGGAAACCATCAACCGGCTGGTCAAGTTCCGCGAGCCGTTCCGTCCGCTCGCGCCGATGCTCACGCTGGAGGCCGCGCATCGCTGGTTCGAATTGCAGGATGGTGCCGCGGACGACGACTACAATGCCTACAACTACATGGTGCTGACCGTGCGGCCGCGCGCGGACGCGATCCGCCATATCCCTGCGGTGATCCATCGCGACAATACCAGCCGCATCCAGATCGTGCGCGAGGACACCGATCCATTCACGCATGCCTATCTAAAGGCGATGGGCAGGCGCGTCGGCGTCGAGGTGTCGGTGAACACCTCGCTCAACGTCGCCGGGCCGATCGTGCAGACGCCACAGCAGGCGCTCGAGGCGCTGCGGCGCTCCAAGGCAATGGATGGCGTGCTGCTTCTGGGTGCGGAGGGCGGCGTATACCTCGCGTGGCACGCGGTTGACGCACCGCCGAAGGATGGTGGCCTTCGGCTCCGGCAGTGGCTACAGCGATGGCGGGCGGAGACCGGCGTCTTGGCGTGATCGCCGTTAGGCCTACGGCACAGCCCACGCTGGGTCGCATCCATGTGCGCAGAAAGGATATGTTGACGGACCTGGTGGCATGATACGCGGGCAATCAGCGAATACCCACAGTGAGCGCGACTGCCCAACCTGCTTCCCGGCCGGATGTTCAACCGGTTGATACCTTCCTGCCAACCACGTTTCTGGAGCGTGGGGTGGCAGTGCCATTCACCACGCCACAATTGAACGGGGCGCGCGCGCGGCCAGGCGAGCGCAAACCCTTGGAACTGGTCGTGAAAAACCCATCGGGTGGGCGCGGCGTCTATATCGTCTCATGGGATCATATAGCCAGCCTCTACACCCTCACGCTGAACGATCGACGGCTCATTGAAGCGGTCCTCAAGCTCCGAGGCGTGACGCCAGATACGATCCGGAACACGGCGCGCGAAGTTGCCGCCGAAGGATTGGCTGGGCGAGGCGCGGTGACGGCAGCGCAAAGAGCGCGAGACAGCGATGACCTGGAGCGCCTGCAGGCAAACTTCGACCTGCTCCTCGAATTGGTGCGCCAGACCGAGCGCAACGGCGAGTGTCCCATTCCTCCCGAGCAGGCCCCTCCGCTGGAATTGGAGCAGCGCGGCAAGCGCGCAGTTGCCCGTATGGCACCGAAGCTTGGTTGTACGGTCGATGCGATAGCGACGGCCCTCGAGCAACTTGCCGCGCTATTTCGGGGGGTCGGTGTCAGACAACCTGCCAGAGTGGCGCGGGAAATTGGCCGACTGGTGCGTGTGCGCCGCGAGATCATCAAATACGCCGACAGCAAT
The DNA here is from genome assembly GCA_963776505.1 of uncultured Alphaproteobacteria bacterium. GTDB lineage: Bacteria > Pseudomonadota > Alphaproteobacteria > Acetobacterales > Acetobacteraceae > JAMXLO01. The sequence continues at coordinate 36,791 of CAVZNH010000028.1, forward strand.
CCGGACGAGAACGCGAACGAGGCGATTCTGGTCGCAAATGCGGCTGACCTGACCATCATGCTGGCAAAGTCGACGCTCGCCGACGCACAGGCCACGCCCAGCGATATCGCGGCCCTCCTGAGAAATTGGGCAAGAGATCCTGGTGAGATCGCGCAGTTGCTGGCGAGGCCGGATTGGCTGCTCGATGGCTGGGACCGCATAGCCGCTCTCTGGGATACCACACCCGACACGGCGGATACTCTGGTTGAGATGGCCGCGTTGGTGCCGGTGGTTCCGCGCGAGGCCGACAACTGGTTGAGCTACCGCCTTGGCAACGCGGTCGACCTGCCACGCTACCGCAGCAAGGTGGTGCAACAACTGGAGGATTGGCGGACGGGTGTGACGGTATCCGACCTCGTCTCGCGCAACGAAGCGCTCTTGGAGAAAACTCTGTGACTTGCACATGGGCAGGAGGCTGAGTTGGCCACAAACGGGCCGTCGCCCCCGCTGACTGGACCCAACCTGCGCACCTTGCAGCGTGATCTCGCCACCGCGCAGGACGATCAGATCCATCGTGTGCTGACGCTCATAGACGCTCTTGCCGAGCGCGGTGACGCTGACAAGCTCATCGCACCGCTACGCGGGCGCATCGCCGAGTTGCGGCCAAGACGCAAGCTCAGTCTGACGCGGCTGCTGTTCACCCCACTGCATCCGTTGATCGTTGACGCGGCCAATTGGAGCGCAGCCGCACCGTCGATACCGCGCACCGCGATCCTGCCGCTGGCCGGTCAGGTGAGGGACAGTCTCGGCGCGACGGCCGCGACGATCGACGCGCTGGCCGCGCAGCATTCGGCGACTGACGGCATTGGTGCACTGCTCGAGATCGGCGGCGAACTCTGGCCGACTGCGGCGAAGATTCTCGAGGCCGCCCCGATGCCGGCCAACTGGACGGCAAAAACCGGTCTGCGAGAACGCGATCACGCAGCGCTGAACGGTGCTGTATCCAGCCTGCTTGCCCAGGCACTCCCCCTATTGGGTGTTGTCGTCAGGGCGATGGCCGGGACTGCCCCTGAGCCCGAGGAATTGCATGCCCTCCTGGAAGCGGTGGCACCTGCCGGCGCCCAGGCGCTTGCGATGATGATTGCGTTGGCGATGGGATGGTTGCCACGTTCCGAGCCACTGATTCAGGTGGTCGACGACTTCGCAAGACGACATGACGACCCGGCGGTCAGCGCGACCGTCGACGGCGCTGTCGACTTTGTCCTCACGCGGATTGAACAATCGCCACTGCCCAGTGTGGATTTGACGACTGCCGCCGTGGAGGCCCGTCAGGTCGCCATTATGCTGGGCGATCTCATGCATTGCTCAGCGCAGCGACCGCGACGGCGAAACCGTGTCGAGCAGGTTCGCCGCGAAGTGGACACAGCCTGTCGTAAGCGCTTTGCGATGGAGGTGGAGGCACAATTGGTCGCGCCGTCGACTGGGATTGCTGCGGCCGAAGATGATGCGATCGAGGCGTTGGAGGCGGCCGCGCGTGGCTTGCGCCGATTTGAGGGGGCCGCGCGGCAAATCGGCAGTGCCGAGCAATATGACCAGCAATTGCAACGCGCAGCGGAGGCGTTGCGTCCAAAACCAGATGAAGATGCGGTGGCGCGTGTCAGTCGCATCAGGTTGGTCGAGATCCTGCGTGGGTCCGATGCCGCGGTGGCCATGCTGAAATGAAATTTGCGTAGTTCGAGTTGGTCTGGGTGAGGGCGGCAAGTTCGATTGGTCTCGGGTCCGCCGAAGAAAGGGCCCGCGCGCGCATCGACGCCTGCCAGCTCGGGGTCGCTGGCGATCAGGCAATCGAGCGCGGCGCGGGCAGCGGCGGGCGGACGGGGAAGTTCACGCCCGCCGTATCACGCGATCAGCCGGTGCGGGTCACCCGGCCGGTATGCGGGTCCATGGTGAATCGGGCGATCACTGAGCCTTCCTGGGTGGCGAGTGCGAAGCCAATCGCGCCATCCGAGGTCGATGCAACCTCGACCACCTTCCAGGTGTGATTGCCGTTCCACAGCAAGAACGCCTCGGCGATCTTCTGCACGTCCGGCGGCGTGAGGTTGCGATCCTCCTGCCGGTAGACCAACGCGAACGTGCGAAGCCGCTCCATGGCCTCGCCACGTCGTGCCTCATGGCCGCGCTGCATCCAGCCCATCCAGTGTGGTCGGCCAGGCGGTGCGTCCTGCGTCGATGGTGGGGGCGCGGGCTGCGCGTTGGCTATCAGGATCCCCGTGGAGGCGCCGCCGATGGTCAGTACGGCCAGCGTTGTCAGAATGGTCTTTCGCACAATACTCTCCAGGATAATGGTCCGCGTCTCGCGGTGAGACACAATCTGGCGTGTTCCCGTTGCTGCCGTGTGTCGCCAACGCGACGAATTGCGACGGAATGCAAACGGCTCTGCCGAAACGGCGCAAACCGCCGTATGTTACACAGCCATGGAACCAGCGCCGCACATCATGGTGGTGGACGATGATCGCGAAATCCGCGACCTGCTCGCCCGCTTCCTGGAGGAGAAGCACCAGATGCGCGTCACCGCGGTGCGGGACGCCCGGGAGGCGCGCCGTGCCTTCGCCAACGGCCATTATCAACTGGTGGTGCTCGACCTGATGCTGCCGGGCGAGGGGGGCCTGGACTTCGCGCGCTGGCTCCGCAGCCAGTCCGAGGTGCCTATCGTCATGCTGACCGCGATGGGCGAGGAGACCGACCGCATCATCGGTCTCGAACTTGGCGCCGACGATTACGTGCCAAAGCCGTTCAACCCGCGCGAACTGCTGGCGCGAATCCGCGCCGTGCTGCGGCGTGCCGGCGATGCCAGGGAGCGGCGCGTCGAAACGTCGTCGCGGAACATGCGCTTTGCCGGCTGGACGCTGGTGCCGGCGCGCCGGCGGCTGCTCAACCCCGACGGTGCCGAGGTCGCCCTCACGGGAGGCGAATACGACCTGTTGGTGGCGCTGGTCGAGCGTGCCAACCGCGTGCTAACGCGCGACATGCTCCTGGACCTCCTGCGCGGCCGCCAGGCCGGCCCGTTCGACCGGGCGATCGACGTCGCGATCAGCCGCTTGCGACGCAAGTTGGAGGATGACGGCCGCAACGCCCAGCTCATCAAGACAGTCCGCGGCGGAGGATACGTACTGGCGGCGACGGTCGAGCGGGCGTGAGGCTGCGTTTCTGGCCGCGCAGCCTCGCCGCGCGCACGGCATGCGTTCTTATCGCCGGCTTGGTCGTGGTGCAGATCGCCGGCCTGACCATTCATGCGCTCGACCGGGTCGACGCCCTGCGCCTGGCGCAGACGCGCGAAATCGCCGTGAAGGTGATCAGCATCTACCGCACCGTGATGATGACGGCCCCGGAGCGGCGCGAAGTGGTGCTCGACGAGCTGCGCCACGTGCCAGGCGTCACCGCCGAACTCGCGCGTGATCCACCAACCGCGGAATTGCTGGATGAATTGCCGTTCGGACAGCGGCTGCTTCGCATCAACCTGAACCTCGTGCCCCTGATGGGCGTGCCACACTGGCGCGGGCTGCGCATCCTGGCGGACCATGATCGACATCGGCTCATCATCGCCATGCGGATCCCAGATGGCGACTGGCTGGACCTGACGGTACCGGTGGAACCACTGCGGCCCTGGCACTCGCCGCGGTTCCTTGCCGCTTTCCTGCTGATGACCGTCACGGCCGCCGGATTGACCGTGTGGGCTGTGCGGCGGCTTACCGCGCCGGTGCGCACGCTTGCCGCTGCGGCCGAGGCACTGGGCCGCGACGTGAACGCGGCACCGTTGCCGGAAGGCGGCCCCTCGGAAGTGGCCACCGCCGCCGCTGCGTTCAACACGATGGCGGCGCGCATCCGTCGCTTCGTGCAGGACCGCACCGAGCTGCTGACCGCGATCGGCCATGACCTGCGCACGCCTATCACACGCTTGAAGCTGCGCGCCGAGTTCGTCGAGGACGATGAACAGCGCGGCAAGATGCTGGCCGATCTCGAGGAGCTGGAGGCGATGGTCTCCGCAACCCTGGCGTTCGGCCGGGACGCGCGGACCACCGAGCCGGTGGCATCATTGGATTTGGCAGAGCTGCTGCGCACGATCCTGGATGAGACCGGCGACACCCGTCCGGATGCCGCGAGCAAGCTCGCCTATGAGGGCCCGCCGCATCTGACGGTGCAGGGCCGGCCGCTGGCACTGAAGCGGCCATTCGCCAATTGGGTGTCGAATGCCGTCGTCTATGGCGGTTCCGCGCGGATCACGCTCAATCCGCCGGCGGGCGGCGTGGTGCTGATCGAGGTTGAGGATGATGGCCCTGGTATTCCGCCGGGTGAATTGGAGCGCGTGTTCGAGCCATTCCATCGCGGCGAACCATCGCGCAGTCGGGAAACCGGTGGGGTCGGGCTCGGCCTGCCGATCGCCCGGAACATTCTGCGGGCGCATGGCGGCGATGTGACCCTGGCCAACCGGCCCATGAGCGGGGTCAAGGCGACGGTGA
>CAVZNH010000029.1:0-43544 GCA_963776505.1 uncultured Alphaproteobacteria bacterium
GACCCCCTGGGTGTGATTTTAGTTCCGACCGATTTGACAGCGGTGCCGGCAGCTACTCCGGCATCTTTATTTATATCACAACGACAATCGGGATTGCATTATCGATCCTCGTCAGCATGGTGGGTTCGTCATTCATTGTTCGTCCTCCGTGGGGCTGGTTGATCGCGTCGCCATTTACATCGTCAGCGGCACGTTGGGCGGCAACGCTTTGAGCCGCGCCAGCCAACTCAGGTCCATGTCGATGCTCTGTAAGCGGTTGTCGCGTCGGATCATGGCATTTGTCGTATATCGGCGTTATTCCAGCACCTCGTATTCTTGGATCTCCCAGTCCTCCACCCGCTTGCCCTGCCAGTAGTTGTAGAACGTCTCGATGCGCTCCTGCTGCGTCATGGTCGTCGGGTCACCAGGAGTCGCTGGCACTACTTCGGACGCGATGCGCCCGCGAGTGCTGCTCCACCATTCCTGGACATAATCGTCGAGGCGCTGCCATGCCCGCTCGTCGCTTGCGCACGGATACACGTCGCGCCCATGCTCGTGTTCAACGATCAAAATGTACACCTTGCCCATGTCAATTTACCTCGGTCACGTTGTCGGGTCTCCACAAGAAGGGGCCAACCCCTAACTCATGGTTGATGTCTCCGATGGGGAACCGCCAGTAACGCTGCGGCGATGGATTAGGTACGTCCGTGTTATGCGCAGTGCATGTCAGTTCTCTTGTCTGGTCCGATGGAGGGTTATCGTTGACCGCAATGGGATTTGGTCGGGGATGAGGAGGGCGACGTGCGGCGGCGGGTGCAGGGCTGGTCGATGGGTGACAAACCGGCCGATCCATCATTGGTCATCCCGGATTTTGATCCACTGCGTCTATGGCGTCTTGCCGCCGGTTCGCCACGATCCTCAACTCCAACGCGCGACGGAGCTTCTCCATCCAGTCTGCGGCGTGTTCGTCAGCGATCTTGTCGGCGGCAGTTTCAGGCGTGTCGTTGGGCAACAGAAGCACGCCTTTGTTCCGGACGCTTTAGCACGTCGTTCTCTTCTTGCAACTTGATGATGTGATCCTGGAGTTGAAGGCGCTTCGATCCTTTCTTGCCTTCCGCATTGGGAGGATCGGATGGCGCCTTGTGTGTGCGGTTTCAAACTTGCGCCGAATGACGCTTGGGTGGTTTGTTTCCAGCCGCTCGTTTTGCGCGAGCGTACCCAGCCAGACCTCGACCTTCGGCCAGTGTGCGGATAACCACATCGCATGGCTTCTCGTTGTTTTGTCGAGGTCGCGGAGATGGGGGACGTGCGCGGCCGTCAGCGACGCCCATGCAGCGTTGTACGCCTTGCCAACCGGCTCGTTCGTGGCAACCGCCGACATCGCCTCGACCTGTAGTGCATTGAGTGCATCGCCTACATGACGCCAGTGATCCACGATCCCACGCGCGAAGAGCGTGACCATCGCTGCATCGCCGGCTTCCAGCAGCTTGCGTCTATATTCCGGCAATTCGTTCCATCGATCCGACAACGCAACATCCCGAGCTTAGGGTTTGACGGTCAAACCCTCCTTATTTTGTCGGCCGCCATCCGCGACGGATGACCTGGGTGAACCCCCAGGCAAAGGCGTGTATTCTGCCAGCCTTTCTCGCGCTCCACAACGAACAGCATGCGCTGCGCATACCTTCGCTACGAGGGCAGGGCATGTGTTGCGCAGCGGCGTCTTATGAAGTCAAACTACCAGTCGTGGTGGTCCATTGGCAACTGCACACTTGGCACAAAATCTGTGAACAAAGGGAAATAGCTTGCCATAAACTGCCGACGGGCCTACACAGACCCGCGCCTTTGCGAGCGTCTCCAGTCGTGTCCATCAACACTTGGATAATTAATGAGTAGAAAAAAGCCAACGGTGGACATTGCGGCCAGAGACGTTGAACGGGCGCGCAATTTCGCTTTCGCCGCAAACCTACGCCGCTTGATGTGCGACCACGGGCTAACAACTCGCGATCTGAGGTAGCGCGCTCGGTATGAGTTACCAGGGGTATATCGCAGTGGCTTGGTAACGCAAAATGGGCCAAGTAATCGACGGCTGGCGCAGGTTGCCAACTTCTTCGGTGTGAACGTTCACCGGCTGCTGTCGGCGCCGATAGCCTAGTTTGTAGTCGAGCGCTCGGGCAAGGCCCCGGCGGATACGGTGCCAATCAGGCAGGTTGAGGCAAAGCTCGCCGCATCCGGTGCGGAACTAGAACTCCCAACGACAGATCAGAACGCAGCGAAGACAGGGCTGTGGACTGTACCGCCAACGGCGATCGCTGACGATGCTTCGGAACTAGAGAACATCGTCGTCATGAAAGTGGGCGAGAATGCCTTGGCACCTGATGTCTGTGTAGGAGATTACATTTTTGCAGACATTGCATGTCGCACTGTGTTCACGCCGGGCATATATCTGTTGCTACTTGCCGGGTTGCCCGTGTGGCGGCGCTGTCACCCCCTTCTTGGTGAGAAGGTGCTCGTTGCCGACCGCGAAATTAGGCAAGAAGTTTCGTCGGCGACCTCGTCGTTCTTGGCCGAGCGGTTAGGCTGTTGAGTGGAGTCGTAGTGTCCGGCATGGCCAGTGAGGAAGTCGAGCGCTTCCACAGGATGGCGGCAAACGGTCCAGCTTCCGCTTCGCTAGTTCCCGAGGAATAACTGTGTGGTGTATCATGCAAGAACGAAGTCCGGCCGGGAAGGTCGATACGCATGATCCAGCGAACTGCGTATTTCGGCCGCGGACGCGGCAGCCAGGGTTGGCATGTCAGCCAGAAGGCTCGTGGAGCTTGCGGCACAGGGGCGAGTGCCGGGAGCAGCGCAGATGGCTGGCTCAGGGGGGCAGTGGAGTTTCTCCCTCGCGAAGTTGCAACGCTGGATTCTGGAACGGGAGATCGCGGCTGAATGCAGACGAAACGAAAGGCAGGCAATCTCTACCGTCGTGGCGAAATCTGGTGGGGCAAAAAGGTCGCGGGCCAAGAGGACCGACGAAGCCTTCGCACGTCTCTTCGGGCGGAAGCGGAGAGGAACCTTGCCGCATGGCGCAAAGAAGTAGTGCACCGTGCGTCGAAGGCCCGAGCGGCTAAAGGAGGAGTGACATTCGAGGAGGCATGCGTTCTGTGGGTGACGGAGTGTTGCCGCGTTCCGTAAAGCCATCGGTTGTAAGGCGATACAGCGTTAGCATAAGGTCCATGACCCCGAGCTTCTCTGGGATGGCGATGGCTGACATTGACCAGAAGGCGATCGCGAAATTTGTGGCGAATCGCCAGCGACTTGGGGTCACCAATTCGACAATCCGGCGGGACTTGACAGCGCTCTCCCGCCTCACGGCCGCTTACGCAGCATGGTCGGGAGAGGTCGCTACAAACGCCGCCCGAGACTATGATCGGTCGGTCTTGCTACGCGTCCAACGAAAAGTGCTCCGACTGCCTCGGCGCGACGACATCGCTATCGTCTTCGATGCCGTGCCACGCACGATGCTCCCGATCCTTCAACTGCTCGACGAAACAGGCATGCGGCTCAACGAGGTCGTCTCGCTGGAGGACTGGCAGGTTGATTGGGGCAATCGCACCATCCGATTGGCAAGGACCAAGACCAACCGTCCACGAGTGATCAGCTTCCTGACCCCAGCAGGGGATGCCGGGCGGGTGCTAGACCCACTCCGGGCCACCGTCCGGTCGGGCTACCTGTTTCCGAACTCGGATGGCCAGCCGTACGTTCAGATGTCCACGAACTTCGACCAGACGATGCGGCGCGTTCTTTCCGCAGAGCACGTCGAGGGTTCCGGTTTTGCTCGGTTCCGCATCCATGACCTTCGGCACGCCTTCGCCGTCCGTTGGCTTGAGGCCGGCGGCAACATCTACCGGCTGCAAAAGCATCTCGGCCACTCCAGCATCAAGACGACTGAGGGCTATCTTGATCATGTGCCGGAAGACATCCATGACGTGGTTCGAGGGTTGGTGGGGGCATCGCAGATGGCACAAAATGGTGGCACATCAAATGGCTACGCACCTAATGGGGCACAGAAAGTCAACTTTAGCCTAAATAACTCGTTAGAAAGGCTATGTTTACAGATAATGGATGGGTGGCCGAGCGGTTTAAGGCAGCGGTCTTGAAAACCGCCAACCCGCAAGGGTTCGTGGGTTCGAATCCCACCCCATCCGCCAAGACAATCGTCCGCACAACCTACCGCCGGAAGCGAGCGCCAAAGCGAAAGCACCCGGCTGCCATCCCGATGCGGGTTGTCAGCGCCAAAACCCCCCAAGCCAACTGCGCCAGCCGCCGATGCGGCGGTGACTGCGAGCAGCAAGCGGGCGCAGCCTGCCACCGTCGCCCGCCCGCGAATTGTGACTGCGTCACGCAAGACCCCGACGCGCTTCGGCCCGGTGCAGGACATCGACGCCGCGGAACACCAGTCCCCCGCCATTGGGATACGGCGAGGGCAAGTTCAGTAAGCTCGGAACTGTCGTGCTCGGGTATGAGCGTGGCGGCGGCCAAATAGCGGGCGACGTTGTTGGTGTCAGGTGAAGCTATGATGTCGCGCGAGCGGGTCGGTCCACTGCTAATCCGCCGCAGAACGCCACCCACCTTAGAACGCATCCACCAGCCAATCGAGCGTTGCCACCCCCAACAGAGCAGTTGCTATATCGACGACGAGCCACCACCGCCTCCGACGGCGGGCGCTTTGAGGAGCGTCAGCGATCTTCTTATGCGGAGCGACAACCCAGAGCGCGACCCCAGCGCTGCCAGGAGAAGAAAAGGCGTCGCCAGCAATGCCACCCAACGCTGCCCGCGGTTCTCAAGCAGCCCAGGTTTCAGCGTGCCTCCCTGACGTTGGTCCATCAGGCCAATCATCCTGTGCCGGCGGGCGTTTCTTTGCGCTGTGTAGTCTGAAAGTGCCATAAACGTGCGTGGTTTTGGCGAACATCTGCCGCTGGGCCAGGCCCGGAAATGATGATGGCTGGAAGTGGTCGCGCAAAGTCGGTAGTTGTGACGGCTCTGCGGAGCGGTCGAAATTCCAGCCCAGGATCAACCAACCTTCCTCCTTTAGAAGGAGGCGGCAGGCTCGCAGCGCCGCATCCTGATCTCGCACACTGTCGAGGCCGAAACCGAACACCCCATTTAGAATAATGGTATCGAACGACGCGGGGAGCCAGTGATCGGCCCCGTCCCGGATGTCGCCGATCATGTGCCGCTCCGGAGAGCCCCAACGCGCAACTGTCGGGTCGGTATCGATGGTCCAGCACTCCGCGCCGTGCGCCGTAAGCAACGAGGGGTAACGCTTGGTGTATCTCTGACACCCGATGAACAATGCTTTGCCGCCACGACGTCCGACAGCGGGAAGCAATTCACGATCGAGGTAGGCACGATCCTTACGTAATGACATCGTAAAGTCAACAAAACGTGCGTAGAGGCGCCGACGGGCATGAGCAGACAATAGCGCACGCGCCGCCTTGCGCCACAAACGGTTCCTGGACCGCTCTTTAGCGTTCACCATGCAATCCATCCCTCCGGATTCATGCCGCGTGATCGGCCGTTGTCACGGTTCGTTACATGGCAGTTGGTAAGATGGCTGCCCGTAGTCTGTCTAGGCACCCACAATAAGTCGGGTGCTCAACAGGCGGCGAGCGAACCGGCCGAATGTAGGGCGCCCACTCAATCGAGAACGGTGCGCCACTGAAAACGGCCACGCCATAGCATTGGTGGGTGACGCCCAACGGAGGCGATAAATCGGCCGAAATCCGCCACTCAGGGCGGACACCGGGCCAGCCGCTTGCGTTTGCAGACGTTGATGAGGCCGCACTCGCACACAGGCCCGCGCGTTCCTCAGGCTGGCAGGCCGGCCGCCCAGTGACTGCCCCCACGGCACGCAATGAAGTCCGGTTTCCGCCTCATCGTCTGGTGCAAGCGTGGCGCCACCAGCGCGAGTTGGAGTTCCGAACGCTCGTTGACCAAGGGCGCGGCGATGTGCCGGTCCTGCACCCGTAGTTCCGTTGCGATAATTGCGGGCCGCGGTGGCGTCAGGCTCGCTTTTTTGGGGCGCACCCTGCCGCTGGGTTCGCTAATTCCTGAGAGCCTGATACGACCATCCCACACCGAGACGGCGCCACAAAGGCGCCGCTCAGCTGCCTTATTGTACGTTTAGCCTCCCATTACTGCGACGGCGGCGGCGGGACGAACCACGGCACAGTAATGCCCTGACAATTTAGGTTCGGGGCAGAAATGCTCGCGATGAGATACCCGTTTTGCATGACCGTTCCATTAATCGTGGCCGTTCGATGCTGACCGCCGGCTTCTAACGCCGTCATCTGGAAGGTTCTGCTTTGTGCGTTGAGGCTTCCCGAAGCATGGGCCAGCGATTGCATGTTGTTCCAAGAAATTACGCCGTCGAGGGCGCCGTCCGGGGTTAACACGACGTGCCAGTCAAGTGCAGGGCAGCTCGACTGCGCCGTCGAATGGAAGACATAAACCCTCCCTGGTGGCAGCTGTTGCACTGCGGATGCGACAGCTGGAGAAGGTGGCGGCGGCTGAGGAGTGCAAGCTGCGGCAGAAATCACTGCCGTACCGGCAGCCAAGTATGATCTGAACAACGTCATTGTTTCGTTCCCCCTGTTTCCATCGTTAGTGTCTGAGCTGCGAAGTCTGCCGAAAAGTCTTTCTTTCTGCAATCGCGTCTCGGCCCTCGTTAGCAAGGCGTCTGAGTAGCCCCCGTGACACCCGGACATGGGACGCGCTATTGTCGCGTGTCCGGATTGCTGTCCGGCACATTGAGATATCTGAACCTAGCCCCGTCGCGGCCTGGTGCTCCGACGGGGCGTGTCTTGTTGCACCCGGGTGCACGGCAGCGCGCCGCCGCCACGCCTTAAAACGCATCCACCAGCCAGTCGAGCGTAGCCACCCCCAGCAGGGCAGTTGCTATGTCGATCACAAGCCACCACCGAGTGCGACGGCGGGCGCTTTTAAGAATGCCTCCAAGTCTCTTGTGCGAAGCAAGAACCCGGAGAGCGATCCCCATCGCTGTCAGCAGAAGAAATGGCGTCGCCAGCAATGCCACCAAACCCCGCACGAGGCACTCAGGCAACCGCCGTAACCGCAACTCCCACTGGTCACCGTGTCTCCTTCGTGCCCGCAAATTCCGTGCCAAAGGCACGCCTAGGCGCCGGACTCTGAGACCGATGGACGGACGAACGTTGTCTGCTGACGGATACCCATCGCCTTCCGCCAGGAATGCAGCATGTTTGGCCAGACGCTCGAAACCCTCCGCGAGGACTACCCTGACACGTCTCGCTTCCTGATCTTGCGTCGTATCGGCCTCGGACCATGCATCCGCCGCGCGTCGTAGCCACTCAGCCGTTGTCATGGTTGGTTGCATCTGCACCGCCTCGGCCGTCGGATGGGCGGCTCAATCTCGCAAACAGCGCCCTCACCCAAGCGTCCACATTGGGATCGTCCACGTCAATGGTCCGCAAGTAAGTCAAGTCGCGCGGTTCGCGTGCTCGGCTAAAGATGCCCGGGTGAGGATCGGCGCCGATGGCGCGGAGGCGAATCTGGCGGGGTTCCAGCGAAAGCGCGCGCGGGCGCAACTGGACGGGTTCGAGTGCGAGCACGCCCAGCGATATGCCAGACTCGCCAGAGATCACCGACTATACCCTCCCGCCGCCCGTGTGCGCGGCACCCTAACGTAGCCCGGCCTAATCACGATGTCACCCTGCGCCTCGGCTGGCGCGGGTCACCCGTCGTCGCCTGCCGCTGCAGAAGAATTGGTCGGTCTACCTCGTGGTTGGCGTTGTCTTGGCCGCTCTCGCACAGATCACCACTCCCAAGGAAGTCTTGCTGCTTTCCGGGGGCTATCGATTGGTCAACCCTGCAAACGTCGCCAGACGGCATGGGAGCCGGTCAAGTGTGGGACAACGAAAGCGTGCGCTCCGTCGTGGAAAGCGAGCAGAGAGGTGCACGGTGCAGGCGCACCCCGGCAGATTGAAGCCTCTGCCTGAATGTCATTAGGGGTCGCGGCGGCGTATGGGAGTGAACTTGTGAGTGGAGGCGCGACAGCTCCCAGCGCGGCAGTGAGTCGTCGGGCCGGCGCCGACGATGTGGACTGGATTGGTCATCGCTGCTCCTTCTCGATCGGTACGGGCGTGAGCGATTGCGTGCCCTTTGATCGATACTCGTGCCGAGACACCGGTAGGGCGAGGTGCTGATGCGTTCATCTTTAAGGCGCGCGGTCGCGTCGAAGCCGGGAGGACTCTTAGGAAGCATTGGCGCCCGTTCAAAGCTTGTCGACGTTGAGGGCGAGTTAGCGGACTGGGGGTTGCGCCGACGCGGGCGGATATGCTTTGGAGGCTATGATTACGCCTAAACAACGCCATGTCCGCCGCCGATAACACGATCCTATATCAGTATGGCGCCCTACCATTCTCAATCACTGAAGATGGTGAGGTGAGGGTGATGCTCGTTACGACCCGAGGGCGGCGCGCCTGGATCATTCCCAAGGGGTGGCCCATCCGGGATCTAACGGGTGCCGCGACGGCCGCACGAGAAGCGTATGAAGAAGCCGGCCTGATCGGCACCGTCATTAGCGACGAACCTTATGGCATCTACCGATACGAGAAGCCGAGGAATTCACGGAAGGCGGCAATATACGAGGTATCAGTGTTCCTCTTTGCGGTCGAGCGACAGCTTCGCAAATGGCCGGAGAGATCCCAACGGGAAACCAAGTGGTTTGCACTCGCTGAAGCTTCGATGCTGGTCGCTCCGACAGGTCTCGCCGATATCATCCGGACTGCGACCGGCCAAATCCTCGCCGGCAAACGCGCCTGAGCACCACCGTGCCCGCCCTGGTCAGACTATCGGGTGGCGTTGTTTTGTCACGCCATCCATCTGCGCACTAGAACAGGAACACCGCGGCGGCGATCACACAAGTCCAGAGATTGCCCGGGCCGCATTCCGCCGCGGCCGTAATCGACGTACTATCGATAATCAGGTTGCTGTGTTCATATATCTGTTTGCGCTCGTTCCATGCAGCATCTGGATCAAAGTCAAGGCCCAGTGTCGATGCAAGCATAGTCGCAGCGAGGTCCTCCGCCTCTTCTCCGCTTGCCTCGGCCGTCATACCGTAGCCATGTATCTCCGAAATATATCCGTACATGTCGGGATCGGCCGGTCGCGCCAGACCCAGGCTGGCATAAATTCGGCGCCCGAATTCATGCGCTTCTGACCGAGCCAGGACACAGAAAGTGATATCCCCCGGCCTAAGCGCATCAACCCCAGCGCCCTGGGTGATTACCTCGCAGTGGGGTGGCAGAATGGATGAAACGTAAACCAAGTTCTGCTGCTCTATATCCGCGTCGCGCAAGGCAAGCTCGAACGCGGCAAGGGCATGACGATGAACGCCCACACCTTTGGTCAAAAACAGGCGCCTCGGACTCGGAAACACAATACCATTCCTTCGTGGGCCCCGTGGCCCCTCGAACGCTGCGCTGATGGTGAAGACTTGCCAAGTTAAATTTTGGCTTACCACCCTCCTGAGGCTTCAGTCTGGCGAGATGGACGCTCCACCGGCGGTCCCGTCTTGACTGCTCCGGCGCCTGTTTCCTGACGCCTTCGGGCGGTGCGCGCGCCAATCTATGCCAAGCTGGCTCTCGAATACCGCCCCCAGGAGCGTGCGCCAATTCATCGACCGCCCGCCATCATATGAAGCGTCCAGAGGACGACCTGGGTAAGGACCGTGCCGACGGCCGTATCGAATGCATCTACAATGCTTGCGAGATCGTTGCGAGCCGCCGGCACTCGATCGGCTGCGTGTATGCTGCCGATAATGTGGCGATCGGGCATCTTGATCAGCTTGGCGACCAGGCTCACCGTCACTGTCGGCAACTGACCGCCTGTCTCACCATAGCGTGCCTCGAATTCACGCAGATCCGTCTCAAGCAAATAATCAGGGGTAAGGCCACTCAAATCACGTCCGACCCCTATGATGCGGCCGCTGTCCTCGAATGCACGAAATCAACAATCCCTGCAGGAGTAAAGGGGTGCGATCGGTCCAGTTCGCCCCCGCGAAATAATCTAGCGTTGTCCGGTTGCGCGTCAAAGCGATGCGGTCTGTGTCCAGGCTTTGTGGGGACACCGGCAGGACGATTACAAGTTGCTGATGGACGAGCCGCTGATTCGGCGCAGCTTCCGTTTGAGGCGCCAATCGATAGAGCTGCGACGCGGGCTGGGTGAACAACAGACTGCACCCTGTGAGGGGCATCAGGCATGCAGCAGAACCGAGTATCCGGCGGCGTGACGGGACGGGCCCAATCATCTCGGCGTATACCCCTCGCGATGATCACCGAACAAAAAACGGCCGGGATCACGCTCGAGCGCCATCGAGACACGGCTGAGGCTGGAGATCAGGCGCCGCGCGTCGCCTAAGAGTTCGTCTAACTGTGCAACACCATTGGTAGTGATATCATGCAATCCTGGCTTGCTGGATAGTACGACGGCGTCGAGATCGGCAGCTAATTTCGTCGCCTGATCCACTGCATCGTTTGCCGCGAGGACCAATCGGTCGGCGTGGTCGGATGTGCCTTCGAGCTTACCTAGCATGGTCTTCAGCGACGCGCTGGCAACCGCCAAATTGTGCATGGTCTGGTTGCCATCGGTAATGAGCTGGTCGATGTCCCGAGTGCGGCGTGCGAAGACGCCAGTAGTGTCGCGAAGATTGACAAGAGCTTCAGCAATCGCTTTTCGATCCTGGTCATCGAGAACCGCTGCGATCCGGTCCGAAATTGTGAGAAGCCTTGCCAGGAGCTCCGGCGCATTGTTGAACACCTCCTGGAGCGAAGATGGCCGAGAAGTTATGGTCGGGTATTGCTGCCCCTCCGCAACCATGAGTGGCGGCGAGCCAAGCGTCCCTCCAGAGATCTCGACGTAGCTGACCCCCGTCAGTCCTAGGGTTTCAATCGACGCCACTGCGTCAGTACGAATCTCAACCGTATTTCGGACTTGCAGAAGCAGCCTCACAAGCTGCGGATCCTTTGGATCAAGCTCAATTCTGGTTACGCGTCCGACCTCGATGCCGTTCAGGCGAACCAGTGCGCCGGACCCCAGCCCGGTCACAGGACCGGCAACATGTGTCTCGTATAATTTGTACTCCGTTTCGAATTGTACGCGAGCCAGCCACAGCACTGCGATAAATACGCCAGCCAGCACTGTCAGGACAAAAGCCCCGACTGCAACATAATTAGCCCGTGTTTCCATGCTGCAGTCTCCCTATTGCGTCGCCAAAGCTGCTCGCCCCCGTGCGCCAGTAAAGTACTCGTGAATCCACGGGTGGGGGTCATAAGCCAAACTGGCAATGGTGCCGATCTTAATTCTGCGGTCCACCAGCACCGCAATGCGATCGGTCGTCGCCCTAAGTGTGTCTATATCGTGTGTCACCATGAAGACGGTCAAGCGAAGACTCTGCTGCAAGTCGCGGACAAGCTCGTCAAATTGACTCGCAGCGATGGGATCCAAACCAGCGGTTGGCTCGTCGAGAAACAAGAGCTCCGGATCAAGCGCAAGTGCTCGCGCGAGGCCGGCGCGTTTGCGCATACCGCCGGATAGCTCTGAAGGATAGTTTTTGGCCGAATCTGGCGATAGCCCGACCATGCTAAGTTTGACGGACGCAATCTCGTCCATCAGCTGCTGTGGCAAGTCGGTGTGTTCGCGAAGCGGCAGTTGGACGTTCTGCGCTACGGTCTGATCACTGAATAGCGCGCCATCTTGGAACAGGACACCCCAACGGATTTGCAGTCGTACAAGTTCGTCGCCACTCAGGCCGGCTATATTTTGGCCCAGGACCTCGACATTGCCCTCCGCTGGCCGCTGCAGTCCGATGATCGACCGTAGGAGAACCGATTTCCCGGTGCCGGAGCCGCCGACCACACCCAAGATCTCTCCGCGCAACACATCGAGATCAATGTGGTCATGAAGAACTCGGTCGCCGATTCGGGTCACCAGCCCGCGTATGCGGATGACCCAAGGAGCTGTAGTGCTGTCGCTCATATACCGAGGACCGAGAAGAGTATTGAAAAGATCGCATCCGCGACGATGACCAGGAAGATGGATTCGACCACGGCCAGCGTCGTCAGCTTGCCAACGCTGGCCGCGTTGCGTTCTACATTCAATCCCTGATAGCAACCGACGAGACCAATTATAAATGCGAATACGGGCGCCTTGATGAGGCCGACCCAGAAGGTCCAACCGACGACCGCGTCGCGTAGCTGATGCAAGAACGCTGGGATGGTGATACTGAGGTCAAAATAGCACATGACCATTCCCCCCAGCAGGCCCATGATATTGGAATAGAATGTCAAGAGTGGCAAAGTGATCAAAAGGCCCAAAAGACGCGGGAGTACCAGCACCTCGATATTGCTGAGACCGGAAATTTCGATCGCATCAAGCTCCTCGTTCACCTTCATGGTGCCGATGTGTGCGGTGAAGGCGGAGCCTGAGCGCCCTGCCACTATGATGGCAGCCATCAGTCCGCCGAGCTCGCGCAGGATGCCGACGCCGAGCAGATTGACTGTAAACACCTCCACTCCAAATTGACGCAGCTGATCTGCCCCCTGGTAGGAAACGACGACACCGATGAGGAAAGACAGGAGCCCAACGATCGGCAGAGCGTTCACGCCTGTCTCCTCAATCTGATGGAGGAGAGCCGCAACGCGCATCCGGCTTGGCTGCAATATCATGGTGACCGTCGCCAGTACCGACGAGGCCGAAGAAGCCCAGCAATGCGTACGCCTGATGGAGCGCGTGAAAAAGGCCGCGGCCAATACGTTCTAACCGGTCCGCAAAGGTGCGCTGTGGCGGCAGCTGGACCGGTGGCGCCCTGCACTCGTGGTCTATGGTGTGGACGAGCGCTCGGTATTCCTCACGCACATTGACCGCCTGAACCTCCAAACCCCTGCGTTCGAGGACACGCTTGGTGCGTAACAGCAGCCAAGCGCCGACGGTATCGAGTCGCTCTAGCGTTCCGCAGTCAATTATAAATCGTGCATAGCCCCCAGGATCAAGGGCTCTCAGCATTGGATCGAGCCGGCGCGCTTCGCTGATTATCCAGGAGCCACCAACAATCAAGCGAAGGATGTCTCCATCGTATTCTGTACGATACCATGCCGCAGCTGCGGATCGCGGTCGTTGTATCACGACGGTCATGGTGTCACCGGAACCATTCGGCCGTCGTGGCATCGCCATTCCGGCCATGACCGTAGTCGATCACGCTTCATCTTCACTTGGTTTCCGGGGATTGGAGAGGCGCCAATGCGATCCGTGTTCCGATCGGCTTTACGACCCGGCATTGCGCCAACGACATCAGAGTTACTCCTCCAGGCATCCCATCGCACGGTATCACCAAGCTCCCGCAGGTCCACAGCGGCTGGCATAAGGCCGTTGGCCCCGCTGAAATATTTGTCCAACGTGGCAGGCGCAGCATTGCTGGATGCGTCTGTAACAACAGGCTTCTGGGGTCGCGTTTTGCCGACGCCCGGAAGCGCCAGGCCGCCCGCTGTCGCGTATTTCTTCGTGTCTTCGCCATCAGCGCAATGACTTAGCGGCAGTGCTCGATAAAGGAACCGTCCCGCTCACCGTTACTTGATGCAGGTCGCTCGCGAACATGGTCTGTCGGGAAGGCCGTGCCTTACTTGAGCTGCGGCAGCCCAACCGCGTTGACGGCGCCAATCGCGGCAACCGCAGCCTTGAGTTAAGATAGCAGCGAGCTTGCACTCGGACGGCACACCGACGCGGCCGCCGTAGCCCCGGAGCACGGAATGCGGGTTGCCCTGATCGTCATCACCATTGCCATCCTCGCAGTCGCTGGTACCGCTCTCGCGCTCGGCTGGGAGGGTGCGCTCACCCGCCGGCACGATCCGGTGACGGTGGATGCCTACGTGGCAGGCGACCGCACGTCGCTCAGCTCGCATTTGTCCGGGTATGTCCGCACCGTCCTCGTGCGCGACAACCAGTCGGTGCGCGCCGGCGACACGATCGTGCAGATGGTCGACGACGACTACCGCGCCATGGCGGCGGAGGCCCAGGCCCGGGCGGAAGCCGCTCGCGCAGCACACGCGGCACTCCGTGAGAAGCGCGAGGTGCTGCAGCAGCAGGTCGTGCAGGCGCAAGATGCCGTGACGGCTGCTGCCGACCAACTCGTCCACGCAATCAACGAGGAGCATCGCCAGGAAGAGCTGCTGCCCACGGCGTCTGGGTTGTTACAGAGCCTGCAGGCGGCGCAGGCCTACCTGCGGCGAACAGAAGCAACACAAGCACAGGCGACGGCGCAGGTATTGGTGAACCAGCGTCAGCTCGATCTGCTGGACGCGCAAATCCTGCAAGCGAAGGCGCAGATGGGCGAGGCCGACGCGCAGAGTATGCTCGCTCAGATTGCGCTCGGCTACACTCGCATCGTCTCGCCGATCGACGGCACCCTCGGTGTTCGCGAGGTGCGTGAAGGCGCGCTGCTGGAGCCCGGCACCAAGGTTGACACCGTAACACCGCTTGACGCGGTGTACGTCACCGCCAACTTCACCGAACGCCAGATCACCAACATCCGTCTCGGGCAGCGCGCAATCGTTCGCGTCGATGCATTCGGCAGTGTCCCTATCCGGGGCAAGGTCGTTGGTATCCAGCCTGCTACCGGTTCACAGGTCAGCCTGGTGCCGGCGGACAACTCCACCGGGAATTTTACGAAGATCGTCCAGCGCATCCCGGTCAAGATCGCACTCGACCTCGCCGAAACGCACCTGATCGGGCAGGTCCTGCCGGGCATGTCCGCGCGGGTCGAGGTTATCACCGACGCAGCGGCAGGGGAGGACACTCAGTGAACGACAGCGCCCCCGCCAGCGCACCCGCTTTCCAGTCAACGACGGCTGCCCAACCACCACCGCCGCCACAGGAATCGGCACCGCCACCGCCCGCAGCGCCATCGCCCGGGGCGCCGCCACCAAACATGCTGCGACGGGTCATCGTCCGCGCGCTGATTGTCGGGCTCGCCGTGATCGCCGGCGGCCTGTTCATGGTGGACTGGGACGATCTGCTGCTGCTCAGCCCAATCCAGCGGACCGATGACGCTTATCTCCGGGGTGACCCGACGACGCTAAGCGCGCGCGTGCCGGGTTACGTGCGCCGGGTCGCCGTGACCGACATGGAGACGGTGAAGGCAGGTCAGGTCCTGTACGAGATCGACGATGACGAATATCGCGCGCAGGTCGACCTCGCGCGCGCACAGGTTGCCGATGCCAGCGCGCAGGTCGCAATTGCGACGGCGCAGATCGGCCTTCAGGAGCGGCAGATCGACGTCACGCAGAGCAACGTCGATCTGGCGCAATCGGACCTGATCCAAGCCGTACAGGAGGCGGGTCGGCAGAACGGGTTGCGCGGCACGCCGGCTTTTCTGCAGCGCGCCTGGGAGCAGGCGACCCAGAATGCCCTCGCGCTGCAGGCCACGGTGGCCGGCAACCGCGCTTCCATCGCGTCGCAGACGGCGCAGCTCAAAGTCTTGCACGCGACGCTCCAACAGGCAGAGGCGGATCTGCAGGCAAAGCAGGCCGCGCTGCAGACCGCGCAGATCAACCTCGGCTACACACGCGTGCTGGCGCCGCGCGATGGGCGGCTCGGTTTCCGCATAGCGCTCGTCGGCCAGTATGTCGCTGCCGGCGCGCCGCTGATCCAGCTGGTGCCGCGCAACGACGTCTGGGTGGTTGCGAATTTCCGCGAAACGCAGGTGCGGAACATGCATGTTGGTCAGCCCGCGCGGCTGACGTTTGACGCCTATCCGGGGATCACGCTGGTCGGCCACATCGACAGCATCGAGCCAGGCAGCGAGGCGCTGGGGTCGCTGCTGCCACCCGATCGCGCCGTCGGCAACTTCACCAAGATTGCCCAGCGGGTGCCGGTCAAGATCCGCATCGACGCCGGCCAGGCGCGCCAGAACGAGCTGATCGGCCGTCTGTTTCTTGGCCTGTCGGTTGAGGCCGCGGTGGATACCTCGGCGACGCCGACGACACCACCGACTGTGCCCGTGGGCCAATCCGCACCGGCATCGCGGCCGTGAAGCGGGTGCTCACCGCACTCGGGCCGCCCCTGCTCGTATTCCGCGGCCCGGACGGTCGATCGTTGCCTTCGCCCGGCGCGCCGCCGCTGACGGGCCGGCTGATGTTCGGCCTGTTCGGCGCCCTGATCGCCGGCGTGATGTCACTTCTGAACACGCGCCTGACCACCTTCGGCGTCGCCGATCTGCGTGGCGGCGTTGGCCTCGATGTCAATCTGGGCAACTTGGTAACAACCGCATTCTCGGTCGGCAGCATCGCCATCGTGCCGGCGACGCCTTGGCTGACGAACATCTTCTCGCTGCGCCGCATGTTCGTGGTCAGCATCCTATTGACGACGGTGAGCACGGTCGCCCTGGGTACAGTTCCGACGTATCCGTTCATTGTCCTGTTGCGCTTCCTTCAAGGTCTGGGCGCGGGCGCTCTGCTGCCACTGCTATTGTCGTCGGTGTTGCGCTTTACACCTCTACAGCAACGCGTGTGGGGTATCGCGATGTATGCCGGCATCACGACGCTCTCGCCGTCGGTCGCCGAGTCGATCGCTGGCTGGTTCACCGAGTATCTCTCGTGGAAGGTGATCTTCTGGCAAAACTTCGTGGTCGCGCCGATCGCGATCATCCCGATCATGATCGGGTTGCCGGTCGAGCCATTGCGACTCGAGATATTCCGCGACACCGATTACGCAGCGATCATCTTCTGCATCCTTGGCGTTGCCGCACTGACGGCGGCGCTGAGTGAGGGACAGACGCTGAACTGGTTCGATTCCGGCGTCATCAATGGCCTGTTCGTGATCGCTGCGGTGAGCCTCGTGGCATTCGTCATCAACGAGCTGACCTGCGATCGCCCGCTGATCGACGTGCGGCTGTTCCAGCAGGTCAACTTCTCGCTTGGCCTGATCGTCCTGCTGACCTTCAATTTCACCTTGCTCGGCGCGTACTACATACTCCCGCAGTTCGCCGCGGTGGTGAAAGGCTGGCGCGAATTGCAGATTGGCGAGATCCTGATCTGGCTGGCGCTGCCGCAGGTCGTGCTCACGCCCTTATCCGCACTGCTGCTGCGCTATGTCGATGCGCGTCTACTACTCGCCTGCGGATTGTTCACGTTCTCGGTCGGGGCGTATATGGCGACGTACATTACGAGCGATTGGTACATTGCCGACTTTCTGCCGAGCCAACTCGTGCAGGCTTGCGCATTCCCCTTCATCATGCCGCCACTCGTATTAATCGCCACGTCCTTGATCACGCCGGCGAATGCCGCGTCGGGCAGCGCGCTGTTCAACATCGTCCGCACGCTTGCCGGTACAGTGGGCACGGCGGTGGCGGGGGCCGTGCTGACAGTCCGCGAGCGTGTGCATTCGGCGATGATACTGCTGCATGTCCAACCAGGTGATATCCCGAACTCGGCGTTGGGATCGGTCTCGGCCAGGGCAAGCGTGCAGGCCTACGTGATGGCGTGCGCAGACACTTACGGGATGCTCGGCCTGATATCGATCGCATGCATGGTGTTGGTGCTTTGGCTGCGGGAGACGCCAATCGCCCGACCGGTGCGAAGGACGCCCAACGCGGGGAGTGAAGGGCGCGAATGAAACGCACGACCGGGAGACTTGAAGAGTGGCCGGCATTGCGCAACGCGTGCCGTCCTGCTCTGACGGAAAATGCGCTCCCAATTGGCGGAGCGAGCGGTGGCGATAGCACGACAATGTTGCTGCTGTGTGTCCGAGCTGATGGCGCATGGCGATCGGCCACTGCGCTTACACGCCTGACATGGTCGTGGGTTATCGGCGCGCAATAGCTGCCCTCCACTTTCCGGCTGGGTCTTGAACGCCGCCGGCCAGCCTGCCAAAAGCAGCGCGACCGAATGGGGGACGCCTTGAAGACGCCAAAGACCTTGACCGAAGGGCAGCGCTCCTACGAGGCAAAGCGCGCGGCCAAGGCTGGCATGAGCCTCGACAAGTGGCTCGCCAGCAAGCAACGGCAGCAGGAGGCCGAGGCCCGCGCCAGGGAGAAGGCGGCGGAGCCGGCGAAGGCTGCGAAGAAGCCCGGCTTCCTGTCACGTCTGCTGGAGCGCGCGCACAAGCCGCTCTAGGGTCCGCGTCACCACTCCATGTAGGAAGGCGCCTCCGGGATGCGCGCCGAACCGTCAGTGCATCGACACAGCACCACTATCGCCGCGCACGCGGACTGGAGCGTCGATCCGCGCAAGCGCTGGGTCGCCGTCGCGCGCTACGAAGCTGGCGTATGGCGGCTTGCCGCGCCGGTGCCTGTCGGCGATGTGCCAACATTCCTCGATCGGCTGCGCGCGATGGCGGCCGGTGGCGCGGTGGCACTCGGCGTCGATCTGCCGATCGGTCTGCCGCGCGCCTATGCTGCGGGATTGGCCGAGCGGGATTTTCTGCATTTCCTGGCGACGACCGCGGAGCGGCCGAATTTCTTCCGGGTCTGCACGACGCTTGGCGAACTTGGGCCTGACCGGCCGTTCTACCCGGCGCGTGGCGTACGCGGCATGACGCGGGCGGCACATGCCGCGGCACTCGGGCTCGAGGATGCCGTCGCGCTGTCCCGCGCCTGCGACCGGGCAACGGCGGAACGGCCCGCTGGCGCGCCGCTGTTCTGGACGCTGGGAGCCAACCAATCCGGCAAGGCGGCAATCGCGGCCTGGCAGCACTTGCTGCTCCCGGCCCTGTCCAGCCGTAGCGATGTCCGCCTCTGGCCGTTCGCCGGTGCCTACCGGACGCTGCTTGCGCCGGGTACCGTGGCGATTGCCGAGACCTATCCTGCCGAGGCACTCCGCCACATCGGCATACGGCTGAACGGCAGCAAGCGTCGGCAGGCGGACCGGGCCGCCGTCGCCAACCAGCTTGCAGGCGCAATGGCAGCATTGGAAATCCTGCCGGACGCCGGGCTGCAGCAAGCCACAACGGCCGGTTTCGGCAGCGACCCCACCGGGGAAGACCGGTTCGATTGTGTGCTTGGTGTGCTGTGTGTGCTCAACGTGCTCGCAGGCAACAGGCCTGACACCACGCCACCCGATCCATGGATCCGCCGCTGGGAGGGATGGGTCTTGGGCCAGACCGCGCTGCCGGCGGAAAAGAAATGGCGCGCCTCAGCGGACGCGCCAAAGGTTGCTTTCGGTAACCGGCAGGCGCTTACATGAACCAGGCGAAATTGACAAGCCGCAAGAATCTGTGATGGGCGAATGGAAGGGATTGGATACCGGCCGCATGCCGGTATTCCTGGGCTACGACCAGACTGAGAGGATGGTCGCTGCTCTGCTGGACCGTGCTGCGCGATGGCAACCCGACGCCGTGGTCGGTATCGCGCGGGGCGGACTGGTGCCTGCCACAATGGCCGCCGGCATCCTGGCACTGCCGCTGGGGATGATCGGCTTCGAGCGCGCCAGCGGCGGCACCCAGTGGATCGGCGCGCCGGCCAACGGCGGTCGCATCCTGTTGGTCGACGATGGCTGTAGCACCGGCCGCACGATGGACGCGGTACGCGCGGCCCTGCTGCGCGAGGGACGGGACTGCCTGACTCTGGCCGTGGTGCATGACCCGGAGGTCACCAGCTACGTGCCGGATCTGTCGCATGCGATGCGGACGCTGTGGCGGTTCCCGTGGGAACGCGGCGAAGCGACGCCTGCGGGCCGTGCTCTGCGTGCCACCGGCGCCGGTCCGGATCGCGCAACCGAATTGCCGTTCTACGGCCTAGACCTCGACGGCGTGTTCCTGCCCGACGTGCCGGATGAGGTGTATCGTGCCGACATCGCCGAGGCGGTGTTGCGGCGGCATGGGCTCGAACCGTTCCCCACCCTGCCCTTCTTCTCGCCGGAACGTGCCGTGGTGATCACCGGCCGGCCCGATGCGGATCGCGAACGCACGCAGTCATGGCTCGAACGCTGGGGACATGGCGCGTTGCCGCTGGAATGCCGCCCCCTCGAGATCCCGCACACGCCTGACACAGTCGCGCGCTACAAGGCCGCGGCGGCGACGCGCTGGGGCTGCACGCATTTCGTTGAAAGCGATCCCGAGCAGGCACTGCGTATCGCAGCGCACGCGCCGCATCTGGTGGTAAGCTGGTGGTCGGCCACGGATGCGCGCGCCTGGCTTATCGGCGTGGCGGCTCAGCCCGAATAAAGCCCCGCCGCACCTGCGCGCAGCTTGATCATCGACACCAGAAGATCGAGGGTCGGCGTCGACACATTCATCAGACGTGCCAGCTCCAGCGGCACCGTATAGAGCGCATCGATCTCCATCGGCCGCCCAGCTTCCAGATCCTGCAAAATGCTCGGCCGGTGCGCCAGCCGCGTGTTGGTGGCCACAACGCGCTCCGCGTCGATGTCAAGCCGGTATCCCATGGCGAGTGCGATGGCCTGGGCTTCCGCCAGCATGCGACGCGAGCAGTCGATCAGTGCCGGCTCCTCGTGCGTGGCACGCACCGGCGACTCTGTCAGCACGCACATCGGACCGGCGCTGAGATTGAATGCCAGCTTTTGCCAGATGAGCTGTCGGATGTTCGGCGCGATGGTCACCGGCAACTCGGCGGCACGGAATGCGGCGGCAAGCGCCTCGATGCGTGGCGTGATGCTGCCGTCGGGTTCGCCGAACACGGTGCCGCTGCCGGCGCCGCTGAGCAGCCGCACCACACCTGGAGCTGGCACCGAGCAGGCGGGCCAGAAGATGCCGCCGATCGCCCGATCGGGGCCGACCATGCGCCACAGTGCGTCGTCCGGATCGAGGCGCGGCAGGCGGCGATCATCCGAGCGGACCGCCATGCGCATGAAAATACCACCAGGGAATGCCGTTCATCAGGAACGCAACGGACGTGTCACCGCCGAGCAGCGGGGCGATGGTGGCCGCGACCGCGGGCAACGCCGGTGCCTTCACCGTGACGATCACCGCGTCCTGCGGGCCAAGATCGGCGGGATTGTCGGTGGCGGGCAGTTTCACCGTGACCGAACTGTCCGGGGTCTCCACCGTCAAGCCGTTCGCGCGGACCGCCGCGAGATGGGCGCCACGCGCGATGACCGAAACGTCGTTCCCGCCGCGCCGCAGATAGCCCGCCAGGTAGCCACCCACCGAACCGGCGCCGAAAATACAGATCTTCACGCAGGCAGGATCGCCACCGCACGCGTCCATCCAGCGGACGCGCGATGCACCTTCACAGGGAAACACACGACCTCGAACCCTTCGGGCGGCAGCAGTTCGAGATTGTGCAGCTTCTCGAGATGCGAATAGCCGATCTCGCGTCCCGCCCGATGGCCTTCCCAGATCAATCCGGCATCGCCGGTCTCCGCCACCTTCCGCCGCGTATGCGAGAACGGCGCGTCCCAGCTCCACCCGTCAGTGCCGACCAGGCGGACACCGCGCTCCAGCATCCACAGCGTCGCGGCCTTTCCCATGCCGCAGCCTGAATCGACGTAATCGTCCTCGCCGTACTTCGCGCCGGCCGCGGTGTTCACCACCACGATCTCCAGCGGCTTCAGCGTGTGTCCAATGCGCGTCAGCTCAGCCTCCACGTCGCCAGGCGTCACCACGTAGCCATCGGGCAGATGGCGGAAGTCGAGCTTCACCGCCGGCTGGAAGCACCATTCCAGCGGCACCTCGTCGATACGCCACGACGGCTCACCGCCCGGCTTCAGCCGATGGTTCATCGTCGAGAAGTAGTGGTAGGGCGCGTCGAGGTGCGTACCGTTGTGCGTGCTGATGTTGGCGCGCTCGACTGCGGCATACTCGCCATCCGGTAACTGATCGACCCGCACGCCCATATACTCCGCCATCGCTGGCGCGGTCATGTGATGATCGAAGTAGTCGATCTTCGGCAGCGAGTGGGGCGGGTCGCTTTTGATCCCCGCCTTCAACGCTACCGAGATGTCGATCAGCCGACGCGGCATTATTCTGCCGCCTTCATCAGCTTCGAAGGATCGGCACCGACGCGCCCTGTGTCGCCTTCCTCGGCATGCGCCAAGCGGAAATCGTAGCGCACCGCCTTCAGTCCTGGAATCGGCGAAGCCGGGTCGTCCTTCGCGCTCACCACCAGCGAGCCAGACACACCGAACACGGTATCGGAGTCGATATGCTCGTCGTCGCCGAAATAGAGCGCGGTGACCAGCTCGCGATAGCCGTCGCCGCCGATCAGGAAGTGGATGTGCGACGGCCGGAAACCGTGGCGCTGCTGCGCCTTCACCATCTCACCCACCGGGCCATCCATCGGGATCGAATAGCCCAGCGGACGCACGGTACGGAAATGGTAATGCCCGTCCGCATCGGTGCGGAAGTTCGCCCGCAGGTCCATCACCTCGGCCGCGTTCTCCGCCTGCAGATCGTAGAGCCCGTGCTCGCTGGTTTGCCACACCTGCACCAGAGCATTTGGAACCGGCCGGCCGTCATTGTCGGTGACGCGGCCGTACACCACGATCAGCGGCTCCGATGGATGCGCAACGATACTGGCGCCGAGCGGCAGGTCCGGCGCGCCCTCGCGATAGAACGGGCCGAGCAGGCTGCTCTGCGTGCCGAGTTCGCGCGCCTGCTTGTCGTGCATCGCGTTGACCAGCGCGCTGACGCCCAGCACGTCGGCCAGCAGGATGAATTCCTGGCGGAACGGCGTGCAGGCCTGGCCGACCGCGGTGAGGAACTGGATGCCGGTCAGCCATTCGGCCGGCGTGAGGCGCACGTCACGGGCGAACGCGTGCAGGTGCCGCACCGCGGCGTCCATGATCTCCTTGAGGCGCGGATCTGGCGTGTTCGCCATCTGCGCGAGGGCGGCTTCGGTGACGGTGTTTTCGTCAAGGTCCTGCATCGGACGCTCCTGTGGCTCGGTCGGCACAGCATAGCGCATCGTCTCTGGCGTGCCACTGCGGCGCTCCCTACGATGCCACCAGGCTGCATGCGGGAGGAACTGCGCATGGCGATGGGCCAGCATGGTCGCACGCTGGCCGCAGCGCTGCTTTTGCTGGCCGGATGCGCGCAGACGATTGCCATCCCCGACCAGAAGATCGGCGTCTCGCGCATTCCGGACAAGCCACTGTCGGCGTCGCTCGTGCTCCCGGAGGGACCCGGTCCGTTCCCGGTGGTCATCCTGCTGCACGGCTGTGGCGGCGTCAGCGGCGGGGACTGGTATGGGTGAGGCGGCTGAACGACTGGGGCTACGCCGCGCTCGTGCTGGACAGCTTCTCCGCCCGCGGTGTCACCACGGTATGCGCGCCGCAGGCCCAGCATCAGGTGACCCCGCAAGACCGGATTGCCGATGTGTTCAGCGCAGCCCTCTATCTCCGCACGCAGCCCAAAATTGACGGAGCGCGCATCGGTGTGCTCGGCCGATCGCACGGCGGCCATACCGCCGCGCTGGTGACTCAGGATCGGTATGCGCGGCTGTACCCCGGGCTGATCAAGGCGGTGGTGGACTATTACGGTTCCTGCGACGTCCCCGAGTTGCATGGCAATGTGCCTTTGCTGGCTCTCGCGGGCGAGGCCGACGACTGGGGCCATCCAGCACTCAGTTGCCACGTCCTCGCCGGGAAGGTGAAGCCCGACCAGCCGTTCGAGGTTCACACCTATCCTGGTGTGTGGCACGCCTTCGATAATCCGGATCAGCGCCCTGTGCAGGTCTCTGGTCACACCCTGGCCTACGATGCTGGCGCGGCGAACGACAGCATCGCGCGCGTGCATGTATTCCTCGATACCTGGCTGAGGCAGAAGCCAGCGGCCGGCTGATCCGAGCCACTGGCGTGCCACTGCGCCACCCCATAGGATACGCGCAAGCAATCAACCGAGAGGACCGTTCGATGCTGTCCAGGCGTCTCGCCTTTGTCGCCGCCGCTGCCCTTGCCTGTATCGCGCCCGCCTACGCGCAGACCCCGATCACGATCGGCTTCGGCATGGCGCTGACCGGCGGGCTCGCGCCGAACGGCAAGGCCGCGCTGCTGGCCATGCAGAT
The DNA here is from genome assembly GCA_963776505.1 of uncultured Alphaproteobacteria bacterium. Lineage (GTDB taxonomy): Bacteria > Pseudomonadota > Alphaproteobacteria > Acetobacterales > Acetobacteraceae > JAMXLO01. The sequence continues at coordinate 24,011 of CAVZNH010000029.1, forward strand.
CTGGGAATCCGACATCAATGCCAAGGGTGGCCTGCTGGGGCGGCCAGTGAAGCTGATCTACTACGATGATCAGTCCAACCCGGCCACGATCCCCGGCCTCTACACCAAGCTGCTCGACGTGGACAAAGTGGATCTGGTCATCAGCGGCTATGCCACCAACATGATCGCGCCGGCGATGCCGATCATCATGCAGCACAACCGCACATTCCTGAGCCTGTTCGGCCTCGCGGTGAACACGGAGTTCCAGTATCCGAAATACTTCTCGTTCACGCCGACCGGTGGGCCTGAGCCGAAGCAGAGCTTCGCCCAGGGCTTCTTCGCCACCGCGATGGCGCAAAATCCAAAGCCCCAGACACTGGCCATGGTTGGCGCCGATGCGGAATTCCCGCACAACGCGATGGACGGCGCGCGCGTGCTGGCCAAGCAGGCCGGGCTGAAGGTCGTCTATGACAAGACCTACCCGCCGAGTACGACTGACTACACACCGATTGTCCGCGCGATCCAGGCGACAAATCCCGATCTCGTGCTGGTCTGCTCATACCCGCCTGACTCCGTAGGCATGATCCGGGCCGCACACGAAGTCGGTCTGAAGGCCAAGCTGTTCGGCGGCGGCATGGTCGGCCTGCAGAGCACCGCGATAAAAGTACAGCTCGGCCCGCTGCTGAATGGCATCGTCGATTACGACTACTGGCTGCCGTGGTCCAAGCTGGCGAGCGAGGAAAGCAAGGAGTTCCTCAAGAAATATCAGGCGCAGGCAGCGTCCGCCGGCGTCGATCCGCTAGGCTACTATCTGCCGCCATTCGCATTCGGCTACATGCAGGTGCTGCAACAAGCGGTGGAAGGCACCAAGAGCCTCGATCAGGACAAGCTCGCCGATTACCTGCGCACGCACACCTTCACCACGATCATCGGCGATGTGAAGTTTGGACCGAACGGCGAGTGGGCCGAGCCGCGCGTGAACGAGGTGCAGTTCCAGAACGTGAAGGCAAACGACGTGGAGCAGTTCAAGGACCCAAAGACCGAAGTGATCCTGTGGCCGCCGTCGCTGAAGACCGGTGATCTGCTGTACCCCTACACGGGTTCGCCGCAATAGCGCCGTGAGTTCAGCGCAGCGGCGGTATTCGCGATTCCTGTGACGCACGGCGCATCGGATCAAACGCCGCGAGATCGAACGACATTTCTCGACCTAACGCCGCGTCGGCCAGCAGCCGACCGGCGAACGGCCCGATGGTCAGCCCGGCCGCACCGAGACCATTGCCGATCAGCAGTCCGTCCAGCCCGTCGACCGAACCGAGCAACGGCCTGACACTCGGCCCGACCGGGCGGAACCCGACGCGAGTTTCGATCACGCTCGCAGTCGCGAGCCCCGGCGCAACGTGCAGTGCCTGCGCCAGCACCTCGGCCTGACCCGCCGCGGTGACACGATAATCGAAACCTACGCCACTCTCCCGCGTCGCCCCCACAACAACGCGCTGGTCGTCGAACGCCAGCAGGTAGTGACTCCCAGGCGGCAGCACGACCGGCCAGTCGTGCGTATCCTGCTCCGGCAATCGCAGATGCACGATCTGACCCCGCTGCGGCTCGATCGACAGCGTGACGCCAACAGGCGACAGCAGCGAAGGCGCCCACGCTCCAGCGGCAACGATGACGCCATCCGCACCGATCGTTGCATCGCGGACCGCGACCCCTGTGACGCGATTGCCCTCGGCCAGCAATACGGCGTGGCCCTCGACCTGCCGCGCGCCGAGGCCCAGCGCCGCACGCAGCAGACCCGCCGCCATCCGTCGGCCATCGACACGCGCGCCATTCGCGACATGCAGACCTGCGAGATCGCTGCGCAGCGGCGGAAACAACGCCCGCGCATCGCGCGGTGACAGCACACTGGTGGCGCCCATCTCCGGCGTGTCGACACGGCGACGATCCAGCATGGCGTGGAACGCCGCCAGTTCGTCGGCATCGTCCGAGACCACCAGCGCCCCGACGCGGCGAAAGCCGAGATCGGTCTCGCCGCACTCAGCGAGCACCGGGACAAGTTCGCCATAATAGCGCGCGCCCTCGACATACAGCCGATAGAATGCGGCGTCATCGGCACCCGACACCCAGGGACAGATGATGCCCGCGCCTGCAGCCGTCGCGCGTCCCTCATGCGCCTGATCGACGATCGTCACCTGCGCACCCGCACGCGCCAGGTGAAATGCGGCGCTCGCGCCCAGAATGCCGCCACCGACAACCACGATATGCATCACATCTCCCTTCGCTGGCATGATCCAGAGCAGGTTCGCGGGTTTGATCTCAGCCCTCGCATGAGGACACCCCGGTGCCCGATCAGCATTCCACGTCTTGGTGCGATGTCAAGCACCGTGCGAGAATTGCGGCAGAGAATTCGGGAGGCGGCGCATGACACCGGCGGAATTGGGTAACGTTGACGTCCTGGTGATCGGTGCCGGCAATGCGGCGGCGAACGCGGCGTTGTCGGCGCATGAGGCGGGTGCCTCCGTCGCCATGATCGAGACGGCGCCGAGAGAGGCGCGCGGCGGCAACTCGGCGTTCACCGGCGGTGCGTTCCGCTTCACCTACTCCAAGGTCGATGACCTGCTGCGCCTTGCACCCGACATCGCCGACCTCGATCTCAGCAGCATCGACTTCGGCAGCTACACCGAAGGCCAGTATTTCGACGACATGGGCCGGCTGACCGAGTATCGCTGCGACCCCGATCTCACCGAGGTGCTGATCGGCAACAGTTTCGACGCCGGGCTTTGGTTGCGCAAGCAGGGCGTGCGGTTTCAGCCGGCGCTCGGCCGGCAGGCATTCAAGGTGGACGGGAAATTCAAGTTCTGGGGCGGACTTGCGTGCCACATTCTCGGCGGCGGCCAGCATCTCGTCGCAGCGCTGCACGAGCGGCTGGAGCGCGTCGGCATACCGGTGCTGTATGACACCACCGCCACAGCGCTGCTGCACGGCGATGCGCGCATCGAGGGCGTGCGGGTCCGCCACCGCTTTCGGCAATTCGACCTGCGCGCCGGCGCCGTGGTGATGGCATGCGGGGGGTTCGAATCCAATCCTGAAATGCGCGCGCGCTATCTCGGGCGGAACTGGGACCTCGCAAAGGTGCGTGGGACGAAATACAACACCGGTATCGGCCATCGCATGGCGATCGACGTCGGCGCGGCTGTCGCAGGTCACTGGTCCGGCGCACATGCCGTGCAGTGGGACATGAACGCGCCACCGTACGGCGACCTCACCGTCGGCGATCGGTTCCAGAAGCACAACTACCCGTTCGGCGTGCTGGTGAACGCGCGCGGTGAACGCTTCCTGGACGAGGGTCTGGATTTCCACAGCTACACCTATGCCAAGTACGGGCATGAGGTGATGCAGCAGCCTGGCCTGTTCGCCTGGCAGATCTTCGATGCGAAGATCGTGCATCTGCTGCGCGAGGAATACCGCATCGCGCGCATCACCAAGGAGCAGGCGAACACGCTCGAGGAACTGGCGCCGAAGCTGACCGGCGTGGACACCGCCGCAGTGCTGAACACGCTGCGCCAGTACAACGCGGCACCGCGGCCTGACGTGAAGTTCAATCCCAACATCCATGATGGCCTGCGCACGATGGGGCTGCCGATCGACAAGACCAACTGGGCGCAGGTGCTGGATACGCCGCCGTTCCACGCCTATGGCGTCACCGCGGGGGTGACCTTCACGTTCGGCGGACTGAAGACGACGACATCGGCGGAAGTGGAGGACACCTCCGGCGTGCCGATCCCGGGCCTCTATGCCGCGGGCGAAATTCTGGGCGGGCTTTACTTCCACAACTACGGCAGTGGGACAGGGCTGGTGGCCGGTGTGGTGTTCGGACGGATCGCCGGACAGCAGGCAGCCGCCCGCGCGCTCACCCCACGGTGATGTTCGGCGGATTGCGCAGCGTTTGCAGGATGACGCAGTAGCGCTCGGTGGTCTGGATCATGCGCTCCAGCTTCGCCGGATCGGCGTCGCTGTCGATCTCAAAGCGCAACGCGATATCGGTCAATCCGACGGGCACGCTGCGATCGATGCCGAGCGTGCCGCGCGCATCCCAGGTGCCCTCAGCGATGACGCGGCCACTGCGGATCGTCACGCCCGATGCGGTCGCAACAGCGCGCAGCGTGACGCCGGCGCAGGCGACGACGGCCTCCAGCAGCATGTCGGCCGAGCAGGCAAGCTCGCCCGAACCGCCGGTCGCCGGATGCAGGCCGGCCTGGATATCACCGTGCCAGGACGGGACGGCGCAAGCGATCGTGTCGCCATCGAGCCGTGCCTCGGCATGCGCCGGAACGCGCGCCGCATCTGGCGTATCGCGGTAGCGCTGCTTCAGGGGCGCCTGCATGGCGCGAAGCTGCTCGGCGTTCATATGTGCTCTCCCATCCATCTGATTTGGCCGCAGTGTCCCACGCACGCTGGCCGTTTGCCACCGGGAGCCGGACGGCGCAGCATCGCTGCATCAGCAGTGAAGGCACAGATCCATGGATTTTGGCGCTTCGATCTTCTTCACCGACTATTCCATCTCTCCAGCCGAGCTTGCCGTGGCACTCGAGGAGCGGGGTTTCGACTCGTTGTGGGCCGCAGAGCACTCGCACATCCCGGTGCCGCGCCGCACCCCGCCACCAGGCGGCGGTGAACTGGCGAAACGCTACTATGACGTGATGGATCCTTTCGTCACGCTCACCGCCGCGGCAGCCGCCACCAAGAAGCTCAAGGTCGCGACGGGGATCTGCCTGGTCATCCAGCGCGACACGATACAGACGGCGAAGCTGGTTGCCTCGATCGATCAGGTGACCGGCGGACGGTTTCTGTTCGGCATCGGCGGCGGTTGGAACGCCGAGGAGATCGAGGCGCACGGCACGGTCTTCACGACACGCATGAAGAAAATGCGCGAGCAGATGGAGGCGATGAAGGAGATCTGGACGAAGTCCACGGCGGAGTACAACGGCGACATCGTCAAGGTGCCGTCGATGCAGACCTGGCCTAAACCGACCCAGAAGCCGTATCCACCGATCCTGCTCGGCGGTGCGTTTCCCTACGCCGCGCGGCGCGCGATCCGCTACGGCGACGGCTGGTACCCGAACGCGAGCAGCGGCAATCCCGACGAGTATATGCCGCGCTTCCGTCAAATGGCCGCCGAAGCCGGACGTGACCCGAAGTCGTTGCCGGTGACCATTGGCGGCGCGCCCGAAGACCTCGCGCAGTTGCAGCGATTCCGTGAACTCGGCGCCGCACGGGTGAATGTGACCCTGCCAGCGGAGGGAAAGGAACAGATCCTGCCCGTGCTCGATCGCTGGGCAGGATTGATCCGCAAGCTACACTGACGCCTGCGCCACTGCGGCGCGCAACTCTTTGGCCTGGAAGTGCGGGATCACTTCCTCGCCGAAGAGACGAATGGTGTGGAGCACCTCGCTGTGCTGTGCGGGCCCGATGGCACACAGCAAGATAGCTTCCTCGATGCCCATCGCTTCGTACAGCTCGAGAAACCGGATGCACTCCGCCGGCGTGCCGACACAGAAAGTCGTGCCCTGCTCACGTACCTCGTGGGGCGTCGGCTCACCAGGATGCGGTCCGCTGGCAAGACGCTGGTCGCGCGCATAGTAGCCGCGATAATCCGCCGGCACGGTGCTCGGATCATAGTCGCGCCACACCAGGCGGGCACGCTCACGTTGTTGTTCGAGGTACCAGCCCACCAATTCGGTGCCACGCTCAGCGACGACCTTTGGATCTTCATGGCAATAGCCGGCAGTCATCAGGGCGGCACGCTTCGTTGGAGCAGCGCTTTGGGTCGTTTGCAGCGCTTCCTGATACAGCGCCATGAGTTGCCTCACGCGATCGGGACCTCCTTCGCTGCCGAACAGTCCACCCATACCGAGGTTTCCGGTCAGGCGCGCCGTCTCATCGCTGCCGCACGCCGACCACAACGGCGGATACGGGCGCTGCACCGGCTTTGGCAGAACCTCGCGCGGCGGAATTTGAAAGTACTTGCCCTGATACGACACAGTCTCCTGCGCCCAGATGCGCGGCAGCACGTCGGCAAACTCAAGCCACATGCCTCGCGTATCGCCCAGGTCCGTTCCATACGGGATAAGCTGGTAGGGATAGCCGGTGCGGCCAAGGCCCACGTCCACTCGCCCACGACTTAGGATATCAAGCGTCGCCATCCGTGCCGCCACATGCAGCGGGTGATGAATGGGAGCAAGGACCACACCAATGCCCAGGCGGATACTGCTGGTACGCTGACTGACCGCCGCGAGAGTGAGGTCGGGTGCGCTGTTGTGTGACCACACCGGGCGGAAGTGGTGCTCGGAAAACCACACGCTGGAAAAGCCCTGTTCTTCGGCGAACGGGATCTGTTCCAGTGCTTCGTGGATGCGCTCGGATTCACTGGATGCAGTCCAGGGTTTCGGGACCTGAATTTGATAGAACAGGCTGACTCTCACGGGACTGTCTCCTTTCGAAATCAGATGATTGTCTGACCCAGGGTATGCGCGACCGCCAGCCTGCGCTATGTTTGCCAAAATCGCACTTGTCTTTGGGAGGAGAAGCAGCCGATGACGTATGATCTGTTGATCCGCAATGGCCGTATCGTAGATGGCTCTGGCATGCCCGCGTTCCGTGGCGACGTCGCGGTAAAGGATGGCAAGATCGCCGAGATCGGCAAGCTGAGCGGAGCGGCATCGCGCGTCGTCGATGCGCAAGGAGCCGTGGTGGCACCTGGCTTCATCGACAATCATTGCCACTACGACGCCCAGGTGACCTGGGACCCGCTATGCTCCTATTCGTGCGACCACGGCGCAACCACGGTGATCTTCGGCAATTGCTCGTTGTCGCTCGCGCCAGTGCGGCCGGGCAAGTCTGAGCGGCTGGCCGAGTTCCTGTCCTATGTCGAAGCGATCCCGATGGAGGTGCTGCGCACCGTCGATTTCAGTTGGGAGACGATGCCTCAATACATGGACCGGCTCGACCGTAACCTCGGCGTCAATGCCGGCACGTTTATCGGCCATACCGCGGTGCGCTACTACGTGATGGGCGACGAGTGCCAGAAACGCGCCGCGACCGACGATGAGATCAAGGCGATGCAGGACGTCGTGCGCGACGCCATGCGCGCCGGCGCGTTGGGGTTCTCGGTCTCGCGCAACCAGGGGCACTACGATCCGCAGGGCGTCCATCTTCCGGCGCTGTGGGCCGACGAGAAAGAGATGTTTGCGCTTTGCGACGTGCTGCGCGAGCTTGGCACCGGCATTATCCAAAGCGGCGGCGGCAATGGCGCGGAGATGAAGAACAGCCTGATGAGCCGGCTGTCCGAGGCGACCGGGCGTCCGGTCGTCTACAATAACCTCAATCAGTCCATGCGTCGCCCGAACGAGTGGAAGGAGCAGATCGCGCACGTCGACGAGACGATCGCCAAAGGCATCCGCGCCTATCCGACCTGCACGCCCAACCGCATCACCGACTTCTTCACGATGCGCAATACGCAGACCTTCCGGGGCCTGCCGACCTGGCATCCGATTTTGCTCGCCTCGGACGACGAGAAATTGCGTGCCTACAGCGATCCGGAAGTCCGCAAGAAGCTCCACGCAGAGGCCGTCGAATTCAAGGTGGACACGATGCCGCCGGGAATCTGCCGCACTTGGTGGGACTACATGACGGTCCAGCATGCGGTGCTGCCAAAGAACAAGGCGCTCGAGGGCAAGACCATCGGCGAGATCGCCAAGTTGCAGGGCAAGGGCATCATCGACGCCTTCCTCGACCTCGTCGTCGAGGAGAATCTCGACACCGCTTTCCTGCACGGCGAGAACAACGTCGATGATGAAGCAGTCGCAAAGATCCTGAACTACCCGAACGCGATCATCGGTCTGTCGGACGGTGGCGCGCATGTCCAGTTCCAAAGTGGCTTCGGTTTCAGCACCCGTCTGTTGAGCGAGTGGGTGCGCGAGAAGCACATCATGTCATTGGAAAATGCGGTCCGCCGGCTGACCTTCGAATCGGCGTCAATCTTCGGACTGCACGATCGCGGCCTGCTGCAGCCTGGCATGGCGGCGGATATCGTCATATTCGACCCCGATACGGTGCGCCCACTGCCGCACGAGGTCGTCCACGACTTCCCGACCGGGGCAATGCGGATCCGCGAACCGGCGCAGGGCATTCACATGACTGTCGTCAACGGCCAGATTCTGTTGGAAGACGGCAAGCACTGCGGCGCGCTGCCTGGCCGTGTCCTGCGCAATTCCTACTACCGCGCGAACCATCAGAACTGAGGCGATACGACGATGGGTCTCACACTGGAAGAAGCCAACCGCGTCATCGAGGGCGCGGTTGCCAAGGCGAGGGAACTCAACATCCGGATCAGCGTCGCGGTCTGCGACGCAGGCGGGCGTTTGGTGGCGTTTCAGCGCATGAACAACGCCATATGGGCGAGCGCGTACGGCAGTCAGGGGAAGGCAGTTGCGTCGGCTGCCTTCGGTCGCGCGAGCGGCGAACTGTCCGAGCGCGCACATCACCCGACCCCAGCCGGTATTGCCGCCGCCTCAGGCGGTCACATGATCATGGGACAGGGCGCCGTGCCAATCTTGCGTGATGGCGTCATCGAGGGAGCCTGCGGCGTGGGCGGCGGCACCGCGCAGCAGGATGAAGACTGCGCCCGCTTCGGGGTTGGAAAACTATAGCACAAGCAGCGCCGCGTATAAATGGAGCACGTCAATGCCAAGCTTCGAACACAACGGAGCCCACATCTACTATGAGGAATTCGGACAGGGCTTCCCAATACTGACATTCGCCCCCGCCGGCCTCCAATCGGTCATCGATGTCTGGAGCCAGCCGTCCGCGCCGATCAATCCCGACCACAGAGTTCGCGGCGAAATACCGCGTCATCGCGATGGATCAGCGCAATGCCGGTGGTCGGTCCTACGCCCCGATCACTGCTCAGGACAGTTGGGACACCTACACGGCCGACCACATTGCGCTCCTCGACCATCTGCGCATCAACCGCTGCCATCTGTACGGTCAGTGCATCGGCGGCTCATTCATCCTGAACCTGCTCAAGGCTCAGCCTGAGCGCATCGCGTCTGCTGTGCTCGCGCAGCCGATCGGTCGCGTGGGCGCTCTGAAGCCTGGCCGCACTGCCCGGTTCGAGGGATGGGCGGCCTCGCTCAATGATCATCCGGAGGCGACCCAGCCGGTGCTGGATGCGTTCTATCAGAACCTCTACAGGAACGGCTTCGTCTATTGCGTGGACCGTGCATTCGTATCGACGGTACGCGCCCCATGTCTGGTGCTGGCAGGTAACGATGAAGCGCACCCCTACCCTATCGCCGAAGAACTCTCGAAGCTGTTGCCGAACTGCGAGTTCATCCCCGATTGGAAGACGGGCGAGGCTCTGACATCGGCGAGAGCACGCGTCTTGGAATTCCTGTCAGGGCACACGCCGAGCGGGGCATAGTTTCAACGCTTGTCCGCTGGCACTTCGATACCCAGAAGCCGCGCCGCGTTGCCGCCGAGGATTGCCCGACGAGTTGCGTCGTCCAGCCCAGGCGCGCCCTCGATGAAGCCCACCGGGTCGGTCTCGCCCATATCCGCCGGGTAATCGGTGCCAACCAGAATGTGGTCGGCACCGAACTGCGCCACGAGATATTCCAGTTGGGAATGCGTGTAGACGAGGGAATCGAAGTATAGCCGGCGCAGATAGGTTCCCGGCATTTCCTTCAGCTTCTCTCCGGTGTCCGGTCGCGCCGACGCCGCGTGATCGATGCGTCCCGCATAGGCCGGCAGGTATCCGCCGCCATGCGCGGCCACCAACTTCAGGCCTGGGCAGTCCTCCAGAACACCGCCGAAGATCAGATGATGCAGCGCCACCGTCGTATCGAGCGGATTGCCGATTACGTTGGCAAAGTAATGGTCATTGAACCGCCGCGCCTCAGTGAAGCCGTCTGGATGCATGAACACCAGCAGTCCCAATTCCTCGATCCGCCTGAACACTTTGCGGAAGCGTTCGTCGGACAGGTCCTCGCCGGCCACATGCGTCATGATCTCGATGCCGCGCATGCCGAGCGATTTGTGCAGCCGTTCGAGTTCGGCGATCGCCAGTTCCGGCGCCTGAAGTGGGATCGTGCCGAGGCCGGTGAAGCGGTCGGGATGGCGCCCAACGATATCGGCAATCTCGTCGTTGATCGCGCGTGCGGTCGCAAGCCCGAGGTCCGGGTCCGCGCCGTAATATGTCTGCCGCGGCGCCGGCGATATCGCCTGGATGTCGATGCCCATCAGGTCCATATCAGCGATGCGCTGCTCGGCCGACGTTCCCTGCACGCGCGTCCGCACAGCGTTCTGCCGGTTGACGTTCTGGCTGCGGGGGTTGGCCTGCGTCTCCAGGAACCAACGCGAGACGGCCTCGTTGCCTTCGACCATGGCAGCGGCCTTGACGCTGGTCACATGGCAGTGGATGTCGATGAGTGAACCACTTGCCACGGGCATGCGCGGGACCAGGGAAGCGTCCGGGGATACGTGCGCCCTCCGGCAGACAGGTGAACAGCATCTGCGAATTCCCCTCACTCATTGAGTCAGCAGCGCCGTCAATTCATTCGGCATGCTGAGCATCGGATAGTGTCCGGTATCCAGTTCGAACCATTTGCCCTTGAGCCGTTCGGCGGTGCGTCGCTGATGCGCTTCGCCCGGATTCGGCGCTCGTCGACACCAGACAACCGTCGTCGGCCATTGCTGATTCCAGAAACTGTCGATCTTCACCGGCGTCTCGGATACGCCAGCCGGATGCGGCGTGTAGCGCGCGAGCGCCCATGCCCGCATGGACGGTTCAAGATCGGCGAACAGGCGCTGTTCCGCATCCTCACGGGACGGACCGCTCGTGAGGCCACTGGTGACGCTGGTGGAACGCGTTACGATGTCGCGGATGCGCTCACCGTTGAACAAGGCCAGAGCGTCCACGAAGACCAGGCGCGCGATGCGCTCACGGGCAAGTTCCGCGGCACGGCACACGACCATGCCACCTGAACTGGTTCCGACCAGCACGACGTCATGCAGATCCTCGAAGAACAACAGATCGGCGATCTCCGATGCCTGTGTCGTCGCATCGATGCCGGGGCGAACCTGATGACGTCGCTCGCCGCAGCCGTCCAATGTCGGGGCGTACACATTGTGACCTGCTTCGCGCAGACGTTTCGCGACAGGCTGCCAGATCCAGCCACCCTGGTACGAACCATGGATCAGAGCGAAGGTGGTCATTGTCGTCTCCTCCGATTGTACCCGTTGGCGGGCATTGTGATCGAAGGGCATGAACCGTCAATGGCGAGTTACACCGACAGGAAGGCGACGGCATCGTCCTCGAACACCGCGCAGGTGAGTTTGCCGCCGTTGCCCGCGCCAGTATCGATGCCAATGCGGTTCGGCCTGATCACCGGCGACGGACTGGCGGAGTGGCCGTGTACCACGATGACGCCAAAGTCCTGCTCACTCGCCAAGAAACTCTGGCGAATGCCAAGTCGGTCATCCTCCGTTTGATCGTTCAGCGCCGCGCCTGGTCGGATGCCTGCATGCACAAACAGATAGTCGCCGTCGCGATGATCGATCGCGAGAGACTCAAAAAAATCCATATGCGCGGCCGGAACCCTCGCACGCCAGTCACCACGCGGCGTGCCGGCTGGAATGCCCCAGCTATCCAATGCCGCCTGGCCGCCGACATGCAGCCAATCTGTCGCCGCCGCGCCATCACCCGCCAGCGCATCCAGCGCCGTCCGTTCGTGGTCACCCATCAGATTGATCGTCGGCAAACCGGCAATCGGCGATCCGGCAGCCAGCAGGGCAACCACGCCGGCACTGTCGGGACCGAAATCGATATAATCACCAAGATGCAGCAGCATTGCGGAACCCGCCGGACGTCGCGCCAGATCGTCGGCGATCGCATTGTGCAAATGACGAAGCTCGACCAGGCAGCCGTGAATATCGCCGATCGCATAGACCCTGCGGCCGCGCGGCAGGCGGCCCGGCGACAGAACGAAGTGCAACGATGCGGCATCGGCGGTTGCGATATGCGGCGGACGCCAGGTCGGCACGGCGGTGGCATCGAGTTCCGCGCGGATACGGGGCCGCGCGAGGCGGCGAGCAGGGCGTCGCATGGCGCGCACTATGCCGCGTCCCGTTGTGCGCCGGCAACGTGGCGGGTTAGGCTTCGCGCCCAGTCGAGAAGCGATCGGAGGAAACCGTTGGCGAAGATCACATTTCCCGTCGAGGCGGGCCATATCATGCTGTTCGCGCGCGCCATCGGCGACACCAATCCAGTGTTCCAGGACGCCGAGGCAGCGAAGCAAACCGAGGTCGGGGGGATCATCGCGCCGCCAACATTCCCGCAGGCGGTCGCACAGTTCGACCCCGACTATCCGCTGCGCTGGCGGCCGGGCAAGCCATGGTTCGGTTCCGGCAAGACAGCGAGCGGCGTCGAAAGCAATCCGTCCGGCGGCGGTGGGCTGCATGCGGAGCAGCACTTCGAGTATCACCGCCCGCTACGGCCGGGTGACGTGCTGACGGTAGAATCCAAGCCCGGCAACACGTGGGAACGCGAAAGCCGGCGCGCCGGCAAGCTGACCTTCCGCGAGCGCATCACCGAATATCGCGACCAGAAGGGGGAGCTCGTGGTCACGGCGCGCAGCGTCGGCGTGACGACGGAACGTCCGGTGGAACGGGGCTGAGGAGGCGCACATGGCACTGAAGGCAAGCCAGCTCAAGGTCGGTGACACGCACAGCGAGCGCGTGGCCGAGAACCTGTCGCGCACGCAGATCACCATGTACTGCGGTGCGTCCGGCGACTACAATCCGCTGCATGCGGACGAAGTCTATGTGACGCAGAAGGCGGGCTATCCCAGCGTCTTTGCGCATGGAATGCTGACCATGGGCCTGACCGGCAAGATGCTGACCAACTATGTCGGCGACGGTCGGCTGACCAAATTCGGCGTGCGGTTCACCAATCAAGTGTGGCCCGGCGACGACCTCGATGCGAAGTCGACGGTGACCGCGATCCGTGAAGAGGGCGGCAAGCACTTCGTCGATCTCACGCTGTCCACCACGAACCAGGACGGCAAGGAGGTAGCCAGCGGCAGCGCGACAGCGCGTGTTGATCCCTGAGCGGCAGCGCCAAGGAAGTTGCGCAACGCAGATAAGGGCAGATGCACGCAAAACACGCAGATAGCGACACTGCCGTCTGCGTGTTCAATTCATGTGCGCTGGCAGCCACAGCGCCAGTTGTGGGAAGGCCGTGAGCAGGAACAGCAACACAAACATGATGACGTGGAATGGGATTGTCCCCAGCACCACGTCGCCCAATTCGCCGTCCCATATGCTCTGAATGACGAACAGGTTGATGCCGATCGGCGGTGAGATCTGGCCGAGCTCGACATACATCACCAGGATCACGCCGAACCAGATCGGGTCGATACCGTATTTCCCGAGCACCGGGTACAGCAGCGGCACCGTGATCACGATCATGCCGATGCTTTCCACCAGGCAGCCCAGCACGGTGTACAACACGAACAGCGCTGCGAAGAACTCGAAGTGGCTCAGGTTGAGGCCGACCAGCCAAGCCGTGACGCTCTCGCCCACGCCCGCCACACCGATTGCATAGGCATAGATGTAGGCGGCATAGATGATGAACAGCAGATTGCCGACGATCTGCACGGTTCGGTGCAACGCATCGACGAATTGTCGCCACCTCAGCTCACCCCACGCGAGGCAGAGCAGCAACGCGAACAGACAGCCACCGGAAGCCGCCTCGGTTGGCGTGGCCACACCGGAATAGATGCTGCCCATGATGCCGCAGATCAGCAATGCGAACGGCACGATGTCGGCAAGTGCCAACAGCACGCCACCCGCGGCGCCGCTCTCGCGAGGCACCACGCGGCCCCAGGACGAGCGCACGCCGATGTACAACATGAACATGCCGGTCAGCATCAGGCCTGGAATCACGCCCGCCATGAACAGCTTTGCCACCGATGTCTCGGTGAACGAACCGTAGATGATCAGGGCAATGCTCGGCGGCAGCAGGATGCCGAGAGTACCGCCCGCGGCCAGGGATCCGGCCGACAGCTTGCGGTCGTAATTGCGCTGCACCAGTTGCGGCAGTGCGACGCCACCGATCGAAGCTGCCGTCGCCACCGATGAGCCACTGATCGCCGCAAACAAGGCGCATCCAACAATATTGGTCTGCAGCAATCCTCCCGGCAGCCGTGAAACCACCTTCGCCAGCCCACGATAAATCCGGAACGACAGTCCGCTGCGCTGCATCAGCTCGGCCATCAGCACAAACAGCGGGATAGCGGTCAGCGTGAAGCTGTTCATGCTTCCCCAGGTGACCAGCCCGATGCCCTTCAGCGCGATCACGCCATTCTGCAGCAGCAGATACACCACACCCGGCACGGCGATGGCGAACGGTACCGCCATGCCGGCCGCCAGCAGCAGCAGGAAAAGTCCGAACGAGCCGATCAGCGCGAGTGCGACGCTCATTGCCGACAGCGTCGCAAGTTGAGCGCGGCCGAGCGCAGCAGCGACACGGCCACAGCCACCGAGCCGATCGGCATGAGTAACCGCGGAATCCACAACGGCGTGGCCAGCAACGTCGGTGCCACGTCGCCCGAGCGCCATGATTGCAGCTCGAACCGCGTCAACTGCCAGATCAGCACCCCGCAGAACCCGAGCGACAGCAGGTCGAACAGCAGATGCGACATCGCGCGCAGCCGCGGCGACAATCGGCTCTGGATGAACTGCACGTGGTGATAGGAGCGATATACCTGGCACACCGGCAGGCTGAGGAAGGTGATGCCGACGATGATGTAGCCGCCGAGCTCTTCGGACATCTCGTAGGAAAAGTCGAACAGGTTGCGCGTGATGATCTCCATGATGACGACGAACGCCATCACGCCGATCGCGATCTCGCAGACCACCATGCAGCCCCGCTCCAACAGCGTCGGCGCCGGGTGATACGCCTCCTCGGCTGCTTCGCCGGGGAATTCGCTGTCATCCGCCTTGGTCATCGTCCCACCGCCGCACGAATTTTACCCAGCACCTCGACCGCCTCCGGCCCGTGCGCCTTGGCCCATTCGTCCCAGTAGGGTCGCAACTTCTCCGTCGCCAACTTGACGTCGTCCGCCGACGCCGGCGTGGTAATCATGCCGTCCCGGGCGTATTGCGCCGTCAGGTCATCCTCCTGGCGGTTCATCTCGCCGATCGCCCACGCCGCCGCCTCGGTCGCCGCGTCCTTCACAATCTTCTGTGAAGCGGCTGGCAATTTATTGAATGCGTCCTGGTTCACGATCACCGTCGAATTCACGAAGGAGGTCGGAAAACCGTAGCGAGACTTCAGCAGATCATGCCAAGTGACCCCGCCGCCGGAACTCGCGGTCAGCACGCCTTCGACCAGGCCGCGATCCAATGACGCCGCAACGTCGGGGGTACCGATGGTCAACGGCACGCCGCCGAAGCGGCGGATGAACTCACCCTGCTCCACAGATGTGACCCGCAGCTTCAGGCCCTTTATGTCGGCGAGCGACGCGATCTTCTTGCGTCCCCACAGCACCTGAAACGGATAGGAATACTGGCTAAGCACAACGATGCCCTTCTTGCCGTAGTCCTGATCGAGATATGGCCGCAGGATCGCCATGGCCTTCGCCAGATCGACATCGCTCTGTAGCAGCATCGGCAGACGCAGGATCGCGCTGATCGGGACGTTACCCGTAGCGAAGCCATCGTCGCCCATCTGCACGACGTTGTCCGCCACGGCCGCGGTAATATTGGTGGCGCTGATCGGCAGGCTTCCACCGAGATGCAGATTGATCAGCAGCTCGCCATTGGTCTGCTGCTTGACGTTGTCGATCAGGCGGATAATGCCCTTCACAGCGGCGACGGTCGCCACCGGATTATACACATAGCATTCCCACGTGGTCGCGGCCGACGCGGCGTGCGCCGCCATCAGAAGCAAGCACGCGCCGATCGCGCGAAGCAGCATACGTTTCACGAACGTTCCCCCTTGGTGTTGCTTGGGTAGGAGAGCCTACAGCCAGCGCAGGTTCGCTTGCGAACCCAGCAGATGCTGCCCCACCGTCTCGAAGTGCGAACGCCTGCCCTGCACCTGCTGTGTCACCGTGTTCACGTCACGGAAGCGGCGTTCGAACGGGTTGGCGTCGAAGATCGCCGTGGCGCCTGCCTCGTGATAGGCGACATCCACCACTTCCTTCGCCTGATGGATCGCAAACGTGGCAGCCTGCCGGATTGCGATGCGCTGATCAGTCGTCAGCTCGCCAGCGATTTTCACCGCGTCTTGCGTCTCGCGCAGCACGTGGATCAGCCAAATGCGGGCCGAATTCAGCTTCGCATCGGCTATCCCGATGGCCGACTGGATGACGGCATTGTCGCGCAGCGCGCTCGTGGTCAGGGCCGGGGTCTTGCCGCGCGCAAGGTCGATGAAAGCGTCGAGCGCTGCACGCGCGGCACCGAGTGCGACAGCGGCAAAGCCCGACGCATAGATCTGCATCGCAGCAAAGCGATAGATCAGTCCGGGTTCGCGACGCTCCTCCGGCCGGTCGCGCGTTATTGTGTGTGCATCATCCACGAACAGATCCTGCACCGAGTATGTATCGCTGCCGGTGCCGCGCAGTCCCACCACCTGCCAGACATCCTTGATCGTCGCGATCTCGCGGCGGAGCAGCATGGTGCGTTCCCACGGCCGCCCATCGGGATAGCGCAGCGGGGTGCCGTCGGCCTCGAAGCACGGACAATGTGCGCCAAGCCAGGTTGCATGGCGGCTGCCACTGGCAAACGCCCAGGTGCCGGTGATGCGCCAGCCGCCCTGGGCGCGGATCGCCTTCGCACCAGGACCCATGCCCCAGGCCAGAACGTCGCGCTCGCCACCGAACACTTCGCGTGCGACACGCGGCTCGAGATACCCGGCCGACATCGAGCAACCGGACCCCTGATTCATACACCAGGCGACAGAGGCATCGCCGCTCGCGATCGCCTCCACGCACTGGATGTAGGTCGCTGGATCAAGCTCCGCGCCACCGATCGAGCGCGGTACCAGCAGTCGGAACATGCCTTCGCCGTGCATCGCGTCCAGCACATCAGATGGCAGCTCGCGTGCTTCATCGATGCGCGGGGCGGCGGCAGTCAGCAGCGGCGCCAGCTTGCGGGCTCTGGCGATGTAGTCCGTCGCAGCGCCGGCCTCGTGCACGTCCATCGTATCGTTCCTCGGATGATTTGGCTCCGAACGCTACACCCCGCTCGGCTTGGCGCGCAAAGCGGCGACACGTGCTAGCAATTGCTACATGGATGAACGTTCTGCACTGCTCACCGAGATCGCGGCCGAGATGCGCGAGACTGCACACTGGACGGGTCGCGCGACGCTTTCGCCACGGGTTGCCGCGGCGCTCGCCAAGGTGCGGCGCGAGGCATTTGTGGCACCGGGCTCCGAGCGTGCGGCCTACGAGAACAGGCCGCTGCCGATCGGGCATGGCCAGACAATATCGCAGCCGTTCATCGTCGCGCTGATGACCGAGCTGCTCGATCTGGAACCTGACAACACCGTGCTCGAGATAGGCACGGGCTCCGGCTACCAGGCCGCGGTTCTCGCCAACTTTCCGGCAAGGTCTGCTCGATCGAGGTGATTCCGGAACTCGCGGCCGGCGCCGCGGCAGCGCTGGCAGGGCAAGGCCGCGGTAACGTAGAACTGCACTCCGGCGACGGCGGCCTCGGCTGGCCAGAGCTCGCTCCGTTCGACGCGATCATCGTCACCGCGGCGGAGGCCGACGTACCGCCGGCATTGCTCGAACAGCTGCGGCCCGGCGGGCGCATGGTGATTCCGGTCGGCCCACGGGGCGGCGAGCAGAAGCTGCTACTGATCAGCAAGAACGCAGCGGGAACGGTGACACAACGCACCGTTCTGCCGGTGGCGTTCGTGCCGTTGACCGGAGGTCGGCGCGATTGACGTGCCAAGGGGCGCCGATACTACCGGCGGTAAGCGCGCCCAGCAGTGGAGTATGCCGTGAGCGAACCCGAAACGTTGACCGTCGACGTCAACGGCTTCGCCACCCGCGTCTGGCGCAAGGGCAGCGGCCCGAAACTAGGCTATCTCGCCGGTTTCGGCGGCCTGCCGCGCTGGATGCCGTTCCTCGACGAACTGGCGGAGAACCGCACGGTGATCGTGCCGTCGCTGCCTGGCTTCCCGGGCGGCGACCGCGGTCATTCGGCGCTCGATACGCATCTCGATTGGCTGCTGGCGGTGCGCGAAATGCTGGCGAAGGCGGGGTTGGATGGCGCCGACCTCGCCGGCAGTTCAGTCGGCGCCTCGCTGGCGGCTGAGATGGCGGCGCTGTGGCCGACAAGCGTGCGACGGCTCGCGCTGATCGCGCCGTTCGGCCTGTTCGAGAGGCGGATCCACCGACCGATCCCTGGGCGCAGCGCGCCGATGCGGTGCCCGGACTGATGTGCGCCGATCCCGAGATCTGGAAGGCGCTGAAGGCGGTGCCGGAGGGCGCCAATTCGGTCGAATGGCCGATCGAGCAGACGCGCGCCAACGAAGCCGCCGCCCGCATATTCTGGCCGCTCGGCAACACCAAGCTCGAGAAGCGGCTGAAGCTGATCAAAGCGCCGACGCTGCTGATCTGGGGCGAGAAGGATCGCGATCATGCCGCGCAGCTATGCCGACGCATCGCCAAGGGCATCGCCGGCCGGGCGGCGACCAAGGTGATTGCCGGCGCCGGGCATCTCGCGGAACTCGACAAGCCCGCGGAGGTTGCCGCCGCCATCATCGGCTGGACCACCTGAGGAGCTCGCACATGCCGCTCGATCCCGACGCTGAAACCCTGCTTGCCATGATGCGCGCGGCGGGTCGGCCGCCGATGGAGACATTGACGCCAGACGAGGCGCGGCAGTCGTTCAAGGTTGGGCGCGCGGCGGTGCAGCCAGATCCGCAGGATGTGGCGGAGGTGCGCGATCTGGGATGCCCGGGACCGCATGGCGCGATTCCGCTGCGTGCGTATCGGCCGATCGGCACGAAGGCCGACGATGTGCTGCCCGCGCTGGTATATTACCATGGTGGCGGCTGGCTGCTCGGTGATCTCGACTCACACGATGTGGCGTGCCGGCATTACGCGAATGCTGCGAAGTGCCGCGTGGTCTCGGTCGATTATCGGATGGCGCCGGAATACAAGTTCCCCGCCGCGGTGGATGACTGCGCCGCGGCGACAGGCTGGGTGATCGCGCAGTCGGATGCGCTCTACATCGATCGCAGGCGCGTCGCGGTGGGCGGTGATTCTGCCGGCGGAAATCTTGCGGCCGTGATGGCGCTGATGGCTCGCGACGGCGATCTCCCGCCGCTGGTGTTCCAGTTGCTGGTCTACCCGGCGACCGACATGGGCATGACGCACGACTCCTATCGACGCGTCACCGAAGGCGTGCCGCTAACGGCGAAGACGATGGACTGGTTCATCGATCACTACCTGCATGGCCCGAAGGACCGCGCCGACTGGCG
>CAVZNH010000030.1:0-80672 GCA_963776505.1 uncultured Alphaproteobacteria bacterium
AAGGGCGTAGCCCTTAGAACCCGTTTGTTTGGTATTGGGAGGGGGCCTGTCACTGATGCTGGAGACACCGCGATAGGTCAGCGCCACTGTGCCGTCCTGTCTTCTCCACCTGATTGCGCGTGCGCACCAGGCCTGCCCGGCCGGTTGCGCGACAGGCGAACGGATCGGCTCGATCAGTCATTCGCGATGCAAGCATCTGTGAGCAGGCGAATTGAATCCGCGCACATTAACTTCTGCACATTGCAACGTCCCGCAGGAGCGGAAACCGGCCATGTTGAGATTGGCGCTGTTCTTTCTGGTGGTGTCGCTGGTCGCCGCGCTGTTCGGGTTCGGCGGCATCTCGGCCGCCGCGGCGGACATCGCTCGCATCCTGTTCTTTATCGCGATCGTGATCTTCCTGGTGCTGCTGGTCGCAGGTCTGATGGCGGGAAGCACGTTGTCTGATGAGATCTGATCGTTCTTTGTGCAGTGCACAGCAAATATTTGCATTTGCACTTTCCAGTGGCGCATGATCGAGCTGATGAGATGCCGCGCGGGCTGTCGATCCGGGCCGGCCAAGCGATGTGACCTCACCGGATCATGGCCCGCCCGGCGCAAGCCAGGGAGCGAGGCCATGACGACGGTTGCCGCAATCCTCAAGCACAAGGGCTATCAGGTCACCACGGTCGAACCGACGGCGACGATCGCCAGGGTGGTGGCTGTGCTGGCGCGAGTACCGCATCGGCGCCGTGCTGGTGATCGACCGCGCCGAGCAGCTGCTCGGCATCGTGAGCGAGCGCGACATCGTGCGCTAGCCTGGCCGCCAACGGCGCGCGCACGCTGGAGATGACCGCGGGGCAGTTGATGACGCGGGCGCTGCAGGTTGCGCATCCCGAGACGACGGTGGCGGAGGCGATGGCGAAGATGACGGTCGGCCGCTTCCGTCACATGCCGGTGATGGAGCGCGACACGCTGGTCGGGCTGATCAGCATCGGCGACGTGGTGAAGGCGCGCATCATGGAGCAGGAGGACGAGGTGGACAGCCTGAAGGCCTACGTCGCCGGCTCGGCCTGATCCGGACAGTGTCTTGGCCTGACTGCTCGAGGGCCGTGGGACGAGAGGATTGATGGTCGTGCGGCGCTGGTGACACCACCGACAATGCTTGGCGCCGACGGCACGCCCCCCTGAATCTATGGCCGAAACAGCCGGATCTGTGGCCGTTCCGACAACGTGATGCGGCACGCTTTACCGTGCCTTCACACCAGCATGCGACGATGTCCGGTCGAGGCAAGGGCGCTTCCGTGGCGATCACCGAACGGCGTGAAATCGAATTCGACCTACGCGCCGTGCGACTGGCGCTCGAATGGTCGCCGCGGCCGCGCAGGCGTTCGGCCTGCCGCCACTGACGCCGCGCGCCGTGCACTGCAACCCGGCCGAGGGCACGATCGAGGTGACCTATGGCGAGCTGACCTCGACGCGCGTGTTCATGCTGCGCGCCGAGGCGCGTGGGCGCGATCCTCATCTCTTATTGCAACCGCGCCGGCATGCCAATGCCGCGCGCCGCCGACAAGGGTGTGCGGATCGAGCGCGACCATGTCGTCGTGGTGTTCACCCTGCGGATCGCTGGAGCGCCGCCACCGGAAGCCCAGAGAGCACCATCACCCGCCTCCCTGAAGCCGTGCGCGCGCTGGTCCTGGATCGAAACGGAGCACTGAGTGCCCTTGCCGGCCTCCGGCACGCAATCCACAGTGCCAGCGACAGAGCAGGGGAGCGGCATGACCAACCGGATCGAACTGCGGATCACCGAGCGCGTCGCCGTTCGCCGACGACCACGCGTTCGGCGATGTCGGCGCCTATGAGCGCCTGTCCGGCCGCGCGCATTTCGCCGTCGATCCCGCACGCCGCGGCGCAAGCAGGATGTGGTCGATCTCGACAAGGCGCCGGTGCGACGACGACGGGCTGGTGCGCTTCGCCGCCGACTTCATGATCCTGAAGCCGCGCGAGATGCAGCGCGGCAACCGGCGCGTGTTCTATGACTACGGCAATCGCGGCCACAAGCGCGCGCTGCAGTTCTACAACGACGCGCCGCACAGCAATGCGCCGATCACCCTGGCGCATGCCGGCAACGGCTTCTTCATGCGCCGCGGCTATGCGGTGGCCTGGCTCGCCTGGGAGGGCGACATGCTGCCGGGCGACGGCCGCATGGTGCTCGACGTGCCGGTGGCGAGCGACAACGGCAAGCCGATCACCGGGCGCATCCGCGTCGAGTACATCGCCGACGACGCCGGGCATCACCTGCTTTCCGCTCAGCGGCAGGATCGCGGCGCATTCCTACGCCACCGTCTCGCTCGACACGCGCGATGCGGTGCTGACGCGACGGCGCTATCCGTACGACACGCCGGAGGTGATCCCGCACGACCAGTGGCGCTTCGCCTGCGTCGAATCCGGCGTCGGCGGCGAGACGCAGTCGGTCGGAACGCGCGGTGGTGCCGTCCGACGCGGCACATCTACCTGCCGGCCGGCTTCCAGCCCGGCTGGATCTATGAGCTTGTCTATACGGCGAAGGATCCGCTGGTGCATGGCCTCGGCCACGTCGCGGTGCGCGACTTCATCAGCTTCCTGAAATACGACCGCTCCGACGCCAACCCGCTGCGCGGCGTCGAGAAGGCCTATGCCTGGGGCCGCTCGCAGACCGGCCGCTGCCTGCGCGACTTCGTCTATCGCGGCTTCAACGCCGATGCGCAGGGGCGGCGCGTGTTCGACGGCGTGCTGCCGCACGTCGCCGGCGCCGGCCGCAAGTGGCTGAACCACCGCTTCGCCAGCCCGATCGTGTCCGGCGGCCAGCAATACGAGGACCACTTCAACATCGCCGACAGCTTCCCGTTCTCCTATGCGTGGTCCACCGATCATCTGACCGGCAAGCAGGATGCGATCCTGAAGCGGCCGGACACCGATCCGCTGGTGATCCACACGCAGACCGCAACGGAATACTGGGTGCGGCGCGGCTCGCTGGCGCACACCGACACGCAGGGCAACGACCTGAAGCAGCCGGACACGGTGCGCGTCTATTGCTGGTCGAGTTCGCAGCATTTCGCCGATCCGCAGCCGAAGGCGCCGTCGCGCGGGCATCGGGCAGAACTTCTCCAACGTCGTGTCCACGTCGATGTTCTTCCGCGCCAACCTCGATGCGATGGACCGCTGGGCGACCGACGGCACGCCGCCGCCGCCGAGCCGCATCCCGACGCGCGCCGACGGCACGCTGGTCAGCATCGAGGAGTGGCGGCGGCAGTTCCCCGCGATTCCCGGGCGTCGCCACGCCGACCTCGCCGAACGTGCTGCCGCTGCTGGATTTCGGTCCCGACGTCGAACGCGGCATCCTGCGCGAGCCGCCGCGTCTGGTGCCGGCCGGCAACGCGCCGGACGCGCCGGGCAAGCAATACACGGTGCTGGTGCCTTCGGTGGATCGCGACGGCAACGACGTGCCCGGCGTGCGCGCGCCGATGGTGGCGGCGCCGCTCGGCACCTACACCGGCTGGAACCTGCGCGCCCGCGGTCATGGCCATGGCGCGCAGTTGCGCTTCGAGGGCAGCTACATCCCGTTCGCCGAATCACCGCAGGAGCGCCAGATCACCGGCGATCCGCGGCTGTCCATCCTGGAGCGCTATCCCGACAAGGCGGCCTATGTCGCGGCGATCACCGCGGCCGCGCGCGAACTCGTGGCGCAGGGGCTGATGCTGGAGGAGGACGTGGCGCGCTGCGCCGAGGCCGCCGCCGACTGGGGCACGGCCGCGGCACGACGTGTCGCTGGGTTAGTGGCGTAACAACTACGACACCGTGATCGCCGATGTGACGAGGGCGCCAATCGTGCCGCCGCCGGCGCCTTGCGCCAGCAGCCAGAGATAGTAGGTGCCTGGCGGTGGCCGGCGCGCTGAACCACTGCCCCCATCCGTTGGTCTGGCCGTCGGCGCCGGCGTCGATCAGGTTGGTGGTGGGAAGTACGGACGGGCTCGCGGACCAGGCGAAGGCTGCCCCGGTTACCGCGGTCGGTGCAGCGGTCGCGGTCATGTTCACGCCGGTGTTCGGCGCTACGGGTGTCGCGTGGACTTGCGTGGCCGCGGCGGTCCAGCCTCCAGGTCACAACGGTGGCGCCCCAGGTCGTGCCGGTAGCGACGGTGGACCACGCGCTCGCAGTTGCCGCAGCACCGGTGGCCTGAACTTCGACGTCGATCGTGCTCGCACCCGTCAGAGCGGTGATGGCGTAAGGGCTGGTGACACCCGACACCGTCGTCCAGATGCCAGCACCTGAGGGGCCATAGCGCAGGTTGTATCCGGTTGCGGCACCATGGGTGCTGTCGGTTGCCGGTGCGGTCCAGCTGACGGTCAGCTTGGTGTTGGTGCCGTCCGGTGGCGGCGCGACGGAGGTGATCGAGGGGGTATTCGGAGCAGACGAACCCGAGGCTGTGGTCAGCGTGCTGGTGGCGGACCATGCGCTTGTGCCGGCGCTGTTCGCGCTCTGGATCCGGACGTCGATCGCTGCGCCGGCCGCCAGGCCCGACAGGTCGTACGGGCTGGTGACATCTGACGCCGTTGTCCAGGTATTGGCCCCGGAGGGGCTGGACTGCAGGTCAAACGCTGTGGCGGCGCTGTGCGCGCTATCGACCGCGGGGGCCGCCCAGGTCACCGTGAGGTCGCTGCCGGAGCCTTGCGCCAGGGATGCGGCCTGCGGCGTGTTCGGCAGCAGTGTTGTCGGGGATGGGGCCGGGTTTGGCGTTGCGGTTGGGGTGGTTGAAAGAGGGACCATCACGGCCTGGGCCCGGTTTCCTGGCGTCGGAGGATATATCGACATGCTGCGGTGTGGCTCTTTGTAATCTGGCTCCAGCGGATGTAGGACGTTAGACCGAAGTTTTCACTTGCGTTGATTTGAACGACGAATCCTTTCTGTGGGTTAGCTTCGTGAGCTTTTGATTTTGTGTCCATGTAGGGATTCCCAAATAGGCCGGGATGTGATTCGATTCGGGCGATGTTCATCGAGACGGTGCCCAATCGGACGTCGCCGCCAGCGGTGCTGTTGCGGGAGAGCTACCGCGATGAGCAGGGACGCGCGCAGAAGCGCACGCTGGCCAACCTGAGCAAACTGCCGGACGATGTCGTCGATGGTCTGCGAGCGCTGCTCAGGGGCGGCACGGTGATCGGCACCAGACCGGACGAGATGCGGATCGAGCGATCGTTGCCGCATGGCCACGTGGCCGCGGCGCTCGGCATGCTTCGCAGGATCGCGCTGGACCGGCTGATCCTGAGCACGGCGAAGGACGCGGAGTCGCGGCGACATTGCGATCTGGTGGTGGCGATGATCGTGGACCGGCTGATCACGCCGCGTTCCAAACTCGGGTTTGTCCGCGCGGTGGACCAGGAGACCGCGACATCGAGCCTGGGCGCGGTGCTGCGTCTGGGCGAGGTGAAGGAGCGCGAGGCCTACGAGGCACTGGACTGGCTGCTCGAACGCCAGCAGCGGATTGAGAACGGCTTGGCAAGGCGGCATCTCCAGGATGGTGTCTTGGTGCTGTACGACGTGAGTTCATCGTATTTCGAGGGTCGCTGTTGTCCGCTGGCGCAGCATGGCTACAGCCGTGATCACCGCGGTGATCGCCCACAGATCGTGTATGGGGTGTTGTGCACACGAGACGGATTGCCGGTTGCGGTCGAGGTGTTTGATGGCAACACGGCCGACCCGGCGACGCTGAGCGCGCAGGTCGAGAAGCTCAAGGATCGCTTCGGCATCAGCCGCGTGGTGCTGGTCGGCGACCGCGGCATGATCACCTCGGCGCGGATCGGCGAGACCTCAAGCCGGCCGGTGTGGATTGGATCACCTGCCTGCGGGCACCGGCCATTCAGGCGCTGGCAACAGAGAACGGGCCGTTGCAGCTGTCACTGTTCGACGAGCGCGACCTGGCCGAGATCAGCGCGCCCGAGATGTTCCCCGGCGAACGGCTCATCGTCTGTCGCAACCGCGAACTCGCCGCCGAGCGTGGGCGCAAGCGCGAGGAACTGCTGGCCGCCACCGAACGCGAGTTGCTCCGCATCCAGGCGCAGGTCCGCCGCAGGCACTCGCCGCTGCGCAGTGCCGCTGAGATCGGCCTGGCGGTCGGTGGCGTGGTGAACAGTCGGAAGATGGCCAAGCACTTCGCCGTGGAGATCCGCGACGGCCACTTCGCCTTCCAGCGCCGGACGCAGCAGATAGAACAGGAGGCCCGTCTCGACGGCATCTACGTGATCCGCACATCCGTGCCGGCCGAGCAGCTCGATGCGAATGAAGCGGTGCAGGCCTACAAGGACCTGTCCCGCGTCGAGCGTGCCTTCCGCAGCCTGAAGACCGTCGATCTCGATATCCGCCCGATCCGCCATTGGACCGCACCGCGGGTGCGCGCCCACGTCTTCCTGTGCATGCTCGCCTATCATGTCGAATGGCATCTGCGAGACGCCCTGGCACCGCTGTTGTTCCATGACACCGGGCGTGCTGCCGCGAGGGCAGAACGATCCTCCCCCATTGTCAGCACCGAGCCATCCGAGCTCGCCAAGGCCAAGAAGGCGACAAAGCGCTCAGCCAACGGTCTGCGCGTCATGGGCTTCGCCGGCCTCATGACGCATCTAGGCACACTGACCCGCAACACCATGCGCGTGCCGCTTCGCCTCGCGCATCGGTTCACGCTGTATGCCGAGCCAACCAAGCTCCAGGAGGACGCATTCAGGCTGCTCAACATCCAACCAACGCGTGTCCAGTAGCCCGAAAGGCTGATCTCCAAATCATGGAATCAAATCAACCTCTTGCGCAGTTCACAAATGCAAACTTCGGGTTAGTACAGATTGTCCATAGGTGAGGCAAAATAACCTGCGCTCAGGCGAATTTGCCCGGGGGTGACGCTTGAGCGGGGTCGCTACCGGATCAGCAGGAAGGGACCGCGATCAGCGGCCATCCGCCAGCAGCCGCTCGGGGATCCGCATCCCGAGGCGCAGCGGCACGTTCCACACCTCGCGCACAGCCGCAAAGTCCGGAACCCGGCATCGCAGATACGTCGGCAGCGCGCGCGGATGGTCGGCGGTGCAGGTGTTCACCGTCATGCCGCGCGGATTCTGGCGCCACGCCGCGTCCACCGCGCTGCGCAGGAATGGATGGCCGACACCGGCACCGATCGCATGCGGCATCAAGCCGAAATAGCTCAGGTTGATATCCGGCCAGCCACGTCCGTCGAGCTCGAAGAAGCCGGCCGGTTGGCCACCGCTGTATAGCGCGTGAATCGACACGGCCGGATCACGCAGCAGCATCGCCAGATCGCGGTCAGGCATGGTGCGCCGCAGCCACCACACGTAATCGGCGCCAACCGTATTGTAGAGATAGCGGTAGAACCCGACCGTCGGCGATTGCACCTGCACGACCTGGTAGTCGATCGGCAACCCGGGTGACGGCCCGGGCGGGGGGCGGTCCATTCGGAGAAACGTCACTGTCACGGTGACGCGCGCCACCGGTTCCATCTCTATGCTCTCCCCCGCGCGTGTCAGCCGGAACGCAGGACGCCATGCCCTGCCGACACGGTCAAGAGAGATAGCCCCGAGGGCAGCGGACGCGCGGCGCTCAGTCGTCCAGGAAGCTCCGCAGCTTCCGGCTCCGGCTCGGGTGCTTCAGCTTGCGCAGCGCCTTCGCCTCGATCTGGCGGATGCGCTCGCGCGTCACGTTGAACTGCTGGCCGACCTCTTCCAGCGTGTGGTCGGTGTTCATGCCGATGCCGAAGCGCATGCGCAGCACGCGCTCCTCGCGCGGCGTCAGCGACGACAGCACGCGCGTGGTCGCCTCGCGCAGGTTGGCCTGGATCGCCGCATCCAGCGGGATCACCGCCGCCTTGTCCTCGATGAAGTCGCCGAGGTGGCTGTCCTCCTCGTCGCCGATCGGCGTCTCCAGGCTGATCGGCTCCTTGGCGATCTTCAGCACCTTCCGAACTTTCTCGAGCGGCATGCCGAGCTTGTCGGCCAGCTCCTCGGGCGCCGGCTCGCGGCCGATCTCGTGCAGCATCTGGCGCGACGTGCGCACCAGCTTGTTGATCGTCTCGATCATGTGCACCGGAATGCGGATGGTGCGCGCCTGGTCGGCGATCGAGCGGGTGATCGCCTGGCGGATCCACCACGTCGCGTAGGTGCTGAACTTGTAGCCGCGGCGGTACTCGAACTTGTCGACCGCCTTCATCAGGCCGATGTTGCCCTCCTGGATCAGGTCCAGGAACTGCAGCCCGCGATTGGTGTATTTCTTGGCGATCGAGATCACCAGGCGCAGGTTCGCCTCGATCATCTCCTTCTTCGCCCGCGCGCTGTCGCGCTCGCCGCGGCTCACCGTCATGTAGACGCGGCGGAATTCGCTGATCGGCAGGCTGGCGTCGTTCGCCACCGCGGCGATCTGCCCGCGCACGTTGGCGATGTCGGTCGCGTGCTTGGTGACGAACGGCTTCCAGCCCTTGGCCGGCAGCTTGGAGACCCTCTCCACCCAGTTCGGATCCAGCTCGTGGCCGCGGTAGTTCTTCAGGAACTCATCGCGCGGCACCTTGCAGCCTTCGGCGGTGCGCAGAAGCTGGCCCTCCAGCGCGGTCAGCCGCTGGTTGAGCTGCTTGAGCTGGGTCACCAGCTCCTCGATGCGGTTGTTGTGCAGCCGCACCTGCTCGACCTTGCTCACCAGCTCCTCGCGCTGGCGCTCGTAGGTCTTCTCCGATCGCGTGGTGACCTCCTCGCCGCGAGGTCATCGTCTCGAGCCGGCGGTGCTGCATCTTGTGCAGCTTCTTGTAGAGGCGCCTCGATCTCCTCGAAGGTCGCCAGCACCTCGGGCTTCAGCTTCTCCTCGAGCGCGGAGAGCGACATGCCGGGGCCTTCGCCCTCCTCGTCGCCATCGATGTCGTCGCCGGCATCGAAGCTCTCGGCGCCGGTTCGGCGCCACTGCCGTTGGCGGCCGCGGGTCCGGCGCGACGCTGCCGTCCGGCGCCGGCGCACCGGCGCCCTGCGTCGCCTCCAGATCGATGATGTCGCGCAGCAGCATCCGGCCGGCCTTGAGCTGGTCGTGCCAGGAGATGATCGCCTTGAAGGTCAGCGGGCTCTCGCACAGCCCGCCGATCATCATGTCGCGGCCGGCCTCGATGCGCTTGGCGATGGCGATCTCGCCCTCGCGCGACAGCAGCTCGACGCTGCCCATCTCGCGCAGGTACATCCGCACCGGGTCGTCGGTGCGGCCGAGGCTGGCCTCGTCGACGTTGCCGGTCGGCTCTTCTTCCTCGGCTTCCTCGGTCTTCTCCGCCTTGACGACCGGCGCCTCGCCGTCCTCGGTCTCCTCGCTCTCGACGACCTGGATGCCCATTTCGGAGAAATTGGCCATCACGTCTTCGATCTGCTCGGAGCTGTTCTGATCCGGCGGCAGGATCTGGTTCAGCTCGTCGAAGGTGATGTAGCCGCGCTCCTTGCCGCGCGCGATCAGCCGCTTGACGGCGGCGGTCTGCACGTCGAGCAGGGTGGTCTCCACGTCCTGTTCGGCGGTCACGGTATCGGCGGCGACAGAAGGCTTCGTGGCCATCGTTCAGCGAACTCCCAAGTCAACGCGGCGCAATTGCCGCATTCCCATGTTCAAGCCGCAAGGTCCACCCCGTCGGGCTCGCCGCTGTTGACCTTGTTGAGCGCTGCCTTCAGCGCGAGCAGGCGGTTCTGGCTCTGCGGTGTCAGGTCCTGCGCGCAGGCGGCTTCGGCCAATGCAATTTCCTCGCCCAGTCGCTGCACGTTCAGGAACCCGAAGATGTGCCACCACCCTGCCTCGGCCTCCGCCGGCATCGCCGCCGATGACGCACAGGCCGGCAGCGGCACGGGTACCGTCGCCAGGGCCTGGTCGGCTTCAGCTTGCAATCCAGAAATCGTGAGGTGGGTCATCAATGCCTGTGAGTCAAGGATTTCGGCCGCTTCCGCCCACTCATGCAGTGCATCGCGCAACACTCGCGAGCGGCGGCGGCAGATCGAGCGCCGACATAGGCGTGCTCGACGTCGCGCAGCAGCATCGGGTGGCGCAGCAGGATGGCGGTGAGGATGCGGCACCGCTCAGATGCGCGCTGCTCGGCGACAGGACCGGGTCGGCGACCGGCGACCGAGCGCATGGAGCCCGCTCGGCCACTGCCGCGGCCGGCGGTAAACCCTTGAATCCTCCGAGCAGCTGCAGCGCCGATATTCGCCGGCAAGCGCCCGATCACGGAATGCGCCGAGCGGCCTCCTCGAGCCGCGCCGGAACGCCGCGCGCTGCTCCGGGCGTTGCCTCGCCGCCCGCCTCGCGCGAGCAGGTCGAACAGGGCGTCAGCCAGCGGTCGCGGCGGCGCACAGCACGCCTGCGCACCGCTCGGCGCGCCCTGGCGGCGAACCAAGCTATCGGGGTCCTCGCCGGACGGCAGCGCGACGAGCCGCAGACGTGCGGTCAGGCGCCAGCAGCGGCAGGGCCAGTTCGGCGGCGCGCGCGGCGGCACGGCTGCCCGCGGCATCGCCGTCGAAGCAGAGGATCGGTGCACGGCGCGAGGCGCCAAAGCTCCTCGAGCTGCTCCTCGGTCAGCGCCGTGCCGAGCGGCGCGACGGCGCCGCCGAATCCCGGCCTGTGCGAGAGCGATCACGTCCATGTAGCCTTCGACCACCACCAAGCGCGCGCCGCCCTCGCACCGCCTCGCGCGCCAGATCCAGCGCGTAGAGCGTGCGGCGCTTGGCGAACAGCGCCGTCTCCGGCCCGTTGACGTATTTCGGCTGGCCATCGCCCAGGATGCGCCCGCCGAAGCTGATGACCCGGCCGCGGCGATCGCGGATCGGGAACATCACGCGATTGAAGAACAGATCGAACGCCCGGCCGGTTTCATCGTCACGACGCATCAGTCCGGCGTCGACGAGTTGGTCCTGGGTGATGCCGTCGCGTCCGAGGTCGGCGGCCAGCGCGCCCCGGCCCTCGCCCGACCAGCCGAGGCCGAAGCGGCGGATCGTCTGCTCGGACAGACCGCGGCCGCGCAGATAGTCCAGCGCGTGGCGGCCCTCCGGCAGGAACAGCCGGCGGTGGTAGCTGGCCTGCGCGGCTTCCAGCACCGACGGCGAGGTCGTAGCCGCTGCTGCTCCGCCTCCGCCGCCTCGGGCGAGGGCTTCGGCACCTCGAGCCCTGCTTCGGCGGCGAGGCGTTCCACCGCCTCCATGAAGCCGGCGCCCTCGCTCTGCATGACGAAGCCGATCGCGTCGCCATGCGCGCCGCAGCCGAAGCAATGGTAGTGGCCGTCCTCGTAGACGTAGAAGCTGGGGGTCTTCTCGCCGTGGAACGGGCAGCAGCCCTTCCACTGCCGGCCGGACCGCGCCAGCCGCACGCGCCGCCCGACAATGGCCGCCAACGGCGTGCGGGCACGCAGTTCGTCGAGGAAGGAGGCGGGCAGCGCCATCAGCGAAACTTCCCGCTCCGCTTCGGGAGGACGTCGGTCACGACAGCCTCGCCTTCACCATCGCCCCGGCCTTGGCCATGTCCAGCGTCGCGGCGTGCTTGGCCCGCAGCGCGGCCATCACCTTGCCCATGTCCTTGATGCTGGCCGCGCCGGTCTCCGCGATCGCCGCGGCGACCGCCGTCGTCATCGCCGCCTCGTCCATCTGTTGCGGCAGGAAGGTCTCGATGACGGCGATCTCGGCCTCCTCCTTGTCCACGAGGTCCTGCCGGTGTCCCTGGCGATACAGTTCCACCGACTCGCGGCGCGACTTCACCATGCCGCGCAGCATGCCGACGATCTCCTCGTCCGGCACGCGCTCGATGCCCTTGGGCCGCGCGGCGATGTCGATGTCCTTCAGCCGGGCAAGGATCATGCGCAGGGTGGAGGTGCGCGGCGCGGTGCCGGCCTTCATCGACGCCTTGAGCTGATCGGTGAACTGCTCCCGCAGGCCCATGACACCCCTCCGACAGAAAAAACTCCCCCTACTATATGCGAAGTGACGCGGCTGTGAGCGGCCGGAGAAAAATTCCCAGCGATTCGCTCTGGATTGTTGCGCTGGGAAATTGACTTCCCATAGTGTCCGGCGCATGACATTCAGCGTGGATTCCGTCATCGAACGCCTGGGCGGCGCCGAGGCTGCCGCACGCCTGACCGGCGTGGGGACCGAGGCAGTCCGCAAATGGCGCCAGGCCGGCGCGATCCCGTCGCGCCACTGGGCGGCGGTGATCGCTGCCACCGGCCTCGCCTTGTCCGATCTGCCGGGCGGACCGGCCGCGCCGCGCGGCGAACCCACGCCGCATGACGGTGACCAGACGCGGTGCCGAACGGCGCGACCGCCGCGCTGGTGCTGGCCGACGGCGCGGTGTTCTGGGGCCGCGGCTTCGGCGCCCATACGGCGGAACCGGCGCCGGTTGGCGAGGTCTGCTTCAACACCGGCATGACCGGCTATCAGGAGACGCTGACCGATCCATCCTATGCCGGGCAGATCATCACCTTCACCTTCCCGCATATCGGCAATGTCGGCACCAACGGCGAGGACATCGAGGCCGCCTCCATCGCGGCGCGCGGTCTGGTGGTGAAGCAGGACGTCACCGAGCCGTCCAACTGGCGCTCGGCGCAGCATCTGGATGCCTGGCTGCGGGCGCGCGGGATCGCCGGCCTGGCGGGTGTCGATACGCGGGCACTGACGGTGCGCATCCGCGACGGCGGTGCGCCCAACGGCGTGCTGGCGTTTCCCGCCGACGGGCGGTTCGATCTGGCGGCCTTGCGCGCGCAGGCCGCAGGCGTGGCCAGGACTGGAGGGCATGGACCTCGCCAAGGAGGTGTCCTGCCGGCAATCCTACGAGTGGGACGAGACGAGGTGGGCGTGGCCCGCCGGCGTGGGACGGCAGACGATGCCGCGGCACCACGTGGTCGCGGTGGACTACGGGGCGAAGCGCAACATCCTGCGCTGCCTCGCGTCCGCCGGTTGCCGGGTGACGGTGGTGCCGGCGACGGCGACCGCCGACGACATCCTGCGCCGCGAGCCGGACGGCGTGTTCCTGTCCAATGGCCCGGGCGATCCGGCGGCCACGGGCGAATACGCGGTCCCGGCGATCCGCGGCGTGCTGGATGCGGGCGTGCCGGTGTTCGGCATCTGCCTCGGCCATCAGTTGCTGGCGCTGGCGCTGGGGGCGAAGACCTACAAGATGGAGCGCGGGCACCGCGGCGCAAATCAGCCGGTGAAGGACCTCGCCACCGGCAAGGTGGAGATCACCAGCCAGAACCACGGTTTCGCGGTCGACCCGGAGACGCTGCCGGCCACGGCCAAGGTGACGCATGTGTCGCTGTTCGATGGTTCGAACGAGGGGTTGGCATGCACCGACCGACCCGCGTTTTCCGTGCAATATCATCCGGAGGCGAGCCCCGGGCCGAGCGACAGCCACTACCTGTTCGGGCGGTTCATCGCGATGATCGAGCGGCGCGCCTGACATGGACGCGACAGGCCTGCTGCTGATCACTGCATTTCGCCACAGGATCAGCGAACCGAACATCGAGGCGGGGTTCGCGCGGTTCCGCCAACTGGCCCAGAAGGACATCGACTACCAGGCGTTTGGCGATGCCGTCGCCGCCTGCCTGCGTGACGGCCTGATCCTTGAGCCGATCCGGCTGCCGGAAGGCGCCCTGCAGTGCCACTGGCATCTGGAACTCACGCCAAAGGGTGTCGCAGCCGCACGCGCGCTGATCGACACCAATGACAGCGCCCCTGAGCACTGACTGACGCATGCCCAAACGCACCGACATCTCCTCCATCCTGATCATCGGCGCCGGCCCCATCGTCATCGGCCAGGCCTGCGAGTTCGACTATTCCGGCGCGCAGGCCTGCAAGGCGCTGAAGCCAGAGGGCTATCGCGTCGTGCTGGTGAACTCCAATCCCGCCACCATCATGACCGATCCCGGTCTCGCCGATGCCACCTATGTCGAGCCGATCACGCCCGAGATCGTCGAGCGCATCATCGCGCGCGAAAAACCGGATGCGCTGCTGCCGACGATGGGCGGACAGACCGCGCTCAACACCGCCATGCAGCTTGCGCGCTCCGGCGCGCTGGCGCGCCACAACGTCGAACTGATCGGCGCCCGCGCCGAAGTGATCGAACGCGCCGAGGACCGACTGAAGTTCCGCGACGCCATGGCCGCGATCGGCATCGAATCGCCGCGCTCCGCCATCGCGCATTCGCTCGAGGAGGCGCGCGCGGCACTCGCCATCACCGGCCTGCCCGCCGTCATCCGCCCAAGCTTCACCCTCGGCGGCACCGGCGGCGGCATCGCCTACAACCGCGAGGAATTCGAACAGATCGTCGCAGGCGGCCTGGAAGTCTCGCCCACCACCGAGGTGCTGATCGAAGAATCCGTGCTGGGCTGGAAGGAATTCGAGATGGAGGTGGTCCGCGACCGCGCGGACAACTGCATCATCGTCTGCTCAATCGAGAACGTCGATCCGATGGGCATCCATACCGGCGATTCCGTCACCGTCGCGCCCGCGCTGACGCTGACCGACAAGGAATATCAGCGGATGCGCGACGCCTCGATCGCCTGCCTGCGCGCGATCGGCGTCGATACCGGCGGCTCAAACGTGCAGTTCGCGGTGAACCCGGCCGATGGCCGCATGGTCATCATCGAGATGAACCCGCGCGTGTCGCGTTCATCCGCGCTGGCGTCGAAGGCGACCGGCTTTCCGATCGCCAAGATCGCCGCGAAACTCGCCGTCGGTTACACGCTGGATGAACTCGCCAACGATATCACCCGCGTCACGCCGGCCAGCTTCGAGCCAACCATCGACTACGTCGTGGTGAAGATCCCGCGCTTCACCTTCGAGAAATTCCCCGGCACGCCTGCGCTGTTGACGACATCGATGAAATCCGTCGGCGAGGCGATGGCGATCGGCCGCAGTTTCGCCGAGGCGCTGCAGAAGGGGCTGCGCAGCATGGAGACCGGGTTTTCCGGCCTCGACGAGATCGAGCCGCCCGGCGACGGCGGACCGGACGCATACCGTGCCGCGCTTTCCGCCCCGCGTCCCGACCGGTTGCTGATCGCCGCACAGGCATTGCGGGCCGGTCTCTCGGTCGAGGATATCACGAGCGCCTGCAAGTTCGACCTTTGGTTCCTGCGCGAACTCGAACGCATCATCGACGCGGAACGCACCATCGCGGCGTCCGGCCTGCCGCACGATGCCGGCGCGCTTCGCCGCATCAAGGCGCTCGGCTTCTCCGACCGGCACCTGGCGCAGCTCACCGGACGCAGCGAAGACGATATCGCCGCGCTCCGCGACCGGCTCGGCGTGCATCCGGTATACAAACGTATCGACACCTGCGCCGCCGAGTTCGCCTCCGCCACGCCATACATGTATTCCACCTACGAAGGCGGCTACGGCACGCCGGTCTGCGAGGCAGATCCCACCGAACGCGAAAAGATAATCATTCTCGGCGGCGGACCCAACCGCATCGGCCAGGGTATCGAGTTCGACTATTGCTGCGTCCACGCCGCCTACGCGCTGAAGGATGCCGGCTTCGAGACCATCATGGTCAACTGCAATCCGGAAACCGTCAGCACCGACTACGACACCTCCGATCGACTCTACTTCGAGCCGCTGACGGCGGAAGACGTCATCGCCCTGATCCGTCGCGAAGAAAGCCGCGGCACGCTGCTGGGCTGCATCGTGCAGTACGGCGGGCAGACTCCGCTGAAGCTTTCCCAGGCGCTGGCACGTGAGAAGATTCCGATCCTCGGCACCAGCGCGGACGCAATCGACATCGCTGAGGATCGCGAACGCTTCCAGCTTCTGCTGCACCGTCTGGGTCTTCGCCAGCCGGAGAACGGCACCGCGCGTTCTGCGGAGGAAGCCGAAGCGATCGCCGACCGCATCGGCTATCCGGTGGTGATCCGGCCGAGCTACGTACTCGGTGGCCGCGCCATGGAGATCGTCTATGACCGCGCCGGCCTGCATCGCTATATGCGCGAGGCTGTGCGCGTCTCCGGCGACAACCCGGTGCTGATCGATCGCTACCTGAACGACGCGATCGAGGTCGATGTTGACTGCATTGCCGACAACGAGACCGTCTACGTCGCCGGCGTCATGGAGCACATCGAGGAGGCCGGCATCCACTCCGGCGACAGCGCCTGTTCGCTGCCGCCTTACACGCTGGCGCCTGCTACCGTCACCGAGTTGAAGGCGGAGACCGAGGCCATGGCCAAGGCGCTCGGCGTCGTCGGCCTGATGAACGTGCAATACGCGATCAAGGACGATGTGATATACGTCCTGGAGGTGAACCCGCGCGCCTCGCGGACCGTGCCGTTCGTCGCCAAGGCGACCGGTGTCGCGGTGGCCAAGATCGGCGCCCGCGTCATGGCCGGCGCCCGGCTTGCCGACTTCCAACTCGACGATCTCGGCGTGGCGCCACACGTCGCGGTGAAAGAGGCGGTGTTCCCGTTCGCCCGGTTCCCCAACGTCGATACGATCCTCGGACCCGAAATGAAGTCGACCGGCGAGGCGATGGGCCTCGATTCCAGCTTCGAGCGCGCCTTCGCAAAATCGCAACTCGGCGCGGGAGTGATCCTGCCGGAGGCCGGCACAGTGTTTCTCTCGATCAAGGACGCCGACAAGCGGGGCCTGCCATCGCTGGCGCGCCGCCTCACCGAGATGGGGTTTGCCATCATGGCCACCCGAGGTACCGCCGCGCGGATCAGGGATGCAGGCCTACCTGTCTCTGTCGTCAACAAGGTCCTGGAGGGCCGCCCGCACTGCGTCGATGCGATCCGTTCCGGCGACGTGCAACTTGTGATCAACACGGCGTCCACGCCGCAGTCGATCGCTGACAGCTTCGCGATCCGCCGCAGCGCGCTCACCCACGGCGTTCCCCACTACACGACGATGGCCGGCGCCCGCGCCGCGGTTCACGCCATCGCCGCGTTGAAGTCGGGAGCGCTTGAAGTTGCGCCGCTTCAGTCCTATTTTCGCGGTTCGTTCTGAAACCATCGTCGCGGCCAGGCGCGTGCCTGTCGCGGCGCTTGTGTTTGGCCGCAACACGGCTTCCCATTGCGTTCGGACCATCAAAGGACGGAGTGACGTGCAGAAGTTCCCCATGACCGCCCCTGGACTGCAGCGGTTGAATGACGAGCTTCGCCAGCTCAAGTCGTCGGAGCGTCCGGCGATCATTCGCCAGATCGCCGAGGCACGCACGCACGGCGATCTCTCGGAGAACGCCGAATACCACGCCGCCCGAGAACGTCAGTCCTTCATCGAGGGCCGCATTGCCGAGCTCGAGGAGATCGTTGCCTCAGCCGAGGTGATCGATCCGTCCGCGCTGTCCGGCGAGCACATGATGTTCGGCGCGCATGTCCGGCTGGTGGAGGAGGAGACCGAGAAGGAATCCAGCTACCAGATCGTCGGTGTGCACGAGGCCGACATCAAGGGCGGTCGGCTGTCGATCTCCTCGCCGCTGGCCAAGGCGCTGATCGGCAAGAAGGTGGGCGACGCTGTTTCGGTGCCGGCACCGGGCGGCGATCGGTCATACGAGATCCTCGGCATCAAGTTCGTCTGACGTGCTGCGCTTCGCCGACGTGACGGCGGCGGCCGAGCGGATCGCCGGCCGGGTGTTGCGCACGCCGGCGCTGCCGAGTGAGGCGGTGTCGCGCGCGACCGGTGCCGAAGTCGTGCTGAAGCTCGAAAATCTCCAGGTCACCGGCGCGTTCAAGGAGCGTGGCGCAGCGAACCGGCATGGCCTTGCTGACCGACGCGGAGCGCGAACGCGGCGTGATCGCGATGTCGGCCGGGAACCACGCGCAGGCCGTGGCGCGGCACGCCCGGCTCAGCAATGTCGGCGCCACCATCGTGATGCCGAAGTTCACCCCGGCGACAAAGGTGACACGCACCGCGTCGTGGGGTGCGAATGTCGTGCTGCACGGCGAGACGCTGGCCGAGGCTGCGGCACATGCCGAGGCACTGGCGGCGGAACGGGGCCTGGTGTTCGTGCATCCGTACAACGACGTCGACGTGATGGCTGGGCAAGGCACTGTGGCGATGGAGCTGCTGCAGGACGTGCCAGATCTCGACGCGCTGGTAATTCCGGTCGGTGGTGGTGGATTGCTGGCCGGATGCGTTACCGCCGCGCGGACGATGAAGCCTGGCATAGCGGTGTTCGGCGTCGAGGTCGCGGCGTATTCCGCGATGGCGCAGCGACTGGCCGGCGAAACGGTCTCGGTCGGCGGCCCGACCATCGCCGAGGGCATCGCCGTGCGCGATGTGGGCGAGTTGCCGTTCGCCATCATGCGCGAGCTGGGCGTGGAGGTTCTGGTCGTGCCGGAACACACGATCGAGGAGGCGATCGGACTGCTGGTGGAAGGCGCCAAGGTGGTGGCGGAAGGTGCGGGTGCCGCGGGCGTTGCGGCGCTGCTGGCCTACACCGAGCACTTCCGTGACAAGCGGGTTGGCGTGGCGATCACCGGCGGCAACATCGACGCGCGCATCCTGTCCAACGTGCTGCTGCGCAACCTGCTGCGGGACGGCAGGCTGCTGCGGCTGCATCTGCAAATTCCGGATCGGCCCGGCGTGCTCGCCGACATCGCCGGCAAGATCGGCGACACCGGCGGCAACATCATCGAGGTCTCGCACCAGCGGCTGTTCGCTGCATCGTCCGTGCAGGCGGCGGAGCTGGAAGTGATGGTTGAGGCGCGCGATCCCGCACACGCCGATACCATTCTCGAGGCGCTGGAGCAGACCTATGTCGTGCGGCGGATCTGACAGTGCAGGCTGATCCGGCTCTAATGCCGCGGAGCGATAGAATGCTGCGACTGTCCGTTCTTGACCAATCGACCGTGGTGACCGGCCGCTCGCCGGACACCTCGATCCGCGAGAGCCTGGCGCTGGCGAAGCATTGCGAGGCGCTTGGCTACACGCGCTACTGGTGCGCCGAGCACCACAACTCGGCAAGCCAGGCCGGCACTGCGCCGGAGATCCTGATCAGCGCCATCGCCGCCACCACCACGCGCATCCGCGTCGGCTCGGCCGGCGTCATGTTGCCGCACTACTCCAGCCTGAAGGTGGCCGAGCAGTTCCGCGTGCTGGAGGCGATCGCGCCGGGGCGAATCGATCTCGGTCTGGGTCGCGCGCCAGGCTCCGACGGACGCACCGCGTTCGCGCTCAATCCGCTGGCGGAGACCGCGGCGGATCATTTCCCGGCGCAGGTGCGCGACCTGCTGGCGTGGCTCGCCGGCGAGAAGCTGGTGGAGGGCCATCCGTTCCGCGACATCATCGCCCAGCCGGGCGGACCGACCATGCCCGAGGTATGGATGCTCGGCAGTTCGGACTATGGCCCGCAGGTCGCGGCGTATTTCGGCATGCCGTTCTGCTTCGCGCACTTCATCACCGATGGCCGCGGCGTCGAGCAGGCGATGGCGCTGTATCGCGAGAACTACCGGCCGAGCGAACGCTTCCCGCAACCCTATGGCGCGCTGTGCGTCTGGGCGATGGCGGCGGAGACCGAGGCGGAGGCGGCGCGGCTGTTCAGCTCGCGCGAGATGTGGCGGCTCGGCCGCGACCGCGGCGTGTTCGCGGCACTTCCCTCACCCGAGGAAGCCGCGGCATACGCGTATTCCGAAGCGGAGACGCTGCGCATCGAACGCCTGCGCTCGCGCGCGATCTATGGCACACCGGCGGTGGTGGCGGAAAAGCTGCGCGCACTGGCGGCGGAGCATGGCGTGGAGGAGATCGCCATCCTCACCACGCTGCACGATCCGGAGGCACGGCGGCATTCCTATACGCTGCTGGCGCGGGAGTTCGGGCTGACCGCGCAGGTGCCGCTCGCCGCGGAATAGAGGAGAAATCGCATGCCACAGTTTCTGGTGACGCTCTACGACGGAACCGACGCACAGGCGCCGGCGCGTCGGCAGGCAACGCGGCCCGCGCATCTCGATGGCCTGAAGGGACAATGTCGCCAGTGGCAAGCTGGTGTTCGGCGGCCGCATCTTCGACGATGCACAGCAGCCGGTCGGTTCGTTCCTGATGGCGGACTGCGCGGATCGCGCAGAACTGGATGCGATGATCGCCAACGATCCCTATACCAAGGGCAACGTTTGGCAGCGCGTGGAGGTCAAGCCGGTGCAACTCGTGGTGCAGCGACGGCAAGATCACGCCGTAGGTTTATCGCCGCCAGGGATCACGCCGGACCGACGATCCCGCGCGCCAGACCTGGTAGCGAAATGCCAGCCAGGCGATCAGCCCCGGCCACCACGACGACCGGGATCAGGATCAGCGCGAACCACAGGGCGACCGCGGCCACCGCCAGGGCCGCGGCGGCCGCCGCGATGACGATCGCCCAGGCAAAAATGCGGGCGGCGACCGGCGGACGGCGCTGCCGGAAGCTGCCATCGGGCAACAGGTCGAGTTCGGGCGGCGTGCGGTCGCTCATGGCGCGCGATAGTTGGCGCGCCCGCGTCGCTGGTTCAAGGTGCGTCGGTCGGAGCACGGGAGGCAGCATCGTGAAAGTCGGACTGTTCCTCAACACGCAATTCCAGCCTGGCCAGAATGTGGCGGCACAAGTGCCGGACCTTGTCGCGCAGACACGCGCCGCACGCGATGCCGGCTTCGCCTCGCTGTGGTTCCCGCACCACTACCTGACCGGACCGCTGCAGATGCTGCAGATCGTGCCCATGATGGCGTATTTGGCGCAGCACGCCGAGGGCATGCAGATCGGCCCGAACATCCTGATCCTGCCGCTGCTCAATCCGGTGCATGTCGCGGAGGAATCGGCAACGCTCGATGTGCTGACCGGCGGCAACTACGTCCTGGGCGTCGGGCTCGGCTATCGCGAAGGCGAGTTCACCGCGTTCAACATGTCGCTGAAGGAACGCGCGCCGCGGCTGGAGGAAAGCATCGCGCTGATCCGCCGGCTGTGGACCGGCGAGAAGGTGACGCACAAAGGGCGCTTCTACGAGGTGAACGACCATGCGATCGGCCTGAAGCCGGGGCGCAATGGTGGGCCGCCGATCTGGATTGCCGGCAGCGCGGATGCGGCCATTCAACGTGCGGCGCGGCTCGGCGATGCGTGGATGATCGTTCCCAGCACACCGCTCGACGAACTGGTCGCGCAGATGCGCGTGTATCGCGAGGCGCTGGGTACTCGCGTGCCGGACTGCTTCCCGATCGTGCGTGAATGCTACGTGGGCGCCAACCACAAGACGGCCGTCGAAGAGTGCCGCGCGGCCCTGCAATACAAATACGATGCGTATGCGTCCTGGGGCCTGTCGTCGCGCAAGCAGCCGACATTCGAGGAACTTGCACGCAACCGCTTCATCATCGGCGATACGGAGTTCGTGAAGGAGGAGATTGCGCGGTACCGCGAGGCTCTCGGCGTCGACCACTTCATGATGCGCTGCCACTGGCCTGGACTGGAATTCGAAAAGGCTCTCGGCAGCATCAAGCGACTGGGCGAGATCTTCGCGTAACTGGCCGTCGCTGGTCGGTCAGTGTCGGAAGTGCCGCATCCCGGTGAAAACCATCGCGATTCCGGCAGCATCCGCGGCCGCGATCACCTCCTTGTCGCGCACTGACCCACCAGGCTGGATGACCGCCGTTGCACCAGCGGCAATCGTCTCCTCCAACCCGTCGGCAAATGGGAAGAACGCATCCGAGGCCACCACGCTGCCCCGCGTCAGCGGCGAGTCGAGCCCCGCTGCCCTCGCCGCGGCTTCGCTCTTCCATGCGCCAATGCGAGCGCTGTCCACGCGACTCGGCTGACCCGCACCAATGCCCACGGTCGCGCCGTTCCTGGCATAGACGATGGCGTTCGATTTCACGTGCTTGCAGACCCGGAACGCGAACAAGAGGTCAGCTATCTCAGTTTCGGTGGGCGCACGCTGCGTCACCACGTGCAGATCCGCACGTCCAACGCGTCCATTGTCCCGCGTCTGCACCAGGAAACCACCAGAGAGACTGCGGATCGTCAGCCCGGACACCGATGGATCAGGCAAACCGCCAGTCAGCAGCAGGCGCAAATTGCGTTTCCGGGCGAGCAGTTCCTTGGCGGCGGGGTCGGCATCGGGCGCGATGATCACTTCCGTCAGGATCGCCGCGATCTTCTCTGCCGCGGCAACGTCGAGCCGGCGGTTCACCGCGACGATGCCACCGAATGGCGAAACCGGGTCGCACAGGAATGCCTTGTCCCACGCCTCGGCCAGTGTCGCGGCACTCGCCACACCGCACGGATTGGCGTGCTTGATGATCGCCACCGTCGGCGCATCGAACTCGGCCACGCACTCGAACGCCGCATCGGTGTCGTTCAGATTGTTGTAGGAGAGTTCCTTGCCCTGCACCTGCACCGCTGTCGCAACACCATGCCGTTCGCCACTGACATAGAATGCGGCTGCCTGATGCGGGTTCTCACCGTAGCGCAGCGTCTGACGCAGCGTTCCGGCGATCGCCATGCGCTGCGGAAACGGCTCGCCGCGCCGCTCGGCAAACCATGCCGCAATCGCCGCATCATAGGTTGCCGTTCGAGCATATGCCTCGCCAGCCAGACGGCGGCGCAGCGCAAACGTGGTGCCGCCATGTGCCGCTATCTCATCGAGCGCAGCCGTGTATTGGTCGGGTTCAATCAGCACGGTGACGAATTCGTGGTTCTTCGCTGCCGCTCGGATCAGAGCCGGCCCGCCGATGTCGATGTTCTCGATGCACGCATCGTCTGACGCACCCTGCGCCACGGTCGCCTCGAACGGATACAGGTTCACCACAACCAGATCGATCGGTGCGATGCCATGCGCCGCCATCTGCGCCACATGATCGGCCAGATCGCGTCGGCCGAGAATGCCACCATGAATCTGCGGCACCAGTGTCTTCACCCGCCCATCGAGTATTTCTGGAAAGCCGGAATGCTCAGACACCTCCTTCACTGGCATGCCGGCATCGCGCAGTGTCTTTGCCGACCCGCCGGTGGAGAGGATTTCCACGCCATTTGCCGCGAGCGCCTGTGCGAACGGCACCAGGCCCGCCTTATCGGAAACCGAAATCAGCGCGCGGCGGATGGGGACGATGTCGATCATGCGCGGGGGATTAGACCTACAACCCCAGCAGGTCCAGCGTTCGCGCGAGCACCTTCGCTTCGTCGTAGTTTTCTACCGCGCGCTCGCGGCCCGCGGCGCCCATCGTCGTACGCAGCGCCTTGTCGGCCACCAAGCGAACCAAGGCCGCCGCAAGCGCCGATGCGTCGCCCGGCGGCACGAGCAGGCCGGTCACCTCCGGCACCACCTGCTCCGCCGGGCCGCGCACGTTCGTGGCGACAACCGGAAGACCGGTGAGCATCGCCTCGATCACCGACATTGGCAGTCCCTCGAATCGGCTCGGCAGCACGAAGATATCGGCCGCCGCCATCAGATCAGGCACGTCGTCCCGATAGCCCAGCAGGCGAAGCCGCTCGCCAAGGCCAGCATCCTGCAAAAGCGCGGCCATGTCGGGACCTCGATCGGAGGTCAGCCGCTCGCCCGCGACCCATAGCATCGCGCCCGGCACCGCCGGCATAGCAGCCGCCAGTTCGGGATAGCCCTTGTGCCAAACCAGCCGCGACACCGCGAGCACCACCACCGCTTCATCCGGCGCGCCGAGCCCCGCACGGACTCGCTGGCGGACGGCGGGATCGGGTCTGAAGCGCGCAGGGTCGCGACCATTGCCGATAGCCACGGCATGGCGATGGATGTGCAGCCTTCTGGCGTCACGCGCTTCCGCCTCGCTGACCGTGAGGAAGGTGTCGGTCACCCGTGCCGCCAGCCACTCCATTGCGAAGCCCACAGCGGCGCGCGGCCAGGAGCCCGGGAAGTTGAACCAGAACCCGTGCCCAGTGTAGGCAATGCGCGGCACACCAGCCCACCACGCCGCCATCCGCGCAAGGAAGCCGCTGATCGGCATATGCGCGTGCACGAGGTCGGGGCGTTCCGCGCGAAACAGCCGCACCAGCGCGCGGAACGCCCGCCAATGCGCCAGCAGCGAGACGCTGCGCTCGAGTTTCAGGGACTCGATCCGGAAACCTTCGGCGCGCGGGCCATCCAGAAACGGACCTTCGGCACAAACGCCAATCACCTCATGTCCGCGCGCCCGCATCGCACGCATCAG
Source organism: uncultured Alphaproteobacteria bacterium (assembly GCA_963776505.1). Lineage (GTDB taxonomy): Bacteria > Pseudomonadota > Alphaproteobacteria > Acetobacterales > Acetobacteraceae > JAMXLO01. The sequence goes on from CAVZNH010000030.1 coordinate 24,118, forward strand.
CGGCAGCAGGAATTGCATCAGCGAGAAGTCGACGTTGGTAACCTCGATGATCTTCAACCGACCTTGCTGATCGCCCATTTCACCTGCTGTGGGCCATCGGCATAGCCGGTCAGCACGACCTGCTCGCTGCGGCGGGGTTCGTGGCCGCCAAGGTAGATACTTTCCTCGAGACTCATTCGGGCGCCATCAGCGCGGAGTCGCCAACCGCCGCCGGAGCGCAACCGAAGCAGCACCGCCTCGCCATCCTGTTGGAGATTGACGTTCACGTCCGGATGCAGATGAAAGCGCAGCGTGAAAGGCTGCGGCGTCGGCGCTTCCACGACGTCCTCACCGCGCACATCCTCGCCACTTTCGGCCACGTAGAGGTCGACGGCGATGCACGGCGCCGAACAACTTGCGCCAGCCGTCGTGGCTGGCCTCAAGCCAGTGGGCGCCATTCGCTTCCTGACGCTGTGCCTCCACCACCACCGGACGACGGCCCAGACCATCCGGCTTTAATTCGGACGAACTGACATCGGCGATGACCAGGGTCGAGTGGGCGGCTGTCGCTCGGGTGGCATCCTGCCACTCCAGGCTGCCCCCTGGCATGGCGCCGCAATTCACGATCATGCGGTCGCGCCCGATCGAGAGCTCCATCGACAGGGTGCCGGCGTGGGCGTAGCGATCCACGCCCGGCGGCGGCGGCGCGCCGCAGTCCACGATCAGCAGGCTGCGGCCGGCCTGGAGTCGCTGGAAACCGCCGTCCGGCAACGCGTAGGGGCCGCGACCACTGCGTCCTGCCTGGGTCAGCGCAATGTCGATCAGACTGCTGCTCTCTTCCTTGCTGCCGTTGAACAGCGCGAGGCCGCCATCTCCGTGGCGCATCACCCTGAGTGCGGGCGCCATGCGCTCGATCGCACTGGTGAGCGCCGGCGGCGGCTGGGTCTGCGCCGCCTGCAACAGTGCGCGGATCTCGGTCAGGTCCTGCAAGGCGGCAAGCTGAGCGGCGGGGCTGCGCTCGACATGGCAGCCGTCCGGCAGCACCTGCCGCACGATCTCCTGCGGCAGGAAGCGCAGCGCACGCGTCAGAAAGCCGGCGTGTTCCGGCAACGCGACGGCCGCAGCGATCAGTCCCTTCAGCGCGGTCAGCGCCCTTGCGTCCAATTCCTCGGCAGGCAAGGCCGCCGACAGGCTACGGGCGTCCGACACCAACCGCGCCATCAACCTCTGCCGAAATGCATCGTCCGCTGAGGCCGCGAAGAAGTCGTAGTGTCCCAACCAGGCGGCAATCCGTGCGCCGGCAACGTCCGGACGATGCACAATTTCCAGGCCGGGCGGCGCACTGATCCAGTCCGCCACCAGCGCGCGGGCGCGCAGTCTGGCGGCATCGGTTCCGAGAGCCCGGAGGTCACGCAGCCAGGTGAAGCCATGCGCCGAGGCATCCAGCAGGAGGGAATCCGACGCCTCCCCCCACACGCCGGGTTGCAACAAGCGCACGCCGCCGCCGAACTCGAGTTCGCCGCGCAACAGCCTCGCACCACGGCCAGGGTCGCCTGGCCAGGGATCGCGCACCGGCAGGGCCGGAGCGTCCGGCACGCGGCCCATGCGGATGCTCGGCAAACGCGCGATCGCGCGGCGTGCATCGCGCAACCACCGCCGTGGGTCGGACGCACTCATGCTGCAGGACCCTCACCGCGCAATGCGGCGATCGCCGCCGCATAGTCGGCCGCGCCGAATACGGCGGTGCCGGCGACCAGCGTGTCGGCCCCGGCGTCGATCACACGCGGGGCCGTCTCGGGTGTGACACCGCCGTCGACCGACAACGCGATCGAGCGGCCAGAGGCGTCGATCATCCGGCGCAATGCCGCGATCTTTGGCAATTGCGATGGCAGAAATTCCTGCCCACCGAATCCGGGATTGACAGTCATCACGAGGATGATGTCGACGAGATCGAGCACCCACGCAACGCTTTCCGGCGGCGTCGCCGGGTTCAATACGACGCCGGCACGTTTACCGTGCGATCGGATGAGCTGAAGTGTCCGATGCAGATGCGGCCCTGCCTCCGGGTGCACGATAAGATGGTCGGCACCGGCGTCGGCGAATGCCGGAATGTAAGGATCGACAGGCGAAATCATCAGGTGCACGTCGAACGGCAGCATGGTCAGCGGACGAAGGCTGCGGAGGATCGGTGGACCGAAGCTGATGTTCGGCACGAAATGACCGTCCATGACGTCGAGATGCAGCCAATCGGCCCCCGCCGCTTCGACCGCTGCCACTTCATCTCGCAAACGAGCGAAGTCAGCAGCGAGAATGCTTGGCGCGACGGTGACTCGGGCAGGTCGCGATGCAGGCATGCCCCCGATGTAGACAGGCAGGTTGGAGGAATACAAGCGCCGCGGTCAGGTCTTGATCAGGCGCGCGGCGAAGAAACCGTCCATGCCGCCATGCTCGGGCCACATGCTGGGCAGCGTGCGCAGATAGCCGTCATGCGTCAGCGCCTCCGGCAAGGCTGCAAGTTCCGATGGCGCGAACGGGTCGCACCGCAGATCACCGCGCGCCACCGCAGCCTCGACGCGGGGCACGCCTTCCTCGGGCTGCAGCGAGCACACCGAGTAGATCAGCCGGCCGCCCTCACGCAGCAGAGTGGCGGCGGCCTGCAGCAACCGGTCCTGCGTCTCCGCCAACGCCCGAACGTCGCGCGGCCGCTTCAGACGCGGCACGTCGGGATGACGCCGGATCGTACCGGTGGCGCTGCACGGCGCGTCCAGCAGCACAGCGTCGAATTGCCTGCCAGGAGCCCATTCGGTGGCGTCCGCCTGCACGAGTTCGGCCCACAGATGCCAATGCCGCAGGTTGTCGCGGAGGCGCGCCAGGCGCGCGGGGTCACGCTCGACCGCGACCACCGATGCACCCGCAGCGGCAAGCTGGGCCGTCTTGCCGCCGGGCGAGGAGCAGAGATCGACCACGCGTTCGCCAGCCAACGGCGCGAGCAGTTTGGCCGGCCAGGCGGCGGCGGCGTCCTGCACCCAGAAATCGCCGCGCTCGAAGCCCGGCAATTCGGTGACACGTGTGCCGGCCGGAAACCGCAGTGACCCCGTGGGCAACAGGACACCGCCTGGTTCTCCGGCTCCGGGCTTGAGGGTCAGATCGAGCGGCGCCTCGTGCTGATGGGCCAGGGCGACCTCGCGCGCCTTGTCCCCCCACGAGGTCCACAGCCACTCCGGTGTATCCAGGCGCGGCCCATCGAGATCCGCGAGCGCCGCAACGCCGCCGTCGGCCACACGCCGGAGCACCGCATTGATCAGCCCTGCGAATGGTGCCAGCCCACGGGTGCGCGCCAGACCAACCGCCGTCGCCACCGCCGCATGCCGCGGTGTCTCCAGCAGCAGCAGTCCGGCGGCGCCCAGGCGCAGCACATGGCGGACCGGTTCAGGTGGCTGCTTGCGGAGAAAGGGCTCCAGCACGGCATCCAATGTTCCCATCCGCCGCAGCACCGTAGCGGCCAGGCGATGCGCTGCCGCGCGGTCGCGCGGGTCGGTCGTGGGAAGTGCGCCCAAGGCCTCTTCGAGCGGCCGACGCCGATCCAGGACCGCGGTCAAGAGGTCGAACGCAGCCTCGCGCGTCGGATCGGACATCAGCGTGCGGTGGAGCGGCAGGCGAGCTGACGGCCATGCAACCGGCAGCGTGCCAGCACCTCATCGGTCAGGGAATACACCGTGCCGGTCCAGCCCTGGCTCACGCGATGCAGCACCACGTAGCCGTAGTCGGACGTCGCAAAGGCGCGGCGGATCTTCACTCCGTCGATGGCGATGCCGGGGTTGACCGGCTGCGCAATGGCGTCATGGACGTCGCCGCCCTCGCCGACGATGAGCTGCGCTGGACGCGGCTGATCGAACTCGTAACTGGTGAAGTCATGGACATGCCCCGAAAGCACCATGTCCAGCCCCGCCGGCACGAGATCGCGAATGGCCGCCTGCTCGGTTGCGTTCAGTGCGCTGCCGGGCTTGGCATCGTACCCCTGCGCCAGCGCCCAGATCGGCCGATGGGTGAGCAACCAAGAATGCGCCGGAACGTCTGCGAGCACCGGCTTCAACTGATCGCGATAAGCCGCCACCTTTGTCGGATCGGCGTTCCGATCGTCGGCGTCGGAGCCATCGAGCAGGACCAGGCTCAACGAACCGATGCGCAAGGCATAGGGTGGCGTCGTGTCCGTGCATTTGTCGGCGCTCGGATGCGGATCGAGCAGACGGAACCAGCCATGGCCGCCACGGCTGCATAATTCATGGTTGCCGCGCACCATGACCCAGGGCGCCGAGGCGAGCAGCGGCGCGGCGGGGTCGAAGAAATCCTTCTGCCAGACCGCCCAGTTATCGCCAAAGGGGCTGCCGGCACAGCCCGGCTGGGTGTCGGGGCAGGCGGTTTCGCGGTAATAATAATCGCCGACATGGATCACGAGGTCCGGGTGCCGCGCCGCCGCCAGCCGGGCGACGGTCGCGAACGGCCACTTCACCGGGTCGTTGCAGTCCTGAGTGAAGTTGCCCTCCAACCGGCAGCCGGTATCGCCGATCACCACGATCCGCTTGATGTCGCTCGGAAGCGCCGGGGCCGCCAGCCCATCCACCGTAATTGCGCGGGACGAGGCAGCGGCATGGGCGATGCAGGTCTGCACCGGGTAGTCGCCATCCGCCTTCCCGCGCGTATCGCTGGTCAACGCGGTCCCGTCGGCGACCACTTTCGGGCAAGCCATGCCCGGCGCGATGACCGAACGCACGTCGAGTCCGCCGTCGCTCGCCATCTCGACCCACGGACCGGGCAGATCGGCCGCTCGCGCAGTCGCGCCAGCGAGCAGCATCAGGAGGATGGCGAGCCAGCCGAGTAGCGGCGGCACCCGCATCTCCTCGGTTCAGGCGCCCTGCGCCGCCTTCTCTTTCTCAGCCATGCGCTGCTTGAGCTGCTCCGGTGTGAGGCGGACGATGTCCTCGTTCTGATGCGCGTAGAGGTCGTAGGTATCTGTCTCCAGTTCCGCCAACTCGATCCGGCCGGCGAGAACATCTGCCTTCCAGGCATCCTGCGCCGGCTGACGGGCGTGGAACTCCGGCATCACCTCGCGGGCAAACAGTTCCAGGCTGTCGCATATCGCCTGGTGGCTGGTGCGACCCGCCTGATTGAGCAGGATCACCTGATCGACATGCGCCTCCTCGAACTGACGCAGCCGGCGGCGGATGGTTTCCGGCGAACCGATCAGGCCGTTGCGCAACGCCTGCTTCGCCTTGTCGGTCTGCCGCCACTCCTGGTACTCGCGCCAGAGATTGCCGGTGCCGGGAGCATCGATCCCCTTCCTTCCATAATACCCCAGCGCGAAGATGAAGAAGGTCCAGCCCGATGCGGCCTCGATCGCCTCCTCGTCGGTCGGCGCGCACATGAAGCCGTTGACGATCGCGATGTTCGGATTGGTCGCATAGTCAGCAAGCCGGTTGGGACGATGCAGCAGGTTGTTGTAGTAGCGATGCACCCAGGCACGCGCCGCCTCGGGCGAGACGAAGCTGAACCCGAGCGCGCCCATCCCCCACTGTCCCGCGTCGCCGATCGTGCGGATGTTCGAGCAGGCGACCCAGAGCGGCGGGTGCGGCTTCTGCCACGGCTTGGGGATCACGTTGCGGGCGGGAAAATCATAGGTACTGGCCGTGGAATTCCCAGTTGTCGTGGGTGAACATCGGGATGATGGCGCGCACCGCCTCCTCCCAGCGATCACGCTTGTCACGCACGCGCACCCCGAACGGATGCAGCTCCGCGGGCCCTGCCGCCTCGCCCATACCGAGATCAACACGGCCACCCGACAGCAGATCGAGTGTCGCCACCTTCTCCGCCACTCGCTGCGGCTGGTTGGTGGTGAGCTGGATCACGCCGTGACCGAGTCGGATGTTCTTGGTGCGCTGGCTCGCAGCGCCAAGAAAGACTTCGGGCGCCGATGAGTGGGAGTACTCCTCGAGGAAGTGATGCTCCACGACCCACGCATAATCGTAGCCGAGCTGATCGGCGAACTGGAACTGATCCAGCGACTGCTGCAGCAGGTCGTGTTCGCTTGTCGTCGTCCAGGGACGCGGCAGCTGATGCTCGTAGAACACGCCGAATTTCATGGATCGTTTCCTTCGTTGGTCAGATCGGCACGGCCAAGGCGTCGTATTCATACAGCCAGTCGTAGCGCGCTCCCATGGCGCGTGGCGCGAACTCGCGCGCCATGAACGCCTGGGCCTGCACTGGGTCGGCAAGCTGAGGATTATGATAGCGCGACACGTTCTCCAGCGAGGCGAGCACGATGCGCGATGTTCGCTCGAGCCGCGCCGCTTCGTAGCGGCGCAATGCATCGGGGATGTCGTAGGTGTCCAGGCAGCGCGCCAGCACCATGCCATCCTCGATGGCCATGTTGGCGCCCTGCGCCAGGAAGGGCAGCGTCGGATGGCAAGCATCGCCGAGCAAGCTGACGCGCCCGACCGACCAACGTTCGAGCGGTTCGCGCCCGAGCATGGCCCATTTGTACGGAACGTCGATCGCATCGACGATTGCCAGCACGTCCGCATGCCACGCCGCGAAGTCCCGACGGCATTCCTCGACTGTGCCCGCCTCAGACCAGCTCTCGATCAGCCAATCGTCCCGCTCGATTGCGGTGACAAAGTTCAGCAGCTCACCGCGGCGTAGCGGATAGGTGACGACATGGCCGTGCGGGCCGATCCAGGTCATGCCGTACCGCTGGCGGAGGCGCGGCGGCAGGCGTTCCATCGGCACGACGCCGCGCCAGGCCATGAAGCCGGTAAACGCGGCATACCCGTCCCCGAATAGCTGGTCGGCGGATATTCGAATGCACGCCATCGGCGCCGATCAGCGCGTCGCCGCTCATGCGCTCACCGTTCTCCAACGACAACGCCACGCCATCTGCCGTCTGCTCGAAACCCATGCAGCGCGCGCCGACATGCACCGCATCAGGCGCGCGCTCGGCGAGTGCCTGCACCAGGACGGCATGGAAGTCCCCGCGATGCACCAGCCAAAAGGGCGAGCCGTAAAGCGTCTCGGCGTTGGCGCCGAGATCCTGCACACGCCAGGCCTGGCCGGTATTGAACAGCCGCATCACCTTCGCGGTCGGCACCGAGGCAATCGCCTCGCATCGCGGGCAACAGGCCGAGTTCGCGCAGCACGCGCGAGCCATTCGGCGTGATCTGCACGCCGGCGCCTAGTTCGCGCAGCTCGGCGGCCTGCTCATACAGCGCAACCTCGAAGCCGCGCTGCAACAACGCCAGCGCGGCGACGATGCCGCCGATGCCGGCACCGGCGATCAGGATGCGTGGCTTGCCCAAGTCCCCTCCGCTGTGCGATGCCGCGATCTGAACCGGGAACGTCGGCCGGACGCAAGCGGGAGGATCCAATGCTCGATCAACCACAGACCCAGGGCCGCACGAAGCTGCTGGCCGAGTTGCCGCTGCGGCTGCATCACCATGCCTATGCGGTGAAGGATCAGGAGGCCAACCGCCACTTCATCGAGGACATCCTGGGCATTCCGCTGGTCGCCACCTGGTGCGAGCGCGTGTTCCGCCCCGAGGTCGGCCGCGAGGTGGACTACTGCCACACCTTTTTCGAAATGGCGGACGGCGGTGCGCTGGCGTTCTTCCAGTTCGCGGACGAGGAGGCATGGGAAAAGAATCGCGCGATCCTGCAGGAGGTCGGCGGATCCTGGCATGTCGCCTTCAAGGTAACGCAGGGAGCTTTCGATGAGCTGATGCAGCGCGTCAGCGCGGCGGGGGTGCCGGTGCGCAAGATCGATCATGGCTTCTGCGTGTCGATGTACCTGAAGACGCCCGATAACCTGCGGCTGGAGTTCACCGTGGATGCGCCGGATGCCGAGCAGATCGCGGCGATGCGCCGGCAGGACGCGCATTCTGAGTTGGCACGCTGGCTCGCCGGCGACCGACGCGTCAACAACGACGATCGGCCGCACTGACCAAGGCTACATCACCCGATCGCTTAGCCCCGCTGCCTGCTTCACGAAGCGAAGCGGCGTGTCGAAGTCGAAGTTGATGTAGACCGCGTTCAGATGCGCATAAGGCGGCGACTGAGCGAACAGTTCGAACGTCAGCCGGTGCCCGGCATAGTCAGAGTTGAGCAGATCGCGGGCGAACGCCAGCAGGCGACGACGATCCTCTGCGCTCCATGCCTCGTTCACCGTGTAGAATTTCTCGTAGCCACGGCCTGGTCTCCGGATCGACGAACGCGGCGAAGTCCGGCGTGACGCAGATCTGGCCACCGCAAAGTTCGCGCGCGAGATGCATCATTGCCGGCAGCTTCGTGCAGGCGTGCACCCGCCCGGTAAACAGCAGCGACTGGTTCGGCATCAGCAGTCCAGCCGGGCTAGGCTGCGCGGTGGCGATGGCGGCGGTCAGATGCGCGTTGATCCCCTCGCGATAGCAGGCGAGTTCCGCCAGCTTCTCGCGCACCGCCTGCTGCTTGTCCAAGCCCGTTTGTCGCGCATTGAACAATGCAGCGCCAATCAGCATATCGGCGAGATACAGGATGCGCTGGGTGTAGGGAAACGCCGAATAGCGATGCAGCGTCGCACGGATAAACGTCGCGGCACGCGTGTGTCGATAGAACAGCACATTCTCCCACGGCACCAACACATCATCGAACACAATCAGCGTATCCACCTCGTCGAACCGGTTTGACAGCGGATAGTCCTCAGCTGGCGCGCGGCCGGCGAATCCGGTGCGGCAGATATGCTTGATCCCCGGCCATCCCATGTCGGCGATGAACCCGACGGCATAGTCCGACAGCTTGTCGTCGCCCCAGTTGCCGATCGTGGGCTTGACGAAGGCCTGGTTCGCATAGGCTGCCGCGGTTTCGTACTTGGCGCCACGCACCACGATGCCGGCATCGGTTTCCTTCACGACGTGGAGCAGCATGTCCGGGTCCTGCTCCTGTGGCCGCTTCGACCGATCCCCCTTCGGATCGGTATTCGCCGACACGTGGAAGGGATCGGCGGTCAGCGCCCGCATAATGTGGCGCTCGACATTCTGGCTGAACTGCGGATCGATCTCGTCCAGCACCGCCTTGCCATCCCACAGCGACCACAATTCACCGATCGTCTCATCACCCACGCGGACCACCACGCCACCCACCTCGTTGAGCTGCGCATCGACATAGGCACGCTTGTCGTGCCAGTCCTGCTGTGTCTTAGGTAATTTTAGGGCGAGGTTGCTGCGCTCGCCGCTGGTCGCATCCAGATAGGACATGGTGGCACTGTGCTGCGACTCGTGGGCCATGTCGTAGAGTCGTGCCCGCAGCGACACGATCGGGCGGAAAGCGGGATGCATCGTTACATCGGCAACGCGCTCGCCGTTGATCCAGACTTGGCGGCCGTCGCGCAGCGAGTCGAGGTATTGCGTACCGGTTCTGAGCATGGTGTGTCCTTTGCGGGCGGCTCCCGAGACCGGGGCCAATGAACCAGCAATTTGCCCCTCCGAACCGGAAGTTGCTAGGCTCATCGCGTGCTCCACGGAACAGATCGGGCGAATTCAATTGCCACTGACCGCCGATGAAGCGGAAGACTGCGCTGTCGCCATCGTGGACGACAACACCCTGTCAACATCCGGCAAGCTTGCGGCCGCGCTCGATCGTGCAGGTCTCTGGTCAGTTTTGGCGCGCGCGCGGAAGGGCCGATCGGCGGAACAGCTTCGCATTGTCGTCAAGCCGGAGCTGGCTGGGTTCGCGATCGCCTCACCCGCGGTGACCGACCCCGCACTGGTCGAAGAACTGGTCGACCTGTTGCACGACCATGGCTTCCCGGGCGTCGCTGTAGTCGGAACAACTGATGGCAGCGCCCTGTGGGCAGAGAATCGCGATCTGTACGCGTTGAGCGATCTGCTGGGCTATCGCTACACCACACCAAAGGGTCGCGCCTACGATATCCTCGATCTCGCTGCTTTACCGGACGATTGTGCATTTCCGGTCGACAGCGCGCTGCAAGGCTGCGGCATATCACGTGAATGGCTCGATGCAGATGTACGAATCGTCTTCAGCAAAAGTCGTACCGACGAAGCTGCGGGCTACGCACTGTGCCTTGACACGCTGATTGGTGTACTACCGCTGATCGACAAGGATCTGCATTACCGAAAACGCCGACATCCCGGCGACGTGGTTGCCGCATTGCTGAGCGTGGCTCCGGTTCAGTTCTGCCTGATCGATGGCATTTGCGGCGCGCACGGCGCCGGCGGTCGACGGGCACCCACAGCGATCGAGACAAATACGATCATCGCAGCCACCGATATCGTGTTGGCTGATCATGTCGGCGCGACGAAAATGGGCCTCAATCCCGAGGTATCGCCAATATTCGCGCGCGTCCTTCGCACACACCCCTTGCCGCGACGATATATCGTAACCGGTTCGCTCGGCATTTTTCGCGACTGGAACAACGTTCCTGCGTTGTCGCTGCTGACCAGCAGCATGCGCAACCGTGCAGAGACACTCGATCGGCTGGTCGAGCCATGGCTCCAGCGTCTCGATCCGGAGGTGTTTCCGTTCAAACACCCGCGTCGATGCGCGCATCAATGCCGTATTGGCAAAATTCCTTGCCGATCCTGACACCGATGCCGTCAGCCAGTGGTTGATGACACTGGCGAATGCGCTGCTTGGTTGGATGGGGGAGGCGATCCAGTCATATCGAACACTGTTCGACAAGGACGCGCTGCGGCGTCATGCGGTACCATTAGGCATTGACCTCAGTGCCATACCGGAAGGGGCCTTCGATGCCCTCGTGGACGAGCTGCTCGAACTCGAGCCCACCGCTGCCGCTGCGCCACCAGTCTCCCCCGAGCTCCGCTGGCGATACATCGATGACGCCGTCGTGTTCCGCTACGCGACGACACTGCCGATCGAATTCAATCTGTACACACGGCACGTCGACATTGCCCGAACAATCCAGTTTATGAATGACTACCTCGGGGGCGTCGTGGTTCCGTTGGCGCATGACAGCTCTGGACGACCGGTACGACAGGCCGAGCGCAACATCTATCTGCCGCAGCCGAACTACCTGGTGCTGTATCGGGGAATGCCCATCGATGTGAGCAAACTGGAGGTGGTGGAGTATGGCGAGAGCCGTCATCGGTTGTATTGGAAGACTGTCCTGAGTGAGAATGGCTCCGCCGCTTACGACGATGGCATTGCCACGTTCGAGCGAACTATGGATGGCACGCACATCACCATAACGGGACGGCAGCAATTTACGTTGCCACCGTTCTGGCAAGTGTTCGACATCAACCTCGTGCCAAAGCTGAAGGCCCATTTGGTGACGCACGCTTATCAGACCTTTTTTGACCGGACCATTGCGAACTTCGAAGCCTTGGTGGAGGGTCGTGACATCCGCATCGGCAGGCCGGCTGGACGAGCCTGCACCGCCACCTATGGAACAGATCATGCCGCTGCTGCAGCGGGTCGGCGAGATCGCGCTACCGCTGCTGCAACGGCTCGCGGGCACGCGCGATCAGCCAGGCGCCAGCGAAGCGTATCGCACCGACACTGACGGCTTCGTCCATATTACGCCGACGCAATCGATCGCTTGGGGAACGGCGTCCGATCCGGAGCAGTGGATCGCCGAGATCTCGCGTTTTATCGACGGCTTCTCACAGGCTGTGCAACGTGATCTGACACAGGCTTTCACGGTCGCATGAGAGCACTGGTGACTGGTGCAACGGGCCTGATCGGGTCTCATCTGGTCCACACTCTGGTGGATGCAGGCCATGAAGTACGATGTCTGGTACGGCAGACCAGCCGGCGTGGTTCACTTGAAGGCCTGCCGGTGACATGGGTCGTTGGTGATCTATTGCAGGACATCAAAGTCCTCGATGCAGCCTGCGCCGAATGCGATGTCAGCATTCCACACGGCTGCGCATTACGCCTATGGGGGTGTCAGTTCGACGGAAATATTGGACACCGCTGTTGCTGGCACCGAGGCTCTGTTGCGAGCCTGCGGTCGGCAAGGTGTTCGCACTGTGGTCGTGACTTCGTCTTCCGTAGTATTCGGCTACAGCAATCACGGCACGATCATTGGTGAAGACGAGCCAATGGCAAGCAGCGATGGCGAGCCGACTTATGTTATCGCGAAGATTGCGCAGCATCACCGGGCATTGAGACTTGCTGAGCACCTCAAGCTGGATGTGCGCTTCGCGTGCCCGACGATGACGCTTGGACCGACGAGTTCGCGCCTGGGACCGAGCAATGGTCTGATAGTGTCGTACCTCACCGATCCTTTCAGCAACACGTTCCCAGGTGGCTGCAACCTCGTTTCGGCCCGCAACGTCGCAGAGGGCCATCTACTCATCGCGTTGCATGGCACGATGGGCGAATGCTATCTGCTCGGCTCGGAAAACCTGACATGGCGGCAGGTTCACGGCATGATCGCCAACTTGGCCGGCGTATCGCCGCCACTCGGAGAACTTAATCATGTGTCTGCTTTTCTGGCGGCTGCCACGGAGGAACTACTTGCCGCCATGACCGGACGCGCCGCTCTGTCCACCCGACAGCAGGCCACAATGATTGGTCGCTATTACTGGTATTCGCATGCCAAGGCTGCCGCGCTGGGCTACGCACCCTCGACTGCGCGGAGTTCCCTGACAGAGACGATATCCTGGTTGGCATCGTCCTCATACATCACGCGCGAAGTGCGAGCACGCATGCGCCTGTCGTCCGACATCTATCGTCTTCGCTCCATCGCGGAGAGACACGCGTTGAAGAGCTTTCGCAGCCTCGTCGTGCTCAAGCGTCCCCAGCAGGAACTTTGGGCAGTCATGCGCGATCACCTGGTCGACTTCGCCGGCAGTATCGACGATATCGAAAGCATTCGGCAGATCGAGCGGTCGACGGACTCCGACGGCATCGTCCACATCGTGAATGAATGGCGCATCCATCAGCAGCTTCCGGCCGCTATTCGCACCATGCTGAAAATTGGAGAAATGGGCTGGATCGATCGCAATAGTTGGAATACCGACACCGGCACATGTTCTTGGACGTATTGAACCGATCTTCCTCCGCGAGTTCATCTCCTGCTCCGGTGAGACGGCGTTCAGCACGGCAATGGCCGGGCGTGGAACCCGGGTCACGTTTGCTGGCGAGCTCGACCTCAAGCCGGGCTTGCTCGGCTCGCTGGCCGGCATCGAACCTATGGTGTCCGGCTTTATAGAATCGATCGTGACCACCATCATTCCGCGCAATCTGCGTGCCGTTGTAGAAGCCGCGGCGGCATTCGAGTTGCCGCGAGAGGGCACCTAACCGAGCAAGACGCTGTGGTGAAAGCCGAGCCTCGGATCGGCGAGTGGAGACAGCCACGGGAAGTAGTTCTGCAGCTCCGGCATCGGAACGCGAATTCGTACTTCGCCTGCTGGATAATCATAGATCGTGATGCAGTTCAGCCCGCGATTCGCAGTGAATAGCAACGACTGGTCGGCGGAGAGTTGGCACGCATAAATCGAGTCAAGCAGGCTGAACCGGCTCACCCGCAACGCTCCGAGAAAATGCCGGCTGTTTGTCGCAAAGCTGCCGCGTGCGAATGCTTCGTAGATCTGCGTTGCGACCTCGCGTGGCCGTGCCAGATGCGCCGCCAGATCGGGTCGCTCGTCGATGATCCGGAATCGGGCAAAATTGTCGAGCTCGATCGCGATGATCGACTGGCTGCCGCCGTTACAGAAGATCAGTTCGCTGTTGGACAGCGTGATATCAGAGTTTATGTGGGCCGGAATTTCTCGGCCTGCAGCCCAATGCCGACTGACACGCTTCTCCCGCGCATCGATCTCAAATGCATATTCCTTGAGATAGGCCATACCCCATTCGTGATAGTCGTAGTTATCCTGGGGCGCGACGCGGAAAGAAACCGCATAGAAGATGTCGTCGCGGGGATGCACAGCGACATGCCAGCACGTTGCCGGCAACTGGAGCACGGTAACGCGATCGGTGCGGCGGTCCCATATACCGACGTGACGAGCCTCGCCCGCCGCGGCGTCGGCTGGGTTGTCCATCGACCCATACACAATGTAGCGCCCGGATGCGGTTCGCTTCATGCCATGAGGCAGCTTGACACCGTGCGGCACCAAGCGCTGCGGGTTCGCCAAATTCCCGAGCCGGAACGCGTAGAAATGCTCGCCGATGGGCGTGATGATCTCCTCATCCGACAGCCAGACAACATGGGTACTGCCCTGCAGTGACGTGCGTGCTGTCTCGAAGCGCAGTGTCGATATGCGCTCGATCTCGTTCAGCGTTCTTGCATCATAGAACAGCAGATGCTGGCCGGCATTACCGAGATAACCGACCGTGCCAGATGGATTGACCGACACCGCGTGACCCGCGGCGATACCATCGAAATACACGATCTTGTAGGCGTGCCGATTGCCCACAGGATCGAACAGGAAAAGGCAGACGCCGGCCATTCCCTCAAGACCGTTGATGCCGTTGCCGTCGAGCGCGATGTGAAAAGCGTACGGGTAGCCCTTCACGCCCGCTGGTTCGCTGCGCGATCGGGTGCGCGTTGCGCGCGGGGCCCGTTGTCTGACTGCCCGTGCCAATCAATCAGCCATTCGCGCCATGGCGGGCCCGACCGGAGCTGCCGTGCGGCACGTGGTGCACAGCCCCTCGGCCTCGATGGTCGCATTGCTGATACTGAAACCTGCTTCCTTCGCCACCCGCGCCAGGACCGCGGACACGTCATGATCCTGCATCTCCACCACCCGCCCGCACTTGCGGCAGATCAGGAATTGCGCGGCATGAGTGTGGTTCTCGCCGTCAGGATCGACCGTGCAGCCGGCAACGCAGCCGACAAACGCGGATAGCCGCTCCACGCGATGGATCAGCCCCTGCTCCAGCAGGAAGTCGAGCGTCCGGTACACTGTGGGCGGCGCCGCGCTGCGCCGCGTCTGACGCAGCCGGTCCAGCAGGTCGTAAGCGCCCGTGGGTGATGCGGCATCCAGGATCATACCGAGTAGGTGCCGCCGCAGTTCCGTCAGGTTCGCACCTCGATGCTCGCAGATCGCCTCGGCTCGATTGAGCAGCGCCTCGGTCCGTCGCGAGAATTCAGCCGCCATTCGATCCCCTCTGTCGACACCACAGCTTAGCACGCCCATTGACGGTTGCGTGCACTACGTTACAGTATTACATACCATCATGACGCTCCTGCGAGGCCGGATATGGTGGCACTATATGCGCTGACAGTCATTCTAGCCGTGCTCGCCGGACCCGCCACGGCGCAGGGCACAGCCAGCGCCGCCGGTATCGTCGCTGCCGAAAACTTCTACGGCGACGTCGCGCAACAACTGGCGGGCAACAACGGAATGGTCAGCAGCATCCTGAGCAACCCTGACCAGGACCCACATCTGTTCGAGGCAAGTCCATCGGTTGCCCGTCTCCTGTCAGCCGCCGCCATCGTGATCTACAATGGCGCCGACTACGATCCATGGATGACGAAGCTGCTCGCCGCCACGCGGTCGCCAAACCGCGAGATCATTGTCGTTGCCGATCTCGTGCGCAGGAAGGCAGGCGACAATCCGCATCTCTGGTACGATCCAGCCACAATGCCGATCTTTGCCAAGGCGTTGGCAAAATCGCTGTCGGACCGTGAGCCCTCACACAGGGATGACTATGACGGGAGGCTGCGGGCTTTTCTCGCCTCACTGCAGCCACTGGACGCGAAGATCGCGGAGCTGCGCCAGAAATTTGGCGGCATCCCAGTGACCGCCACCGAGCCGGTGTTCGGCTATATGGCGGCCGCGCTGGGCTTCCGTATGCGGAATGAGCGCTTCCAGCTCGCCGTCATGAACAGCTCCGAACCGCGCGCCTCCGACGTGGCCGCCTTCGAGAATGATCTCCGCAACCACGCTGTCCGGCTTTTGTTCTACAACAGTCAGGCGTCCGATAGCCGCCGCGCAGCGCATGGTGCGAATGGCCCAGCAATCGAAGGTTCCTGTGATCGGCGTGACCGAGACCAAGCCGCCCGGTGAGAATTACCAGCACTGGATGATGAGCGAACTCGACGCGATCGGTCAGGCACTCTCCGGCACCGCACAGTGAGCGCGATCGAATTTGTCGGGGCAACGCTGGCATTCGGCGCCAGAAGGGTACTCGCCGGCATCGATCTCACGATTCGCGACAATGAATTCGTCGGCGTGCTCGGACCCAACGGATCGGGCAAGACCACGCTTGATGCGCGCGATCCTCGGCCTGTTGGCACCACGCAGCGGCACGATCCGTGTGCTGGGCAAACCTGTGACTCGCGGCAACCCCGCCATCGGCTACATGCCGCAGATGCGTGGAGCGCTGGATCAGCTTCGGCTCTCCGGCTGGGATTTCGTTGCCAGTGGCGTTGGCGGCCATCGTTGGGGTCTGCCCTTGCTCGGTCGAGCGAATCGTCAGGAAGTCGCCTGGGCGCTGGAGCGCGTGCACGCAACAGACCTTGCGCGTCGGCCGCTCGCGGAGACCTCAGGCGGTGAGCGCCAGCGTCTCCTCCTCGCCCAGGCACTTCTGGGGCGACCGCGTTTGCTGCTGCTTGATGAACCGCTGATCAGTCTGGATCCCCATCATCAGCGGGCCGTTGTCGAGCTGACCCGTACGTTGCAGCAGGAGCTCGGCATCACTGTGCTGTTCAGCGCGCACGAGCTTAATCCGCTGCTGGGCGTGCTCGATCGCGTTCTCTACCTCGGCCAAGGCCATGCCGCACTTGGCTCGGTCGAGGACGTGGTCACCGGCCCGGTGCTTTCACGGCTCTACGGTTCGGAGATCGACGTTGTGCGACTGAGTGGCCGGATCTTCGTCATGTCGGGCGGCCATGACGTCGAGCGCGATGCCCACCAGCATGACCACAGCGGGCACCATGTTCACGTATGACTTCATGCAGAATGCGTTCGCTGCCGCCTGTGTGGTGGCCGTGGTCTGCGGCCTGGTCGGATTTTTCCTCGTGCTCCGCGCTCAGACATTTGCCGGCCATGCGCTGTCGCATGTCGGCTTCGCCGGTGCCACCGGGGCGGTTCTGATCGGCATCTCGCCGCTGTGGGGACTGATCGCCATGACGCTCGCGGCGGGCATCGGCATGGGCCTGCTCGGCGAAAAACTGCACCAACGCGATGTGGCAATCGGCATCGTGCTGTCGCTGTCCATGGGTCTCGGCCTGCTGTTTCTGAATTTCTTCACCTCCTATGCCACACAGGCGACAACGCTGCTATTCGGCAACATCCTGGGAATCGATGCCGTGACCGTCTGGACGCTGTTGTTGCTCGGCGTCGCCGCAATCACGGCGCTCGCAATTATCGCGCGGCCACTGCTGTTCGCCAGCCTCCAGCCCGAGCTTGCCGAGGCGAAGGGGGTGTCGCTGCGACTGCTGTCGTTACTGTTCCTGGCCATCGTGGCGCTCGGCGTCGCGGAGTGCGTGCAGATCGTCGGCGTCCTGCTCGTATTCGCCTTGATGGTTGGCCCCGCCGCATCGGCGCAGCGTGTAACGACACGGTTCTGGAGCGGCATCGCGTTGTCGGTCGCACTGGCCCTGAGCGAAGCGTGGCTCGGACTGGTGCTCGCCTTCTACACGGACTGGCCGACCAGCTTCTGGATTACTGCTTTGAGCAGCGGCGTCTATCTTGTTGCGGTGCTTTGCGGAAACTTGCCAGTAAGGGCACGCGAGGCTACTGCTTCGGCTCCGTCAGGTTGAAACGCCTGGGTGATGATGTCCGCGGTTCGGTTCGCCGTTGTGTGGCTTGCGGCATGGTGCCAGATTTTCACGGTCGCCACGATGCCGCTGGAAACGTTTGCCGCCGGCCTAGATCCGCTCGGCAGCGTGACCATCTGCCATGCGGATGCTGATAATCGGCAACCATCTCCTTCGGTGCCATCACATACCAGCCATGAATGCGTGCTGTGCGTGGTCTGTCAGTCGCACAGCGGATCGATTGCGCTGCTCCCGCCGACGCCAGTGCCCGCCCCGCGTCGCACAGCCGGCCTCGCGCGCTTCGATATTGCGCAGCCGCGCGCGCCACCGCCTTCCACGACAATCGCGGCACAACCACGCGGTCCACCGTCCCTGATCTGAGTTCGGCCTGTCATTCCGCCGTCGCCCCATGGGCGTCGGCGTTGCCAACTCGTATCGGAGGATACTCCCTGTGCACCAGCCAAAGTTCCTGACCGCCCTCACTGGCGTGTGTTTGCTGCCACTTCAGCCCGCGCTGGCACACGGCTTCGCCGGCCCACACATGTTCATCAGTACGCTGTTGATCGATGACCCAAACGTGGCGGACGAGGCGTCCTTACCGACGTTCTCCTTTCTGCCGCAACCCAACGATGGCGGAACAACGCCCGGGCTCTATGGCCTCAACTTCGAGTTTGACAAGCGGATCACCGAGAACTTCGGCTTCTCGGTCTCAGACGGCTATCAGTGGCTGCACACCCCAGGTGCGGGGACTGCAAGCGGCTGGGAGAACGTGGAGCTGGGCCTGAAGTATAAGATCTACGTCAATCCCGGAACACGAATTCATGCTGTCGCTGGGTGTGTTCCGCGAGTTCGGGCGGACTGGCGCGACGGGCAATACCGGGGCCGCACTCGATGTCGATCAGACCAGTTCCACGACGCCGACGATCTTCTGGGGCAAGGGCTTCGGCGACCTACCGATCGGCTTGCTGCGCCCGGTCGCAATCACTGGAACCCTCGGCTACTCGATTGCCGATCAGAAGCTGAAGGTGACCGGCTTCGACCCCGATACCGGCAATCCTCTGTTCAACAGTGGCACGTCAAATCTATGGACCGGTGGCCTGTCGCTGCAATACAGCATGCGCTACCTGCAGGGCCAAGTGAAGGATTATGGCTTCCCGGAGTTCGTCAACAAGCTGACAACCGTCGCTGAGGTTGCCTGGTCCTCGCCGGCCAGCAAACCGAACACGAGCAGCACGCAATACCTGATAGGTGTGGGCGTCAACTACACCGCGCAAACATATGCCGTGGGCGTCGAGATGCTGATCCCTGGCAACAAGCAGACCGGCTCGCATCTCGGAGTGATCGCACAGTTCCATCTCTACTTCGACGACCTGCTGCCAAATAGCCTCGGCAAGCCGATCGTGAATTGGTGGAACTGATGCGGTGCGCTCTGCTGATCGGACTGGCGATGCTGTTGCAGGCATCGCCCGTCTTCGCCCATGCGTTCCTGGAACACGCCAGTCCGCCGGTCGGCAGCGAGGTTGCTGTCTCGCCGCCCGAGCTCTCGATCACCTTCACCGAGGGCGTGGAGCCGTTGTTCAGCACAATCGCAGTGCATGGCGCGAGCGGCGCCGCGATCGCCACGGGCAAGCCGCATGTCGCGCCCGACAGCAACCGGCGGCTGGTCGTGGAACTCCCGAAGCTGTCGCCAGGCACCTACACCGTGAACTGGCTCGTGACCTCGGTGGATACCCATAAGACCGAGGGCAACTACAAATTCACCGTCGCACACTGATCCTGCACTTCGGAGAGGGAGAGAGCCATGCGAATGCTCCTCGCCGCCATCTTGATCGTCATGCCCTTCGCCGCTTTCGCCGATGAGACGACAATCCAGATCGATCACGTTTGGGCGCGCGCGGCACCTGCCGGTCATGAAGGAGCCGTCTACCTGACCATCACCGACGGCGGCGTGCCGGACACTCTGACCGGCGTTACAACGCCGGTCGCAGCCGAAGCTGCCGTGCATCAGAGCATCGACGATCATGGCGTGATGAAGATGCGGCCGGTGGGACCGCTGCCGATCGAACCTGGCAAGCCAGTGACACTCGCGCAGGGCGGGTATCACATCGTGCTGTTGGGGCTGAAGCAGTCCCTGAAGCAAGGCGACAGTTTTCCAATCACCTCAGCTTCGCGAAGGCGGGACCAGTGACGGCGACAGCGACCGTGGCGAAAGCTGGGGCCTCGATGCCTAGCATGGAGCGCAGCAACGTGAGCAGTACGGGCGGCACGCCGATGCAGGGCGGGAAACAGCCATAGTGGCAACTGCCGATAATCGCGCATGAGCACTTTGGAAATCGTCGTTGCATTGCTGCGCGGGGCGCACATCGCGGCGCTGGTGTCGCTGTTCGGCACACTGGTGTTCCTCACGTTGGTGGCGCCCGCCGCCGTGGCAGAAGCATCCGAAGAAGCCCCGCGCTTGCGCCGGCAGTTGTTGCGTGTTGCGCGCATCAGCGCGGCGTTCACGCTGATCGTTGGCATTGCATGGATAGTGGCGGAAAGCGCGGTTGTTGCCGGCGCCGACAGCGTCGCAATGACGCTTCAGGCCCTTCCGGTGGTGGCGTTGCGGACACAGTTCGGGCAATGGCTACTGGTGCGCGCCGTCCTGCTGCTGGCGGTTCTGCCCCTGCTCAGGCTGTGGCGTGTGGGGAATGCTGTCGCCGCGGCCCTGGCCGCGATGGCTCTTGCACTCCAGCCGATGCTCGGCCATGCCGGCGCGCTCGGCGGCAGCCTTGGCACCACTTTGATCGTATCGGAGGTCTTGCATCTTCTGGCCGCCGGCGCGTGGCTTGGCGGTTTGCTCCCCCTGTTCATCACTCTTGGCACGCTGCCCCACAACGCTGCGGCCACGGCCTGCCGCAGCTTCACGCCGGTTGGTCTGTCCGCGGTGCTGGTGCTGGGGGGAACCGCCACTGTGCAGGTCACGGAATTCATGGGTGGCATGCCGGGACTGTTTGGCACCGGCTATGGCCGCATTGCGCTGGTGAAGCTCGGGCTGTTCGCTGTGCTGCTTACGCTGGCCGCCATCAATCGCCTGGCGCTCACCGATCGGCTGGCCGAAACCTCGCCGGAAACAGCGCGGCGACACATGCGCGTGTCGGTCGCGACCGAGACGGTGCTGGGCACACTTGTCGTGTTCACCGCAGGCTTTCTCGCGTCGCATGCGCCTGGAACACACGAAGAGCCGGTTTGGCCGTTTCCCTGGCAACCGAGCGCATGGGCCTTCGCTGATCCCGTCTTCCGAAGCGAGGTGATCACCGCACTGACCGCGACGATTGGTGGCGTCGTTGTCGTTGTAGTTGGCCTTGGGTGGCGCCGCATTCGCTGGTTTGCATTGGGTATCGGCGCCGTCATCCTGGCGGCAGCGATCCCGCATCTCGATCTGCTGTTCGTCGCAGCCTATCCGACCAGCTTCTTCACCTCGCCCACCGAATTTGCTGCAACAGCGATCGTGCACGGTGCCCGCCTGTTCGCCTTGAATTGCGTTGCATGCCACGGCGCCCAGGGACATGGCGATGGTCCGGCCGCGAAATCTCTGCCGGTGCCGCCCGCCGACCTCACCGCAAGCCATTTCTGGGCGCACAACGACGGTGAGCTTTACTGGTACATCTCGCACGGCATTACCGCTCCTGATGGTGCGACGGCGATGCCTGGATTCGCTGGCACACTGTCGAGCGAGGCAATTTGGGATCTCATCGACTACCTGCGCGCGCACAGCGCCGGCGACACGATGCAGCGCACCGGAAACTGGCCGCAGCCGATACCGATGCCGCAGTTCGACGCACGGTGCACAAATGGACAGGTCATTGATCTCGATGATCTGCGTGGCCATGCGCTGCGCATCATCGCAGTATCCGACGATGAGCCGATCGAGCCATCTTCGCCCGGCGATATCGATGCGATGACGATTCTCGTTACCCGCAAGATTGCCAGGCAACAGACCGGCCCCACCTGCATCGCGAGCGAACCCCAGGCATGGACGGCGCTGGCCATCATCGTCGGGTTGTCGCCAGATGCGCTGGCAGGCACGCAACTGCTGGTCGATCAGAACGCCTGGCTGCGTGCAAAGTGGCGCTCCGGCGACCCAGAGGATTGGAACGATCCTCGTGTGCTGTCCACACTACTCCGCAACATCGCCGCCCATCCGATCATCGCTTCGTCCAGCGTCCACGCCCACCATCACTGACGCAGCTGACGAATTGATGCCTCTCGTTGGCGCTGCTAGACCCAGGGAGACCAGCCCTTCAAGTATGATCGCCGCGAACTTGCGCCATTCCCGACGAGGATCCGTGGCGGAGCCCCCGATATCGCGAGGCATCTCCATGACGCGCTTGATCGCCGTGGCGAGGCTCGCGGCCTCAGGTTCGCATAACGTCGCGAGCGGACTGTCTCCGAGTTGTTCAGGCAATCCACCGACCCGAGTCGCTATCACACGACGACCTGTGGCCAGCGCCGTCGGCGCGATCCCGCTTTGGCTCGCCTCGCGGTATGGCAACACCACAACATCCGCCCAATTCAGGAGTGTATTGATCTCGCTCTCAGGCACCCAGCGATTCTCGACCTTGACGCCCGGCAGAGCCCGCAAAGCAGCGAGCGCCGCGCTCTCCGGCCCGTTACCGACGACCCGCACATCGAGATCCGGCGGGGGCCCAAGCAATCGCAGCGCCTCCGCCAGGAGATCGAGCCCCTTGTAAGCCCGCAGCCGTCCGAAACAGAGCAGGCGACGGGGGCCTGCGCGCGCAGCCACGGGTGCAACGGCACCGAAGCTGAGCGGAGGAAGTGAAGCAACGATGACCGGCGTGCCTGGTCGCAGAGAGCGGTTCGCCCGCAGCCTCTCTGCTACGTGCATGGACAGCACGATTATCAAGTCGGCCCGCCGAAGCAGCGCCCTTTGCGACATCAGGAGCAACGGAATCCGATCGCCAGGATGCGCCTCTGCGTCATGCACGATCACTGCCGCGGGGATACCGATGCGATGCAATGCGAGGATCATCAGCAGATCGAGCGGGCCTGGCATGGCACACACGGCGAGCTGAGAGTCCGCGCGGCGCAGGCGCCTGCTAAGCTTCATGACGATGATCGGGGCTTGTATGAGCCGCCATGCCAGCCCGGCCACCCCGGCATAGGTTGCCACAGGAAGCTCACAGCTTGCTCCGTCCGGGCCATGCATGACTTCTGCGCCGGTCGAGAGTGATAGAACTGTCTCTACGCCACCCAGCTCCCGCAATCCTTCGGACAACGAAACAGCCAGGCGCGGCCCGGCCCCAAAGCGACCCCATTGCCAGACGATCACTCTCATGCTCGCACGTTCGCATTGAGCGTCGCGGGCATCACCCGTGGTTTTCAAACGATGCTTCCGATACACGATACGGTTGACATACTGTCGGCGCTGGTCCACGGCAACTCGTGGGCATCACCCAGTACTGGCGAACCTGCACGGAGGACCGGCTTATCGCATCCGGCAATGATTGCCTGACTGGCGCCGGTCCGGAAAGCCAGTGACGGCATGAGCCAAGGTCGCATCTCGCCACTGCACAAGGCTTGGCGGCTTTTACCCACCAGTGCGCGGCGCCGCCTGTTCGGTTCTCTGACTGCCCTCGTTGCGCCCGCTGTTGCCCGCGACCCGCCACCCCCACACGGCGGCATCGCGGTGGTTGGTGAACTCTCTGCCAGCACCGGCCTCGGTGAGAGTGCCCGCCTCATGATCCAGGCCCTGACGAAACTTCGCGTGAGGCACTGGGCGCTTGACGTTGGGCCTGCGTGGCAGCGAGCGGCGAGACCTGGTCTGCATCATCCTCGGCTGCCGCATGGAGCGCCTCTCGTCGTGCACGCCAATGCGCCAGTCTTGCCTGTTTCTCTGCTAAGACTGCCGCGCGCCATGGTGCGCCAGCGTCGGGTCATAGGATATTGGCACTGGGAATTGTCCAGGCTGCCGCCGGACTGGGCAGGCGGCGCATCCTTCGTCCACGAAATTTGGGTCCCCTCGCGATTTACCGCCGAGGCCGTGGAAGTGCTACGGCCAGGCGCAGTCCATGTGGTTCCACACGCGGTGGCTGCCGTGCCGCCGTCGCCGTCCACGCTCGATCGCCAGTCATTCGGGCTTCCGCATGATGCCGTAGTGGTACTGGCCCCCTTCAATCTGGCATCGTCACTGGAGCGCAAAAACCCCCACGCGGCCATCGCCGCATTTCAGGCTGCGTTTGGTCATCGCCACGATCGGATCCTGGTGCTGAAAATTGGTCACGGGACGCACTTCCCGGCGGACTTTGACCGTATCGCCGAGGCCGCCACCGCGCCCAACATTCGTCTTGAGACACGTGACCTGCCCCGAGCGGACAATTACGCGCTGCTTGCCGCGGCCGACATCGTCCTGTCACTCCATCGCAGCGAGGCGTTTGGACTCAACCTGGCCGAGGCGATGCTCTTGAGTAAGCCCGTCGTTGCGACGGGCTGGTCGGGCAACATGGAATTCATGGACCCGGAAAGTAGCGCCCTGGTGGGCTACCGACTGATCCCCGCGCGCGATCCGCGTGGCACGTACGAGGTTCCACAGGCCGTCTGGGCGGAGCCCGACCTGAGGGATGCCGTTGGGCACCTGCAGCGTCTGGCCGATGACGAAGTGGAGCGGAAGGCGCTTGGAGCGCGGGCTCGTGAGACAGCACAATTGCGCCTTGGTCTGGAACCGTTCCGAACTGCCTTGGCAGCAATTCTGGGGTTGGACGACCATCCCGCCGGCGCGTGGATTGAGACATCGAACGCCGGTGAAGGCTTAGACGGCCTTTAGCCTCACATTCCCGCCGGGGCAGTTGCAATTTGATGCAGTCACAGGCATAGCCGGTGGACTTCGTCAAGAAATGAAGAGACTACACGGCCTGAAAGTCTGTCGAGTTAACAGCCAGAGAGACCGCGTATGCCGACCTGCCTGATCACGGGAATAACCGGCCAAGACGGTGCCTACCTCTCAAAGCTCTTGTTGCAGAAGGGATATCGGGTCATTGGACTGGTGCGCCGCTCCTCATCCTCTGACGCAGTTGGCGAACGTCTGCGCTGGCTCGGCATTTGGGACGACGTTGAGTTGGTCGATGGTAACCTCGGCGATCTATCAAGCCTGATCCGTATCATGCAGACCCACAAGCCGGACGAGGTCTACAACCTAGGAGCACAGAGCTTCGTCGCAGCTTCATGGAACCAGCCTTTGCTGACCGGCCAGGTCACCGCCCTGGGCGCGGTCAACGTTCTGGAGGCCACGCGAATTGCGTGGCCACAGGCACGCTTCTACCAGGCTTCGTCATCCGAAATGTTCGGGCGTATCCAGGAAGCACGTCAAAACGAAGCTACCCCATTTTATCCTCGTTCGCCCTACGGCGCCGCGAAGCTGTACGCACACTGGATGACGGTGAACTACCGCGAGAGCTTCGGCATGCATACCTCATCCGGCATCCTGTTCAATCACGAGAGCCCATTGCGGGGAATAGAATTCGTCACTCGCAAGATCACCGACGGGGTTGCACGAATCAAGCTCGGTCTCGCAAGCGAGCTTCATCTTGGCAATCTGGAGGCAAAGCGCGATTGGGGGCACGCACGGGACTACGTCAGGGCGATGTGGTTGATGCTGCAGCAGTCGGAACCGGATGACTACGTGGTAGCCACAGGGCGGACGGTGTCGGTTCGGGAATTTTGCAGCATGGCATTCCGCCAGGTAGGTCTGAACTACGAGGACCATGTAGTGACCGAGGATACGCTGAAGCGTCCGGCTGAAGTCGATCTGCTGCTCGGCAATTCCGCCAAGGCACGGCGTGTCCTGGGGTGGGAGCCCAAAATATCACTTGAGGAGATGGTCGCTGAAATGGTCGAGGCAGACCTGATCCGACACCGCAACCGGGTGCGGACCTGCAGTTGCTGAACTGGCTGGCGCGAAGCAGGCAGTGACGTTCCTTGATCATCACGTTGCAAAATCCGCGATTGCGCCGTCGATGGCGGCCCTGCGCGGCGCACGCAACGGCTGAGGACCTGCCATGGTTGTGCGACCACGTCGAATCCTGATCACGGGAGCTGCAGGGTTTGTCGGTCGCCATCTGAAGGCGAGGCTGGCGGCTGCCTATCCGGATGCGGCCTTGTTTGTGCCGACGGTCGACGTGCGGGATGCGGAGGCCGTTGCGGACGCCGTGCGGCAGGCCGCGCCCGAAGCGTGCATCCATCTTGCCGCGGTGTCCTCCATTCGGGCGGCGCAGGAGGATGAGGACCAGGCGTGGGAGGTTAACCTGCATGGCACGTTGCGGGTGGCGCGGGCGATCCTGCGTCACGCGCCCGAGTGCCAGATGCTGTTCACCTCGACCGCCGACGCCTACGGCAGTTCGTTCCGCGGCGGAGCACCCGTTGACGAGGACACGCCGTTGGCCCCAATGAGCGCGTACAGCGCAACCAAGGCCGCCGCTGACCTCGCGATCGGGAGCATGGCCGGCCAGGGGTTGCGCTGTGTGCGGATCCGGCCGTTCAATCACACTGGACCAGGGCAAACCGCCCAGTTCGTGGTCCCTGCGTTCGCGCGCCAGATCGCACGCATAGAG
This sequence comes from uncultured Alphaproteobacteria bacterium, assembly GCA_963776505.1. Classification (GTDB taxonomy): domain Bacteria; phylum Pseudomonadota; class Alphaproteobacteria; order Acetobacterales; family Acetobacteraceae; genus JAMXLO01. Next base: position 50,416 of record CAVZNH010000030.1, read on the forward strand.
GCTGGACTGCAACCACCGGTGATACAGGTCGGTAATATTGACACGTGGCGCGATTTCCTGGATGTGCGTGACGTTTGTGCGGGCTACCTTGCATGCATCGCCATGGGAGACAGGTTGACGTCTGGGAGCATCCTGAATCTCGCGTCAGGCACGGCTCGGCGAATCGGCGATATTCTGTCAGAGTTGCAGGCTCTGGCCGGCATAGCGTTGGATGTTCGAGCCGATCCCGCACGGGTGCGTGACAGCGACGTTCCGATGGCATGTGGCGATTCGAGGCGGGCTCATGAGCTGCTCGGTTGGACGCCGGTCATACCGTGGGCACAAACCTTGCGCGACGTGCTCGATGATTGGCGCGTCCGAATCCGGTCCGAGGCAAAGGAGAGCTGAGACTTGGCTGCGAGGCTCTGGATCGATGTCGAGGACCTGTTCGAATATGTCCGCAGCAATCGGCGCCCGAGCGGGATTCAACGGCTCGCGTTCGAGATCTACCAGACCATGCAGGACCACTACGGCGACACCGGGCTGGTGCAATTCGTCCGTCACGACATCAGGCGCAACAGTTTTCGCGCCGTGCCCTGGCGAGATGTGACACGGCTGTTCGAGAGACTGACGGAACTGGAGGTGGCGCCGTCCCGGCGCCTGGAACACGGCATTTCGCCGCATCCACCAGCACGCCGGCTCATTCGCACGATTGGTACACCGACTGACGCCGTCGTTGCGGCCCGCTTTGGTCGACGCTGCGCTGGCACAGAGTGAAGCATTGCGCGCCTGGGGGCGGCTTGCCGCGGCGGTATGGCATGGCGCACGAAGCCGCTTGAGACGTCTGGCGGTGCGAATTCGCAACGTGGCGGTGGGCCGCCGCCGAGATCGCACGGAAGCCTGGGAACCCGCTTCATTCGCCGGATGCGCTACGTCGGGCGATGTACTTCTCGCGCTGGGCGCACCCTGGTCGCATCCGGATTATCCGGGCCTGGTCAAGATGCAGCGCGAGCGCGGCCTGCGGTTTGCTCTGCTGGTGTACGATCTGATCCCTATTCGTAGACCCGAGTGGTTCGAGCGCAGTCTCGTGCGTCTGTTCCGTGCCTGCTTCGAAAGCATGCTGCCGCTCTGCGACGTTGTATTCGCCATCTCGCGGGCAACCGCCGCCGACGTTGAGGCCTATGCGCGAGAGAGTGGAGTTGTCCTGCCTGGTCCGGTCACGCCGATCCCCGTCGGCACTGGATTCGGTAGTCAGTCGCAACATACCTCCACATCACATTGTCGCGCCTTGCCGGCGGTGTCGAGCTACGCTCTTTTCGTGTCCACCATCGAAGCTCGCAAGAACCATACGCTGCTGTTCCGGGTTTGGCGTCGCCTGCTCGAGGATCTGCCGGCCGAGCGCGTACCGACACTGGTTTTTGCCGGACACATCGGCTGGTTGGTGGATGATCTGATGCGCCAGATTGCCAATACCGACCACCTTAACGGGAAGTTGGTAGTGATCGAAGATCCGACGGACGCAGAGCTCGCAATGTTGTACCGTGGCTGTCTGTTCACGGTTTTTCCGTCGTTTCACGAAGGCTGGGGCCTGCCGGTGACCGAGAGCCTGGCGTTCGGCAAGCCGTGTATCATATCCAATCGCACGTCCCTTCCCGAAGCGGGCGGCAGGCTGGTGCGCAGCTTTGACCCGGACAACCTCCACGACGCTTACCAGGTGATTCGGCAGGTGGTTGATGATCGCCCCGGGTTAGCGCGGTGGGAGGCCGAAGTGCGGCGCGAATTCAAGCCGGTGCCGTGGTCGGCTACTGCCGATGCCATCTTGGCCGGATTGGGCCATTCGCCTGGAGCATCTGCTGATGGCCACACGCGCAACCCGATCCGAATGTACGGGCGAGCGTCTCCTCGCGGAGCACTTAGATAATAAATCGAATTCTTCTATATGACCTTCATTTCTTATTCACAAAATTTCGAAGACGTGATGCTTTGGCGTGCGCTCAAGCACGTGGAAAACGGCTTCTACATTGATGTGGGGGCCGCGCATCCCAGACATAGATTCAGTGACGCGAGCATTCTACGACCGCGGTTGGAGGGGCATCAATATAGAGCCATCGCTCGAGTTCTACACCCGACTAGCGGCAACGCGCGGACGCGACATAAACTTAGACTTAGCAGTCGGCTCCGAACCCGGCAGCGTCACTTTTTTCGAAATTCCTGGCTCTGGCCTATCGACACTCGACCCGATAGTAGCGGCGACTTACCGCGCGGCTGGTTGGGCTATCAACGAGAAGACAATTGAGCAGATCACCCTTGCTGAGGTCTGCCGTAGATACGCGCCGAGTAGAAATCCACTTTCTGAAAGTGGATGTCGAAGGCAACGAAGCTAACGTTTTGACTGGCGCCGATTTCACCTCGTTCCGGCCTTGGATTGTTCTAGCGGAGGCGACTCAGCCGCTGTCCCAGAAACAGAGCTACATGGATTGGGAGCCCGTATTGGTCTCCGCTGGCTATCGCTTCGCTTGGTTTGATGGCCTGAACCGCTTCTACATCGCAGACGAACGTTGGGAGTTGCTGTCCCACGCATTCACTGTGCCGCCCAATGTCTTCGATGATTTCATTCTGGCGACGGACACGGAAGACCTGAACAGGATCATTAGCGCAGAGGCCCGCGCTGTCGAAGCGGCCGGCCGCGCTGCCAACAGCGAAGAACACGCGGCCCGGGCCGAGGCGCGAGGACGAGCAGCCGAAGCGCGGGTGCAAGCGGCCGAGGAGCAGGTACGAGGTTAGCGGCTCGGCGGCACCACTGGCGCGAGCGATTGACGCGATGACGAGGCAGCGAGGTAGGCTGTAGCAGGGGTGCCTATGCGGGCGCCTGTAGCTGGTGGGCGCCAGTTCCACGGCAGCAGTGCATGCAGTTGGTGGTTCTTAGTTTGCCCGCAGACGATGCGCTGCAGGACGTCAGTCAGGTAGGCGAGCGGCTCAACGCCGTTGAGTTTGCAAGACTGGATCAATGTGTTGGCGATCGCCCAACGACGGGCTCCAGCGTCGGAACCGGCGAATAAACTGTTTTTCCTGGTAATCGTTATCGGACGAATGGCACGCTCGACTATGTTCGTGTCCATCTCCAGGCGACCGTCGTCGAGGTACAGGATCAGCCCATCCCAATGTGCCAGGGCATAGCGCATGGCTTTTGCCAGGTCCGACCAGCCAGGCAGGCGCGGCAGGTGCTCCTGCAGCCAACGCTGCAGGTCCTCGACCAGCGGCCGACTGAGTGGCTGACGGAGGCCGCTCGCATGGCGGCGGGCTACGGGCTCGTGAACTCAGGGTGATCCGGGACTTCTCGTTGTGGTGCTGGCTGGAGGTGTAGAACTCGTAGAACAGTCGCCGCGCATGCACCCAACAGTACGCCAGCTGGATCGACCCATCCGTGCGCGCTTTGACCAACTTCCCATACCCGGCATAGCCATCGACCTGCAGGATGCCCTGGAATGCCGCCAGATGCGCGATCGGGTGTTCACCATGGCGACCATCGCAGTAGACATAGGCCACGGCCGGATGCGTGGGTCCGGCCCAAGGCCGGTCGTCCACCGCGTAGCACCAGAGCTGCCCGGTCTTGGTTTTTCCCCGGCCGGGATCGAGCACAGGCAATGTCGTCTCGTCGGCGAATACCTTGTCCGATGACAGCACGGAGCCGAGCACGAGCTCATAGAGCGGCGTCAGCCACCAACAGGCACGTCCCACCCAGGCACTCAGCGTCGAACGATCCAGTGTGATGCCCTGGCGCTTGATCATCTGCACCTGGCGGTGGAGTGGGAAGCGAGTTGCAGAATTTGCTGACCACCACGTGCGCGACCAGCGCTTCCGTCGCCATGCCGCCATCGATCGGCCGCTCCGGCGCCGGCGCCTGGACCACCGCACCCTCGCAGGCACGGCAGGCGTAGCGCGGACGGCACACCACCTTGACGCGCAGCTGGGCAGGAACCTGGTCGAGCATCTCACTCCGGTCCTCGCCGATCACGTGCAGCGCACCGCCACAACAGGGGCATTGTTTGCTCTCGATGTCGATGATGACCTCGTAGCGCGGCAGGTGGGCGGGCAATGCACCGCGATTGCGGTTGGCCGTCTCGTACGCGGCCGTCTTTCCGTCGGTTCTGCTGCGTCTTTGGCGGCGGCGCTTTCGGCAGCACTTTGCTCCTCATCCTCCAGGACGAGGTGCAGTTGTTCGAGGTCAAGCTTTTCCGAACGCCGACCGAAGCGGTGGCGCAGCAGACGTTGGATCAGCTGCCATAGCTTCTCATTCTCGGCTTGCAGTTCAGGCACAACCTCCTGCAGCATCTGCTGCAGGACAGCCGGATCGTCAGGCAGTGACGCGAGATCGATCTGCACAACATGATGATAATGACGCACGCCGTCGCGTCGCCACCAATGACTCCAGCGTGATCACACTCAGCTTCGCATCAACCTGCCAGTTCGGGCCGCAGATTGCGCGCTGTCGCCCGCCATTCGCACCCTTCGAGCAGCGTTGACAATTGTCCTGCCGACAGCGCGATCGAGCCCGGACCGTCATCGGCCAGAAAATGGCCGCGCTCCAACCGCTTGGTCAGCATGCACAGGCCGATGCCGTCATGCCAAACCAGCTTCAACAAATTGCCGCCGCGTCCGCGGAAGGCGTACAGCGCGCCATTGAACGGATCCTCTGCCAGCACCTGCTGCACCAGCATCGCCAGACCCTGCATGCCCTTTCTCATGTCGGTGTAGCCACAGGCCAGGTAGACCCGGACATCGGACTGCAGCGCGATCATCGCCGCTGTAGAGCAGCCAGCACACGACGAAGCGCGCCACGGTCGACTTGCGCATCAACGCGCACGCTTACACCGCCAGGCAACGAAATCTCGATCATCCCGTTCATCGGACCCGATGGAGCCGCCGGCGGCGGTGCTACAGGCGGTATGGCCGGAGCTCGAGAGGCCGGCATCGCCATCACTTCAACACGCGCGACTTCGCCACCGGCTGACCGGTGACCCCGAGCGATCCTTCCAGCAGATGCCGTCGCCACGTGTAGAGTAGGCCACTACTAATGCCGTAGCGTCGTGCCACCGTGATTGGCGATATGCCAGGCTCCAGGCTCTCCGCCGCAATCTCGCGCTTCTGCTCAACAGACCAACGCCGCCGCCGCTCGCCCCGCGTGATTAACTCGATCCGCTGATTGCGAGCGCTCATACGATCAGTCGTATGAGCGCTCTCTATCTCTGCTCCCGGATCAACTGCCCCGCCGTCCGTATCCATGGACAAAACGCATCATACCATCACACCACCACGCAAGGTGGGTTCAACACGCCGCTAACGGTACGAGCGGCCGAGGAGCAGGTACAAGTGGCCGAGGCCCGTGGAGCGACGCTTGGACAAGCAGCAAACGCTCGCGCTGACGAAGCGATTGGCTGCGCTGCACAGGCGGAGATGCGCGCGGCCGCGGCCGACGCTCGGGCACAGGCAGCCGAGGCTCGCGCTTTTTGGGCCCAGCAGAGCCAGGCCGAGGTCGCGGCCAGGGAAGCTGCTGCCCAAGGCTTGCTGGAGGCGACGCGCGCGAGCACGTCATGGCGCGTGACCTCACCCCTAACCGTGCGAGTGGCTCCGCATTGCTCCGGATAAGCACGCCGTCAACCCTTCGTACCAACGCTGGAAGCCAGTATCCTCAAGCAACATCTGCTGCTTCGAGCCACACGCTCGCTCAAGCAGCGGATTCGATGACCGTTACCACTGCCACTCCAATTTACCACTCGCGCAAGGTGCATCAATTTCATTCGGGATCGTCACCCGGCGATGCAATAACCAATGCGATGCTTCTAATGCAACGCTGGCTGCGTAGCCTTGGCTACGAGAGCGACATCTTTGTCGAGCATTGCCATCCACAGCTGAGTGACCGGCTGTTCGAAATTGACGACTTACCGCTGCACGGTGATTATGTGCTCATTGTCCATCATTCGATGGGCTACGATGCATGCGAGCGGATCGCCACACTGCGCGCGCGTAAGATCCTTGTATACCATAACATCACACCATCCGAGTTTCTCGGTGATTTTCCGGAGTTTATACCCTACGCCGAGCTCGGCCGCCGGCAGCTCTCCCTGCTGCGACCACATGTGGCAGCGGCCCTCGCCGACAGCGAATTCAATGCGCTGGAGTTGCGCGCACACGGCTACGATGCACCCGTCGCGTGTCCGTTTCTCTTCGACGTGGATCAGTTGGTCATAAGCGCAGCGCAGCGCGTGGTGCGCGCCGAGGGGACACCTTTCACGATCCTGTTTGTTGGCCGGTTGGTTGCATCAAAGGGGCAAGCTGATCTGGTTGATGCTTTTGCCGAATTTCGAAGTGCGTGGTCTGCTCCGTGCAGGCTGGTCTTGGTTGGGCGCATGGCTTCGCTGGATGCACCCTATCCCTCCGAAATTCGCCGCCGCATCGATCAACACGACCTGCAGGCCGAGATCCTCGTCACCGGTTTGATCTCCGACACCGAGTTGAGGGAGTGGTACAGAGCCGCCGATCTCTTCGTCTCGCTCAGTCTACACGAGGGATTTGGCGTGCCGCTTGTGGAGGCGATGGCGCACGACTGTACCTGTGCTTGCCTGGCCAGCAGGGGCGGTGCCCTATACCCTGGGTGGCGGCGGCGAGCTATTGTTGGACCGTTCGCCGTCTGCTGTCGCAGCGGCAATGCTTCGCATCGCCAAAGATACGGCGCAGCGGGCGAACATGGTCACCCAACAGCGGAAGGCGCTCAAGCGCTTCCGGCTCGACCGGCAGGTGCCCCACCTTATCCAGGCATTGGCACAAGCGGGTGCCGCAGCACCCACCCAACAGGAGGCACGGCAGGCACTGACGGCGAACCTTCGCTTTACGGTGACGGGGCATCTCGGTGGAACATACAGCCTCGCCGCAATCAACCGCTGCCTCGCTTTGTCGCTGGAGCACCACTACCCCGGTGCCGTGAGACTCTGAACCTTGGGACAACGGCCCGGTCGCCGATCTGTCCCTGGTCCCGCCCGATGCGGCGACATCGGTCGCGCCATTGGTTTCGAGGCAGGAGCATCTGACGGGGCCAGAAGTCGTAATTAGTCACCATTACCCAGTATATGTCCCGTCTCGTCGCGGTGACCTAACAATAGCGCTGGTCTTCTGGGAGAGTTTGTGTTGCCGGCAGATACCATACGCGTGTTGAACAACAGCTTTAGTGCGGTCTTTGCGCCTTCCGGCATGTTGCGGACGTGCTGATCAATTCAGGATTAGCCATTCCAGTCCGCATCATCGGTCTGGCGCCCGATCTCACAGCCTTCCGAAGTCTGGGCGCCGAGTGAAAGCCATTGGGCTGGACCGGACGGCCGTTCACATTCTTGCATGTGTCATCGTGCTTCCCACGCAAAGGCGTGGATGTGCTGCTGGCTGCCTATGCGAATACCTTTCGCAAAGGCGACCCGGTGCGGCTCGTGATCAAGGGCTTCCCCAATCCTCACAACGACGTGCCCGAACAGATCGAACGGCTTCGTCGACGCAATCCGGAGGTCGCCGAGATCGTTATGATCAACGAGGATCTGAACGATGTGGCGCTGCATAGGCTATATCTTGAGGCAGATGCGGTAGTGTTGCCGACACGTGGCGAGGGATTTAACCTGCCGGCTGTGGAAGAGATGGCATCTGGAGTTCCTTTGATCGTTACGGACTTTGGCGGACACCTCGACTTTTGCACTGCAGAGGAGGCGCGCCTCGTCCGCGGCTCGCGCCCTCGCGCAGTCACCTAGCTAGTGCCGGTTCCGTATGGGCGGAACCGGATCCCGACGATCTTGCTGTTGCTTGCGCGATGTATTCGATGACATCACGAAGGGCAGCAACGAACACACTGACCGCGCCCGGCGTGCGCGGGAAGCGATCACTGAGAAGCTGGATCCTGAAGCCTGGGTGGCGCGGGTATCAGAGGCGGTGGTGGAATTGCTGACTACACCCCGGCCGCAGGCCCTTAAAATTGCCTGGATCTCGACGTGGGCTGTCCGTTGCGGAATCGCGGAATATTCGTGGCTTCTGGTGGAACCTTTGCTCGCCAATCACGACGCGGCTGAACTGTCGATGGTCGTCCTCTGCGATCAGCGCACAGTGGCCTCGACCAACCCGGACGAACTGCGTGCGCGCCCGTCTGGCATCTCGGTGACGCGACGAGCATAGCGCCATTGGCTCGGGTTATATCAGCCGAAGATCCGGACGTCGTTGTCATACATAACCATCGAGGCATACTGCCCTGGCACTCTCTAGTAATGCTGCTGTCAGACAGACGCCTCAGTCGACGCATCACAGTTGTGACGCTACATGCGGCCCAACACCTGCTCGACCTCGATCTGAAGGAGCGCGCGGCTGTGGTTGCGGCCTTGAGCAATGCATCACGCGTGCTGGTGCACTGCATCGCCGATCTGAAGCTGCTCAAGAGCCTCGGCCTACGCGGGGAACGCCACGAAATTCCCCACGGCGCGCCGCCGCCCGCCGGGGCGCCGTCGATCAGAGCCTTGACTGAGCATGCGTCGCCTGTAATCGGCTGCCATGGTTTCTTCCTGCCGGGGAAAGGCATTCACCGTCTTATTGAGGCGGTTGCGCAGCTACGCAATAGCTGGCGTCATCTTCGCCTGCGCCTTGCTAACGCCGAATACCCGGTTCGGAGTTGGCGGCGGAGGTCGCGCAGCCGCCCCCTGGCGGTGTTGCTCTGCAAGGTATGCATAATCGCCCACGACATTCCGACCGCTGGAGGAGTGCCTGCGCAGCTTATCGGAATGCGATCTGCTGGTGCTGCCATACGACCAGAGCGACGAATTCTCCAGTGCGGCACTCCGTGGCGCTCTGTCGAGTGGCGTGCCGACGGCGGTTACCCCGGTCACGATCTTTGAGGAGGCCGGCGAGGCCGTACACCGCTTTGCTGGGTTGGACTGTACAGTCGATGACGACTGGTATAGACATGTTGTTGCGCAACGCGCAGGCGCGGACGCGTCTTCAGCAATCCGCATGCACGTGGCTCGCGCAGCACGAGTGGGGCATTCTTGCTGAACGCATGCTTGGAATGCTAATAGGACTGCGCGCCGCTCGACCACGTACGGGAAACCGACCGGCTGAAGGCTCTAACAACGAGCAGCTTGATACGTCACGCTGGTCGCCGGAGACACGTGATGCAGGTCATTTCGACGATGAACGATTTGGACGCGAAGCTCGCCGAGTGCGATGTGGCAAGCAAGATTTCCGATGATGAATTGCGGCGCGTCTTCACTACATTCCAAATGGATTTCTCGACAGAGTTGCCAACTGACCCATTCGGCCCAGGTACGTCGACGCTCAGATGTCTCTCTACAAACGGATATCAGGTCGGAACTACGATCCGCTGAACGAAGTTACGGAATTCGACGTTGAAGCCGCAAGCAGGAGGCCGTTCCCATATGATACAGGCAGCAGCAGGACAGTCGGCTTCTTCACCATGGGAGTGGGCTATCTTCTGCACGTGATGAGCCTACCAGCTGGGGCGAGGGTGGTTGAGTTCGGCGCAGGCTGGGGAAACACGACAATAGCGATGGCGATGTCCGGCGTAGATGTAACAGCGGTAGACATCGAGGGTCGATTTGCGAACGATTACGTTACAGATCCAAACAGCATGAAGGGACGTCGCCACAGTCAATGCCGACTTCATGTGGGCGGAGACGATACGAGAACCATTCGACGCTGCGGTTTTTTTCGAATTATTCCATCATTGCTGGAATCACATCCGCCTGCTGAAGGCTCTCGCGTACGGCGGTGAAGCCAGGTGGACGAGTTTATCTCGCCGCCGAGCCGATAGTCGCAGATTTCCCCCTCCCTTGCGTTTTGCGGATGGATGGTGATTTTCTCTCGGGCAATCGCTCGAATGGGTGGATGGAGCTTGGCTACAATGAGAGGATACTTTCGCGACGCGTTGGCACGAACCGGATGGACAGCCGTCAAGCACGTCCTACCGGGTCTCGGTTGGGCAGCAGTTTGGGGAGATGAGACGCATCGAGGAGACCGAGCCCCCTGTGCGCGAGGATGACAGTCCACATGTGGCAGCCACCACCGAACTACCACCTCCAGGGGCCAAGTCTGAGCAGACACTGGCGGAAACTCGCATGAAGGAGGAGCTCGACGCTGTATATCGCTCTACTTCGTGGCGCGTAACGGCTCCCTTGCGCATCGTCAAGAAAATATCTGAGAGCCTGAGAGGAAGCAAATCATTGGTCGCGTTGTAGGACCCGCAATGATCCAGCGCCGGGACATCATGTCGGAATTGTCGTTGGGCCAGCCCCCATGACCCTGCATACAATGGTTTGCAGGTACGAGGACTTCTTCACTGACTGGTATCGTCGTTGGGCCGAGGCACTTCATCAAGAGCCTACGGGTTTCGACGCTCACCGCCCTGATCGCCTCCTGCATCGCAAGCTGTGGGAATGGAATGCCATCAGCCGGACACTCTGATGAGACTGGAATGCTTGCACGGGGGCGAAAAGGCTGCGGGTTCGCCGTTGGGCGCGAGCCACTGGCCTCCTTCTTCGCTGCATGGGGTATAGAATTTTTGGCGACTGATCTGCCTATCCAACTAGACACGACGAATACGCTATCAGCTTGCGACTGGGCGACAACTGGACAGCACAGCGATTGCTGGAGCGCCTCCACCACCCCGTATTGATAGACATTGCGGAATTCAACCGCAGATGATGGTTCAAACCTGTCGATATGCGTAATCTGAATTCGCCCTGGGGCGAGACCTTTGATTTCCTTTGGAGCTCCTGTTCGATCGAGCACCTTGGAAACCTTCAAGCAGGGATGGACTTCGTGAAGCAGGCGATGGGTCTATTGAACCTGGCGGAATTGCAGTCCATACGACTGAATTCAATGTTTCGTCCAATGACGAAACATTGGCTGAAGGACCATTCGTCATATATCGCAAAAGAGATATTGAAGATACTCTATTATGATCTCCGAAGATTTTGATGCGCCCTGGGTCGCTGCGATTTCTTTGCGGCGATCATCCCGCCGATATTGAGTTCGACAAAGACCCGTTCGGAGGGATCCAACAACTGATGAACATTAAGCTATCTCTTGGTGGTCATGTTGCAACATCATTGCTTATAAGTATCCGAAAAGGTGCGAACTAGCCGTGCCGCTTCGACGAAGCTGAATTGAGCCGCTGCTGCTCCCACGCATGTCATTTCGGAATTCCCGTGCTGAAAAGGTGTGTGGCAAGGTTCAGCCCATCCACGACGGCAATGGGCTTAACATCGCCAAGTAACACGCTATGATACCCGTATCATGTTGCATTGGTCGCTCCCATCTGGCTTCACGGCAGTTGAGATATTGGACGCGCAAGGGCGCAACTACCGCATCGTCGTTGCCTCCGAAGGCCGTGGTCCCTATGAGCAATCGATTGCGGAATTCCGGCGGTACAGTGACGTCGCCGTGCTACTGAGCGCCCTGCTCCAGTGTGCCGGTACTTTATAGATCTGGGCGCCAATATCGGGACAGTCTGTGTACCGGTAACCATTGCAGGATCCAGGGCACTTGCAGTCGAAATGTTGCCGCAGAACGTCGCCAAGCTACTGCAGGCTGGACTGCTGAATGGGTTGCGACATTTTGGGGTAGGACAGGCTGTTGTCACGGATACCGATGGCGTGGTGCGCTGGGCTGGAACCGAAGCTTGGGGCCACATCCCTCCAGCGATTTTGGGAGCAGCGATCGCCATCGGGCTACGTCTCGATACCATAGCGGAAATCGTGGAGCGGGATTGCCCAGGCTTCGTTCAGGCCCCTGTAGCGGTAAAGCTTGATGTTGAGGGCCAAGAATTGTCGGCACTGCGTGGTGGATGGAAGTTTCTAAGCAAGCATAGGCCAGCCATCGTTTTTGAATTGATAATCTCCGCCCATTCGCCTGGGCCAGACCAGCTGGAGGTCAAGCGGTTTATCTGTGAGCAGCTCGGATACTCCATGTATTTGATACGGGGGAGCCTTCTGGTCCTCACAAACCAAACGACACCGCCAGGTAGGCCTGATTTCAGACATTCTGGCGCTACCAGCGGAGAGGCTGCAACTGCGCGCTGACCTGTCTCAACTCGGTTATGAGATCTGGTCGCTGACCGCAGAGGAGGAGATTTGTTGGCTCGATGAGATGGCACGAGCACAGGTTCTCCATCGGCAACACGTGGCAGCCATAATCCCGGCCATGCAGCATGCATTTCCTGATCACCGCGAGCAACTCGGGGCCATCGCGGATACGCTAAGAGAGATCGAATAGCCGGCGCAGCGCATCCACGCGGAATGCATTTTCGTGACGGCAAGGCTTTGCTGTCGGATCCGCGCTATGCGTTGAGGGTATGGCCTATTAAGGCGCCAGGGTTCGACATGCCCGTGAACGTGATCTTGGTATTGTCCGACAACGTAATCGTTGTCGAACCATTAGCAGTGGTCGCCCCTGCAATAGCAGCAACGTCGGCTCCGGGACCATAACCTACCAAAACCAAGTGGTCGAGAGAGCTGAAGTTACTAACAACGTCATTGGCCGAGGGACCAACAACGGCCTTGAAGAAGGAGAACCAACCCACACCGCCGCCGCCGGCTAGCGTGTCAGCGCCGGCTCCGGCACTGATAAAATCAGTTCCTGTGCCCCCAATCAATAAATTATGTCCGGTCGGATCCGATCCACCCCAAATGCTGCTGTTGCCTTTCGAGAGGCTCGCGTCGATCGTTTCATTGCCACTGAGTCCCTCGTAGAACAGGCCACCCGAAGTGGTGTTGGCGTATGTGACCGCTCCACCGGCGCCACCGACCACCAATGTCACACCGGAACCACCGAAGACGGTAGCGTTGCCGGAACCACCAATAAGCGTCGACGGCCCTGTGCCACCGACAAAGTTCAGCAACCCTGCCCCACCCCGCACAAACGACCCATTCGGGGCATTGACAGAGCCGAAGCCCGCACCTGCAGCGATGGTGTCGCTGCTGCCGTTGTCACTGACGAAAAGAGCACCCAGCCCACCAGTAACGAGCGCATCGCTGCCGGCCAAGCTGACTGCAGTCGCGCCGAGACCTCCGACGATCGTATCCGCAATGCCAATGTCCGTGACATTGAACCCACCGGACTGAGTGGGCACCGTCGCGCCAACGACCGATGCGTTGCTGCCGGACGTGGTGACGTTCAACTGGCCACCGCCGCCCTGGATCGTGTCGTTCATGCCGGCGTCGGTGACAGAAACTGCACCAGTTCCGGCGAACACCGCCTCGCCGCTCGCGACGGACGCGATCTGGAATGTCGCGCCGCCCGAGCCACCGACGAGTGTGTCGTTCGTGCCTTGTGCGGAAATCGTATCGTTGGCGCCACTGGCTATAAGCAGATTGGCGCCCGCCCCGGCCGATATGGTCTCGGCTTTGCCGGCGGCCGTCAGAGTATCGCTCTGATTGTTGCCAGCCAGCACCTCACCGGCACCGGTCAGCGTGGCCGCCACATTGCCGGCACCTTCAGACAAGGTGGTTATGGCTGCGTCGACAATCGTTACCTGCGACGCGCCACCCCAGACGCTGGTATTGGGCGACCCGAAGATCGTGACGGGCGCCGTATTGTTGAGGACCACCGCATAATCAGGCGCCCCCTTGGAACCGGCGGGGATGGAGTAGACGCCGCCGGCAGTGATGACCAGCTCATTCACTGCGCCCGTCACCGTGTTCGAGGGGGGATTCGGGACCGTTGGGCCCCCTGACACGGTAGTAATGCTCAGGGCGCCCAACGTGCTCGCCGCAGCGATCGCATTGGCAATCTGCAGTGCGATCGCGTTATTGTTAAAATTGCTAAATGTCTGATTGACCGTTGTGCCGTGGGGGCCAGGCACCGTTACCAATTCGGACATCTGGTTCTCCACCTTCGCATACCAGCCAGCCCTGACAGTTCGGCCACCGGTCCGGAAAAATTAGCAATACCTGCCCGTGAACTCTGCCTGAGAGGCCCGATGAGTTCCGACGGCCCAAGTGAAGCCAATAATGGCTAACCAAAAGTAAATGCTCTAAGCCAGAACTACCGGAGGTGCGGAAACCCATTTGACCCGATATCATTCCTGAAAAGCCAAATTGCATTGTTCACATTTAAAGCTATAATTAATGCTTGATTAATTCGAGAAGGCGCCATCCGCTGCCCCCGACACCACTGCGGACGCGGGCGCCCGTATCGATCCGCATACGGATGGGGGTCGCGCTCCTCCTCGCCGGCGATCGCGAAGCTATCGGGAGAAGGCTGCCTTGAGGAGTAGATGGTCGGCCCGAGGGCGACCAGCGGCTTTGGTGCTGGCGCCTTCGGCGGTCATGACAGCCGCGGGCATTGCCGCTAGCTTTCCCGGTAATATCGAACCGTGAGTGCGCGATGCAGATAGTCGACGCCCAGATCCACCTCTGGGGGACCGGTTTGCCAAGTAACCTCTCCCATCGGCAGGTGACCCACTTCACCCCCGAGGAGGCCATCCTCCTGATGGATGAAGGAGGTGTCGATGCCGCCGTCATTCATCCGCCTGGTTGGGACCCAGGTTCGACGGACATGGCCCTCGCCGCGGTGCAAAACTACCCTGGGCGGTTCGCGATCATGGGCTCCGTACCGCTCGATCAACCAGCGTCCCGCGCGCGCATCGCGACCTGGCGAGAACAACCGGGAATGCTCGGATTGCGCTATACGTTCCTCCATGACCCCGCTCGGCAATGGCTGCACGATGGCACAATCGACTGGCTCTGGGCGGCCGCCGAAGATGCCGGCGTCCCCATCGCCACACTGGCGACCAATTCACTGACGGAACTTGGCCGGATCGCTGCACGCCACCCCGGACTGCGACTGACAATCGATCACCTCGGCGGCCGAGGCGGCCTGACCACGCTGAAAGATGCTGATGCCATGACCCACATGCCGGACCTTCTGGCATTGGCAAAGCTGCCGAACGTGGCGGTCAAGGCGACTGGCGCACCAGGCTATTCCGGCGAGGCCTATCCATTTCCGAAGATGCAAACGTATCTACGACAGATCTATGATGCCTTTGGTCCTCACCGGATGTTCTGGGGCACGGACATCACGAAGATGCCTTGCTCCTGGCGCCAATGCGTGACGATGTTCACCGAGGAGCTGCCGTGGCTCAACGACCACGACAAGCAACTCGTCATGGGTGAGGCGCTCTGCGCCTGGTGGGGTTGGAACCGATCAGCCTGAAATAACAACAAGGGAAAGATTCTGCATGAGCGACAGTCGGAAAACGAACACGGCGGGAAAGCAGGTCGCCGTCGTGATCGGCGCCACCTCGAAGTGGCAATCGGATGGCCGCAATACCCTGCTGGCACACGGCAAGACAGTGGATGACAGCGACCTGCCGGTCGGTGTGCGCTGGGGCGTCGGGGGCGCCATCGCCCAGAAATTCGCGCAGGAGGGTTTCTTCGTCGTGCTGACGACGCGCAAGCAAGCGAATGCGTCGGCGCTGGCGGAGGCCATCCGGCAGCAGGGCGGTGACTGCACGATCGTCGAGCTGGATCTCGCCTCGCAGGACTCCATCTCGGCCGCGTTCGCCACCATCCGCCGCGATGCAGGCGATCCGGACGTGCTGGTCTACAACGCGGGTTACCTGGAAGGCCGCGATCTGCCTCCTGACAAGGAACTGCTCGAATACATCCCGGTGGAAATGTTCGATACCACACAGCACATCGCCTGCCGTGGGCCCTTCCTGATCGCCAAGGAAGTGTTGCCGGCCATGCGCCGAAAAGGCGAAGGGTCTTTCTTCTTCTCCAATAACTCCAGCTCGCTGCGCGGGAAGAAGCGCATGACCGGGCAGTCGCTTTACTACCCGCGGGTCATGATGCGCACACTGGCGCAGGTGCTGACCGAGGAATACTCCGAGCACGGCGTGCATGTGGCCAACGTGGTGATCGACGGCACCATCGACTCACCGGGTACCCGGGCGATGCCGCGAATTCAAAATCGACCCGACCTCGTGATCAACCCGGTCAAGATCGCGGAGGCATTCTACTACCTTCACACGCAGGACCGTTCGTGCTGGACACACGAGCTGCAACTCACGCCATTTTCGACCAAACCCAGCTACTGAAGTAGCTGGGTTCACCTTGATCACCTATCGGCTCAACGCACGCTGCAACTGCGCCTTGTTCATCCGCGACCGCCCGGGGATTTTACGGCGCATGGCCTGCCGATACAGCTCGGCCCGGGTCGCACCAACCGAGCGCCGCGGGCGCTCACGCTTGGCGGCCGCGTTGCGCTTCATCGCCGTGCGGCCCTCTTGTTCTTGCTGTGCGGTCTGTCCTCGGCTTTCTTTGGCCTTCGTCCGCGCAAACTGGCGCCGGTTCTGCCCGCGCGACTGCTGATTGGATGAACCGGATTCGCTGAGCGCAATTGCAACAGCCTGGCGCCGGTTCTTGACTTTCCCACCGCGGCTGCTCTCCAGCTCACCATGCTTCCATTCGTGCATCACGCGTCTGACCGTCTTGCGCCGGGGTGTGCTTTGCTTTGCCATCGTGTTCTCCATTCAGCGAAGGGCGCCGCCAGTGCCGGCAGCGCTCTCCATTGATCGTCAGGCAGCCTGCCTGACCGCCTGCTGATTGATCTCCCGCCTCGCCAACTGGTTCAGCGTCGTGTCGGCCTTCTTCTCTTCCTCGAGTGTCTCCTGCATCAGACGGGCGACGTCCTCAGCGCCCACCGCCTTCGCCCAGGCCACGATCGTCCCGTACCGCGCCATCTCGTAGTGCTCGACCGCCTGTGCGCAGGCGACGATTCCCGCGTCCCTCACGTGACCCTCGGGGAAGTCCTCGATAACCTCTTCACCTTCCTCGATCAGACCGTTGATCGCCTCGCAGGTAATCCCCCGCGCGCGCTTGCCGAGGGCCTCGAACGCCTTCTGCAGCCGATCCACCTGGCCCTGCGTCTCTTCCCGGTGATGCAACAGCGCGTTCTTGAGTTCCTCGCTTCCGCTGGCCTTCGCCATCTTGGGCAGGGCCTTCAGGATTTGCCGTTCCGCGTAATAGACATCCTGCATAAATGTCAGCAGTAGGTCCTTCATCGTTTTCGTTGTAGCCATTTTTCGGCCCCTCGTCTGGAGTTACGCCCCGATCGCGACGCGATAGCGCAAGGCGATCGGATAACCGCGGCCTCACGACGTCGTTTCGCATACCGCAGCGCAAAAGCGCGTGTGCGGCACGGGTGGACGAGGCTCGAGGCAACGGCCGCGCGCCCTGCTGCGTTGGACAGCCGGCAGTGTCCATTACGCGGAGGGGCGACCGCATGACCAAGACGGTTGGCGATTTTTTGTGGCAGCGTCTGCGTGACAACGGCATCCACCGCGTGTTCGGCTATCCCGGTGATGGCATCAACGGCCTGGTCGGTGCGCTGGACCGCGCGCACAACGATCCCGAATTCGTGCAGGTCCGCCATGAGGAGATGGCCGCGTTCATGGCCGCGGCTCATGCGAAGTTCACCGGCGACGTCGGCGTCTGTCTGGCAACATCGGGACCGGGCGCCATCCATCTGCTCAACGGTCTGTACGACGCTCGACTCGACCATCAGCCCGTAGTGGCGATCGTAGGTCAACAGGCGCGCGCCGCACTCGGCGGTCACTATCAGCAGGAAACCGACCTGCCGAATCTATTCAAGGACGTCGCCGGCGCGTTCATTCAGCAGGCCAGCACGCCGGCACAGATCCGTCACCTCGTCGATCGCGCGGTGCGCATTGCCAGGTCTGACCGCACGGTGACGGCAATCATTCTGCCGAACGACCTTCAGGAGATGGACGCGGTGGAAACCCCGCCGCACGCGCACGGCACGGTCCACTCCGGCATTGGCGCCCCAGTCAGCCATCCGTTCCCGCCCGATGCGGAGTTGCGTCGCGCGGCAGAAGTGCTGAACGCAGGCAAGCGCGTCGCGATGCTGGTCGGCGCCGGCGCGCTGCACGCGACCGATGAGGTGATCGAGATCGCCGAACGCCTCGAGGCCGGCGTTGCGAAGGCACTGCTCGGCAAGGCAGCGCTGCCCGACGAGCTTCCATGGGTAACTGGATCGATCGGCCTCCTCGGCACCAAACCGAGCTGGGACCTGATGCAGAACTGCGACACACTGCTGATGGTCGGCTCCGGTTTTCCCTATTCCGAATTCTTGCCGCAGGAAGGCAAGGCCCGCGGCGTGCAGATCGACATCTCCGCCGGGATGCTGAGCCTGCGGTATCCGATGGAGGTCAATCTCCTCGGTGACAGCAGGGCAACGCTCCGCGCGCTGCTTCCACTGCTACGGCCGAACAGCGATGGTGGCTGGCGACGGACCCTGGAGAAGAACGTCGCGGACTGGTGGAAGCTGTTGCAGGCCCGTGCCATGCAGCCAGCCGATCCGCTCAATCCGCAGCGTGTGTTCTGGGAGCTCTCGCCGCGCCTGCCGGATGGCGCGATCATCGCCAGCGACTCCGGCTCGGCCGCCAACTGGTACGCCCGCGACCTACGCATCCGGCGCGGCATGATGTGTTCGCTGTCCGGGGGGCTCGCCAGCATGGGTGCCGGTGTGCCCTACGCGATCGCCGCCAAGTTCGCCCATCCCGATCGCCCGGTCATCGCGCTGGTCGGCGATGGCGCGATGCAGATGAACGGCATGGCGGAGCTGATCACAGTCGCGAAATACTGGAAGACATGGAGCAGCCCTCGCTTCGTCGTGCTGGTGCTGAACAACCGCGATCTCAATCAGGTGACATGGGAGCAACGTGCCCAGGCAGGCGATCCCAAGTTCATGGCGTCCCAGAGCATCCCCGACGTGTCCTATTCCCGCTTTGCCGATCTGATCGGCTTGAGGGGCATTTTCGTCGACAACCCCGACGACGTCGCAGGCGTGTGGGATGAAGCACTGTCGGCCGATCGGCCGGTGGTGGTGGAAGCCTACACGGATCCGAACGTGCCACCGCTGCCGCCCCATATCACCCTCGCCCAGGCGCGCGCCTTCGCTGGCTCGCTGTATCGCGAGCCGGAGCGCGGCAGCGTCATCGTGGACACCGCGCGAGAGGTGTTCGCCTCGGTGCTGCCTGGCCGGAAATAGGAGCAGTGCCATGAAAATGGAATTCAAGCCCTACACCGCACCGGCCGGCGGCTGGGGTTCCGTAGGGAGCCTGGCCAGACGCTTCGCGCGGGAGGGCAATCCGGTCAGCGCCGGCCTGACCTTGATGCATCAGAATCAACGGCACGGTTACGCCTGTCCAAGCTGTGCCTGGGCCAAGCCGTCGCCACCGCACGTGTTCGAGTTCTGCGAGAACGGCGCCAAGGCGACGATCTGGGAGCTGACGCAGAAGCGCGCCACGCCGCAGTTCTTCGCCGATCATACGCTGCGCGAGCTCGAGAGCTGGAGCGACCACGCATTGGAGGCTGCGGGACGCCTGACCGATCCGCTACGCTATGACGCGGCGAGCGATCGCTATCTGCCCGTGCCGTGGCACACAGCGTTCGATGAAATCGGCGCCAGGCTCCGCGGCTTTACTCCCAACTCGACAGTGTTCTACGCCTCGGGCCGTGCCGGCTTGGAAGCAGCCTATATGTACCAGCTCCTGGCGCGGCTTTACGGCACCAATAATCTGCCGGACTGCTCGAACATGTGCCACGAGACCACATCGGTGGCACTTCCCGAGAGTATCGGTGTTCCAGTCGGCACGGTCACGTTGGACGACTTCGCACATGCCGATGCGCTCTTCTTCTTCGGACAGAACGTCGGCAGCAACAGCCCGCGCATGCTGCACGATCTGCAGGATGCGCGAAACCGGGGCGTCCCCATTGTCTCGTTCAATCCATTGCATGAGCGCGGGCTTGAGGCGTTCACCAATCCTCAGAGCCCCAGGCAGATGCTCACTGGCGCGCAGACGCATATCAGCACGCTGGTCCATCAGGTGAAGTCGGGCGGCGACATGGCCGCCATCATGGGCATGTGCAAGGTCCTTATTGCGTCGGACGACCATCGCGACGGCGCAGCGCCCGTGCTCGATTGGGATTTCATCAACCAGCACACGCACGGCTTCGACAAGTTCGCTGACGCAGTGCGCGCCGCTGACTGGGCCGCGTTGGAACGCCGCTCGGGACTGACCCGCAACGCGATGGAAGCGGCAGCGCTGGTGTATGCCCGGGCCGAGAGTGTTATCGGCATTTACGGCATGGGCCTCACGCAACACGTCAAGGGCGTCCGCACCGTGCAGATGCTGGTCAATCTGCTCCTGCTGCGCGGCAACATCGGCCGGCCGGGCGCCGGCATCTGCCCGGTGCGCGGCCACTCCAACGTACAGGGCCAGCGTACTGTCGGCATCACCGAGAAGCCGAAGCTGGCACCGCTCGATCGCCTGGCGGAGCAGTACGACTTCGCGCCGCCGCGCGATGAGGGTCTGAACACGGTGACCGCCTGCGAGGCGATGCTCGACGACAAGATCAACGCCTTCATCGGCCTCGGCGGCAACTTCATCCGTGCTGTGCCGGAACGCGAAGCGATGGAAGCGGCGTGGCGTCGGCTGCCGCTTACTGTGCAGATCGTCACCAAACTGAACCGCAGCCAGGTCGTGCATGGCGAGACCGCGTTCATCCTGCCATGCCTCGGCCGCACCGAACTCGATGAACAGGCAACCGGCCCGCAGGCCGTGTCGGTCGAGGACAGCACCGCCTGCATCCATGGATCGCGTGGCCGGCGTGCACCGGCCAGCCCAAATCTGTAGTCCGAGCCGGCGATCATCGCCGGCATCGCCAAGGCGACGCTGGCACCCAACCCGCATGTCGACTGGGATGGCTGGGTCGCGGACTATGACCGTGTCCGCGATGCGATCGGCGCGACGTACCCCGACATCTTCCACGACATGAGCCGGCGCATGTGGGAACCGGGCGGCTTCCATCGTCAGCTCGCGGCGCGCGAAAGAACCTGGAACACCGCCACGGGCAAGGCGAACTTCATCACGCCGGAAACGCTGGCCGACGGATATCGACACGCCGGTCGAGCAGCGCGACATCGTGCAGTTGCATCACGCTGCGCAGCAACGATCAGTTCAACACCACCGTGTATGGCTACGACGATCGTTTCCGTGGCGTGCACGGCACCCGCATGGTCGTGCTGATGCACCGCAACGACATGGCGCGCTTCGGCTTGAACGAGCGCGACGTGGTGACGCTGAGCACGGCGGTCGACGACGGTCGCCGGCGCTCAGTCTCTGGATTGACGGTGGTGCCGTACGACATACCGGAAGGCAACGTCGCTGGGTATTATCCCGAGTGCAATCCGCTGATACCGCTCTGGCACCACGCCGAGGGCAGCCACACGCCGGCGGCGAAGTCGATCCCCGTGCGCGTAATTGGCACGCAGTCGAACAAGGAGGCGATACCATGAGCGCGACTGTGCCGCCGCAGAGGCAGGACCGTCAGCCTGGCCAGCAACACCAGATGGAGCCCCAGCCGCACGCCAGCATGGAGCACTATCGTGGTGCGCAGAAGTTGGCGGAGAAAGTGGCGCTGGTCTCCGGCGGCGATTCAGGGATCGGCCGTGCCGTGGCTATCGGCTTCGCCAAGGAAGGCGCCGACGTCGCCATCACGTATCTGGACGAGCATGAAGATGCCGCGGAGACGCTGCGCCTGATCGAGGCGACGGGTCAGCGTGGGCTGTTCGTCCCCGGCGACATCGGCAACCCCGATTTTGCACGCGAGGCGGTGCGGCAGGTGGTGCAGGCCTTCGGTCGCATCGACATCCTGGTGAACAACGCGGCCGAGCAGCACGTGCGCGAACGGCTGGAGGATCTGCCGGACGATCAGCTCGAACGCACGTTCCGCACCAACATCTTCGGTCAGTTCTATTTGACCCGTGCCGTGCTGCCGCACATGCCGGAAGGCGGCGCGATCATCAACACCACTTCGGTGACAGCGTACCAGGGCCATCCCGTGCTGCTCGACTACGCGTCCACCAAGGGTGCCATCGTCGCATTCACGCGTTCGCTGTCCAAGCAGTTGCTGCAGCGTGGCATTCGCGTGAACGGGGTTGCGCCGGGCCCAATCTGGACACCGCTGATTCCGGCCAGCTACTCCGAGGCAAAGACCGCCGAGCACGGCAGCAGCGCACCGATGGAGCGGCCAGGACAGCCGGATGAGGTCGCCCCCTGCTACATCTTCCTCGCCTCCCCAGACTCAGCCTACATGTCCGGCCAGGTCCTGCATCCCAACGGCGGCACGATCGTAAACGGCTGACCGGCGCTCTCGCATCTCGGCGCGCGGCCATGATCGCGCGCGGACATGATCTGCGACGCTTGGCGCGCTATGTCTCGGGGCATGGTTTCATCTCGCCCCACCGGGCTGACCGAGGCCGACCGCGCCGTGTGGACAAGTTACGCAAGGCGGATCAAGCCGTTGGCTGGTCGTGACCATCCAAAGGTGGCGGAAGGTTCGCGGCCTGCCATCGCCCCGCCGGCATCGCCGAGGCAGGTAGTTGCCGCGCGTGCCGGCCATGCCAAGCTGGCGCCGCTGGCGGTCGGGGAGCAGCCCGGCGGCGTGGACAGCGCCACCTGGCAACGCTTCCGCACCGGCAGGCTACCGGCGGCGCGGGTGCTCGATCTGCACGGCCACACCGCGCAGCACGCGTTCAATTCGCTGGCGGCCTTCGTGCGTGTGGCGCGCGCCGAGGGGTTGCGGTGTATCGAGGTGGTGACCGGGCAAGGTGGTGTCCTGCGTCGCGAGCTACCGCTCTGGCTGAACCTGCCGGAATTCCGCGGCGTGGTGCTGGCCGCCGCGCATCCTCACGCCGCAAATCCGGGAGCGGTACGCCTGTTGCTACGGCGGGTCCGATGACACCTTTCGGCGCTCGGCTGCGCGCACTGCGCGCGGAGCGGCAAGTGACGCTACAGCAGTTGGCGGGCGAATTGCAGGTTTCGGCGGCCTATCTCTCCGCGTTGGAGCACGGGCGACGCGGCGCACCCAGTGCTGGGCTGGTGCATCAGGTCAACGAGTTCTTCGGTCTGATCTGGGACGATGCCGAGGAGATGGCGCGGCTCGCACGGCTGTCGCATCCGCGGGTGACGGTGAACACAGCGGGTCTGTCACCGGAGCAGACGGCGCTCGCCAACCGTCTGGCGCAGAGCATCCACCGGCTATCGCCCGAGACGGTGGCGGCGCTGCACGCGTTGCTCGATACGACTGCGCGGGCCGCAAAGCCGCGACTGCGGCGCGCCGCGGGACAGGGAAGAAGCTAGGGCCCAACAATTGCCGCAGGGTCACGCCAGCACATCGTCGAGCCAATCCAGCACCTGCCGTTCAGCAGAGAGCGGCTCATCATCTCGCAGTGCTCGCCCGCGCCTTCTGCCGCCGTGAAATTGACCAGCGTCTTCGGACAGCGCAATGCATCGAAGAACGCCTGTGCATTGGCCGCCAAGGGATCGTTCTCCGCAAGCGTCAGAAGCGTCGGGCAGCGGATCAGTTCGGCCCGCCCCGCCATGGTGAATTGCTCGACCGAGTGAAGATAGGCGCGCAGATCGCCGACGCCGTGGACCCAGAAGCCGCGCTGGACGACGCTCCATCTGAGCTTGCGGTTGTTGAAGATCGTCTGCTCCAGGCGCTCCAACAACGCCTGATCGATCGCATCAAGATCGGCGACTGCTTTCGGGCGGCGCGCCAAGTTTGATAGCGGCACCGCGAAAACCACCGGCGATGCTCCACTGCCCCGGATCGGCGATGCAGGCGGCAAGTCGGTGCTCGGCAGAGGCAGCGCGCGGCGCGAGGTATCCGCCAGAGACTCCAGCCGCTGAGTGCAATGCGCGTCGGATCGACATTGGGCAGATCGACCGCAAAAGCGACCACCGCCTGCACGACCGTTTCCCAGTCCGGCCGCAGGCGAACGGCGTACTCATACAGCATTGCCCCCTGACCGGGACCGTCAAACAACAGACAATGATAGCCTCGGCGTGACGCCGCCACGGCCGAGGCGAAATACATATCGGTGACGGTCGCGTCGTAGCCGTTGCTCAGGATAAGCAGGGGACGGACCTCGGTGGCCTGGCCCTCGGCCGGAATGAGATAAGCCGGCAGCGATCCCTCCTCGAACGGGATCCGCAGCGGCGCGACCGGTGGGTCGGACAGCGCGAGCGCCCGGTTGAAAGCGTCGATCTGCTTGTGGAATGCCATCAGCAGTCTCTGCATCGACCGGCTCGCCAAAAAGCGGGTGGTAGGCTGCGGCGTAGGCACAGCTTGCCTTTAGAAACAGCGCTCGCGCGCTGAGCCGCCGGGCCTCATTCGCCGCGGCCGCGAAACGGTCCCCGGCGGCTACCCAGGCAGCGTAGAAAGCATCGTCGTCGCCCTCACCAATCGCCCGCGCGACCGCCAGGATTTCGCCGAAGTCCATGCCGCCGTAAGGAATATAGGCGAGCGGCCAGATCCGAACTCGTCGTGGAAGTCGTATTTGAAGATCAGTCCCATTTTGGTTCCGATCGATGGTTTGCCACCCTCTCTACCCTCGGATGAAAGCCAGCAGGTCGGCGTTGATGGTTGCGGCCTCGGTCGTCGGCATGCCGTGCGGGAAGCCCTTGTAGGTTTTCAGGGTGCCGTTTTTCAGCAGCTTTGCCGACAGCGGCGCTGAGTCGGCATAGGGCACGATCTGGTCGTCGTCGCCGTGCATCACCAGGACCGGCACGGTGATCTTCTTCAGGTCCTCGGTGAAGTCGGTCTGCGAGAAGGCGACGATGCCGTCGTAGTGCGCTTGCGCGCCGCCCATCATGCCCTGGCGCCACCAGTTCCAGATGATGGCCTGCGACGGCTTCGCGCCGGGCCGGTTGTAGCCATAGAACGGCCCGGCCGGCACGTCGTAATAGAATTGCGCACGGTTGGCGGCGAGCTGCGCCTGGAGGCCGTCGAACACCTCCTTGGGCAGCCCACCCGGATTGGCCGCCGTCTTCACCATCAGCGGCGGCACGGCGCTGATGATCGCCGCTTTCGCCACGCGGCTTTCGCCGTGACGGGCGATGTAATGCACGACTTCGCCGCCGCCGGTGGAATGGCCGACATGCACGGCGTTCTTGAGGTCGAGATGCGCCGTCAGCGCCGCGAGGTCGTCGGCGTAGTGGTCCATGTCGTGGCCATCCCCGACCTGGCTCGAGCGGCCGTGGCCGCGCCGGTCATGCGCGATGACGCGATAGCCGTGGTTCATGAAGAACAGCATCTGCGCATCCCAGTCATCGGCCGAAAGCGGCCAGCCGTGGCTGAAAACAATGGGCTGCCCGCTGCCCCAATCCTTGTAGAAAATCTCGATGCCGTCCTTCGTGGTGATCGTAGGCATGACATCGATCCTCCTCGCTGTTTCATTTCCGAGCGCCAGTAGCGTTGAAAATGATACGATCTATCGCCGATGATGCGAATTGGCGTCGCTGGCGCCACGAGGAGGCGTTCGGTCGCTCCCACTCGACTGTTCTGCAGGAGATGTGACGTTCCGCGAAGCGTCGCGAAGTCGACTACCTGCTGGTGGGATCAACAGCGGTCCCAGAGCCGCTGCCCGCCGCGGAGACTCGCCGGGGCCGGCGGACGGCTCGCACCTTCCCGCTGCTCCCGCCTCCGCAGAAGAACTGATCGCCGCCATCGGACTCGAGCCCCGATACGCCTATCCCAGGCGGCATTTCGAGCCTCTCCACGACCTCCCCCGTTCGCGGGTCGACCTGCCTCACATCGCTCTCGTCCCCTTCCCACGTGCCGTGCCAGAGCTCGCCGTCAATCCAGGTGACCCCGGTGACGACGCGGTTGGACTCGATGGTGCGAAGGATCGCCCCTGTTTGCGGATCGACCTGATGGATCTTCCGGCCCCGATGCTGCCCAACCCAGAGTGTCCCTTCGGCCCAAGCGAGCCCAGAATCGCCGCCGCCGCCAGGCGCCGGGATCGTTGCGAGCACACGGCCGGTCTTCGGATCAATTTTCTGGATTCGATCCTCGGCGATCTGAAACAGGTGCTGACCGTCGAATGCCGTTCCAGCGTGCGCGGCGACATCGATCGAGCGCGTCGCCTTCCCGCTCGCGGGATCGAAGGCGTTCAGCTTGTCGCCGGACGCAAACCAAACGTGCTGACCGTCAAATGTAACCCCGTGCACGCTGTCGACACCGGGAAAGGGTCCATATTCACGGAGGATTTCGGCCGCAGATCGTTTCATGCGTCCATTTTAGTCGCTCGGCAGTGCACCGGGGAGTAACAAGATTGTCGGGCATCCAGGCTGCGCCGTGTCTGCGCTGCCCCGAAAATCGCGGAGCCAGGCCTCTGCTGTTGCCGCCTTCAGCGAATTCAGATTGCCGTCCATGGCGCTGATGTCACGCCGCTGATCAGAGAGGGTTGTATCCCGGCTTCTTGTAGATGGTCTCGGGCTTGCCGACGATGTCCGGCTTGTAGACCTTTTCGGTCCAATCGTCCGGCGCGACATCTTCGATGCTCACCGAGACCGCCTCCTGGGTGCAGTTCGCACCGGTCATGATGGCCTTGGTGATTTCCTCCGCGAGCTTGGCCTTCTGCTGCTCCGACCTGCCTGCGTAGAGCTTGACGATAACGTGGGGCATTTCTTCATCCTTCTATTCAGATTTCCTGGCGCGTCGCGCCGGAACACGATTTCGTTGATGTCCACATCTTCCGGCTGGTTACGCTGGCAGGCAACCCCGTGGCAACCGCGCCAGGCGAAATGACTGTCGTGCGGATGTTGTACGGCTTCACTTCGCGGCGCAGTCCTTCTGAGAGGGCTCGCACGGCATGCTTGGTAGCCGCGTAGACGGCGAAGCCCGGCCCGGCCGGCCACCGAAGAGGTGTTGATGAAATGCCCGGACTTCTGCCGTTGCATATACGGCAGCGCCGCGGCGATGCCGTACAGCACACCCTTGAGGTTCACGTCGATCATCCTGTCCCACTCGTCGATCTTGAGGCGCTCGAGCGGCGCCTGCCGGTCCCGAGGGACATGATTACCGTGCGGATCGGGCCGGACATGCGCTCAACGGTCGTCGGCGCGCCGTCCTACTTCGTCAAACGGACAAGGCCGAAGACACGGACAACGCACTCTTGCATCAACCTGCGCCTGCCAACGCTGCTCGACACACGGTGCAGACGCACCTCGCCGATATCGCCGATTGGTGCCCGCCCTACCCGGGCTATCACCTCTACTACCCGAGCCGCCGCCAACCCACGCCAGCGTTCGCGCTGCTGGTCAATGCACTGCGCTATCGACGCTGAGGCAGGGCTAGTCACTCGGCAATGGACCCGGAAGTTGCAGGATTGTCGGAAATCCAGTCACGGGCGGGGTCATCCAACGACGCGCCCGCCCGCGACCGAACCACTGCACCTTGCCTGCGGTCGCAAGCGAATCGAGCGCCCGTTGCACGGTGCGTGGACTGGCTCCAAGCGCAATCGCCAGGGCCGAGCTCGACCACGACTCGCCATCGGCGAGGAAGGCGAGCAGCGATGCATGCGGTTCTTCGACGGGCGGCGCCAGAACGACGACCTCGCGCGCGCCGCGCGGCGCCAGCGCAAAGCCTCGCTTCGTAGCGTTCACGTCTGCCAGCATCCGAAGCTCCACGCGAAGCCGCCCGACTTCGACCCGCAACCGTGCGCGATGCGATTCATCGGCGTGTTTCCCCCGGAATGCACGTGCGACAAGCGTGCTCCTCGGCACGTCTCCGGGCCACGCTTCACCAAGCGCGCGTGCAAGCGCGAACAATACCGGCCGTGTTGCGAGCGAGACCACTGTGCGTGCGTCACGCACGACATAACGGCACGCGTCGACCACGAGCGCCTCCGACGCCAGTAGCGCTTCAACATCTTCGAGCAGCAGCAGTCGCTCGTCGCCACGCGTGATCAGGCGCGCCGCTTGTGTGTTCAGGACGCGGGATGCACTTTCGACCTCCGCCGTCAGCGCAGGGATATCAGCGTCGCGCGCGGCGCGCGCGGCGCAAGCGATTGCCGCGCGCGCCGTCTGTGTCCGGAGGCGTCGCATCGCGATCCCCGCAACGGCCAGTTCGTGCGCGGCCCTCGACGCAGGAGGGAAAGGAGTGGGGTCCAGCTCGGCGAGCGTACGTTCAGCCTCGTCGAGGCGTCCGATAAGGAGGAGGCGCCGGACCTCGAGATTCCGCGCATGCGCGGCATTGACCCAGTCGCCGTGCGCTTCGAGCGTCACCCGCGCTGCGTCGAGCGCCTTCGGGGGAAAACCCAGGTCACGCGAAACGAGTGCAATCTCCGCCTCGGCGACGACACACCTCGCGCGGGCCACGGCCTCTTTCGGACCGAACGCGCGCGCCGCACTTCGCAGGAGAGCCTTCGCCCGAACGAGATCGCCGAGCTGCGCCATCACGATGCCGCGAAGCGCGAGCGCAGGCGGGTCGTCGCGCAACGCGACCCGATTCAGTGCGCCGAGGAGATCGCCAGCGGCGAGCGCACGCGCCGCGGCCGTGATCAGCGAGTCCATCGGAATCCCGCCACACTTGTCACTCCCACCATTCGATACAAGGCAACTACTTTAAGGACATGAGCTAATGAGGCTAACGGAGAGAACGATGACAAGACTCTCATAAGAGATGAACCAGGAGCCCCTAAGGTAGTCGATCGGAGCACCTTCCAGGCCGAACTGGACGCTTTGCGGGATCGAGAGAAAGCTCACACAAGAGAAGGTGACGCCCTTGCAGCCGCGCGCCGACGGCTCCCCATGGTCAAGGTGGACGGTACAACATCGCTCATAGGCGAACATGGCGAAAATAACACTGTTTGATGCATTTGAAGGGCGTCGGATGCTCATCGCCTATTACTTCATGTGGCATGCCGGCGACCCTGCACCGGAGCAGTGCGAAGGATGCACCTTGTATACATCCCAAATCCGCGAGCTGTCCTTCATTCATTCCCGTGACGTGACCTACGCCACGTTCTGCCAGGGCCCATATGAAGAGAGCGCCCGGTACCGCGACTTCATGGGCTTTCAGATGCCGTGGTACTCGGCGCCGCGGGACTCGCTCGACACCCTCTTGATTGGACGCCGAGTGGGCATGATGCACATCGTCTGCTACCTGCGGCAAGGATCCAATGTCTTCGAGACATACTGGACGACGAGACGCGGCGTCGAGGTGATGGGCAATAGCTACGCGTTGCTCGACCTGACCGTCTACGGGCGGCAGGAGACGTGGGAGGACTCGCCAGCCGGCTGGCCACAGCGGCCGAAAGGCAAGCACAATTACCGTATCGATGGACGCCCCATCGTTCAGTGGCCTCGCCTGAAGGCTGGGTATTCCGACGATCTGGGAACCGGCGGGCGCTGAACCGCGTCTACCACTTTCCTCGACCTCCCGCCAGAGATGCGACGAGGTCCGCAACCGGTGAACATCGTGGGAAAGGAACACCCGATGAGACTTTTCATCTTTCCACCGTCCGCGCGCGTGCTCGCCATAGTCGCGCTCAAGGATTACCTAAATATAGAATGCGAGATCGTACCCGTCGACCTGAGTAAAGGCGACCAATGCACCCCAGAGTACGCCGCGAGGAACCCGAATCAAAAGATGCCCATGCTGGAAGATGACGACTTCGTTCTTTGGGAATTGAACGCAATCCTGTTCTATCTCGCGAACCGCAAGCCGCACAGCGGACTGTGGCCCTCCGACTTGAAGGGTCAAGCGGACGTCCTGCGCTGGCTTGCCTGGGAGAGCGCCCATTGGGATGCGGAGTTTGTGGGAATGGTCGCTTATGAGACGGCTTCCAAGACCGTACCTGGTCTCGGGCCGCCGGACCTATCGTTTGTCGCGCGCGGCCAGCAGAACTTCGCACGCTTCGCCGCCGTGCTCAACAAGTCGCTCAAGGGACGCGCCTGGCTGACAGGCGACAACCTCACAATTGCTGACTTTTCGATTGCGGGGCTGGTGCCGTCGGCAGAACGCATGCAGCTTCCGGTCAAGAAATACTCTGAGATCGCACGGTGGTACGCTGCGCTCGACGCATTGCCGGCGTGGCGCCGCGCGCTCGAAGCAAAGGATGCATCGATGGCTGCATGGCAAGCCTCGTACGCCAACAATCGAGCACATCAACGGTGACCCGCTCCATCAGCCAGCGATGGGAGGCAGACGTGGCGACTACTTGTAACTCTCCAACTGTTCGATCCCGGTCTTTATCGGACGACACCTGGTGATCGTCGATTCGTCAAATGCCCATCGAGAGACGACGCCAGGCATTTTCCAAAACAATGCATCTGGTCGGGACAACGTGACGGCCGAGGT
>CAVZNH010000031.1:0-27976 GCA_963776505.1 uncultured Alphaproteobacteria bacterium
GCCCACTGGCGCGGTGAGGCGGGCGTCCGTCACAGGATTTCCTCAGTCTCAAGACCTGACGGGAAAATAACCGAACCATCTCTCGGCGCGCGGTTGTTTATTCTGTTATGCCGACGCAGGTCGGCATCCACGTCTTCTCGTGGTGCAAGCAGTAAAGACGTGGATGCCGACCTGCGTCGGCATGACGTTGTGGGGGCGGATCGTGCGCTGCTTGGCGCAGTTACTTCCCTCAGGTCCAATGGAATTGCGTGCGCCTTACAGCGATCTATATGCGAACCGCACGCCGAGCGGCCAAACGGCTCGTCACCGCGCCGGAGATGTGCCGCTACGCCGCCTGCCGTAGCCGATGCCCGACAGAAATGTCCGCATGGTGGCCGCTCAGGGGACCGATCGCCCGCCCATGTCTGATGCCCGCACCGTCTCCGTCCCTCGGAGCCACTTCGGGAACCTGTGCCGGTCAATTGGTTAGGGCGTCTCGGGCGCACAAAGGACAAGACACAATGCGAATTCTGCTGCCGGTGTTGGCTGTGATCACCCTCTGCCTCGGTGCATGCCATCAGGAAGGGCCAGCCGAACGTGCCGGCCAGAACCTGGACAATGCTGGTCAGCGGATCGGCGACACCCTCGATCCACCCCAGGGCCCAGCACAGAACGCGGGGCGGAAGGTCGACCGGGCACTGGGCGATTGACACTCTGCCCTCATTGGGAGCCGGACCGAGGCAAATCGGCACTGGAACCCGGCACCCTGGCAAACGTTTCAGTGACGCTGAAGAAGGGGAGCACTCATGGCGCAGGAAAAAACCAAGTCCGAGGACATGATTCCTCAGGCTGACAAACAGGCGCATACGGATATTGCCCAGCACGAGGGCCAGGAAGGAGCGCAGGCTCGCGTGATCAATCGCCAGCAGGCGGAAGAGCGCAAGGACGAGCGCAAGAAGGACTGATCGTGGACGATCCCCGTCGGTCCCCCGGCGGGGGTCATCCCGGCTGGCCGGCAGCCGCTTCCACGCGCCGAGCAGCTTGCGCGATGGTGAGGGTGCACGAGGGGGTGATCCGGTTCAACGAATTCGCGGAAGCGCATCCTTTTGCCGATTTTGCATAGCTTGGCGTCCCTTTGACCAATAGCAATGACGTTGAAAGTTGAAAGTGGATCACGGCCTCAATCGTGCTGTTGGCCATCAGTCTTATCCGCACTCATAAAGAAAAACGTGAATGACTCGACCAAGCCGGCCAAGCCCAGCCATGAAGAGCGGGGAGTGGTGACGGATGCGTCTCTCGCCATTGAACAGTTGGTATTGGCTGGCACCCACGACATTGCGCGGGTGCGGAAACGGGGAGGTCTGAATGAGTGGGGGCTTAAGACAAACGCTGATGGGCGCCACGCTTGCCGCTGGCGTTCTGCTGACCGCCACGAGCATCGGCGCCAAGCCCGCGGATGCACAGACGCCTGTACGCAAACCCAATATCGTGGTCATCATGGGCGACGATATCGGCATGTGGAATATCGGCGCCTACCACCGTGGCTTGATGGCCGGCAAAACGCCGAACCTCGACAGGCTCGCCAAGGAAGGGATGCTGTTCACCGACTATTACGCCGAGGCGAGTTGCACGGCGGGTCGGGCGAATTTTATCACCGGCGAGCTGCCGATTTGCACTGGCATGACCACTGTCGGCCAGGCAGGTGCCAAAATCGGCATCCCTGCGGAAGCAAGTACCATCGCGACCGCGCTTAAGGTACAAGGGTACGAGACCGGCCAATTCGGCAAGAACCATCTGGGCGACCTGAATGAATTTCTGCCAACGGTGCACGGGTTCGACGAGTTTTTCGGCTATCTGTATCACCTGGACGCAATGGAAGACCCGGCGCATCCGAACTATCCGCAGAATCTCTTGAACGTCGTCGGTCCGCGCAACATGGTTCATAGTTGGGCGACTGACGTGGATGACCAGACGGAAATGCCCCGCTGGGGCAAAATCGGCAAACAGAAGATCGAGGACGCCGGCCCGCTATATCCCAAGCGCATGGAGACCGTTGACGACGAGATACGCGATCTCGCCATCAACTTCATGGATAAGTCCAAGAAGGACGGCAAGCCGTTCTTCGTCTGGATGAACCCGACCCGGATGCACATCGTCACGCATCTCTCGCCGAAATATGAGGCGATGCGCAACGCGGAGAATGGCTGGTCGGAAGAAGAAGCCGGTATGGCCCAGCTCGATGATGACGTCGGTCTGGTCATGAAGAAGATCAAGGACATGGGCGAGGACGACAACACCATCGTCCTGTTCACCACAGACAACGGCACCGAAGTCTTCACCTGGCCAGATGGCGGTCAGACGCCATTCGCGCAGTCAAAGGGAACAGTCCTCGAGGGCGGCTTCCGCGTGCCCGCGATCCTTCGCTGGCCCGGTCATGTGCCGGCGGAACTCGGTACAGAACGGCATCTTCTCCGGCTTGGACTGGTACCCCACCTTCCTCGATGTCGCTGGCAACCCGAACATCACCGAACAGTTGCTGAAAGGTGTGAAACTCGGTGATGCGACGTACAAGAACCATCTGGATGGCTACGACCAGATGGCCGCTATCACCGGCAAAGGCCCATCCGCGCGTCACGAAATCTTCTATCTCGGCGAAAGCACGGTCGGCGCGGTGCGCATCGACGATTACAAATTCCGCTTCATCGACCAACCAGCGGGCTGGCTGGGCGAAAAGACCCATCCCGACGTGCCTTACATCACCAATCTGCGTCTCGATCCGTTCGAGCGCACCGGCTGGCCGAACAACGGGACGAAAGACGGTGCGCAGCAGTACTTCGACTGGTTCAAATACCAGTTCTGGCGCTTCGTGTTCGTGCAGCAGCTCATGGCCAAGGAAATCCAGACCTTCCTCGATTTCCCGCCGATGCAACGCGGCGCGAGCTTCAACCTGGACGCGGTCAAGGCGGAGATGCAGCAAAGGATGCACCAGGCTGAGCAGGCGGCCCACGGCGCAAGCGACTAGGCGGAATGACCATCACGGCGGGCGGTTCGCAAGGGGCGCCCGCTTGTATCGGCGCCGTCGGATCATAACGCAGGTCACGCTGACCTTCTGAATGTTCGGCGGATGGTTCGTGCGCAGTCGATCGAGTGCCGAATACAGGGTGTGCGGTGGTGATGGGCGACACGACGGTGGTCGTACTCCTGGCCCTCCTGATGCTGAGGATTCTGGAGGAGCGGCGCTCTATTCCGCAGGCTTGATGACCATAGCAGGCACTTCGCGCCTTAACCTGGAACCGCACTGGTGGATGACGGGGCGCGCGGCCAATGGCATGCTGCTGCAGGTGTACTGGCCGATGCTCTCCCGCCGTCACTGACCCGTCGCGCGGCACAGCGGCCATGACGATGGTGATGCGTGGAGGGACTTTGATGGGGATTGCTTCGCTTCGCTCGCAATGACATTCTTTTCAGGGCTGCTTGCAACATACGGGCCGAGAGATGGATATCGAAACTGCCGCTGAAAGAACGACCGCTGACGCCGACTGGCAGGCGCGCGTCGACCTCGCCGCGGTCTATCGTCTGCTCGCCCACCACGGCTGGGGCGACGTGATCTTCAACCATGCGGCGATGCGCTGCCCATCCAACATGCGCCACTTCCTGATCAAGCGTCACGAGCTGCTGTACACCGAGGTCACCGCCTCGAACCTGGTCGAAGTCAGCATGGACGACGACCTGGACGAACGCTCGGGCGTCAACCGTCCCGGCTTCACGCTGCACAGCGGTGTGCTGCGCGGTAGGCCCGACGTGAACTGCTCGGTGCACGTCCATCCGGATGAAGGCGTGGCGATCTCCGGCCTGAAGCGCGGCCTGCGCCCGCTGTCGCAGAGTGCCATGCGCTTCTACCGGCGCGTCGGCTACCACGACTACGAAGGGCTCACCGACAGCTTCGACGAACGCGAACGCATCGTTGCCGCGCTTGGCAGGAACCGCGCGCTGGTCATGCGCCATCATGGCGTCACCACGGTCGGCGTCACCGCGCGCGAGGCGTTCAGCCTGATGAAGGAGTTCGTGCGTGCCGCACGCATCCAGTTGATGATGGAAGCGAGCGGCGAGCCGGTGATGGAGATCGCGCCGGAGATCTGCGAGCACGTCGCGGCTCAGTATGAACAGCACGACAGGGGGCGGGCATCGGCTGAGTGGCCCGCGTATCTTCGCCTGCTCGACGGCATCGATCGCAGCTACAGCGACTGACGGAACGTCGCCGGCGGGTGCGCAGTGAACCCGCTATGGGTGTTGCGCGCCGGGCGGCTGGTGCTGACCCCGGTGGGCGGCGCTGACCTCGCCGACCTGCGCGCCCTCAAGGCCGATCCGCGCCAGTTCGCCATCATGCTGGGCGGCGTGCGCTCGGCACAGCAGGCGGCAGAAGAGTTGGCCGAGGATGTCGTTGCCTGGGGCGCCAACGGATACGGCATGTGGACCATCCGTGAGTGCGGCCGGTTCCTCGGCGTCACCGGCCTGGAGCGTCGGCCGGACGGTCGCGGCATCGCGTTGCGCTTCGCACTATGGCCCGAAGCCCAGGGTCGCGGTCTCGCTCGTCAGGCGGCCGGCGCTGCGCTGCGGTTCGGTCACCAGCAGGCCCGCCTCCCGCGCATCGTCGCCGTGGCGCGAGAGAACAATTTCGCCTCGCGGGTGGTGCTGGGCGGCATCGGCATGACGGAGTGCGACAGCTTTAGCCAATCAGGCTATCGCATGGTGATGTACCAAAGCCTCGCGTGAGATCGGCGCCTCAACGCCATGCACGGCCGCGCCCAAGCACAACGATGACGCCTGCCAGAAGCTGGATCCCGGCGGCGGTCAGGAAGGGCAGGGCGTAGCTGCCGGAGAGTTCGCGCAGCAAACCGAGGGCCGCGGGTGCGAACGCCAACACCGCCTGGTTCGTGGCGGTGACCAGTGCCACGACGCGTGGCACATCGTTGGGTGCGAAATCACGCTGCGCGATCAGCGGCGGCAGCAACAGCAGGCTGCCGATGCCGAGACCGAACAGGATGCAGCCGGGCACGAGCACGACCGCGGTCGAACCGAACGCGAGCAGCGACACGCCGCACGCCTGGACTGCGAAATTGCCGGCCGCCACGAAGCGCCTGTCGGCACGTCCGAGCAGAGCGCCGAGTACTATGCGCCCGATCATGGCGCTTGCTGTCTGAAGGCTGATCGCACCGGCCGCGTAGTCCGCGCCGACCAATGGCGCGAGGCGGCTCACGATATGCGCGGTTATGCCCACCTGAGCGAAAAAGCCGAGAGCGAAGGCGATCGACAGCGTGGCAAATGACCTGCCGCGCATGAGCGAGCCGAGGCGCGCAGACGAAAGCTCGCGCGGTGCTGTGCGTCGCGATCCCGATGGCACCGCATCGCCATCCGGCGCCAGTCCCAGGCTCTCCGGTGTCGGACGCAGATATCGCCGGATCAATGGACCGAGGATGACGAATGTCGCAACGCCGAGTACCGCCGACCGCCCTGACGAAGCCGATCGAGGAAATGGTCAGAACCCAGAGCGGCGCGAACAGGATCCCGCCGATGCTGGCACCGTTGAGGGCCAGGCCGAGGCCCAGCGCGCGGCGCCGGTCGAACCACGGCGACACCATAGCGACGATCGCCGCGCCGCTGGTCGCCGCCCAGCCGGCACCACTCGGCAACGCCGCGACGAACAGCTCCCACGGCGCGACCGCCAGCGACCAGCCCAGGACGCCGACCAGCAGGGCGGCGACGCCGGCCAGCGTTACAGTCGCTATGCCGAACCGGTCATGTGCATCAGGCAGGCATGGCACGAGCAGCGCGCTGACCAGAAAATGCAAGGTGATCGCTGCCGAGATGACGGAAACCGGCCAGCCGTCCTGCGTATGCAGGACCTCCAGGAACACTGCCGGCCCGAAATAGCCGAAACCGAAGGCGCAGGTTGCGATGACGCCGGCCGTGGCGGTGACCTTCCAGCCGAAGAAGACCGTCATCGCGCGCATCCTTGCCTCACCAGCGGCCGTGGTTTCCCACGTCTATCCCGCGAGATGGAGTCGTGGCGCTTGCAGTCAGGTCGTGCCGGCCGGGCCTCGCAACTGCAACGATCCTGAAACGGGGTGTCCCGCAAGACGGTCCATCTATCAAGGGGCTCCGCGCATACTCGCATCTCTCCAAGCGTTCGCACACCGGCGTCTCAGCCCCGCCCAGCGCGTGTGGGGAATCGGCGCTGTCGTGGTGCTGGTCACGCTCCTCTGTGCCACGCTGACCATCTGGGACCTGTATCGCAAGACCTCGCTGGAGACCCGCCAGAACCTGGCCGATCTGGGCATGATCCTGGCCGAACAGACGTCGCGCTACGTGCAGGTCGTGGACCTGTTGCTGCAGGAGCTGCAGGCCCAGAGCCAGGCGGTGCACATCCGGACCCCAGAGGAATTCGATCGAAGCCTGGGCGGCGAGGATACCCATAACTTCCTGCGCGAGCGCATGATCAACCTGCCTCAGGCCAACGCGCTCGTCATCGTCGATGCCGACGGCCGCGTACTGAACACGTCACGCGAGTGGCCGGTGCAGCGCGTCGATATCTCGGACAGCGATACTTACGCCCACCTCCGCTCGAGCGCCGCCAGCGAACTGTTCATCAGCCTGCCGGTCAGGAGCCGTGTCACCGGCAATTGGACGGTCTATCTCGCGCGACGCATCAGCGGCCCGGATGGAGTGCTGCTTGGCATTGTTGCGTGCGCGCTGGATGTCAAATACCTCGCTGACTTCTACGGCGCGATCGGTGTGCATCGCGGCGTCCGGGTCACGCTGCTGCGTCGTGACGGCATCATATTGGCGCGCTACCCCGATATGGACCGCCATGTCGGCAAAGCGGTTCGGGCTGGATCGCCCTGGTATGCGGAGAGTGCGGCACGCGGCGGGTACGTTTCGCCTGGTCTCGGGAGCGGTGTTCCCTCCATCGTCTCGGTCAACTCGCTGCCGGATTACCCGCTGGTGGTGAATGTCGCCATGGCACGGCGCGAGGCGCTGACGAACTGGGCAGAGCAGGCCATCTATGTCGTGGCGGGCGAGTTCGTCGCCGCCATCGCCCTCATCATGCTGTTCGGCATCATTGGACAGCAATTCCGTAGGCAGCAGCAACAGAATGCCGAGCTGCAGCGCACCGCGGAGGTGGCGCGGACGAACGAGCTGCGGCTGCGCGACTACGCGGAACTGGCGTCCGACTGGTTCTGGGAACAGGACAGCGACCTGCGTTTCGTGTCGATCACCGCGGGAACTGCGATGATCGGTCCGAATGACAGGCCATATGTCGGTCGGCGGCGTTGGGAGATGGTGCAGTCGGATCCCGAAGACGCGAGATGGTGCGGCCATAAGGCCGACCTGGAGGCCAGACGGCCCTTCCACGATTTTCGCTACGAACGCATCGGCAGCGACGGAAGGCTGCATCATGTCTCGGTCAGCGGCAATCCGGTGTTCGATGACGATGGCAGATTCGTCGGATATCGCGGCACGGGGCGCGACATCACGAAGGACATCGAGGCGGCGGCCGCACTGCGGCAGGCGAAGGAGGAAGCCGAGGCGGCCAACAACGCGAAGTCCGAATTCCTGGCGAACATGAGCCATGAACTGCGCACGCCGCTACACGCCATCATCGGATTTGCCGAACTCATCCGCGACCATCCATTTGCCGACAAGGATGTGCGCTGCGCCGAGTTTGCGCGCGACATTCATGCGAGCGGGCGGCACCTGCTGGACCTGATCAACGACGTGCTCGACATGTCGAAGATCGAGATGGGGCACTACACGCTGAACGAGCAGAACGTCGATGTCGCAGAAGTGGTGCGGGCGGCGACCGGCATGCTCGCGGTGCGAGCGATCAAGGGGCAGGTCAGCGTGAGCTGCGGCGAGTTCGCCGGCATCCACCTGCACGTGGACCGGCTCGCGGTGAAACAGATAGTGCTCAATCTGCTGACCAATGCGGTGAAGTTCACGCTGCCGGGGGGCCAGGTGCGCATCAGTGGCTCGTCCGCGACGGATGGGTGCTTCGTGCTGACCATCGCCGATACCGGGATCGGCATCGCCGAGACGGCGCTGCCGCACGTATGCGCTCCATTCTATCAGGCCGATGCCTCGAGCAGCCGGACGTACGGCGGCACGGGCCTAGGCCTGGCGATCTGCAGCAAGCTGGTCAAGCTGCATGGTGGGAGCCTGGAGATCGAGAGCCGGCAAGGGCAGGGGACGACAGTGCGCGTCCGGTTTCCCAAGGAGCGCGTGGTGCCTCGGGCATTGGTGCGACGGGAGCTGACCTAGGGCCGACAGGCCCAAGCGGTCACGACCTGACTGGGCAGCCACCGGGCACAGTTGCCAGCAGCCTTCCTGTCGCGCAAGTTCCGGAGGACCAACCAATCCACCAGGCATCCCATCAGCGATGTCGAGCAAGCATTTTCGGGGGAGCGTTCGTGACTTCCGGCACAAAATCTGTCCGCCGCCATATGAGGTGGCTCTGCCTTGCCGGCTTGGTCGCACTACCCCTGGGCGTGGCGCATGCCGCCGACGCGACCGACAGTCATCCGCTGCGTCCGCCTGACACCTCCAGCCCGCGAGCGACCCTGCAAGGCTTCATCGATACAACCGACGATGTCTATCGCCGCATGACCGAGGTGCTCGAATTCGTACGGCAAGTCTGACAGGCTGTACCCCAGCGCTGAAGAGCGCCGCAAACAGTCAGAGGCTCTCAATGACGCGCTGAAGCTCGCGCAATATTTCGACGTCTCGCGTATCGCGCCGGTGCTGCGGGACACGGTCACCGGCGAGCGTATTTTGCAGCTGAGGGAGGTTCTCGATCGAATTGAGATTCCGGCATTCGCGGACATACCGGATCGCGAGGCGATGGCGGCTCGGTCGGCGAAGCGGTGGCGACTGCCGAACACGGAGATCGACTTTGTTCTGGTCGAAAGCGGGCCGCACGCGGGCGAATTTCTGGTGTCTGCTGAAACGGTCGGTCGCCTTCCCGAGTTCTACCAGCGGGTAAAGGATCTGCCGTATCGATCCGGCCCCGCAGCGCAGTTGTACGAAGTTTATCGCACGATTAGTCTCGGTGGGTCCGCCACGATACACGACGCCTTCCTTAGCTCTCCCATTGGGTTGAGCTACATCATCCCACCCCGCTGGATGCTTGGCCTGCCGATTTGGGCGAAGACCCGCATCGTCGATGTCGCCGTCTGGCAATGGCTCGGCTTGAGCATCGTGCTGCTGATTGGCGGTTTGGTCATTTTCAGCTGCCATCGCGCGACACGCCGCCGCGCGAGCGACACCCAGAGCGCGACGGGCTCCCGCTGGCACGCGCTGCTGGTGCCGCTGGCGATCATGTTCGTGGCTGGTCTGTTCGTGCCGTTGCTCACGGCGCTGTTGCGCGTTGGCGGAACGCCGCGCATCGCCATTGATTATGCCCAGACCGGTGCCGTGTATCTCGGCGCCGCGTGGCTGGCGATAGTGATCTCGGTCGTCATCGGCGAGGCAATCGTCGCGTCGGATCGCCTGACAAGCCGAAGCCTCGACAGTCAGCTCATCAGGCTGGGCACGCGACTGATCGGCCTTGTCGCTGCTCTCGCCATCCTGATCCAGGGCGGCGACGAATTGGGCTTTCCGGCTTATTCAATTCTCGCGGGACTGGGTGTTGGCGGCCTCGCGGTCGCCCTGGCGGCTCAAAGCACAATCGCAAATCTCATCGGTTCGTTGCTCATTGCCATGGAGAAGCCGTTTCGCGTCGGCCACGTTGTCCGGATCGGTGGGACCGAAGGCACCGTGGAGGATGTCGGTTTCCGCAGCACCCGCATCAGAACGCCGGACAATTCTCTGGTAACGATTCCGAGCAGCGCGGTGGTGAACACGACGGTCGAGAACCTCAGCATACGGCCCAAGCGTCGCCAGCGCTTCTTTGTTCAGGTCATGTACGATACGCCGCGTGAAAAGGTGGAAGAGATCGTCACCGGCATCAAGCAGCTCATCGTCGATAATCCGCTCGTGGAAGAAGCTACCTGCCAGGTACGTTTCAACAACTTCGCCGAGAGCAGTCTCGACATCCTGGTGATCTTCAATCTTGTTGTGCAGGACTACACCAGCGAGTTGCGCGAACGAGAGGCGATACTCTTGCAGATCATGGACCTCGTGAAGGAAGCCGGCGTGGAGTTCGCCTTCCCAACGCGGACGCTGTACATCGAAGACAACGCCGGAAGCTCGGCAGCCAGCTCGACACCCGACAGGATTGTCAACGCATTCGCCGGTCGGTCCTGACCGGCGGTTGCCAGACGCCCCCACCCTCGCGCAATTTCCTCCGAACACGCCCTTCCCGAAAGGACCCGCGCATGAACGGCGCCGAAAGTCTCGTCCACACACTGCTGAAGAGCGGCGTCGATACCTGCTTCTCCAACCCCGGCACGTCCGAGATGCATTTCGTCGCGGCGCTCGATCGCGTGCCCGGCATGCACTGTGTGCTGGGCCTGTTTGAGGGCGTGGTGACCGGCGCCGCCGATGGTTACGCGCGCATGTCAGGCAAGCCCGCGGCGACATTGCTGCACTGTGGACCGGGCTTGGCGAACGGTCTGGCAAATCTGCACAACGCCCGCCGCGCGCAGACACCGATCGTCAACATCGTGGGCGATCAGGCGACCTATCACCGCCCGAACGACGCGCCGCTGACCGCCGATACCGAAGGCTGGGCGCGTGGCGCCTCCGCCTGGGTGCGCACCGCCACCTCGTCTGCCACCGTCGGCGCTGATGCCGCCGTGGCGGTGCAGGCCGCGCGCACGCATCCAGGCCAGATCGCCACGCTGATCCTGCCGTCCGACACCTCGTGGGATGAGGGTGGCGCGATCGCCGAAGCGCTCCCGGTGCCGCCGAAGCCGCGCTCCGACCCCGCTCAGGTCATCAAGGCCGCCGAGATCCTCCGCCGTGGATTGCCCACGCTGATGGTACTCGGCGGCGAAGCGGTGCGCGCGGAGGCGCTGGAGAATGCGCAACGCATCGCCGCTGCCACCGGCGCGCGGCTGATCGCCCAGGGTGCCAACGCCCGCATCTCGCGCGGCCGCGGACGGGTGCCGGTCGATCGCATCCCGTATGTGGTGGAGACCGCGGTGAAGGCGCTCGCTGGCACACGCCACGTCATCCTGTGCGGGCTGCGCAAGCCGGTGACGTTCTTCGCCTATCCGAACAAACCCACCACGCCAATTCCGGCGGACGCCGACATCCACGTGCTGGCGCGCACGGACCAGGATGCGAGTGAGGCGCTCGCCCGTCTGGCGGACGAACTTTCCGCCCCCCGCGTTGCGGTCCCCGATCCCGGGCCTCGCCCGGAGCCACAACGTGGCAAGCTGACACCAGAGTCAGTCGCAGCCACACTCTCCGCACTGTTGCCCGAGCAGGCGGTGATCACCGACGAGGCGGTCACCTTCGGGCGCGGCTTCTTTCCCTTCACCTATGCCGCCGAACCGCATGACTGGCTGAACTCCACGGGCGGCGCGATCGGCTGCGGGCCGCCGCTCGCCACGGGCGCGGCAGTCGGCGCCCCCGGCCGACGCGTAATCGCGCTACAGGCCGACGGCTCGGCGATGTACACACTTCCAGGCGCTATGGACCCAGGCGCGTGAGAAGCTGGATGTCACGACGGTCCTGCTGTCCAATCGCAAGTACCAGATCCTGCTTGGCGAGCTTGCGAATGTCGGCGCCAACCCCGGCCGCACGGCGCTCGACATGCTCGACCTGGGCAATCCCGACCTCGACTGGACCAAACTCGCGGCAGGCATGGGCGTCGAGGCAGCGCGCGCGGAGACCTGCGAACGCTTCGCTGACCTGTTCGCTCAGGCGAATGCGCGGAAGGGGCCATTCCTGATCGAACTGATGATCTGATTCGCAGCGATCTACTCGGCCGGATACCGGTGGGATGCGGGAAGTGCAAGCCGTCATGCCGGGCGCAGGCCCGGTATCCACGTCTTGCAGTCCTGGTCTTGCGCAAAGACGTGGATACCGGGCCTGTGGCGCCGGGCGCGCCACCGTTTATAGTATAAGTTCACCGATCTATACGCGACAGGTTCAAGATGTTCGATAGTGCGACTGTTCTCGTGGTCGGTGCAGGGCCAACCGGCTTATTGCTCGCGTCGGAGCTCCTTCGCCGGAATGTCGAGTGCCGTGTGATCGACGCACATCAAGCGCCGCTGCACTGGGATCGGGCAACGGTCGTGCATCCGCGCTCACTCGAACTCTTTGAGGGCCTGGGTCTCCTCGATCCCCTACTGACCGCGGGTGTTAAGCAACGTATTGCTCGTCTTCACTCGCAGGGCGTCGTGCTTGGCGAAATCGATCTTTCGATTTGCGGCAGTCGCTACGGGTTCAACATCGGTATTTCGGAGGAGGTTACCGAGTCGATCCTGACCAATTACCTCCATCGGCAGGATGGCAAGGTGGTTCGCTCATCCAGTCTGATCGGACTGGCGGACCACGAAGGCGGCCTTCTCGCGACCGTCCAGCGGGAAGGCACAACGGAGCAAGTCTTGGTCCAGTGGGTGGTAGGATGCGATGGGCTCCACAGCACGTGCCGGACCCTGACTGGGATCGATATGATCGGGCACGACATCATCCAACCCTGGGCAGTGTTCGACGCGACCTTGGTGGGCTGGCAGGATTCCTACGAGGCGAACTACGCCTATCTGGACGAGATCCCGGTGATTCTGACCGCACTTCCCGACCAGAGATGGCGCGTGTACCTAAGGCCATCTTCCCCCTCCTCCGACTTGGTGGTCGACGCTTCGTCCACTATCAGCCGCTACCTGCCCACGTTCGGCTTTGATGGTGTCGAAAACCCGGCACGTTTCCACTGTCACACGAAGGTGGCGAGGCGGTTCCGGTCGGGCCGTGTCTTCTGGCGGGGGACGCTGCACACGTGTGTTCCCCTGCCCAAGGTCACGGGATGAACACCGGCCTACAGGACGCAGTGAATTTGGCCTGGAAGCTGGCACTTGTCTGTCATGGCTTCTGCGACCCCGTGCTGTTGGACAGCTATGAAGCAGAACGGCGCCCGGTGGCCGAGATGGTCACTGCGTCGGGGGACGCGGTCGAACTTGCCCAAATGGTGATCGATCCAGCCGAACGGCGAGCCCGCGACGAAGCGCTTCGGGTGGTATTCGCTGACCCGGACTCGCGACACCACGAGGCAGTCGCAGAGGCGGAGCTCGACATTGACTACGGCGGCTCACCCATCGTCATGGGGGACAGGCACGATGCGCTTGCGCCGGGCCAGCGCCTTCCCGATACAATCGACGTCTGTCTCCCCGACGGGCCGCCCTGCAAGCTGCATGAGCTGGCCAACCGAGCCGGCCACACTGCACTGCTCATCGGTGGCCCATCAATTCAGACGGAAGCACTTGCGCGAGTTGACAACTTCATCCGTTCTCAAAGCCTTGCATCCGTTATCATTGAAGCAATCGTTGTGATTGCGGCCGGCACCGACGATCAGAGCCCATACGCACGGGTCACGCCGACAGCAGCCGAACAATTGGGGATCGGCGAGATTACGCTTCTCGTCATCCGGCCCGACGGGCACATCGGCCTCCGATCCGACCGCAATCATGTCGAGGACCTGACCGCCTACCAACAGTTGCTGGTGTCAGGCCAAACCTAATTCGTCGCGTTGCATTTTGCTGAAGCGCGTTCCTCGTTGCAGGCTTCCCCGCGAGAGCGCAGGTGCGTCAACAGCTGACGGTAAGCCCGGAGGGTTGAACAGACGGCAGCTTTCCGTGCCCTCGTTCGGAAACATGCCGTTCCGTCAACTTGAGTGGCCAGGCGCGACATCTGGTCGGACTTCCACCCCGAAGCGTCTATGCCTGACGATAGGTTATAATCATCAGAATTCACGCAGCGAGTGCCGCCGCACTCGCCTCCATACACGCGACAAAACCCTTCAAAGCGCTATCCTCGTGCATCACGTGGCGTCGAATGAAGAGCGTCTCGACCTGTCCCTGAGAGCCTTTCAGTCCGTGCGCACGAATACTCGCGTTCACACCGGCTCGCTCGATTACGGCCCGTGGCAGAAGTGTAACTCCCATGTCGGCAGCCACACAGCCAATGATGCCATCGAGGGTGCCGAATTCAAGCCGGGTAGCGGAGGGCCAACCGAACTCCGCCAAAACCTGTTCCAGCCTTTGCCTGTAGGAGCAGCCAGTACCGGAATACGAGAGCCGTCGGACCTGCCGCAGGTGTCCCCTTGCGCAGGACAGCCAGACTCGTCCAGCGCTGCGCGGTAACAAGCACAAGCTCCTCCCGAAAGGCTGAGATGACAGCGAGCTCGGGGTGATCAATGGGGCCGCAGACAAAGGCGCCGTCAAACGAGCCGTCAAGTACCCCATCGACAAGTGCCGCCGTTGGTCCTGTGCGCAGTGTCAGCTGTACCGCCGGACAAGTTCGGTGGAAGTGAGCGAGAAGCAACGGCAGGCGAACGGCCGCTGTCGTTTCCATTGAGCCGATCGCCAGCGGACCCTTCGGCACTCCGTTGTCACGCGTTGCAGCGACAGCCTCGCGCGACAGAACTGTCAAACGCTCGGCGTAAGGTAACAGCCGTCGGCCCGCCCCCGTCAGCGTCATGCCCCGGCTATGGCGTTCAAACAGCGAAACACCAAGTTCGGCCT
Source organism: uncultured Alphaproteobacteria bacterium (assembly GCA_963776505.1). Classification (GTDB taxonomy): domain Bacteria; phylum Pseudomonadota; class Alphaproteobacteria; order Acetobacterales; family Acetobacteraceae; genus JAMXLO01. The sequence goes on from CAVZNH010000031.1 coordinate 14,664, forward strand.
CAAGTGCTTTGATCCGGTTCGTCACATTCGACGGCACCGTGCAAAGTTCGCTCGCCGCGCGAGTTATGCCGCCGCAACGGACAACCGCCGAGAATGTCGAAAGATCGGAAAACTCCATTACGGCACCCGTTCCGAAATTGAGAACGCAGCGTTCTCAACAAATCATTTCTCAGGAACATTATTGGCACCTACGGTGTCTGTCCAGGTCAGCCTTGTCGAGAGTTCACCCAGATGTCGATCAAGACCCCCCTGAATGAGTTGTTGCGCGTCCAGTTTCCGATATTGCTCGCAGCAATGGACCTGGTTGCCGACGCTAAGCTGACGCATGCCGTTTCGAAAGCGGGCGGTTTCGGGATACTGGGCGCCGGCTATGGCGACGCGAATTGGCTCAGGCGGGAACTGGCGTTTCTGCAAAAGGCACAAGGCTCGCGGAGCGTGCCATTCGGCATTGGTTTCATTACATGGCGCCTCGCCAGCCAACCGCAGCTTCTGGAGCAGGCCCTGGCGATAAGACCTGATGCTGTGTGGTTGTCTTTCGGTGATCCGGCACCCTTCGTTGAAAGGATCAAGGCGGCCGGCGCTCTCCTCATTTGCCAAGTGCAAACCGAAGCAATGGCAAAGGATGCGGTGATGAAAGGCGCTGACATAATCGTCGCCCAAGGCGCTGAGGCCGGTGGACATGGCGTTTCACGCGGCGCTTTTTCTCTGGTTCCTGCCGTGGTCGACGCGGTCGGGCACAAGGTTCCAGTCGTGTTGGCGGGTGGAGTAGCGGATGGGCGAGGTTTGGCAGCAGCCCTCATGCTTGGCGCGCAAGGCGTAGCGTTGGGTACACGGTTCTACGCTTGCCAAGAGTTGGCTGGGCACGAAGAAGCCAAAGCCCGCATCGTGGCTGCGTCAGGCGATGACACGCTACGAAGCATCATATTCGACATTTCGCGACACAACGTCTGGCCTGCGCCCTACGGCGGCCGATGCCTGGCCAACGACCACTCGCGCAAATGGGCAGGTCGAGAGATGGAACTCATGCGCCACATTCATGAAGAGGCCGATCGGTATCAGGTCGCTCGAGACCGGGGAGACTTCAATGTCGCCGCCGTGATCGCTGGAGAGGTCGTCAGCCTTGTGCGCGATATACCCACAGCGGCTGAGATCGTGCAGCGCATCATGAGGGAGTTCAACGAACTACTGTCGGGATTCCAGCACCGACAGAGTTTTCCAGTCCTGCAACTTCAATAAGGCGGCACTTCCCCCACACGAGCAGCGGGAAACTGAAAAGCTGGTCCATGAAAATGTGAGGCAGATGTGACACGCCGATGCTGGTCTCTGGTGTGGTCACGAATACTCGTTGGCAAGGGGTGCCGTTCTGGCTGACGCACCGATCCATCTGGCGTGTTCCATCTTGCATAGTGTCTGAACAAGGAAAGGAGTTTGCACCATGAGCATCTCTCGCCGTGTGCTCGTCAGCACAGCGACTGCCGCAGTCGCAACACCGCTCGTTTGGCGCCGAGCGCAAGGCGCGCCAGTCATCAAGATCGGTGTGCTGAGCGACATGTCTGGGCCGTACATGAGCATCAGTGGCATGACATCTATCGTGTGCTGCAAGCAGGCGCTGGAGGATTTCGGCGCGTCGGGCAAAGGCCTGAACGTGGAGGTGATCAGCGCCGACCACCAGAACAAACCTGACCTCGCGGTGTCGATTGCGCGGCAGTGGTTCGATCGCGATGGTGTGGACATGATACTGGACGTGCCGACATCCTCGGTCGCACTAGCCGTACAGGGCGTGGTAAGAGAGAAGAACAAGGTCTTTCTCGCCTCCGCTCCCGCCACGGCTGCGCTGACCGCCGAGCAATGCTCGCCGAATTTCGTGCACTGGACCTACGACACCAATATGCTGGCAAAGTCTACTGGCGGTGCCATGGTGAAGGCGGGCGGTGAAACTTGGTATTTCCTGACCGCGGACTATGCGTTCGGCAAGCAGTTGCAATCCGACACAACAGCATTGGTAGAGGCGTCGGGTGGCAAGGTTATCGGCTCGTCGGCCTATCCATTCCCTGGCACCACTGACTTCTCCTCGCTGCTGGTCCAGGCGCGGGCCAGCCGCGCCAAGGTGCTTGGACTGTGCAATGCCGGCGCCGACACGGTGAACTCGATCAAGCAGGCGAGGGAGTTCGGCGTGAACCAGTCGATGAAGCTGGCCGCGCTGCTGATGTTCGTCACCGATGTCCATGCGTTAGGCCTGGACGTCGCACAAGGGTTGAATCTGACCGAAAGCTTCTACTGGGACCTCAATGACAGGACACGAGCGTTCACCAGGCGAGTGAGGGCGAAGGTGCCGAACAATTGGCCGAACATGATCCACGCAGGGTGCTACTCCGCGACGCTGCACTATCTGAAGACAATCATGGACATGGGTGCAGTGGAGGCAAAGAAGAATGGAGCAGCGACCGTCGCGCGCATGAAGAAGATGCCAGTCGAGGATGACTGTTTCGGCAGGACCATAATCCGCGAGGATGGCCGCAACCTTACCACTGCCTATCTGTTCGAGGTGAAGAAGCCGTCTGAAAGCAAGGGGGCTTGGGACTACTTCAAGCTGATCGCTACGACACCGGGCGAGCAAGCCTACCGATCGCTTTCTGAGGGACGCTGCGACTTCATCGGCAAGGTCTGACGCGTTGAGGTGGGTCGGGGCGACGCGGTTATCGTCATCGCACAGTTCGGCGCCGACGTGCCGCTTCAGTTCCAACAGTTTCCACTATCTCGCGTCTCTGTGGGCGCTGCCAGATACAGTTTGGGCCTGATTTTGGCAGGGCCGGTGTCGTCCGCTTCAAAGATCGGCAGATTGGCCGTCCAATGGCGGACATGGGTCGAGAGCGGTCTTGCGACAGGTGCCGTTGGCATTGCGGCTCTCCCCGGTCCCATCGCCGCGCGGAAAATTTTCCTTTACACCACTTAGCCGATTGTGTTCTTGTTTCGTTCATGACAGACGCGCCGACCGCCACCACTCCAGACGCGCAACCCGATCCCAACCCGCCCGGCGCGGCCAAGGAAAGCCGCGTCGGCCGCCTACTCGCCCTCGTCCGCAAACTCATCGACTACGGCCGCGAACTCGCCACCACGCTCCACGGGCGCGACCCCGCCACGCACGCGCGTCACTTCGGCACCAGCGACATCGCGCTCATCCTCGCCCGCATCACTCAGGGGCTGCACCGCGCTCGCGCACTCGAAGAACGCCTCGTCCGCAACGCCACCCGTCTGGACGTACTGCACAGGCCTCAGCCCGCGCCGGCCCCTCTCAGGTTACGCACCACCCAGCCCACAGACACCGCCGCCGCCCCAGATGCCCTAGTCCCCGGGCTTGAACCGGGGATCTGCTTGCCCACGCCCGAGCAGATCGCCGCGCAGGTCCGTCGTCGCCCGATCGGCGCCGTCATCGCCGACATCTGCCGCGATCTCGGCATCATGCCGAACCATCCGCTGTGGCGGGAACTGAGCGAGGTCATCATCTGCCATGGTGGAAACCTGGCCCGTCTGGTGAAGGACATCATCACGCAGGCGACCCGCACTATTTCCCAGCGGTGGGGCGCCGGCATGCCATCCGTACTGCCCGCACCGCCTCTGCCAAGCCTGTCCCGCGCCGGCGCCGACCCACCCTGACGCCCCTCTCCGACTTCTTTCGGTGTAATCTCAAACGCCTCTCGCGAGCGGCGCGACTTGCTCCACCACTAATGGTTGTGCAAGAACCGCAGCGCATCGATGAGCGCCCCCACCTCCGCCCTGTGCTCCTGCGGCAGCGGCCTCCGCGCCCTACGTTGCTGCGGCATGCAGCACCATGCCCTGCCGCCGCCCGAGGCCATCCGACATCTCGTTCCGTTGGTGGAGCGTGCGACTCGGGCGCACCGGCAGGGTGCGACGGAGACCGCGGAACGGCTCTGCCTCGATGTGCTGGAACTTGCGCCCGACCGGCCGGGCGCGCTGTCGATCCTCTACGAGATCCGCAAGGCGCAAGGCAAGACGCAGGCCGCCGAGACGCTGATCCGCCGGATCGTCGCGCTGGACCCCAACAATGTCGTCGCCACCAACGAGCTTGCTCTGATCCTGCTGGGCAGGGGCAATCTGGCCGAGGCGGAACACCACGCGCGCAATGCCGTGCGCATCGCGCCGGAGAACGCACAAGCGCACAACCTGATGGGCATGATCCTGACCGAGGCCAACCGGCCGCAGGTCGGCGAATACCACTATCGCCGCGTGCTGGAGCTGACCGGACAGCGCGATCCGGTTCTGCTGGCCAACCTCGCATGGAATTTGAAGAACCAGGGACGCATGACAGAGGCCCGCGCGCTGTACGAGGAATCCGTGGCGGCCGCGCCGGATATCCGCCAGACGTTGCTCGGGTTCGCCCGCCTCGAAGAAGCCGACCGCGACTTCGATGCCGCGGCGAAGATCCTCGACACGGCCGATGCGCAATTCCCCAACGATCAGGGTGTTCATCTGACGCGTGCGGTGCTGCTCGGCCGCATGCGGAATTACGACGAGGCACTGGCGCTGATCGACGCGTCGGCCGATGACCAAGGTCGGCTAGGCCCCAACGAACTGCTGGAGAAGGGTCGTCTGCTCGACCAGCTCGGCCGCTATGACGATGCCTGGTCGGCCTATGCGGCAGGCAAGAAGCTGGCGCGCGAACTGTCGGGGCAGGTGTATCTGAACGACGAGGCACGGCAGCAGACGGATCGGCTACAGAACTTCTTTTCGGCAGGGCGGCTGCGCCTGATGCCACGCGCCAGGGTGCGCTCGGACGTGCCGCAGCCGATCTTCATCCTGGGCTTTCCGCGCTCGGGAACAACTCTGGTGGAGCAGACGCTTTCGGCGCATCCGAAGATCGCCGCTGGCGACGAGTTGCCGCTGATCCACGAGATCACCGCGATCATGCCGCGCATGCTGGCGAGCCCTCTCGGTTATCCAGAGGCGCTGGCCGAGCTGTGGATGGGCGATCAGCGTGAGGGGCTCGACAACCTGCGGGACTACTACCTGCAGAAGGTCCGCCAGATGGGCGTGCTGCGCGAAGGTGCCGCGCGTTTCACCGACAAGATGCCGCTGAACGAAACGCATCTCGGTCTGATCGCTCTGCTCTTCCCCGAGGCGCCGCTGATCCACGTGCTGCGCCATCCGCTCGACATCATGGTCTCAGCCTTCTCCAATCAGTTCACCCACGGCTTCTTCTGTTCGTAGAATCTGACGACGGCCGCACGGCACTATGTGCGGGTGATGGATCTCGTGCAGCACTACCGGTCCGAGATGACGCTGCGCTATCTGCCGATCCGCTACGAGGACATCGTCGCCGATCAGGAAGCGAGCGTGCGCGCGATGCTGGCGTTTGTCGGCGAGGACTTCGACAAGGCCTGCCTGACCTTCCACCAGACCGCCGCTACGCCCGCACCGCCAGCTACGCGCAGGTGACCGAGCCGTTGTACGAACGCTCGGTGTATCGCTATCGCCATTACCGCAAGCACCTGGAACCGGTCCTGCCGATCTTGCAGCCGATGATCGAGCGTCTCGGCTACGCGGTGGACTGATGGAGACACCCGCGCCCGCGCCACGGGCGCCAGCACCGGGCACCGTCACGTTGCCGATCGGCGACGTCCTCCGCATCGCCAACGAATACGAACGCGACGGCCGGCTGGAAGATGCGAAGCGGCTGCTGGACCGCATACTCAATACTGCGCCGGAACAGGGCGATGCATTGCATCTCGCCGGCATCGTCGAATTCCGTCAGGGCGATATCGCAAGGTCCCTCGATCTGATGGAGCGTTCGCTTCGGCACGGCATCGATACACCACTCTATTTGCGCAACATCTGCGAGGTGTATCGCGCGATGGGCCGGCTCGACGAGGCGCTCGATACCGCGCGGCGTGCCACTGCGCTGGCACCGGCTGATCCGCTGTGTCTGCACAATCAGGCCGTGATCCACTACCACCGGTTGGAACTGGATGCCGCGCTGGACTGCGGCCGCCTGCCGGGCGCCTGTTCAGCGACAATCAGGATGGTTGGCAGCGACAATCAGGATGGATGACGCCAGGTTGGGCCGGTGGTTGGGTGTAGCCCAACCGTAGGCTTAACCCGACGTCATCGTGGCCTCCCTTGTGGGGACCAGCCTGCAACTCCGTGACGCGTGCCGAATGTCGGGCTTCTCAACTCCCCAGAAGAGAACCCCGGTGCCCGGCAATCACATAACGGATCAGCAGGTGAGACTGTACATGGACCTTCGTCGAAGCCATACGCGTGAAGCCTCCGCCGCCAAGGCGGGCCTCGGTCCTACGACCGGCGCTCGGATTGATGCCGATCCCCGGTTACCTTCTCAAGTGCAAGTACCGCGCGAGCGGCGCAGGCCGGACCCGCTGGCAGCGATCTGGGACAGCGAGATCGTCCCTATGCTGGAGACGGCGCCCGGACTTCGCCCGGTCAGCATCATGACCGAGATGCTGCGCCGCCATCGTGACTTCCCTGCTGCAACACGACGCACGCTGGAGCGGCGTGTTCGGACATGGCAGGCGCTGCACGGCCCGGAGCGCGACGTGATCTTCCGCCAGGAGCATCCGCCGGGGCAGCAGGGCTTGTCGGACTTCACTGATGCCAACGCGCTCGGTGTCACCGTCGCGGGCGTTCAACTCGCGCATCGGCTCTATCACTTCCGACTGGCATTCTCCGGCTGGCAGCATGCCGAGGTGGTACTCGGCGGCGAGAGCTTCGTCGCCCTGGCCGAGGGGTTACAGAACGCACTGTGGGCGCTCGGCGGTGCGCCACTGGAACACCGCAGCGACAGCCTCTCGGCAGCCTTCCGCAATCTGGATCGTGACGCCGCAGAAGATCAGACCAAGCGTTACCAGGCGCTGTGCACGCATTACGGCATGACAGCCACGCGTAACAATCCAGGTGTTGCACACGAGAATGGTGTCATCGAGGCCAGTCATGGGCATCTCAAGCGGGCGCTCGCACAGGCGCTGCTGCTGCGTGGCAGCAATGACTTCGTCGACCTGGCACTCTACCGCCGCTTTATTGCCGAGACAGTGGGCCGCGCCAATGCTGACCGGCGCCGCGCGTTTGAGATCGAGCGTCCATTGCTCAAGTCGCTGCCCCCGCGCCGCACCACAGACTTCGAGGAAGACCTGATCACCGTCACCCGCAGCGGCGGCTTCCTGCTACGTCGCGTGTTCTACACCGTGCCGTCGCGGCTGATCGGCCATCGTCTGCAAGTCCGTCTCTATGATGACCGGATCGAGTGCTTCCTTGGCACCGAAGCGGTGCTGACCTTGCCGCGCGGTCGGCCACCGCAGGGCCGCGCCATGCGCAGCCGCACCGTTCATGTCGTCGACTATCGCCATGTCATTCACGCACTGCGCCGCAAGCCACACGCACTGCTCAACCTGGTCTATCGCGATCAGCTTTTTCCCCGCGCGGCATTCCGCAACACCTGGGATGCGCTGATCGCCGCCAAGCCGCCACGCATCGCTTGCCGGATCATGGTGCGTCTGCTGGCGCTGGCACATGAACGCGGCTGCGAGGCGGAACTGGCGGCCGAGTTGGCAGCAGTCCTCGACATCGGAAAGCTGCCAGAGCTCGAAGCTTTGGAGGCACGCTTCGCCCCATCCGCGACGAGTTCGCCGCAGGTCACCGTCACCTTGCCCTTGGCCGCCACCTACGACGCGCTGCTGAGCACCGATGTGGAGCTCTCGGCATGAGCACGATCACCGTCGACACCGCCAGGCTGCCGCTGCTGCTGCATGAACTGCGGCTGCCCGCCGTCAGTCGCCTCTGGCAGGACATCGCCGCTCGCGCCGACAAGGAGGGCTGGCCCGCCGTCCGCTTCCTCTCCGCACTCGCCGAACTCGAACTGGCCGAGCGAGCCAGGCGCCGTGTCGAGCGTCATCTCGCCGAAGCCCGGATGCCGCCGGGCAAGACACTCGACACGTTCGACTTCAATGCAGTGCCGATGCTCAGCAAGGCACATGTCATGGCGCTTGCCTCCGGTGACACCTGGCTGGCCAAGGCCGCCAACCTGTTGCTGTTCGGCCCACCCGGCAGCGGCAAGAGCCATGTCGCCGCAGCGCTCGGTCGGGCGCTGGTCGAGAATGGCTATCGCGTGCTGTTCATGCGCACCACCGACATCGTCCAGCGCCTTCAGGCAGAGCGGCAGGCACTGCAACTGGCAGCGGCGATCGCCAAACTCGACCGCTTCGACCTGCTGATCCTCGATGATCTGTCCTATGTCAGCAAAGACCAGGCCGAGACCAGCGTGCTGTTCGAACTCATCGCTGCACGATACGAGCGCCGCTCACTGCTGATCACTGCAAACCAGCCGTTCGGAGACTGGGGCAAGGTCTTCCCCGATCCCGCGATGACCGTCGCCGCCATCGACCGCCTCGTCCACCACGCCACCATCTTCGAGATGAATGTCGAAAGCTACCGGCGGCGCACCGCCGTCGCTCGCAAGGCCAAGCCCAAGCAAGACAGGCACTCCGCCGATCCCCCGCCTGATGCCTAATTGTCGCTGCACAGCGACAATCAGCATTCGAGCTCGCGCCCCTTGCAACCGGCAATCACAACCGCCAATGATGTCACCAAGCGGTGTCGCAGGTACCCATCCTGATTGTCGCCCGCAACCATCCTGATTGTCGCGCTACACCGGCGCGCATTTCGTGCGAGCCGAGACGCTGTTGCTGCGCGGCGAATGGGCGAAAGGCTGGGAGGAATACGAATGGCGCTTCCGCATCGGCGCCGCACCGCTGATGCCACCGACCCGCAAGCCGCAATGGGACGGCAGCGCACTGCGCAACGGCACGCTGCTGCTGATCGCCGATCAGGGCTTTGGCGATGTGATCCAGTTCGCGCGCTACATCCCGTGGGCGGCCGAACGCTGCCGCGACATCGCGATCGCCGGCAGCACGGAGGTGCGGCCATTGCTGCGGCAGATCGCACCGGCCGCGCGGCAGTTCGTTCGCTGGGAGGATGCGCCGGACTTCGCGGCGTATTGCCCGCTGTCCGGCCTGCCGCGACTGGTGGGAACGCGCATCGACAACGTGCCCGCGCCGATACCCTATCTGCGCGCTGATCCGTCTCGCTGCGCGCAGTGGATGCAACGGCTGGATGGCTTGGTGCCGCGTGGCTTCCACCGCGTCGGTGTGATCTGGGCCGGGCGTCCGACACACAACAATGATCGCAATCGCTCGGCGCTGCTGGCGGATTTCCGGCCGCTGGCCAGTGTGGGCGGTGTTGCGCTGCTGGCGTTGCAGAAGGGTCCGAAGACCGGCCAGGCCGGCACGTATTATGGGCACGCGCCGCTGATCAATATCGGCGCGGAGATCGAGGACTACGACGACACCATGGCGATCCTCGACAACCTCGATCTGCTGGTGACGGTCGATACGTCGGTCGCGCATCTGGCCGGCGCCATGGGGCGGCCGGTGTGGATCATGCTGCCGCGCGCGCCGGATTGGCGCTGGCTGCTCGATCGCGCGGATACGCCCTGGTATCCGACCGTACGGCTGTTCCGTCAGACGACGCCGCGCCGATGGGACGATGTCGCGCAGGCGATCGCGGCCGAACTGGCAGCACGCAACTGGGCTGACCCGCAGATCAGCTCGCGCCGGTGATCGTCCGGATCTCGTTCGCGTCGCAGCCGATCTCGCGCAGCACTTCCTCGGTATGCTCGCCGAGCGCCGGCCATAGGCAACGCACCGATGGCGGCGAGGCGGAGAAGCGTGCCGGGATCGCGGTAATGGTGACATCGCCATCGTGCGGATGGCTGGCTCTCTGGAAAAAATCCGTCTCTCGCAGGTATTCGTCGTCCAGCAGGTCGGCCAGTGAATTTGCCGGCCCGCTGGGTATGTCGAGCGCGCTCAACGTCGCCAGCCATTCCGCCGTCGTGCGCTCGCGCATTCCCTCGGTCAGCACCGCGTAAAGCGCATCGACATTGTCCGATCGCGCGGCGATCGTGGCGAAGCGCGGATCGTCGATTAGGGACGCACGGCCCATCGCCTCGAACAGCCGGCCCCAGTGCGCGTCGCTGACAGCGATGACCGAGATGTAGCCATCCTTCGTCGCATAGGGCCGTCGGTGCGGCGTCAGCATGCGCGGATAGCCGAGACCCAGTTCCGGTTGGTTGAACACAGCGCCCCACATATGCTCGACCAGCAGGAACGACAGCATGGTCTCCAGCATCGGCACGTGCACTTCCTGCCCCTGCCCGGTGCGCTCGCGATGGAACAGCGCCATGCCGATCATCGAGGCCAGCATCTGGCCGGTCAGCTTGTCCACGATGACGCTGGGCACATAGCGAGGTGCGCCGTCGGGGCCGGCGTTCAGCGTCGCCATGCCGCTCATGCCCTGGATCAGGTCATCGAACGCGGGATGCTCCTGCTTGCTGCTCCCCTTGCGGAAGCCGGACGCGCAGGCATAGACCAGCCGCGGATTGCGTGCCGACAGCGCTGCATAGCCAAGCCCCAGCCGCTCCGCTGCGCCAAGCCGCATGTTGTGCACAAACACATCGGCGCCATCGACCAGCCGTAGCAACGCATCGCGCGCGGCCGGGCGTTTCAGGTCCAGCACGACGCTGCGCTTGTTGCGGTTCAGCATGGCGAAGTAGCTGCCCATGCCCGTCTCGCTGTGCGGCCCAATCCATCGGCAGTTGTCGCCGTCCGGCGCCTCGACCTTGATGACATCGGCGCCCATGTCGCCAAGCGTCTGCGTGGCGAACGGGCCAAGCACCACTGTCGTCAGATCAACAACTCGAATGCCGGCGAGCGGTCCTGTCTGCATCGCCATCAGGCATCACCAGGATCGGGAGGAACGAGCAGGAGAAGTGTGGCGATCAGTTCCGGCAACTTGTTCCGCGTCCGAACGAGATATGCGCCACGGGATCTCAGGGTGAGCATTACGGAACCCCACGGACACTTTCGCCGCGGCTTCGCCAATGACCTCAAGGCTGCGGATAACCGCATTCTGATGCAGCTTGCTGGCGGCGAACTGCGCCGGATCTAACGGAGAGACAAACGCAAACGCCTCGCGAGCAGCTAGTAGCATGTCGAGCAACAGAGGCTCATCAAGCGACATAAATCGGTTCTGCTTCGCGCAGGATTTGGCGACGTCGCAGGTAATTGCCGCTTTCTTCCACGGCCTGCCGCTCGACCAGGTCTACGGGACGCCCAATCACCTGCTCGAGCGCCTCCTGCACATCGAGTAAAGTCGTGATGTCAAGCTTAACGTCCGATTCGAATTCGACCAGGAAATCGGCGTCGCTGCGCGCCGGGTCGAAGTCATCGCCACGCGCGGCCGAGCCGAAGACCTCCAGCCGCCGGACATGGAATCGACGACATAACTCGGCAAGCGCGTCCAGCCTGCTGCTGACGACAGCGTGCATGATCAGCTCCGACCTATAGCATCTCATGCATAGCACAAATCGCCACCGGGAGAGCGCCGCTCCTACGAGCCCCCGCCACCCAGGGCCAAGCCCCGGGACGGTGAGGATTGGGTGGAAGCTTAGCTATGCCAGCGGAACTCCTGCGCCTTCCGCTGCGAGCCCTGGCTGAGCTTGACGTTGACCAGCGCCGGCCCCTTGAAGTTCATCGCCTCGTCGAGCGCGCCGCGCAGGTCCTTCGGGTCCTCGACATAGGAGCCGTGGCCGCCGAACGCCTGCATCATCAGGTCGTAGCGGGCGCCCCAGATCAGCGAGTTCGGCCGCATGTTGAGCATCGGGTTGTCCGGGATCTCCTCCATGCCCGGCCCGATGCCGCCGTTGTTGAACACGACGATCTTGGCCGGCATGCCGTAGCGGCACAGCGTCTCCATCTCCATGCCGGAGAAGCCGATCGCCGAGTCACCCGAGACATGGATGATCGGCTTGTCGGGATGCACGACGCAGGCGGCGATGACGATGCCGAGGCCGACGCCCATCGTGCCATAGCTGCCGGCATCAAGCCGCGAGCGCGGGTTGAAGTTCGGCAACTGGGTGCGGCCGATGTCCATCGTGCTGGCGCCCTCGCTGCAGATGATCGCGTTTTTCGGCGCCCAGGCGGCGACGTCACGCAGCAGCCGGTAGTAACCGCCAGGCGCCGAGTCATCGGCGATCTGCGGTGCGATCAGCGCCGCGTTCTCGGCCGACTTCTTGGCGATCGCCGCGTGCCACGGCGTCTCCTTCGGATAGAACCATTGACGGTTGTTGCAGCGCCTGATTGAGCTGCCCGACGATCGCCTTGCCGTCGCCGACCAGCGCGACCTCGGCCGGCTTGTTCTGGTGCATCGCCTCCGGCTCGATGTCGAGCTGGATGACCCGCACGTCCTTGTTGTAGCGCGGCGGCAGGCCGAAATGCATGATCCAGTTGAAGCGCGCGCCCATCAGGAACACGACATCGGCCTGTTGCAACGCGAGGCTGCGCGCCGCGCCGACCGACAGCGGATGGTCGTCGGGCATCACGCCCTTGCCCATCGGCGAGGCGAGGAACGGCAGCTGCGTCCGCTCGATGAAAGCGCGCACCTCGTCCTCGGCGCGCGAGAAGGCCATGCCCTTGCCGATGATGACCAGCGGCCGTTCGCGCCGATTGCAGCACGTTCAGCGCCTGATCGATGTACTCCGGCATCGTCTGGATGCGCGGCGGATCCGGGCATTTCGCGGCCACGTGCGCCTTGTCCGCGTCGCATGAGCCGGTGATGATGTCGTCCGCGATGTCGAGATAGGTGGCGCCGGGCCGGCCATAGATCGATTGCCGGACCGCCATCTCCACATAGAACGGGATGCGGTTCACGTGCTCGATGGCGTGCGCCCATTTGCAGACCGGCGTCGCGGCCAGCACCTGGCGCTCCTCCTGGAAGGCGCCCATGCCGTTGCGATAGGTCTCCGACGCGCCGCCGATCAGCAGCATCGGCCAGCAATTCTGCTGCGCGTTGGCGAGGCCGGCGAGGCCGTGGATGACGCCGGGACCGGTCACGACGATGCAGGAGCCCGGGCGGCCGGTCAGGTAGCCGACGGCGCCGGCGGCATAGGACGCGGTCTGCTCGTTGCGCATGCCGATATAGGGAAGGCCGGCCTTTTGCGCTGCCTCGGCGAGCGGCCCGACCGGGAACCCGACCACGCCGAACATGAATTGCACGCCTTGTTCCTTGAGGCTTTTCGCCAGCAAGTCGGCGCCTTTGATCTCTGCCATGTTTCCTCCTGTCATCGGGCGACCGCGATCGGACCCGGTTACGAAAAAATCCGAACGACCGTCACATTACGCATATATGGCGCCGCGGCAAATGCGGGCGCCCGGGCGAGTCCTTCAGCGTGT
>CAVZNH010000032.1:0-45019 GCA_963776505.1 uncultured Alphaproteobacteria bacterium
CCGCAGTCAGGACAAAAGCCTTGCCCCACGACGACCGCCGCCGACGCTTCGAGTTGCTCGCTCTGCCGCATCTCGATGCCGCCTACAACCTTGCCCGCTGGCTGGCGGGCAACACGACCGATGCCGAGGACGTGGTGCAGGACGCCTATCTGCGCGCCTATCGCTATTTCGACGCGTTCCAGGGAGGGAATTTCCGCGTGTGGCTGCTGACCATCGTTCGCAACGCCTTCATGACCTGGGTGAAGGAGAACCGCTCGGGGCGGATGATGTTCGTGCCCGACACCCCGGTGGCCGACAGCGCGGACAAGGAGGAGACCATGTGGGGCAGCCGCCCGCGCGATCCGGAATCGCTGCTGCTGGAGAGCATCGATAGCCAGACGCTCAGCCGGCTGGTGGAACAGTTGCCGGCGGAGTATCGCGAGGTACTGCTGCTGCGCGAGGTCGAGGACCTCGCCTACAAGGAAATCGCCGAAGTGACCGGAATGCCGATCGGCACCGTGATGTCGCGCCTGTCGCGCGCGCGACTCAGCCTGCGCAAGCTCTGGCTGGCGCAGGCCGAGACGGAGGACGCACATGGAGTGTGAACGCGCCACCGTCCTGCTGTCGGGCATGATCGACAGCGCATTGGGACCGATCGCGCGGTTCCGCGTGCACCGCCATGTCGCCGGCTGCAACGCCTGCGCGGCCAAGCTCGAGGAGTTGCGCGCCATGCAGTCGGCGATCCGCACCAAACTGCCCTATCACCGCGCCCCGCCCGGACTGGCCGCGCGTATCGGCGCAGCGCTGCCACATGAGGAACCGCCGCGGGCGGTGCGTTCGTGGTTCCGCATGCCGGCATTCAGCTTGGCGGGGACCGGTCTAGCGGGTGCGCTGGCCGGCGTGGCGCTCACTGTGTTGGTGATGGGTGGTCAGAGCGATCCCTCAATCGCGGTGATCGACAGCCACATCCGTTCGTTGCAGGCCGATCACCTGACCGACGTGCTGACCAGCGACCAGCACACGGTGAAGCCGTGGCTATCGGCACGGCTGGATGTCTCTCCGCCTGTGCTCGAACTGAAGGACGCAGGGATTCCCGTTGGTCGGAGGCAGGCAGGACTACGTCGATGGCCATCCCACCGCGGTCGTGGTGTATCGGCACGCCAAACACGTGATCAACCTGTTCGCGTGGGCGTCGTCCGGTCCGGATGAAGGATTCCGCGAAGAAACGCGGCAGGGGTTCAACGTAATCACCTGGCGACACGGAGGCATCCGCTACTACGCGGTGTCGGACGTGGAGGCTGATCAGTTGGCGGAGTTCGCGAAGCTGGTCGCACAAGGCTGAGGCGAGGACGAAACATAAAAAGACATTCCCTCTCCCGCGAAGCGGGGGAGGGTCGGGGAGGGGGCGCCCCACACGTCACATCATCCGGTCTTCCGGCGGCACCAGATAAAACGGCGTCTCTCCCGCCAACGCGCGCCTGATATTGGCGACCGCGCGCCGCAGCCCCGTCGCCCCAGTTCCCGCAATCGCCGCCGCCGAATTGTGCGGTGACCCGATCACGTTGGGCAGCGACATGAACGGCTGATCCATACGGAACGTGCCGTGACGGACCGGCTCGATCCACCACGCATCGATGCACGCGCTGAACTTCGGGAACGCCACCAGCCGCTCATACAACGCGCGCTCATCGACGATCTCGCCGCGCGCGACATTGACCAGGATCGCGTCTTCCTTCATCCGCGCAAGCTGCGCCGCGCCGACCATGCCCTGTGTGGCCGGCGTCAGCGGCGTGCAGATCACCAGCACATCCGCCGCCGCCAGCAGCAGATCGAGCTGATCCGGCGTGCCGATCCAGTCGGTCGGTTCCTCGCTGCGACCGCGCCGGTTGATCGCATGCACCTTCATACCGATCCCACGAGCCAGTCGCGCCGTGGCGACCCCGATGCCGCCGAACCCCAGAATGCCGCACACGCCACCGGCCAGCATGCGGTTCCGCGCGAACTGATTGAACTCGCCCCGTGCCAGCGCCGCGTGCTCCACCAGCAGCCGCTTCGCCGCCGCAAACGCCATAGCCAGCGCGTGCTCCGCCATCGGTTCGGCATACGCGCCACCGTTGGTCGCCACCGGCACTCCCGTCGGCACCTCGGCCAACGGCACGAAGTCGATGCCGGCGTTGATGAACTGCACCAGGCGAACATCCTTCAGCAGCGCGATCTCGCCCTGTCGAAGTTCTCGCGTGGTGCGCGCCAGCACCGCGTCCGCCTTGCGCAGTGCATCGGCGCGTCCCGCATCGTCGAGGTCGGGCAGATAGATCGCCTCCGCCGCTCCATCCAGCGCATCGCTGACAATCGTGCGGCCATTTCCTTCCAGCTCGTACACCACCACCAGCGTGCTCATGCGCGTGCGTCCTCCAGCCCAGGTCGCTCTAAAACCACGAAGCCTTGTCCACCACGTTCTGCAGCGGCTTGCCGTCGAGGAACGCGCGGCAGTTGTCGACCATGATCTGGTAACGCCGGTCATCCAGATACGGCCCCCATCCGGCTGTGTGCGGCGTCAACAGCACGTTGGGCATGGTCCACAACGGATGCTCCGCGGGCAGTGGCTCCTGCTCGAACACATCCAGCCCCGCACCCGCGATTTCACCGGCATTCAGTGCCGCCACCAGATCATCCAGCTTCGTCGTCATGCCGCGGCCGATATTGATGAAGAACGCGCTCTTCTTCATGCGCTGGAACCGCGCACGGTTCATGAAACCCTCGGTGGCCGGCGTATGCGGCACCGTAAGGATGACGAAATCCGCGCGCGGCAGCAGCGCATCGAGCGCCTCCGGCTTGTGCAGCTCGGCCACCCCAGGCGGCGCCGAAGTCCGCCGCGCATCCGTCGCCAGCACCGTCATGCCAAACGCTGCGGCCAGCCGCGCCGTCTCCGCCCCGATGCCGCCCACACCGACGATCAGCGCGGTCGCCTCCGGCAGATGCACGACGCCGCTGTTCTCGCGCGTCTTCTTCCACTCGCGTCGAAGCTGCTGCGGGATGAACACCTGCAGACCCCGCGCGAACGCCAGCACAAAGGCCATGATGTGCGCGCTGATGTGGTCGTTGAAGATCTCGCGGAAATTGGTGACCGTCAGCGAGTGCTCGATCAGCTCGGGATAGTAGTATCCCGCAGGGGGCGCGATCTGCGGCGCCTGTAGCCAGCGCAGCCGCCGTGCCTTCGCCAGCACCTCCCGCGGCAGCCGGCCGAACGCCGCCTCTGCATCGACAATCTCGCGCTCCGCCGCCGCCTGATCCTCGGCGATGACCACCCGCACTTCCGGCATGGCCTCGGCGAGCGCGCGACCCCAGCCGCGTGTCACCTCCGTCTGTGGCGGCAGCATGACGAACTTGAACGTGTTGGCTCCCGACATGGCCGTGTGTCCTCGCTGGTGTTGTGCGATTATGGCGAGCAGGTCCAGGACCGCAAAATGCCGCCGCTGCTGACCGCCGGGTTCCGTCCGTTCTTCCTCGCCGCCGGCGCGTGGGCGACCTTGGCGATGGCGGCGTGGATGCCGCTGCTCACCGGGCAGTTCGATCTGCCGAGTAGGTTCGATCCTCTGAGCCTGCACATCCACGAGATGCTGTTCGGCTTCGTGATGGCCGCGGTCGGCGGCTTCCTGCTGACCGCGATCCCCAACTGGACCGGCCGTGCGCCGGTGGCAGGAACGCCGCTGGCGGTGCTGCTCGGGACTGTGGCTGCTGGGGCGCATTGTTTGCCTGACTTCGATGCTGATCCCTGGATGGCTGGTCGTGGCAGCCGATCTCGCCTTCCCCGTCGCGCTGGAGATCGTCGCGGCACGCGAACTGCTGGCGGTCGGAAACAAGCGCAATTACCCGCTGCTCGCGCCGGTGTTCGTGCTGGCGATCGCCAATCTGCTGATGCACATGCAGCGCGACATCGGCTGGCGTCTCGGCATCGCCGTGATGATCGTGCTGATCTCGGTGATCAGCGGGCGGATCGTGCCGGCATTCACCCGCAACTGGCTCCACGCGCGCGGCATCAAACCGGTGCCACCGTCCGCTGATCTCCTGGACCGCATCGCGCTGGGAGTGCTGCACGCCGGCATGATCGGCTGGACCTTCCTGCCGGACTGGCCGCCTGTTGGCGCGCTGCTGCTGATCGCTGCGGCCCTGAACCTGGTGCGGCTGGCGCGCTGGCGCGGCATCGCCACGCTGGAGGAGCCGCTGCTGCTGGTCCTGCACATCGGCTATCTCTGGCTGGTCATCGGCGTCGCGCTGCTGGGGCTGTCACTGATCACCGCGACCGTGCCGATCGCCGCCGCGGTGCACGCGCTGACCGTCGGTGCGATGGGAACGATGATCCTCGCGGTGATGACGCGCGCGACACTCGGTCACACCGGTCGTGTGCTGCGCGCCGACCGTGTGACGATGCTGATCTACGCCCTGTCCAGCGCATCCGCGGTGGTGCGCATCGTTGCCGCCTGGGTGGGTGATGCGCAGACGGACCTGTACGAGGTTGCCGCGCTCGCCTGGGTCGGTGCGTTCGCGCTGTTCCTCGCGGAGTACGGCCCGATGCTGTTGGCGCCGCGCCGGTGACGCGGCCATACTGAGCCAACAGCGGGGAATTGCGTGCATGAAGGCGATGGTGTGCGAGGCGTTCGGCGGCCCGGAGGTACTGGCACTGCGCGATGTGCCGGATCCGCCGCCACCCGGCCCGGGCGAGATCCAGGTGCGCATCGAGGCGCGCGGCGTGCAGTACGTCGACGTGCTGATGCTCGCCGGCAAGTATCAGTTCCGCCCCGAACCGCCATTCATCCCCGGCAGCGAGGCGGCCGGCGTCGTGGTCTCCGTCGGCGCCGGCGTGACGCAGTTCCGCGTCGGCGATCAGGTTATGAGCCGCCACAGTCTCGGCGCCTGCGCTGAACGCGGTAACGCCAAGGTAGAACTGTGCGACCACGTGCCGGCAGGCATGAGCCTGGAAGCCGCCGGCGTGTTCCGCGGCGCCTATGCCACCGCATATCACGCTCTGCTGCAGCGCGGACGCATGCAGCCAGGCGAGTGGGTGCTGGTGCACGGCGCCGCCGGCGGCATCGGCATCGCCGCGATCCAGGTGGCGAAGCTGTTCGGCGCCAAGGTGATTGCCACCGCCAGTACCGAAGACAAGCGCAGTGCCTGCCGGGAGGAAGGCGCCGATCATGCGATCGACTACCAGGGTGGCTTCATCGACCGCGTCAAGGAACTGACCGGCGGGCGCGGCGTCGATATCGTCTATGATCCGATCGGCGCGCAGGTGGCCGACGAATCGCTGCGCTGCCTCGCCTGGTGCGGCCGCTTGCTGATCCTGGGCTTCCTCGGCGGCGGCCCGACCAACATCCGCAGCAACTACCTGCTGATCAAGGGCATCGAGGCAATCGGCGTACGCATCGGCGGATTGAATGAGGCCAATCCCGAGCTGGCGATCGCCAACATGAAGGCCCTGACCGAGCTCGCCGCGCAGGGCAAGCTGAAGCCACGCATCTCGCATCGCTTCCCTTTGGCGCAGGCGGCAGAGGCGATGCAGGCGGTGATCGATCGCAAGGTGATCGGCAAGGCCGTGCTGATCGGGTAGCACGCCAGCCGCCGCAACACTCGCAACTTCCACGCTAGCGGCTTCGTGAAGGAATAACCGCGCGTTTGGCGCGGGTAACACGCGTGAGCGCCAGATGACGCCTTGGCCGCCACGGCCAACGGTGATACAACTATAGGTAGATGGTCCGTCGGCAAATGGCTGGCCAGCAAGGCGGAGGCGCCGTCCAAGCGGTGGCGACACGCGAGGGCTTCGTCGACGACAAGCAAACCGCCAAGGGAGCTGCGTTGCCATCTGTCTGGCAATGTCTGCGGCCGGTTCATCAATCAGTGATGAGGACGGTTATGTTGTCATCGCGTCATCGGCTCCTGTCCGCATCGAATCGCACCCCGCCTGGGTTGTGTTCGACTTCGCAACCGGCGCACGCCACTCGATAGCCGATACGTGCAGCGGACCTTCGCACTGCCAGCAATCAAGCCGCGTCGGAGTGCGGACGCCATCAACCTGAGTGATACAGGTCCTACGCCAATGGAGAACGGATTCTTCCTTTATCGGTGGTTCCGGGATGTCTCAATCGCGCGCAAGCTGTACTTCACAGTCGGCACAATGGCGCTGTTGATAGGCGTTGAACTTTTCGTCCTGCTGTTCTCTTTGAATACCCTCTCCTCTCTGCGGGCTTATGTGGGAGGTGAAGGTCTGTGGTCAAAGGCACAGAAGGACGCAGTCTTCCATCTATACAGATACGGCGTTGCACGCACTGAACATGACTACCGCCTCTTTGAGCAATTCATGCGGGTTCCCCTCGGTGATGCCAAGACCCGGCTGGAGCTGCTGAAGGCGACCCCAAACATAGCCGTGGCCCGCGAGGGTTTCCTGGAGGGACGCAACCACCCCGACGATGTCGACGGAATGATAAGCCTGTTCATCGATTTCAGCGACGTCTCATACATAAGGAAAGCCATAAATATATGGAGCGACGCGCAACCGATGGCCCAGCAGCTGCTGACCATCGCGCAAAAACTGCGGGAAGAAATCCAATCTCCACACCCGTCGCAGGACAGAATAGACCAACTCCTTGTCTCAGTTTACACGATCGATCAGCAGCTAACCAAACTCGAGGATGACTTTTCGTTTACCCTCGGCAAAGCTTCCCGCTGGCTGGAAAGCGTGGTGCTCAGACTGTTGTTCGCTACCGCGCTGACTGTTGAAACCACAGGTCTGTTGCTGACCATATCAGTAAGCCGCGGCATACAGCAGGGACTGAGCAGTATAATTCGTGCGGCCAATGCATTTTCCACCGGACAACTCGGTGCCCGTGCCAAGGTATTGTCGAAAAATGAGATCGGGGTGGTCGCCAATTCATTCAATGAAATGGCGGACAATCTCCAGAAACGGGTCAGAGAACTTGCCGAACTCAATCGGGATAAGGAACATGAGATCGCGGAGCGCGAACGCGCCGAGACGGAATTGCGCGCGGCCTGCGGTCAGCTTGAGGTGACGCTGCGCGAGTTGCAGAGCGAGACCGCTGAGCGCCTGCGCGCCGAGGAAATGCTGCGCCAATCGGAAAAGATGAAAGCTTTGGGGCAGCTCACCGGCGGCATAGCGCACGACTTCAACAACCTTCTGGGCGTGATCATCGGCAGCGTGGAATTCCTGATGGATGCAGTCCGCGACAGCCCTGAGCACACCGAGCTGGCGCGCGAGATCCTGAACAGCGCGCTGAGCGGATCGCTGCTGACACGGCGACTCCTGGCCGTCGCACGCAACCAGCCGCTGCGGCCGCAGCGCGTCGATCTGAACGCTCTTCTCCAGGACAACGTCGCGATGCTGCGCCGGACGCTTGGCGAGGCAATCCACATCGAGGCCACGCGCTCACCTGAGCTCTGGTGCACCAGCGCCGATCCGTCGCAGATCGGTGACGCCTTGCTCAACCTGGCGCTCAACGCGCGCGACGCAATGCCGCAGGGCGGTAGCCTCACAATCGAAGCTGCCAACTTTCATCTGGATGCACGAAGCGCCACCCGTACTCCGAGTTGCGCAACGACGACTATGTCGTGCTGACTGTCGCAGATAACGGCGTCGGAATGTCGGAAGCCGTGGTGCGCCAGGCGGTCGAGCCATTCTTCACGACCAAGCCACCGTCCGCCGGATCCGGCCTTGGCCTAAGCATGGCCTACGGCTTTGCCAAACAGTCGGGCGGACATCTCGATATCGAAAGCGCCGTTGGCGTCGGGACCAAGGTCCGGCTCTATCTGCCGCGGGCCAATGACGACGCTGCGACGGTGCCTCGTGCATCTCGCGCCGCGTCTGCCGATCCCGGCGGAACTGAAGCGATCCTGCTGGTTGACGACAATGAGCACCTGACCGCGATTACGCGCCGCCACCTGGCTGCTTTGGGCTACACTGTCGCTTCGGCGTCGAGCGGGCCCTCGGCGCTGACGATCCTCGAGTCAGGCCAACCCGTCGATCTGTTGTTCACTGACGTCGTCATGCCCGAAGGCATGAGTGGCCATCAACTGGCCGCAACGGCGCGGCGCCTGCGGCCTGGTCTTAGGGTCCTGTTCGCCACCGGCTATGCCGGCGGCATGTCCGAACCAGGCGGACAGCACCTACTCCACAAACCGTATGACCGACGCGACCTGGCTCGGGCCGTCCGCGCCGCCTTGGACGCAATGGTGGAACCCGCCGATCCAACCGCGGTTGCGGTCGTTGGCACGCATTGGATCAGCCCTCCATCCGCCTGACAGCAGCCGCACCGCCGGGGCGAGTGCGAGCCACCTGGATCTGACGACGTGCCAGCAAATAGAAAGCGGCGACGTGCGTGATCATCAGCACAGGCACATAGACGATCGGTATCGCGTAGGTGGCGCCCAGCTCCCCCGCCACCGCCGGAAGGCCGAATTGGTTGCCGTGATAATAGTCGATAATGATGTCGGCTGCTCCCACGAGATTGAAGGCGATGACGAACGGCCAAAAGACCGAACGCATCCGTACCGTGAGAAGCGCCAGCATAGCCAGCAATCCGGTTGCGAAGTCACCGTAAGCGGCGAAAACGGCGAAGCCGCTGGGCAGATTGGGGCCGACCACGCCAGGAATGATGAAGACGAGTCCGAAGAAGCGGAAGCTGTGCAAAGTGGCGATGGCGCACTGCGCTTCGATCCGGTCCATTGCCTTGAGCCTCGGCCAGACATATGCGCCAAAGCAGAGCAGCCATGGGACGTATCCCAGGATGAGATGTATCTGGAAGATCGTTGCCGGCGACATTGGAATTCCTGTCAGGTCTTCGGGGACGCGGCTTCGAACACCGCAGTGAGAATACCAAGCCGCCCTTCCACGAGATTACGTCCCAAATTGGCGGCAAGCTGTGCGAAGTCCGGCCCCATCACCAAGCCCAGATTCGGCGTCGGCATCGGCCCCGAGGCGCGCAATTGGGCGAACCAGGCGCTGGCGGAATCAGAGTCGTCTTGCCATGCCAACGCGCGAAAACCGGCCGGCTCAATCACCTCGCGCGTTGCGGCGGCGGTCAGAAGAAAGCTCGTGGCCGGCGTGCGTGCCCAAGGCACGGGATAATGCGGATCGCCGCTCTTCAACACGACGTCGAAGGTCGCAAACTTGCCGCCTGACTTCAGCACGCGCCGGATTTCGCGGTAGAGCCGCGCCCGGTCGGAAATGTTCATTGCCACATGCTGCAGGACCACCACGTCAAAGTGGCCGTCGTCGAACGGCAGTTCCAGCGCGCTGGCGGTGTCAAACGACACAAGCTCGCTCTGTCCCGTCCGCTCTGTGAGATAGCGCGCGGCATCGACGAATGGCTCGCTGAGGTCGACGCCCGTAACCTGGCAGCCATAGGTCGCGGCCAGAAACCGCGCCGGCCCGCCAATGCCCGATCCGACATCCAGAACCGACATATCGGCGGTAATCCCAGCCAACCTGGCAAGCTCGGTGGTCGCGGCGAGCCCTCGGGTGTGAAACTGATCGAGCGTCGCCAGCTGCGGCGGCGTGAGCCGCTGCTCCTCTGGCCCAAAGGTCTTGAGCGCTGTCTTCAGCCGCTCGGTCAGGCCGGTCGTACGATAATGATCACGCACACCATCAGGGAGATCGGTCATTGCAGCGTTCCTCTGAGACTTCAAGCCGGTGATATAGGACCGCTTTCTGCTAAGGGTTATCCGCGGTAATGTTGATGGGTTATGAAGCAGAACTTCACAGTCAGACCAGGCGCGCTCGACGGCATAGAGACGTTCCTGCGCGTTGCGCAGCACCGCAATTTTCGTAGAGCTGCTGCAGAACTCGGGGTAACGCCGTCGGCCGTCAGCCAGGCGGTGCGCTCTCTTGAGGCACGCACCGGCGCAGCGCTCTTCATCCGCACAACGCGCAGCGTCGGCCTCACCGAAGCCGGGGAACGCTTCTTTTCGCGTGCAAAGCCCGCGTTCGAGGAACTCGTCGCCGCAAGCGAGGTTGCGCGCGAACTCGGACAGCGGCCAACTGGATTGTTGCGGCTCTCTGTGCCGCGCGCGGTTGTGCCAATCCTACTGGAGCCGCTGATCGCATCCTTCTGCCGAACCTACCCCGAGATCGAGGTGGAGATCGCCGCAAGCGCGGAACTTGTCGACCTCGCGGCTCGGGGGTTTGACGCTGGCATCCGGCTGGGCGAGTTCATCGCCGCTGACATGGTCGCAGTGCGTCTGACGCCGCCGTTCCCGTTGGCTGTCGTTGGCAGCCCCGACTATCTGCGCAGGCGGAAGCGGCCGGAGCGCATCGACGACCTGCGCCAGCACGCCTGCTTACGCTTCCGTCGCTCGGACGGGTCGATTGCACCCTGGCGCTTTGTCAATGGCAACAAGACGGTCGAGGCGATCGTGTCCGGGCCACTCGTCGCGCACGACTTCTCCACGTTGCTCGGCGCAGCGGTCCAGGGCCTGGGACTTGCGCAGGTGCCCGCCCCGCTTGCCAAAGCGCCGATTGCGGACGGCCGACTACGAGCGGTCCTGATGCGCTTCGCCGTCACAAAGCCCGGTGTTTTTCTTTACTACCCCGACAGGCGACAGGTATTGCCCAAGCTGCGCGCGTTCATCGAGCACGTCAGATACCGGGGCCCCAATGCACCACGCGGCGGGACAGCTGCGCGGAGATCGCGCAAGCGCATCGCGGACGATAGCTGGGTCGATTCGTAGACATCAATTTGTCGAATGGCGGAACGCACTGGAGCGGCAGCCATGGGCGCAGAGCAGAAGCTCTCCAACCTGTCCTCCACGTCGGCTTCCCACCCAAAGCAGTCTATCGAAGGCCGCCGCGTTGCCAGCCATGCGCAAACCGCACTAGCCTGACGTGAACCCTGGAGGAGTTTGCCATGGACCGCACCGCATTCGAAGCCGAGTTGCAGCGCGACGGCTATCAGGTCGTCGAAAACACAATGCAGCCAGGCGCGGTCAACCCCGAGCATCAACATGACTTCGATGCACGCCTGCTGGTGGTCGCCGGCGAGATGACGATCCTGATTGGAGATCAACGCAGTACCTACAAGACCGGCGAAACCTTCAGCATGACGCACGGCTGCCGCCATTCCGAACAGGCCGGTCCGGCAGGCGCCACCTACGTCGCCGGCCGCCGCAAGCCCAACTGAACCGAGGAAACACCAATGCCAGAGCCAGGCCGCGCCCTGCCGCAACCCACGCCGGAAACCAAACATTTCTGGGACGGCACGCAAGCGGGCGAGCTTCGCCTGCAACGTTGCGACGAGTGCCGGCACACGTATTTCCCGCCACGCCCGTTCTGCCCGAAATGCGCCTCGCGCAAGGTCAGCGCGTTCGCCGCCTCTGGCCGCGCGATCCTCGACAGCTACGTGATCCACCACCGCAAGGTGCCCGGCTTCGAACCGCCTTATGCGATCGCGGTGGTGAAGCTTGCGGAAGGCCCCCGCATGATGACGAACATCGTCGACTGCGCGCAAACGCCCGAGGCATTGCAGCTCGACATGCCGCTCGAAGTGGTGTTCGCCAAGCAGAACGATGCCATCACGCTGCCCTTCTTCCGCCCGGCGAAAGGCTGAACCGATGCCACACAACACAGTCGCCGTCGTCGGCGCCGCGGAGACCACGAAACTCGGCGTCATTCCCGACATGTCGCAGATCCAGTTGCACGCCGATGCGGCGCTGAACGCGATGGCGGATTGCGGCCTGAAACCAAAAGACATCGACGGTGTCGCCACCGCCGGCGAAACCCCCGTGCAGATCGCGCACTACCTCGGCATCACGCCGACCTGGGTCGATGGCACCTCGGTCGGCGGCTGCTCATTCATGATCCACGTGCGTCACGCCGCCGCGGCGATCGAGGCGGGCCTCGCGAAGACCATCCTCGTGACGCACGGCGAAAGCGGCCGGTCCGGCATCGGCCGCATTCCGCGCCCGGTTCCGCCGTCAAGCCTGAATGGCCAGTTCGAGCAGCCCTTCGGTCCGATGGGTCCGCCCAGCCTGTTTCCGATTCCGGTGCTGCGCTACATGAAGACATACGGCGTGACGCACGAGCAGATCGCCATGGTATCCGTCGTGCAGCGCGAATGGGCGGCGAAGAACCCGCGCGCCACGTTCCGCGATCCGATCACTGTCGAGGACGTGCTGGGCTCGCGCATGATCGCCTATCCGTTCCGCCTGCTGCAATGCTGCCTGGTCACCGATGGCGGCGGCGCACTCATCCTGACTTCTGCCGATCGCGCCAAGGATTTCCCCACCAAGCCCGTCTACATTCTCGGCACCGGCGAAAGCGTCGAGACGCCGATGGTGAGCCAGATGGAAAGCTTCACCAGCTCGCGCGCTTTCAGCGTCGCGGGACCAACCGCGTTCCGCGAAGCCG
This sequence comes from uncultured Alphaproteobacteria bacterium, assembly GCA_963776505.1. Classification (GTDB taxonomy): domain Bacteria; phylum Pseudomonadota; class Alphaproteobacteria; order Acetobacterales; family Acetobacteraceae; genus JAMXLO01. The sequence continues at coordinate 12,389 of CAVZNH010000032.1, forward strand.
GCATCACGCACAAGGACGTCGATCACCTGATGATCTACGACGCCTTCGCGCATCTGCCGTTGTTCGGACTGGAGGACTTGGGCTTCGTGCCGCGCGGCGAGGCCGGCCGCTTCATCGCCGAACGCAACACCGCGATCGGCAGCAAGCTCCCGCTCAACACCAACGGCGGCGGCCTGTCGTATATGCACTCCGGCATGTACGGCATGTACGCATTACAAGAGAGCGTGCGGCAGATGCGAGGCATCGCACCGGCGCAGATTCCCGGGGCAAAAATCTCCGTCTGCCACGGCGTCGGCGGCATGTTCGCCGCATCCGGCACGATCATCTTCAGCAACCAGAAGCCATGAACAAAATGTCCGACCACCTGTTCTCCGGCCTGAAAGTCATCGACTGCGCAAGCTGGATCGCCGGTCCCGCCGCCGCGACGATCATGTCCGACTTCGGCGCCGACGTGATCAAGATCGAGCCACCGGGTGTCGGCGATCCGTGGCGGGCGCGCAGCAGCAGCGGTGCGCCGAACGACTACTACTGGCAATTGACCTCGCGCAACAAACGCAGCCTCGCGCTGGACCTGAAGCATGAAGCGGGTCGCTCCGTGCTGTATCGCCTGGTCGCCGATGCCGATGTGTTCGTCACGAACTTTCCGCTGCCGGTGCGCGATCGTCTGAAACTCGCACCTGCCGATCTGCTGCCACTCAACCCGCGGCTGATCTACGCCTCATTCACCGCCTATGGCGAGGCGGGCGACGAAGCGGCGAAGACCGGCTTCGACTCCACCGCCTACTGGGCGCGCACCGGTCTGATGGACGCCGTGCGTGCCGATGAGGATACCGCACCTGCACGCTCCGCCCCGGGCATGGGCGATCACCCCAGCGCCACCGGCCTCTACGCCGCTATCGTCACCGCGCTGTATCGCCGCGAGAAGACCGGCCGTGGCGGCGTCGTGCGGTCCTCGCTGTTGCAGAACGGCCTGTGGGCCAACGGCTGCTTCGTGCAGACGCGCCTGTTCGGCGAGCCAGTGCCGCATCGCCCGCCGCGCGAACGATGCGCCGAATGCGCTCGCCAACCACTATCGCTGCCGCGACGGCCGCTGGTTCATCATGGCGCTGTTCAACGAGGAGCGTCAGCTGAAGCCGCTGCTCAATGCGATCGGCCTCGAGGACTTGGCGCATGACCGGCGCTTCGCAACCAAGGAGGCGCGCAAGCAGAACGCGCAGGCTCTGGTATCGAGCTGGATGATGGTATTCGCCACGCGTGACATGGCGGAGTGGCGCACGATCCTCGACAGCGTCGGCGTGACCTTCGGTGTGGTCGGCAAGACCGATGATGTCGCGCACGATGCGCAGATGCAGGCGATCGGTGCGCTCGTGCCGTTTGCCGACGGGAAGGTGCTGACGGTATCCAGCCCATTCCATCTGGAGGGCGAGGAGAAGGTCGCGCCGCGTTACGCCCCCACGGTCGGACAGCACAGCGAGGACGTGCTGCGCGATGCCGGCTATTCGGTGGACGAGATTGGGCGGCTGCGCACGCTCGGCGTGCTGGCGTAGTTACACAGGAGGCGAATGATGCAACCGATTGTCGCAGTGATCGCGCCGGGCATGATGGGCAGTGCGGTTGGCGCGCGCCTGGTGGAGAACGGCCTTGAGGTACGCACCTCGCTCGCTGGCCGCAGCGACGCTACCGTGGCGCGAGCCAAGGCTGCCGGAATGGTAGGTGCATCTGACGAACAGATCGCCGCGTCTGACGTCATCCTGTCGATCCTGCCGCCTGGCGACGCACTCGGCCTCGCGGAGCGGTTGGCGCCAGCGCTGCGCGCCGTGGCGAAGAAGCCCATCTTTGTCGACTGCAATGCACTCGATCCGGCGACCGTCGTGCGGATCTCGCGCGTGGTGCAGGAGACCGGCGCCTCCTTCGTCGATGGCGGCATCGTCGGCGGCCCACCGAAGGCAGGATACAACGGACCCAAGATCTATCTGTCAGGCGAGGCTGCGCCGCGCGTCGCGGAGTTGACGAAGTTCGGCCTGGTGATGCCGATCCAGCCCGGCCCGATCGGTGCCGCCTCGGCGATGAAGATGTCGTATGCCGGCATCACCAAGGGCTTCACCGCGCTCGGTGCCGCGATGATGTTGGCGGCGAGCCGCGCAGGCACAGCTGAGGACCTGAAGGCCGAGTTGTCCTCCAGCCAACCGGCGCTGTTCGGTTGGCTGACCCGGCAGGTGCCGAACATGTACTCCAAGGCTTATCGCTGGGTCGCTGAAATGGAGGAGATCGCCCAGTTCGTCGGCGAGGATCCCGCCGCGCGCAAATTCTACGAAGGCGCGGCGCAGCTCTACGAACGCCTGGCCGCCGACTTCGATGGCGAGCGCAAAGAAGTCGCCGCGCTCGACGCGTTCTGCAAGCCAAAGGGGTGACCCGTGAACTCCCCCCTCCCCTCGCGGGAGGGGGCCAGGGGGAGGGGGAGAAGCAAACCATGATGCAAGGCATACATCGCTACCCGCCGATGGAACGCGTCATCTACGGTGTCCCTCTGGCGGAGGCGCTGGCGCAGGAGATCGACCGCATCGGAGCCAGCGCGGTCTACGTGCTGGCCAGCGGCACCCTCGCACGCCAGACCGACGTGATCGACCGCGTCCGCGGCGTACTCGGCAACAAGCTGGCCGGCGTGTGCGCGAAGATCGGCGCCCACACCCCGCGCATCGACGTGGTGGCCGCTGCCAACGCCGCCCGCGAGGCCCACGCCGACGCGCTCCTCACAGTCGGCGGCGGCTCGGTGACCGATGCCGCGAAGATGGTCGGCCTGTGCCTCGGCAATGACGTGAGTGACCCGGCGCAGCTCGACGCATACCGCGCACGCATCCATGCCGACGGCCGCACCGAGCGACCTCCGGTGCAGCCGCCTGCCGTGCGCTCCATCGCGGTTCCCACCACGCTGTCCGCCGGCGAGTTCAACTCGCCGGCCGGCTGCACCGACACGGTGCGGCACGTGAAGGAGAGCTACCTGCATCCGCTGATGATGCCGCGCAGCGTCATCCTCGACCCCGCGACGACCGTCCATACCCCGGAGTGGCTCTTCCTCTCCACCGGCATTCGCGCCGTCGATCATGCCGTCGAGGACATCTGCTCGGTCAATGCGCAGCCGCTGTCCGACGGCACCTCGATCCACGCACTGCGTCTGCTCAGCCGCGGACTGCGCGCGGTCAAAGCGGACCCAGCAGATCTGGCGGCACGCCTCGACTGCCAGCTCGGCTCCTGGATGTCGATCATGGGCTCGCAGAACGGTGTGCAGAAGGGCGCCAGCCACGGCATCGGCCACGTGCTGGGCGGCACCGCTGATGTGCCGCACGGCTATACCTCCTGCGTCATGCTGCCGCCGGTGCTACGCTTCAACGAACCGGTGAACGCCGAACGCCAGGCCTGGGTCAGCGAAGCGCTTGGCCGTCCCGGTGTGAAGGCCGCTGATGCGGTAGCGGAACTGATCGCCGACCTGGGCCTCCCCGGCACGCTGCGCGATGTCGGCGTAAAGCCCGAGCAGCTCGATCGGATCGCCGAGGAGTCGATGCACGATCGCTGGGTCCACACCAACCCGCGCAAGATAGCCGGGCCGTCTGATGTGCGCGCGTTGCTCGACGCAGCCTGGTGAGATCAGTCAGTCCGCGGTGAGATCGCTGAGCAGCTTCATCAGCTCCTCGCGGCGGAACGGCTTGCGCAGAACCGACACATTCGGATTGTCATGGAACTTCGCCACCCCCTCCGCCAGGCGGAGGTAGGAATCGCTATAGCCTGAGGTAAGCACGACCTTCACCGGAATGCCGGTCAGCAGGATTTCGTTGAGCACGTCGATGCCGTCCTTCTCGGGCATGATCATGTCGAGGAACAGCACATCTGGCCGATACGCGATGAACGTCTCGGTGGCCTGTGCGGAACTGTTCAGCGATCTGTACATCCAGCCCGAGTTGACGCGCGATCAGTTCCACCACCTTGGTGATGCCGGTCTGGTCGTCGATTACGAGCAGCTTCTTTGCCATCGAGCGCGCCTCCCAGTGAGACCGCGTTTCCCCAGGCGGCCGATTCTGGCCGTCTTTCGTAATAGTCTTTGAACCTATGATCCATCAAAATCACACTCAAGAAAAGTGGGGTCTGTATTTCCACACGGACCCAACAAAACCGAATAAGTCATCGCGCACAGCTATGCAGCGGAAACGCACAACCTGCTGCACTATTGGTTTAAATCTTGATTGCGATGGTTAACAGAATTGCTTGCACGTGCCAAAGCGCGCTGTGACTGATGACAGTTATGAATAAGCCCCTGCCCACGCGCGGCGGACTGCCAATCGCATCGAGGGGTGCCGACGGTGCGGAGGACATCACAACTTCTAGAGTTTGAGACTGGTTCAACGTTCTGTGGCGCGTTAACTTTTTCTTTACTGATCCTTACCCTTCGAATGATCTGCTGGCGGCGAGAACAGCGTTGTCGAGCGCTTCATGCCGTCAGGTCACCCAGGCATTGCCGTCTGCCCCGATCCAGAGCGCCTGTGGCCGTCGCTGATCGCGGTTGTGCATGAGTATGCACTGCTGCTTCTCGACCCGGACGGACGCGTCCTGTCATGGAATCGCGGAGCAGAGCTGATCAAGGGTTATGCGGCCGCCGAAATCATCGGTCGTCACTTCTCATGCTTCTACCCGCCGGAGGACGTCGCGGCGGGTGTGCCAGAGCGCGAGCTTGAGCACGCCGCCGCTGCCGGCCGCTTCGCGATCGTCGGCGAGCGTGTTCGTAAGGACGGCTCGCGTTTCCTCGCCGACGTGGTGATCACCGCCAACCGGGCGTCCGACGGCACGCTGCGCGGATTCGGTGAAATCACCAGAGACATCACTGAGCGCACCGCCGCGGAGGCTGTGGTCAAGGCCAGCGAGACCAGACTGCGCAGCCTGATCGCCACTGTCCTCGATACTGTTGTCGACGGCCTGATCACCATCGATCGCAGCGGGAGCATCCAGTCGTTCAACAAGGCCTGTGTCAGACTGTTCGGCTACACGGCCGATGAAGTCGTCGGGCAGAACGTGCGCATCCTGATGCCGGAGCCCTATCATAGCGAACACGACCAGTACATTTCAGCCTATCTCGCGACCAACGTGCCGAAGATCATCGGCATCGGCCGCGAGGTCATGGGGCGCCGCAAGGATGGCTCGACTTTTCCGATGGAGCTCGCGGTCGGCGAATCACCGCAGGCCGGCAACCACGCCTTCGTCGGCATCGTGCGCAATGTGACCGAACGGCGCGAGGCGGAGACGCAGCGCGAGCAGTTGCGTCAGTCGCAGAAGATGGAGGCAGTCGGCCAGCTCACCGGTGGATTGGCGCACGACTTCAACAACCTGCTGGCAATCATCATCGGCAATCTCGACATGCTGCGCGAGATTCGCGCCGGCGATCAGGTGACCGACGAGTTGGTCCGCGACGCGCTGGAATCCGCGCTGCGCGGAGCGGACCTGACGCGCCGCCTGCTGACCTTCGCGCGCCGGCAGCCGCTACAGCCCGAGCGCGCCGACATCAACGAGGTCATCGGCGCCATCGTGCGCCTGCTGACGCGCACCCTTGGCGAGAACATCACAATCGAAATGTCGCTGACACCCAATGTCTGGCCAGTGCAGATCGATCGGGCGCAGTTTGAGGCGGTGATCGCCAATCTCGCCACCAACGCGCGTGACGCGATGCCGCGCGGCGGCGCGCTGCTGATCGATACACGCAACGGCCAACTTGATGATACCTATGCCGCAGCCCATGCCGACGTGACGCCGGGCGACTACGTCGTGGTCGAGGTAAGCGATTCCGGCACCGGCATGCCGTCGGAAATCGTCTCGCGCATCTTCGAGCCATTCTTCACCACCAAGGAGCAGGGCAAGGGAACCGGGCTCGGCCTTTCCATGGTGTTCGGCTTCATGAAGCAGTCCGGCGGCCATATTACTGTGTACAGCGAAGCCGACAAAGGAACGACGTTCCGGCTGTACCTGCCTCGCCTGTCAGCGTCTTTCGCCGAACAAGAGGAGCGGTCGGAACAGCCGGCATCACTTGGCGGCAGCGAGACAATACTGGTGGTGGAGGATAATGCCAGCCTGCGCCGCATCGTGGTGCGGCAACTGAGCGAAGCAGGTTACCGCGTGCTCGAAGCGCCGGACGCCGATGCAGCAATGCACTTCGTCGACGCGTCCGAACCGATCCACCTGTTGCTGACCGATGTGGTGATGCCAGGCGCGATGGACGGTCGCGATCTCGCGCGCATTGCCGTGGCACGCCGGCCGTCGCTGCGGACACTGCTGACCTCGGGGTTCCCTGATGCAAGATGGAGCGGCTCCGGGACGCATAGCCGCCGCCTGCTGAGCAAGCCGTATCGCAAGGAGGAACTGCGACGCGCGGTGCGTGACGCGCTAGACGACCCCCGATAGCCGCCGCGCCGACGGCGTGATATGCGCACCGGCGCAACGCGGGAGGCGATCTGATGAGCGGTGGTGGAACAGTGCGGATTCTCGGCATTGCCGGCAGCCTGCGGCGCGGCTCGTTCAACGCGGCCACCTTGCGTGTGGCACAGGAGCTGGCGCCGTCCGGCATGACGATCGAGAGCTTCGACATCGCGCCGATCCCGCCGTACAACGAGGACGTGCGGCAACAAGGATACCCGGCGCCGGTCGAAAATCTGCGGGCGCGCATCAAGGCGGCTGACGGATTGTTGATCGTGACGCCCGAATACAACTATTCGATCCCCGGCGTGCTGAAGAACGCGATCGACTGGGCATCGCGCCCGCCGGAGCAGCCGTTCGACGGCAAGCCGATCGGTCTGATGGGGGCAAGCCTCGGCACGCACGGAACCAGCCGCGCGCAGTATCACCTGCGGCAGTGCTTCGTCTTCCTGAACGGGTTGGTGATGAACCAGCCCGAGGTGATGATCCCGCAGGCGCAGAACAAGTTCGACGCCGAAGGCAAGCTGAACGATCAGGCGACGCGCGACTTCATCGCGGCGCACCTGGCCGCGTTTCAGGCATGGGTGCTGCGGATGCGCTGACGCCTATCGAGCCGCTTTGTGGTACTCGCGGTTCGGCATCATGTCGGTCGCCGAGGCCATGCGGTTCGACAGGTTGAAGAACGCCACCGTCTCCGACAGATCGAAGATGTCCGGTTCACTCAGGCCCACCTCGCGCAGTGCGGCACGGTCGGCATCGTCGATCAGCCAAGGCGTGGTGGTGAGCTTCCAGGTGTAGTCAAGCATCGCGCGCTGTCGCGCATCGAGCTTCGCCACGCGATAGTTCAGCGCCATCATCTCGCCGAGTTCAGGATCGCCCGACAGCGCGCGCACCGCGGCGCCGTGCGCGACCAGGCAGTAGTAACACCGGTTGGCCGATGACACGACGACGGCGACCATCTCGCGCTCCAGCTTCGAAAGGCCAGAGTCCGACAGCATGATCTCGTTGTACATCGCCATGAAGTTGCGCAGCCTGCGCGGGTTCAGGCTGTAGGCGCTGAACACGTTCGGCACAAATCCAAGCTTGTCCACGCACTTCTGCCAGATGACCTTCAGGTCGTCGTCCAGCGTCGCCGGATCGGGGACGCCGAGTTTGGAAATGTGGTCCGGTTGCGGCATAGGTCACCTGTCATTGCGAGAGCGTCAGCGACGAAGCAATCCCCATCGAGTATCGCGTGCACAGAGCGGACTTCGATGGAGACTGCTTCGTCGCTCTGCTCACTCCAGCACTTCCTGGTTGATCACATTGTTCCGGTTCGGCTTGCCGTCCAGCACGCTGAGAATGTTCTCCGCCGTCACCACCGCCATCCCGGCAACCGACTCAGTGGTGACCCCCGCCATGTGCGGCGACGTTATCACCTTGTCGAGTTGCAGCAATGTGTTGTTGACCGGCGTCGGCTCCATATCAAATACATCCAGCCCCGCACCCGCCAGATGCCCCGACGTGAGCGCCGCATGCAATGCCGGCTCGTCGATAATCCCACCACGCGCCGTATTGACGATGAACGCGCCACGCTTCATGCGCGCGAACCGCGCGGCGTTGAACATGCCCACGGTCTCCGGATTCTTCGGACAATGGATCGACACGAAATCCGCCCGCGGCAGCGCCGCATCGAGATCGCTCACCCGCTCGCACCCCGCCGCGGTGATCTGCTCCGCCGGCATATACGGATCGTAGATCAGCACGTTCATATCGAACCCCTGGCAGCGCCGCGCCGACCTCGTGCCGATACGCCCGAAGCCGACGATGAGCACCGTCTTGCCGGACAGCTCCATCGGCAGCCCGCCATGACGATCGGCCCACGTGCCCTTGCGCACCAGCGCATCCAGCGCCGTGCTGCGCTTGGCCAGCGCCATCATCAGATGGAACGCATGCTCCGCCACCGAGGTGGAATTCGCCGTCCCCGCCACCATCAGCGGCACGCGGCGCGCGGTCAGCGCAGGCACCTCCACCGCGTCGTAGCCCACACCGATACGCGCCACCACCTCCATCGCCGGCGACGCATCCATCTCGGTCTGCTTGTACGGCGTGCCCGACAGCGCGATGCCAGCGACGTCCGACAACATCGGCAGCAACTCATCCTGCGTTATGCCGGCCGGATACGTCACCACCTCGATGTCATCACGCCGCTCCAGCAGCGCGACACCTTCCTTGCCCATCGTGTGCGGCACCATGACCTTCTTGCGGTTCGAAGCCATCGGACGTCCTCAAAGTTTCTGTTGCAGGTTGGCGATGTAGGTCCGGTTGTGCGTCGGCGCCAACATCACCTCGCTCATCACCACGTGCTTCGGCAGGCAGGCGATGTAGCGGATCAGATCGCCGCAATCCTCCGACTGCACCATGCGCGCACGCTCCTCCGGTCCCACCGGATTGGGCCGCTTGTCGAGGATCGGCGTCGCCACCTCGCCCGGCAGGAACACCGTCGAACGAATGCCGTTGATGCACTCCTGCATGTTGATCGAGTGACTCATCGCCACCACGCCGTGCTTCGCCGCACTGTAGATCGGCCCCGGAAAACCACCCACGACGCGGCCGGCAATCGAGGCCGTGTGGATCAGCACGCCGTCCTTCTGCGCGCGCATCAGCGGCAGCGCGACCGTGACGCAGTACAGCGCCTGCGACAGGTTGCCGTGCACCAGCTCGTCGATGCCCTCAGGCGTCAGCTTGTCCCAGTGCCGATTGACGATGTTCACCCCGGCGTTGTTCACCAGGATGTCGAGCCTGCCGAGAGTGTTCCTGATGAACTCGCCGACCTTCTGCACCTGCTTCGAGTCGGTAAGCTCGGCCGGCTGCACAAACGCCTCGCCGCCCTGCTGCCTGATGCGCGCGGCGACGCGTTCCAGCTTCTCAGCCGTGCGGCCGGTGAGCACTGTGGTGGCACCCTCGTCGGCCAACGCGAGTGCCGCAGCCTCGCCGATGCCGCTGCCTGCGCCGGTTATCCAGGCGATCTTTCCCGCCAGCCTCGGCATCAATGTCTCCTTCACGTTATGACCTTGCGCGCGCGGCATTGAACGTGTTTGCCTGGACGCGGGCAAGAGAGGAGGCCGCGATGGCAACCGTACCTGACCGAGCAGGGCGAGATGACGGTGGCCGGACGATGCGGGACGCGCCACCGGCTGGACTGGTGCGAGGCACACAAGCAAGCAATCAAGCGGACACAGAGTCTCACCGAGTGCGCACAGAGTTTCACAGAGAAGCAAAATGGCGCTTCGCGCAAGCCAGCTTCGGCACGAAGTGCCAATCAAGATCTACTCGGTGTAACTCTGCGCGCACTCGGTGAAACTCTGTGTCCGCTTGATTGCTTTGCCGCAAACCCACATCCCAGCCGGGATTCACGCACTGTAAACCCAAACACTGCGATCGTATCGGCGGCCAAAAGCCCCAGGGCGCGGCAAGCAATCCAGCGGACACAGAGTTTCACCAAGTGCACACAGAGTTTCACAGAGAAGCAAAATGGCGCTTCGCGCAAGGCGACTTCGGCACGAAGTGCCAATCAAATCTACTCGGTGTAACTCTGCGCGCACTCGGTGAAACTCTGTGTCCGCTTGATTGCTTTGCCGCAGACCCACATCCCAGCCGGAATTCACGCACTGTAAACCCAAACACTGCGATCGTATCGGCGGCCACAAGCCCCAAGGCGCAGCAAGCAATCCAGACGCTTCGCGCAAGCCGGCTTCGGCACAAAGTGCCGATCAACATCTACTCGGTGTAACTCTGTGTGCACTTGGTGAAACTCTGTGTCCGCTTGATTGCTTTGCCGCCGAACCCCCTCCCAGCCGGGATTCACGCACTGTAAACCCAAGCACTGCGATCGTATCGGCGGCCACACACCCCAAGGCAAGTATGGACAACTCGAACAGTGACGACCTGACCAAGCAGATCATCGGACTGGCGATGCGCGTGCATACGCACCTCGGCCCCGGACTCCTCGAAAACGCCTACGAGCGATGCCTGTGCCACGAATTCGACCGGAACGTGCTGCCCTACCGGCGACAGGTCGATCTACCGCTGGACTATGACGGCGTTCATCTCGACTGTGGCTACAGGGCCGACATGATTGTCAATCACGAGGTGATCCTCGAATTGAAATCAGTCGAGCATATCCTGCCTCTGCACGAGGCGCAGCTTCTGACCTACCTGCGCCTCAGTCGATGCCGCGTCGGCCTGTTGCTCAACTTCAACACGCTCTCGCTGAAAGACGGCATCCGCCGACGCATCCTGTAGCCACCAAAGCGATGCCCGAAGGAGCTATCCTCCCACACACGTCGCGACGTTCTGCGGCGTGCAGACATCGAGCCCCGTGTAGGTCGGATCCTTCGGCTTCGCCTTGCCGTCCTTGATGTCCTTCAAAAAATACATCGCCTTGTAGCCCATCTCGAACGGCCGCTGTCCTACCTGTCCGCGCGACAGCCCCGCCTTCAGCAGATCGATCTGCACCGGCAGCGTGTCCGCCACCACCAGCGCCAGCGAACCATCATCGATCCGCGCCTTGTACTTTTCCGCCACCTTGCGGTACGCCTGCGGCAGGAATTGCGGGAAGCCACCGGTCGGCACGAATGCGTCGAGCTGCGGATACTTGCCGAGAATATCCTCCATCTGCTGCACCGCCACGGGGAAATCGTCGTTGGTGTAGAGCGGGCAGCCATCGACTTCCTTCCAGCCGTTCTGCCCGGTCAGCCGATCGCCCGGCGGTGACTTGCTCGACTTGCCGGACAGCGTGTCGCGAATGCCCTGCATCCGCTCGTTGTGGTTCTCCGCCGCCGCACCTCCCGACTGGATGCAGATCGTCCCGCCCTTCGGCTTGATCCCCGTCACCAGCTTCGCGAGGTTCACACCGATCTCGTAGTTATGCGTGCCGACATAGGCGATGCGCTCCTTCTTGTCGCGATCGAGCAGATCGGAGTCCCAGGTCAGCACCGGAATACCGGCCCGGTTCGCTTCGGCAAGCGCGCGGCCCATCGCCGGCGCATTTGCCGGCGACACCGCGATGCCGTCGACATGCCGCGCGATCAGGTCATTCACCACCTGCACCTGCTCCTCGCCGCCGCCGTGCTCGCCGGGCCCCACATACAGGCATTCGACTGCGCCGTTCAGTTCCTTCTCGGCTTTCTTGCAGCCGTCGCGCGCCTGATCGAAGAACGGGTTGTTGGTGTTCTTCGGCACAAGAGCAAAAACGTATTTCTTGTCCGCCGCCGCGCCAGGATGCGAGGCCGCCAGTGCCAACAGCAAAGCCGCCGCACCTGCCAGATATTGCTTCATCTCGTTTCCTCCTTGTCGCTCACGCACGCGTCCGTCCGCGCAGCTTCTCCAGCAGCACCGCGAGCACGATGAACACGCCGACAAACGTGCCTTGCCAGTTCGAAATCGACGCCCGCCATCAGCAGCGAGTTGCGGATCACCTCGATCAGCGCGGCACCGATGAACGCGCCGTAGGCGCCGCCCTCGCCGCCCATCAGGTTGGCGCCGCCAATCACGGTGGAAGCGATCACGCGCAGCTCGTAGCCGGTGCCGAGGGCGTTGATCGCGGAACCCTGCCAGCCGATGATCAGCACCGCGGCAAGTGCTGCCATCGTCGCCGACACAATGTAGGCCGCAAGCTTCACGCGTGCGACCGGCACGCCGGTCAACACCGCCGCCTGCTCATTGCCGCCGATCGCGTACAGGTGCCGCCCCCACCGTGTCAGATGCAACACCCCGGAGAACACCACCGTAAGTATCAGCAGCACCCAAACCGGATTGGCGATGCCCAGCACCTGCCCGCCACCAATCGCGAAGATCAGTGTCGGCGTCGGGGCCGAAGTCATAGATCATCTTGTTCTGCGACAGCACAACGGCGAGCGAACGGCCGATCGACAGCGTACCCAGCGTCACCACGAACGGCGGCAACCCGACCCAGGCGATCAGCACGCCGTTCACCACGCCGGCAGCGAAGCCCGTCACCAGCCCCGCGCCCATCGCCAGCCACCACGGCCCCGCGTCCTGCAGCACGAGGCCCGCCGCGATCGCCGCCAATCCCATCACCGAGCCCACGGAAAGATCGATGCCGCCGGTCACGATGACCGTCGTCATGCCCAGCGCCATGATGCCGATAAAGGCGAAGTTACGCGTGATGTTGTAAAAGTTCTCGCTGCTGGCGAACGCCTGAGGCTGCAACACGGACATCACCGCGCACATGATCAGCAGCGCCACCGTCACCCAGAACGCCTGGGCGGACAGCAGGCGCTGCAACAGCGAATGCTCACGCTGTTCCGCCATTCCGTTCAGCGTCACGGGCGCCTCAAGCGGCATCGATCGCTCCGGTGATCAGGCCGGTGACCTCCTCGGGACTCGAACTCGGCGATCGGCTTCTCCGCCACCTTGCGGCCGCGCCGCAGCACCAGCACGCGATCAGCCACCGAGAACACGTCGGGCATGCGATGGCTGATCAGCACCACCGCGATCCCCTGGTCGCGTAGCCGGCGGATCAGGTCCAGCACCTCGGCCACCTGACGCACCGAGATCGCAGCGGTCGGTTCATCCAGCAGCACGATGCGCGCATCGGAGAGCCGCGTGCGTGCGATCGCCACCGCCTGGCGCTGTCCGCCCGACATGCGTCGCACCAGATCGCGCGGGCGCGTCTCCGACTTCAGCTCTGCGAACAATGCGCCGGCGCGGCTGTACATCGCGCGGTAATTCAGCAACCGGAACGGACCGAAGCGCCGTCTCACCTCGCGGCCAAGGAACACATTCGCCGCCGCAGTCAGGTTGTCGCACAGTGCCAGGTCCTGATAGACGATCTCGATCCCGTTGCGGCGTGCGTCCAGCGGACGATGGAAGTGCACTTGCTCGCCGTTCAGCCGCATCTCGCCGCTGGTGGGCGAGAAATTGCCCGCCATGATCCGCACCAGTGTCGATTTGCCGGCACCGTTGTCGCCCATCAGGCCCAACACTTCGCCAGGCTCCAGCGCAAGGTCGACGTCGCTCAACGCGCGGATCGCGCCGAAGCTCTTCGATATCCCGCGCAGCGCGAGCACCGGCTCGGCCACCCTGGCGATCCTCCCGCGGATTTAAGGCAGGCTAGGAAGGCCGACGGTGGCCTGTCCAGTCACGCAGTGCCGATCAACCTGTCAGTCGCGTGAGTACCTCGACAAGTGCGGCACGGCGGAACGGCTTCGCCAGGTACTCGGCCTCTGGCAGGCCATGAAATCGCATGGTGTCCTGCGCCACCGGCAGCAGGTCACCGGCATTACCCGAGGTCAGCACAACGTTCGTCGGAATGCCCGTCAGCAGGATCTCGTCGAGCAGTTCGATCCCGTCCTTCTCAGGCATGAAGATGTCGATCATCGCCACGGCCGGCCTGACCGCAATGAAAACATCGAGCGCACGCGACGGGTCATTCACCTGCGTGGTGGCGATGCCGAGTGTCGCTGCGGTCAAGGCCACGATTTCGGTCAGACGCGCGTCGTCATCGACGACAAGCAGTCGCTTTTCCATCGGGCACTCGCTCACCGGCTGCGGGGCCAGGCGCCCTCCCAACGTTCGTCGATGCAGTCCGAGGGCGTTGCCGCACCGGAGATTTGAACGTGGATCGAATTACGCTACTTGCAAGGGAAGCGCTCGCCGAGGAACTGGAAGAAACCGTCCACCGCATTCAGAGATTTGTGTTCGGGCATGGAGCGGACCCAGCCCACGAATTCGGTGAGCGTCGCGGTGCGCGTCGGCGGTGGGCTGGGAAAACAGAACAGCTTCTTGCCCTCTGAGTGGCGGAGTTCCACGTCCACGGCGCCTTGGGTGAATCCACGGCAGAAGTTGATCCTCGCGTCGCCTAACGCTTCCTTGGGGTTGGCAGCGCAGAGCTCCGCCAGATCGCCCGCGGTGCGCGCCTGAAGGTTCACGCTGCGCTGCGCATGGGCCGGCAGCGTGAGCAGGATGGCGGTCAGCGCGACTGCGGGACAAAGGAACTTCATGCGCTCTCTCCTGGCGATGGGGCGCCGATTGAACCCGAGCCGGCGCCAGCGCGCCAGCGCTGCCAGCCGCCAGCGCGCAACTCGCAGGCCGGGCATGTGCCGCAGCCATAGCCCCAGTCGCGCAGGCGCGAGCGATCGCCCAGGTAGCAGCTATGCGTCTCGACCCGGATCAGCTCGACCAGCGCGTCGCCGCCAAGCCGGTGCGCCAGCGCCCACGTGGCAGCCTTGTCGCGCCACATCAGCGGCGTCTCCAGCACGAAGCGGCGCTGCATGCCGAGGTTCAGCGCGAGCTGCATCGCCTTGATCGTGTCGTCGCGGCAGTCCGGGTAGCCGGAGTAGTCGGTCTCGCACATGCCGGCGACGATGCGGCGCAGGCCGCGCCGGTAGGCGAGCGCGGCGGCGCAGGTGAGGAACAGCAGGTTGCGGCCGGGAACGAAGGTGTTGGGCAGTCCTTCCCCGGTCATCGCGATGGCCATGTCGCTGGTCAGCGCGGTGGCGCCAAGCCCCCCCAGCGTGGCTGCCAGGTCGATGGTGTGATCGTCGCCGAGCCCGGCCAGGCCACTTTGCAGCAAGGGCATTGCGGACCGGCGCGCGGCAGTCCAGTTCCACCGCATGCCGCTGCCCATAGGCGAACCCAACCGTCTCGACGTGCGCATACCGGTCGAGCGCCCAGGCGAGGCACGTCGTGCTGTCCTGCCCCCCCGACAACAGCACCAACGCGCAGTCATCACTCATCGCTCCTGCCCCTCCCCTTGCGGGAGGGGGGCGGGGGGAGGGAATCCCCACACATTGCCAAGTGCACCGCTGTCCCTGAGACCCGCATCACCCTATCTTAACCCCATGGACCTCGATTTCACCGAAGACGAAATCCGCCGCTACTCCCGCCACATCCTGTTGCAGGACGTGGGCGGCATCGGCCAGGCAAAGCTGAAGGCCGCCCGCGTACTGGTGGTCGGCGCCGGCGGGCTTGGCTCGCCGCTCACGCTGTATCTCGCCGCCGCCGGCGTGGGCACCATCGGCATCGTCGACCACGACCGCCTGGAGCTGTCGAACCTGCAGCGCCAGATCGCCCACACCACCGACCGGATCGGCGAGCTCAAGGCCGAATCGGCCGCCAAAACAGCGCACGCCATCAACCCCGAAGTTCGGCTTGAGCCGTACAGCGTGCGTCTCGACGCCGACAACGTGCTCGACCTGATCGAGCGTTACGACCTCGTGTGCGACGGCACCGACAATTTTGCCACGCGCTTCCTGCTGGCCGACGCCTGCGTGCTCGCCCGTCGCACACTGGTGTCCGCCGCCGTGCTGCGCTTCGAGGGCCAGCTCTCGGTGTTCAAGCCGCACCTGCACGCGGGCGGCCCCTGCTACCGCTGCCTCTACCCGGAAGCGCCGCCCGAGGGCGCCGTGCCCACCTGCAGCGAGGCGGGTGTACTGGGCGCGGTCACCGGCGTGATGGGAACCTTGCAGGCGACCGAGGTGCTGAAGGAACTTCTCGGCGTCGGCGAGAGCCTGTCCGGCAAGCTGCTGATCTGGGACGCGCTCGCGACGCGCTTCCGCACCGTGCGACTGCACGCGGATCCCCATTGCGCGCTGTGCAGCGCCGCGGCCACGATCAAGGACCTCTCGCAGCATCGGCACGCGGCCGCCCCCGCCTGTGCCGTCTGAACCACTCGGCATCCTGCTGCTGTCGGGCGCGCACGACCGCGCGCACTATGCGTTCGTGCTGGCCTCCGGCGCGGCGGCGCTAGGCCGTCAGGTGGTGCTGTTCGCCACCAACGCCGGCTGCCACGCGCTGTTCACCGACTGGTCCGGCCTGACTGACGCGGCGCGCGACCAGCGCGTGCGGGGCGCCGGCGTCGCGGGCCTCGACGAACTGCGCGACGCCTCGCGCGAGATGGGCGTGCGGCTGATCGCCTGCGAGGCCGGCCTGCGCGCCGAAGGTCTGGATGCGGCGCAATTGATGCCAGGCGTCGAGGTGGCCGGCGTGGCGACATTCCTCGCGGCAGTGGGCACCGGGCAGATCGTCGCGATCTGACGCCCAGCCAGCTACGCCTTGCGTGCCTCGAACATGATCGCCTGCAACGGAACGACGGCAGGCTCGCCGCCGAATTCCTCCCGCATGGCCTCGGCAACCGCTCCGTGCACCTCAGACGGCTTCGCGCCGCGCTGCCGGATCTGATCGAACACCGGATTGCCGAACACGCAGCCGCCCGCGAAGGCCGCGAAATCTGCCACCACCGGGCCGCGGCGAACGACCGAAACGTCGATCCGGTCGAACCCCGCGGCAAGCAGCGACTCCTTGATCGGGTCGATCAGATGGTAACTGAATGGCACCTCGTAGAACCTTGGCGGATCGACCGCGAAGAAGCTACCGATCACCTCATGCGTAATCCGGCCGAACGCATTATGGCGATGCGCGTCCCACACGCTGAACAGATACCGCCCACCCGCGGTCAGAACCCGATGCGCCTCCCGATGGCCCTGATCCTTGTCCGGGAAGAACATGACGCCGAACTGACAGATCATCGTGTCGAATGATCCGTCGGGGAACGGCAGCGCGGTCGCATCCGCCTGCTGAAACTCGACCGCCTCGTCCGCACGGATCTTCTCCCGCGCGATGGCCAACATACCGGGGTTCAGGTCGGTCGCGGTGAGATGCGCGTCCGCGGGAAGCGCATCGCGCAGCGCACGCGTGACAATGCCGCTGCCGGCGGCGGTCTCGAGGACGCGCGACCCCGCGCCACCCGAGGCGACCCGGTTCGCCATGTCCGCCGCGTAGCCGGCAAACAGGATCGGCCCAAGTCCGCGGTCGTAGTTCAGTGGAATGTCGCCGCTGAAATCGGCCAGATGGCCACTCATCGAATCCCCCCTCATTTGTCGTCGTCTCAGTTGGCGTGGAGCTTGGGTCTATTCGCGACGCGAATACAAGTACCGCCCCGGCTCTCCGCAAGATGGCAAAATCGTAACCGCTGCGCGTGTCGCTTGACCCGGCTCGTGCCGACTTGGCACGCATTGCGCATGACCATTCCGGCACCGGCGTCACTGCTCAGGCTGCTGATGTGCGGCGCGCTCCTGATCGCGCCAGGAGCGATGGCGCAGACAACAACAACAACGACCACCGCCAAGCCAGCGCCGGCGAAGCACAAGCCCACCCCCGTGGTGCAGCCGCATGGCGCCACTCACCCACAGAAGCCGCCGGCCAAGCCTGCGGCCGCCTCACCGCTTCCTCCGCCCGCTCCCGCCCCCGTTCCGGCGCCGGCCGAGCCGCCGAAGCCAGCGGAAGCGGACATCGCCAAAGGCTCGAACACCGGCCTGCCGCTGCCGCGCTTCGCCGCGCTCCGCTCGGATGAGGTCAACCTGCGCGCCGGCCCAGGCACGCGGTATCCCATCGATTGGATCTACAAGCGACGCGAGCTGCCGGTCGAGATCCTGCGCGAGTTCGAGGTCTGGCGTCTGGTACAGGATCCCGAAGGCACCAAGGGCTGGGTGCACCAGGCGACACTCACCGGACGCCGAAGCTTCATCGTGACCGCCAAGGAGGCGACGCTGCGGCGCGAGGCGCAGGACAGTGCCTCGCCGGTGGCGATCCTGAAGGCGGGGGTGATCGGGCATATCCGCGCCTGCCAGGCGACTTCCGACTGGTGTCAGGTGCAGACCGGCGACTATCGCGGCTATCTCAGGCGCAGCCAGTTCTGGGGCACGCTGCCGGGCGAGGCGGTCGCCGGCTAGAGATTCACCTTTTGTTCACTCCACTGTGTCATACTCCGGCAACCAAGAAATCCACGGGAGCCGGAGCCCATGATCACCCAGGAATTCCTCGCCTTGCTGCTCGAAACCTTGGCGGCAGCCATTCCGGCGGGCGCCCACTCAGGCGATGCCGGTCGCGAGGCATGCCTCGCCATGGCGTGCACGATGCTGGAGGCATTGCATCCGGCAGACGCGAAGGAGGCCGCGGCGGCAGCGCGCGCGATCGCCGCGCATTTTGCCGCGATGGATGGCTTTGCCCGCGCCGCCAGGCCCGGCATCACTGACGACACGGCCGTCCGTCTGCGCAACAACGCCCTCGCCGCCGCGCGCCTCGCCGATGCGATCACCCGGCCACGACGCCCGGCGGCGCTGCCGGAAGTCGAGAAGCCATCACGCTCGTCCGGGCAGGCCGCCAACGTGTCGCAGGTGCGGCATCGGGCAGAGTTGCCGGCGACAATTCCCGGCCTGCCTGACAGGATGACCCCGCCAACGCGGCGGGCCGGTCTGCACGGCGAGACCGCTCTCTCGTCGCTGCAACCAACCGTTCCCGTGCCGGGGTAGGCTTGGCGGTATCAGGTAGCTATGCGGCTTTCCTCTTGGCCGCGCCCGGCTTCCAGGACTTCAGAACCGGCAGGACCTCTGCCGCGAAAAGCCTCAGGCTGCGCTCGCAAACCTCCAACGGAGTGCCGCCGAAGCGAAACGCAACATTGAGTTCGAAATCGCCGACGAGTTCACGGCGCGCCTCCAGCCCGCGCAGGATCTTGTCGGGTGTTCCCCAACTCGCGGCCTGCATGAAACCGGCCACCGCACCCTCCAGGCCGCCCTTCCGAGCGATCTCGGCCTTCTGCTGATAGGCATCGTAGCCCTTCACGGTTTTGAAGTGCTCACCCAGGAACTCATAGTGATAGAAGTTGCTTTCAACGAACTTCCCTTGGAACTGACGCGCCTCGTCCTCCGTCTTGGCGAGATCGGTTCCGCAGATGCAAAACTCGGTCATCATGATGTGAGGCGGTTCGGTGCCATGGAACTGTCGATGCAGCTCTCGACCACGCTCGATCACGGGCAGGCGCATCTCCCACGGCCGATCGGCAAACATCACCATGTGAGCACCAAGTTTGGCGGCTGACGCAACAAAATCCTCGCTCGATGCCACCGCATAAATGCGCCCATCGAAGGAATGCTGCGGACGAGGGCGAATTTCGATGCGTGGCTGTTTGTAGTAGGGGCCGTCTCCTTCCATGAAGCCGGTCTTCAGGGCATTGACGATCATCGGTGCCGCCTCGTCGAACCGCCCGCGTGAACTCGTCCATGCTGAGGCGAAACGCGGCGAACTCGCGGCGGGCAAGGCCGCGGCCCATGCCAAAGCGAAAGCGGCCCTTGCTCAGATAGTCCAGCACCGACGCCTGTTCGGCAACGCGCAGCGGATCGTGCCAAGGCAGGATCACAGCGGCAGTTCCGAGATCGATATTCGGACAGACGCCCGTCAGATATGACATGAGCTGGATGTTGTCGGGTACAAACGAGTAGTCGTTGAAGTGATGTTCGGCCGACCAGAGGCAGTCGAACCCCAGATCGGCGGCAAGCCGCGCGAGCCGTAACTCCTCGTCCCACACCTGCGCATCGGAACAGCCCTGCCAGCCGTAGCTGGTGAAAGCCATCATCATTCCTACATCCATAGGATCTTTCCTCCTCTATCCACGACGCTTTGCCATGCGCGACAATGACCTTCATCGCCTGAAATCACGCATGACGGCAACGCCGACCAGAACTGAGGCGACTAACATGTGGTTGTCCAGCCGTGATCGCCACCATGGGATGTCCGGGTTGGCGAATACGGTGAAGAACGACTTGCTTCATCGATGCCCATCGCCTCCGCGGGTGCGTTCATGCTAATAACCGCCGTGGCTCAATGCGTGAGGAAACCATGATCCATCATCTCTCAATCGCGGCACGAGACCCGAAGCACGCCGCCGAGGTGCTCGCCGAACTCATGGGCGGATCCGCGGTACCGTTCCCACCCAACCCGGGAAGCTTCTTCGCGCTGCAGCTTGATGAGCACGGGTCTGGCGTGGAGGTCTATCCGGCGGGAACCGAGCTTCAACCCGGCGGCGTCACTGGCGGCACCTTCGTCAAAAAGGACGCGCGTGGCTATGGATCAACCCATTTCGCGCTCAGCGTCGCGACCGACGCGCCCAGTGTGCAGGCGATCGCCCAGCGCGCGGGATGGCAATGCTTCGACTGCAATCGCGGCCCATTTCACGTGATCGAGGTCTGGGTGGAGAACGAAACGATGGTCGAGATCCTCCCGCCCGAATACGCACAGGAATACCTCGCCTTCACCCGTCCCGATAAGGTCAAGGCAGCCATGGTGGCGGCCCCTGTTTCTTCTGCCCGCCAACACCGCAGCTAAATGCGCCCATGCGGCCCGCGCTAAGGAGGTGACCTTGGCAGACCCGTTGGTCCTTTACGACGTTGACGACAAAGTCGGCGTCGTGACGCTTAATCGGCCGGATAAGCTCAACGCAATCAGTCATGAACTCCAGCAGGCGCTGACCGGCGCCTTCGTGCGCGCCGATGCCGATGCCGCGACGAGCGTCGTGCTGCTGCGTGCCGAGGGTCGCAGCTTCTGCGCCGGATACGACATCGGCGCAAAGGGCCCTGAGGCCGACGATTGGCGCAGCGACCCGACCAAGGCGCACGCGCATCTACAACCGCAGCTCGAATTCGAGATGGCGCCCTGGCTGATGAAGAAACCGGTGATTGCGTCGGTGCAAGGCCATGTACTCGGCGGCGGGTGCGAACTCGTGATGCTATGTGACCTGACGATCGCCGCGGACAACGCGACATTCGGCGAACCGGAGGTGCGGTTTTCAGCGGTCGGTCCGGCTATCGTGATGCCGATGATCATCGGCTACAAAAGGGCGCGCGAGCTCCTCTATTTCGGCGATCAGATCGATGCGCAGACCGCGCTCGACATCGGTATGATCAATCGCATCGTGCCGCTCGCCGAGTTGCGCGCGGCGAGCCTCACCTACGCAAAGCGCCTGTCGCTGATCTCGCCCGAGGCACTCTATGCGACGAAGCGCGCGGTCAACCGCGTCGCTGACGCAGCCGGGTTTCGCACCGCGCTCCATGCCGGGCTCGATGTCGTCGGTCCGCTTTACGCGACCGCAACCGAACATGGCGCGCAGTTCCGCGAGATCGCAAGAACCGAAGGAGTACCGGCCGCTGTCAGGTGGCGCTCTGCTCAGTTCAAGGCATCGAATTAGCGCAAACGGCCGTCGTCGGGATTTGCAACCGCGCGTTCATGTGGTGGGATTGACCTGGTCATGCAGCGTCCCGCGCCACCACTGCCGACGAGCCCGCTGCCGATCTCGGTTCTCACCGGCTTCCTCGGCAGCGGCAAGACGACGCTGCTGTCGCGCATGCTGGCGAGCCCGGGCCTGTCGGATACGGCGGTCATCGTCAACGAGTTCGGTGCCGTCGGCCTCGATCATCTGCTGCTGGAAGTAGCGGACCAGGAAGTCGTGGCGTTGCCCAACGGCTGTGTCTGCTGCGCCGTGCGGCAGGATCTCGCCGACACGCTGTATCGTCTGCTGCGCCGGCGCGCGAGCGGCGAACTGCCGCCATTCCAGCGCCTGGTGCTGGAGACCAGCGGTCTCGCCGAGCCGAGCCCGATCCTCTACACGCTGTCGGCCGATGCGTTCCTGGAGCGGGCGTTGCAGGTGCACGCCGTGGTTGCCACCATCGATACGGTGTCCGGTGCGGCGACACTGGACCGTTTCCCCGAGGCCACCGCGCAGGCCGCCTGCGCCGACCGGCTGCTGCTCACCAAGACCGATCTTGCCACGCCGTCGCCCTTGTTGCTGCAGCGGCTCGAGGCACTGAACCCGGCGGCCAGCATCGACGATGCCGCGACAGTGGCGCCCGCTGCAGCGCTGTTCGGTGGCGGCCAGACCACGGCTGCGCGGCCACGCTTCGTGGCGACCGCCGTCCACGCGCATGGCATTCGTGCCGTCGTGCTGGTCCTGCGCCGGCCGATGTCGCGGCTGGATTTTTCGCTGGCGCTGGGCGGGCTGGCGCGCGAGCGCGGCGAGGACCTGCTGCGCGTGAAAGGCATCGTGGCGTTCGCCGATCGCGACGCAGGGCCGGCAGCGATCCATGCCGTGCAGCACACGCTGTATCCGCCGCGCTGGTTCGACGCCTGGCCAGACTCCGATCGACGCAGCCGGCTCGTGTTCATCGTGCGCGACATCGCCACCGAAATTCTGCTGGAGCGTTTCGCTGCCGGTGATCCGGTGCTGGCGGAGACGGGTGACATAGCAACAGGGGGAAGATGATGCTGGACCTCGTGATATCAGGCGGAACCTGCGTGTTGCCGAGCGGCACCACCGCGGCGGATATCGGCGTCGCCGGCGGCAAGATCGCGATGATCGGTGCGCCGGGCTCGCTGGGTGCCGCGACGCGCACCGTCGATGCGACCGGCAAGGTGGTGATCCCCGGCGGCATCGATCCGCACATCCACTGCCTGTCGCCGATCCGCTTTCCCGGCGAGGCGGAGCCGAAATACACCGATCCGCCGGCGCAGGTCAGCCGCGCCGCGCTGTTCGGCGGCACCACGTCGCTGATCGATTTCGTGCAGTGCACGCACGACCGCTCGATCCAGACCGCGATCGAGCAGACCGACGCGAACTGGAAGGGCGCGTGCTACTGCGACTACGGCTTCCACCTGACGTTGATGGGCAAGATCCCCGTCGGCCAGTACGAAGAGCTGGCGGAAGCGATGCAGGCGGGCCATGCCAGCATCAAGATCTTCACCACCGACATTCGTCCCGGCAACACCGGCCGCATGGTGCAGTACGGCGACATCTGGGAGGCATTGAAGACCGTCGCGAAAGCCGGGCGGCGTCGCGGCGATTCACGCCGAGGACAACGACATCGTCATGTTCATGTACGAGAAGCTGATGCGGGAGAACCGTGTCGGCTTCGAGCACATGGCGGAGGTGCACAACACGTTGTCGGAGGAGCTGTCGTTCAACCGGGTGATCCGCCTGGCGGAACGGGTGGAAGGTGCGGCGCTCTACATGGTGCACGTGTCGGCCGCCACCGGCGTGGCGGCGCTGGCGGCATCGCGGGCGCGCGGCTTCCCGATGTATGGCGAAACGCTGCACCAGTACCTGTTGTACTCAGCCGAGGACTACAGGAAACCCGGCGGACAGATGTATCACACCTACCCGTCGCTGAAGTTCCCGGAGGATCAGAAGGCGCTGTGGGAGGCGACCAACCACGGTGCGATCCAGGTGATCGCCACCGACGAGTTGTGCTGCCCGCTGCGCGTGAAGCTGCAAGGCTCGCGCATCGACGACACGACCGGCGGCAATTCCGGCGTCGAACCGCGGCTGTCGCTGATGTATACGCAGATGGTGACGCAGCGTGGCTACTCGCTGGAGCACTTCGCCGGCATGGTGTCGAGCAACGCGGCGAAGATCATGGGCATGTATCCGCGCAAGGGCGCGCTGGCGGTCGGCTCGGACGCCGACATCGTGGTGCTGGACACCGGCATCGAGAAGACGATCCGCGCCGCCGACCTGCATGAGACCGACTACACGCCATGGGAAGGCCACGTGGTGACCGCGTGGCCCAGCGTGACCGTGCTGCGCGGCAAGGTGATGGTGGAAGGCGGGCAGTTCTTTGGCGATCCGAAGGATGGCCAGTTCCTGCCGCGCAAGGTGGCCGACGAAATCCGCGCGCGCCCGGCTGTTTGAAAGGAGTCTTCCCGTGCCCAACGACGCAGCAACCCTTGGCACCGACCTGCATTTCCTCACCATCGCCGAAGCCGCAAGCCTGATCGAGCGCCGACAGCTTTCGCCGGTGGCGCTGACCCGCGCCTTCCTCGACCGCATCGCCGCGATCGATCCGCAGCTCAACGCCTATCTGCTGGTCACCGCGGACCAGGCGCTGGATCAGGCGCGCGTCGCGGAATCCGAGATCATGGCAGGCAACTATCGCGGCCCGATGCACGGCATCCCGTTCGCGCTGAAGGACATCTACTGCACCGCCGGCATCCGCACGACGAGCCACTCGCGCACGCGCGCCGACTACGTCCCGGACTTCGACGCCACCACCGTCGCCAAGCTGCATCAGGCCGGTGCAATCCTGCTCGGCAAGCTGGCCACACACGAGTTCGCGCACGGTGGTCCATCGTTCGACCTGCCCTGGCCGCCGGCGCGCAATCCGTGGAACCGCGAGCATGCCACTGGCGGATCGTCCAGCGGCTCGGGTGCCGGCGTCGCGGCGGGGCTGATGATGGGCGCGCTCGGCTCCGATACCGGCGGCTCGATCCGCAACCCGGCCGCGCTGTGCGGCCTGGCCGGCTTGAAGCCGACCTACGGCCTGGTCAGCCGCTTCGGCGTCTATACCAACTCGTTCAGCTACGATCACGCCGGTCCGATGACGTGGTCCGTCGAGGACTGCGCCATCATGCTGCAGGCGATCGCCGGCCATGATCCCAAGGATCCGGCGAGCGCGGACCGGCCGGTGCCCGACTATCGCGCCGCGCTGACCGGCAGCATCAAGGGTTTGCGCATCGGCGTGCTGCGCCATCTGTTCGAGGAGGACACTTCGATACCGCCCGCAGCAAAGGCGGCGTTCGAAGCGGCGCTCGACGTGCTGCGCGGGCTTGGCGCAACCCTCGAGGACGCCCGCATCAGACCAGCACAGGTCTACCACGACGTGAAGATCACCGGCGCGGAGAGTGAACTGTATGCCGTGCATGAACCGGCACTGCGCACACGGCTCGGCGATTTCGGCGAGGACTTCCTGGGCCGGACGCTCGGCGCGCTGCTGATTTCCGCAGCGGACTATGTGCAGGCGTCGCGTTGGCGGCGCGTGCTGATCGCCGAAATGGCGCCGCTATATGCGAAATACGACGTGCTGCTGACCGCCGCGCCCGGGCCTGCGCCACGCCTGGATAGCTGGCGCACGATCGGCTTCTGGCAGAAGCCGTCGTTGACGACGCCATTCAACGTGACCGGCGGTCCGGCGCTGGCGCAGTGCATCGGCTACACGCAGGACGGATTGCCGTTGTCGATGCAGATCGTCGGCCGACCATTCGACGATGCGACCGTGCTGCGCGTCGCGCACGCCTACGAGGCCGCGACACCATGGCGGAAGCGCCGCCCGACGCTGGAACCGAACGCCGCATTCTCCACCACGCTCCCGCCGGTCCCCGACCCGGCACAGCCGGAGATCGACGCCGCGCGGTGCGATGAGATCGCTGCCATCTGTCGCCGGGCCGGGCTCACTCTGAACGAGCGGCATTTCCAGCAGCTTTGTGCGACGGCACCCTATGTCGAGGCGATGGTCGGGCGGTTGCGGCGCGATCCGGAGTTCTATGAGGAGCCCGCCAGCATCGTCTGCTTCAGCGAAACCATCCGTTAGAGGATAACTGGCAATGACGACATTCGTTCTGGTGCACGGGTCCTATCAAGGTGGCTGGATCTGGCAACGTGTCGCGACTCGCCTGCGTGCGGCCGGCCACACCGTGTATGCGCCGACCATGGATGGCTGCGCCGAACGCCGGCATCACGCTGCGTGCGGGCATCGACATCTCAACCTATGTCGATGAGATCGCTGATCTGCTGTTCTACGAAGACCTGCGCGATGTCGTGCTGGTCGGCACCAGCTCGGGCGGCATGGTGGTCTGCGGTGCGGCGGAGAGGATGCGCCACCGGGTCGCACGCCTCGTGCTGGTGGATGCGTTGGCGCTGTTCAACGGCGAACGCTCGCGTGACATCGTGAAGCGCGCCGACCCAAGCTCCGCCCGCCCTCGCCTACGCGCCGCCGCGCGAAGACGCGGAGAAGGGACTGTTCGCTGATCTGGACCCGACGACGCGGGCCTGGGTGCTCGATCGCTATACCCCGCATCCGACCGGAACCTCGGAGATCCCGGTGAGGCTCACCGATTTCTGGGACCAGAGCTGGAAAGCGACGGTGATCTGGTGCCGCCAGGCGCCCAATCCGGGCGAGGCGCATCAACGCCGCGCCGCCGCCCGTCTTGGGGCAAGATGGCTGGAACTGGACACCGGACATTATCCGATGCTGAGCATGCCGGATGAGTTGACGCACATGCTGACCGAGGCGGCCTGATACGCTGACCGATCGCGCTACAGACCGAGATACGCTTCCCGCACTGCCTCGCTGCGCATCAGGTCCTGCGCGTTGCCCTGCATGACGATGGCGCCGTTCTCCAGCACATAGGCATCGTCCGACAGCTTCAGCGCCATGTGGGCGTTCTGCTCGACCAGCAGCACATCGACGCCGCTGCGGCTGATGGTCTGGATGATCTGGCCGATGGTCTGCACCACCGTGGGCGCAAGGCCGATCGAGGGCTCGTCCAGCAGCAGCAGCTTCGGACCCGACATCAGCGCGCGACCGATCGCGACCATCTGCTGTTGGCCGCCGGAGAGCGCCATCGCGCGCGCATCGAGCCGCTCGCGCAACGCGGGAAAGTAGTCCAGCACCCGATCGAAATCGGCTCGGACGCCGGCCGGGTCGCTGCGTCGATAGGCGCCGATCTCCAGGTTCTCGCGCACGCTCATGGTGGGGAACAGACGGCGGCCCTCCGGCACCAGAGACACGCCGGCCGCGACGATCGCGTCCACCTGCCTGCCGATGAGTTGCTCGCCGCGGAAGCGCACCTCGCCGGATACCACCTGCTTGAGACCGGTGACGCCCTTCATGATGGTGGTCTTGCCGGCGCCGTTCGAACCGATCAGCGTGGTGATGCGGCCGCTCAGCACCGACAGATGGATGTCGCTCACCGCGCGCACCTGGCCGTAGCTGATCGTGAGTCCGGTGATCTCCAGCACCGCATCGCTCACGCGTCGTCTCCCAGATAGGCGCGGATCACCTCCGGATCGTTGCGGATGTCGGCAGGCGTGCCCTCGGCCAGCTTCTGCCCGTGGTTCAGCACCACGATACGATCGCATATACGCATCACCGCGCGCATGTTGTGATCGACCAGCATGATCGTGGTGGCGAACTCCTGGCGGATGCGTTGCATCGATCCCAACGCCGCGGCGATCTCGGTGGAGTTGAGCCCGGTCAGCGGCTCGTCCAGACACAGCAGCGTCGGCCGCGCCGCGAGGGCGATGGCAATGCTCAGCATGCGCTGATGGCCGTGCGGCAGGCTGCCGGCGGTTGCGTCGAGCAGTCCGCCAAGCCCCAGCAGTTCCGCGGTATCGCGCACATGGCGCTGACGTTCCCGCCGATCGCGCACGGCGCGCAACGCGCCGATCAGGATATTGTCGTGCACGCTCATGTCGCGCAGCAGGCTGCCGTGCTGGAAGGTGCGCACCAGTCCACGCCGGCTGATCGCACTCGCCGACATGCCGGTGATGTCCTCGCCGCGAAACGAGAGCCGCCCCGAGGTCGGACGGTAGAAGCCGCTGATCACGTTGAACGTGGTGCTCTTGCCCGCGCCGTTCGGGCCGATCAGGCCAAGCACCTCGCCCGCGCGGACCTCGAAGCTGAGATCGCTCACCGCCAGCAGGCCACCGAACCGGCGCGACAGATCCTGCGCGACGAGCAGCGCGCTCATCGCCGCAACAGCCGCAGCAGGCGTCTGCCGGCACCCCACAGCCCGTCGGGCAGCAGCAGCATCGCCGCGACGATGGCGCCGCCGAACAGGATCTGCTCGAGCGCGCCAGCGCCTTCCAGGGCCTGCGCCACCAGCGTCAGCAAGGCCGCGCCGAGCACCGCGCCCAAGACATGCGAATCGCCGCCGATCTTCACGTAGGCCAGCGCGAACACCGGCACCAGGTAAGAGAAATCGCCCGGGCTGATGACGTTGTAGATGTGCGCATGCAGTGCACCCGCCAGGCCTACCGCAAAGGAGGCCAGCACCAGACAGAGCAGCTTGACCGACACCACGTTGATGCCGACGGTCTCCACGATCGCGTCGTTGTTCTCGATGGCACGAAACACGCGGCCGAGGTCGGAGCGCTCGCACAGATAAAGCGCCAGGATCAGCCCGCCGCACAGCAGAACCGTCAGCGCCGGCATCCACGGGTCCAGGCTTTGCGGCGGGAACACGCCCATGATGCCGGAGTTGCCGCCGATATAGTTGATGCGGGTGTAGATCAGCCGCGTCACCTCGGTGAAGGCGAAGCTGATCAGCATGAAGTAAGGTCCCTTGGTGCGCAGCGTGACGAGGCCGAATCCGGCGCTCACCACCGTGGCGACGACAGCGCCGGCGAGCAGGGCGAGGGGGAACGGCACTGCGAAGTTCACCGTGCACAGTGCGGCGACGTAGGCGCCGATGCCGTAGAACGCTCCGGTGGCGATGTTCGTCTCGCCGACCAGCAGCACGAAACGCAGGCCCACCGCGAGCACGGCGTTCAACGCCACCCACATCAGCACATGCTGGTTGTATTCGTCCGGTGTCAGCAGCGCGAACGCCAGCACGCCGGCCGCTCCGAGCACGGTGAGCAAAGGGCCGATCGCGCGCACGATGCGTTGCCGTGCGCGGCAGCTCCGCGGTATCGACTCTAGCGCTGGGCATAGCCGAGCATCCCTTCCGGCCGCACCAGCAGGAACACGATCACCAGGGCGAACATCGCGATGGTCGCGTAAGACAGGTCGAAGAAATACCCGGCGACGCTCTCGATCGCGGCGATCAGGAAACCACCGAGTATCGCGCCGGGTATGCTTCCCAGCCCGCCGATGATGATGATGATGAAAGCCTTCGTCAGGTAGTCGCTGCCGAGCGCCGGCGTGATCGGCGTCAGCGGCGCCAGCAGGCCGCCGGACACCGCAGCCAGCCCTGAGCCGATCATGAAGCCGTAGAACGAGGTGCGGCGGTAGCGGATGCCTTGCAGCATCGCGGCCTCGCGGTCCTCGGCCACCGCGCGGAGTGCCTTGCCCAGCCTGCTGTGCTGGACGAACTGGTACAGCGCGACGGTGAACGCCAGCGACAGGCCGCAGATCACCAGCCGCTGCGTCTCCATCGCGCCGCCGGCGAGCGAGACCTGCCCGGGCAGTATCTTCGCCACGACTCGCGGTGACCCGGTGAACAGCCAGAGATAGACGCCCTCGAGCAGCAGCAGCAGCCCCAGCGACAGGATGAACGAGCCGATCAGGTCACGCAGGTAACGCTCGAAGCCGATGAAGTACAGCGCGGCGGCGAGCAGGCCGACCGCGATCATCGCCAGCACGAAGCTCACCAGATAGTCGAGCCAGACCGGCAGACCGAACTGGACGGTGAACGCCGGCATCGACGCGGCGATCAACAACGCGGCCAGGGTAAAGAACTGGCCGTGTGCGAAGTTGATCACCTTCATCACGCCGAACACGAGCGTGAGGCCCAACGAGAACAGCACGTACACCGCGCCGATCTGCAGCGTGTTGAGGCAAAGCTGCGCGAGCAGTCCCATCGGCGTCGCGTGCTGCGGCTATTGCGTCTTTGCCAGTCGCTGCTTCAGTTCGTCGGGGATGATCCGCTCGATCTCCACGGTCTGGCCGTTCTTGATCTGCGTGACGATGATCGGCACCAGCATCTGCTGCGGGTTGCCGTAGGTCGCTTCGCCACCGAACGCTGCCGGGCCGTAGCTCGATTCGAAGATCAGAGTCGGCAGCACCTTCGCCACAGCCTTGGGATCAATCGAGTTGGCCTTCTCGATGCCGGCCTTGATCGCCATCGCCGAGTCCCAGGCAGCCATGTGCAGGATGTTCACCGGCTCGCCCAAGGCCTTCAGTCCATCGGCATTGAGCTGCCGCTGCAACGGCGTGGCCGTCGGTCCGCCGAAGTCGGCGGCGTTGCCCATATAGACGTCCTCGACCGAGGCTCCGCCGACCTTCACCAGCGCGTCGCTGCCGGTGCCGGAGGACGAAATCTTGACGCCCTTCCAACCCTGCACCGCCAGCTCCTTGTAGACCGAGCCGGCATCGGCGGGCGGCGCGCCGGACAGATCCATGACGTCGGCATGCGTCTGCGCCAGCTTGGTCGCGATCGGCTGGAACTCGGTGGTGCCGCGCTCGTACCAGGCGCTGAGCACGATCGTGTAGCCGCGCGCCTTGTACTGCTTCACCGCCTCGACCTCGACCTCCTGGCCGGTGGCGTCGTTCGGGTTGAGCAGCGCCACCGTCTTGGCTTCAGGATGCTGGCGCTTCACCAGGTCGAACAGCGGACCGAACAGCTCGAACGGCGTGTTGGCGCAGGTGAAGGTGAGCGGCGCCTGCGGTCCCTTCACGCTCTTGCCCCAGGCGTCCTGCATCATGAGGGCGCCGACGCGCTCGGAGAGGCTTTGCAGCGCCTTCACCGGCGCCGTGCCGATGCCCTGGATGATGAAGCGCACGTGGTCACGGTTGAGCATGGCCTGCGCCGCCTTGCCGCCGTCGGCGGAATTGTAGCCGTTCTCGTAGGTGGTGAGGGCGACCTTGTAGGTCTTGCCGCCTGCGGTGATGCCGCCGTGCTCGTTGATCCACTTCACCGCCTGTTGGCCGACCCAGTCGGCTCCGATGCCCCAGCTTGCGGCGGCCCCCGACATCGGCGCTGTGATGCCGAAGCGGATCACATCGTCGTCGGCGCGCGCGGTGGATGCGGCGGTCGATACACAGACCGCAAGTGCCGCGACAGCGGCCCATGTCAGAAGCGTCTTCATGGCGTTTCCCTCTTTCTTGGAGCCAGTTTGTCAGAGTGTGTGCATGCGACGCGCGGGCCGACAAGGGCAGACTGAAAGCGGAGCCGGGCATACCGCGGCCGGCAGGGAGCGGCGCGTCTGCATTTGACAACGCCGCGGTAATTCCGAGACCATCAGATCAACCCGGAACGCCTCAGATGATCCGGGATGAGTGCGTCTCGTGCCGCATGCAATAACGCTCGGGGAGAAAACCGATGGAAGCGCTTGAAGTGCGCACCATGGCAAGAGTATCGCGTCGCCTGATCCCGTTCGTGATCATCTGTTATTTCGTTGCATTCCTGGATCGGGTCAATCTGGGCTTTGCCGCACTCCAAATGAACAAGGATCTCGGATTCAGCTCGACGGTCTACGGCCTGGGTGCCGGCATGTTCTTCATCAGCTATTTCTCGCTGGAGACACCATCGAACCTGATCCTGGTGCGCACAGGCGCGCGCATCTGGATTGCGCGGATCATGTTCACCTGGGGCATTCTGTCCGGCGCCATGGCCTTCGTCCAGGGTGAGACCTCATTCTACATCGTCCGCTTCCTGCTCGGAGCTGCCGAGGCTGGGTTCTTTCCAGGCATCCTGTTCTACCTGACGCTGTTCTTCCCGGCCGCCTATCGCGGCCGCATGGTCGCCATGTTCATGGTGGCGATCCCGTTCTCCGCTGTGATCGGCTCACCGCTATCCAGCGCAATCCTCTACGCTGACGGCTTCCTCGGCTTGCGAGGCTGGCAATGGGTGTTCATTTCGGAGGCAGTGCCAGCGGTCATCCTGTCCGGGTTCGTGCTGTGGTATCTGACCGACAGTCCCGCCCAGTCGCATTGGCTTGCGGCCGATGAACGCGATTGGCTGGTGCAGCGCCAGGCCGCGGAACGACGGCAGCGCGAGGCGGTACACAACCTCTCGGTATGGGAGGTGCTGCGCAATCCGCGAGTGCTGACCTTTGGGCTCAGCGGCTTCGGCATCGGCTATTCCGGCTACGGCTACTTCTATTTCATGCCGCAGATCGTCAAAGCGTTTGGTCTGACCAACATGCAGACCGGCATCGTGACGGCGGTGCCGTTCGCGGTCGGCGCCATCAGCATGATCTGGTATGGAAGACGCTCCGACCGGCTCATGGAACGCCGCAGCCACACCGCCATCGCCTTCATGATCACGGCGCTCGGCATGGTCATCACGGCGCTGACGCCGAACCCTTACGTCCGCCTGCTTGCCCTATCGTTTGCCGGGTTCGGCGTGTTTTCCGTGCTGCCGGTGTTCTGGGCCATGCCTACCGCGTTCCTGAGCGGTACGGCCGCCGCTGCCGGCGTCGCCTATATCAACTCGCTCGCCAATATTTCCGGCTTCGTCGGCCCGTTCGTCATGGGCTTCATCAAGGACCTCACGGGCAGCTTCGATGGGGGACTGCTGGTGATTGCCGGAGTGAGCCTCGTTTCCGGTATCGCCACATTGTGCATCCATCACGACCATGAGCTGGAACAGCGGCCGGAGGAGGAGGCGGTGCCGGCTCAATAACGACAAGCACGGGCGGGCAGGCAAAGTTTGGTGCGGAGATGCGAGCCTGCCGCGGTCGCGCTCAAACAGAGCGATTGCGACGCCAAGGTGGCGCCACAGATGGCCACGGACGCGATCGAGACGGCCTGGCGCTGCGTGGCCCGCATTTCGGAACTGGTGAATGCGGACGTCCCGTCAGGCAGAGGCTCATCTGGGGGCATCCCTGGTTCCCTGTTCATAAAACAGATG
>CAVZNH010000033.1:0-13401 GCA_963776505.1 uncultured Alphaproteobacteria bacterium
AGCCTTTCGCGAGCAAGCGTTTTAGCCTCCAAATTGCGCCGGTTCGCCGGGTGGTATCTTCTTACTCACTGTCCACAGTGCGGAAGTTCCTCTGAAATCGCAATAGAGGTGCTGATCAAGCGATACAGTGGGGTGTTGGCAATGTATACCGCGTTGCAGAAATCGGAGTGTTTGGACTGCAAGCTAGCGCCTGATGAAGTCCATTTATGGCGAAAGGAACGTGACCGGTCCCCCCATCACGTTCAACTACGAGGCTAAGTCATCTCACGGCAACCGCCTCTTAAACTGACGGGCAGCGCGGTCGTCACACCGTCCGTACATTGAAACAGGAATTGGAAAAGTGCGACTTGCAACAGGTCGCGCTCCGGCATCCATCCGTCGGACTTGCTCGCCAATGACACGGTGAAGAGCGGGAATAATCTGTTCATCTCATCGGTGGCGGCGGGAGCCGGCGCGACTGACAAAATCCTATCGAACGGTGACATACAGGTTGCGCTGTCCGATCCATTCGCGCCGAGCGACACATTCAGTACACAATCAGCGACGGCAATGGTGGAACCGCCACAGCTAATGTCGCGGTCAACTACCAAGTGGCGAACAGTCCACCGGTGGCTAACCCTGATACTGTCACGCTGCCTATTATCTCCGGCGTGGATGTCATCACCCACGCGATATTTGACAAAGCATTCTTCTTGGGAACTGACAGCGATCCGAATGATGATACGCTGTCGATCAGCGGTATCCTCTCGGACTTTTCTCGGCCGGTTACCTCAATCGGCGTCGACTCGGATGGTAATGTCGATATAAAGTTTAGCCGCCCCGCCGCTCTGGGCGACGACGTTTCTTTCCAATATGTCGTGTCGGATGGCCATGGCGGCACGGCCACGACGAACGCCGATGTCGTGGTCTCCGAAGACTTTTTTAGTTAGTGGGCGGGAATCAACACTGCGCCGGATTGTGCAGCACATCATCCACTAGCACTACTTACTTTGGCAGATTGGTGGCGCTGAGTGGTATACGGCAATACTGGGATGCCCAACGGATGAGCGATTCGCTCAAGCTGCGGCACGATGCCAGCGGCTTCACAGGCAACGATCTTGTCACACCAACTGGCCACGCTGGCGGTTCAAGCGAAACTGTCTGGCATGCAGATGTCAGCCAACCCACATCTGGGCCACGTTTGCATACGCTCTGATCGCTGCGTCGGCGGTTGCCAGGGTGAAGGTCAGACGCCTCGCCTGCGCGACCAGCATGCGGTCGAACGGGTCGTTGTGCTGCCACGCCAGAGCGCCCGCGTTCTCCGCGTCGATCGGCAGGATCGGCAGTTCGTGAAAGCCGTTGGCGCCGATGGCGGCGACTGCGGAGCCGCGGAAGTCGAGCTTCTTCAACCGGCGTTTGATCGCGATCTCCCAGATCGACACGGCACTGACGAAGACCTGGTTGGCGGGATCAGCAATAACATCGCGCGTGTCCGCGTTCAGCGCCTTGTCCCAACTGTCCCACCACAGAAAGACATGGGTGTCGAGCAGCAGGTTCACGTTTCCTCGCCGCCGAACAGGGCTTCGATGGCGGGGTCTGGGGCGTCGAAATCGGCGGCGATGCGGCGGATGCGCATGGCGTTGGCCGGCTTGCGGCGTTCACCGCGAGAGGCAAGCGGCACCAGCCGAGCCTGCGGGACACCGTTCTTGGCGATGACGATCTCCTCCCCGGCCGCGGCGCGATCGACCAGGCCGGAGAGGTGGGTCTTTGCTTCATAGAGGGTAACGAAGTGCGCCATGTGCCTGCTTGTTGGTCAAGCTGACCAAATAGGAGCGTGCGGGGCGTTGGTCAAGATGGTCAAGCCGGTGCCAACGGTCCGCCTCTACGCGGGGCCCGCTCCCCCCTCCCTCTCGCCTCGCCCCTCGCGGGAGAGGGCCAGGGAGAGGGGAGCCGTAACGGCTTGTCAGCTCACCCATCGCGTCGCAAACCTCCACCGGTTCACCCGAGGTCCTAGATGCCCGAAGCCACCGATGCCGTGATCGCTGCCGCCCGCGCCTTCCTGGGCGAGCGCATCACCACCAACGCCACCCTGCGTGAGCACCACTCGCATGGCCAGGACACCCAACCGCCGGTGCTGCCCGACGCCGTCGCCTTCATCGAGACCTCCGATGAGGCCTCCCGCATCCTCGACGCTATGCAACAACGCGCACGTGCCGGTGGTGGCGTGGGGCGCCGGCACGTCGTTGGAAGGCCACGTGACGCCGGTGCGCGGCGGCATCACGCTCGACCTGTCGCACATGACCCGCATCATCGACATCAGCCAGCCCGACATGGACTGCCGCATCGAGGCCGGCGTCACGCGCGACCAGCTCAACGAGCATCTGCGCGACCAGGGGCTGTTCTTCCCGGTCGATCCCGGCACGTCGCTGTGCACCATCGGCGGCATGTGCGCGACGCGCGCCTCCGGCACCAACGCCGTGCGCTACGGCACGATCCGCGAGAACGTGCTGGGCCTCACCGTGGCACTTGCCGACGGAAGGCTGATCCACACCGGCGGCCGCGTCCGCAAGTCCGCCGCCGGCTACGATCTGACACGGCTGTTCATCGGCTCCGAGGGCACGCTCGGCGTCATCACCGAGATCCAGTTGCGCCTGCACGGCATCCCCGAGGCGATGTCGTCCGCCACCTGCCAGTTCCCCACGCTGCGCGGCGCGGTCGAGACGGTGATCGCCATCCTGCAGATGGGCATTCCCGTCGCACGCATGGAACTGCTGGACGAGGTGCAGATGGCAGCCTGCATCGCGTATTCGAAGCTGGAGGGATTGGAGCCTCTGCCGAGCCTGTTCTTCGAATTCCACGGCACCGCCGCAGCTGTGGGGGAGCAGGCGACGCAGGCGGAGGAGATTGCCGCGGGTTGCGGCGGCCAGGGGTTCCGATGGGCCACCGATGCCGCCGAGCGTGGCAAGCTGTGGCAGGCGCGGCACGACGCGCTGTGGGCGTGCCTCGCTCTGAAACCGGGACACAAAGGCATCGCCACCGATGCGATCGTGCCGATCTCGCACCTGGACGCAGCGATCCTCGGCGCCAAGGAGGACATCGCCGCGTCGGGTCTGACCGCACCGATCGTCGGCCATGTCGGCGACGGCAATTTCCACACCGTGATTCTGGTGCCGCCGGAGCCCGATGGATTGCAGCGCGCATGGGACCTCGACAAGAAGATCGTCGCACGCGCGCTGGCGCTCGGCGGCTCGTGCAGCGGCGAGCACGGCGTGGGCATCGGCAAGCGCGAGTTCCTCGAACAGGAGCATGGCGCCGAGGCGCTGGCGGTGATGCGCTCGGTGAAGCAGGCGCTGGATCCGCGAGGGATTCTCAACCCGGGCAAGATTTTCCTGAATTGAGCCGCGGCCCCGTCTACCCGGTCGGTCGCTCCCTCTTGTTCGTGGCCGCCCAACTGCGGAATACCGCTCGCGTCCCGTCATCCATGGGGAAGAAGCTCTCGATGCGCAGCTCTTGCAACGTGATGTCCTGAGAAGTGCCCAGCGTCGCTATCGTCGTGAACAGCAGGAGCTCGGTGTCGCCCTTCCGAAAATGCATTGGCAGGACTGGAGATTCGGGGGAAGGCGGCACGGCGAGTGACATCACGGACTTTACGTCCTGATAACGCGACAACCGATCGAGCAGGTCAGCCGTCTCGACCGTGGCATCAGCTGCCGCGTCGGCCTCCACGTTGCGCATGAAGTAATGGACAACTTCCGCCCAGTTCAATAGGTGGGGCCTCAACACATCGGGCGCGACCAGCGCATCAGCCAGATTGAGGATGACGTCTGGTTCGACAGGGCCGACAAGGAACTCGACCAAGGCAACCGCACCCTTGTTCGCCTGGATCAGATTCCAGCGACGATCCACGACCACAGCAGGAAACGGCTCATGCTGGGTCAGCATGTAGTCAAGTGCATCGCGGATCGGGGCGAGCGCGGGTGCTCCAAGATTGGTTTCGGTCCACACCGACGCGTAGCCCGCAGCACGCAGCAGCTCATTGGACTGCCGTAGTGGAACCTCGAGCACCGTAGAGAGGCGAAGCACCATCTCACGGCTCGGTTTCGAGCGACCAAGTTCAAGGAAGCTGATATGGCGCTGCGAACATGCGGCCGCCATCGCAAGCTGAAGCTGCGAGAAGCCGCGCTTCTTTCGCCACCAAACGAGGCGGGAGGAAAAGGTTGGCGGAGCTTGCATGACTACCTGCCAGGTAGTTGATCGACGACACTGAGGTCGCGACAGTGCGTGGACATAGTCGCGGCTGCAAGTCATTCCCTCAAGGCGATCAGAGCCGAAACAAGGTGGAGTTCCATGATGAGAGTGGCCTTTGCCGGATCATTCGCCTCGCAGATCGCGGATGCCGTGCGAACGCGACTTGCACTGCCGTGTGAGGTGATGGTCGGTGATGAGTCCGGGATCATTCCTCGCCTGGCCGATGTCGATGTTCTGGTCTCGATGGCGTTTTCGGCGCGCATGGCTGAGGCTGCACCGCGGTTGCGATTGGTGCAGGTGCCCGGCGCCGGTCTTGATCGCATCGATCGCAGCGCAATGCGACCTGGGACGTACCTGGCGAACGTCTATGGTCACGAGGCTGGCATCGCCGAGTACATCATCGGCGCGATGATTGCGCTGACGCGATCTTTCGGGCGTCTCGAGGCCAAGCTGCGACAGGGTCAGTGGGAGAGCCAATGGGCAGTCGGTACGTTGGCACCGCCGCTCTGGCCGGAGCTTACAGGCAAGACACTTGGCATCCTCGGATTTGGTCATATCGGAGAAGCACTTGCCCGCCGCGCAATGGCCTTCGATATGCAGGTATGCGCCATCCGCCGACAGGCCCAAACCGAAACACCTGACGGCTTGCTGTTCCTGGGCGGCCCGGAGCGTCTCGATGAGCTTCTGGGGCAGGCCGACTATCTTGCCATCACGCTGTCGCTCTCGTCTGCGACGCGCAACCTGATCGATGGTCGCCGCTTGCGGTTGATGCGACCGACCGCATACCTGATCAACGTTGCCCGTGCCGAGATCTGCGATGAGCAGGCGCTATACCGCGCGCTTGCATGCGGTCACCTCGCAGGTGCGGCGCTCGATGTCTGGTACCGCTATCCGACCTCGGCGGAGCCCACTTTGCCCGCCGCACAGCCATTTCATCAACTCGGCAACGTGATGATGACACCGCATGTATCCGGCTGGACCGAGGGCATGCTCGACGCACGTGCTCGCCTGATCGCCGAAAACATTGCAAGAACCGCACACGGTGCGCCACCGCTGAATGTCGTCGACCCGTGGCATTGACCGGCCATGCAGGACCGAACAAAACACTGGCCGTCGCGCCTGCCATTTTACTATGGGTGGGTGATCGTCGGCATCGCGTTTGTAACGATGGCGATCGGTGTCACGGCGCGCACCGCATTCTCGCTGCTGCTGCCGCCGCTCATCGATGAGTTCGGGTGGGATCGAGGCCTTGTCGCCGGTGCCTTCTCTTTCGGTTTCCTTGTTTCCGCGGCGATAAGCCCGATCGCCGGCCAGATCATGGACCGGCATGGCCCTCGCATCGTGATCGAGAGCGGCGTTTGTCTGATGGCTGGTGGTCTTCTCCTGGCACCCGCAATCGAAAGGCCGTGGCAGCTCTATGCAACGCTCGGTGTCCTGGTCGGCAGTGGCGCAAACCTCATGAGCTTCACCGCGCAATCGCTGTTCCTCCCGAACTGGTTCCTGCGCCGTCGAGGTTTGGCCATCAGCATCGCGTTCTCCGGCGTCGGCGTCGGGGCGATCGTATTGCTGCCCTGGCTGCAAATGATCATCGGCCAGCATGGTTGGCGTGCATCCTGCCGGGCCATGGGCTTGCTCGTGCTGTTCGCTTTGGTTCCGCTGAACCTGCTGGTGCGACGTCGGCCAGAGGACATTGGTTTATTGCCGGACGGCGGACCGCGGTTGGCGCGGGGCAGCACGCCACTCAGTCATCCGAACATTGTCGATCCTGCCTGGACCTCCATTGATTGGACGCTCTCGCGCGCGGCCCGGACCGGACGCTTCTGGTGGATCGTGCTCGGCTACTTCTGCGCCCTGTTTGCCTGGTATGCGGTGCAGGTCCATCAGACCCAGTACCTTGTCGAAATCGGCTTCAGTCCGCTGGCGGCAGCTTGGGCTTTGGGGCTCGTCAGCGTCGTCGCCATTCCCGGACAGATCGGTCTCGGAGCATTGTCAGACCGCGTAGGGCGGGAATGGGTATGGTCGGCGGGATGTTGCGGATTTGCCGTCTGCTACGCGGCGTTGATTGCCCTCGAGTATGTCCCATCGCGCGCAGTGTTGTATCTGATGGTGACCTCGCAGGGATTTCTGGGGTACGCACTGACATCTGTCATGGGGCCCATCGTCGCCGAGATCTTCGAGGGACCGCATTATGGCTCCATCTTTGGCACCATCACGATCGCATTGATCGGAGGCGGCGCAGTTGGACCATGGGTCGCCGGCGTCATCCATGATGTGGCTGGAAGCTACAGACTGGCCTTCGTTATCGCCACTGCATGCTGCGTCGTCTCCGCGGCAGCGATCTGGATCGCATCCCCCCGGAAGGTGCGCTCCGTGCCCGGCCGAACCAGCGGCCTTCGGCAGGCGTAAAGGTCCCGAGGACCTGCCTGCCGAAATCACGCCCCGTCGAAATCACACCAGGTCGAAGCGATCGAGGTTCATCACCTTGTTCCATGCCGCTACAAACGCATCCACAAAGGCCCCTGCCGCGTCGTCGGTCGCATAGGCTTCCGCAAGCGCGCGCAACTGCGAGTTCGAACCAAAGATCAGGTCAACACGCGTGCCTGCCCACTGCTTCTCGCCGCTCGCACGATTGCGCGCCACGAACACGCCTTCGGAGGACGCCTCCCACTTCATGCTCGTGCTCGTCTTGAGCAGGTTCACGAAGAAATCGTTGGTCAGCGTTTCCGGCCGGTCAGTGAACACACCGAGATCGGACCCACCGAAATTCGCGCCCAGCACGCGCAGACCGCCGATGAGAACCGTCATCTCAGGAGCGCTCAGCGTCAGGAGCTGTGCCCGATCGACCAGAAGTTCCTCAGCCGACAGACGGTGCTCGCCGCTCATGTAGTTGCGGAACCCGTCCACCTTGGGTTCGAGCACGGCGAAGGAGTCGACATCGGTCTGCTCCTGCGATGCATCGGTGCGGCCTGGCGTAAATGGCACCCGCACGTCATGGCCGGCCTTCTTCGCCGCCTGCTCCACCGCCGCGCAGCCACCGAGAACGATCACATCGGCGAGCGACACCTTCTTGCTGCCGAACTGCGAGGCGTTGAACTCCTGCTGGATCTTTTCCAGCGTCGCCAACGCGACAGCCAGTTGCGCCGGTTCGTTGATCGCCCAGTCCTTCTGCGGCGCGAGGCGAATGCGCGCGCCGTTGGCCCCGCCGCGCTTGTCGGAGCCGCGGAAAGTCGAAGCCGATGCCCAGGCGGTCGAGACCAGCCGCGAGATGGACAGGCCCGACGCCAGGATCTTCGCCTTCAGCGTGGCGATGTCCGCGTCATCGATCAGCGCATGGTCGACGGCGGGAACCGGGTCCTGCCATATGCGCGGTTCTGCCGGAACTTCCGGGCCGAGGAACCGCGCATGGGGGCCCATGTCGCGATGGGTCAGCTTGTACCACGCCTCGGCGAACGCATGGGCCAACTGATCCGGGTGCTCGTGGAACCGCCGCGAAATCGGCTCGTAGATCGGGTCCATCCGAAGCGCTAGGTCGGTCGTCAGCATCATCGGTGCATGTCGCTTCGACGGGTCGTGCGCATCCGGCACGGTGCCCTCGGCCGATGCATCCTTCGGCTTCCACTGCCAGGCGCCTGCGGGGCTCTTGGTCAGCTCCCACTCGTAGCCGAACAGGTTCTCGAAGAAGCCGTTGTCCCACTTCACCGGGTTCTTCGTCCACGCACCCTCGAGCCCGCTGGTGATCGCATCGTCGCCGGCGCCGGTGCCGAAGCTGTTCTTCCAGCCGAGGCCTTGTTGCTCGATAGGCGACCCCTCGGGTTCCGGACCGACAAATTCAACCGGGTTGGCAGCGCCATGGGTCTTGCCGAACGTATGGCCCGCCCGCGATCAGCGCGACCGTCTCCTCGTCGTTCATCGCCATGCGTGCGAACGTCTCGCGAATGTCGCGGGCCGCGGCGATCGGATCCGGCTTGCCGTTCGGACCCTCCGGGTTGACGTAGATCAGGCCCATCTGCACGGCGGCCAGGGGCTTCTCGAGTTGCCTGTCGCCGCTGTAGCGCTCGTCCGCCAGCCACTTGCCCTCAGGACCCCAGTAAATATCGTCCGGCGGCTCCCAGACGTCCACGCGTCCGCCGGCGAAACCGGCAGTCTTGAACCCCATCGATTCCAGCGCGCAGTTCCCGGCGAGGATCATCAGATCGCCCCAGGAGATCTTCCGCCCGTACTTCTGCTTGATCGGCCAGAGCAGCATGCGCGCCTTGTCGAGGTTCGCATTGTCAGGCCAGCTGTTGAGGGGGGCAAAGCGCTGGGCGCCAGCGCCGCCGCCCCCGCGGCCATCGCTGATGCGATAGGTGCCCGCGCTGTGCCACGCCATGCGGATGAACAGCGGACCGTAATGGCCGTAGTCGGCGGGCCACCAGTCCTGCGACGTGGTCATCAGCGCGAAGATGTCCGCCTTCACGGCCTTCAGGTCGAGGCTCTTGAACGCCTTGGCGTAGTCGAAGCCCTTCTCCATCGGGTCGGCCGCCGCAGGGTTCTGGTGGAGGATCGACAGGTCCAGCCGGTTCGGCCACCAGAGCTGGTTCGACATCTGCATGACGACGGCGTTCCTGCTCACTCTCCCGCCGCCCATCGGGCATTTGCTTTCGGCGTCCATGGCCACCTCCAACTCGTGGTCTGCGTTGCTCGCTCGGACGTGGAGTTGGTGATCCGGCATCCAATTGTCCAATCGATTAAATTTCTGGGAATGATCGAAACCTCCTCTGGAGACCAGAGCCGGCACTGGATTCCGCGTGGACCCTCATGATTGAGCTTGCCGCAGCGCGCAGCGGTGCTCTACTGTGATATTATGAAGAACATCACAGTATCACTGGACGACGATACCTATCGGAACGCCCGGATGAAGGCCGCGGAACTTGACACATCGGTTTCCGCGCTGGTCCGGCGCTATCTGATGCAACTCGGCGCCGGCGAAACGGAATTCCAGCGGCTGAAGCGTCACGAACACGAACTGCGCACCCGTATTCCCGTGGGATTTCGTGCCGCGGACAATCTCAACCGCGAACAGGTGCATGAACGAGGCTCCTGAGCGTGCCACATTTCCTGGACACCAACGTTCTGCTTTATTCGATCAGTCCCGATCCGGCAGAGGCCACGAAACGCGATCAGGCGATCGCATTGCTGGATCAGGACGAGGGGGCGCTCTCCGTGCAGGTGCTGCAGGAATTCTACGTGCAGGCGACCAGACCAACGCGGCCCGGTCAGCTGTCGCATCAGCTTGCCGTCGAATTCATCGATGTGTGGCGGCGCTTCACTGTGCAGGACATGACACTCCCGCTTCTCGACAGCGCGCTGCGGATCAAGGCCGCGCACCAATTGTCGTTCTGGGATTGTGCGATCGTCGCCGCCGCCCGCGCACTCGGGTGTCGCCGGCTGTATTCGGAGGATATGACCCACGGTCTTGCAATCGAGGGCGTCAGGATCGTCAATCCGTTCCGCTGAACAGGCGAACGCGCACCCAAAGGTCAGCCGCGCGCTCAAACTTGCAGTTCCGGCGTCACTC
This sequence comes from uncultured Alphaproteobacteria bacterium, assembly GCA_963776505.1. Taxonomy (GTDB): domain Bacteria; phylum Pseudomonadota; class Alphaproteobacteria; order Acetobacterales; family Acetobacteraceae; genus JAMXLO01. The sequence continues at coordinate 9,785 of CAVZNH010000033.1, forward strand.
GGCGGGAACGACCTTGTCGTCTGCCGACACGGACGCCATCGCCTCGAATACACCGTCCCGTCGGATGAGCGCGTGGAAGAGCGCTGCCGCGACGTGCATCAGGATCATGGCAAAGAACACGAAAGCAAGGTAGAAGTGTGCGTTCCACAGCACCGTGTGAAGGCTGTCGCTCTGTGGCAGAATCGCTGGAAGGTGCACGCCTCCGTATAGTACGACCGGATAGGCGGCCGCCGACAGCATGGCCCAGCCGATCAGCGGCATCCCGATCATCAGGATGTATAGTGCATAGTGCGACAAATGGGCCGCGAGTTTCATCGGCTCAGGCAGGTCGGGCGGCAGCGGCGGTGTGCCGTAGCGCAGGCGCACCACGAGGCGGATCAGCGCAAGCACCAGGATCGCGATGCCGAGCGGTTTGTGGATCGAAACAAGGGTGAGATATTTCGGCATGACGGTGGACACCATGCCCACGCCGATGAACAGCATGGCCAGAATGAGCACCGCCATGACCCAGTGCAGCAGGCGCTGAAGCGGAGTGAAGCGTGCGCTATCCCCGATCATGGCTTGGCGTCCGTTGCGGTTCTTGGATAGTCCTTGGCCTCCGCCGTGCGACGGTCATACGACTTCGCGTAGGCAGACGACCGTGCGGCCGGGAACGGATCGTCCGATGTCCGAATGCCCGCGGGCAGAACGGTCGGATCAAAGTTGATATCGCGGCATGGGCCGTCCCTTTCGGCTTCGATCTGCTGCACGATCAGCGTGCCGATCTCGACTCTGCGGCGATCATCCGGCCAGGCCTTGGTCGGGTCCGCAGTGGGATCGCCGGGATTGGCTTCAGTTACCACCATGGTCCAGCGCAGCGGCCCGCCGCGGATCCGATCGGCGATCTCCTGCTCGAGGAAGTTGGGCCCACGCTTCGCAAGATCATCGGGCGAAACCGGAACCGGTTGTGCGGCCGGCAGCAGCGACCATCGCACCGTCTTCTCCACGCCGGAACTGTTGGTGAAGACGAAGCTGTTGAGACCATTGTACCGCTCTTCGGCGTAGCTCCCGGTCCAGGGTCCGCTGCTATCCCAGGCACCGAACGCCCCGATCTCAGGATGCGCGGCAGCGAACGTCTTCATGGCATTCGGGTCCTTGCTCGCCGCGGCAAGCAGAAGTTCGTAAAACGCCTGCGGCGTTGACACAGGAAAGACCGGGGCGTCGATCATCGCGCTGCGCCATTCCTGTCCGTCCGGCGTCGAGATGCGCAGCCCGATGCCGCGAACCCGGACCGTCGCATCCGGCGCGTTAGGATCAGGCGTCCCGAGATTGAAGCGTCCGAGAGCAGGATACTGCCCACGTGCCAAGACCTGAGCATATGACAGTTCAGATCCGGCCCCATTCGCCTCGAACGTGCCTGTGAAGCAAATGCCCTTGGCGTGGTTCTTGCGATGGCCGAGTGGCTCACCGGTGGGAGGCGTAAACGCGTCCACCAGCTTGTCCGGGGTGAGGCGCTGCGGTGAAAGCCATCCCGCCGTGTAGGCAAAAGCCGCGGCCCCGACACCGATGACAACAGCGATCAGCACCAGAGATGCAAGAACGGAACGCGGGGGTGGTCGGCGTGGCTGGCTCATTCAAACCTCACCGTTACGGCTCGACTGAGGCACTGACCATTTGGTACGTCATGATCAGTCCGTTGAAAGCCCCTATTAGGGCCCACTATCTCCTGCCGCAATGTACGGAACCGCCGTTCCTGGCACACAGTAGCGGTGATGAAGATCGCACGCCGGCCCATTGCGTCACAAGCCTGTGAGTCCGCAACCGTTGTGATCTGCGCTGGCGTTTCCCTGCGCGCCGGCGCCTCTTCCGCAAGGTGGGAAAACCACTTGCCATCACCGCTGATCATGCGGCTATTGTTTGAGCGCTTGATGCAAGCGGGGAGAAATACAGATGCAAATGACCGGCGGATGCCTCTGTGGCTCACTACGATATTCCGTGTCTGCCGCTCCAGTCTTTCAGGTGATTTGTCACTGCAGAATGTGCCAGAAAGCATCTGGCGGACCGTTCATGGCCTTGGCGTTTGTGCCACCGGAAAGCGTCGAAGTGACGAAGGGCACGACAAAGACCATCCAGACTTCATCAGACTCGGTGCGACACTTCTGCGCGGATTGTGGCTCTCCGATCTTCTTTCAACGTCCTCAGGTGCAGCGCATCGCAGTGCTGGTCGGCACACTTGACGAGCCGTTCGACTTCAAACCCAATTTCCATTGTTATACCGAAAGTACAATGCCGTGGCTAAAGAACCTTGACGACGACACGCCACGGTTCGAGACCTGGAGCGAGGACGCCGGCATGGTGCCTCCAACAGACTACAATCCGAAGCAAGGACTCAACAGGTAGGGAGGATTCCGACGGACAACATTGCCCGTGTTGCTGGACCAGAAGTGGAAGGCGCGGACTGTGGTCGTGTGCAACAGTTGACGCCTTGAAAGCGCCTCGTCCGTTCATGCCCGTCGCGTATCGTCAACCCATTCCGACAGAACTCACGCCGCCGCCCGGAACGTGCGTGGAATGCCGGCCTTCGGCACCTGACCGTGCATCGGCTCCCCGGCAAGCCCTCGTGCAGCAGCCGGCGAGCCTCGATCAGCTTCGCCAGATCAATGCCTGTCTCAAACCCCATGCTCTCCAACATGAACACCAGGTCCTCAGTGACGACGTTACCCGACGCGCCGGGCGCATAGGGGCAGCCGCCCAGCCCCGCCAGACACGCGTCGAACGCGCGGATGCCCTCCTCCAGCCCCGCCAGCGCGTTGGCGATGCCAAGGCCGCAGGTGTCGTGCAGATGCAGCCCATACAGCGTGTCGCCGATCGCCTCACGCGTCGCGCGCACCACCTCCTTGATCTGCGCCGGATGCGCATATCCCACCGTGTCGGCCAGCATGATCTGATCGACGCCAGCGTCCGCCAGACCCTTCGCCAGCGCCACCGTCTTCGCCGTCGGCACCACACCGTCGATCGAGCAGCCGAACGCAGTCGAGCATCCCGCCACCACCGGCACGCGGCGAGGCTGCGCATGCAGCCAGTCCATGATCTCGCGCATCATGCTGATCGACTGTGCCGGCATCCGGTTGAGGTTGGCCATGCTGTGGCCCTCGCTGACCGACACCGGAATGCTGATCTTGTGCACGCCGGCGTTATAGGCGTTCTGCACGCCGCGCAGATTGGGTGCCAGCGCCTGCACGGTAAGGCCCGGGATCTTCAGGCACTGCTCCACCACCTCGGGCGTGTCAGAAAGCTGCGGAATGACGCGCGGCGGCACGAAGCTGCCAACCTCGATCTCCGGCACGCCGGCGGCCGCGATCGCCCTGATCCAGCGCACCTTTGCATCGGTGGTCATGCGCGTCTTGGCGATCTGCAGCCCATCCCGGGGACCGACTTCGCAGATGGAGACGTGTTCGATCATGACTGTATGCCCTGTGTTCAAGGCCGGTATCCTTGCGCGATCCGCAGCGAAGATTCAACACAGAGAACCCGCGAGGGCCACGGGGACCGACAGAGCAGGTCACCGGCACTTCGCGCGAAGCGCATAGATCCTTCTCCGTGGCCCTCAGTGGCCCTCCCCTCGTCCTCCGTGTTAA
>CAVZNH010000034.1:0-110091 GCA_963776505.1 uncultured Alphaproteobacteria bacterium
TATGGGCGGGGGCAGGACGCGAACGGCGCGCGGCGCACCACCTGGCTGGCGTGACGACAGATGGTGGGTTATCCCGACCACTACGTGCAGTCGGCCGAGCGCCACCCATGGATTTCCTGTCCGGCGTCATCGAGGAACGGGGCTGGGAGCGGCGTCGCCGGCGTCGAGATGGACAATTACTGGTTCTCCGCCGCCGCCTTCGCGTCGCTTGTCGCGCACTGCCAAGCGCCCGCTTCACGGATCTCCGCGCTCGTGAACTGGCAGCGCGCGGTCAAGAGCCCCGCGGAACTCGACTATATGCGCACGGCAGGCCGCATCGTGGCGGCCATGCATCAGCGCATCGTCGAAAAGGTTGAGCCGGGGATGCGCAAGTACGATCTGGTCGCCGAAATATATGATGCGGGGATCCGCGGCGTGGACGGGTTCGGCGGCGACTACGCGGCGATCGTGCCGCTGCTGCCTCCGGCGCCGAAGCCTCGGCTCCGCATCTGACCTGGGACGATCGGCCCGATGAGATCGGGCGAGGGCACTTTTTTCGAGCTCGCCGGATGCTATCAAGCGATATCATTGTCCGCTGTCGCGCACCGTGTTTCTTGGCAGGCCGACGCAGCAGTTCCTCGATGCCGAGAAGGCGACGCTGGAGGGCATGGAGGCGGGGCTCGCCGCGGCGAAGCCCGGCAATGTCTGTGAGGACATCGCCAACGCGTTCTTCGCGGTGCTGAAGAAATACAGCATCGTCAAGGACAACCGCACCGGCTATCCGATCGGCCTCAGCTATCCGCCCGACTGGGGCGAGCGCACCATGAGCCTGCGGCCGGGCGATCGCACCGAGCTTCAACCCGGCATGACGTTCCATTTCATGACCGGCCTGTGGCTGGAGACGATGGGGCTGGAGATCACCGAGAGCATCGTGATCACTGAGACCGGCGTGGAATGCCTGGCGAACGTGCCTCGGCGGCTGTTTGTGAAGGCGTGAAGCGAAGCAATCCATAGCACGATGGGGATTGCTTCGCTCCGCTCGCAATGACAGGTGTCGTGCCGGGCCCAGAGGGACGGCGGGTACGACGGCCAGACCTTCTTTGGGTTCTTGCCCATGGAGAATGTCTTTGGGTCGTCCGAGATGAACTCATAGACCGCGGGCTTGAACTTCGCGCACTGGCCGTACGTGTCGCAGGCGATCGGCCCGCTCATGCCGTCGAATTTTTCGGCGAACACGGCGTCCCGCAGCGCCTTGCGGCCAATGTACAGATTGCCTTCCTTGTCGGCCTTCGCCACTTTGGGATCGCCTTGATCGCCATCTCCGCGGCATCGTAGGCGTTGGCGTGGTAGCCCGATATCGGTGCCTCTCCATAGACCTTTTTGTATTCCTCGACGAATGACGGATAGGCCTTGCCCATCGTGTCGACCGAGACGTCGGGATAGCAGATGTGGAAGCCGACCACTGACGGGCCGGCCGCTTCGACGAACTCCGCTGCCGCGAGCGAGCCACCGCCGACCAGCGTGGTGTGCTCCAGCCCCGGAATCTCCTTGGACTGACGAAGCATCTGCGCCGCGGCCGCGACGAAGATCGGCATGTAGATCACATCCGGCTTCTCGGCAGCGATCTTGGTCAGCACTGGATGCATGTCCACATCGGTTGGCGCGACAGCTTCCGTCGACATGACCTTGCCGCCCAAGCCCTCGAAGCTTTTCGCCATGACGGCGGCGAGCTGTTGGGCGTAGGGGCTGCCGTCGTGGACCGCGACGACGGTCTTCGCCTTCAGCACGGTGAAGACGTATTTCGCGTCGGAGGCACCCTGGTCGATGTCGCTCGCGATGGTGCGGCCGAAGCCGGCGTACTGCGGACCGCGGTCCGGTGCGGTCAGCGACGGGGCCGAGCATGCGTTGCAGATGTTGGTGATGCCCTGCTGCCAGAGGATTGGCGCGGCCGGCGTGGCGGCAGACGAGCAGGCGCCGCCGAGTACCATCAGGATCTGCGGATTGGCAGCAAGCTTGGTCGCCGCGGTCTGGCCGCCCTCGGCATTGCACTGGTCGTCCTCGACGGTGAACTTGATCGGGTGGTCGAGCAGCTTGCTGCCGATAGCGCGGAAGGCTAGTTCAGCGCCGCGCTTGGAATTGATGCCCATTGCGGTGTCGGCCCCCGACATCACCCAGTAGGAGCCAATCTGGATCGGTGCGCCCTTTGGGATGCGCACCACACCTAGCGGGTCGGTCACCGGAGCCTGCGCTTCAGCGAGCAGCGGATGTGCCAGACACAGCATTGCGCCTACGAGGATGGCGTGCGTGAGGCGTTTATGCACGGTAGCAGGATCCATTGTTGAAGTCCCCCAGCCTATTGAGCGTTCCTGAACACGACGCTTCTTCCCGGGCGCCGACGTGCCCGCAAGGTTCGCGGAAACGTGGCACTTCTTGCTGCCGATGGTAGGTGCGCGGCAGAGACTACCGACACAGATTATGGGCGCGGCAGCTGTTGGCGGCAATCCGATTGCATTGGGCCGCCTTGTTCGAGCAGTCCGCAACGCATGCGGATCGTCTTGGATCTATGCTGAAGAGTTGTGCGCGGCATTCCGCAACACATGACTTACGCTTTGCGGTGCAGCCGGCAGCGTCCACGCAGGCAGCACAGCCGCTTGCGGGCTGTGCCATAGCGAGACATGGCATGACGCAACAAAATAGTGAGACGAAGACGCAGATTGCCGCTTTGACCCGGAAGACCGTTGAGCTCGACATTGGAACCAGGCGAGGCGCGGACCGCGCCAACTACGGACGCACGTAGGTCCACCCCTGTTCCTCAAGATCGACGATGCGTGCGATCCCCGCCGGAACCATGTGCGCCTCTGGGAGAAGGGTGATGTTCTTGTTCTCCTGCTTGGATTGAGCGGCGAGGGTATTGCCGCAACCTGAGAAGGTTACGTTCTTCATGCTGCTGCTGATGGACGCGAGACGTTCCTTCACCGGCGAGGTGTCGCTGCGGACCATGTTCAACCCGGCGCCGTAGGCGACGAACTCGATCTCGATCTTTTCGCCTTTGTCCTGATAGTACTTGACCAGGTTCTCGCCGTTGTTGAGCGCCATGTTCATGACCGCCGGGTCGTTCTGGGTCACCTGGATGACCACCCTATGGGTCTTGTGCATGGTCGAGTACGCCACGGTGGGCGCTATTTTGCTTTGGCTTTCCGCGAACGCCGGCACTGTCGTCATCATGACCAGGCCGATACCGCCTATCGCCGCGGTCTTCAGTAAGCGCATTCGATTTCCTCCGAGCTGGAACTGTTCACGGTTAGAGCGGCGTCACTTGCTATGCTGGCGTCGCCAGTCCAGGAACTCCTGGAACAACCGCACCTGCTCTGGCGTAGGCGGACCTACGGCGGTCCCGGGTTGGGGTGAAGTGGCGCTGGACGGCTTGTCTGAGGACGCCGCGGCCGGTTTTGTCGCTGCGGCACTGTCAAGCCATTCCTGGGCCGCAGGGAAGCGTTCGAGCCCGGGCACCTTGGCGTTGAGGTTGACATCCTTCCACTTGGGATGAAACCCCGGCTCCTGTAGCCTGCCCAGCCGACTGAACAGGTAGTCGGTCAATCGAGCGACCCGCTTGTAGCGGTCTGACCCTCTTGGCCAGTTGAATGCCGCCAGGATTGTCGGCACTGCGATCGTCTCCACGTCCTGGCCCTGCGGAATGATGTCGGGATAGTCGCTCGATGTCAGGGTGGACGGCAGGTAGAACCCGAAATCCTCGAAGTGGACCGGCAGGAACTTGAACCCAGGATCCCACTTCGAGTGCAGGAACACGTCGATCGGCTTGGACGTGACAAACACGACCGCTTCCATGTCGCCCTGTCCCGATCGCATCTGCTGCAGCGCAACCTGATGGGGAATGAAGGTCTTCTCGACGTCCAGTTTCAGTCGTTCGAAGATCAGCGGACCAGAATAGGCCGCCGCGGTACCTGGGGTGTTGAAGTTGACCTTCTTGCCCTTGAGATCGTTCAGGGACTTGATCTCTGGGCGAACGAAGATGTGCAGTTCGGAGGGGAACAGGCTGAGGATATAGGTGATCCGCTGCCGGATGTTCGGAACCAGCGCCTTGAACTGGTCCAGGGCATCGGAGTTGATGATCGCAGCGTCGACGCCCTTCAGGTAGAGTAGCGCCTCGACATTCTCGACTGGCCCGCGGGTGACGATGGGCAACACGTGCAGGTTGTCGCCGTCGTCCACGATACGCGCGATTTCGGTGGCGAACCGGATAGGGGCGCCTTCGAGCTGACCGCCGGCCAGCCCGACAGTCCACGCATTGAGCCGCTCGACCGCCTGGGCTTCGAGCGCTTTGCGCGGCACCTGCGTTGGCTGCTGGTCGTTTGGCGCGCCGGCGGTCTGCGCCCTGGCCACTCCTCCCAGGGACAAGCCGGCGCAGAGCACGCCGAGGACCATTCCAAGAACACGCAACGCTGGTTTCAACGCGAGACCCTCACGGAAAGGTGTATGATACAGCGGTCTCGCGGCGCTGCCTATATTGAACCGGGTGCGTCGCGATTTTGACGCGCCCGGTTCCCTTGCGTCAGAGCCTGGCGACCAGGGCCGTGAGCTGGTCGGCACATTGGCCCCAGCCGGCGTGGAAGCCCATCTTCTCGTGCGTCTCGCGGTCAGCGACCGTCCAATGGCGCACGCGCGCGGTGTAGCGTGTCTTGCCGCCGTCATCCTCGAACGTCAGGATCACCGTCATGAACGGCTTCTGCGACGGCTGCCATGCGCTGGTATAGGCATCCGTGAATACCAACCGCTCATTCGGCACTACCTCGAGATAGACCCCCGGGCATGGCATGTCGTTGCCGTCGGGGCTGCGCATCGTGACGGTGCTCGCCCCGCCTGGACGTACATCGAGTTCCGCGTGCGGCGTCGTCCAGGGCAATGGGGCGAACCACTGCTTCAGCAGCGCGGGCTCCGTCCAGGCGCGATACAGCTTTTCGCGCGGCGCATCGATCAGGCGGGTCAGCATCAACTCTCGATCCGAGGATTCGCCCGAGGTCTCGTTTGTCATTTGGATTCTCCGAGTACGCGTCGAACCATGCGAGTGGCGTGATCTTCCGCATAAGTTCTCCTATGAGCCGATCCGCCGGTTGATTTGCAGATGCACGCGAATGGTACGACCGTTGTGGTCAACGGCGGCGGCGGGGTGGGTCTCCGTGATATCGTTCATCGTTGGGTTTCCTGTTGCTCAACGCCCAAAGGACGCGGCAGGAGACGGTGCGCAGACATGGCACGTCAAAAATATCAGCTTGTGCTCTTGCGCATCAGTCGATCGAGATGCTGGCGGATGTGCGCCGCCTGTGCCGGCGTGTTTGCCAGCGCGATCGCCTGATCGAATGCGACGCGCGCCTCGTCCGCGCGGCCGAGTTGCAGCAGGAAAGCGCCCTTGGCGCCAAAGAAGTAAAAATAGCCGGACAGCCGGTCAGCCAACGGTTCGATCATCGCAAGTGCGTCCGCGGGTCCGCTGACCTTGCTCACTGCGACCGCGCGGTTCAGCGTCACCACCGGCGACGGCTGCAACCGCTCGAGTGCCGCATAGAGCGCTGCGATCTGCGCCCAGTCGGTCTGCTCCGGCTGGCTTGCGCGGGCATGCGCCGCGGCGATGGCCGCTTGAATTTGATACGGACCTGGCTGGCCGTGCCGCACTGCCTTGTCGATCAGCGCGAGGCCCTCGGCGATCAGCTTGGTGTCCCACCGCCCGCGGTCCTGATCGTCGAGCAGCACGATCTCACCCGGCGTCGAAGCGGGCCGCCGTGCGCGCGTGCTGGAGCAGCATCAGCGCGGTCAGGCCCATGATCTCGGGCTCGGTCTGGAACAGCCGCAGCAACAGGCGCGCCAGGCGGATTGCCTCGTCGCATAGCGGCGCGCGTGCCGATCCATCGGCCGCGGAATAGCCTTCGTTGAACAGCAGGTAGATCATCGCCGCGACGACTGCCAGCCGCTCGGCGCGTTCGACAGCACCTGGCGTTTCGAATGGCACGTCGGCCTTGGCGATCCGTGCCTTGGCGCGCGTGATGCGCTGCTCCATCGCCGCGTCGCTCACCAGGAAGGCGCGAGCGATCTGCGAGACGGTCAACCCTGAGACGATACGCAACGCCAAAGCGATCTGTTGCGTCACCGGCAGCTCGGGGTGGCAGCAGATGAACAGCAAGCGCAGCACATCGTCGCGGTATTGGGAGCCATCGAGCCGCTCGGCCAGCGGCGTCTCAACATCATCGAGATCGGAGATAACCTCGTCCGGCGGCAGTGGATCCAGCCGGCTGCGTCGCCGCGCCCCGTCCAGTGCGGCGTTGCGACCGACCAGGATCAGCCAAGCGGTCGGATCACGCGGCGGGCCGTTGCGCGGCCAGTGCTGCAGCGCCCGCAGGCACGCTTCCTGATACGCCTCCTCGGCTGTGTCGAGGTCACGGAAATACCGCAGCAGCGCGCCGATCGCCTGGGGCCGCGCGGCAGTGAGCGCCGCGTTGATCCAGGTGACGTCGGTCATCCGCTTCGCCGGTCGGGATGGTACAACGCCACCGGTCGGATTTCGTAAGCGCCGCCGGGATTGGCGGCGGCCAGATCACGCGCCACATCCAAAGCCTCGTCCAGATTGGCGACGTCGATCACGTAGAAGCCGAGAAGCTGCTCCTTGGTCTCGGCGAACGGGCCGTCGATCACCAGCGGCGGGTCCTGTGTCTTGCGCAGCGTGGTCGCCGAGGTTGTGGGCAGGAGGCGCAGCGACGGCCCAAGTGTGCCCGCCTTGATCAGCCGGTCCTGCACGACGCCGATCCGTGCCATTACGGCGGCGTCCTCCTCCTTGCTCCAGGACCAGACGACGTCCTCATCGTGGTAGCAAAGGATGGTGTAGAGCATGCGCTACGTCCTCTCGTGTTCCACAGGACGCTTGAGGGTGCCTGTTGCCGACACCGGCACGCAAATAATCTCCGCCGGCTTCGCAGCGCCCCAGGGGTCCTCTACAGTCCAGGGGCTGACCCCAGGGAGGAACCATGATCATCGACTGTCATGGCCATTACACCACGTCGCCACGCCAGCACGAGGCCTGGCGCACCGAGCAGATCACGGCGCACGGCGAGGGCAGGGGGGCGCCGCAACGTCCCGCGATCAGCGACGACGAGATCCGCGCCAGCATCGTCAACGGCCAGTTGAAGCTGCAGCAGGAACGCGGCACGGACCTCACGATCTTCTCACCGCGGGCCGCCGGCATGGGGCATCACCTGGGCGACGCCACGACGTCAGAGGGCTGGGCCGCCGCATGCAACGAGCTGATCCACCGCGTCTGCACGCTGTTCCCGCGCAACTTCGTCGGTGTCTGCATGCTGCCACAGAGCGCCGGTGTGTCGCCGCGCAACTGCATCGCAGAGCTGGAACGCTGCGTGCTGCAATACGGCTTCGTCGGCTGCAACCTTAATCCCGATCCGTCGGGTGGATTCTGGAAGGACCCACCGCTGGGAGATCGCTACTGGTATCCGCTGTACGAGAAGATGGTCGAGCTCGATGTGCCGGCGATGATCCATGTCAGCGCGGCCTGCAACCCGGCGTTTCACACCACCGGATCGCACTATCTCAACGGCGACACGGCGGCGTTCATGCAGTGCCTGACGTCGGACCTGTTCAAGAATTTTCCGACGCTCAAGTTCATCATCCCGCATGGCGGCGGCGCGGTGCCGTATCACTGGGGCCGGTTCCGTGGCATCGCGCAGGACATGAAACTGCCGCCGCTGACCGAGCATCTGCTGAGGAATGTGTTCTTCGATACCTGCGTTTATCACCTGCCGGGCCAGGAACTGCTGGCCAAGGTGATCCCGCTGGACAATATCCTGTTTGCCTCGGAGATGATCGGCGCGGTGCGCGGGATCGATCCGGAGACCGGGCATCACTATGACGACACCAAGCGCTACGTCGAACAACTGTCGTTGTCGGCGGATGACAAGGCCAAGCTGTATGACGGCAATGCCAGGCGCGTGTACGGAAGGCTGTCGGCGCAGCTTGGCAGGCAAGGTGTGCACTGAGGGGCCGCTGCGGCATAAGTGCTTGACACGCAGGCGGCATTCGTCGCTGTCATGCTGACCATCCATGTTTGTGCTTTGATGAGGCCAAGAGAGACGTGGATGGTGGGGCCAAGCCCCACCATGACGAATGAGCGAGACGCGCCCAATTCGCTTCGCTTGCTACCCGGACAGCCTTAAGTCGATGCGCCGCGCCATTCTGCTTGTGCTGACGGGACTTGTGGCGGGCTGTGTCGATCAGCTCGCCGCACGGCAGGCCTATCTGAGCGGCTTCATAGGTCAGCCGGAGGTTGTACTGGTGCAGCAGATGGGCGTGCCCGCGCGCACGTACGCGACCAGCGGCGTGAAGTATCTCGCCTATGACGAGCATCAGGTCGACATCGTCCCGACGTTTCCGTCGTACAGCCCATTCTTTACGGGTTGGTATGGTGGTGGCTTCCCACCTCAGGTCATCGATCTGCAGTGCGAGACGACATTCGAGGTGAGTGACGGCACCGTCAGATCCTACACTCTGCGCGGCAACGCGTGCGGGTGATGCTCATGCTGGTTCGGGTCTGGTCAGCCGTGCTGCGAACTGGTTGACCCAGCGCAGCCAAACATCGTCCACGCGTGCGAACAGGTAGCCGACGCCGATCACCAGCGGTGCATAGACGGCTGCGACCAGTAGCAGCGTCACTTGCAGCGACACGACAGGTCGCAGCAGCACGAACAGCGCGCAGGCCAACGAGCAGAGCAGTGGGAAATGGAACAGATATACAGGAAAGGACAGGCGGCCGAGTAGACGAAACGGTGGTGTTGCGAGCGATCGGCCGAGGCGATCGTTGCCGATCAGGCCGATAATGATCATGACACCGCTTGCCGTGTGTATGGCGATTCGGTCGAATCGCGCCGGGTTCGGATCCTGGATGGCTGCGAACATCGCGTAGCTGCCGCGAGGTTCGAGATAGCCGAACAGGAATATGCCGGTGGCGATGCAGGCTATGGCCATACCGGGCGAGAGATGCAGGTCGGAGCGTGACATAAGCCAGGCAAGGCCTGTGCCTGCGACGAAGGCAAACAGATAGGGGTCAGTGAAGTGCACTGCGATCGCGGCGGTTGCCAGCAGCCATGCCGCAGCGGCGGGCCGCGCGCGCCAGAGGATCATTGCCAGGAAGAACGTGACGAAGCTGCCGATGAATTCGTGATGCATCGTCCAGAGCACGGGATCGTACATGTCTGGCTCCCGTAGAAAGGCGAGCACTGAGCCTTCCAGCATGGCGCCGGGCAATGATGCCGTGAAGCTGGCTTGGGGGTGCGAACCGCCGAATGTGCCGAGCCAGGTGGATTGGCTGAGCTGCGCTGCCTCGCGATGTCGGTAGAGGCCGCAGCGGAACAGCAGCCACGACAAGAGCACGGCGAGCATCACAAGACACACCAGGCGTAGCCAGCGCTTGGCGGTGGCGCGCACCACGAGTTCGGTGCGGCCGGAGCGGAAGAAGCCCAGCGGCAAAACGAATCCCGAGAGGACGAAGAACAGCGTCACCGCCGCGGGGCCATCGATGGATGCGAAACTGACGCTGCCCAGCAGTGCGGACGATGGATCGAAGCCGTCCACGATGCCGATGCGTGCCGGGTCGAATGCCCAGAGAAAATGCCAGGCGACGACAATGAAGGCTGCGAGTCCGCGCAGTGCCTCGAGCTGCACGAGCTTGCTCTCGGTGCGTGCCGTGACCGCGGACGCATCCGTGCGTACCAGCACGCCGGGGTTTGCCACGTACGACAGGATGCGCCTCCGCTTCGCTCGGGTGTTCCGAACAAGGCGACGAATTTGGCTTGAATGTGACGTGCCGATGCACGTCGGTGTGAGTCAGCTTCGTGCGAGGGTCAGCAGCGCGGGCAGCGCGAGCTGGGCGATCAGGCGCAGGCGGGGCAGATGATTCTCGTCAAAAAAGCCGGCGCGATGGCAAAGGTTCAACGTTCCCATTGTCTGACCACGCCAGCGTACGGGCATGTTCAAAATGCTCTCGCAACCGAGCGAGACGATCAGCGCATGATCGAAGAAATTCTGCTCGATGTCGTGACGCGTGCGACCGATATAGGGGTTGCCGTCGCGGATCACGCGCTGCATCCAGACCGAGTCGGTGACCGGCTTGCGTCCGCCAATCGGATAGGCCTCGGGCTTGTTGGTGTAGCAGCGCTCCGACTGCTTCAGTTCTGGGTGATGCGCCAGGACGGTGAACAGGATGTGACCGGGATCGCGCGCGAGTGCGGCATCGATCGCGCGGAACGTGGCGCCCGGCTGGTCGGGATCGGCGTGCGCGGCGAGTATGGTGTCGATCATGGTGCGGCGGCGAGCGCCTTTGCGTAAGCACTGACCGCGGCTGCGAAGCCCATGACGAGGGCGTCGGCAGTCAGTTCGTGGCCGATCGACGCCTCGGCGAGTTGTGGCATGCGGGCGATCAGCGGCGGCAGGTTGTGCAGATTGAGATCGTGGCCGGCATTGACGACGAGCCCGCGATCCGCCGCGGCGCGTGCGGTCCGCGCACAGGCGTCGAGCAAGGTGTCATATGTGCCGGCGCGAAATGCGGCGGCGTACGCGCCGGTGTAGATCTCGACGCCATCGGCGCCGCTCTCCGGGATGCGATCCAGCACGGCGGGGTCGGGATCGATGAACAAAATGACTCGCGCGCCGCGCGACTTCAGCGCCGCGATGGCGGGGCGCACCAGCGCCATCTGCTCCGCGCCGAGTTTGAAGCCTTCTTCGGACGTGAAGGCATCCGGCGCATCGGGCACCAGCGTGCACTGCTCGGGGTGCACTTCGGCTGCGATCTCCAGCAGGCGTGAGTCGGGATAGCCCTCGATGTTCAGCTCCACGGCTGGTCGTGACGCGGCAATCGTCTCGGCGAGCATCGGCACGTCGGAGCGGCGAATGTGCCGTTCGTCGGGGCGCGGATGCACTGTGATGCCGCGCGCGCCGGCCTCGAGTGCTACGCGGGCGAACGCGCGCAGGTCGGGCACGCCGGTGCGGCGCGAATTGCGCAGCAGCGCGATCTTGTTGAGGTTGACGCTGAGGCGGGCCATCGCTCAGCGGGCCGCGACGATCGCTGCGTTCAGCGCGCGCACGCCGGCGGCTGGGCCGTCTGGATGGTTCCAGATGCAACCAACCACGGCGAGGAAGTCGGCGCCTGCCTGCACCAGTGGCGCACAGTTCTCCGCGGTGATGCCGCCGATCGCGCAGCACGGAAGTTCCATCAGCTCCGACCACCAGTGCAGGATCTCAGGATCGATGAAGCGGGTCACGTCCTTCGTGCCGGAGGGAAAGAACGCGCCGAACGCGACGTAGTCGGCGCCATCGTCGCCGGCCTGCATCGCCAGGTCACGACTGCCCTTGCACGTGACGCCGAGTGTCGCGTCGGGTCCCATCAGCCGACGCGCATCCCTGGCCGGCATGTCCTCCTGGCCGACATGCGCGCCGTCGCTGCCGGTCTCGCGCACCAGGTCGGCGCGATCGTTCAGCAGGAAGGCGACGTTGCGTGATTGGGTCACCGGACGCAGCGCGTCGATCGCGCGGCGCCACGTGTCGTCATCAATGTCCTTGAGGCGAAGTTGCACTGCTGCCACGTCACCGGCATCCAGCGCGGCGGCGAGGCGGTCAGCAAACAGCAGCGGATCGAGCTTGGGCGGCGTGATCAGGTAGACGCGGCAGCCGTCGTGGCTGCCGCCCATGCCTGCCATGCCTCAAGCCTTGCCGAGGTAGATGTCGACGATCTTGTTCAGCATTTCCATCGCGGCTTCCTTCGGACGCTGGAAGGTGTTGCGGCCGATGATGCTGCCGTTGGCGCCGCCGTCGCGGAGGCCGCGGACCTCCTCAAACACGCCGTCGAGGTCCTTCGCCTCGCCGCCGGAGAACACCACGACGCGCCTGCCATTGAACGCGCACTGCATGACGTGTTCGACGCGCTTGGCGAGAGTGGAGCCGTCGATCTTCTCGTAGCTCTTCTTCGCCGCTTCCAGGCTGATCACCGCGGTCGGTGGCTTCACCTTGATGATGTTGGCGCCCATCAACGCCGCCATGTGCGTCGCATAGGCGCAGATGTCGAGCGCAGTCTCTGCCGCGCGGTCAAGATTGCCGCCGCGCGGATAGCTCCACACCACGACGGCGAGGCCATTTGCCTTCGCCTCGGCGGTGAGTTCGCGCAGCTCCTCCATCTGCGGATAGGCGTATTCGCTGCCGGGATAGATGGTGAAGCCGATCGCGGCGCAGCCGAGACGCAGCGCGTCCTTGACGCCGGCGGTGACGGCCTGATCCTTGTTGGTTGAGAGCGAGTTCGCGCTGTTCACCTTCAGGATGGTGGGGATCTGCCCGGCGAAGGTGTCGGCACCGGCAGCGATCATGCCGAGTGGTGCCGCGAAGGCGTTCAATCCCGCTTCGATGGCGAGCTGGTAGTGGTAGTGCGGATCATAGGCGGGCGGGTTTGGCGCGAAGCTGCGCGCCGGGCCGTGCTCGAAGCCCTGATCGACGGGCAGGATCACCACCTTGCCGGTGCCGCCAAGCTTGCCGGTCGAAAGAATGCGGGCGAGGTTGGCTTTCACACCGGGCGGATCGCCCTCGTACCAGTCCAGGATCTTTTTGACTTTCTGAGTGACGCGCATGTGGACGGTCCTTCTTGCTGAGCTCCGCGGACACTTGCGGTGCGTACTAGCCCAGGGCGTGGCCGCTGTCACCCGGGGTGGTTCGCACCTGCAACCAATCGGCCAGCCGGCGAACGCGCTGCCCGGTCGGCCATATCGAGCGAGTGTGGACGCGAGGTTAACACCTCGCCGCCAAGCGAGGTAGCGATCGCCGCGACAGATGGCCAGCCTGGTGCCGTAGCATTGAGCACGATGCGGCGCTGGCCAATACGCAACGCTCCGAGCGCCAGGCCCGAGGCGTCCGCGCAATCGAGAATATCGTCGATCGAGGCGTCTCCATATTCCACGCGGGCGCGCTCGATCAGCGCACGCCACCAGCCGCAGCCGGCGAACAGCGCCGCGCCAGTGGCGGAGAGCAGGGTGACCGGCCGACCGAGAGCGAGCACTGTGCGGGCATCGGCCAAACTATGGATGACGACGGCGGGATATTGCTTGACGTTCAAAGCCGAGCCCGCTTTCTGTTCACGCAGCACCTGAGGTGGGGCGGGGAAAATGGCCAGCGATACCGACGACCCGGAAACGGCGGCCGAGCGGCTTGAGGCAGCGCTGGAGCGGATTGCTGAGGCTGCGGCGCGCGAGCAGGCGCGACCGGCCGATCAAATCCCGGCGGTCGACACGGAAGAAATAGCTGCGCGACTCGACGGTTTGATCGATCGTCTGCGCGCGGCACTTGGCGACACGGCCGGTTGAATTCGGAAGCAAGGATCATTCGATGGCGCAGGTTACCGTTCGCATCAACGGCTATGCATACACCGTCGGCTGCCAGGACGGCGAGGAGTCGCACCTGGAGGCGATGGCCGCGGAGGTCGAGCGACGGATCGATACAGTCAAGGCCGCGGCGGGGCAGAGCGGTGAGGCGCGCATGCTGGTGATGGCGTCACTGCTGATGGCGGACGACCTGTACGAGATGGGCAGATCGCTTCGGGCAGCACAATCGGGGCGGCCTGGGGAAGCTCCGATCGCAGATCCGAAGCTGGGGCGCCGGCTGGGGAAGCTGGCGAGGCGGGCGGAGGAGATTGCCCTGGACCTGGAGCATCCCTAGATTGTGAAAGCGGAGCTGCTGGGTGCGTCAGGCAATTCATCCCCGGGGCCAGTAAGCATCCTCCAGGGAGCTGGCTCTGCCGGGATCGTGGTCTCGGTATCTGGCGCCCACCTGCAAACGCAGGCCTTGGGAGGATGAGACGCCAACGGCCATGGCGGCTCCGCACATTCCTGCCGAACTGATCGAGGCCAAGCGCCTGGTGCGCCAGCGGATGCTGGCGGCGCGGGATGCGTGGGATCCAGCGTGCGGGGCTGCACTGGCCGAGCACGTTCTGCGCGAGGTGCCCCTGCCGGCCGGGGCGGTGGTGTCGGGGTTCTGGCCGATGGGGCAGGAAATCGACATCCGGCCGTTGCTATTGGCGCTGCATGAGCGCGGCCATCCGATCGTGCTCCCAGAGACACCGAAGCGAGGCAACCCGTTGATTTTTCGGCTTTGGTATCCTGGGGCGGTGATGGTGCCGGAGCGTTTCGGCACGTCCCGGCCGGATGGGGAGGTGAGGGTGCCGGATTTCCTGCTGGTGCCGCTGCTGGCGTTCGACCACCGCGGGTATCGAGTGGGGTATGGGGCGGGCTATTACGACCGGACGCTGGCAGGACTGCCGGGACGGTACCGGCTCGGCGTGGCGTATGCGGCGCAGGAACTGGACGAAGTGCCGTCCGGTCCCTACGACGAACGCCTGGACGCCGTGGCGACCGAGCGCGGCGTGATCTTCTGCAAGGACAAGTGAATGCGCATCCTGTTTATTGGCGACGTGGTCGGGCGATCCGGCCGCGAGGCCGTGGCGACATCGCTGCCCAAGCTGCGCGAGGCGCTGCGCATCGAGCTTGCCGTGGTGAACGCCGAGAACGCCTCGCACGGCTTCGGTCTGTCGCCCGACATGGCGAATGCGCTGTTCGCCGCCGGTGCCGACGTGATCACGCTGGGCAATCATGCGTGGGACCGCAAGGAGATCATTCCCTATATCGCCGAGACGCCACGGCTGCTGCGTCCGCTGAATTTTCCGCCCGGCACGCCGGGCGGCGGGTCGGTGGTGGTGGAGGTTGCTGGAGGACGCCGGGCACTGGTGATGCAGGCGATGGGCCGGCTGTTCATGGATCCGCTCGACTGTCCGTTCCGCGCCACGCACGAACTGCTGGGGCGGCATCGGCTGGGCGGCACGGTGGCGGCAATCTTCGTGGATTTCCACGCAGAGGCATCGAGCGAGAAGATGGCGTTCGCGCATTTCCTCGACGGCCAGGTATCGGCGGTGATCGGCACGCACACGCACTGTCCGTCAGCGGACGCGCAGGTGTTGCCGGGGGGGACGGCATTCCAGTCGGACGCCGGAATGTCGGGCGACTATGACAGCGTGATCGGCATGGCGAAGGACGCCGCGACGCTGCGGTTCTGGCGCAAGCTGCCGGGCGAGCGCCTGGCTCCCGCCGAAGGCGAGGCGACGGTGTGCGGCGTCTTCGTCGAGACCGACGATGCGACGGGACTGGCGCGGCTTGTGGAGCCGGTGCGGGTGGGGGGACGCCTCGGACAGGTGATGCCGGCGAGGTAGGGGGCCTAAGGTTCAAGGAACGGATTGGCGATCCGCAGCCGGCGGGAAAGCACGCTGCCGTTCTGCATATCCTCCGACCATAGGATGGTGCACCCGGCCTCCAGCGCCGAAGCGGCGATCATTGCGTCATAGGTTGAGAGTCCATAGCGCTCGGCCAGGTCGAGGCCGGCTTCGTGGATTTCGACCGTGACCGGTTGCACTGACAGAAGGCCGCGGAACGTTGTCAGAAGTGTGCGTGTCTCGGCCCACGACAGCCGCATTTTGCGGCGCGCCACACTGGTGATCTCGTTGAGCACCTGAACGCTGATGGTGCCGCCCGCGTTGACCAAACTCTCGGCCCGATCCGCCTTGGTTGGATCGGCCGAGGCGAGATACAGCAGGACATTCGTGTCGAAAAAGCTATCGGGCATTGGCCTCATCCCGATCGAACTTGAAGTCAGCTGGGAGGCGTCCACGGAATTCCCGCAGCCGCTGCAGCAGCTGCTCGCGCCCCGGCTTGCGCGCGACGCCGAAGGAACGCTTGCCCGCGACGTGAATTTCGATGTCGTCGCCTTCCTGCAGCTCCAAGGCCTCAACAACGGCGGCGGGGAGGCGCACCGCGAGACTGTTACCCCATTTGGCGATCTGCATGAGGCTGGCCTCCTTGGATATACTTAATCACACATGTATATCTTACGGGCGGCGGCGGCAAGATCGACCTCGCCGCACCTGACGCGCGAGGTGGCGCCCAGCCGCAACCGCATGACGGCCAGCACAACTCATGGCTTTACAAACCGACCGTTTCCCTGATGGATGCCGCCGCCATCATGAGGTCCAGCACATGAGCACTGCCGTCTCGAAGCCCCGCGGCCGGCACTTCTTCGCCAACCCCGGCCCGACCAACATCCCTGACAGCGTGCTCCGCGCCATTGACCGGCCGTCGATCGATTTCCACGACCCGGACTTCCGCGAGGTCTACGACGCATGCTTCGAGGGGGTGAAGCGCGTGCTGCGTACCGAGCACCGTCTGTTCATGTATTCCAGCTCGGGTCATGGCGCGTGGGAGGCGTCGCTGACCAACCTCCTGTCGCCTGGCGACACGATCCTGTTGCTGGAGTCCGGTTATTTCTCTGACGAATGGGCGAAGATGGCCCGCGCGCTGCAGGTCGAGGTCCGTCCGGTCGCCGCCGACTGGCGTCATGGCGTTGATATCGCAGGCGTGAAGGCCGCACTGGCCGCGGACACCAGGCACGTGATCAAGGCGGTGTGCGTGGTGCACAACGAGACCGCGACCGGGATGTTCATCCCGCTCCCCGAGGTACGCGCGGCGATCGATGAGACGAAGCATCCGGCGCTCCTGCTGGTCGATACCATCTCGTCGCTGGGATCGCTCGACTTCCGGATGGACGAGTGGAAGATCGACGCGGTGGTCGGCGGCAGCCAGAAGGGACTGATGCTGCCCACCGGCATGAGCTTCACCGCGGTCTCGCCCAAGGCCATGGACGCGCACGCGAACGCAAAGCTCGGCCGCTACTACTTCGACTGGACGACGATGCTCGCGCGCAATCCGCAGAGCTTCGTCGGCACCATCCCGGTGAACATCTTTTATGGCCTGAAGGAATCGTTGCGTCTGCTGGAGGAGGAAGGGCTGGCCAACGTGTTCGCGCGCCATCATCGTCTGGGTGAGGCGGTGCGACGCGCGGTGCAGGTCTGGGCTGGCAACAACGGCCCGCAACTGTTCTGCACCAATCCGGGCCGGTATTCCGATTCGGTGACTGCGGTGCTGATGCCGGAGGGCCACGATGCCGAGGCGGTTCGGCGCACGTCGCGGCAGCGGTTCAATGTCTCGCTCGGAGGAGGCTTGGGCAAGCTGGGCGGCAAGGTGTTTCGCATTGGCCATCTTGGTGACCTGAATGAGCCGATGGTGCTGGGGGCGCTGTCGGCGGTCGAGATGGCACTGCGCATCAACGACGTCCCGCACGGCAAGGGCGGCGTGGCTGCGGCGATGGATTATTTGGCGGCAGCCTGATCATTTGAGCCCCTCCCCCTGCCCTCTCCCGCGAGGGGAGGGGGAGTGAGGGAGCTCAGGTGCGACCCGCAACCGGCACCACAGCACCTGTCGTTACCCTATTGTCCGCGGACGCGAGGAACGCGATGGTGGCGGCGATCTCATCAGGTTTCGGCCACGCTGCGTGGTCAGCCTTGGGCATGGCGGCGCGGTTGGCCGGCGTGTCGATGATCGACGGCGCTACCGCGTTCGCCAGGATGCCGCGCCCGGCAACCTCGGCTGCCAGCGCCTGGGTGAAGGCGGCAACGGCGGCCTTGCTCGCGGCGTAGGACGCCATGCCTGCGCCAAGCCGTGGCTCGATGCCCGGGCGCGCGGCGACATTGACGATGCGGCCGCCGGCCGGTCCGAAGTTCTGCACAGCGGCGCGACAGCAAAGGTAGCAGCTCACGAAATTCATGTTCATCATGTGGAGCATGCCGGCCTTGTCGGTATCGGCCACGCCACCCATCGCAAAGCCGCCGGCGATATGGATCGAGGCCCACAGGTCGGTCACGCCGTCGTAAAGACGGGCGACGTCGTCCTCATTCGTGAGCTCGCAGCGCGGGACCAGCGTAACGCCGTCCTTGTAGGGAAAGGTCGTGGCTTCCGCCTCGACGACGAAGGGAACACGGCAGCGTGCGCCGGACGCGAGCAATGAGCCTACCACGGCGCGGCCGAGGGCGCCGGTGCCGCCCGTGACGATGACGGTCTGTTCGGCAAACTGCATCCTGGGCCTCCGTTGTTTTGCGACGCGGCAGCCGCATAGCAACGGGAAAAGCCGTGGAGATCAAGAAGCGGAGAGTTTACCGCGTCAGGCAGCCACGGCGAACGCGTCCAGTTTCCAGCCGGCAGCCGCCATGGAGCGTTGCAAGACCGCCATGAAGCGGCGTGTCGCATCCATTCCACCCGTGCGCGGCCACGACCGTCCGGTGAAATGCCGGCCCAGCAGGTCGAGCAGCTTCTCGCGTTCGGACTTGTCGAGGCCGCCGTCCGGTGTGGCGTCGCCATAGAACCGATTCAGGTCAGCGACGAGACCGGAGTCCGTTTCGATGATCAGCCGCAGGGCCTCATTCGAAGGCGGTACCATGCGGCGGTTCTCAAGTTCCCAGCGGCAGCAGGCCAGCGGGGCGGTAAGCAGGGTGGACAATTGCATCTCCTGGGGCCGGGTGTATGCAGGTTGCGCCTCAATCGAGCCGATATGGGTTTGCGACGCCCGTCCGTCCAGCGGCGAAATTTCTGTGACCTAGACGAATGGCGAGTTGGTCTGTGACCACACGGGTTAACTCTCAAGACGCTCGATATCCGCGCCGCATGCGGCCAGCTTCTGCTCGACCGCCTCGTAGCCGCGGTCCAGGTGATAGACCCGGTTGACCATTGTTTCACCTTGTGCGGCCAATCCCGCCAAAACCAGAGATACCGACGCCCGCAGGTCGGTCGCCATGACAGGCGCGCCCGACAGTGCTGGCACACCGCGGACGATCGCCGATGCGCCGTGCACATTGATGCGAGCGCCCATACGATTCAGCTCCGGCACATGCATGAAGCGGTTCTCGAAGATTGTCTCGGTGACCATGGCGGCACCCTCCGCCACTGCCATCAGCGCCATGAACTGCGCCTGCATGTCGGTCGGGAAGCCGGGATATGGTTCAGTCATTGCATCGGCGCCGTGCAGCCCATTCAGCCGGCGCACCCGCAAGCCGCCGGGCTGTTCCAGAATCTCGACGCCCGCCTCGCGCAGCGTGCGCACCGTGGCGCCGAGGTGCTCCAGCCTGGCCTTGGTCAGCATCACCTCACCGCCGGTGATGGCGGCGGCGCAGGCATATGTGCCGGTCTCGATCCGATCGGGGATGATCGCATGCTCCGCGCCGTGCAGCCGGGCGACACCGTCGATGGTCAGCCGATCGGTTTCGATGCCAGTGATGCGGGCGCCCATCGCATTGAGACAGCGCGCGAGGTCGGCGATCTCCGGTTCGCGCGCAGCGTTGACCAGCACGGTACGGCCGTCGG
The DNA here is from genome assembly GCA_963776505.1 of uncultured Alphaproteobacteria bacterium. Classification (GTDB taxonomy): domain Bacteria; phylum Pseudomonadota; class Alphaproteobacteria; order Acetobacterales; family Acetobacteraceae; genus JAMXLO01. The sequence continues at coordinate 19,317 of CAVZNH010000034.1, forward strand.
CCAGTGCCGCGGCCATCAGCAGGTTCTCGGTGGCGCCGACCGAGATGGAGGGAAAGATGATGATGGCGCCGCGCAGCCGGCCATCCGCTCGCGCATCGATGTAGCCGCCCTCCAGCGTGATGCGGGCGCCCAGCTGTTCGAGGCCCTTCAGATGCAGATCGATCGGGCGGGCACCAATGGAACAGCCGCCGGGCAGTGAGACCCGCGCCTCGCCTACCCTGGCGAGCAATGGTCCGAGCACCAGGAACGAGGCGCGCATCTTGCGCACGATATCGTATGGCGCCTCCGTGTTGTTGATGGCACCGCCCAGCGACAGGGTGCGGCCGTCGTTGCCGACCGGCTCGACCGCGATGCCATGCTGCGCGAGCAGCAGCGACATTGTGGTGACGTCCTCGAGTTGAGGCACGTTCGACAGTACCACGCGCTCGTCGGTCAGCAGGGCGGCAGCCATCAAGGGGAGAGCGGCATTCTTGGCGCCGCCGATGATGATCTCGCCGGAGAGCGGCCTGCCGCCGCGGATACGGATGCGGTCCATCATTCACATCCTTGGCAGGGCGACGCCGCGCTGGCGCATATATTTGCCGGACTTGTCGGCATAGCTGGTCTCGCAGGGCTCGTTGCCTTGCAGGAACAGGAACTGGCAGATGCCCTCGTGCGCGTGGATCTTCGCGGGAAGGGGAGTCGTGTTTGAAATCTCGATGGTCACCTGGCCTTCCCATTCCGGTTCGAGCGGCGTGACGTTCACGATGATGCCGCAGCGCGCATAGGTTGATTTGCCGAGACAGATCACCAGCACGTCGCGCGGGATGCGGAAATACTCGACGGTGTGGCCGAGGGCGAAACTGTTGGGCGGGATGATGCAGGTGTCGGTTGTGCGGTCAACGAAGCTGCTCGGGGAGAACTCCTTCGGGTCGATGACTGCAGAGTCGATGTTGGTGAAAATCTTGAACTCATCGGCGACGCGCGCATCGTAGCCGTAGGAAGACAGCCCGTAGCTGATCACGCCCTCGCGCTTCTGCGCTTCGACGAAGGGCTCGATCATGCCCTGCTCCTGCGCCATGCGGCGGATCCAACGATCGGACATCACGGGCATCGGCGGGCGACTCCGAGGGGGAGGGGTGCAGTGGCCGTCTAGCGCAGACGTGCGGGCAAGAGCAAACAGACTTACCGGCGAAGGGCATCTGTCACCGGGGCGCGAGCGATCACTCCTGCTTGGGCTTTTCCTTTGCCCGTGCCTGAGCCTTGCGCTTGTGCAGGTTTGCGCGCAGGGCTTCGGCCTCGCGCTTTTGGCGTGCGATCAGTCGGGGGCTGGGAGTTGCAGGTCGCGGACGCGGCGGCGGGTTCTTGTCCATGCAACAGATGATGGCGGCTGGCCGGCGGCGGTCAATCAGGCGGCGCCTCTGTATCGCGCACGCAATCGCCCGTCTAAGCGCGGGTTCAGTTGTTGCCCGGATCGGTCGTGTCTGCGGGGTTCGCCAGAAGATGCCGCAGGGCGGCGAATTCCGGACCAGGGCCATCGATGCTCAAAAAGTCGTTCACATCAGTGTCGGTGGTACGGCCCCCGGATGAGGCATTGGGTTCGTGCCGAACAAACGTGTGTCCAGAATCGGAATCGCGAACAAGCGACCACCGGTCGCCATTGGAACTCCGGTAGATGCGGGTAACTGAGACGGCCACGCAACCGCTCCTCGTCTCGATTACGGCTGCCTCATGGGGCGCGGCTTGGCCGTCACAGGGCGCAGCATTGAGCAGAGTGTCAGCAGGCGATTCAGTGCCACCACCGGCGGCACCGATCGAAGCTCAGACCGTCTTCAGATTTGTCGCCGAGGTCTTGCCCTGCTGGCCACGCTCGAGGTCGAAACTGACCTTCTGGCCCTCGTTGAGCCCGGTGAGACCGGCGCGCTCCACCGCCGAAATGTGGACGAACACATCCTTCGAGCCATCATCCGGCTGGATGAAGCCATAACCCTTCTGTGAGTTGAACCATTTGACCGTGCCTTCCGACATCGCGTCTTCCTCCATGCAATCCGGCGATCCACACTGTGTGGACCGGAATGCTTTTCAAATTGGGAGCACCGAAGTGCGACGAGGTCGCGTAGGCAAGGTACGATACACCACGCTGAAAAGCGCCGTGCCCCGCATATAGGGAATTGGGTGCGGTTTTGCCAGCCAAAAAATCCTTGGATCAGGTGCTGACGCGTGGCGGGGGAGCGGGTTGGGCGCCGCTCGTCCTTGCCTCGAGCAAGGCCTGATTGAGTTGCGCGACCGCATCCACCTTCGCGGTCTGGTTAACGGCGGCAAACTCGGCGGCGAGTCGGTCCAGTGCAAGCTCGAACAGGTTGCGCTGGCTGAAGCTGCTGCCCGAGCCGTCTCCGGCGCTCTGGAGGTCCCGAACCACCTCGGCCAGCGAAGCGAGGTCACCGGAGTTGATTTTGGTGAGATATTCCTGAGCGCGCTTGGCCCACATCAGCCGGCTCGCCCGAGGTCTGCCTCTCACTCGGGTCAATGCCTCAGCCAATTGCTTGCGACTGGCCAGTTTGCGTAGACCGGCAGCACGTGCCTGTGCCACTGGCACGCGCAGAGTCATCTGGTTCTCATCGAACGAAATGTGGATCAAATTCAGCCGGTGTCCGGCAATTTCCTCAAAGCCCACGCGGTCGATCCTGCCGACGCCATGCGCGGGATAGACGACGGCGTCGCCTTTGCGAAATGGGTCTGCATCTGTGGGTTTGGTCTTCGACGCTGTGGCCTTGAGGGCGGCCGTTACCATCGCATCAGTCATCGGTGTCGCAGCCACCCGGGTTTACCTTCTGGTTTGTTGACATGCTGATATGGCGGTTTTTGCGGCAAATGCATCAGGACAGGACGATAATCACGCACGATTATCCCGGCGCAGCGGACGCGGTCAGGAATTCACGTTGGTCCTTTCGCGCGCTGCTCTGACGTTGGCGCGCCGTGTCGCAGCATGGTTGCGCTCATTTTGCAGGCGCAGTCCGTCCTGCAAAGGCAGCGGTGTCGCTGGCGGCGCCTGCGCTCCGCTCGGCCTGCGTGGTAAGGGCTGAGACCACGGGCTGGCAGTGCGTGTCATGCGCTGGGCCTGCACGATCCAGGCATTTGCCTCATGATCGCTGGCGAATCCCTCTATCGTGGTTCGGGATCCGCTCGGTTTTGCTATCTCAACGTCGAAGCGATGCTTCGCTCGCGGGATCACCCGATAGGACGTAACAACCATGCCGTAAGATGGCACGTATCGCGGTGCGTGACAGCCCCCCAGAAGGATAAACCGCTGTTTGGGGCTGCGTCATGCTGGTGAGGGCAGCGACCTGCCGAAGATCTTTCCGCGGCTGTGGGGGAATGCCAAGCACGATCGGCCTCATTGGACATCCCAAGCCAAACATTGTGGCCGATCTGGACGGGATTATCGATGCGCGCTCCGGCGCTTGCACCCGGATAATGTATTCGCGCATCCAAGCGAGGTGTGACCTAGGAACGCCAGTTTGTGGTGGCACTGCACGCGTCATATTAGCCCTGGCAACCCGAGATGAAGAGTGCTAAAACGTCGTGTCGGCGAAATAACCCGTTGCGCCTGGACACGATTGTGCCGACAGCTAAGAGCCCGCTCGGCTGGAACATTTCAAGAGCAGAAGCGCCGAGGTTTCGCCTGCTACGGTCGGGCTTGGTGGCCATGCGTGCCAGCGCATGATCCGAGGCGTCAAGTGCTCGCCGAGTTGGCGAGGGTCACGCATGGACCGATGGACCTCAACTTAATCCGCGACAAGAGGATCTGCGGCGTGGTGGCTCCGAGTTTGATGAACAAGACCGTTGAATTACCGCAACTTAGCCGGCCGGAGGCCGCAACTTGTATTCGAACCGTTCATCACCAAATGAAAGCGAGATTTTCCACGTACGCTCTGCGTCAGCTGAATGGCTGGACGGACATCCCAAAGGCCCAGAGGGTTCGGCGACCAAGACGCTGAGACCGTTGGCATCCGCGTCAGTGCGCTTTGATCTGATGGATCATGCCTGCCCTGGCCGGATAAGGCGAGTCCCGACAAAGGTTGATCCGCCTCCTCGCCTTGCGGTGACCACCTGCAACAAGGAACAGATACATGAGCACGGTCCCTGAAGGCCAGGACAACCAGCCAAACCGAGATGCCGACGCACGGGCTGACGCGATGAAGGCCCAGTTGCGCAAGGATGTTGAGTCGTGGTCCAGGGCGCGTAACGAAGCTTCCCCGCGAGATGCTGTCGAGCCGAGTGCTCCGGCAGTCAGGCCGGCTTCACCAAAGCCAGCCACCCGCGCCAGGACTCCAAAGCGCGCTCCGCCCGCGGCCGTTCCAGCGGGTGCCAAATCGAAGCCCTTTTCCATGTCGTACGATGGCAGCACGAGTGCGGAGTATATTCAGTACATGATTGACCGGGGGGCCAAGTGAACTGGGTCTCCTTCGAAGTCGCGGGAGGGGGTCTGGTTGCGGTGCAATTGCAACATATCGTTGCAATATACGACGAGCAGGGCGTTGTTAAACTGGCAACGACAGCCGCTGGTGTGCACGTGCTCAAGGACACCACTGTGCAACGGGCTGTCATGGTTGTCTCCGCCGCAGCAGAGGCGGAAGCGGCGAGAAGCGAATAGGGAGCGGTCATGCGAACGGCGTTCGAATATGACGGCCAGATAGCCTACGATCTCGAGGAGTTTTGCAAGGATTACGGTCACCCAGCAGGTCAGTTGTTCACCTTTGAGGTAACCTGCGACGCGGTGACCTACGTGTATGCGAACGTCGAGGGCACGGTTTGTGCCAGCCAAGTCGTCTTCGACCTCAATGGAGAAGACCTTGTGGGGACACGGAAAGCTCATTGAAGCCAACGATCAAAGTGTCGGTGGTTCGAACCCTCGGATGGACGGATCGCCGATGAATGTGCGGCTGGTATCGAACAGCGATGATCAGGCCGTCGCAATTCGTGACCACATTCTCTCTCTCTTGCGAGATGCTGGTGCCGTACAAATCCAGCGCGACACGGTGCGGTTGACCGAGCTTCGGATGGGCGTCTGGGCGTTTCGGCATTGGACACCGTTCAACGAGCTCGGTCGAGAGGAGGCATCGTCGCCTGGCTATCGTCACGCCATCGAGCGACAGCGCACCAGGCAGGCGCTGCCATATGGGCTGGACGTTTGGCATGGAGCGAAGGTGCTCCGCATCCTGTGGGCGGAAGACGGAGCGATCGAAGTCGCGAGCTTCGTCCGGGGCCCCTGGGAAGACGAGGTCCTCACGCTTCAGCGGCGCAATCGCGTGCAACCAGACACTCAATGAGCTACGAACAGACAATGGCAGATGCAATCTACCGAGTGATCCATAGGGAAGACGACAGCTTCTCTGTCGAGATAACCAGGTCTGGAGTGCTGCCTCAGACGGCAGTCGGCTTCGCAACCGAGGCCGAGGCCAATGACTGGGTGGCGCAGGACAAGAGGCTGTGGCAAGCCGCTGATCCTTTCAGGACGCCTGCCGGCCGGAGATGGCGTGGTATTTGACTCCGGCGGCGCGGGGGCTGGCACTAACGGATTGCCGGTGCGCGGTCGTGCGGTCGCCTGGTTCACACGCAGGAACTATTTGCAGCATCGTGCATTGGATCCTGCGGGGTTGCCTGCAACCTTCGACGAATGGCTGGCGCATGCTGAAGGTGCGCGAGCGACTTCAGCGCTACGGGTTGTTATCGATCCGGTTCAATTTTCGACATGGTGTCGTGCTGCCTCTCGCGAGGCTGATGCCGCGTCGCGGGCAGCCTTCGCTCAGGTCGTGGCCCGGGTAGCCAATCGCAAAATCTGATTTCGGCGTGCGGCGATTAACCGCGGAGGCCAGAATTCAGGTGATCGACGCGCCTGCTGGCAACATCGTTGCCTCGCTGAGGCGCGAATATATCAGCTCAAGCAGTCTCTCCCGGGCACGCAGGGCAATGTCCTCCAGCGACGGCGTCTGCGCCAGGCGCTCCCGGGCGTAGCGGCGAACTTCCTCCAGAGTGGGCACCACAGGCAGATCAACTTCGTTCCAGAAAGTCTCCGCGTGGGTACGGGCGGACGCAATCCGTGCCTTCAGTTCAGCCCAGCCTGGCGTGTGCGCCAATGCCTCGTGCACCTGATTGGCAATCTGATTGATCGGGAAGGACGCGGCGATCTGCCCGGCGACCTTGTCGATGACCTGCCGTCCGAGTTTGTGGTCACCCCGAATGACCGCCTTGGGCGGAACGTGCAGATCCCACACGAATCCGACCCAGGACAGGACGCGCAAGGCATAGTACGTGGGATCATACTCCCACCAGCGGAAACCCTGACGAACCGACGCCTGATAGGCGTGATGGTTGTTGTGCCAGCCTTCGCCCATCGTCAGCAGTGCCAGCAACCAATGGTTCCTGGATTGGTCGCCCGTCACGTAGCGTTGGCGGCCTATCACATGGGCGAGCGAATTGATGCTGAAGGTCGCGTGCCAGACCGCGACGGTGCTCCAGCAGAAGCCGACAACCAGTCCTGGCCAACCGGCGATCAGCCAAGTCACGAGCGCGAGCACCGCGGCGGGCAGGTAAGGCTGCCGATTGAGCCACACAAGTTCTTTGTAGCGGGCGAGGTCGCGGACGACCGCATAGTCCGTCACGTCATTCCGCGGCACGAAGATCCAGCCGAGATGGGCGTAAAGGAAGCCATGCTGCACCGGCGAATGGACATCGGCCGCCGTGTCCGAGTGCTTGTGATGTTCCCGATGCTTGGCGGCCCACCACAGGATGCCGCGTTGGGCCGAAGTCTGTGCGAGGAAGGCCAGGCAGAACTGAAAGACGCGCGAGGTGCGGAAGGCGCGATGCGCGAAGTAGCGATGGTAGCCCGCGCCGATGGCGAAGATCCGAACCAGATACAGCGCTGTCGCCAGCACGCTCGCGCGCCATGTCATCCCAGTCCAGAAGACAGCGAAGCACCCTACATGGATCAGCACAAAACCAATGCTGGAGGGATAGGCGATGTCGTCTGAGTTCGTGCCCGACGTCATGGGACAGATCCTCTTGTGGACGCCGATGTCATGCCGCTGTCCGAAGCTTGGCTGAGCGGCGCGTCCGTCGGCGCCGGTTGGGCGAACGATTAACTTTCGGCGGCAGCGGTCCGCGCGGCGCCTGAACGGTCGCTGGCGAACCTCCCGCGATATGGATTGCCGTGCCGGTCATGCGCTCGATCGCAAGCAGTGTAGCACGATCGGCAGCATCGCAAAACGATATTGCCACGCCGCTGGCGCCGGCGCGCGCGGTCCGGCCGATGCGGTGCACATAATCCTCTGGTTGCGCGGGCAGATCGAAGTTGATGACATGCGAAATGCCGGTCACGTCGATACCGCGCGCAGCGATGTCGGTCGCGACCAGGACGCGTGCGTGGCCGCTGCGAAACTGGTCGAGCGCCTTCTGACGCGCCGGTTGGCTTTTGTTGCCGTGCAGCGCGCTCACCCGGATGCCGCCGGTATCAAGCGATTCTGCAACGCGATCGGCAGAGCGTTTCGTGCGGGTGAAAACGATGACGCGCGACAACGCCGGATCCATCAGCAGGCGGTCCAGCAGGGCACGCCTGCCGGCTGGCTCGATGAAATGCACGTATTGCTCGATCGGCAGTTGCTCCGGGGCGCTGCGGGCGACATCCACCCGCACCGGGTTGCGCAGCAGGGTCTCCGCAAGCCTGGCGACCTCCGTCGGCATGGTCGCCGAGAACAGTGACGATTGGCGCTCGCCTGGCAGTGCGGCAACGATACGTCGAACATCACGAATAAATCCAAGGTCGAGCATGCGGTCCGCCTCGTCGAGCACGAAATGGCTGACCTCATTGAGCTTCAGCTCGCCGGTGCCCATCAGGTCGCAGACACGGCCTGGCGTGCCGACCACGATGTCGGCTCCCGCGCGCATTCGCTGCACCTGCATGAAGCGGCTGACGCCACCAAGAATGGCAACGACGCGCAACTTCTGACTGCCGAGCGAGCGCAGGCTTTGCTCGATCTGCAATGCGAGTTCGCGCGTCGGCGCCAAGATCAGGGCACGTGTGCCATAGCGATGCGGCGGCAACTGACTACCCGCCAAGTGCTGGAGCATCGGCAGCGCGAATGCAGCGGTCTTGCCGGTGCCGGTCTGGGCGATACCGAGCAGATCGCGTCCGGCGAGCAGGTGAGGAATAGCGTTTTCCTGGATCGGGGTGGGTTGAAGGAAATGCGCCCTGTCGAGGGCACGCAACAGAGGCTCGGCCAGGCCGAGGGCGGCAAAGGTGTTCAATGACACGAAGATAGATGCTCCAGCACTCGCCACCGCGCGTCCATGACGGCGGCAAAAGGCGAGTGCCTTGATGTTCGCCTGCCCGCGCGACAATGGGGCGAACGCGTTGCAAATGAGGTTCCGGGAGGGCACGTGGTCTCTTGGACCGGTGCCAATCACGCATTCACGGATACGGCTCTATATCGCCAGTGTGCCTTCCAGTGCAAGGGCGCATCGGACGGCGAGCGGCTACAAGCGGGTGAATCGCGCAATTTTCTTTTGGCGCCGGGTCCTGTAATGCCGTTGCGGCTCCCCATCTTAATTTTGCTGCACTTGCCGATGGGAGGAGATCAGTCCTCTCACAGCGTGAAAAGAAAATCCTATGCAAATTCCAGTTTGGCTGAAGCCCGGACTTTGGGGCGCTGCCCTTGGCGCGATCGCTCTGGCCATAGTCGGTTTCTCGCAACTCGGGTGGCGAACGGCAACGAGTGCCGATCAACTCGCTCAGGATCGGGCGGAAACTGCTGTCGTTGCGGCACTTGTGCCATTCTGCGTTGCGAAGGCCCAGGAAGGCACCGAACAGGTGGCGCTTGCCAAGCTCCGCGCCGAGCAGTCGTCATTCTCGCGGAGTGACCTTGTGACCCAGGCCGGTTGGGCAACGCTCGGGGTCGCAAAGACGCCGGACAGCGCCCTGGCTCGTGCCTGCTCCGTCAAGCTCTATGAGATGAAGTCCAGTTGACGGATGGGACGGCTGGCAATCGGTGTCTGTTCGGTCTCGACGGTGCTCAAATTCGAGCTCCTTGGGGAAAGTGCATGAACAGGAACCGACTGAGCAGACCGTCACTCAAGATCACGCGGCAGGCCGATCAGGATCGAGCAACCTACTTCATCGTTGAGGTGTGGAATCCATTCGTCAGCGCTTACCAGCTGGCTGGTTCGGTGGAGGATGGATTGGCACGCGTCGGCAAGCTAGCCAATCTGATCGGTAGTATGTGGTTGCAGCGTCACCCGAAGCGGGATGTTCTTGTCGATGTGCCCAATGTGGTCGCAACCGACGGAAAGCGGTGGGCGGAATTCCGGATCAACGCGACCACATTCAGAAGCTACGATACGCGATATGATGATCGGCCGGCCTGGGCGAGGGCGACAGGAATGACGCAGGCGGCGGCGACAACCTGCACGAGGGTGGGCTATGCACCCCCGGTCGCCGCCGGGTCCTGAGCGCCGAGGCCGCCACCGATATCGTCTTTGGCATAAGCGTTAAGCGGCCGGTTGAACGGAATGCCACCGAACCGTGATCAGAAGACCGGCATGAGCGGAATGGGCACTTCGTGCTCCTCGACGCCCCGCACGCTCGGGACGTTTTCTGCCGCGACCCGCGCGGCCTGCCTCCTCTCCAAAGGCTCATCCGAGCCAAACCAAAGATGCACGACACCGTTGTTAACGAGGACATCCTGCGCCCAGAGCTTGGTTGCCCATGGTTGTTTCTCCAGCTCCGCGAGGAGCCGAGCGCGGATCGCGCGATCGTCAGCGTCGGCTGCGGGCATCGGGGCACCGTTGTCGCCCTGCCAGCGCGCGCACCAGGTTGGCGCGACTGACGATGCCGACGACCTTGCCATCACGCATGACTGGCACTCGCTTGATCCGTTTCGTCTCAAGCAACGTGGCAATATCGGCCAGATCAGTGTCGTCGCTGACCGTGGCGACGTCGCGCGTCATGATATCCTTGACCGTGCGGCCATGGGATTTGACGTAATCACGGGCGAGTTCCGAGGCAAAGTGTTCGAGCCACCACGAGCGCCGTCTCTCGGTGTGACGCTCGGTGCCGAGTTCGGCGCGGTGCAGCAGGTCTCCCTCGCTGACGATGCCGACCATTGCACCGGTCTTATCGACAACAGGGGCGCCGCTGATGTTGCGTTCTGACAGCAGCTTGGCCAAGTCCTGAACCAGTGTGTCCGGATCGACCGTGATCACGTTGGGTGTCATCACGTCTGTCGCGCGCATGAGTACCTCCCGAGTGTTATGTTGGGCCGACTATCGTGTTTGGCCGACATTCCCGAGGTCCGGCGCTGGCGAGCGCCATTCACTGGTTTCTGGACCGCCCATTGCAGCGCTCGGGACGAGACGTCGGCATGATACTCTCTTTCCGCCCCGCGACAATCAGGATCGAGGCCGCGTGGCCTGTCGGCATCCTCAGACTGTGCTGTGACCGGTGGCCACTGCGGCAAGCCCAGCCGCGTCCAGGGGCGCTCCATCGCCACGCCAGGCGATATGCAGGTCGGGGCGCAGCAAGAACACCGAGGCACCATACACCTCTCGCACGCGCGCCTCGTCGAGACGAAGCACCTTGAGCGGTGCACCGAGGGCGCTGAACGCCGCCTCGAGCGGAGCGGTGTCACAGTCGCCGCGAAGATCGAGCAGCGTGTAGTCGTCCCCGAGCACGTCCTGCATCGCGCGTCCGTCCTTCAGCCACATATGCGGGATACGGACGCCAGGGCGCGTATGGGGCGTGTAGCTGCTGGTCTCCCACTCAGCGACATTGCCAGGCTCATCCGCGATCAGCGGCGAGCCGGCGTAGGAATACGCGGACTCCACGCCGACCATGCCGTGCACACGCCGATGGTTGACATCGAATGACGCTGCCAACTTCCGGCGCACCTCGTCTCCTTCGGGCGTGTCTTCATACACCGCTGGTGTGACCAGTGCCCGCCAGATCGGCACGCCTGCGGCGGCCCAGCCGGCGGCGGCGACATTGCGAATGCCGATTGGCCGGCGCTCCTGCTCGTAGCCGTCGAGCAGGCCAGGACCGCCCCAACCGTTGATCACGCCCGCGAGTTTCCACGACAGGTCGAAAGCGTCGCCGACACCGGTATTCATGCCCAGGCCGCCGGTCGGAATAACCAGATGGATTGCATCACCGGCGAGAAACACGCGCCGATCGCGATATCGCTCCGCGACGAGAAGGTGATGGCGCCACGGAATGACGTAGCGGATCTCGAAATCGCAGGGAAAGCCGATCAGATCGCGGATGACTGCCGCGAAATCGGTATCCGGCGGTAGGGACGAATGCAGGGTGAATTCCTTGCGGTCGCCCTGTGCGACCATGATCGAGCCGGCCATGTCGGCAAACTGGTAATGACGTCCCCTGCCGGTGACGATGCGCTCGTACAGGGTATCCGAACGGAAGATGACCTGAACGAGCTCGCGAATGCCTCCGCGGCCTTCGAGCCTGATGCCGAGTTTCTTGCGGACAGTGCTGGTCCCGCCGTCACAGCCTGCGAGGTAGCCGCAGCGCAGCGCCCCCTCGTCGCCGTCCACGGTGCGGGCGTGGACGGTCACGCCGTGCTCGTCCTGGTCGAAGTCGACCAATTCGCAGCCGTAGCGCACGGTGACATTGGGCGTCCCCTCGGCCACTTCCTTGAGCAGTGGCTCGAGCTTGTTCTGCGAGACCAGCTGATACGGCTCGAGCAGCCAGGCACCGTTCGGAGACTCGGCGATCTGCTTGCGACGCTCCGCCACGGATGGGTATTTCAGGACCGCGATCGGCGGATCGCTGAGGCGGGTCGTCAGAAACACATCCATCGGATTGTCGGGTGGATAGCCCAGTGCGCGCACCCGATCGACGATGCCGATGCGGCGATAGAACTCCATCGTGCGTGCATTCGAGCGGTCCATCTTCGGCCACGGCAAGGTGGTCGGGTGACGCTCCATGAGCAGACACCTGACGCCGCGTCGGCCGAGGTCGATGGCGAGCGTCAGCCCGACCGGACCGGCACCCGCGACGATCACGTCATAGGCCGCGGGTGGGGAATTGGACGCCACCGCTCTCAGGCCGGCGGTGCTATCAGGAAGACCTTCGATGAGTTGAAGATCCAGGTGTCGACGAAGCCGGTCACCTGCGGCTTGCGCTCAAGCGCGCTCAGCGCCCCGGCCAGGCACATCCAGTTGAGGATTTCCTGCTGTCCGCTGTTCTCGACGGCATGTGTCGTGTAGCTACGCCACGCCTCGTAGTTGCCGGTGCGAAGCTGCTCGTACATCTGCCGGTCCGACGGAGTGTCGGGGTACAGGTAGTGGTTCTTGGCGGTGAGAAAGGCGTGCGACCAGCCGGACGATGCCAGCAGCGCCACACGGTACGGCGATTCCGCGAGGATGCGCGCCGTCGCGGCACCAAGGTCGAAGAGCCGCCAGGGCGCGGGCGATGGTGGGTCCAGGTCCGCGTCGGGGGCGGCCTTGTCGAAAGCGGGCACCCCGCCGCGCTGAGAGACCACCTTGCGGCCGTAGCAGTTGATCGCGAAGGGCACGATCGGGTAGCCGAATCCCTTGCGATCGTAATCGAGATAGAAGATCGCATTGGTGAAGGCGTGGCCAAGCGCGTGATGCAGCGGCTTGTAGGAATAGGCCGTGTCGAAGCCCTGCTCGATGAGGCGACTCGCAAGCATTTTCGCGGCATCGCGATTGCCGGCCAGCTCATAGGTCTTGTCGGTCTCGCCCCAGACATTGTCGCGCGGCGGTGCAAAGGAGAACTTGTCGTACGCGTTGATGCAGTACGGCGGGATGATGTCCTCGCGAAAGTTCTGGTACTGGTCGTCGCCCCAAATCAGAACGAAATCCGGGTCGAACGCGTCGAGCGCAGCTCGGGTTTGCTGCATCCAGCCGACCAGATCGGCGCGGTGGCGGGCCGCCGACGTGGTGCCCTCGTCGTCGCCCCATTCAGTGCGCATCGCCTCGGGCCAGCCCTCCGGGGTCCGGAGATCCGCCGGCAGGTCCGGGTTCTGCATCATGCGCCGGAGAATTCGGGCCATTCGATTATCGTGCCCGGTCAGTGGCGGATAATGCGATATGCCCAGTGCCAGAATTTCTGCCATCGTTTCCTCGCTGCTGCTGATGCGGCAGAGGCCGGCCATCGCCGGACGGTCGACCTCTTGATCGCGGCCAGGCGATATACCGCCGCAGCGCAGCGCACTTGGCAAGGCGCCGCGTGCCCTGCGTCGTTCCGGGTTGACCGGCGTGCGCTTAAGTCGCGCGCTGCGAAACGCGGTATCCGATGTTCATGGCGGCATGCATCGGGTCCGGCGGCTGGACATGCTCAGATCCTGACGCCATCCCTGAACACCTGCCGGAAAGGCGCGATATGGGTGCTGGCGAATAGGCCGGCTGGCACAAATGGATCCGTGGCTGCGAATTCTTCCGCGGCGGCGCGATCCGGTACGTCGATGATCAGGATTGAGCCGATCTGTTGCCCCTGGTCATCCAACAGCGCACCACCAGTCGTGATGCAGGCCATGACCCGTTCCAGGTAAACGAGATGCTTCGGTCGCGTGGATTGCCGCAGTGCGACGCTGTTCGGCTTATCAATACGGATAACGGAGAAGAGCATCTGCGACAATCCCTTGGGGGCCAGCTACGGACTCTATCACACAGCCTTACGGAGCCGACACCATTATTCGATGGACGTGACTTGAGAGAACAAGTCCCGGCTTCGGCTGGCAGGTAATCACTGCCGCACGGCAAGAACAATGCCGAATACGACCAAGGCAAGGGACGCGAATTGCGGAAACAAGAGGGGCTCGCCCAGTGCAATGCCCGAGGCCAGCACGCCGACGATGGGTGTCAGCAGCGTGCCGATCGCCGCTGTACTCGCTTCGAGCCGACGCAATGCCGCGAACCACATCAGGTAACAAATACCGAGCGAAACGACGGCGGTGTAGGTCAGGGCCGCCCAGCCGAACCAGTGCATTCCGAGGAGATGCGGATGTTCCAATACAAGGCTTGCTGCCAGAAGCACTGTGCATCCGATCCCGACTTGCCAGGCAGTCAGCGCGATGGGATCCATAACGAGCGGCCAGCGCTTGGAGACTACAGTGCCCAGAGCGAAGAGCATGGCTGCCGCCAGCGCAATCGCGACGCCCGGCAGCTTGTCGGTTTCCGCATGGAATACATCTCCGCCGAGCAGCACGGCAACGCCGGAAATGCCCAGTATAAGGGCCGCTAATTCTGTGTAGCCCGAGTTGTTCGCCGAGAATCGGCCAGGCGAGCAGAGCCGCCCAAACAGGCATGGTGTAGGCGAGGGTTGCCGCTTCACCCGCGTTCAGCCAGAGCAGCGACAGAGTCGTAAGCCCCATCCAGGCGCTGACGTTGAGCAATGCGGATGCCACAAGCCGCAATCGGAGCTTGGGTGCCACCGCCAGAGTTTCTCCTCGTGCGACCGCGATCCCAGCGAGCGCCAAACCCGCAACTACGCCAGCGATGCCACGTGCAGTGAGGGGAGGGCATTGCTCGAGCAGGAACTTCGTGGCTGGCCAATTGAGGCCCCAGCCGAACGCGGTCACGACCAGGCAGCCCAATCCGATCAGCCTGACGGGCCGATAGTCCGTCGCCGCCATCGACATGATCACACGACCCCACGCCACCATGTACCTGGGCGAATATATATACATTGCGATGGCGAATGGGAGAGAAAACGGAAGCCGCCAGGAACGACCGGTAAATTAATGTTTGGCAAACGAACGAATTCGTCTATTCAGATGCCGACGCTGTACCGGCAGGGCACTCTGAAGCATGAGAGGGCGTTCTGAATGACGATCAATTACGCATCCGGGCTGCCAGGCCATGAACATTCCGGGCGCTCTGCTGTGCGCCGGGTTGGACTGGTTGTAATCGCGATGGTCGCCCTGTGTTTTGCGCCTATCGTCCGTGCCGATGAGCAGGTTCACCTCAAGATCGTGGGCGGTCTGGCGGGGGTCAGTCAGTATGATCGCCTGGAAAGGCCGTTCTGGGAGGAGCAGGTCGAGGCCCTATCGGGTGGGCGCATCAAGGCGGAAATCCACCCCTTCGACCGTAGCGGGCTGCCGGGCCAAGAGATGTTGCAGCTTATGCGGCTGGGGGTCGTGCCGTTCGGGACGGCCCTGCTTGCTCTGGTGTCGGGCGACGAGCCAGAACTCAACGCGGTTGACCTGCCGGGACTCAGTCCGGACATGGCCGCTTTGCGCAATACGGTGAAGCTGTACAGACCGCATCTGCAACAGATGCTGCGTGAGAAATTTGGCATCGAGTTGCTCGCGATCTATACATACCCAGCGCAGGTTCTGTTTTGTACGAAGCCGTTTACCGGCCTAAGTGATCTATCCGGCCGCCGTGTACGCACCTCATCCGTCGGACAATCCGAGATGATGACGGCGCTGGGTGCGATACCGGCTCTGGTGCCATTCGCGGAAGTTGTAAATGCGACCCGAACCGGCGTAGTCGATTGCGCTATAACTGGCACACTGAGTGGCAATGAAGTGGGCCTTTCGAATGTCACGTCCTACATTTACCCGATGGCCATCAGTTGGGGGCTGTCGCTTTTCGGCGCCAATATCGCGGCGTGGGAGGCGCTGCCGCCCGACCTGCGCGCGCAACTCCGTGAGGGGATAAGTGGTCTGGAGGGTCGAATCTGGGATGCCTCTGATCGAGAGACGGCGGATGGCATAGCCTGCAATATCGGGGCACCCAATTGCAGCAACGGCCATACGCCAAGCCACATGACGCTCGTGCCGGTCACACCTGAAGACGAGGCCAAGCGGAAGAGCCTGTTGGTTCAGTCGGTATTGCCAAACTGGATACGTCGCTGCGGCCCCGAATGTGCCAGCGCATGGAATCGCTATTTGGCTTCCGCACTGGGGATAAAGGCGGCGGAAGAATGAATTGGGCGCCGCCGAAAATCTAAATTGCCGCAGCTGTCAGTGTATCGTTAAATAAACGATAATAGGTCCGGTCAAGTTGTTTGGCTCCGCATATCTCGTACATTTTGCGCGCTGCCATGTTTGCCGAATCCGTCGTCCATTCCAGTGCTGAAAAGCCTTCATTGACGGCGAGGCGTGCGGCGGACTTCACGAGCAGGCGCCCAACACCGCTGCGCCGCATGGACTTGCTCACGTACAGGTCGCGGATATGGAGTGATAGACTGAGTTCGAACGCCGGGAACGTGACATTCATGACTATCGAACCGACGACGTCGTCGCCCAACAAGGCGATGAGGACGCGCGGATCGAAGGTATTTACGGGGGGCCTGCACGCCAGCGCGGCCGCGCTGAGCGCCGCTTCATACGACACCGGGCGCTCGTAGTGGGCCTGCATTTCTGAAAACAGGGCGGCGAGTCCGGGCACGTCTTCGTCACATGGGCGGCGTACGACTATGTCCTCTTGGCAGCCGCGGTTGGCGTGAGCAACCTCACCAGTGATTGGCGATTGGGTTGTTATCGACATGACCTTCCCGACATATTATGTTCTGACAACGCATGAAACCCGAAATCCGCGAACGTCAACTCACCGTTATACAAGCGGTAACTTACAGCGGGATGACTTAACCTTGGTTTTTGCGGGGCTGGGGCATTCTGGGCAACCTCTCTCCCGTTACAGGGAATATAATCTGTAACCAACCCGCACTTACAAAAGGGTTATGCTCGTATCGAATGGAAGACGGGAGAATGGAGCCGCCGGATCGGTGCGAGATGACTGGGCAAGGAAGCGGCGGTCAAGCCACTCAATGAGCCGAACTTTTGGACCGAGCGACACCGGTGGGTATCCGTTATGACATCTAGCCCTTGGTCCGTCGTGACAGCGCACCCTGTGATGCCCGCAAGGCGCATTGGGATCATTGTGGCCCTGGGCGCTACCCTTTTGCTGGCCACCCTGGTCTGCGGCAGCGCGCTCTTTTTGGAGCGCGCGCGACAGACCGCGCTGCACGCCGCGAATGCGACCCTACAGAACGCGGCGCTTGTAGTCACCACTACGATCAATCGCGAGTTGCTACAGGTGGACGGCGCCTTGGTCAGCCTGCCGTCTATATTTGCGACTGCCGGTAACCAAAAGGGCGACGTCGATCCGGACGCGGCCAGGCGGTTGTTGCGGGCATTCAACTTTGAGACGTTTTCGTTTCGTGATTTGTTACTTGTCCATCCGGACGGTACAATATGGGTTACGGCGCGACCTAGACCGGCGAACCAGCGACTCCTGTTGACGCCGCCCGAGGCGGGTGCGGCTCAGCACCCCGGTACCGTCGCTGTCGAAGGGCCGATTTACAATGGGACAACGGGCGATTGGTCCTGGTATCTCTCCCGCCCTATCAGCCTAAGCGGGGTGGGACAGCTGCAGGCGGTTGCCGAGGTACCGGTTCCCTCCATTCTGGCGCTGCTCGCTCCCGTGGCAGCGGTGCCTGGCCTGCGAATTTACATTCAGCGGCCGGACGGTTCGCGACTTGCCAGCTTCCCGAATGACGAGCTCAAGGTCGGCAAATACCAAGTGGTGGCCTTTAGCCGATTAGGTCCGGAGAGCGTCGCCTTCGGTCTTCCGTCGACGGTCATAACTACCCCCACGGTCGCGGTATGGCGCAATACGCTCTATCCTGACGTCCAGGTTGCCTTGACCCTGGACCTGTCGGTGGCGTTGGCAGACTGGGTCAGAGACCGGGATCGCCTGCTGATCGTCCTCGCTCTGGCGTGTCTGCTCGTACTCGCGCTTGCTGGCACCTTGTATGCCGCGCTCCGCCAGCGCGAGCGGGTGGAGACGGAACGCAAGAAGTCGCGCGATCTACTGGACAGCGCCATCGAGGCGATGTCGGATGGCTTCGTCATGTGGGACGAACAGGACCGACTGCTGGCCTGCAACCACCGGTTCCGCGAGATCTATGCGCTCAGCGCGCCCTTCATCCACCCTGGGGCGAAGTTTGAGGACATCATTCGAGAGGGAGCAAAGATCGGGCAGTATCCGCAAGCTGGTGACAATATCGAGGGGTTTGTTCGCGAGACGTTGGAATGGCACCACGGTAATCAAGGCTCGCTTGAGCGCCTGCTGCCGGACGGTAGGTGGGTTCTCATCACGGAGCGTCAAAACCCGACTGGCGGTATTGTTGGGATTTGGACAGACATCACAATCATCAAGCAGACATTGGCGGAGTTGGCTGAAGCTAATGAGCGTGCGAATCGAGCCGTTGAGGAGGTCCGTCTCCACAATCTGACGCTGACGGAACGTGACCACGAACTTCGCGTCAGGAATATGCTGTTCACTGCTGCCTTGAACAACATGTCGCAAGGGCTTCTGATGGTCGACTCTGGACAGGAGAGTGATCGTCTGCAACAAGCGATTCCACGATATGTTCCGGATTTCCGCATCCGATGCGTCTCCTGGCACAACGACAGCGTCACTGTTCCATGCGATTGAGAACCGAGCAGGGCTGAGCCCTCGCGCTGTGGAAAGCATCTACCAGCAACAGGAGGAGTTGGCAGCATCGCAGCGCGGAGGGACGTTCGTCAGCACTGAGGACGACGCGCTTGCTTTGGCCGTGTCGCAGCGTCCGCTTCCAGATGGGGGCTGGATAGCCACCTATGAGGACGTGACCGAACGGCAACAGACAGAGACCCGCATTCGCTTCCTGGCCCACCATGACGCGCTCACCAACCTGCCAAACAGGGTCCTGTTTCGTAGCAAAATCGCCGAGGCCTTGAGCCAACTGACAGCAGACGGAAATGATCTGGCCTTGTTGTACTTGGATCTGGATAGATTCAAACTGATCAATGATACGCTTGGACACCCCGCTGGAGACGCTCTTCTCGAGGTTGCGGCCAGAAGGCTGCAGGGCTGCATTCGTAGCACCGACTTTGTTGCCCGGCTCGGTGGGGATGAGTTCGCGGTCCTTTACCCATCGCGAGACTTACCCGGCGCAGCGACCGCCCAGGCTCAGCGGATTATCGAATCCCTCAGCGCGCCCTATCAGCTTGGTCATCGCAAGGTCGAGATAGGAGCCAGTATTGGCATTGCGATTGCCGCTGGCCCGAACATCAATGGCGATACGCTCCTTAGAAACGCCGACATGGCGCTTTATCAGGCGAAGGCGAGAGGAAGAGGTGCGTTTTGCGTCTTTGAGCCTGACATGGAGGTCAGACTGCATGCTCGCCTGAGCAGCGAGGCGGATCTGCGCGTCGCGCTCGACCAACATCAGTTTGAAATTTACTATCAGCCGGTTCTTGACCTGCGCAGTGACCGCGTTCACAAATTCGAGGCACTATTACGCTGGAACCACCCGGAGCGAGGGCTCGTCATGCCCGGCCAATTTATCCCGTTGGCCGAGGAGCTTGGGATCATAAAGTCCATTGGGGCCTGGATTTTGCGGCAAGCGTGCCTTGATGCCGTCCACCATCTCGGTGGCGCGCAGGTTGCGGTCAACCTGTCACCGATTCAGCTTGAAGATGGCGACATAGTTGAAATTGTCAGTGACGCAATCACGGGTGCTGGATTGGACCCCGCCCGATTGGAGATCGAAATCACCGAATCAGCACTGTTGAACAACAGTGTGCAGACCACAGCCTTGCTAAGGGAACTGCACGATCTCGGCCTGAGTATTGCGCTCGATGATTTCGGAACCGGCTATTCATCGCTCAGCTATTTGCGGAGCTTTCCGTTCGATGTGATCAAGATCGATCGTCTGTTCATCAGCGAGCTGACAACGCGGGATGATTGTGCGGCGATCGTGGCAGCGATCGTCAGCCTTGCCGATCGGCTTGGAATGACCACGACGGCGGAAGGTGTTGAGACGAACGAACAGGTCCGACTCGTAAGGGAGCTTGGTTGCACCTCCATCCAAGGCTACCTTCTTGGGCGTCCTCAGCCAATCTGTAAAGCGGTTGA
The DNA here is from genome assembly GCA_963776505.1 of uncultured Alphaproteobacteria bacterium. Classification (GTDB taxonomy): domain Bacteria; phylum Pseudomonadota; class Alphaproteobacteria; order Acetobacterales; family Acetobacteraceae; genus JAMXLO01. The sequence goes on from CAVZNH010000034.1 coordinate 39,240, forward strand.
ATACTTTGATGTCCGCTTGGAGCGAGCGATCGCTTTCAGCGAGGCGCAGAACTGATCGCGACCGAAGATTGCCTCAGGGCAAGTTGAAGCTGCGATGTAACCGTTCGACTCTACTGTACCGGGAGGAATGACCGCCTGCCGCACACTGGCAAAAGCGCTAGGGCTCTCGGGTATCGTACTTAGAAGCCGTCGTCATAGAGCAGCCGTCGTATAGACGGCCTGGAGGTCGTCGCGCCGTGCTGAGCCGATGGTTTTTGACGGATGACATTTCTCTTGCTCTCTGCACGCCATACCAGCATCAGCCATGGCTCGTTCTTGTATCGTATCTGGTAGCCGGTTTCGCAGGATACACCGCGTTCAACCTGATTGCCCGTGTGCGCGCGGCGACCGCCCGTACCAGACGCCTCCTCTGGTTGACCACAGCCGGCTTGTCGATGGGATTCGGCATCTGGGCGATGCACTTCATCGCAATGCTGGCAGTCGTGATTCCGATCCCGATCCGCTTTGATCTCCCGGTAACTGCACTCTCCGCTGGCTTTGCCGTGGTAGCGAGCGGCATCGCCTTGCACCTGGTGGCGGCTGATACAATAAGGCCGATTCGTCTCGGTCTCGGGGGAATTGTGCTGGGCGCCGGTATTGGCCTTATGCACTATACGGGTATGGCGGCGCTCCGGATGCCCGCTCACATTTACTACCAACCATGGTTGTTCGCGCTTTCGGTGGTGGTCGCCGTTCCGTTGTCGACAGCTGCCTTGTTTGCGCTTTCGGCGTTGGCACGGGTCGGAGGCAGGCGCCAGGTGCTGGCTCGCATCATTGGCTCCTTGGTCATGGGTCTCGCTATCGTGCTCATGCACTACACCGGGATGTTCGCCACGTATTTTTATCCAGAGGCTTCACTGAGTGAGCCCGGCATATTGTTCGACCCGCCCATCATGGCGGCGGTAATTGCTGCTTTCAGCTTGGTGCTTGTCGGGCTTGCGTTGGCCGCCACCTTGTTTGATCGCCGCGTCGAACAGGCGGAGACGCTGCTACGCGACGCGGTCGAGAACTTTTCCGAGGGTTTCGTAATCTACGACCAGGACGACCGCCTCGTGATGTGCAACAAGGCGTACCGCAAGATGCATTCCGAGAGCGGCGACCTGCTGGTTCCAGGGACACTCTACGAAGACGTCGCGTTGCGTGAGCTGCAACTGGGGAAGTATCCCGACGCGCGAGGGTGTGAGGCTGAATGGCTCGCGGAACGAATGCACGAGCGCCAGGAGGCCACGGGGTCGTTCGAGCGGCAACTGAGTGACGGATCGTGGATGCTCGTCACCGACCGACGAATGAACAACGGCGGCACCGCGGGACTGCGTGTCGATATCAGCGCTCTCAAGGCGGCACAGGCTGCGCTGCACGAGAGCGAGCAGCGCCTCGATAGGGCGCAGGAAATCGCCGGCATCGGCAGTTGGGAGTTCGACGTTCAGACCGGACGCCGAGTTTGGTCGAAGGAGCTGTATCGCATTCGCGGCGTCCTGAACGACGAGGATGCACCGACGGTCGATGGTCTCGCGCCGTTCACCCATCCGGATGACTGCTCCAGGCTCTTTGCGTGGCTCGATGCATTGAGGCGTGGCACAGCGCAAGAGCCTATCGAGTACCGCATTGTGCGCCCGGACGGCCAGGCGCGGGTCGTGCGAGCCGAGGGCCGTGCCGTAACCGATACGACGGGAGCGGTCAGTAAAGTGGCAGGAACTCTGCAGGATGTCACCGAGCGGCGACGTATCGAGCAGCAGCTCGACATGGCTCTAAACAACCTCACACAGGGCGTGTGCTTCTTTGACGGCGCGCGCAAGCTGATCCTGGCCAATCGGCGCTATGCTGAAATCTATGGACTGTCAACGGATACGATTCGCCCGGGCACGACACTGGAAGAGATTGTCGAGTGCCGGGTCCAGGCGGGCACGTTTCCGAATATGAATGCCGAGGAATATCTTGCCTGGCGGGCATCGGTCGCAATCTCCGACCAACCGAACGACACAGTCGTCGAGCTGAAGACCGGTCAGATCATATCCATCCATCATCGGCCGATGCCTGATGGTGGTTGGGTCGCCACGCATGAGGAGATCACGGAGCGCCGCCAGGCGGAGCGACGACTGGCTCACATGGCGCGGCATGACGCGCTGACGGGACTACCGAATCGCGTTGTGTTCCGCGAGTACATGGAACAGGAGATCAATCGTCGGGTGCGCTCCGACAGCCTCGCGGTGCTTTGCCTTGACCTCGATCATTTTAAGTACGTCAACGATACCTTGGGACATGCGGCAGGCGATGCACTCCTGTGTGCCGTTGCAGAGCGGCTCACCAAGAATGTTCGCAGCGAGGACATCGTGGTGCGTCTCGGGGGTGACGAATTCGCCATTGTGCAAATCGGGGTCGACCAGCCGGGCCAGGCAACGGCGCTGGCTATGCGCCTCATCGAAATTCTCAGCCAGCCCTTTGCATTGCAGGATCATCGTGTGGCCATTGGGACCAGTGTCGGCATCGCATTCAGCCCAGCCAATGAGGCCGACGCAGACACGCTCCTGAAGCACGCCGACATGGCCCTTTACCGTGCCAAGGCAAGTGGCCGAGGTTCATTCTGCTTCTTTGATTCGGCCATGAATTCGGAAGCGCAGGCGCGCCATACTCTGGAATTTGGCCTGCGCATGGCACTCGCAAACGGCGAATTCGAGTTGTTCTTCCAGCCGATCTTGCATGCTCATAGCGAGGCACTGATCAGATTCGAGGCTCTACTCCGCTGGCGGCACCCTCAACGCGGCCTGATCGGCGCGTCCCAGTTCATTTCCTTGGCCGAAGAGATCGGCGTGATTATACCGATCGGCGAGTGGGTGCTTCGGGAGGCCTGCCGCATAGCAGCGACCTGGCCGGACGATATCGCGGTGGCCGTCAACCTCTCGTCGATGCAGCTTAGGAGCGTCAATTTAGCGGAAGCGGTCTCCGGCGCATTGGAAGCGTCCGGATTGCCATCTAGTCGCCTGGAACTGGAGATCAACGAGACGGTGCTGTTGCAAAATACGACGGCAACGCTCGAGCCTTTGCGCCAGTTGCAGGCCATCGGCCTGCGCATCTCGCTGGACGACTTCGGTACCGGTTATTCGTCGATCAGTTCCTTGCGAATTTTCCCGTTCGACAAGATCAAGATCGATCAGTCATTCGTCCGCGATCTGGATTCCGAGAGGGAGGCGGCAGCGATCGTCCATGCCATTGTGGACCTTGGCAGCGCGCTTGGCATGTTGGTCACCGCCGAAGGTGTCGAGACTCCCGAGCAACTTAGGATGCTGCGGGCAGAGTCGTGCCAGGAAGTGCAGGGCTATCTGTTCAGTAAGCCGGTATCGGCCGCGGAGGTTCCAGCTCTGATCGAGCGGATGAGTTCGGCGACCGGCGTTGCGGCCCAAGTCGGGGCTGGTGTCCTTGGCGCATCCGGGGGCGCCCTCCGCTGAGTTACGCCAATAATTGTCAGTAGTGCGTGACCCATGGGCTGTTCAGGGCTTCCTCGATGCGGCGGTGGCGGCCCCTGATGACATCGGCAGGCACGGCGCTGACGAAGGCATAAAACGTCTTTGTTCGGATCGCATCCACCACGCGTTCTCCAACCTTCTTCGGATCGAGACCCGTTGTGGCGAGCCGTTCGGCCAGTGTCGCTTCGTCATTGGCGCGGATCTGGGGACCGCCCATGTGGTCCGGTCGATTGCGGGCGCCGCGCGCGATGTTCGTAGCGATTGGACCAGGGCAAAGCACCGAGACGCTGACGTTGGTGCCTTCCAATTCGATCTCCAGAGCCTCCGACAGTGAGACAGCGGCGTATTTGCTCATCGAATACGGCCCCTGATTGGTGCCGCGGCGGTTCTGAAAACCGGCGACAGAGGCGGTATTGACGACATGGCCTTCCTCTCCGTGGCGGAGGATGGCAGGAACGAAGTGTCGGATGCCGTGGATGATCCCCCAGATGTTCACGCCAATCACGAACTCCCAGTCGCTTTGCGGCACGTCGGTCATCGGCGTGCCATGCATCGGCACGCCGGCATTGTTGCAGGCAATGTGGAGCTTGCCGAAGTTGCGTTCGGCTTCTGCCAGGGCCTCGAGCACGGATTGCTCCTGCGTCACGTCGATCCTGACCGGCATGACGCGCTTGTTGGTGCCGGAGAGCCCATGGGCCGCCTGCTCAACCGCAACCTTCTGGATATCGGCCATGACCACGTTGGCGCCGGCCTCAGCGAGCGCGGTCGCGATGCCGAGGCCGATGCCGGAAGCGGCGCCGGTGACGATGGCGGTTTTGCCGGAGATGTCCATTTGTGCGGGACCTTTCTATTTCGGCGGATCGATCTGTTCCATCAGCGCCAGGCCTTCCATCGCGAGCCCGTAACCAAGCAGGTCCTGCATGCGCTTCTTCAGATATTCGGTGAACATCAACCGCGTATAGCGCAGCAGAAGGGTCGGCTTCGTCGCGAGTGCCTCGGCGTGTTCCCAGGCGCGCGCCAGGACCTTGTCCCGCGGCAGGATTTCCGCCACCAGACCGAGATCCTTTGCTTCCTGCGCCGACAGAGTCTGGCCGGTGAGCAGGAAGTAGCGGCCGCGGTTCATGCCCAGCAGCAGAGGCATGACGATGTGCATGCCGTCGCCCGGCACCAGGCCGTTCGGGAAATGCGCGGAGTCCTGGAACGCCGCCGTGTCCGCGGCGAGCACGATGTCCGACAGCAACGGGATTTCGCCGTGCCGCCACGCCGGGCCGTTGATCGCCGAAATCACCGGCACCTCGATGTTCAGCAGGTTCATCAGCAACGCGCGGCCTTCCCAGTGCACGCGATCGAACGCGTTGGAGGTCAGGCCCGGGCCGATCGCGCTCTGGCCCGGCGTCGCACGGACGCCGGACCATTCGTCACCGGTGCCGGTCAGGATCACCACCCGGTTCTCCCGGTCGCGCGCGACATCGGCGAAGGCGTCGGGCAGTTCGCCGTGCGGACCGAGCCCCCAGCGCAGCGGGCCGTTGTCGGTGTGAAACCGCATCTCCAGGATGCCGTTCTCCCGGCGCATGTGGATGCACGAGTATTTCGTCGCGTAGCTGTCGAACCGGCTCATGGCACTGGTCAGCCGATAGACCTTCGCCGCGGTGCCGCTGTAGAGCGCGTTCTTTTCGCTCGCCGACGCACTGGCGGTGATGCGCTTGAACGCGTTCCACAGCTCGGTGTAGCCGCACGACTGCTTGTCCGGCGGGAAGTTGCTCTCGAACATGCAGCGATTGACACCGAAGGCTTCGATGCAGGGCTCGACGTACATGCGCCACGCGGCGGCAAGGTCCTCGGACGATGGCGGCACGTCGCGTTCGTGGAAGTCGAAGCCGAACGACACCATGCCGATGCCGCCGAGCTTGCAATAGACGTTCGGACATTTGGCCAGTTCGTTGATGTCCTTGCGCCAGCCGGCCAGGATCTCCTGACGATGGCCGGAATAAGGTCCGACGCCGAGAACGCCGCCGACATGATTGAGGATGATGGTGGTGCCCGGAAACGCGCGCGCCAGGTCGATCGCATCCGGTAGTTGCGGATGATACTGCCACGACTTCGAAGCTCAGGCCGAGCGGCGCCAGTTGCGCGAAGCCCTCGCGGAATTTCGGGTCCAGCACCAGATGCGGCGGAACGACGCGGGAGGCGTATTTGCCGACCGACTTCGTTGCCATCCCACGCCACACCGTGGCGGAGGCCGCGCAGACGCCCGCCGGCGGCGGCGATCTCTGCTTCGAGCAGTTCGCGCACGCGCGCACCGACGCTGAGGTCGCCGCCGCCGACGATGCCCTCGGCGACGCGGCACGGTCCGTAACTGCCCGACGCACTCATCGCCGCGATGCCGTTGACGAACTCGACCTCGCCCAGCGCCGCCATCTCGCGTGGGCCGCTCTTGCGGTACATCGCGCGGCATTCGAGGAAGACGGTCGAGACGATGTTGTGTCCGCCGCCGATATCGGCCAGCAGCTCGGGCAGCAGATAGCGGCCGCGCTGCGGCGTGTCCCAGAAATGGTGGTGCGGGTCGATGATCGGCAGGTCCGGCTCCAGCGCCGCTTCGGTGTGCTTCGCCAGCCATGCCTTCAGTGCGGCGTCGTTGCGGACGGTGGTGCCGCGGAATTCGCCTTTGGCGTCTCCGAACTGGGGCATGCCTGTTTCCTCCTGTGGTGTTTGTTTCAGCGGACCGCCGGCAGCGTCTCGGCGACGTTCCGGCGGGCAGGGGTTCCCTGGCACCCAGCTTAGGCTCTGGGTCGGCGATCTCAAGATGCGACCGCCGCCGAGAACGGCGGCGGTCACATCGTTACGCTGCGCGGATCAGGCCGAGCTGCGTGAGTGCAGTTACGCCATCGTCCAGACCGACTTCTGATACGATCTTGCCGCCTTCAAGCTTAAGGACCGTCGTTCCGGTGAACCGCATCTTGCGGCCGGTGGCAGGCGGAAGCGATCCCATCAGGAAATCGCTGAAGGCGGGTCCGGTATGCGTACCGCCGCCTTCCCAACGACCGACGACATAATCACCTTCGGCGATGAGGTCCGCGGCGCCCCAGAAATTCAAGTCCGGGAATGCCGCACGGAAGTCGGTCATGAACGCTTTGATGTCTTCATGACCGCGACGTGGCTCATGCAATGAATACTGCAACAGCATGTCAGGTGCCGCGAGATCATCGACGATGCCCAGGTTGCATGTCGCACCCCAGAAGTCTGTGAACCAGCGGCCCACTATGGCCTTGTTGTCGCTCTCTTTCGACATGATGATTGATCTCCTTGTTCGTGACAGTCGGAAGCGGCCCGCTTGCACTCGTGTGGTCGGGCCCGAGCGACAACTAGCTGTGTGAGGGGATGGGCAGAATTCCGGTTCTTGCCTTTGCATCAACAGCGCCGAGCGCGATAGTGCGCACAAGCTGCGGCAGGGCAGGGGGCTTGCGCTCCTCCTCGCGATCTCAAGCCGCGCATCAGGAGGACAGGCGATGGCTCACGAGACCGTTCGTTTGGCAGAATATGCGGCGGGTTTGCACTACGAGGATCTGCCGCCTGAGGTTGTGCAGCGCGCAAAGGACTGCATCACCGATACGGTTGCGGTGATTGTGCAGGGGAGCACTCTGCCCTGGAGCCGCATCGTAGTCCGCTATGCGCAACGGACCGGTGCAGGCGGACAGAGCCGCATCCTCGGCGTCGACGGCCCCAGCATTCAGGCTCCTGCCGCCGCACTCGCCAACGGCGCACTGGCCCATGCGTTCGAATCGGACAATCTGAGCAGACCCGGCGTCGGCGTGCATCCTGGCGCGACGTTGCTGCCGCCGGCGCTTGCGATCGCGCAGGAACATGGCAGCAGCGGCCGTGACCTGATCACCGCCATCGTCGCCGGTTTCGAAGTCATGTACCGCATCGGCCGCGCGACAAAGCACAGCAATGAGCGGCGCGGCTTCCATGCTCCTGGCACCACCGGGCCGTTTGGTGCCGCTGTCGCCGCTGGCAGACTGTTGCAGCTCGACGCTGATGCGATGACCAATGCGCTTGGCATTGCCGGTTCGCTCGCGTGCGGTCTGATGGAGTTTGCGCGATCCGGCACAGGCGCAATGGTGAAGCGGCTGCATCTGGGGCGCGCGGCCGAAAGTGGCGTGCTCGCTGCCAGCCTGGCCGCCGATGGGTTCACTGGTCCGCGCAGTGTGCTCGAAGGCGAGGCGGGGTTCCTGAAAGTGCTCTGCACCGAATGGGACATCGCCGATCTGACCGACGGCCTTGGCCAGCGAATTCGCAACTCTGAGGCTATGCCTGAAGCGTTTCCCGGTTCACATGACGGCGCAGACTGCGGTGCAGGCTATTTTGGAGCTGAAGGCTGAGCACGGCTTTGACGGTGCGCAGGTGGATGAGGTGATTGTCGCCGGCAACGAACGGATGGCGACAGTCAACAACATTCGCGACCCGACCGACATCATGATGGCCCAGTACTCCATCCCGTTCTGCGTGGCGCTGGCTCTGTTCCGCGATCCTCGCAATCCTGCGTCATTCGATGAGTTGGCGCTCGCCGATGCGGATATCCGTGCCATGTGCCAACGCGTTGCGGTCACTGTGGCGGATCCGCCAACTCAGGTCGCCGGGGCGAGCATTGTCACGGTCCGGTTGAAGGATGGCCGAAGCATCACGCGCGAGGTGGAGGAGTTCAATGGGACGCCAGCTCGACCGCTGACCCGCGCCGAACTGCGTGACAAGTTTCTGATGTTGATGGGCGCAGCCAATGCCACCGGAGCGGTGGAGTTGTTCGAGCGTCTGCAGAACCTGGAAGATCGAAAAGAACGTGCGGTGGTTGGGCTGAGGGGTTACGGCACCGGCGCATCTGGTCGCAACAATCCCTCGTGTTTCAGCTCGGCCCAGAAATCGGATGGGATCGTATGGCGGAATGTGGCCAGGTTGCGGACGACCTGCTCCGGCAGCAGGGCGCCGGGGATCACGGAAGCCACCGAGGGGTGACCGAGTGGAAATTGCAACGCGGCGGCGGGCAGCGGTACCTGGTGGCGTGAGCACACCGCCTCGATCCGCTTCACCTTCGCGAGTATTTCAGGCGTCGCATCGGCATAGCGGTAGCGCGCACCGGTGACCGCGCCGGTCGCAAGGATGCCGGAGGCGAATGGCGCGCCGATCACGAAGCCCACCTCGCGCGCGACGCAGAGCGGAAATTCGCTGTCCAGGACATCGGTATCCAGCAGAGTGTACGGCAGCGCGACGAGGAAGAAGTCGATGTCCAGAAGATCGAGGAAACGTGGTATCATCCCAAGTTCGTTGATCCCTGCGCCGACGCCGCTGATCAGTCCTCCTTGTCTGAGCTCTGTCAGGGCGCGGAAGCCGCCGTTATGCAGCTCGGTCAGATAAGCCGTTACCTTCGCATCTGTGGCGTGATGCGAGAAGTCCAGGTCATGGATCAGCAGCAGATCGATGCGCGGGAGGCCGAGGCGTTGCAGGCTGTCCTCGAAGCTGCGCATGACCCCGTCGTAGCTGTAGTCGAAGCGATGCTGGAATTTCAGTCCGCCGCGCCAGAAACCGTGCTCGAAGTTCTCCGCATCGTGGAAGGCGCGGAACAGTCGGCCGACCTTGGTTGACAGCACGTAGTCGGTGCGCGGGCGGCGATACAGCGCGCGACCGAAGCGATGCTCGCTCTGCCCACGGCCATACCATGGCGAGGTGTCGTAATAGCGGATGCCGGCATCCCACGCCGCCTGCAAGGTGGCGCTGGCGTCGGCATCATCGACCACGTCGAACAGATCTCCCAGCCCGGCGCCGCCGAAGCCGAGCTGCGTGAGCTCGATGTTGGTGCGGCCTAGTTTGCGGCGCGCAAGCGGGTCCATTGGGGGGTGACCGCTAGCCGGTGATCCCGGCCCGACGCGACCAGTATTCCCAGGCGCGAGCGTGGCCTGCGCTGGTCCTCCGCATCTCGGCAATTTCGCCTTCGCTGAGGTAGACGATGTCACCGCCCATTCGCATCGCCTCTGTCTGGATCAGCGCGTTGACCTTCAGGTGAACGGACGTGTGCACCGTATCTTGAATCGACATCCCGGCGACCGCCGCGCCGTGGCCGCGCATCAGCACGACACGGTTCGCACCGAGCCTGTCCGAAAGGTCGTCACCCTGTGCGTTCGTCGTCACCAGCAAATTGGTATCGCCAAATCTATGGCGAATGTCCCACACTGGGATCTCGGCTCCGATGCCCGCCGCGACGTGGAGGAGAGGCCGGAGCTTCACGGCTCTGTGCGACGGTGAAGGGGATGACTTCGTAAGAGTGGTTATGCACCACGGAGATCACATCGGGTCGCTTGCGATAGATCGCGCCATGAATCGGTCGTTCGGTGTACTGGGTGCGGCCACGCAGATCGATCGGGTTGCAGTCGAGATCGTATTCTATGAGGTCATCGAGCGTGACCAGCTCCGGACTGCGCGATCCCGACAGGAAGAACCGATCGGACCGCTCCGGGTGGCGTACGCTGATATGGCCATAGGCATCGACCACGCCTTCATGGGCAAGAATACGGTTGGCGATGACGAGGTCGCGCAGGATGTCGGCAGTAGCCATTGCAGCGCTCCTGTTGGGTCAGAAGAAGATGCTCAGGTTCTTTGCGGTCAGGACGTTCTGATCAAGAACCATCCGGCGACTTGCGATCTTCCACGCGCCGTCGACCCGGCGCAGCCTGTCCTCACGCGCGCCGACATAGAAATCCTGTTCGGTCTCGCCTCGGCTGCGGTATACGATGAAATTACAGTGGACGGTCAGCTCCGTATCGGTCGCATCGGGGGCGATCTCGACGTTGGTGATCAGATGCCGTGTCCGAGACGGCGGGTCTTCGGCCCACGCCATGCCGGTATCGAGCCGCGCGACGCGCGCAGTGAGCGTCCGGATATCCTCGTCGAACAGACCAAGCTCGTCTGCCCCGGCCGAGATCCTCCTCAGCGTAACGGTCTGCGTTGAGGATCGCGATCGCCTTGCTCGATTTCGGATAGCGATTGGTCCGCGCGGACATCCAATAGTGGATGTCGTCGGTGAACAGGCGGAGCCAGTCATGGAACCGCCTCTCATCGAGCAGGCGGGCCTCACGATAGAGGAATTGCTCGACGCCTCGGATCATGTCCGCGTCAGGCATAGCGCGCCACCTTCGCCGTCGGATGTTCCAGGGCGCTCCAGTCGGCCGCTTCCATCAACTCGGCCCATCGCCGATAGAACTGGCGATGGTTGCTTTCGCTGAACCGATAGTCGCTGACCCATGCGCCAAGTGCCGGATCAAAGCGGTCGTGCCCGAGCCCCATGCGGTTGTTGAGCGGCATGCGCCGCGACATGACGCCGCGACATGTCTGGGTGCACTCCTGCCAGTTGTCCATGTCATCCTGCTCGAATGAGCCAGACGGGCTGAACCCGCGGATCCCCGCCTGGCGGATCGCTCGCTTGACCTCCGGGGGCGCCGCCTTGTCCATGAAGACGAACGAGCGGACCTCGGTCTTTTCCGGGCCGCGCGGTTGCCAGACGCGGAATGTGCGCGACGTGCCGCGCAACAACGAGAAGTTCGGGAAGACCGTGCCGACGATCGGATTGATCAGGTTGGCGCGCGGCCCAAGGCGCTGGCGGACCTCCGCGGCAACCTCCCGCTCATAGGCCTCGATTTCCGGCATCGGGGGATCGCCGACATCATCGGGACCGACACAGATCAAAGCGTGGCCGTTGCCTGGCGAGGCCATCCTCTGCGCGCTCTGCGCATTTGCCGTGACGCCGCGGCTGAACCCGATCTTGACCGCGGACAGATGATTCCATTGGACGTGATACGCGTCACCGCCAAAGTTCTCGGCAGGGAACTTCCAGTTGCACGGCATGATCCACTTGTGGGTCGCGACGATCTCGATGCCGCCTTCGCGCCGGTCGACGAAGGTATCGATGTACCAGGCCATCTCGCCGAGATACTCGCGCAATGGTGGCGCCTCGGGATCGAAGGTGGCGAACCAAAGTCCCTTGTAGCTCTCCAGTTGCGCGACCGGGATAAGGCCCAGGCTCTCGCGGTCCAGATCGCCGTGATAAGCCTCGCGCATGTTCGGCACACCGGTCAGCTGCCCGTCATTGCCGAATGTCCAGCCATGATAGGCGCAGATGAAACTCGCGGCGTTGCCGTCGTCGGCACGACACAGGCGGTTGCCGCGATGGCGACAGACATTGAGAAATGCGCCCACGGCTCCGGCGCTGTTGCGTACCACCAGCACCGGGTCCTCGCCCATATACGTTGTCATGAAATCGCCGGGCTGCGGGATTTGGCTGTCATGACAAAGGAACAGCCAGCAGCGGGCGAAGATCTGCTTCAGCTCCGTCTGGTAAATCTCTGGCTCAATGAAGATCCGGCGGCTGATCATTCCGCGCTCGGTGTCAACGAGCCCCGCAATCTCCGTTGTCATTGATACCTCCGTGACGTGTGTCGTGGCAGGCGGCCTGGCAAAGCCTAGGCGCGCCGCTGGTCAGTGACCAGCCTCGCCCGTCATGGCACGCGGTTGACCCGGATCGCCGAACCAAGCGTAAGCTTGGCATGTGCCGGCAAGGGGAGACAGAGATGCATCGATTGTTCGCCGCGTGCCTGGCGATCGTCCTGTCGCTCGGCTTGCCCGCGCTCGCCGACGATACGCCGAAGCGCGGCGGTACGCTGACGTTCATGATCCCGGCTAACTCGCCGCCGAGCTTCGACGGCCATCGCGAGAACACCTTCGCCACGATTCATGCGGTCGCGCCGTTCTACAGCGTGCTGATCCGGGCGAACCCGGAGAACCCCGCCGACACGACCGAATTCGTCTGCGATGTCTGCACCGCGATTCCCAAACCGACGGATGATGGGCGGACCTATGCGTTCCAGATCCGCGACGATGTCAGGTTCCAGGACGGCTCAGCCATGACCGCCTACGACGTGGCGGCAAGCTGGAACCACATCGTCGATCCGCCGGAAGGCGTGATCAGCGTGCGCCGCGGCTACTATTCGATGATCGACAAGGTCGAGGCGCCCGACGCGAAGACCGTCGTCTTCCATCTCAAGGTCGCGACCGCCGCATTTCTGCCGGCACTCGCCGATCCATACGCCTTCATCTACAAGAAAGACATTCTCGATCGCGACCCTCATTGGTTCGAGAAGAACATCATGGGTTCCGGCCCGTTCCGCTTCAAGGACTATCAGGCGGGGCAGTCGATCTCCGGCGTGCGCAACCCCGACTACTACCGGCCAGGACTGCCGTATCTGGACGGCTTTATCGGCATTTTCGCCGACAAGCAGGCGGTCCGCGTCGCTGCGATCAAATCCGACCGGGCTGCGATCGAATTCCGCGGCTTTCCGCCGGCGACGCGCGACGAGCTTGTGGCTGCGCTGGGCGACAAGATCACCGTGCAGGAAAGCGACTGGAATTGCGGCGCCATGGTCACCCCGAACCACGCGAGGAAACCGTTCGACGATGTCAGAGTGCGCCGTGCCTTGACGCTGGCGATCGACCGTTGGCATGGCGCGGGGCCGATGTCGCGGATCACGCTGCAGCGGACGGTCGGCGGCATCGTATTTCCCGGCACGCCGCTTGCCGCGAACAAAGCGGAACTGGAACAGCTTGCCGGCTACTGGCCGGATATCGAGAAGTCGCGCGCCGAGGCGAAACGGTTGCTGAAGGAGGCGGGCGCCGAAGGACTGACGTTCGAACTGCTCAATCGCAATGTCGATCAGCCATACAAGTTCAATGGCGTCTGGGTCATCGACGAATGGAGCAAGATCGGCGTGCACGCGACACAGCGTGTGTTGCCGACCGGACCCTATGAGGATGCGCTGCGCAACGGCGATTTCGCGGTGGCGATCGATGCCGAGTGCCAGAACATCGTCAATCCGCTGCTCGACGGCACCAAGTACCTGCCGCACTCGGAGTCCGATGCGAATTACGGCAACTACGACGACCCGGTGGAGGTCGACATCTACAACCGGATGCTGCGGGAAACCGATTTCGCGCAGCAACGCGACCTGATGCGCCAGTTCGAGAAGCGGGTGCTCGACACCGAGGCGCACGAGGCCTTCCTGCTCTGGCGCTACCGCATCGTGCCTTACCGGAGCTATGTCAAAGGCTTCAAGATAAGTCCCAGCCATTACGTCAACCAGGATCTGGCGACGATCTGGCTCGACCGATGACCGTCAGCTCGATAGCCGCATCAAATGGTCCGCGTTGCCGTGCGCGATCTTCGCGCGATCGGCCGGGGAGACCGGCAGCGCGTCCAGGAACGCGCGTGCGCGTGCGTTCGACGCGAACGGATAGTCCACTGAGAACATGATGCGGTCCACGCCGAACGACATCAATGCCGCCATGAATGGGACCATGGTGAAGAACCCGCTGGTCGTGATCCACACCTGATCGAGGATCGTCTGTCGCACCGAGCGCCGGAGCTGCGTCTTTGCCGTGGCGGCGGTGGTTTCGTCGATGCGGTCCAGCATGAACGGCAGCGCCTCGCCCATGTGGCCGATGACAATCTTCAACCCAGGATGGCGATCCAGCGCGCCGCTCAGCGCGAGGCGCAGCGTGTGGATCGCGGTATCGGCGTGCCAGCCCCAGGCGGACAGCGCCATGGTGAAGCTGAAATTGCCAGGCAACCCGTCGAAGTACGCGGCGCGCACGGCCTCCACCGGAATGCCTGGATGCAGGTAGATCGGCACGTCGAGGGCTTCGGCGCGGGCCAGCACCGGCTCGAATGCGGGGTCGTCGAGGAAGCGTCCGTCGGTCGCGCCGTTCACCAGCACGCCGACGAAGCCGAGGTCTCTGACTGCGCGTTGGAGTTCGTCCGCAGCCGCCTCGGGGGAGAGCAGCGGCAGGTGCGCGAAGCCGCGGTAGCGGTCCGGATGGCGCGCACAGGCCTCGGCCAGCGCGTCGTTGTAGGCGCGCGCAAGGTCAATGCCCTCCTGTCCCGGCACAAGGTCGGCGCCTGGGCCGGCGACCGACAGCACCTGCACGGTGATCCCGCTGGCGTCCATGTCCGCAAGCCGTGCGTCGCCGAGGTCCGCGAGTTCGTTGCGCTTGGTGGATTGCGCCCAGACGAAGTCAGGCCCAGGGAAGCCGCGGCGGGCGATCGCGTCGGGGGAGATACCGGCGACGATGCGCGGCACGGTGTAGTGTTCTTCCAGAGCGACGATGCGCATCTCGTTTTCCTCCCGTGCGGTTTGGCTGGGTCAAGTTGCGCAGCGTAACCGTAACATATAGCATCGTAGTGTGCGGTCGCGCGACTATCAGCGGTGTGGATAGCTGCGGTCAACTTGACCAATCGACGGCGACACGGGCGCTTATCACAAGGATGCTGTGAGGGGAGCGGGTCATGATACGGTGTGTGCGGATATGGACCGGCGACGACGGCAATTCCTATTTCGAGGAAGGTGCGATCGACCTGGCCGGCGGCGCACGCGGCGACCTGTTGAGCGGGAAGACCGGCACCGCCAGCATCTCTTTCCAGGAGACGAAATCAGGCGGCACTTTTGCCTGGCACGATGCGCCAGTCCGACAGTTCGTCATCACACTCAGCGGAACGCTCGATTTCCAGACGCGCAAGGGTGAGCATTTTACCATCCGCCCCGGCGACATCTTGCTGGCCGAGGACACGACCGGCAGCGGCCATAGCTGGAGATTGGTCGATGAGGAGCCGTGGCGGCGCGCCTATGTCATCCTGGCACCTGGCGTCAGCGTGCCGTTTGTAGCGAAATCCACACAGGCATAGCTGGCAGGCAGGAGAAACCGCATGTCCCAGGCCACTATCCCCGGCAAGCCCGACGTCGTTCTCATCGGCGCCGGCATCATGAGCGCGACGCTCGGCACGATGCTCAAGGAACTCGAACCGTCGCTTACCATTACAATGCTCGAGACGCTGGATGACTGCGGGCAGGAAAGCTCGAAAGCGTGGAACAACGCTGGCACCGGCCATGCAGCGAACTGCGAGCTGAACTATACTCCGCAGCGTCCCGACGGCAGCGTCGACATCTCTCGGGCGATCGAGGTCAATGTCGAGTTCGATCTGTCGCGTCAGCTCTGGGCCTATCTGGTGAAGAAGGGCGCGATCGCCGATCCGCGCGCGTTCATCCATCCGTGCCCACACATGAGCTTCGTGTGGGGCAAGGAGAATGTTGAATTCCTGCAGGCACGCTACAAGGCGATGTCGGCTCACCATTGCTATCACGGGATGGAATACAGCGAAGACCGGAAACAGATAGCCGACTGGGCACCGCTGATCATCGAGGGCCGCGACGAGAATGAGCCGATAGCGGCGACGCGCATCGTGACGGGAACCGATGTCGACTACGGTTCGCTGACGCATCTGCTTGTGGCGCAGCTCGTGGCCCAGGCGGGATTTTCGGTGCACTACAAGCAGCGTGTTGTGGGACTCGAGCGCGAAGGCGATGGCCGTTGGCGCGTCGAGATTGAGGATGTGGATCGGCGGGAGATCCACGCGGTCTCAGCAAAATTCGTTTTCATCGGCGCCGGCGGCGGAGCGCTGCCACTGCTGGAGAAGTCGCGCATCCCCGAGGGGCACGGCTACGGCGGCTTCCCGGTGAGCGGGATCTGGCTGCGTTGCGACCTACCGGCGGTCAGCGACCGCCACCACGCCAAGGTCTACGGCAAGGCCGCGGAGGGATCGCCACCGATGTCCGTTCCGCACCTCGATACTCGCATTATCGGTGGCGCCAGATCGTTGCTGTTTGGGCCGTATGCCGGGTTTTCAACTCGCTTTCTCAAGCACGGCTCGCTCACGGACCTGTTTCGGTCAATTGAACCAGGCAACATTATGCCGATGCTGGCCGTGGCGCGCGATAATGCCGCGCTGTCCGAATATCTCATCGGTCAGGTGCTTCAGACGTCGGCGCACCAGTTCGCCACGCTTCAGCAGTTCTTCCCGATTGCAAAGCGCCATGAGTGGCAGCAGGCGGTCGCCGGCCAGCGCGTTCAGATCATCAAGCCGGACAAGGAACGCACGGGGGTGCTCGAGTTCGGCACCGAGTTGATCGGCGCCGAAGACCGTTCGCTGGTGGCGCTGCTTGGTGCCTCGCCTGGTGCCTCCACCGCCGCGTTCATCGCGATCGGCGTGCTTCAGAAGTGCTTTCCCGATGAGCTGACTGAAAGTGCGTGGCTGCCGAAACTGAAGCAGATCATCCCGACCTACGGGATCGACCTGACGCGCGATGCCGATGCCTGCCGGCGCATCCGCGCAGAAACAGCGCCGT
The DNA here is from genome assembly GCA_963776505.1 of uncultured Alphaproteobacteria bacterium. Taxonomy (GTDB): domain Bacteria; phylum Pseudomonadota; class Alphaproteobacteria; order Acetobacterales; family Acetobacteraceae; genus JAMXLO01. Next base: position 56,011 of record CAVZNH010000034.1, read on the forward strand.
TGCTCAAGATCGACAACATCTGAGCCGGGTTCACCTCATCGAACGAGATTGCTTCCCGGATCACGTCCGGGACCGCGTCGCTCCTAACAAGAAGCCATGAGCAGACTGCGCCGCGCGCATCAAGGGAAGACGTGGATGGCCGGCCTTCGCTGGCCTTCGCCGGCCATGACGAATACCGGTTTCATCCACCGTGGGTCCACCACGAGGCGGGTGTGGAACTCGCAATTGCAATGTCGGCGTGATTGGCGCTTCTCTGGTCAATGGCTTGCCTGCCCCCTGCTCCAGGTAACAAACTGTCCGCACAGGGGGTGCTGCGAGACCATCGCACCGCCGATGCAGGGAGAGAGTTTATGGATCTCAGAGGCGCGGTAGCCCTGGTGACGGGCGGCAATGGCGGGCTCGGGCAGCGTATCTGTCATGCGCTGGCGAAGGAGGGCGCGCATGTCGCGGTCATGTATGCCCAAAGCCGCGACCAGGCTGAGGGCGTGGCTCGAGAGCTGGCAACCAGCTATCAGATCAACGCTGCGGCGTTCGCCTGCGACATCACCGACGGGCCGGCCGTTGAGAAGCTGATCGCCGACGTGATCCACCGCCTGGGCCGCATCGACATTCTCGTCAACGACGCCGCCTACAACAAGGCGATCCCATTCACCGACCTCGACAACCTCACGCAGGACGTGTGGGACAAGATCATGGCCGTCAATCTGACGGGGCCGATGCGTCTCACCAAGGCTGTGGCGCCTGTGATGAAGGCGCAGGGGCGCGGCCGCATCGTCAACATCGCATCCGTGGCGGGGCTCGCGCCGACAGGTTCATCCATCGCCTATGCGGTGTCGAAAGCGGGCCTCATTCACCTCACGCGTTGCATGGCGGTTGCACTGGCACCGGAAACGCTCGTCAACTGCGTGGCGCCGGGACTGCTGGAAGGCACGCGGGCGACTGCAAATCTCCTGCCCGAAATGGTCGCGGTCAACGCGGCCGGCTCGCTGCTGAAGAAGGCCGCCGACAAGGATGACTGCGCCGACATGGTGGTCACGATGTGCCGCACCGAGACTATGACCGGCCAGACGATCGTCATCGATTCCGGGCGTTACTATCATTGAGATCGTCAGGTCGGCTGCGCGACGATTCGTAGATAGGGCTTCACGGTCTTCCAGCCATTCGGGTACTTCGCCGCAGCCTGCTCATTGGAGACTGCGGGTGGGATGATGACATCCTGACCGGGGCGCCAGTTCACCGGCGTCGCGACCGTATGCGTGGCCGTGAGCTGGCAGGAATTGAGCAGTCGCAGCACCTCATCGAAGTTGCGGCCGGTGCTCATCGGATAGGTCAGCATGGCCTTGATCTTCTTGTCCGGGCCGATGACGAAGACGGAGCGCACGGTGGCGTTGTCCGCGGCGGTGCGACCGTCCGAGGTGATGCCGGCACCCTCGGGCAGCATGTCGTAGGCCGTCGCCACCTTGAGGTCGGTATCGCCGATCATCGGGTAGTTGACGGCGTGACCCTGGGTTTCCTCAATGTCCTGGGCCCATTTCGCGTGATTTTCGACCGGGTCGACGCTGAGGCCGATGATCTTGGTGTTGCGCCTGTCGAACTCCGGCTTCAGCCCGGCCATGTATCCCAGTTCGGTGGTGCACACCGGGGTGAAGTCCTTGGGGTGTGAGAACAGGATGGCCCAGCTGTCACCAATCCAGGTGTGGAAATCGATCGTGCCATGGGTGGTTTGGGCGGTGAAGTTCGGCGCTTCGGCGTTGATCCTCAGTGTCATCGTCATCCTTCCTCGGGCGCAGACGTAAGTGCATTACTGTTGCGGGTCAGGCTTTATTCCGCGCGCTATAGACACGTATCGCCGCCCGCAGTGTGACCTGAGTCACAGGAGCCATCCGCATCCAGGGCTGTTCCGTTGACAAATTGTCTGTGGCGTTTGTTGCGCTGTCGGCGGAAGGCAAGTTGATGGCTCCACTGACAGCATTTAATGTTCGTCGTCCCGAAAAGGGGAGGTGACCATGGCTTACGAAGGCATGATCGCGGAGACCATCTCGATCCGCGGCCACAACAACGAGCCGATTTCGGCCTACGCAGCACGGCCATTGGGTGCAGGCCCGTTCCCCGGTGTCGTGCTCATTCATCACGCGCCCGGTTGGGATGAGTGGTACCGCGAGACGACCAGAAAATTCGCGCATCACGGCTACGCGACAATCAGCCATAACCTTTATCACCGTGCCGGCGACGGCAAACCCGACGATGTCGCTGCCAAGGTGCGGGCCGAGGGCGGCGTTCCCGACGACCAGGTGATCGGGGACACCGAAGGCGCGGTGCAATGGCTGCGCGCTCAGCCGTGGCTCAATGGCAAGGTCGCGGTGTGGGGCACATGCTCAGGCGGGCGCCAGACGTTCCTGTTCGCGTGCAAGACCAAGAGCATCGATGCGGCGGTCGAGCTTTGGGGCGGAAGGGTGGTGATGAGCAAGGAGGAATTGAACCCGAAGCAGCCGGTCGCGCCGATCGAATTCACCAAGGACCTGTCGTGCCCGCTGCTCGGACTGTTCGGCAATGAGGATCGGTCGCCGACCCCGGAGCAGGTGGATCAGCATGAGGCCGAACTGAAGAAGCACGGCAAGAACTACGAGTTCCACCGGTACGACGGTGCCGGCCATGGCTTCTTTTACTACGACCGGCCGATGTACCGTATCGAGCAGGCGCTGGACGGCTGGAAGAAGGTGTTTGCATTCCTGCAGAAGCACCTGGCTGCATAGGCGCGGGGATGTGCACCTCGATCGTTGAGATTGCCCCTGCGAGCGGTGCCGGCAAGGGCAGTGACGGGTGGTTCGATCTGACTCACTCTGTGGTGTCCTACGACCATCCGCACCACGCTTTGCTGGAGGAGGCCATCACCATCGATTTCGTGAACTCCGAGCTTGGGCCGGCCGCGCGGGTCGCGGTCGAGCTCACGCTGGAGGCGGCCAAGGAACTGGCCGTTGCACTTGCCCGGGCGATCGCGGCCGCCGATATAGAGGAAGCCGGGCGTCTGCGCGGAAGGTAGGGCACGCCGCGCCCTGGGCGGGAGCACGATGAAAGTCCTTCTCACAGGTGGGGCCGGGGACCTCGGCCAGACTCTGGTACCGCGTTTGCTCAGCAAAGGGGATACACCGGTCATTCTGGATATTCGTGCTCCACTGGATCGGGGTGCGACATTCATCCAAGGGTCTGTTCTGGATCGGTCAAGGTTGCTGGATTATTTCCAGGGCTGCGATTGCATCGTCCACATAGCCGGGTGGCACGGCATCCACGAGGATCGTGGTGAGAAGAATGCCTGCGATTTCTTTGACCTCAATGTGCGTGGCACCTTCGAGGTCTTCGAGGCGGCAGCTTCGCTCGGGATCGACAAGATCATTTACATCTCCACGACCAGCGTCCGCAGACCGGATACGCTGTATGGGCGCAGTAAGATCCTGGCCGAACGTATTGTTGAGGATTATGCAAAACACAGGAACATGAACGTCATTGCCCTCCGCCCGCGGGGGTTCATTCCGTTCTGGAACCACGACGTGTACAAGAAGTTCAGCGACTGGGCGAAATGGTTCTGGAGAGGTGCGGTGCACATCGATGATGTCGCCTCGGCCGTCATGCTGGGTGTGGATCTGATGTCGCGGCGCCAACTCGGACAGCACCTTGTACTGACGCTTGATAGCGCGTATGAATACACAGATGCCGATCTGGATCGGTGGGATGCCGATGGGCCGGGTTCTACGTTCAGGAGATATTATCCTGAGTACTACAAACTGGCACTGCATACGGTCTCGATCCGGCCTTGAAGCCGACCAGGCTGGATATCTCTGAGACGGTTCATTGGCTGGGCTATAAACCATCGTACAGTCTGGCGAACCTGCTGGCGGAGTTGGCCGCCTACGGCGACAGCGGGCCGCCGCAATTCACGCAGTGATCACCAGAAGGGAAACGACGGCGATGCAGTTTGGCTGGCTTACCCTCGCACTCTCGCCGTCACCCGACGAGGACGCCATACGTATCGATCAGCAGATCGAACAGGTTTGTGCAGCAGAGTCGCTGGGGTTCAGCGATGTGTGGCTGACGGAGCACTATTTCACTGGGGAAAGCGTCTATAACGATGCGTTGCTCTTCGCATCGGCGTTGACGATGCGCACGACCCGGATCCGGATCGGCTTCGCGGTGTTGCAAATGCCCTTCCATCATCCTGTTCGTCTCGCAGTGCAACTCGCACTGCTCGACAATTTGAGCAAGGGTCGGATCGACGTAGGGATTGGGAAAGGCACAGTTTACAACGAATACGAATTCGTTGGTCACGGTATGCGCAGCGATGACAGCCGCGAGCGGATGGCGGAGGCGATCGAAATACTGGAACGCGCATGGCGCGAAACGCCGCTGGTGTACGAGGGCAAGTATTTCCGGCTGCGGGTACCGGAACTGCGGCCGAGACCGGTGCAACAACCCGGCCCTCCGGTCTGGCGCAGTGTCATCTCGCCAACCTCATTTAGGGAATGCGGTCGCCTGGGAATCCCAATTCTCACCGCGCGCCTGCCCATCGAACGCATCAAGGAGCGGTGGACACTTTATGAGGCGGGAATTTCCGAGGGTGGCCATGATGAAATGACGCGTGCGAAGCTGCTGGCACAGGCCGCGCTTTGGCGGAACGTCTATGTCGCTGAGTCTGATGCGCAGGCGGAAGACGAGCTATCGACGCTGTTGCTGCGTACCCGTGCGCATATGATGCACGTACGTGGCGAGTACAATCCGACCGATTTCCACATTGACCCGGTCATGCTGAATCCCTGGACCGACCCTGCTGTCGGCGACGCCGAAGCGCTCGCGTTTGTCTTGGCCACCGGGTCGGTGTTTGGTTCTGCGGCACGGGTCCGCGAGCAGGTCGCGGCGTTGCGCGACGCGGGCGTACGACATTTGCTGTGCCAGACTGGCTTCGGTGACATGAGCCACGAGCAGAACCTGCTCTCCATGCGCCGCTTCGGCGAGCAGGTCATGCCGTCGTTCCGTGCGTAGGCGCGAGAAATGCATCGCGACCTGTGCCATCTCAGTAGGCAGCCTCGAGCAGCCGGATCGCGTCCTCGATCTGGTCTTCAGGCGACCGCTGGCCTGCGTTGGCATTGAAGTTCTTCACCGTATCGTTGGCGATGTTGCGCAGGTCCTCGCGCGGGATCTGAAGCTGGCGCAACTTGGTTGGCACGCCGATGCGCGTGTAGAGAGCCTCGAGGGTCTCGGCCACCGCAAGTGCCGCTTGTCGTCCGTCCATCCCGCCGCGCCAAACTTTTAGCGCCTCTGCGACCTGCTGAGCCGATCGCGCGTCGACCGCATCGGACAGCCGGATTTTCGCGGCATGAACGACCGAGGTCGATTCACCCTGGCCCACATGCGGATACCGAACGTGAAGCGCTGTGGAGACCGCGTAGTTGCCGCAGAACGCGCCGCCTCGGTCCCGGCGGGACCCGTCATCCTCGGCGCGGTTCTGCAAAAAGGCAGCGATGCAGAGATCGGTGCGAAGTGACGGGTTGTCGAGTTCGTCGACCAGCCTCGGATAGGCGCGATGCGCCAACCGGAACGCATGGTTGCGGTCGCCCTCCGCCAGTGGATTCATGTCCGTCTGTGCCATCGCACCGACGAGGCTGGCGAACACCGTTGTCGCGGTGGAGCGGATCAGGTCCGGCGGTGCAGTCAGCAATGCGTCCTCATCGAGGAAGATGGAATGGGGACGCGTCTTGGGATCGAAATACTCCATCCGGTGGTCGAGATCCGGATTCTTCAAGCCCGTGCCGGCGCGGTTCATGGCGCTGGTTGGCGTAGTCGGAATATTGATGATTGGCAGCTTCGGCGCGAGGAGCCGAGGGCTGTAGGCGGGCTTCCCTTCCGGATACTGGGTCATGATCTGGAACGGGTCGCCTGGTTCCGCCATGAAGATCGCCACCGCGCGCGTCGCGACAATGACACTGCCGCCGCCGACTGCGATCAGCGTATCGGCCGCGGCCTTGCTCGCCGCCTGCCTGGCGTCGCAAACCGAGGCGTAGGTTGAATCCTTCTCGATGCCATCGAAGACGCCGGCATATCGGTGGCCGAGCACCGCTGCGATGCGGCGGACTGTGTCGGTACGGCGGTTGACGGACGGGGAGCAGACCACGAAGGCCCGGTTTGCGCCTGCTCGATCCACGGCCTGTTGCAGGTCTTGCTCGATCACTTGCCTGCCGCAGTAGAGGCGCCACGGAAAGCCCGCCGCTCGGAATGCGCTTTTACTCATCGTTTCCACCGGCCGTTATTGTGTTCGCAGTCAAATGCTTTCGTCGCATTCATTGGGCGACTGGGGCACGAGATCGCCTAACGTAGCCAAAACGGACCTGTCAGCCAATCGAGCTATGAAAGCGAGCCCTGGCATCGCATGCCAACTAAGCGTTGGCTGCTGCGCGCCAGGCTTGCGGCTCCAGAGCTTCGAGGGGACCTTCGCGCAATAGCGCTTCGAACGCCTCCGGTGCGACCGGACGGCTATACAGATACCCCTGAGCCTCGGAACAACCGTGCCCACGCAGAATCCTGGCCTGGGCGATCGTCTCCACGCCCTCGGCTATGGCGCGAATGCCGAGGGCCTCGGTCAGGCCAACGACGGCACGCACGATGGCGTCTGCGTTGCGCTCCTGGCCGAGCCGGGCAATGAAGTTTTGGTCGATCTTGATCTTGTCGAAACGGAATTTCTGCAGGTATCCCAGGCTGGAATATCCTGTGCCGAAATCGTCCATCGCCAGTTTGATGCCTATTTCGCGCAGCCGTAGCAAAGTCGCCATGGTCTCTGCGGTATCGTGCAAGAACACGCTCTCGGTGATTTCCAGTTCAAGGCGCGATGGTGCGATTCCGGTCTCGCGGATGATATCGATCACGGCCTGGCAAAAGCCGGCATGGCGTAGCTGAACCGTCGAAACGTTGACCGCAATCCCGATGTGCTCCGGCCACATGGTGGCCCGCAGACAGGCATCGCGCAGCACCCACATTCCGAGCGGCACGATCAGGCCGGTGTCCTCGGCCACGCCGATAAAGCGGCCAGGAGGAATCAGCCCGTGGCCTGGGCGGTTCCAGCGTAGCAGTGCTTCCGCCGCGAGCACCTGGCCAGTCCCAAGGTCAACCTGAGGCTGGTAGAACAACAAAAATCTCTGTTCGGTCATCGCGGTACGGAGATCATGTTCCACATCATGACGATCGAGCAACTTCACCTTCATGTCTGGCGTGTAGAAGCAGAGCCGGTTACGCCCCTTCTCTTTCGCCCGATACAGCGCGAGATCAGCCTGCTTCATCATCTGCTCGGGCGGGCTTTCGGCGCCGATGTCCGACAAGGCGACGCCAATGCTGATCCCGACATGCCGAAGCTGCCCATCGAGATCGATCGGCTGTGCAATCGCCGTGAGCAGACGTTGCCCGAGGGCATCGGCATCCTCCGGTCGCAGGAGCGTTGGGAGAATCACTGCGAACTCGTCACCGCCAAGGCGCGCCAGTGTGTCGCTTGCACGCACGCATGCACGCAGTCTTTCCGCCACCGTTTGCAACGTCTTGTCGCCGGCCGGGTGCCCAAGGACGTCATTTATGATTTTGAAATTATCAAGATCCATATAGAGGACCGCGATCTGGCTGGCGTTGCGGCGCGCAAGTGCCAAGGCTTGCTCCAGCCTGTCATGGAACAGTCGACGATTCGGCAGACCCGTCAGCGTGTCGTGTGCAGAGACGAATGAGGCATGCTCGACGGCCGCGACCAGCATTCGCAACGGCATGACACGTAGCAGCAGGAACATCACCAGACCCAGACCGCAGGAAGCCGCGGCCACGACGGTGGTGACAGTCAATGCCGGACGTAGCGAGCGCGCGATATCCACCTCGCCGAGGCGCGTCGGGCCATCTGTCACTGCCAGGCGCGCGATAAGTTCCGGCCAGGCTGGCGCGACCGATGTGATAGTGTCGATCAGGACATGACCGGAGCCTGAAAACACCCGGCGCCGCTCAGCGATGGCCTGGGGCTTGTTGGCGTCAGGTCGACTTGCGATTGCGAGACCAGCCAACGAGTCCTCGATCGGACTGTCCGCAAGGGCATTCCAGAAGACCGGGTTCTGGCGCGCTTCCTCAGCCACATCGCTGGCATAGAGCTGGGCGCGAATTTCGACCTCGCCGCGCAGGCGTGCCTCGGCGGCGAGGAACCATGCGGCTGGCAAGACCGCGGCGGTCGCGGCGGCGGCCAGCGCGGCGAGCAGGGTGATCAAGCGCACCATGCTGGCGTTCGGCGCGGCGGTAACCGCGGTTCGCTGCATGCGGTTGCATATATGTGCGCGCAGAACGAAGAACGGGTGACGCCATTGAGAAAATGCCCCCGTCACACGGTTCGGGGCTGGATAATCAGCGGCAGCCGACATGCGAGGCTTCCTGGTGGCCCAGGGCCACGAAACATGAGTGGCGCCAGATTACGGGTAGGTCGTTTGGAATTTGATAAAAATTAGCGGGTAATGTTGCGTGCGGTTTCTGTCGGCCAGGTAGTTCATTGATCCTGGTACAGCCATAAGGGTTGTCGCGAATGTATTGGTTTGTCCGCTTGATGGCCGCCGCACTGCTTACCTGGGTGACGGCCGCTTCAGCCGAAACGGTCGGGTTCTCCCAGGTTGGCGCTGAAAGCGACTGGCGCACCACGTTCACCGCCGACATGCAGGCGGAGGCCAAAATCCGCGGAATCAACCTGCATTTCGACGATGCACAGGGCAATGTCGAGCGGCAATTCGCTGCAGTGCGGCGCTTCATTGCGGAGCGGGTCGATGCGATCATCATCGCGCCGGTGGTCGTTACCGGATGGACGCCGGTGCTGAAGGAGGCGCGCGCCGCGAACATCCCCGTATTCATCGCCGACCGGTCGGTTGACGCCGAGACGTCGCTGTTCGTTGCGCGCATCGGCAATGACACCAACCTGGAGGGCCGGCTGGCCGGATCGTGGTTGGCTCAGGCAAGTCGCGGACGTTGTTCCATTGTCGAACTTCAGGGGACCATCGGCGCGGCCCCGACGATCGGGCGCAAGGCGGGCTTCGCAGCTGTCATCGCGCAATTTCCGGGCATGCGGGTCATCCGCTCGGAGAGTGGCGATTTCACCGAGGCAGGCGGCCGGCGGGTCATGGCGGAGTTCATTAATTCCACCGATGGGCTGAAAGATGTCTGCGCGGTCTGGGCGCACAACGACGACATGATGCTGGGTGCGATCGAGGTGATGAAGTCTGCCGGCCTGCATCCCGGAAAGACTGTGCTGACAATTTCCGCGGACGGCGCGCCAGGTATCTATCGGGCTATGCTGAAGGGGGAGGCGAACGCGTCGGTCGAGGTAAAGGCCGACATCGGCAAATATATCTTCGACGTGGTGCAGGGCTATCTGGCGGGCAAGCACGACTACCCGAAATGGGTGCTGATCCCTACCGACCTCCATACGCCGGAGGACGCGGCGCAGATGCTTCAGCGCCATGGTGGTTCCTGATCGTCGGCAGGGACGCGCGGGAAGGTGAACTGGCGCGGGCAGGCACTTTGCCGACCTGCGCTGCTCCCTCCTATCCTGGCGGTGCAAGACCGACCAGGGACCGACCCGCGATGACCGAACCGACCGGCCCGCTCAAGGGCTTCCGCATTCTCGACCTGACCACGGTGCTGTTCGGCCCGTTCGGTACACAGACCCTCGGCGACTGGGGTGCCGAGATTATCAAGGTGGAGAGCCTGACCGGCGACACCTGGCGCACGTCCGGCCAGTTCCGCAACCGCGGCATGAGCGGGCAGTTCATGGCGGCGAACCGCAACAAGCGCAGTATCGCGCTCGATCTGAAGCATTCGGACGGCAAGGCGGTGCTGCGCCGGCTGATTCCGACCGTGGACGCGCTGGTCAGCAACATTCGTCCCGCCGGCCTGGCGCGGCTCGGCTTCAGCTACGAGGCGTGCCGTGAGCTCAACCAGCGGATCGTCTATGCGAGCGCCGTCGGCTTTGGCCAGGATGGCCCGTGGCGCGCGCGGCCGGCGTTCGACGAGATCATCCAGGCGGCGTCCGGCTTCGCCTCCGCCATGGGCACCGATGAGGAGCCCGCCTTCGTCCCCAGCCTGATCGGCGACAAGATCTGCGGCATGGCGCTGACCTCCGCCGTGACGGCCGCGCTGCTGCACCGAGAGCGCACCGGCGAGGGTCAGATGGTGGAGGTGCCGATGCTGGAAACGTTGGCGGCGTTCAACAGCATCGAGATGTTCGGCGGCCAGGCGTTCGTGCCGTCGATCGGGCCGTCGGGCTACAAGCGCATGAAGGCGCGGCGGCCGGTGCGGACCAAGGATGGCTGGCTGACCATGCTGCCCTATTCGGGCAACAACTGGTGTGCGTTCTTCGAGGCCGTGGGGCATCCGGAGTGTATCGAGGAATTCTCGGTGCGCGACCCGGTGGCGCGGGCACGCAACATCGACCGCATCTACGATCGCATGCGCGACATCGCGCCGAGCCGGACAACGGCGGAGTGGGAGGAACTGTTGCTGCGGATCGACGTGCCGCACACGGGGTTCGCGAAGCTTAGCGAAGTGATGGAGCAGCCGCATCTGAAGGCGGTGGAGCTGTTCCAGGAACTGGACCATCCGAGTGAAGGCAAGATCAGGCAGGCGCGTCCGCCGGCGCGGTTTTCCGCCAGTCCGGCCGGAGTGCATCGGCTGGCGCCTCGGCTAGGCGAACACACGCGGGAGGTGCTGCGCGAGGTCGGGTACGGGGACGCGGAGGTCGACGCGCTCGTGGAGAAGCGAGCGGTGGGGGCGGGGTGAAGAGCCGGCTGGACGATGTATCGACAATATTGATACGTCTGCCTGTTGGGCTATCATGTGGCTTCGCTGCCGCCGCCCTATCGCTCGACGTCGATGTCCCGGAGGAAGCCGGTCTGATCGTTACAGAACCGATCCGTGAGGAGACTTTTGGCCTCGACGATCAGGTCGAGAACCTCGACTGGCGTGCACGACGGGCCAAGGACCTGGAATTGCGACAGGTCAGGGCAAAACTGTACGCGCTGATCGTGGCCTGAGCCCGGCACTCTCGTGCCCAGGTTGCACGCGGGCATAGCGCCGGGCCAGGGTCGCGCAGGCCATCAGTTGCATTTGGTGGAAGATCATCAGCGGCAGCACCATCAGGCCAAGCGAGGCGCCGGCGAACAGCGCGTTGGCCATCGGAATCCCAGTGACCAGGCTCTTCTTTGACCCGCAGAACACGATGGCAATCTCGTCTTCGCGCGACAGGCCGAAGCGGCGTGCCGCGAACGCCGTGCCCGCCAGCATTGTCACCAGCAGCGCCGCATCAACCACCGCCAAGACCCCAAGGCTCGATAGCGGTATGCGCGACCAGATGCCCGACAGCGTAGCCGCACTGAATGCACCATAGACCATCAGAAGAACCGAACCGCGATCGACCATGCGCACCGCCCGCTCATGCCGCTGCATCCACGCCGCGATCCGGCGCTGCACCAGCTGCCCGGCGAGAAACGGCACCAGCAAATGCAGCATGATCGAACCGAGTCCGTTCAGCGGCATACCGCCATGCGCGTGCAGCAACAGGCCGATCAGCAGCGGCGTCAGCACCATGCCTAGTATGCTGGACAGTGAGGCGCTGCACAGCGCGGCGGCAACATTGCCGCCGGCGATAGAGGTGAAGATCACAGATGCCTGCACGGCTGACGGCAAGGCACAGAGAAAAATCAGGCCCATATACAGCGACGGCACAAGCAGCGTTCCCGACAATGGACTGAGCGCCAGGCCAAGCAGGGGAAAGATGACGAAGGTGGCGGCCAGAATGATCAAATGAAGCCGCCAGTGCAGCATTCCGGCCAGCACCGTGGCGCGCGACAGGCGCGCGCCTTGGAGAAAGAACAACAGCGCGATAGCAATCTCGCTGCCATTCGCGACCAAGACTGCGCTTTCACCCCGGCACGGCAATACCAACGACAGCAATACCACCCCCAGAATGGCGAGGGTGAAGCTGTCGGGCAGCAGGCGCGAAAGCTCTTTCAACCGGCGCTGCGGCAATTGATGAACCTCAGTACGGTTCACGCACGAAGATGAACGTCGTCCCCGTCACGATCGGCGCGCTGGCGCCGACGAACGACACGTTGGCATCCTTCACCTGTCGCGACCCCGCACGGCCCGATGCCTGCAGCGCGCCCTCGATGATGTGCCACAGCCCGTGGATGCGTCCTGTCCCGAGGCTGCCACCAAAGGTGTTGAGCGGCAGGTCGCCGTCGAGCTCGATCCGCCCGTCCTGGATGAAATCGAGCGCCTCGCCTTCCTTGCAGAACCCGTAGGATTCCAACCCATAGATCACCGACGCCGAGAAGCCGTCGTAGATCTGCGCCACATCCACATCCTTCGGCGCAAACCCGGACCGCTCCCACGTCAGCTTCGCGGAGCTGCTGCCGCCCTCCATGTAGCTGGACAAGCTGCCGATGCGGCCTGCCACCTCGAAGTGCAGCCGCTGACCATAGCCCGCCAGATACGCTGGCTTCGGCTTCAAGTCTCGCGCACGGTCGGCCGTCGTCAGCACGATGGCGACGGCTCCTTGCACCGGGATGTCGCAGTCGAACAGGCAGAACGGATAGGCCACCATCCGCGACGCAAAGTAGTCCTCGCGCGTCAGCGGCGTGCCGTAGAAATACGCGTGCGGATTGTGCTGTGTGTGCTTGCGTTGAGTCACCGCGAGCGTCGCCATCTTCTCACGGCTCTGGTTGTTCCGCTCCAGCCAGCGTGTATACGCGACCGCCATGCCCTGTCCCGGACCTCCGAAGCCGTAGGGCGCGGTGAACTGCGTGGCGCCTGTGGCGTACGCGCCGGGAAGGTTCTGATAGGTACCGCGTGGATTGTGCATAGCCCGCCACACCACCGCGTATTTGCAAACGCCGGCGAGCAGGGCATTCACCGCCTGCTGCACGGCGCCACCAATGTTGGTGGTTCCCACCTGGATGTGCCAGGTCAGGTTGGGCAGCTTCAGCATCGCCATCATGCAGTTGACGGACACGACGGAGATGCCGTCCACCTCCGCGTGTCCAGTCGCCGGCAGTTCCGGATAGGTCGCCAGACCGTCGATGTCTGACATCTCAAGGCCCGAGTCCGCCACCGCCTCCTTCACCGCTGTCAGCGCATGGGCGGCGAGCGGAATGTCAGCCGAGCGCGTGACCTTGGAATAGCCCACGCCGCTGACGGCGATCTTGCATCGGTTTTCCCACATGCGTCTGGTTCCCTTCAGCGTGCGAGACGAAACTGCGGCAGCGTGATGTCGTCGTTCAGCTTCTCGAAGATGACCTCCACGCGCCGCCCGACCTTCGCCTCGGTATACTCCGCTCCCAACAGATTGCCCGCGAGCAGCGCGCCTGGCGCCTCGTCGAGCTCCACGATGATGCTGGCGTAAGGCACGGCGGGGGAAAATCGCTTGTCGCCGGTGTGATACATGATGGTGTAGGCGTAGATCGCGCCGGCACCGCGCACGGGTTCGAACTTCAGGTCCGTGCCGATGCATTGGACGCAGGTCGCGTACGGCGGGTGCTGGAAATGTCCGCAGCTCTGACAGCGCTGCAGCGCCAGTTCGCCCCGCTTTGCCGCATCCCAGAACGGCTTCGTCCACTCGTTTGGAACGGGGATCGGCCGGGTTACCTTGCTCCAGTCGCTCATTTGACGGGATCCAGCACGACGACGGGAATCTCGCGCTCGGTCTTGCGCTGGTAGTCAGCGTATGGCGGCCAGAACTCCAGCGACTTCTCCCACAGCCGCGCGCGCTCCTCACCGGTGGCGGTGCGGGCGCGCGCCCGCGTTTTCACCGTGCCCGCCTGCACTTCGACCTCAGGATTGGCCAGGATATTGCGATACCAGCCAGGGTGCTCCGGCGCGCCGCCCTTCGACGCAATCACGAAATAGCTATCCCCTGACCTCCCATAGAACAGGGGGAACACATAGCTGTCGCCAGATTTCCTACCCGTTGTCGTCAGGAGCAGCGACGGCACGGTCATTTCAGAGTAGCCGGGTGGGGTCACGGTGTACATGTGCCCCTCGGTGCCGCCGCTCGAAAGGTAGCGGTTCGCGTGGTCCTGCATCCACCCCGGAAGGTTGGGGGCAAGCTTCGCCTCAGCCATAATCGGAACTCCTTCTGATCCCAATGGAGCATGGAGGCCGGAAACAGGAGAACTTGCAAGATGAGCGGAGAAGTCCAGGATACGAACGAGGCTCAGCGGCGCTATTGGAATACGGTCGCCGGGCCGCGTTGGGTCGCCAGCCCCGGGTTCAGGGAACGGCGCAATCAGGAAAGCCTCACGCTGCTGCTGGATCGTCTGCGGCTTGCCGGCGGCGAGAGTGTGCTCGAAATCGGCTGCGGCACCGGCGCGGTAACGCTGCCGCTCGCAAAGGCTGTCGGTGAACATGGCCGCGTCGTCGCGGTCGACATATCCGAGCCGATGCTCGGCGCCGCTCGGCAGCGAGTGAGCGAGAGCGGGATGCACAATGTCACACTGGTGCTTGGCGACGCCCAGGTATTGGCACTCGAAGAAGCTGCGTTCGATATCGCGACGTCACGCATGGGCGTCATGTTCTTTGCTGATCCGGTGGCGGCGTTCCGCAACATTGGCGGCGCGCTTAGATCAGGCGGGCGCCTCGTCTTCGCCTGCTGGGCGCCACTTGCGGAGAACCGGCACTGGCTGATTTCCTACGACATTGCGCTCCGTCATCTGGGGCCACCCCCGGCGTCACTCGATCACGAGCCTGGTCCGCTCGCCTTTCGTGACCCCGACTACATCCGCCGCGTTCTCACGGCGGCCGGGTTCGCTGACATCACGATTGAGCGTGCGCATCCGACAATCATCTGCGGCAGTCCCGAGGAAGAGGCGCGGCAGGCACTGATGATGGGCCCCACTGCAAGGCTGATCGAAGCGAAGCAGCCTGACGAGACAACCCGCAGCTTGATCGCCGAGGAAATTGCAGCGGCGTTCGCGGCCGAAGCCAGCGCCGGTCCGATCCGACTGCCGGCCACCATCTTTCTGGTCACCGCTCAGAGATAGAGGGAGACAAATATGACGTTGGAAGTGCGTCGGATTGTCACGGGCCATGACGCGGCCGGAAAGGCCATCGTTGCATCGGATGAGCGAATGATCGGCACGGTCCGGGAAGGGCGCGCCGGGATCGCGCGCTGTGAGGTGTGGTCCACCGATCGGATGCCGGTGGACAACTCGGATGCAGCCGCGGCCGCGCAGCGGCAGGGCGTCGTGGTCCGGCACAATTACGTGGGATCGGGGCAGGGGACGGTGGTGCGCATCACTGAATTCGCGCCGGGTTCACCCAAGTTCATGCACCGCACTGAAACGCTCGATTACGCCATCCTGCTGTCCGGCGAATGCGACCTGGAACTGGATGACGGCAAGACGGTGCATCTCACGCAAGGCGATGTTGTCGTGCAGCGTGGCACCATGCATGCGTGGGTCAACAACGGGTCGCAGCTCTGCGTGTTCGCCTTCGTGCTGATAGACGCCAAACCGGCAGAGGCGGGTGGAAAGGACCTCTTGACGCACTATCCTACGTGAGCGCGGATGCTCAGCAACGCAGATCGTGATTTATTGCGACGGCATTGTCTCAAAGGTCGTGAGGCCCTCCGGCATTGGGGCCCACGCCGGACGGTCGCGCACGAAGATCGCGATTTTCGGTTGAAAGCATGAAGGATCGTCCAACGAGCCCGCGTAGATCGTATGGGTCTCGTCCTTGCCGACCTCTCCGCCGAATACCAGACTGTCGCAAACAGGACAGGAATTGCGAACGGCATCACTGCCCCTGAAGGACCTTGACCGGAACTGTCGCGTCTGGCCGGTGAACCGAACTGCACTGCTGGCAAAACCCATGAAAGGCACGAAGCCGGACCCGGATGCTTTGCGGCAATCAGCGCAGTAACAGTGCCCCGCATAGAGCGGCTCGCCCTCAGCCTCATATCGCACGGCGCCGCAAAGACAGCCGCCCGTGTAGCGCGTCACACTCTGGATCATTGTGTCGCCTCACTCTTATGCCGGCTCAAGAGCGGAAGGGTCGTGATCGTATAGCCAGCGCAGATTATCAGGCGCTCGATCGCCGACGCGCGCCCAATCGGCGTCGCGCGCCCGTTGCGCCGGGCCGTCGTGCATATGAAACCGGCTCTTGTTGGCGCGTGACATTGCCTGCAGCCGGGTGACGCGGGGTATGCGGAGTTGCTCGTAGCGCTGCAGGGAGGCAGCGGGATCACGGCTGCCGGCGGCTAGGCAGGCAGCCAACGCGGCACCATCCTCGATCGCCTGCGCGGCACCTTGGCCCATGAACGGGTACATCGGGTGGCACGCATCACCGAGCAACGTCGTGCGGGCAACCGACCAGCGCGGCAGCGGGTCGCGGTCGAACAAGGCCCAGATGAAGCAGGTGTCCGCTGCGGCGATGATCCGCCGGATCTGCGGATGCCAACCGGCAAAGGCGGCAAGCGCGCGATCGATTGTCGCGCGGTCGGTCCAGTCCTCGCGGTTCCAGGCGTCGTGCTCGGTCCAGCCGACGAAATTCAGCAGCCGTCCGCGGGAGACGAAATAATGCACGAGATGTCCGCCCGGCCCGACCCAAGACTGGTTGCCTTGCTCGAGGCCGAGATCTGCGATTCGCTCTGTAGGGACGAGCCCGCGATAAGCAACGCAGCCGGCAAACACCGGTGCCTCGTCGCCGAACAGCCCTGCTCGAACTGTCGAGCGAATGCCATCTGCGCCGATCAGCACGTCGAACGAAGCGCGTGCGCCATTGTCGAACCAGGCTTCGACGACGTCTCCCTGGCTGGTGAAGCTGGCGAGTCGGTGGCTGAGATGTATCCGCTCGCTCGGAAGTCCCGACGCCAGCACCGCCAACAGGTCACGACGGTGAAGTGTCAGATGGGGAGCGCCGTAGAGTTGCTCGCACAGCGGGTTGAGCGGCGCCTTCTGAAGTGTGCGCCCGTCCTGCCAGCGGCGCTGATGGGTGACGAGCGGACGCACGCCGTCGCGGTCGAGCCCCGGACCCAGGCCGAGGCGATACAGGACGCGCACGGCGTTCGGACCCAGGTTGATGCCGCCGCCGACTTCGGTCAGCTCCGGGGCTTGTTCATAGACATCCGGTTCGAAGCCAGCCTGGCGCAGCGCTACGGCGGCGGTAAGGCCACCAATACCCGCGCCGATGATACCAATGCGAAGCACAGTGATGACCGTCTGTTGCCGTGGGCTCTGCCGTACGTGTCCTGGCCTTCATCGGAACACGGCTTCGCTGCATTCGCAATCACATGACCGTGCTCACGTTCTCCGGTTAGCCCGCCATCTGCATAGCCTGTGCGCCCCCGTGGGCTTCATCTGCAATTCCGGCCCAGCGGCGGAGCGATGGTGCCAGCGCCTGCTGCATTAGCGCGTCCACGGCGGCTTCACCGTGATTGACCAGTGCGTAACGTTGGCCCGCCTCAGCGGCAATCGCATGGGCGGCTTCATCGTGGTAAAGCCGGGTCAGTGCCGTGGCAATTGCCATCGGTGTATCGGCGACGCAGTCCGCCAAAGCCGATGGCAATGTGAACCCCTCGAAGGCGATCGAAGTGCCCACGCACGGCACACCGGCGGCGATGCTTTCAAGTACTTTGGCCTTGAGCCCGGCACCATAGCGCAATGGCGCAACAGTCAAGCGTGTCTCGTCGAGCAGCGTGTCGAGTGCCGAGACAGATGCGACAAATTCCAATCCGGGCTGCGCCAGTTGACGCAGCGAATCAGGCATGTCGTTGCCGACGATGCGGAAACGGATCGCTGGTTCCAGCTCATGGACCAGTGGCACGATCTCCTTCGCCAGCCAATACGCGGCATCGAGATTCGGCTCGTGCCCAAAATGGCCGACGAACATAACGCCCTCGCGACCCGCGAACCCGACGGTCGAAGTCCGTAGTGGCACAGCCCACGGCACCACCGCTACCTTGATACCCGGAAGCCGCGCCCGCAGCAGCGCTGCCTCAGCATTCGAATGGGTGATCACGACATCCGCCAGTCGCGCTGCAACCATCTCCTCGATTTGCAGACGTTCGGCGAGGCGCGAGACCTCAGGACGGTCTTCCACGGATCCCTGGCGAGCCAGGCGCACATGATGCAGATCGGCGACCCCATAAACCAATAGTGCGCGCGGGCAGTATTGTCGAACCAGTTTGCCATACGCCGCGGCATTTGCCGCGCGGTGCAAATAGACCAGATCGATGCGACCGCTATGTCGGCGCAGCATCTCCTCGATCGATCCGTACCATGGTGCCAACAACGGGTTGATCCCTAGCGCTTTCAACCCCGCTCCCCGTTGGAAGCGGTCATCCAAATCCTGCGACGCCGCAAAGCTGACATCGAAGCCGACACGCATCAGTGAGCGCATGTGGTCGATTGCAGCGCTGGCGCCACCATTCACTCCTGCCGCTGGGAAAAATTCGTCGATGAACAGGGCCTGTGGTCGTAGTTCCCTTGCATCCCGTTGCACGGCAGCGCTTGGCAACAGGCCACCCCAGCGCTCCCGTATATTGGTCACATCCGCACGAGCACCTAGGTCGAGCCGCGCGCGCGCGGCAAGCAACGCCTCAGACTCCGTCATCATATATCCAATGATGTCGTCCAGATCAGACGGTTGCGTCGCCTTCTGCGCCGCGTCCCGCAGCATCCGCGCGACGCCGGCGCGCGACTCAGTATCGAAGTTGGACGGCACAGACAGCATTACCGGGGAGCCCGGCACCGGTGCACCGTCCACCGCCCGTAGAATTTCGATTGCGTGACCAGATAGCGGATCAAACGCGATGGGATGCTGAAAGTCGAACGAACAGAATCCGTCCCCCAGGTAACCGACGTCAGCGAGATCGCGGCGATAGCGGTCAGCCACGACGTGACCGACCACCTCTCCATCGCGACGGATCTCCAGTCGCACCCGCTGACCTGGGTTGGTCGGATCAAATACCCAACCCGTTACACGTAATCGATCGCACCGCTCAATATTCCCCCGTAACATATCGCCTGGACAAAAACTCTCGGTGGTCCCAGCGCGCGCCATGAGGCGGGCACGGATCTCGACGAGAGCTGCCGATGCGGGCTCAACCCGTGGCGCGCAGAACTGCCAGGCCGGACCTGGGTCATCAGGATAGAGACGGGCATAGTCGATGGCATTTTGGAACATGCCTCGGCTGTCGCAATCGACGAAGGTCTCCGAAGCTGCGCCGTTGGCAAAAATTACATCGTGGGCCGCCAGCTCAAGGTGGAAATACGCGACGCTTTCCACGTCTTGCAGTTGGCAGACGTTGATGCCGTTCAACAACGTCTCGGCAGGAACCAATAGATCATCGATGAACATCGCGTGCTTGGGCGAAACATCGAGATCGCGGCTTGGTTTGCCATCGGCAAGAGCCCCCGCGGCAAAGCGGATTGGCAGGAGATCACGGTTGCCCGCGATGAAACGCCCCTGGTAGCTTCGCCGCCCGATCCACTTGATCGGCTTGGCTTCGCCCGACCGCGTGATGACCAGGTCCCCTATGGCCAGCTCCTCAATTGGAATCTCGCCCGATGGCGTGAGGATGCGTGTCCCCGAGACGTAGCAGGCTGCGGTTGCCTCGATCGTGTCACCGAACGCATGGAATGCAGGTGTCGCGCCGGCGGCCATCGAGATGTTATCCATCGTGAGGACGGTGTTGCCGTCCCCGTTCCTGACCGTCAGTTCACCGCTCCGCGAGAGTGAAACGGTATCGCCTGTGAAGTCGGCACCATCGAACACAATCTCATCACCTGGGGCAATATTGCTGATGTGCTGGGTGGTGGTTATGCCAGGCCTGAAGCCGGTTTGAAACTCGATCTCGCCAGTGTTGATGGACGTGGGCCCCTCGTTGCGAAACCTGTAGGTGACGTGAGGGTTATTGACCGTTGGGCTGCCGAACTCAAGGTGACCGCCGGAACCGACCGCACCGCCATTGTCTGCGGCAATCGTGATGGTCTGGTGTGCACCATTCCTGTCGCTGATTCCACTGCCAATGTCCAACAGTCCACCGGCGTTGATGGTGATGGGAGTCGCGTGATGACCGCTGTAGGTGAGCTCGCCGGTCAGGAGACTTCCCGAGATGGAGATGGTGGGGACAGCATGGTGGCCGTGTGACGTGCGCAGGCTTACGCTGGTGAGGTCGAAGGCTTCGCCGGATGAAACCGATACCGTATAGGTCGTTGGCCACCCGCTGTGTGTATTGCGGAACACCACCTGGTCCTGGTTGCCGGCGAGCGCACCAGGTGGTGCGGAACTCGTCGGTGTCCAATTTGACAGCGTTGCCCAATCGTCTGAAGTCCCGGCACTCCAGGTAAACGTAGCCATTATGATGTCTCCAGCACGCTGCGGATCGTTTCTTAAAGCCTCTTATAACGATTCCTAACCCAAACGATACACACCAAATTCCGCTGGCGCGTTCCTTTTTCGTTACTGTGCTGTTAACATCCCAAAAAATCACGGCGTTGTCGCCCCGCTTGTCGTCCCCGGCCGGTCAGTCGATGATGACTACCCAACGCGGGGGAAACAAAACGATGCGGATTGGCTTTGTGGGCACCGGGACTATGGGGACCCCGATCGCGGGCTGCCTGATCCGTGCCGGCCATTCGCTTTCAGTCTATGACCGCCGCCCAGAGGCCACCGCGGCGCTGTGCAGCCAAGGTGCGGCGCAGGCCGACAGTGCCTTCCACGCGGCACGCGACAGCGAGGTGGTGTTCACCTCGCTTCCTGGCCCTGCGGAATTCGAGGCTGCGATGCTGGAACCGCAGAGCGGCGTTCTCGCTGGCCTGCAACCAGGTAGCGCCCATATCGATCTCACGACCAACGCGCCGAAGACTGTCGCACGCGTCGGCGAAGCCTGCCGGTCGCGTCGGGTCGAACTGATCGATGCGCCGGTCAGTGGTCGGCCACCGAACATGACCGTGATGATCGGCGCAAGCGACGCGGCTTTCGCCAAATATCGGCCGTTGTTCGAGGCGATTGCTGCCAATGTGTTCCACGTCGGACCGAGTGGCGCCGGTGCGACCGCCAAGCTGGTGACACAGTACCTGGGCTACACCAATTTCATCGCCTCGATCGAGGGGATGCTCGTGGCGGCCAAGGCGGGGATCGATCTCGACGTCCTCGCCAGGATCGTGCCGGTCAGCGCCGGGCAAAGCCGCACCTTCGACAACATCGCGCGCGGCGTGTTTCCGGGCACGTTTGCTGCCGGAGGCACGCTCGACATCGTCGCCAAGGATGTCGATCTAGCCTGCCAACTCGCCCGTGACGTCGGCGCCCCGGCAGCGTTAGGCGCGCTCGCCTCCGACATCTACAAGCGCGCTCAGGCGCAAGGCTGGGGGCAGGAGGGTTTTCCGGTTGTTGCCCGTGTCCTCGAGGCAATGGCCGGAACGGAGTTGCGGCCGGCGAACAGGCCGCCAGACACTTAAATCGCGCGACTTTCAGCCAGAACCAAAAGTTCTCCGCGCGACAGTCCCAGCTCGCCGCAGAAGATTTCCGTATTGTGCTCGCCGATCAGCGGCGCGCGCCTGGAGATCCGCCAGGGGGAGCCGTTGTAGATCGCAGCTTCGCCTGGGTAGACGAAGCTGCGGTCAAGTTCCGGATGCTCCACCTGCTTCCAGAAGCCTCGGTCATGCAGGTGGCCGTCGTCGAGCAACATCTCCGGGGCACGCACTGCACCCCAGGTAAAGCCACGTGCCTGCGCGGCATGATAAACTTCCTCCGCCGGCAGGCTGGCAATGAAGTCTGCGACGAGATCATCGATGATGTGGGATGTGTTTGCCGTGATGACGGCCTGGTCCTGGTATTTCGGGTCTTTGAGATCGCCGGCCATGCCGTAACTGTCCAGCAGTTCCGCCAGATCCCTGACGAACTTCGGGTTAAGCCGCCCCCCCACCAACGCGCAGACATACGTGCCGTCCTTGGCGCGGAACTGGGTACGGGGTGTAACACCGGCGGCATGATGGCGACCTGTCTGTCGTCGCAAGACCTCTCCCCGGTAGATGTAATTTGCGACTGCCGCCTCGGTCGTCAGGGCACATGCCTCATGTGTTGACACATCGATATACTGCCCTAGGCCCGCGACCGTTCGGTGAACCAGAGCCGCCATGATGGCCATGTAAGCGAAGTGACAGCCCATATGCCAGGCGTTGCCGCCACCAGGAGCGATGGGCGGCGCATCCGCCACGTCCACCTCATCATAGCCGCAGGAGGCCATCTCGCCGCCCGCCGCCATGTGGAGCAGATCGCTTGAAAGGTAATCCCGCCAGGGCCCGGTCTGACCGAACGGGGTCAGCGAGCACGTGATCAACTGTGGGTTCTGCTCGCGTAGCGACTCATAACCGAGCCCAAGGGACGCCAAAAAACCTGGCCGGAAGGTTTCCAGGATGACGTCCGCCGTCCCCGCCAAACGCGAGAAAATCCGCCGCCCGTCCGCCGTTGCCAGATTGAGGGTGATGCTGCGTTTCGACGTGTTGTAGTACCAGAACGACAGACTGCGCTCCGGGTGCGGAATGTCGTCGAGGAACGGCCCGACATGGCGGTTGGGCTCGCCACCCAGCGGTTCGATCTTGACCACATCGGCACCGAGATCGCCGAGCAGCTTGCCGCAGAACTGGCCCTTCTCGTCAGCGAGCTCCAGAACTCTCAGCCCAGCCAGCGGGCCTGGCAGGGTTGCCGTATCGCTCACTGGAGCATGTCCTCCATGTAGGGAAAGCGTGCCCGCTTCGTCGGCCAGAACGTGCCGTCGTTGAACCCTGCACGCAACTCGTCATGGCTGTAGCCCAGCAGGCCTTCGACAATCTCCTGCGTATGTTGACCGATCAGCGGAGAGGGCAGGTGGTTCGATGCCGGCGTTTCAGTGAGTTTGAACGGAGCATTCTGGACCTTGTGCAGTCCGAGCGCCGGATGCTCCATCGCCTGATACATCTGCCGATGACGCAACTGAGGATCATGCTCCACCCGGTCTTCGGCACTTTGCACCGGAAGAGCGCGAACGCCCGCAGCCTGGCACTGCTCCGTCAGCGCATATTTTTCCTGCGTCGCGCTCCACGCTTCGATCCGCTCATCCAGTTCTTCCTGGTGCTGCAGACGTCCGGCGACAGTGGCAAATATTTCCGAACTGGCCCACGACGGAGCATCCATCACCTGCACCAGTCGCTGCCATTCCTCGTCCGAGTGGCAAACGATCACGCACCAGTCATTGTATCCGCCAGGATGCGTCCGATAGGCGTTATGCGGCGCAACCGTTGGCCCACGATAGTTGTTCATCAGCGGCGTACCGGGCCAGTGCGCACGATTGCCCGGAGGAAACCCAGCCCGTTGCGATCCGCGCCCGTTTACTGTGAAGTCGAGCAGTGCCGGACCGTTGAGCGGAACGCTCGCAACCATCTGCGACAGGTCGATGTGCTGACCACGTCCCGTCATGTTGCGATGATAAAGCCCGGTGAGCGCGCACATCGCCCCGTACATGCCACCGGTATCATCCATGTACGACCAGCCCCAGCCAGCCGGCGGCCTGTCCGGCAGGCCGGAGAGATATGTCAGCCCCGAGACCGCCTGAGCGACAGGGCCAAACGTTGTGTAGTTGTGGTTGCGCCCCGTGTGGCCGTAGCCTGACATGGACACATAGACGATGTCAGGCTTGACCCGGCACAGCTCGTCATAGCCAAGACCCCAGTTCCGTAGCACGCGGGACGAAAAATTCTCGATCACGATGTCGGAGATCGCGATCAGCCGCTTGACGATCTCCAGGCCCTTGGCGCTTCGTACGTTCAGGCTCAGGCTCTTCTTGTTGACATTGGTGTCGTTGAAGTTTCCCGAGGTGTTCAGATTGACCTCGAGGTTCTGCGGCGTGGTGGAACTCGGCAGCCTGCCGCGCTCGCTTTCCGGCCATTCGATCTTGATGACCTCGGCCCCGAGAGCGCCAAGCCAGCGAGTGGCCCACGGGCCGGCCCGCACCCAACTGAAGTCAACTACCCGGATGTTCTCCAGCGCTCGCGGCAGGGACATGCCTCGTTCTCCGGGCTATCCCCAGGTGGCCTGACCGCCAACGGCCGTGATGGTGATGTGCCCCATCGTCGTATCGGCCTTGGCGCCATGCCAATGCCGTTCGCCGGCCTTGATATGCACGACATCACCGACATTGATCTCGCGCTGCTCATGCTCCGTCGCCACCATGCCGGAGCCCGAGGTCACGACCAGGATCTGGTCGCAGGAGTGCGTGTGCCAACCGGTCGTGCAGCCCTGGCTGAAGTTCACCACACTGCAATTGTAATTGCCGGAATCCCCAGGTTCGATGATGGTCTGGCGCGACCGCGAAACCGGCCCCGTCCATCCCGCAATCCGGTCGGCGCCTTCCACCGGGACATTCGGTACGTCTCGAAGCGTGACGACTTTCATGACGTTTCTCTCCTCGTGGTGCATAAGCTAGCCGGTTGCCTATGAGCATATGATCTCCGGCCGGGACGTTCAACAAGACGCCCGCCGAAACCAATGCCCGGCTGCTCAACCTTGGCAGATCGCAAGAAACATCCCAACGTCCGCATAGCGACAAGGGCGATCGTGCCATTGGGGAGGACATTCAGTATGGCAACCACGATCCGTGTCGGCATGGTGGGTGTCACGCCAAGCCGGGGATTCTCATCAATCGCGCACATGCCGGCGCTACAGGCATTACCCGACTTTGAGGTGGTCGCCGTCTGCACCACCCGCCAGGAGACGGCGGACGTGGCAGCGAAGCATTATGGCGTTCCTTTGGCGTTTGCCGACCCGGTGCAGCTCGCACAGCATCCGGACGTCGACCTCGTCACCGTCTGCGTCAAGGTCCCCGACCACTTCACGCCGGTCATGGCCGCCATCGATGCGGGCAAGCACGTCTATTCGGAATGGCCGCTCGGTCGCAACACCGTGGAGGCGAGGCAGATGCATGACGCTGCACAGCTCAAGGGAGTGCGGCACGCCGTCGGCTTGCAGGGTCGTGTCTCGCCATCGATCAACTATGTCAGGGACCTCATCGCGGATGGCTATGTCGGCAAGCCGCTATCGGCCACGCTGTTCGTCAATGCAGCAGGTTGGGGAGCCTCGCTGGACCGTGCGTATCAGGCGGATTTTGATAACGGCGCCAACCTGATGACCATCACTGGCGGCCACAATCTCGATGCGCTCTGCTACTGCCTTGGCGAATTCCGCGAGCTGTCAGCGTTTGCCGTCAGTCAGCGCGACAAGATTCCTTTGGATGGCACTGGGGAACTGATCACCAAGGATGTGCCAGACCAGCTTGTCGTGAGCGGCATTATCGGTGATGGAGTGGTCGTCTCCGCGCAGGTGCGTGGCGGCATGAACTCGAGGCCATGAGTTCCTTTGCGAAATCCATGGCTCCGACGGCGATCTCGCACTCTCCGCCACCACCCGCGCCTCAACGCAGCGGCAGGAGCTGACTGTGCGAGGGGCGCGCGGCACGGCGAAGGACCTGGTGGATTTGCCGGTGCCAGCGAAGTATCGATGGGTGCCCGAGGGGACGCCGCAGGGCTCGCCGTACAATGTTGCTCAACTGTACGCGAAACTCGGAGAGGCGATCCGAAATGGTACGCCGATGCATCCGGGGTTCGATGCGGCCGTTGTCCGCCATCAGATGTTGGACATGCTTGTGCAAGCCGCTCGCACCGGTCAGAAGCAATCGGTAGCAACATGACCAGCCCGGCAATCCGCGCAGCCATCGTTGGTCTTGGCTGGTGGGGCCGTAACCTCGTCGATTCGGTGCGGCAAAGCGAGGCGATCCGCTTCACGACGGCACATACCCGCACCGGTTCGACCGTGGCTGATTTCTGCCGCGAACACGACCTTATGTGGGTCGACGATCTGGACGCGATCCTGCGCGACCCGGCGATCGATGCGGTCGTGTTCGCCACCCCGCACAGCCTGCACGCGGAGCAGATCAAGCGCGCCGCCGGTGCTGGGAAGGCGGTGTTCGTGGAGAAGCCCTTCACCTTGTCCGTCACCGACGCGCGTTCGGCGATCGACGCCGTCGAACGGGCAGGGGTCGTGCTCGCGGTCGGCTTCAACCGGCGCTTTCATCCATCGATGCGAATGTTGCGGCAGGCAGTGAAGGAACAGCGTCTCGGCACCATCGTTACGATCAGCGCCGAGCAGACTGCGCTGCACGGGCTGGCGCTCACGCCCGAGGCGTGGCGCGCGCAACCCGAAGAGGCGCCAGGTGGCGCGATGACGGCGATCGGGGTTCACCTGGTCGATGGCATGATCGACCTGCTCGGCCGAGTGGACACGGTGTACTGCCGTGTCTCCCGTCGCGCGGCACAGTACAGCGACGACACCACCGACATCCTGCTGACCTTCGCGAATGGCGCGAGCGGTCATATCTTTTGCTCCGTCGCCGCCACGCCCAACTACCGAATGGCGGTCTACGGCACGGGTGGCTTCGCCGAGGTGCTAGGCCATCCCATGCAGACGTTCCGGTTGATCCCGGCACTCGACGGCGAGCATCGCAGGACCGGTGCGCCGCAGGTGACAGAGACCACGGGCTTCAACATGCTGACCGCCGAATTGGAGGCGTTCGCCGCGAGCATCCGCGACCGTGTTCCGTTCCCCACGCCGCTGAGCGAGATTCTGCACGGCGTTGCTGTCTTCGAAGCCATCCTGCGCTCGGCTGCGTCTGGTCAGGCTCAGCAGGTCGGGTAGAATCTGGTCTGCCAACGCGGCGCCGCACGGGGGCCAGACTGCAGTTCCACCGATCGTTCGTCAGCCGCGCCACCAGCCAGCAATGGACGATCCTGGTCATCCTCTCCAGCCTGTTCGCTTTGGGCCTGGAATTGGTCCGACTGCCTGCCGCGCTTTTGCTGGGGCCAATGATGGCGGCCATTCTGCTGGCGGTCGTCGGCGGCAGCGTGCGCGTCCCGCAGCAATTGGTGCTGATCGCGCAGGCGGTGATCGGATGCATGATCGCACGCAGCATTCCACCCACCATCATCGGCGAGATACTGCGCGACTGGCCGCTATTCGTGGCTGTCGTCATCGCGGTTATCGCGGCGAGCAGCGCACTCGGCTGGCTGCTCACGCACTGGCGCGTGCTGCCGGGCACCACCGCCGTGTGGGGTTCGTCGCCTGGCGCGGCCACGGCGATGATGCTGATGGCCGCGGCCTATGGCGCAGACATCCGTCTCGTCGCCTTCATGCAGTATGTGCGCGTGCTGCTTGTCGCGTTCGCGGCGACCATCGTCGCGCGTTTTTGGTCTACCGGCGGCAACGTCGCCAAAGCCGCCATCGTCTGGTTCCCGCCGATCTCGTGGGTGCCGTTCGCCGAGACCTTGCTGCTGGTGGGTTTCGGCGCGCTGTCGGCGCGTCTGCGGCGCATTCCGGCCGCACCGCTGCTGTTGCCGCTGGGCCTCGGCATCGTCCTGCAGGACGCAGGATTGCTGACGATCGAGCTGCCGCCATGGCTGCTTGCCGTCAGCTACGCAATCGTCGGATGGAGCACAGGTCTCGGCTTCAACCGTACGATCCTGCGGCACGCTGCGCAATCACTGCCACGCGTCATCGTGTCGATCCTCGTGCTGATGGCGGTGTGCGGCGGCCTCGCTGGGTTGCTTGTGGTGGCGGCCGGTATCGACCCGCTCACCGCCTATCTGGCAACCAGCCCGGGCGGTGCCGACTCAGCGGCGATCATCGCGATGGCGAGCAACGTCGATGTGGCGTTCGTGATGGCGATGCAGACCACACGCCTCGTGCTCGTGCTGCTGATCGGCCCCAGCCTGGCCGGTTTCATCGCCAGACAAGCGGGCGCTTCGAAGCGCAACCCGTGAGTTTCACCGGCGGCACTACATGCGGGTGCCGGCGGAGGGTCCCCAGGTTGCCTTCCAGTAGCTCGAAACTTCCTCCACGACCGATGGCGCCAACGGCAGATAGTTCAGTGAAGCGGCCATATCCTGGCCGTTCTCCAACGTCCATCGAAAGAACGCAAGGACTTCGCGATTGCGCTTTTCGTCCTTCGGGTATCTGTGGATCAGGACGAAGGATGCCGCCATGATC
The DNA here is from genome assembly GCA_963776505.1 of uncultured Alphaproteobacteria bacterium. Classification (GTDB taxonomy): domain Bacteria; phylum Pseudomonadota; class Alphaproteobacteria; order Acetobacterales; family Acetobacteraceae; genus JAMXLO01. The sequence continues at coordinate 84,127 of CAVZNH010000034.1, forward strand.
GGGTATGCATCCGCTCCCGGCGGATCGGATAGGGTGACATTAAAGTCCTGAACCTGCTTCCAATCGACGTCTGCCGTTGCTGCCTTGAAACTTGCCATCTGCGGCGGGACGAAGTTGCCGGCTCGATTTCGGACGAGGCCGTAGGCTACATTCTTGCGCTGCGCGTATCCGAACTCAACGTAGCCGATCGCACCCTTCGCACGAGCAACGTCTTCCGCGACACCACTGTTATCTTTGGCTCCAATGCCTGTCGGCCATGCGACGGTAGTACCGACGCCCACCCTGATCTTCCATGCGTCGCTCACCTTCGACAGATAGTCCGTCCAGTTGAATGTGGTTCCCGACCCATCGGAGCGATGGACGACCAGGATCGCACGGTTCGGCAATTTGACGTCAGGATTGACCGCGGCGATGGCAGGATCGTTCCAGTTCGTCACTTTGCCAAGATAGATGTCGGCGAGCAGTTGGCCGGTGAAACGCAGCTGGCCCGCGCCAATCCCATCGACATTGTACACTGGCACAATGCCGCCAAATATCACCGGAAACTGCGCCAGCCCTTCGCGCAGCAACTGATAACTATCCAACGGGGCATCGGACACAGCGAAGTCGACCACGCCCGCCTTGATTTCGGTCAGCCCGCGACCTGACCCGATCGGCTGGTACTGGATCTGCACGTGATCGACCTGCTGGTACGCTTCAGACCATTTCGTCACGATGGGATAGGCAAAGGTGGACCCGGAGCCAAGAATCTGCTGGCCAGCAGCGGGAAGCGCGGTAGTGCAACCGAGTGCGAATGCGATCAATGGCAGCACTTGCCTCATTGACCGGCTCCGGGTTTCCAACATGTGCTGATCACGCCGTCGGTTGGCTGCGGACCAGGCCGGCCGGCAGCGCGCCGGTTGCCACACCGTTGCGATAGGTGATCTGCCCGGCCTTCACCGTCGCTGCATAGCCTCGCGCCTTCTGCAACAGCCGCCGCCCGCCGGCGGGCAGATCGACCACCATCTGCGGCCGCTCCAGTGCCAGGTTGGCGAAGTCGATGACGTTGATGTCCGCCTTCATGCCCGGCGCGAGCACGCCGCGGTCCGCCAACCCGGCAAAGCGCGCCGGCTCGCGTGTCTGGCGGCGCACCAGGTCGGGAATGTCCATCCGGTCCGCGCCTCGATCGCGGCCCCAGTAGCTGAACAGGAAGGTCGGGAACGACGCATCAGAGATGAACGCGACATGCGCGCCGCCATCGCTCAAGCCGGGAATGACGTGCTGGCGCGCGTACATCTCCTTCACCGGCTCCAGGTCGTAGTTCGCGTAGTTGACGATGCAGGCGAAGATGAAGCCGCGGCCGCCATCCTCGATCAGCATATCGTAGGCTACCTCCTGCGGCGTACGGCCCTCGCGCGCGGCGATCGCGGCGACCGAATCCTCGCGGGCCGGCGTGTAGTTCAGCGGATCGGTGAAGCGGAACATCCGCTCGAAGCCGATGCGGGTCAGCAGTGACCAGGTGTTGAATTCGCTCGGGTCCTCGGTGGTGATGCGCGCCCGTACATCCGGATCGTGCATCGCTGCGACACGCTGCGCCAACGGAAGCTGCGCGATGGAATGATACGTGCGGGTTCCGGCGAACGGGTTTTGGCTGCCCGTCAGTCCGAGCAGTGCGCCGATCGGACGCGGCGGTGCGACGCAGCGGATGGGTAGGCCGTCGGACGCGGCCTGCGTGGACAGTGCCAGCAGATCCTGCCATGCGGTGGTCCGGTCATGCCGCTGGTTCAGCGAGAACACCAGCGGCCGGCCGCACGCCTGCATCACGCGCCGCACCATGGCGAATTCTGTCGCCGGGTCTGGCGTGTTCCAGTCCGAGGTCATCTCGATAAACCCCTTCCCGGCATCCTTCAGCCCCATGGCGATCCCCATGAGCTCGGCTTCCTGCGCCCGCAGCGTAGGGGTGTGATCGCCCGCCAGAGTCTTGTGCGCGATGGTGCGCGAGGTCGAGAAGCCGAACGCACCGGCGCGCACCGCATCGGCGGTGATCTCGCGCATCTGCTGGATGTCTGCCTGGTTCGCGTCCTCCAGGTTCAGCGCGCGGTCGCCCATGACATAGACACGCATTGGCGCGTGCGGCAGCAGCGCGCAGAAGTCGATGTCGTGGCTGCGGCGCTCGAGAGCGGTGAGGTAGTCGGCGAAACTCTCCCAACTCCAGTCGAGGCCTTCATGCAGGCAGGGGCCAGGGATGTCTTCCACGCCTTCCATCAGCGCGATGACCGCGTCCTGCGTGTTCTTGCGCACCGGCGCGAAGCCGACGCCGCAATTGCCCATCACCACGGTGGTAACGCCGTGCCAGGATGACGGGGCGAGATGCGAGTCCCACATCGCCTGGCCGTCATAGTGCGTGTGGATGTCGACGAAGCCCGGCGTCACGGACAGGCCGTCGGCATCGATTTCCTCTCGGCTGCGTCCCCGACACTTTGCCAATTGCGGCGATGGTGCCGTCCTTCACCGCGATATCGCCGACAAACGGCGCCCCGCCGTTGCCGTCCATGATCGTGCCGCCGCGTATGACGATGTCGAATTCGCTGGCCATGTCTCCGATCCCTTTCATCAATTGCCGTCCACCCAAAGACTCCCCCTCCCGCAAGGGGAGGGGGAGTCGCCATTCCTTACTCCGCCGCGACGCGGAACGAACTGTCGATCACCTCGTCCAGCGCCGGCTTGATCTGGCGTTGGAAGATGTCGATCGTCTCGATCACCGCATCCTTCGGCATCTGCGCATAGTGGTTCACCAGCGCGATGTGTTCGCCCGGCAGCACCTTCCACTGCTCGACAAGCTGTGCGCGCACGCTGTCCACCGTGCCGAACACAAACAGCCCGGAATTCACCAGTGACCCGAAGAGGTCGTTGCCCTCGACCTTGCGCCGGCCCATCGCGGCGTAAAAATTCTTCCAGATGTCCAGATCGTACGCGCGGATCTTCTCCAGCGCATCCTCCTCGGTCTTGCCGATCTGGATCCAGCGCACCAGGCACTGGTTCTGCCCCGGCGCGAAGCTGCGTCCGTGCTGCGCGGCAACGGTGCGATAGCGCTCCGACAGCGGACCCGCCGCGGCGATCGATGCGAAATAGGTCGGCACGAAGCCGTGCCTGCCGCAGAACTCGATCGTCTCCGGGCTGCCAGAGCCGGCGACGAACACTTTGGGATGCGGCCGTGTATACGGCGCGGGTGCCACCGAGGCGCGGCGCCACACGCCTGCTTCGTCCACCTCGCCCGGCGCACCCAGCTTCTGCGTCACGCCGGCGCGGGCGAGCGGCCAGTCCTCGATGCCGGCCTCATACGGATACGGCACCTGCCAGGCGGGGCCCTTGTGGGTGAAGCTCTCCTGCGTCCACGCCTTCACGACGAGTTCGATGTTGTCCTCGAAGATGCGCCGGTTATGCGCGTCGTCGTCCTGGTCCTTTTGAAGCTGCGTCTCCTGCGAGAAGCCGGCCAGCACGGTCTGCGCATTGTAGACCGCGGCGTTCGGCGACTTGGTGGCGCGCGTGCCAAAATGCTGACCGAACGTGTTGGTCCAGCGGGACTGATAACCGCGGGCGAAGCCCACGAACGTACGGCCTTTCGACAGATGGTCGATGACCGCGACCTCTTCGGCCACGCGGATCGGATTGTGCGTGCTCATCACATAGCCCAGCGGGCCGATGCGGATGTTCTTTGGTCTTGGCCAGCCACCAGGCGTTGGTGGCGCCAGGTGACGGCGCGACCTCATAGCCTTCCGACCAGAAATGATGCTCCGGCGTCGCAGCGCCCCAGAAGCCCATCTCATCCGCCGCCTGGATGATCTCGGTCATGCCGCAGATGGCGTCCTGGTAGCGCTCGCGGTGCCGTCCGATCGGGCGCAGCGCCGCCCGTTCATCCTCGTCGCGGGCGGGGATGACGGGATACATGATCATGATGGGCTTGAGCATGGCGTTTGCTTCCCTCGGCAGATCTGGCGCGCGAAACCTTTCGGTACACAATAGAACCGGCGGGTACCTTCGCGTCAATTGCCGGCTCGGAATTGCCCGCCGAAACACCGGCGTGCTAGCGTCGGAAACAAGCCGACTGGTCGCGGACTTGCTCCGCAGGCGGGACGACAGCACGGAGCACCGATCCTCGATGCCGCATACCTGGGACTACGAAGCCGATGTCGTCGTGGTCGGATTCGGGGCGGCTGGCGTAGCTACATCTGTCACTGCGCACGAGCTCGGAGCCAAGGTCGTCATTCTGGAAAAGGCGCCCGAAGGTGAGGAAGGCGGAAATACGCGAGTCGCCGGCCAAGGATACCTGAACACCTCATCGGTCGACAAAGCCGTCGCCTATCTGACCGCCCTGTGCGGGCCCTTCACGGTGCCGGATGCTATGGTGAGGGTGTGGGCGGAGGAGATGTGCCAGAACAATGCCTGGCTCCAAAGTCTGGGCGGCGATCCGCAGGAGCACCAGCATCCGCCGGTCGGCATCGAGTTTCCCGATCTGCCCGGCGCGGACTGCGTGCACAAGTTTCACGATGGGCCCACCTATGGCTATTCGTACACCTGGAAACTGTTCGAGCGCCTGGTCAAGCAGACGGCCCATCGACATTCTGTACGAGACGCCGGGCCGCGAACTGATCCAGCACGACACCACCAAGGAAATCCTCGGCGTCCGGGCGCAGCGGGGCAACAGATCGATCACCGTCAAGGCACGCAGGGGGGTGGTGCTGACCTGCGGCGGCTTCGAGAACAATCAGGAGATGATCCGAAACTACCTTCCCGGCATCCCCTGTTGCTACACCTCGGGCACGCCGTACAACGAAGGCGACGGCATCACGATGGCGATGTCGGTCGGTGCCGATCTTTGGCATATGAACAACTATGCCGGCCCCTCGATGGCCCTAAAGGTCCCCGAGGTCCGCACCTCGTTCTCAATGCAGGCGCTGCACTACAGCAAGCAAACTCCCGGCGGCATGATCGTGGTGGGTCCCGACGCCAGACGCTTTGCCGATGAAAAGTACAAGACGCGCCACGGCAAGGTGCCGGTGAACGGACGCTGGCTGCCGTTGTCCACGCCTTGCCCGATGTACCTGATCTTCGATCACACCCTGTTCTCGGCTGGCCCGCTCTACGACAAGCATCCCAGCCACGGCTGGACGCAGATCATCGAGCGCTACGACTGGAGCGAGGACAACAGTGCGGAGCTGGCGAAGGGCTGGATCAAGACCGCCGACAACCTTGCTTCGCTCGCCGCCTTGGTGGGGCTCGATCCCGCCACACTGGACGGCGACCGTCAGCCGATGGAACCACTTCTGCGACGCGAAGCATGACGCGGATTTCGGCCGGACGCTGATGCTGGCGCCCATCATCGACAAGCCGTTTTATGCGGTCGAGCTCTTGCCCTCGATGCTCAACACCCAGGGCGGCCCGCGTCGCAATGAGAAGGCACAGATCGTTCGGCCGGACGGCACACCCATCCCACGGCTGTACAGCGCGGGAGAGCTGGGTTCGATCTACAGTTACCTGTACCAGGGCACCGGCAACATCGGCGAGTGTCTGGCGTTCGGCCGCGTATCAGGCCGCAATGCGGCGGCCGAAGCGCCGTGGGAGTAGCGATGACCAAGCCCGCGAAGGCGCAGATCAGATCGCGATCGCGCCGCCATCCACGTGGATTTCCGATCCGGTGATATACGGACGACTCATCAGACGCCAGGAACAGAATGGCGTAGGCCACCTCATCGACCTCCCCAGGCCGCCGCATCGGAATGACATTCATCCGTTCGGCACGGACGGCGGGATCGGCGGTCCGGCCCGATGTGCGCATTGGCGGCATGATGCCGGGATGCACCGAGTTGGCGCGGATCTTGTCCTTCGCGTGCTGCACCGCCGTCGTTTTCGTCATCAGCCGCACCGCCGCCTTCGAAGCGTTGTAGGCCATGTGGACGTGTTCGCTGCCGATGATGCCGGCGATCGAGGACAGGTTCACGATGGACCCGCCGCCTGCCGCGCGCATCGCCGGGATAGCATGCTTGATGCCGAAAAATACCCCGGTCGCATTGATCGCCATGATGCGATGCCAAGCCTCGGTGCTGTAAAAGTCCTGTTCCGCGCTGCCGGAAACGCCGGCGTTGTTCACCAGCACATCCAGCTTGCCGAAATGCCGCGTAGTGGCCGTCACCACGGCGGCCCAGCTTTCCTCGTCTGTGACATCGAGCCGCTCGAAGAGCGCAGCTGGCCCGATTGCATCGACCACCTGCCGACCTTCATGCTCGAGCACATCGGCAACGACCACCTTGGCGCCTTCGCGGGCGAACATGCGTGCGGTGGCAGCACCCATGCCCGAAGCGGCACCGCTTACGATGGCGACCTTGCCTGCCAGTCTCATGATGGCGTCCTCCCCTTGCTGTATCTCGATCGACGTTGCCATGCTGCCCGGCAGGACGGAAGGCTGTGAAGGAGTGCAAGCATGACCCGCATTGCGATCGGTGGCTTCCTGCATGAGAGCCACTCCTTCGCGCCAAATCCGACGACCTACGCGGACTTCGTGCGTCCCGCCGGATTTCCGCCGCTGACCGAGGGCGACGCGATGCTGGATGCCGTGCGGGGCACGTCGGTGCCGGCGGCAGGTGCGCTTGCGATTGCCGAGGCGGAGGGCGCGACGGTGGTGCCGCTTGCCTGGACGCTTCGCCAACCCCGCTGGGCCCGGTGCAGGACGAGGCGTTCGAGCGTATCGCGGCGCTGATCTGTGCCGGCGCTGTCGCGTGCGCTCGACGCGGCGCCGCTCGATGGCGTGTACCTCGATCTGCATGGCGCCGCGGTGGTGGAGAGCTTTCCTGACGCGGAAGGCGAACTGCTGCGCCGCGTGCGGGCGATTGTCGGCGATCTGCCGCTCACCATCAGCCTCGATCCGCATGCGAACCTGACGGCGCGCATGGTGACGTTGGCGGACGCGGTCGTGCCGTTCCGCACCTATCCGCATATCGACATGAAGGACGCCGGCGCGCAGGCGATGCGACTGCTGTTGCAGCGGATCGCGCGCGGGACACCCTGGGCGCGCGCGTACCGTCAGCTTGAATTCTGGTTGCCACTCGGGAGCCAGTGCACGCTGCTGCGGCCCATGAGCGAGGTGATGGCGGAACGCGCGTCGCTCGCCGAACGAATGGAAGTCGCCGAACTGGCGTTCTGCTTCGGCTTTCCCTACGCCGATTTTCCCGACTGCGGCGCGGCGGTCGCCGCCTTCGCCGACACGCAGGCGAGGGCCGATGCGGCGGCTGACGCCTTCGCCGCCCATGTCGCGGCACGCGAGGCCGAATTCGTGCAGGACCTGCTGCCCGCGGCCGAGGCGGTGGCAGAGGCGAAGCGGTCGGCGGTGCGTGCAGCGAAACCGATCGTGATCGCCGACACACAGGACAATCCAGGCGGCGGCGGGCATGGCGACACGACCGGGCTGCTCGCCGAACTTGTGCGTCAGCAGGCGAAGGGCGCGGTGCTGTGCCTGATCAACGATGCGGCGAGCGTCGCGGCATGTGCCGCCGCGGGTGAGGGCGGTACGCTGGCGCTGTCACTCGGTGGCAAGTCGGACGGGTTGCCGTTCGAGTGCTCGGCGCGCGTGCTGAAGCTGACGGATGGGCGGTTCACGCTGACCGGGCCGATGGGCGCGGGCAATCCCGGCAATCTTGGTCCTTGCGCGCTGATCGACATCGACGGCGTGCGGGTGATGGTGGTGTCGCACAAGATGCAGGCGCTCGATCAGGCGATCCTGCGTCATGTCGGCGTCGAGCCAAGCGAGTGTCCGATCCTGGTGCTGAAGTCGTCGGTGCATTTCCGCGCAGACTTCGCGCCGATCGCAGAGAGGATCATCGTAGGAGTTGCGCCAGGCCCGGTGGTCGCCGATCCGGCGATCCTGAACTTCCGCTATGTGCGTCCAGAGGTGCGGCGTCGGCCACGGGCCGCATGACGCCAAAGGCAGGCAGCGGTCACGCTTCCCGCGCTCAGACCAAGCTCACCGCACCGGTGGCGATGTCGTAGACGCCGCCGGCGACCTTCACCTTGCCGGCGGCGACCATTGCCGCCACCATCGGCTGCGCCGTGACGACGGCCCGGGCCGTCATTCGGACGTTTTCGGCGATCGCGGCGTTCAGCAGGTTCGCCGGGTGTGTCGCCTGCGCCGCCAGCACAGCGGGCTTAATCTGATCGATCAACCCCGGCAGGTGACCCGGAAGCGCGGCGTTGTCCTGCACCACCTTGATCGCTGCCTCGACCGCGCCGCAGTTGCTGTGGCCAAGTACGAAGATCAGCGGTGAGCCGAGAAACTGCGCTGCGTACTCCAGACTGGCCAGGCCCTCTTCCTGGAGAATGTTGCCGGCGACGCGGACCACGAACAGATCGCCCGGTCCCTGGCCAAATACGAACTCCGGCCCAACGCGCGCATCCGAACAACTCAGGATCGAGGCGATCGGCGTATGGGTGGTGACGCGCGCGGCCCGACCGGCGGCAAAATCTCGCGACATCGGTGTGGTTGGCACGGTACCGCGCATTGCCCTGCATCAGCCGGTGCAAGCGCCTCGTCACCGGTGATTGGGGCAGGCGGCGCCGGGCCCGCGGCGGCGAGCAGTGCGGCAGGACAGCCCCGCCAGCACACCGCGGCGCGACAGCCCGACGCAAAGCTTACACATGGCCAGAGGCTCCTTGCATTGCCGCGCGCACATCCGCAGCATTCGGGATCGGCGCGACGGCGCCATAGCCGGTGCATTTCAGCGCGGCGGCGACACTGGCATAGCGTGCCGCCTGTTCGGGCTCATCGCCGGCGAGAATGCGGGCCAGGAAGCTGCCGCAGAACGTATCGCCGGCACCGGTGGCATCGACCACGCGCACATCATGCTTCGCGATGCGCACACGACGATCGGGTGTCGCAAGGTACGCGCCAGATTCGCCCATCTTCAGCACCACCACCTTCGGTCCGAGTCGCAAATAGAAGTCCAGCATCGCGTCAGGGTCGGTGAGACCCGTCAATATCTGCACATCTTCGATTCCCGGAAGGGCGTAATCGGTTGCGGCCATTGCCGCCTGCATCACGGCGGCCGCGCGCGCCGGCGGCCACAGACGCGGACGATAATTGGTATCATATGCAACCTTCACCCCGTTGCGTCGCGCGATATCGATCGCGGCAAACACCGCGTCGGCGGCCGTGGTGGAAATGCCCTGGCTGATGCCGGAGGCATAGAACATTCGGGCGCTGGCGATCGCCGCCTCGGGCAGATCGGCCGGCGTATACATCGCGGCCGCGGAATTGGCGCGGTAGTGCAGGAAATGGTGACCCGCCGTCGTCATGCGTGACAAAGTAGACGCCGGTCAGCCAGCGGTCGGTGCGGATCACGGTCGACGCATCGACTCCTTCGCGCTCCCACAGCGCCATGAAACTGTCGCCGGGCATGTCGTTGCCGAGTGCGGTGATGTAGCCGACGCGCGCGCCTTGGCGTGCCGCGGCGATCGCCGCGTTGGAAGTGTCGCCGCCATGGCCCTCCAGGTAATGGCGCGTGCCATCGGGTCGCAACGGAAGCTGGTTGAATTCCAGCATCGGCTCGCCCATGCAGAGCAGTTCGGCCATCAGCGGCCCTCCAGCACGCGATGCGCCGCGGCTGTGATCGCAGCGCGGTCGCCGGCGGCAATGCGCTTCTCATCGACCAGTGCGCCGCCTATGCCGACGAACGCGGCTCCTGCAGCGAGATAGGCAGCAACATTGTCCGGCTCCACGCCGCCGGTGGGACAGAAGGCCACGTCGGGCAGAACGCTGCGCAGTGCTCGGATATGCGCGGGGCCGCCGACAGAGGATGCCGGGAATACCTTCACCACATCTGCGCCGGCGGCCAGCGCGGCGCGCACCTCTGTCGGCGTGAGCGCGCCCAGCATCAACACGGCGTTCGCTGCCTGGCATGGCGCGGCGAGCGTTGCATCGATCCAGGGTGCCACAATGAAGCGCGCACCGGCGGCAAGACAGATCTCCGCGGTGGCGCGGTCCGGCACCGTGCCTGCGCCGATCAGCAGAGAGGGATCCGCTGCCAACTCGCGAATCAACGACGGCGCATCCGGGATGGTCATGGTGATCTCGAAGATGCGCAGCCCGGCATCGTGCAACCACTGCACAACGGTGCTGGCGTGCCGTGTATCGTGCGTGCGCACCACGGGAACGACGCGCGCTGCACGGAGCGATTGGAGCAGGGGACCGTCCACCGTTGCCTCCCTCGTCAGGCTTGACAGTCTAACCCTGGATCGGGCGCGATGGGGACCTGAGTCAGGAGGATCCAGCCGATGCCGGAAGGGATGATGAAGACCCGCAAGCGCCTGCTCGCCGACGAGGCTTCGCCGCCGTCACACTACGTCGACGTGGTGGGCGCGCCGTGGGAGACGTCGAAGTTTCCCGGCATCGAGCACAAGGTGCTGTATAACGATCCGAACACCGGCATGGCGACGCTGCTGTTCCGCCTCGCGCCAGGCGCGGTGGTGCCGCTGCACGAGCACACTGGTGTCGAGTTGACCTATGTGCTGGAGGGCAGCCTGGAAGACGAGGAAGGCGAGTGCACGGCTGGCAACTTCGTCTGGCGTCCCGCAGGCAACACGCATGAGGCGCGGGCGCCGCGCGGAGCGCTGCTGTTGGGCGTGTTCATGAGCCCGAACCACTTTGCGGCCGGCCAGAAATTCTTCACCGAGGAAAACCCCGGCTGAAAGTCGCTAATCGCCCCGCGCGGCCAGGGCAGCATCGGCGGTGAGCTCAAGCTGCACTGCTTGGTTGCGCAGCCCGGCAACGCGGGTTCCGAGCGTGTCCAGGTTGCCGCGGTAGCGCTGCAGGTTCTCACCGAGGCCGGATACGACTGGTACTCAGGTCGGCGAGCGCACCGCGCCACGCTGCGACGGCGGCGCGCTGTCCGGCGATGGCATCGTCCAGCTTGACGAGCGCGCGCCGTAACCGTTCCTGCCCCTCATCCTTGACTGACGCCTGCCTGCTCAACGGGAAAGCAATGACCTCGGCCGTCGTGGGCTTCTGGTCGGGCATGGGTCTGCACTCCGTTGTAGCAGTAGTTAGTAGATCATGAATCGGGAGCAAAAACCAGACAAATCTTAAAATGTAACGGTTTGGCCAAGCAGCCGCAGGGTCAGCACGGTTATCATCATCGCGACCGCGACCAATGTGAAGCCCCAACGCACCAGCAGATAGCGTGGTGGCAGCAGGTCTCGCCGTTCCGCCTGCTGCTCCACCAGCACCGCGCCGAGATAGGCGGCGATCAGTACGACGAGTGAGACCCAGGGCGCCGCCACCAGCGGCAACAGCAAGGCGACCCAGCCGACCAGCGGCGGAAGAATGCCCAGCCCGATCCGCGCGCGGTGCACGAACTTATCCGGTTGGCGGGACTGCAGCTCGAAACCCCAATGGATGCCCCCGGCGAAAGCCAATATCACCGCGGCGTAGCCGATCAGCGCGTCCAGCATCCGCGACGCGGTGTCCTGGTCCGGCCCGAGTGCCGCCAGTCCGCAGACGATGAACGGGACCAAGCCGAGAACGCTCAGTAGGATCACAAGCACGGGCATACGGCCATCTGCCATATGATGCCGCGGATGGCTATGGTGGCAGCCGGACAGAGCCACAGGCTAAGCTGCGACGATGCAGCAGCCTCCATCTGCCCCCGGTCTGATATTTCCGCACGCCCAGCCACCGGCGCCGGGCGTGCTCGTCGAAATCGCGCCTGGCATCAGGTGGTTCCGGCTGCCGCTGCCCTACCGGCTCGATCACGTGAACATCTACCTGATCGAAGATGACGATGGCTGGGCGGTGCTCGACACGGGTCTCGGTACAGACGCCTGTCGGACGGCATGGGAGGCGATCCTCAACGGACCGCTGAGTGGGCAGCGCCTTAAGTCGATGATCGTGACGCACTTCCATCCCGATCATGTCGGCCTCGCGGGTTGGCTCGCCAATCGCTTCGGACTGCCGCTATCGATGCCGCGTCCGGAGTATCTCTACAGTCTTGCCCTGCAATATGCGCCCGGCGATCTGGGCGCCGATATGCATCGCCCGTTCTATCGTCGGCATGGGCTTTCGCCGGAGGTCACCGAGGCTGTCCTGAGTCGCGGGCATGAGTACCTGCGGCAGACGACAGGCGTGCCCACGACCTATCATCGCATCCAGCACGGCGATTCGCTTTGCATCGGCTCGCGCGCCTTCCAGGTCATAACCGGCGGCGGCCACGCGCTTGAGCAGGCCATGCTGCACCGAGCCGACGAGGGATTGTTCTTTGCCGCCGACCAAGTGATCGCCCGCATATCGCCCAATGTGAGCGTGCATGCCATGGAGCCGGACCTGGACGCACTCGGCATCTACCTGCGTTCGCTGTCGGGTCTGCGCGATGCCGTCGCTGAAAATGTGCTGGTTCTGCCGGGTCATGGATTGCCCTTCTACGGCCTGCACCAACGCATCGCCGAGCTGCTCGAACATCATGCGCAGCGCTGCATTGCCATCGCTGATGCATGCCAGCGACAGCCACTCTCGGTGGCGCAGCTCGTGCCTCACGTCTTTCAGCGGGCGCTCGATGAACATCAGACCGGGTTCGCTTTTGGCGAGGTTCTGGCGCACGTGAATTACATGCTTGGCCGTTTCGAACTCGCACTGGAAACCGGTGCTGATGAGATCGACCGCTACCGGGCGAGATAGGTAGCTTTACGGCAACGTGTGCGACGGCGAGCGGCGATCCTGCCCAGCCCTATGGGCAGATCGCCACGGCCGTTATGCTGAGCCATGGGCATCGGTCTCGAAATCATCATTGTCCTGCTGCTTATCGGGCTGAATGGCGTGTTCGCGATGAGCGAGCTGGCACTGGCCTCCGTGAGACGCGCACGTCTCGCCGTTCTGGAACGCAAGGGAGTGCCGGGGGCAACGAAGGCGCGGGAACTCGCCGGCGACCCACAGCGATTCCTGCCCACGGTGCAGATCGGCATCACCCTGGTGAGCATGCTCACCGGCGTATTTGGCGGCGCGCGCATCGCCGGTGACGTGGCGGCCTGGCTTGCCGGTGTGCCAGCGCTGGCATCCGCGGCGGAGACGATTTCGCTGGCACTCGTGGTCGTGGTGACGACCTACCTGACGCTGGTGTTCGGCGAACTGGTACCGAAGCACCTCGCGCTGCGGCAGCCGGAGCAGGTTGCGGCGCATGTGGCGCCGGCAATCGCCTGGATGGGTCGCGCCACCGGTCCGGTCGTCTGGCTGCTCGACAGGTCCTCCGGCGCGGTGCTCCGACTGTTCGGCCTGCACCGCACGCCGCGGCAGACAGTGACCGAGGAGGAGCTGAAGGCGCTGCTGATCGAGGGCGCGCAGGCCGGCGTGCTGGAGACCGAGGAGCGCGACATGATCGAGCGCCTGCTCCGGCTAGCCGACAAACCGGTGCGCGCGATCATGACGCCGCGCACCGAGATCGCATGGATTGACCGCACCGACCCGCCGGGGGAGATCGCGGCCGCCCTGAAGTCGGCGCCACATTCACGGTTCGTGGTGTGCGAGGGCGAGGTCGACAACGTGGTCGGTGTGGTGCAGGCGAAGGACATTCTCGACCGTATCATCGACGGCGGGGACATCTCGCTGGAAGCGGCGTTGCGCCAGCCTATGGTGGTGCCCGACACAGTGACGGCTCTGGATGTGCTGGAAAGGTTGAAGTCCGATCGGCTCGGGATTGCCCTGGTGATGGACGAGTACGGCAGCTTCGAGGGTGTGGTGACTGCGTCGGACGTGCTCGAGGCGATCGTCGGCGATCCCAGCGATGCAGAAGAGCAGGCGGGCGGTGGGGAAGGCGAGGGGGATGGCGCGCTGGTGATGGACGGCATGATGCCGGTCGATGAGCTGAAGTCGCGGCTGTCCCTGCCGGATCTGCCCGCCGAAGGCAGCTATCACACGCTTGCGGGCCTGGTGCTGGCTCTGCTGCGTCGGGTGCCTCGGGTGGGCGAGCGCATCGTGTTTTCCGGCTGGCGGTTCGAGGTGCTGGAGATGGATGGCAGGCGCGTCGACAAGGTGCGGGCCAGTCGGGAGCCGGCGGCGGAGGGGTGACCTCGCGGGCCACAACGGTGCGCCAGTGCGCCGTGCTTGCCGGTGGCATGGGCGCACGCTTCGGCGTGCTGACCGAGCGCACGCCGAAGCCGTTTTTGGCGGCCGGCGACCGCCCGTTCCTCGCGTGGTTGCTGCGGGAATTCGTACGCTTCGGCGTGGCGGAATTCGTTTTGCTGACCGGCCATCCTGCCGACGAGATCGAATCGTCGGTCCAGGAACTGGTGGCGCTTATGCCCCGCAAGGTAAGGATTGTCTTGTCGCGAGAGCCGGTGCGGGCCGGGACCGGTGGGGCGTTGTTTCACGCCCGCGATCTCCTGGATGAACGGTTCCTGGTGTGCAACGGCAATTCGTTGTTCGATTGCAACCTCGCGAGGCTGCTTTGCGCCGGCAACACGGACGAGATCGGTACTGCCGGACGGATGCTGCTGCATTGGATGGACGATGCCTCTCGCTATGGCGTCGTCACACTGGAGGGCGATCGGGTGACAGCACTCAGTGATCGGCCACACGCTTCAGGCGGTGGCCTCGTCAATGCGGGCGTCTACCTGCTGGATCGCCGCGTGGTCGATGATCTGTCGCCGGCCTGTTCGCTGGAGACCGACATCCTCCCGCGTCTTGCGGCGCGAGGCGCGTTGCGCGGCATCGTGGGCGAAGGATACTTCCGCGACATCGGTATCGCTGAAGATTATGCCAGTGCACAACAGGAGATTCCGCGCTTGTTGCGCAGGCACGCGCTGTTGCTTGACCGCGATGGCGTGATCAACGTCGACCACGGTTACGTCGGCAGCCGCGACCGCTTCGAGTGGATGGCGGGTGCGCTCGAGGCAATACGCGGCGCGACCGATGCCGGCTGGCACGTGTTCGTCGTTACCAATCAGTCGGGCGTGGCGCGGGGCCACTATGACGAAGCGGCGGTTGCGGCGCTGCATGGCTGGATGGTCGACGAGGTGCGACGCGCCGGCGGGTACGGTCGATGATATTCGCTATTGCCCGTTCCATCCGGATGCGGTGGTTCCGGCGTATCGCTGCAGCAGTGACTGGCGCAAGCCGGCGCCTGGGATGCTGCTGGACCTGATGCGCGCGTGGGAACTCGACGCGGCCCGGTGTGTGCTGATCGGCGACAAGGAAATTGACATGGCGGCGGCAGGGGCTGCCGGCATCAGGGGCATTCGCTTTCCCGGCGGAAATCTGGCTGATTTCCTTGCGAGCCAGAAAATCCTCTTGTCCCCAGGAATTCCACGGATTTCAGCCGACTGATCGGGTCAAATTCAGGGTCAAATTGGCACTGATCCGGCGATTTGCAGCGCCGCCCGTCGGGGTCTATGCCGCCGCTCCCTAACAGGGAGACATCAACATGAGCAGAACCATTCAACCCGCCGAGATCGGCTGGGTAATTGCCGGCCTGCGGGTGTTGCAGAACGTGATCGAGACCGCGCCGATCGCCGAACAGATTGCTGAGAGGATTGCCGGCCTCGGGGACGCTTTCCCGACCAGTGGGCAGATCAGCGCGCTGTGCGAGCGGCTGAGTTTGTCTGCCGAGCAGTGGATCATCGTCGTTGGGACGGTCGGCAACCTGGAGAAGATCGTGGGGCCGTTCGACACCGAGAGCGCCGCCCGCGAATTCGCCATCGGCTACAGCGGCGAGGATCGCTATGATGAATGGCTGTCGATGCCGTTGACCGCGCCAGCCGATGAAGAAGAGGAAGACGAAGCCGAAGGAGAAGGAGACGCGGCATGAGCTACATCATCCTTGGCGGCCATCTGGCGAGCGGCGTCACCGTGGCAATCGGGCCATTCCCAGATTTCGAGACGGCACAGGCACATCTGGACGCGACGCAGAAGCGCGATGACGATCTCTACACCGCGGCTCTCATCCCACTTGATGAACCTGCCGAGCACATGCGGGCGATCGGGCCGGAAGGAGACGCGGCATGAGTGACGCACAGAGGTACACCCAGCGCTGGCGGTTCGTCTTCGATCCAATGGAGGTGGATACCATCGACGAGTTGATCGCGACGCTCGAAGCATTCGCCGACGCCCTGCCAGAATTGCGCAAGTGGCGTGACCTCGGGGTGCAACTGGACCCCGACGGGCAAAAGCAGCACGTGGCCTGATTGTCACCAATGTTCTGCACGTTCGGCAGCGCATCCTACACCGCTTCTTTCAGTTCCTTGGCAGCCCGGAACGCGACCTTCTTACTGGCCTTGATCTTGATGGCCTCGCCCGTGGCCGGGTTCCGTCCCATCCTGGTGGCCCGCTTCCGCACCTGGGAGGATGCCGAGACTGATCAGACGGATTTTGTCACCCTTCTTCAGATGGCGGGTGGCCAGCGTCACCAAATCGCCGAGCACGGCCTCAGCCTGTTTCTTCGCGATCTCATGGCTGTCTGCCAACGCAGCGGCGGGGTGCTTGAGTGTGGGAGATTTACCGCTTTGCTGGAAGCCGATAGCACGTCTCGTCTGATGTCTACCGACTTGACCTTCGGCAGTATCTCGGCGCTGTTTGGCCTTACCAATAACATCATCGACCAAAAGCAATACACCATCCTGGTTACCGCTGTGATCAGCAGCGCCGTGGTGCCGACCCTGATTGCGCAGAAGTGGTTCATGCCGACATACCGCCCGTTGGAAACGGTTGAGGCTGCGCCGAGAGCCGTTCCGGAAGCGCTGGAGCCGGTCTCGGTTCGCGATCAGCAACATTTCCCTGGAAACACCTCTCGAACGGAAAGCTTCGGGTTACAGAAGCGGCAATGCGACACCAAATGCTGCGATGTCAGAAATCCACCAACTGAGGCGGTCGTTCATTCCCGACCCGCCGAACGGCAAGTCCTGGCCGTAAGCGGAATGGCAGCTTGGAGGGGCCCAACTTCAACAAGCAGCCATTCGCGGATACTTTGACCGCTTAAGGCCTCACTTAGGCCGCCGAGCCTGTCGTCATTGGCGACCATAAGGACAAAGCCGATATCGGTTCGACAATGGACATCACGGCGAAGACTGAGGAGCTTCGGCAATGTGTGAAGAACTGCTGGGCTAGGCTTGTCCGGGTTTTCAAGCTACGAGCAACCGTCTGCAACGGATGGCTCGGGCTTCAATTCTCTCCCCAGACTGGCCGCGGTGGTTTTGCCCATACCGTCTTAACTTGAATGGCTGGAGGACCAACCATGGCGGAGGCCGTCCATCTGCTCGCGCTTGATCAGGGCACCACTTCCACCCGCGCCATCGTCTTCGACAAGGAGGCTCGTCCCGTCGTGACGGCACGACGGGAATTCCAACAGCACTACCCTGCCCAGGGTTGGGTCGAACATAATCCAGAGGATATCTGGCGCGACGCGCTCGCCACCGCACGCGAGGCGATTGCTGCCTCTGGCAAGGCGGTGCGCGCGATTGGCATCGCCAATCAGCGCGAAACCGTGGTGGTCTGGGATCGGAAGACGGGTGCCCCCGTGCACCGCGCGATCGTCTGGCAGGACCGCCGGACGGCCGACGTCTGTGACGCTCGAGACGCGGTGGTGCCGAGGAATCGGTTCGTGCGCGGACTGGACTTTTGCTGGATCCCTACTTCTCGGCCACCAAGATCGGTTGGATCCTGGATAACGTTGCAGATGCCCGTGCGCGTGCCGAACGCGGCGAGTTGCTGTTCGGCACCATTGACACTTTCCTGCTTTGGCGGCTTACGGGCGGGCAGGTCCACGCGACCGACGCCACGAACGCCAGCCGCACAATGTTATTTGACATCAACCGCGGCGTTTGGGACGATGAGCTGCTGCAGCTCTTTCGCGTTCCCCGCGTGATGTTGCCGGACGTGCACGACAGTGCCGCTGTGTTCGGGGTCACCGCGTCCGGCATATTCAATGCGCCGATCCCTGTTGCTGGCATGGCGGGCGACCAGCAAGCGGCCCTGGTTGGACAGGCTTGCTTCACCCCTGGCTTGGTTAAGTCGACCTACGGCACGGGCTGTTTTGCTCTGATGAACACGGGCGATCGGCCGGTGATCTCCGCGAACCGCATGCTCACCACAATAGCGTATCGGTTGGCCGGGGAAACCATCTACGCACTCGAGGGTGCGATCTTCGTCGCCGGCGCCGCAGTGAAATGGCTGCGCGATGGGGTGGGGCTGATCACACACGCATCGCACACGGACGACATGGCGACGCTCGTTGCCGACGACCACGGCGTGTATATGGTCCCGGCCTTCGTCGGCCTGGGTGCACCGCATTGGGACCCATATGCGCGCGGGCTAATCTGCGGTCTGACGTTGGATTCGACCGCCGCGCATATCGCTCGTGCGGCGTTGGAATCCGTCGCGTACCAGACGCATGATCTTTTGGAGGCGATGGCTGCCGATGCGGAGAGCCCCGCGCGCATGCTCCGCGTCGATGGGGGTATGTCAGCGAACGAGTGGTTTTGCCAATTCCTGGCCGACATGCTGCGCATTCCGGTCGAGCGGCCGGCGGTGCTGGAAACGACCGCACTCGGGTCGGCGCTGCTGGCGGGGTTGGCGACCGGCCTCTACACAAACCTCGCGTCGGCCGCGGAAGCGCGCGAGCCGGCACGCCGGTTCGAGCCTCGCATGGACACGGCGCTCCGCGAGCGTATGCTGGACGGATGGCGGGACGCGCTGCAGCGGGCTCTTCTCCGAACGCGTCCGCTCAGCCCCGCGTCACATAAAGAGCAGGAACAGGGATGGAAATGATTCGTATCGCGTTCGCTGGATTTTTGCTCGCTGCATGCGTCATTGCACAAGCCACCGCCGCTGACATCCGTATTGCCTGCTATTCTGACGCCAATGAGTGCGAGGTCACCCAAGACCTCGCCCGGCGCTTCATGCAGGCCAACCAGGATGTGCGCATCACCATCGACCGCGTGCCGTTCAAGGCGATCCTGGAGAGCCTGCCGGTGCAGCTCGCCGGCGGGCAGGGGCCGGATATCGCCCGTACGACCGACTTCGGCGCCATCGCCCGATATTTTCTCGACATACGCCCGCTGGTGAAGGACGCGGCGTATTGGGATGCGAACTTTGCCCAGACCCTATCGTGGATGCGTACCGATCCAAATGATAAAGGCATCTACGGCTTGCCGATGCAATTGACGGTGACCGCACCGATCGTCAACGCCACGCTTTTCGAACAGGCCGGCGTGCCGTTGCCCGGCCCCAAGGCGACCTGGGATGAATGGGCCGCCGACGCCGCAAAGGTCGCCAAGGCGACGAAGACGGAGGCCGGCATGGCATTGGATCGCAGCGGCCATCGGTTTGCCGCCGGCGCGCTCTCATACGGAGCGAAGTATTTCGCCGCGGACGGAACGCCGGCACCGGTCGACGACGGCTTCCGCGCGTTCGCCGAGCGCTTCGTCAACTGGAACAAAACCGGTGTGATCGAACGCGAGGTGTGGGCCGCCACCGGCGGAGGCAGCTACCGCGACGCATTTGAGGATTTCGCCAACGGGCGGATCGCGGTGTACTATTCAGGTTCCTGGCAACTGGCGAGACTGCAGAACTCGATCGGCGACGGCTTCGAGTGGAAGATCGGGCCTGAACCCTGTGGCCCGGCCGCCTGCACTGGCATGCCTGGCGGGGCCGCATTTGTCGCGTTCAAGTCCACTAAGTCGCCGAACGAAGTAGCGCGTTTTCTGGACTACTTGGCCAGCGAGCCGGTCTATGCCGAGATGGTGGCAAAGACTGCCAATATCCCTGCCCACATCGGGCTGCAGAAGTCGGGCGTGCACTACGACCTGCCGCCCGCCGCGCAAGAGGCGATGGCTCAATTCACGCGTGACGGCACCGAAATCACGCCATTGGCGTACCGACTGCAGGGCTACATATACAATCGCCCGATCTTCAATGCGACTGTCGCGCGTCTATCCCAGGCGATCGTCGGTGAGCTGACGCTCGACCAGGCGCTGTCTCGGATCCAGGAGGACGTAAAGAGCGCGATGGCGGCGGCCAAGTAAGTGGCAGGGCAAACAGGTATGGCGGAGGCGCGGCAACTCAGATTAATGCCGAGGACGGTACAACGCGGTGGTGCCGCCGCGTATGCTGCGACGATGAACCTGCTGGAGGAGCCGATGCGGTTTGCGCAGCGGCACCTAGGACCAGGGTTGGCGTGGTTGTTCGTCGGGCCGAACCTGATCGTTTTCGGCCTGTTCACCTTCCTGCCGATCCTGCTCAATATTTGGTACGCGTTCAGTGGTGGCACCAATCTGCTGCCGTCACAGCGCCCCTGGGTGGGGCCTCGACAACATGCAGGCCCTGCTCTCGTGCCAGAACCACTTCGATCCGTCGACCTGCCAGCGCGACCTGTTCTGGCACGGCATTTACAACACACTCGAGTTCGTCGTGCTGCAGGTCAGCCTCATCGTTGTGTTCTCACTAATCACTGCGCTTGCGCTGAATAAGAAGGTGGTCGGTCAAGGGTTCTTTCGCGCCGCAGTCTTTTATCCGGTGCTGCTTTCGCCGGTGGTCGTGGCATTGATCTGGAAGTGGATCCTGCAGCGCAACGGCGTGCTGAACGGCATCATTCTGTCTGCTGGCGGAACGCCCTTCGATTGGCTCCTCGACGCCCGTTCGGCGTTCGGCTGGACCGTGTTCGTCAGCATCTGGGCGCACATGGGGTTTTATACTCTCATTCTGCTCGCCGGGCTCCAGGCGATCCCGCACGACGTATACGAGGCGGCGGAGATGGACGCGGCACCGCCGTGGACACGGTTCCGGCGCATCACGCTGCCGCTGCTAATGCCGTCCTTGCTGGTCGTCCTCGTGCTAGCACTCATCCGCGCGGTTCAGATCTTCGATGAGGTGTTCGTGCTGACCGGCGGTGGGCCTGGCACGGCGACCACCTATCTCGTCCAATTCATCTATGAGACCGGATTCGCACAGCAGGTCCGGGAGTACGGCATGGCTTCGGCGGCCTCGTTGCTGCTGGCAGCGGTGTTGATGCTGCTGACGTTGGCGCAGCTACGGCTTGTGAGGCGTGACCGTGGTTGATACCACTAAATCATCGGCACTGCCGGCCAACGGTCGGTCCCGCTTGGGTGCCTTCTTGAGCGCGACTTACGGCGGTCATGGCGCGGATTGGACCGACTGGGCCAGCTACGCCTATCTGGTATTCGGCACGCTGCTGATGTTCGTTCCCGTGGCGTGGCTCGCGCTGTCGTCTTTGAAGACACCGGCTGCGCTCGATCAGATGCCGCCGACCGTGCTCCCCTACGAGCCGGCGCGTGTCGTGATTCCTGGCCGGGCGGGCGATCTGCCACTGTTCCGCATCACTAAGGGCGATCACGCTGGCGAGGTGCTGGCCGAACTCCGCCGCATCGGGCTGCAGGCGCAAATGGTGGAGCCCGCGGCGCCGGAAAAGGTGATTCGCGTGCCGGTGTCCGACCGGGAGCCGGTAATGAGGCTGCACGCGGCATGGGACAACTACTCGGCCGTGATCAGACGCTTCGATTTCCTCCGCTATTTCTGGAACTCGGTGTTCATCACGGTGGTCGCGACTGTCATCACGTTGCTGTTCAATGCCATGGCGGCGTTTGCGCTGAGCAAATACCAGTTTCGTGGCCGCGGTACTGTGTTTGCGTTGATCCTGGCGACTCTGATGGTGCCGCCCACGATTATCTTGGTGCCCAACTACCTGATCGCCTCACAGCTTGGTCTGGTCAATTCGCTGTGGGGCGTGATCTGGCCAGGCGTGGCGACGCCGACCGGGGTGTTTCTGCTGCGCCAGTACATGCTGACGATTCCGGACGAGCTGCTCGACGCGGCGCGGATGGACAACGCAAGCGAGTGGCGGCTGTTCTGGCGTATCATACTGCCGCTGTCGGCGCCGGCGCTCGCGGTGCTGGCAATCTTCTCGGTGATGTGGCGCTGGAACGAGTTCCTGTGGCCGCTAGTGGTGCTCAGTCGATCGGAGAACTTCACCCTGCAGCTTGCGCTGAACTCCTTCCAGGGCGAACTGACCACGTCGTGGAACCTGTTGCTCGCAATGACGGTGTTGACCCTGCTGCCGGTGACGCTGATCTTCCTGGTGCTCCAGCGACACATCACACAGGGCATTGCCTCGGCCGGCGTGAAATAGGCCGTGAGAACGTCCAAGAGAATGAGAGACTGACGATGGCAAATCTGACGCTGCGCGGCGTGCGCAAGAACTTTGGCGAAGTCCACGTCATTCATGGCGTCGATCTGGGAGGTGCGCGATAGCGAGTTTGTGGTGTTTGTCGGCCCGTCGGGTTGCGGAAAATCCACGCTGCTGCGGATGATCTGTGGACTGGAATCGACTACTTCCGGCGACATCCACATCGACGGGCGCCGGGTAAACGATCTGCCCGCCGCGCAGCGGGGCCTAGCGATGGTGTTCCAGTCCTACGCCCTGTACCCGCACATGACGGTGCGACAGAACATGGCCTTCGGGCTGGAAAACATTCGGTACGCCGCGCAAAGAGATCGAGGCGCGCATCGCCGAAGCGGCGCGGATGCTCCGGCTGGACGAGCTCCCTGAGCCGGC
The DNA here is from genome assembly GCA_963776505.1 of uncultured Alphaproteobacteria bacterium. Taxonomy (GTDB): domain Bacteria; phylum Pseudomonadota; class Alphaproteobacteria; order Acetobacterales; family Acetobacteraceae; genus JAMXLO01. The sequence continues at coordinate 106,698 of CAVZNH010000034.1, forward strand.
GACCGACACAGCTGTCGGGCGGTCAGCGGCAGCGTGTCGCGATCGGCCGCGCCATCGTGCGGGAGCCCAAGATCTTTCTGTTCGATGAGCCTTTGTCGAACCTCGATGCGGAACTCCGCGTCAGTATGCGGGCAGAACTGGCGCAGCTGCACCGCCGCCTGAACGCGACGATGATCTACGTGACGCACGACCAGGTCGAGGCAATGACGATGGCGGATAAGATCGTCGTGTTGCAGTCCGGCCGGGTGGAGCAGGTCGGCCCACCACTGGAACTGTACAACGCCCCGGCGAACCGGTTTGTGGCCGGCTTTATCGGCTCGCCGCGGATGAACTTCCTGCCGGCGCGCGTCATTAGCGCCGCGCCGGATGCCGCCTTGCTGGAGATTGAAGCGGTGGGTCCCGTGTCGGTGTCGCCACGCGCCAAACTACGCAACGGGGACAACGTGACCTTGGGCATTCGCCCCGAGCACCTCGAGGTGTGCCCGGTGGCACAGGCGCCACGGTGCAGGCAGTCGAGCAATTAGGCGGGTTGAGTTATATCCGCCTGTCACTGCACGACATGGTGGCGCAGATCCATGGCCAGACGCGGCTCGGTGCGGACGACACGGTATCGCTGCGATTGCCGCCCGACCTCGTGCACCTGTTTGACGCGGAAGGCGCCGCCCTTCCGACCGCCTTTCGTATCGCCGCCTGAGAGGGCTGAATGCGACCAATCCGCCGCGCTGCCCTGCTCGCCGAAACGCCCAACGGGGTCGAGCTCGATTGCGGCGGCGGGATCGTCTGCCGGGTTTCGCTGCTCGGCGATGACCTCGGACGTGGACCGTTCCTGCGCGACCGCAAGCCGCGCCAGCCGCGCAGCTGGATGGTAATCGCCCCTGGTGAGCAGGACACGCCCCGCGAGGGGCGTAACCGGCTCGACGACAGCACCTGGGGGCTGCCCGTGATCATGCGCGAGCAGGGGGATCATTGCTGCGTGCGCCTGGACTTAGTGTGCGCATTTCGCTGGACCCGTTCCGCCTGGAATGGCTGCTACCGGATGGACGCGTCTTCTTCGCCGACCGCATTGGCATGCCGTACATGTTCGCGCACCGGAGCGAGGCACTCGCGCATTACGTCGCGCGTCATCCGCAGGATCGCTACTATGGCCTCGGCGACCGGCCTGGGCCACTCGATCTTTACGGACGGCGGTTGCGCACGCGCATGACAGATGCCCTGGGCTTCAACCCGCGCACCGGTGACCCGATGTACAAGCACTGGCCATTCGTGATCGCGCACGACGGGCGAGCGCACACATTACGGCTTGTTCTACGACAATGCTGTGGAGGCGGCGTTCGATCTCGGCGCCGAACACGACAACTACTACGGCCTCTTCCGCGGTTACGAAGCTGCGGTGGCGACCTCGATTACTACGTGCTACCGGGGCCGCAGCTGCGCGACGTTACTCCGCGATCCCTGCGCCTGACGGGCGGCACGGCGCTGCCCCCGCGCTGGACACTCGGCTACGCACAGACGGCGATGGCGATCGCTGACGCGCCCGACGCGCAGGCGCGGATTGAGGCGTTCATCGAGCGCTGCCGAGAGGAGGATATTCCGGTCAGCCCGTTCCACATGGGCTCGGGCTACACGTCCATTGGGCCGAAGCGCTACGTCTTCACCTGGAACCGCGCTAAGTTCCCGAGCCGAAGGCGCTGATGCAGCGCTTCCACACAGCGGGCATGAAGGTGGTCGCCAATCTTAAGCCGTGCCTGCTGAACGATCATCCGCGATACACGGAACTGGAGCAGGTGGGCGGATTCGTGCGCGATGCGACCACCGGACAGCCGCTGTTGTCGCAGTTCTGGGACGGCGAGGGTTCTCATACCGATTTCACAAATCCAGCGGCGATCGCCTGGTGGCAATCGGAAATGGAACGCGAGGTCCTGGACGTCGGCATCGACGCTGGATGGAACGACAACAACGAGTACGAACTGTGGGACGAGGATGCCGAGTGCGAGGGCTTCGGGACGGCGGCCCGGTTGGCGCTGCTGCGTCCGATCCAGCCGCTGCTTATGACCCGCACGACGCTGGAGGCGCAGCGACGGCGCACACCGGGCGAGCGCGCCTTCACTGTGACGCGCGCCGGCTGCCCGGGCATCCAGCGCTACGCACAGACCTGGAGTGGTGACAACAGCACGAACTGCATCGCTGCGCTGGAACCTGCGCACCTGCCTGCAGATGTCGCTGTCCGGGATGTACAATACCGGCCACGACATCGGGGGCTTCTCTGGCCCGATCCGGACCCGGAGCTGCTGATCCGCTGGACCCAGGCGGGCGTTGTGCATCCGCGCTTCATCATGAACAGTTGGAAGCCCGAGGGCGTATATAATGCTCGATGGCTGCATCTCGAGGCGCTGCCGGTCATCCGCGAGGCGATCCGATTGCGTACCGGCTCATCCCCTATCTCGACAGCCTCATCCATGCAGCTGTCGCCGCACACGAGCCGATTTTGCGCCCGTGTTTTCTGGAGTTCGAGGACGATCCTGTAGCCGTAAGGGACTGCGAGGAGCTGATGCTCGGACCGTTCGTACTGGCGGCGCCTGTGGTCGTGCCAGGCGTACGGACGCGCCGGCTGGACCTCCCAGCTGGCCCGCAGGCTTGGTTTGACTTCTACGACGGTACCGAGTTCGCAGCCGGCGCCGACGTGGAAGTTCCGGCGCCGCTCGAACGCTTGCCGCTGCTGGTCCGTGCCGGGGCCATTATTCCCATGACCGGGGAGGAAGCGGGCTTCGCGGCGTCTGCACGACGAGCCATCGCGCTGCCTGCGACTGTTCCCAGGTGTTGGCGAGGGAAGCAGCCATTTCACGCTGGTTGAAGATGATGGTGTGACCGCGGGCGGCCCGATCACCCGTGTTCAATGCACACTGACCTGGACGCCGGTCGAGGTGACGCTGCAGGTCGCTCTGTCCGGCGATTACCGCCTGCCGTATCAGGACGCTACGATTGTCGTGCCGCGATTGGACGGGCGCAGGCTCGTGCTGAGTAGCGACACCACCGCTCTTGGGCTCATCGAGGATCGTGCACAATAGCAGGCGAGGTCGTGCACTCATTACGCGTCATACGGGACTGAGGCGCCGCGTGATTGCGTCACCGGACACCAGATAGTTACGTGCGACTTCTCGGTATTGCCCCACTGTCTGCTGCTCCCAGGCCGCATCCCGGCCCAGTTCGGCGGCCATGAGCCGCGCCACTCGCGGGGCCGGCACCGCACGCTTGCCTGCGCACCCAGCAGGAGTGCGCGGGTCCGACGTGCAAGCACATCCTCCACTGTGCGCGCCATTTCCTCGCGGACGGCCCAGATCACCTCGGCTGCCGTGTAGGGCAGATCCTGATGCAGCCTTTCGGCAAACGGGCGCTG
>CAVZNH010000035.1:0-28129 GCA_963776505.1 uncultured Alphaproteobacteria bacterium
CCGCCGAGGTTGTGCCGCTGTTGTCCGCGGCACTTCGCGGCGCCGCCTTGAAGGCGAGATATCCGCCATGGCTGACCGCCAGCAACGTTACCAGGCTGGCGGAAAAGTCGGGCATGGCCGTCAGCCTTGCCACTCGCCGCCTTGGCGGCGTCGGCATTGGCATAACCGCACAGCAGGTTGCGCTTGGTCGATCAGCGCCGTCCTGAGCGGATCGGACTCCGACATGCCAAATAGTCCCATGCTCCTGAAAGCTGGCACAGGGTGACGAAATATACGCCCAGCAGCAGCAACGTGATGAGAAGCTGCTGCACCTTGCTGATGTCGACTGTCCCGGCCGTGGCAAGATCATCCCCTTCGACGAGATCACCGAATTGGGGCGGCGCCGTCGTCTGGCGCACGACGACCTGCCCATTTGCCACCACCTGAGTTTCATCCATGCGCTGGCGAGCGGTCTGGAGCTGTTGTGGCGTGGACGAGGACTGGGTCTTCAAAGAGAGCAATGCGGGAGAGGCGGCACCGGTGAAGAACGCGATGCCCATCACAATGAACAGGTTCAGCGGGATATAGATGTTCAGCGCCTCCCCGCAGCGCCGTGCCACAACCGCGCCGCCGACACGGCAATGAGGGCGGAGAGGATGAGCCACGTCCAGGCAACCATCTGCAGACGCGAGAGGCTGTATCCGTTCTGGCCGTCGCGCAGCATTCCGAACGCGTATGTGGTGATCTGATATCCGAACGCGATGAGCAGACAAAGCGTGCCGCCCAAGGTCACTATGAAACTCCACAGCGGAGCGCCGGCAAACCATGGGACAAAGACCAGTCCCACAAGGAGGCCGACAACGCTCAGCCCATACCACGCGACCCAGGGTCGAGCTCTCAGCCTGTCCATGTCAGCCTCCCCATCACCGCAGCGAAGCCACTACATCCGCATCTCCACGCACACCGGCACGTGGTCCGAGCTCTGCCGCCAGTCGCGTGCATCCTTCAACACGATCTGCCGCTTCAGCTTGCCGACCAGGTCTGGCGTCACCCACACATGGTCCAGCCGCCGTCCGCGATCGGATGCACGCCAGTCGCGGTTGCGGTACGACCACCACGTGTAGAGCTTCTGGTCAGCCGGAACGAACCTCCGCACGGCGTCGACGAAGCCAGTGTCCTGCCATGCCGTCAGGCCCTCGGTCTCCGGCGGCGTGTGGCTCACCACGCCAAGCAACTGCCTGTGACTCCAGACATCATGCTCCATCGGTGCGATGTTCAGGTCGCCGACGATCACACCGCGCGCCAACCCGGATCGCGCGGCGAACCAGTTCCGTGTCTCGCCGATGAAGTCGAGCTTGTGTCCGTACTTCACATTCTGCGCGCGATCGGGGATGTCGCCGCCGGCGGGCACATAGAAGTTATGCAGTTCGATCGGGCCACCCTTGGTATCGAGCAGCACACCGATGTGCCGGCAGTCGCCCTTTGAGCACCAGTTGGGCGCAATGTCGTGCAGCAGGATCGGCAGCCGCGACAGGATCGCCACGCCGTTGTAGCCCTTCATGCCGCGGAACAGTGCATGCGGAAACCCGAGCAGTCCCGGTGCCTCGGCCGGAAACAACTCGTCCGGCACCTTGGTCTCCTGCAGGCAGATCACGTCGGGTTCGAGCGCCGCGATCAGCTCCTTGAGCAGCGGCAGCCGCAGACGCAGCGAGTTGATGTTCCAGGTGGCGATGCGGAGGTTCACGCGGGCGAATCCGTGCGGGCAGGAGACAGTGAAACTTAGCGATCCCTGGACAGAATACCAAGGCGGGGCACAATGCACCTGGGAGGCAGACACACCATGGGCATGACAATTACCGAAAAGATCCTGGCGCGGGCCAGCGGCTCGGCGAAGGTGTCGCCAGGCGACGTGACCGTCGTAGATGTCGAGACCGCGTGCCTGATCGATCTCTCCTTCCTGCCGGAAGGCTGGCGCCGGGTGCTGAAGGTCGCCGATCCATCCAAGGTGGTGATTGTCTTCGATCATCTCGTTCCAGCACCGACGGCACAGGCAGCCGCGTGCATGCAGACCGGCCGCGCATTCGCGCGTGAGTTCGGCATCCAGCGCCTGCACGATGTCGGCGCCGATCAGGGCATCAGCCATGCGGTCATCGCCGACAAGGCTTACGCGCTGCCAGGCACTGTGCTGGTGAATGCCGATTCGCACACCTGCAGCGCCGGTGCGTTCAATTGCGCGGCGCGCGGCGTCGGCGGCCCGGACATGCTGTACGCGGTCACTACCGGCAAGGCCTGGTTCCGCGTCGGCGAGACGATCCGCTATGACCTCACCGGCGCAGCTCCGCCCCGGCGTGTCCGCCAAGGACATATTCCTCACCATCGCCGGCAAGTGGGGCGCGCACGTCAATCAGAACATCGAATACGGCGGACCCGGCATCGCCAGCATGAGCCTGAACGCGCGCCGCACGCTGACCACGATGGGCACCGAACTGTCCGCCGAGTTCGTCATCTTCGAGCCCGACGACACGCTGGTCGACTACGTGAAGGCGCGCAATCCAAAGCCGTTCACCCCGACCATGCCGGACGAAGATGCGGTGTACAAGGAGCGCCGCACGATCGATCTCGCCACGATCGAGCCGCTGGTCGCATTGCCAGATGCGGTGGTGAACAACTCGGTCGGCATCAGCGAGGTTGCGGGCCGTCACATCGACCAGGCGTTCATCGGCGCCTGCTGCAACGGCACGCTCGACGATCTGGCGGTGGCGGCGCGCGTGGTGAAAGGCCGCAAGGTCGCGACCGGCACGCGCTTCATCGTCACCCCCAGCACCGAGGCGATCCATCGTGCGGCGATGACCGCCGGCTACGTCGCGACGCTGATGGAGGCCGGCGCGATCGTGACACCGGCGACATGCGGCGCATGCGTCGGCGGCCATATGGGCGTGCTCGGCTCGGACGAAGTGTGCATCACCGCCAGCACGCGCAACTTCAAGGGGCGCATGGGCGATCCATCCGCGCGTATCTACATGGCCTCGCCGGCCACGGTCGCTGCATCCGCACTCGCCGGCCAGATCGCCAGCGCCGCCGAGTTCTTCGACGGAGACGTCTCATGAGAAGCGGGCGCGTTTGGAAATTCGGCGACAACATCAACACCGACCTGATGCTGCCGGGCTCGGTGCTTTACAGCAGTCCGGAACAGCAGGCCCGCGCGGTGTTCATGAACAATCGCCCGGGCTGGGTGGATCAGGTGCAGCAGGGCGACGCCATTGTCGGCGGCTTCAACTACGGCATGGGCTCGTCGCGCCCCGCGGCGCGCAGCCTGCGCAATTGCGGCGTGGGCTTCCTGCTGGCGGAGACGATCAACGGCCTGTTCTTCCGCAACGCGGTGAACTACGGCCTGCTGGCATGCGAATGCAGCGGCGTATCCACGGCGTTCGACGAGGGCGATACGGCCGAACTCGACATCGATGCCTGGAGCGTGCGCAACCCACGCACCGGACAAACACTGAAGGTGCAGCCCGTGCCACAGCAGCTTCTGGCGATGATGGTGGGCGGCGGCATCTATCCGGTGCTGGAACGCGATGGCCTGATCGCGCCACGATAGGCAGGAGAACACCATGAAGATTGTCGTCTTCGGCCCCGAAAAGCGTGTCGGCGCCTTGCACGGCGAACATGTCGTCGATCTGTCGCTCGCATTCACCAAGTTCGTCAAGGAACGCCAGGATGAGCGACAGCCGACGCTGTTGGCTGCGGCGATGGTGCCAAGCGATCTGGCGCTGTTCATCGAAGGTGGCGCCCGTACCCTTGGACATGCTGAAACTGCAGTCGATCATCTCTTCGGTGACGTGCATGACCAGCTCGGAGTGAACGGCGAGACGTTGGTGCACAAGGCCTCCGAGGTGCGCCTGCATGCGCCACGCCCGAACGGTTCCCGCATCGCGTGCGCCGGCGGCAATTTCGCCGACCATCTCGCGGGAATGGCTGCAATGGGACTGCTGCCAGGCGCAGGGCGCATGTCGGTCGATGAAGCTGCCGCCAAGATCAGGGAAACCGGAATCTGGGGCTTTTGGAAAGTAGACCGGCACACCGCTGCTCCAGGCGAAGATGTGCCTTACCCAGGCAGGGCTGATCGGCTCGATTACGAAGGCGAGGTCGCAATCATCCTCAACCGCCAGGCAAAGGACGTTCGTGCGGCCGACGCACGCGATCTGGTCTGGGGCGTGACCTTGCTGGGCGACTGGAGCATTCGAGCGCCGAGAGAGCCGGATGGTCCTCTCAAGTTCGGCATGGCGAAGAACTTCGATCAGTCCTGCTCGCTGGGTCCCTGCATCGTCGTCGGAGAGCTGGACCCGGAGAACATCGATGTCGAGACCTGGGTGAACGGCGAGCGTCGGCAGCAGTTCAACACGCGCGACATGGTGTACTCCTTCTGGGAGTACATCGAATATCTCTCGCGTGACCTGACGCTGTATCCCGGTGACATCATCAGCGGAGGCACGGCGGCCGGCACCGCCGCGGACTCAAGCCCGCGGATGGCTGACGGCCAGCTCGCACCGGAGCGTTTTCTCAAAGTTGGCGATGTCGTGCAGATCAGATCCCCCTCGATCGGGGTATTGGAGGCTCGCATCACCGCCAAGTGAATTCGCACTGACCTACCGAGCCGGCGCCTGGTACCAGAGGTCCGCTGCCCAGGCGCCAATCAGCCCGCTGCCGAGAATGGTGACCCGGTGCGCTGCCCATGCCAGCCACGACGCGCCGCCGTCGATCGGATAGCCGAGCAGACCAAACACACAGATGCCCGTGGCGACGCCACCGACGAACCCGCCACGGTGCCAGAAGTACGCGTAGTCCAACGGCTGCCCGGCCCAACGGTCGTAGACGAATGTCCCGGCCATGGCGCCCGCTCCGGCCAAGGTCGCCGCCACCAGGCGGCGCCTAGGACGGCCAACCCCTCGCCACAGTTACCTGAGGTGCGACGAACAGGCTGAAATGCCGAACGACCGCGCTCCGGCGCCGGGCCAGCATGCCGGCGAATTTGTCTTGCGGCGGAGGTGCGGCCAGCGATCCGCCCACCGGACAGATCAGCAGACAGACCGCAACCAAGGCAGGCAGAGCGCGCCTGGTCATCGTCCCGTGCTCCATCACATCTCGGGATGTACGGAAGCGCCGGACCGCGACGGCGCCAATGGCAGCCAAAGTTCCACGCAGGTGCCTCGGCCTGGTTCGCTGAATATCCGCAGATCACCGCCGGACTGTTTGGCGAAACCGTGAACCATCGACAGGCCCAGGCCGGTGCCATTGAGCCCCTTGGTGGAGAAGAACGGCTCGCAGGCCCTGGCCAGTACATCGGGAGCCATGCCGTTGCCGGTGTCCGTGACGCGGATGACAGCCAGGCTCGCGTCCTCGCCTTCCGGGCCGCCTGCCTCGATCCGTAGATCGCCACCCGACGGCATGGCATCGCGCGCATTGATGGCAAGGTTCAGCAGCGCGGTATGCAGGTGCGTCGCATCGACAAAGACTGGCGGCAGGTCTTTCCCGGCGCTCGTCTCGAGACGGATGCGTGGGTCGAGCGTGTGGGACAGCATGTCGCGAAAGCCTGCCAGGAATTCGGCTGGCTGGATTTCACTGGGCCGCATCACGTGCTTGCGTGCAAACGACAGCAGCTTGTGGATCAGCTCTGCGCCATGTTCGGCGATTTGGATCGCGTTGCCGACATACTCGCGGGCAGCCACGGGAACCGCGGACACATCATCGACGAGTTCCAGATGGGAGATGATCGCTTGCAGCAGATTGTTGAAATCGTGCGCGACGCCCGCCGTCAACTCACCGATTGCCTCCATGCGCGCGGCCGCATGGCGCGCCTTGGTCGTCTCGGCTGTAGCCAATGCGTGCTCGACCGCCAAGGGCAGCCGCGACATCCGATCCTTGCGCAGATAATCATATGCGCCGGCCTTGACGACCTCCGCAGCGGCTTCGTCATCCAGCGCGCCGGTGACCAGCAGAATCGGCAGCTCCGGGTTCCGCTCGCGAACCAGCCTGATTGCGGTCAGCCCATCGATGTCCGGCAGATTGTAATCGGCAATGATCAGATCAGGCTTGAATGTCTCCAGCGCATGCAGGAACGCGGCATGGTGGTCGACTGTGCAGGCCTCGAAGGCAATACCCGCGCGATTCAGGACTCGTTGCTCGAGCTCCGCATCCTCGGGGACATCTTCGAGGATCAGCAGACGGATGGCCGCGGTTCGTGCCAGAGGACTGCGCGATGGCAGCGGCTCAGACATAAGCTTTCTTCCGCGCCGCGTCCGCCACCACCGTCATGGTGGGGCTTGGCCCTACAGACGCCGACTTAAGGCGCCGGCCAATCGCTGCACCGTCATGGCCGGCCTTGTGCCGGTCATCCACGTCTTCTTTGCCGCACTCACAGATCGTCCTCGCATGGCAGGATGGGTCTACATCATGACCAATAAGCGGAACGGCGCTCTGTACGGCGGTGTCATCAGCGACCTGGTCCGCCACGTTTGGGAGCATCGAAAAGGTGTGGGAAGCAGCTTTGTTCGCCGATATGGCCTGACCAGGTTGGTGTATTTCGAGCACCACGAGGACATACGCACGGCAATCCAACGAGAAACCAGCCTCAAGCGTTGGCCTCCCGCTTGGAAGGTCCGTCTCCTGGCTGCTGGCAACCCGGACTGGGAAGACTTGTATGTGTCGTTGTTGAGTTGAAGACGTGGATAGCCGGCAGCAGAGGCCGGCCATGACGATCGGAGGCAGGCCTGCGCACTTAAGTTAGCGCCTATGGGGCCAGGCCCCACCATGCACGTCTTGCATTGCAAGCGGCCAGAAAGCATCGGTGACGAAATAAGTCGCACTCAGCGGGGATTGGTATAACGGCTCGGCATCAGTCAGCGACCCGTTGCGCCGGGAGCGCGAAATAGAAAGTCGCGCCTTCGTTGGGTATGCCGTCCGCCCAGACCCGGCCGTTGTGGCGCGCCACGATGCGCTTCACGATCGCCAGGCCCACGCCGCAGCCCTCGTATTCCACGCCGACGAGGCGGTGGCCAACACCGAACAACATGCCGAGATACTGGCGATCGAAGCCTATGCCATTGTCCACCACCGAGTAGACTGTTTCATCTTCGGCCTGCGTCGCGCCTATCGTGATCACTGCGTTCGGCTTCGTCGCGGTGAACTTGATCGCGTTGTCGATCAGGTTGAACCAGACCCGTCGTATCATCGAGGCGTCCGCTCGGATGGTCGGCAGATCCCCGAGATCGAACCGGAGCTGGCGGTTTGTCACGTGCGTCTCGGCTTCCTCGATCAGGCCTCGCACCTGCGCCGTCATGTCCACCGTTGTCACGTTCATCGGCAAGCGACCGGTGCGGGAGAAGTCCAGGATGTCGTCGATCAGCCGACTCATTTTGGCTGTTGCCTGACGCACGACAGACAGCAGCCGCTTGCCTTCGACATCGAGCTTCTCGGTGTAATCCTGGATCAGGATGGCCGAGTATCCATCGATCGCCCGCAGCGGTGTGCGCAGATCATGCGAAACAGAATAGGAGAAGGTCTCCAGCTCCGCATTGGAAGCTATTAAATCCCTGGCACGCTGGCGGAGATCATTGTTGAGGTCGAGCGTCCTCGCCTCCTCGGCGTGCAGGCTTCGCGCCGTGCTCTCCCACTCGGCGACGGCATATTGCTCCTGCCGCGCGCGGCGCAATGCGAGGAAGGCCAGTGCGGTCAGTGCGACTGCGGCGGCAGCGAAGAACGCCGCCATGATCAGGACCTGCCCGCGCCAGGCGTCGAGCACCGACGCGCGGCTTATACCGTGCGCGACGAACAGATTGAAGTCGCCGATGTGTTGAAAAGCGAGGAACCGGTCGGTGTTGTCTATCGGTGAGGTTGATTCAAATGTTCCACTGGCCGTGTGGCTCGCTTCCTGCATGATTCTCGATGTCGGCTCGAGTGTGGAATTGGCGAGGTCGGCAGGAGGGAGGCGGGCAAGGATCCTGCCATCGTCGCTGTAGAGTCCGAACACCGCGCCTGGTGTCGGAACGAGTGCCTGCCAGAAGTCCGTGAAGAAACTCTGGCGTGTGCTCGCGAGGATGGCTCCATCGAAGGCATCCGTTGGCCCTTTACGCCGTATCGCGAGATTGAAGTTGAGCTGGCCGCCGGTCCTGCCCCGCGACATGGCCCCGAGGGCGACGCCGGCGTTGCCGCCCTGCAGCGCTTTGAAATAGTCGCGATCCGCCGCGGAAACCGGCGGCTGGGGGAATACCAGGTTCGATGCTCGCCCAGTGCCGGACTCGTCCATCAGGAACAAGACACCTGCCTGAGGGTATTCCGCAGCCAATCTCTTGAGATAGTTGTGGAGCGCTTCGGAATGCTGGATCTCGTCCCAGGTCATGCCGCGCGTATACTCGTTGACCCGTTCCGCAAGCAATTGGTCTATCTGCAGCAGGTCGTGCACCTGGGACACCGACAGCTCGAGGGTCCGCTCGACATCGCTGATCGCATTGCGCAACATGAATTCCCGGTATTGCCACGCCACGATGCCAAACAGCAGAGCAGGCGTCAGGATCGCCGCCGCCAACAACGCGTAATACGGCCGCATTGACGGGGTCCGGCGAGCCGCAGGCAACTGCACGTTGCTCGCCTCCGGCACGGCCTGGTCGATCGATTGTTGCAGCGACTCCGCGTTCGCCAGCAAATCCTCTGGGGTAACCACTGTGTCAGACACGTCTCATCTCCTGCGCACCAAAGGACAGGAGAGGCTCTCCTTGCCCAGCTCACTGTCCGCCCCGTCCCGTGGCATCAGTCGAGTTGAATCGATGTGTTGATCGCCGCCCAATAATACCCAAGCCTGGCGACAGTCTCGGCGAAGTTATCGAACTCCACAGGTTTGACGACAAAGCTATTGGCGCCAAGATTATAGCATTCGTTGATGTCGCGGTCCTCGCGGGATGAGGTCAGCACGACCACAGGTATTGATTTCAGCCGGTCATCGGCCTTGATACGCTTCAAGACCTCCTTCCCGTCGATCTTCGGCAGGCGCAGGTCAAGCATCACCAGCGTTGGTTTCTCAGCAGCCTTCCGCTCGGAATACGCGCCGCGCGAGAATAGATAGTCCAGCGCTTCGGCCCCATCCCTCAACCAGACGATGTTGTTTGCCAGGTTGTGACCCTTGAGCGAGCGCAGACACAATTCCGCGTCGGTTGGATTGTCCTCGACAAGTACGATTTCGATGTGGCCGCTTGGATCAGACACCGCCACCCCCTCTGTCATCATGTTGTGGCAGAAACGCTGTGCCTTGGCCGACAGACCTTTGGGCACTGACTCGCGTGGTTTGCCAACAGAGCATGGCCGGTTTCTGGTGCCAGCCAGGCATCGCTTCAATCTCCGCCACCTCGTCGCCAACCTTTCCGAGATCCGAGGGGCACAGATGAGAGGCAAGGTGTTAATATTATATTAGCCTCGCCCAAGCGTATCTGCCTTCAGCCATGTACAGTCGTGGAACCCGCCGGCCGCAGACAATAGTACGCCGCTTGGCCATCCTGGCCGGCGTCACCATCCTGCCTGTGCTGGCCTTGGCGGTCTTCATGATCGTGCGCGATGCTTTGCAGGAGCGCGGCCGCTATCTGCAGCAGCTCGAGGCGACGACACTAGCGGGGGCACGGACTGTCGATGTCGAGATCCGTCGGCTCCAAGCCATCGTGGAGACGCTACGTGAGGCACCCGCGCTGAGGGCGAGCGACCTCGACCTGGTCCGCTTCTATCGCTTCGCTAAGGCCGCAGTTTCTGGCCAACCGAACACGCGAGTTGTCCTTTTCGACCCGTCGGTGCGCGTCGTCTTTGCCACCAACCTGCCGTTCGAGGGAACTTGGCCGCCGTCGGCTGCAATCCAGAAATTGGTCCAACGCGTCAAGGAAACCAGGCAGACCGCGATCGCCGACCTGTTTACCTCGCCGATCACGAGATCCCCCTCGCTCGCCATCGTGGCCCCGGTGATCGAGGACGGCGCTGTTTCGTTTGTGCTGGCCGTGGTCTTCCCGCCAGCGTATGTTTCGCAGATCTTTCGCAGCCAGCCCCTTCCCACGGGCGTTCTGGCGGTGCTGATTGATCGTAACAATATCGTCCTTGCGCGTACGCAAAGCGAGGCAGAGTACGTGGGGAAACCAGTTGTCGCGAACTTTGTCGAGGCACTCCGTGGTCGCGACGAGGGCTTTTACGCATCGCGTTCCCTTGAGGGGCTGGCCGTTCGTGGCGCCTTCGTCAAATCCAGCCTGACCGGCTGGACAGTGGCGGTCGCCATTCAGAAATCGGTGCTGGACGCGCCATTGTGGAGAACACTCTGGCAGTTCGGCGCCGGTGCGGGGGTCCTGACAGCCTGCGCGTTGGCATTGGCACTCCATCATAGCCGGCGCATTGCCCGACCTGTGGCTTCACTTGCCGTGTTTGCCGACGCGATGGCGCGTGGCGTGACGCTGCCGGTTCAGCGTCTCGATCTCGTGGAGGCGCAGGTGGTCGCGGACCGCCTGCACGGTGCTGCGGAGTTGCTGCACAAGGCCGCCCTGGAACGTGAACACATGGCAGAGATGCGGCTGCGCGACCGCGATCTCTCAGTCTTTCGAGCTATCAGTGACGCAGCGGAGCAGACGTTCAGCCTGCAGGAAAGGCTGCAATCCTTGATGCGTGCCGCCGAGGATGCTCTCGGATTTGACGGGGCGGTCATCTGGCTCCTCGACGCGTCCCGCGAGACGTTTACGTTGCGAGCCGAACACGGCTTGCCTGCGGAGTTTGCCGAGGTAACCCGCACTATGCAGCTGTCTGAAGCCATTCCCGACGCTGCCACAGCCGATAAGGAGCTGAGATTTGGCGATGTCACCTCGCATCCGGTCCCGCGGATGAGAGACGTGCTTGTTCGCCATGGCTATCAGACCTCGGGGCGCATTCCACTCATTGCCGAGGGCACGCTGGTTGGCCTGCTGGGTTTGGTCGATCGACACAGACGCGAAGTCCCTGCCGACGAGATCGCGCTGCTGGGTGCAATTGGCCGACAGATGGGCGGTTTCATACACCAGGCGGAGCTGTATGATACGACGCAGCGCCAACTCGTCGAGCGCACCGCAATGATGGCAGAGATCGTGCGTCGGGACCGCGAACTGGCGGTCTACAATGCCATCGGCATCGCGGCAGAGCGTAGCCTCGACCTGCAGGAGCGGCTCCGGCTTGCCGTTGAGGCCGCCTTGGCTGCCATCGGCGCCGAGGCAGGCTCGATTTATCTTCTGGAACCAGACGGGGAGAGCCTGACGCTGGTAGCTGGGTTCCATTGTGCATCGGATCTCGCGAGCATCGCGGGTACAATGACGCGCGAGGAAGGCGTCTCCGGCCTGTCGCTGGCGAGGGGCGAGGTCGTGACGGTGAGTTTCGAGGATTACCGAAGTCCGCGGCTAAAGGGTTTGCTGGAGGCGGAAGGCTTTCGGATCGTTGCTGGTGTTCCACTCGTCGTCGAGGGTCGCACAATCGGTACGTTCGTACTTGGCAGGCGGCACGTCGGAGAATTTACCTCGGATGAGATCACACTGCTTGCTGCGGTCGGCCGCCAGTTGGCGGTGCTGATCGATCGCGCGCAGCTTTACGAGGCCGCGCGACGCGAGCTCGCCGAGCGCAAACAGGTGCAAGCCCACCTGGAGGACGCCAACAACGAGCTGGACGCCTTCGCCCATTCGGTATCGCACGACCTGCGTGCGCCGCTGCGCGCTATCGACGGCTTCTCTCGCATTCTCCTGGAGGATTACGGCGAAAAACTTGATTCGGAGGGAAAGCGCGTCATCGGCGTCGTGCGCGGCAGCACGCAGCGCATGGCTCAAATGATCGACGATATCCTGGCGTTCTCCCGCGTTGGCCGCACCGAATTGAGATCAGCCGATGTGGATATGCAGGCGGCGGTGCGGGAAACGATCAGGGATCTGGAACCGGCCACGGCCGGACGCACGGTAGCCTTCGAGGTCGGCGAACTGCCGCCGGCGCACGGCGATGCCGCCATGCTGCAGCAGGTGTGGGCGAACCTGCTCGGCAACGCCGTCAAATACACCGGGCCGCGGGACAGGGCCGTCATCACGATCGGCGCAGAAGTCAGCGACGGCGTGACGGTCTACTTCGTCCGCGACAATGGCGTCGGCTTCGACATGAGATATGCCGACAAGCTGTTCGGAGCCTTCCAGCGCCTGCACGGATCCGAGTTCGTGGGGACTGGTGTAGGCCTGTCCATTGTCAGGCGGATCATCACGCGCCATGGAGGCCGCGTCTGGGCGGAAAGCGAAGTTGACAAAGGGGCCGCCTTCTTCTTCTCGGTGGGCGGCAACAACGACAACGGTCATCCAACGATCGCCCAGGGCATAGCCAGGCGCCAGAGTGCGGTGCCGGAACCCGCTCAATGAGAAAGACCGTTGCACCACATTCGTCATGGTTGGGCTTGGCCCAACCATCCACGTCTTCTCTTGATGCGTCCGGCAAGGGCGTGGATGCCAACCTTCGTCGGCATGACCGTCGAAGGAGGCGAGTCATTTGCTGTGAGAGTTGGTCTTAATCCTCCGTCAGCTCGGCCGGCGCCTCAGCCAGCATCTCGGCATCGAGCTCAAGCAGCTGTCCGGCACGCTCGCTGTCGACCGCCTCCACGCTGCGCAGCTTGCGGCTCACGGCACGGGTGCGTGTGCGGGCGCGATCGATCGTGTTGCTGAACGCGCCAGCCTGCTTCGCCAGTCGCTCCAGCACATCGTCCATCTTCAGCATCTCGGTGCGCGTGGAGCCCAGCAGATCGCGGATCTGATCGGCCTTCTGCTCCAGCGCCAGCGTGATGAACCCGAGGTGGATCGTGCGCAGCAGCGCGGGAAACAGCGAGGGCCCCATCACCAGCACCCGACACTCGCGGCCGATCTCATCGATCAGACCCGGAATGCGCGCGACTTCGGCATACAGCGCGTCGGTCGGCAGATACAGCACGGCGAATTCCACCGTCACCGGCGGATTGATGTACTTCGTCGCGATCTTTCTCGCCTCGTCGCGCATGCGCCGCTCCAGCATGCGCGTCGCGGCACGCTCCGCATCCGCGTCGCCCGCATCGGATGCCGCCAGCAGACGCTCGTAGTCCTCCACCGGGAACTTCGCATCGATCGGCAGCAACGGGCGGTCCGCGCCCTTCATCGGCATGCGCACGGCGAATTCCACCACGTCGTTGCTGTCCGGCCGCACCTTGCAGTTGGCCTCGTACTCGCCGGCCGGCAGGATGTCGTCGAGCATCGCGCGCACCTGCGTCTCGCCCCAGCCGCCGCGGGTCTTCACGTTCGAGAACAAACGCTTGATGTCGCCGATCTGCGCGGTGACCGCCTGCACGTCGCCCATCGCCTTTTGCACAGCAGCGAACTGATCGATCACCCGGTTGAAGCTCTCGTTCATCTGCTTCTCGACCGCCGCGTGGAGCTGCTCGTTGACCGTCTTCTGGATCTCCGCGAGCTTCGCCTCATTGCCCTCACGCAACTCGCGCAGCTTGCTCTCCAGCATCGCGCGGACGCCTTCGAAGTGCGCGCCGATCTCCTGACGCTGCTGGCCTTGCTCGCGCGACAACGCAGCGCGGGTGGTCTCGGCCTCGCTGCGCGTGCCGGCCACGCTCTGCTCAGCCAGCAGGCGCAGGCGTTGCAGCATGCCGGCCTGGCGCAGCACGACCAGCAATGCGGCGATCGCCGAAAGTGCCGCGACAATGGTGAGTGCGACGACAAGCATGGTGATTCCTAGCGTTAGGCGCCGGTGATTATGCCTCGGTCCAGCCGAGTCGGTTCATGCCGCGGCGGACACGAAATCCTGGTTGGTGGCCAGTTGGGCCAGTAATGGCAGCAGCGTCTTCAGATCCCTCTCGGCCACGCACACCAGATATTGCCGAGCCTCGGGCGCATTCTCGCCCAGCGGCAGCCCGTCCGAACCCAGTGGCACCGCGGTCAGGCCCAGATCGCCATACACCTTCAGCAACTCCGGGCCAGCGCGCCAGAACGCCGGATCCAGCCCCTCCTGCTGCGCCAGATCACGCAGACGCCAGATCGCCGAGACACGGTCACCCTCGGCTCCCATCGGATCGCCAATTCCCAGCAGCACCCGGCCACAGCGACGGAATGGGATGCCCGCGCGCTGCGCCTCGCCGAGCACCACGCCGTCGGCCTTCGCCGGCGGGATAGTGCCACCGAGCAATGCTAACCGCTGTCGCGATGCGGCATCCCACGGCAGCCAGCGTACCTTGCCTGGCCTCAGCAGGCGCCAGCTTGCGATCAGCGCCAGTGCCACCGCCAGCGCCACAGTCAGGCGCAGCGAATTCGGCACGTCGTGCGACATCACCACCGCCCACCAAGCGTTGTTGGTCAGCAGGTGAACGCGCGGGCGTGTGCCGGCCAGCGCGAGCAGACCGATCACCAGAGCGAACAGCGAGAGCGCACTCGCCGCGTCCAGCGGTCCGCTCAGCAGACTGGCATGGCGGTAGAAGCTGCGGCGCAGCGGCGCCACCAGCATGATGACCGCCACCAGCACGCCGGAGATCCACAGCCGCTCGCCCTGGGTCGCGGTGAATGCCGCGCCGAGGACCAGCAGGAAGATCGTCGCACCCCACGCCAGATTGACCCGCTGTGACAAGCCGAGTGCGACCACCACCAGACCGGCGCCGATCAGGGACGGGATGAACTGACCGGCCTGACTGGCCACCTCGGCAAAGTCGGGATCGATCCAGGAGAAGTCGGGCTGCGGCGCCAGGATGCCAACGCAGAGCAGCAACATGCCGCACAGCGCGACCAGGCCGGTGGCGCTGGCGACCGCGAAGTCAGGCTCGCTCCAGCGCGCCAATGCGCCAAGCCGTTCAGCGCGACGCAACAGCACGCTGCCCCGCAGTAACAGCTCGTTGCCCGTGAACAGGGTCCCGGCAAGGAACAGCGGGATGACGTAGTAATACAGTCGGAACACCACGATCGCGCCAACGATGTGCGGCGCGCTCAGGTAAGGCGCCAGACCGAGAAGGATCGCGGAGTCGAACACGCCGATGCCGCCCGGGAGGTTGGCGGCAAGCCCCGCCGTGTAGGATGCGACGTAGACGCCCAGGAATATCGGCCAGGTCAGTTGTGGCGCGGCCGGCAGCAACGCATAGAAGATCGACGCGGTGATCGCGACATCGACCGTCGCCAGCACCACCTGCAGGATCGCCATGCGCCAGCCCGGCAGGGCGATCTCATATCCAAAGAACCGCGCGCGGCCGAGTACGCGTGACAACGTGACGTAGCCGATCACGATGACCCAAAGCAGCGCGCCCACCGCGTACATCACCGCAGGCGGCAGATGCTCACCGAAGAACGGGATCGATCTCGGTTCGAGGAACAGGATCGTGCCGCCCAATACCATGCCGCCGAGCGCGAAGGTCAGGCTGCAGAACGCCACGGTCTTGGCGATCTGAAACGTCGTCAGCCCCCAATGCGCATACAGGCGATAGCGCACCGCCGCGCCGGACACCGCCGCAAAGCCCAGATTGTGCGACAGCGCATAGGCACAGAACGAAGCGAATGCGACGCGGCCATATGATACCGCGTGTCCGGCGTAGATCGTGCCGAGCCGATCGTAGATGGTCAGCACGGCATAGGAGAGCACGGTGAACAGGAAGCCGATCGCCAATGCACGCAGCGGGATCTCATGCAGCGCAGTGACGATGTCGTGCAGCCGCAGATGGCGGAATTCCTTCTGCACGACGTAGATCGCGCCGATCAGCAGCAGGACGCCGATGATCGCCGGCAACTGAAGCAGGCAGGTCCTGCCGATGTCGCGCGCGCGCTGTGGCGACATCGTCGTCAGACGGCGTCGGCCGGGCGCGACAGCGCGGCCTCGATCAGCGCCACGGTTTCGTCGATGCCGTACAACGCGGTGAAGCCGCCAAAGCGGGGGCCTTCCTGCTGGCCAAGCAGCACCTGATACAGGCAGCCGAACCAGGCGCGCAGTTCACCGAACGGATGCCGCTTGCCCACCTCATACACGACGGTCTGGATCGCCTCAGCGTCGGCTCCGGGGTCAAGGCCCTTCAGCGTCTCGGCAAGGTCGGCGAGTGCGGCGCGTTCAAGCTCGGTCGGATGGCGGTAGCGTTTCTCCGGCCGGACGAAGTCGCGGTAGTAGGCAATGGCGTGATCGACCAGCCTGTCGAGGAACGGCATGGTCTCGGGAGTCGCATCCGGCATGTAGCGACGGATGAAGCCCCATAGGATGGCCGGCGTCTCCGCGTTCACCACCGACGCGAGGTTCAGCAGCATCCCGAACGACACCGGGCTTCCGCCATGGTTCGGCAGACGTCCGGCATGAATGTGCCACGCCGGATTGAGCTTCTGCTCAGCCGGCGACTGCGTCGGGAGACGCGCGGCGTTTGCCAGGTATTCATCGACCGCACGGGGGATCACATCGAAATACAACCGTTTGGCGCGCTGCGGCGCGTTGAACATGAACTGCGACAGGCTCTCGGGCGGCGCATAGCGCAGCCATTCCTCCACCGACAGGCCATTGCCCTTCGACTTGCTTATCTTCTGCGCATGGTCGTCAAGAAACAGTTCATAGGTGAAGCCTTCCGGTGGCGTGCTGCCGAGAATTCGGCAGATGCGACCCGAAAGACGCACCGAATCGATCAGGTCCTTGCCCGACATCTCGTAATCGACGTCGAGCGCATACCAGCGCATCGCCCAGTCAGCTTTCCATTGCAGTTTGCACCCACCGCCTTTCACCGAAGTTTCGAACACCTCGCCGCTGTCCGGATCGCGCCATGCCACCGTGCCGGCGGCGGGATCGCGGCGCTCCATCGGCACCTGCATGACGCGGCCGGAGCGCGGATGGATCGGCAGGATCGGCGAGTAGGTAGCGCGTCGCTCGGGTCCGAGTGTCGGCAGGATGACCGCCATCACCTCGTCATAGCATTCCAGCACGCGGATCAGCGCCGCATCGAACCGGCCGGCTGCGTAGTATTCGGTGGACGAGGCGAATTCGTAGTCGAATCCGAACGAATCCAGGAACGCCCGCAGCCGCGCATTGTTGTGTGCGCCGAAGCTGTCATGCGAGCCGAACGGATCGGGGATGCGGGTCAGTGGCTTGCCGAGATGCGGTGTCAGCAGGTCGCGATTGGGCACGTTGTCGGGCACCTTGCGCAGCCCGTCCATGTCGTCGCTGAACGCGATCAGCCGCGAGGGCAGGCCAGTGAGCTCAGTAAACGCGTGACGCACCCACGAGGTTCGCGCCACCTCGCCGAACGTGCCGATATGCGGCAGACCAGACGGACCGTAGCCGGTCTCGAACAGCGCGAAAGCCTTACCGGAACTGGCGAGACGTTGGGCGACCTTGGCGGCTTCCTCAAACGGCCAGATCTTCACCGGGGCCGCTTCGTTGTTGCGAACTGTTGCGGACATTCGCGGGAAGCTAGAAACCGGCGAGTGCCGGGTCAATCGCGACGACTCACTTTGTGCGGCAGTTGCATGCTGCCACCGCTGCCTTCGGTGTCAGCGATGGCGCTGCCAAGCGATTGCGACTAGTGGAACGTGGGTGACCTCATCGGCTCGATGACCATGCCTCGGATCGCTCTGCCCGACGCGCCGTCCGTCGTCGCCGGCCACGGCCGCGCCGCAATCTTCACTGCCGACGGCGAACTGTTGCTGTTGCCGGTGGCGGCTGCCGCGGCCCATCTGCGTGACATGCCGCCGCCTCTCCTGGTGCATGCACCCGCCACGTTTCGCCGGCTCGGCCTGCGCAGCATGCCGGCGTACGATCTGTTGGAGCTCTTCGCCTTTGCTCTGCCTGCTCGCGCTGCCGCGCCAACCCCGCGCGGGCTCGCCCTGGCACTCGACTTCGAACCGCCACGCGGCGGCCTGGAAGCCGAGGCGGCGCTGCTGCCGGAACTGGTCGCCGCTTTGCTGCACCGCCTGGCGCAGGGCAGCGACGTCGCGCTGAACCGGGATGCGGCGGGGCTCGCGGCGCGCATGGGGCAGGCGGGCTGGGGCTGGGCGCCCTTCGTCGCCACTGCGCTCGGCCGCCCGACCGCCGCGCCATCGAGCGAAGCGCTGCGTGTCTGGAAGCGCCTGCCTGAGTGGGAGGATGCGGCGCCACTGCCGCCGCCTTCGTCGCTGCCGGTGGCGGAGGCCGAGGCGCGATCGCGGCTCGCGGACATGCTTGGCCCGCATGCGGAGCAACGGCCGGGGCAGGCGGACTACGCCGGTGCAGCGGCGGCGGCGTTCGCCCCGCGCGAGACCCGCGGCGACCCGCACCTCGTGTTGGCCGAGGCCGGCACCGGAACCGGCAAGACGCTCGGCTATCTGGCGCCGGCCAGCCTGTGGGCGGAGAGGAACCACGGTGGGGTGTGGATCAGCACCTTCACCCGCCACCTGCAACGCCAGATCGACGCCGAACTGGCGCATCTGTTTCCCGATCCATCCGAACGCCACAAGCGCGTGGTCGTCCGCAAGGGCCGCGAGAACTACCTGTGCCTGCTGAACCTGGAAGACGCGATGGGCCCGGCGACCTCGGGCCGGGCGCCGGCCTCGGTCATCCCGCTTGGCCTGATCGCGCGCTGGGCGCTGGTGACGGACGACGGCGACATCCAGGGCGGCGATCTGCCCGGCTGGCTTGCCGAATTGTTCGGCACCGCCACCATCCTCGGCCTGGCGGACCGGCGCGGCGAGTGCATCCACGCCGCCTGCCCCCACTGGCGGCGCTGCTTCGTCGAGCACACGATCCGTCGCGCACGCACCGCGCAGCTGGTCGTGGCCAACCATGCGCTGGTGATGACCCAGGCCGCCTGGGGCGGGCTGGACGACAGCGTCGTGCCAACCCGCTACGTGTTCGACGAAGGCCACCACGTGTTCGACGCGGCCGACAGCGCGTTCGCCGCTGAGCTGTCGGGCCTAGAGACGGCGGAGGTGCGCCGCTGGCTGCTTGGCGCCGAAGGCGGCCGATCGCGTGCCCGCGGCCTGAGGCGGCGGATCGAGGAACTGGTCGCCGCCCGTCCGCTGCTGGAGACGCCCCTCGACGCGGCACTGCAGGCGACACGAGCGCTGCCTGCACCCGGCTGGCAAAGCCGGATCGGCACGGACCACCCCGAGCTGGGCGGCCTGGACGCCGGCCGGCCCAACCCCACTGAGGCCTTCCTGCACCTGATCCGTCATCAGGTGCAGGCGCGTGCCGCGGGAGACGAGGCCGGCTGGGGGGCGCTGGAATGCGACGTGTTCCCACTCGGCCCTGGCGTCGCCGACGCGGCCGACCGCCTTGCCCGTGCGCTGGCCCGCATTGCTGGCCCGATCGCCACGCTGCGCGAGCGTCTGCTCGGCCGCCTCGATGAAGAGGCCGACGATATGGACGCCACGACCCGCAATCGCATCGAGGCCATCGGCCGTTCGCTCAATCGCCGCGTGCTGGCGCCGCTCTCCGCTTGGCAGAACATGCTGCATGCGCTGGTCGAGACTGCGCCGGAGCCAGGCCGCCGTCCCGACCAGATCCTGTTCCTGCGGGTGGACCGAGTGGAAGCTGGCCGGGAGATCGATGTCGGCCTGCATCGCCACTGGCTGGACCCCACCATCCCCTTCGCGGCCACATTGGCGGCGCCGGCACAGGGCCTGCTGGTCACCTCGGCCACGCTGCGCGACGCGGGCGATGCCGATCCCGAGTCCGCCTGGGAGGCGGCCGAGGCAAGGGTGGGCGCGCCGCATCTGCCGTCGCCGGCGATCCGTGCCGCCGTCGCGAGCCCGTTCGACTACGCCGCCCAGACCCGCGCGTTCATCGTCACCGATGTTTATGGCGGCGATATCGCCCAGCTCGCCGCCGCCTATCGTGCCCTGTTCGTCGCCGCCGGCGGCGGGGCGCTTGGCCTGTTCACCGCGATCCGCCGCCTCCAGGCCGTGCATGCGCGCATCGCACCCGAATTGGAGGCGGCCGGCATCCCGCTCTACGCCCAGCACGTCGATGCGATGGGCAACGCCACCCTGGTCGACATCTTCCGCACCGAGGAGGAGAGCTGCCTGCTCGGAACCGACGCGATGCGGGACGGCGTCGATGTGCCCGGCCGCGCATTGCGTCTGGTGGTGTTCGAGAAGGTTCCCTGGGCGCGCCCGGACATTCTGCATAGGGAACGGCGCGTTCACCTCTCGGACGGCGATCCGAAGGGTTTCGACGACCGCATTGCCCGCTTGCGCCTGCGCCAGGCGTTCGGCCGATTGATCCGCCGCACCTCCGATCGCGGCGTGTTCGTTCTGCTCGACCGGCAGACGCCCATCACGCCTGCTGTCAGCGTTCCCGGCCGGCGTGACGATCCGGCGCGTCGGCTTGGCGGAGGCGGTCAAACAGACGTGCGCCTTCCTGGGCGAATCGCTGCCCGCTTGAACTGTCTCCATGGTTCGATCAGTTTCGCTTCCGGCAGGTATGGAGTTCCGCTATGCGCGCGCGTGACGCCCTGGATGCGTCCGAGGCACTGGTTCTCACGATGGTCCTCGTGGCCGCGGCGGACGGTGGCATGACCGATCGCGAGATCGGCATGATGGCCGGGCAGGTGCAGACGCTGCCGGCATTCCACGACTTCACCACCGAACAGTTCAGCACCGTCACGGACGCCGCGGTAAGGCTGCTGAACGAGGATGACGGGCTCCGGCATGCCGCAGGGCTGATGCGCGGGGCGTTGCAGCCGAGGCTGCGCGAGACGGCGTACGCGCTGGCGTGCGAAGTGGTCGCGGCGAGCGACGTGGCAAGTCAGCGGACATTGGAGATGCTGAGCTTCGTTCGCGAGGAGCTGCGGCTCGACCCACTGATTGCCGCAGCGATCGAGCGCGGCGTGCGGGCACGCCATCAACGCATCGAGCCGAGCAAGTAGGCATGCGCACGCTGGGAGCTGCGGCGGTCGTCGCCGGAGTCCCGGTGCTCGCATTGATCGCTCTGGCGGCGCTGGGTTGGGCGCCGATCGGCCCCGCATCACTCGGCATCGGTGCGACGATGATCGCGGCGTTGCTGCTCGCGTTGCGCTGGTCGCGCGATCTCGATCTGCTGGCGGACAGCGTGCGTCGGATCGCCGCGGACGAACCCGTGTCGCGCAGTGCGCCGGTGCTGCCGGGCATGCAGCGTCTCGGCGCCGACCTCGAACGTCTGGCGCGCCGCGCCGCGGCACGATCGGGATTGATCGAACAGCTGCGTCGCACCGACAGTACCGTCGTTGAGAGCCTGCCCGATCCGCTGATCGTGCTGGCGGAGGATCGCGGCGTGCGGCGCGCCAACTCCGCGGCGCGCGCTGCGTTCGGCGCCGACATGCCGGCCGTGCTGCGGCATCCTGATCTGCGCGCTGCAATCGATCGCGCGTTCGTCTCGGGGATGACGCAGACCGCCGAGGTGACGTTGCCGGTGCCGGTGCCGCGCGAGGTGCGCGCCGCAGTGGTACCGATGGACCCGCCGATCGCGGATGGCGGACGCGCCGTCGTGGTGCTGTCCGATCGCACGCGCGAGCGCGCTGTCGAGCGCATGCGCGCCGACTTCGTGGCCAATGTCAGCCACGAGCTGCGCACCCCGCTCGCGTCGCTGATCGGCTTCATCGAGACGCTGCGCGGGCCGGCAGCCGATGACCCGCCCGCGCAACAACGCTTCCTCGGCATCATGGGCGAGCAGGCGGCGCGGATGAACCGGCTGATCGACGATCTGCTGAGCCTGTCACGCATCGAGCTGATCGAGCATCAGCCGCCATCCGACACGGTCGAGCTGCACGAGCTGGTGACGCGACTGGTCGCCGGCTTCGAGCCGCGGCTGAAGGAACAGTCCGTCACGCTCGATCTGCGTCTACCGAGCGATCTGCCGGCAGTGATCGGCGATGCGGACCAGTTGACACAGGTGCTGCAGAACCTGCTCGACAACGCCGTGAAATACGGACGCAAGGGCGGCACGGTGCGTCTCGATGTCGCGGCTACGTCGTCGGGGCGCCCGGGCGTGGTTGTGACGGTCGCGGATCAGGGCAGCGGCATTCCGCGCGAACATCTGCCGCGGCTGACCGAGCGCTTCTACCGCGTCGATACCAGCCGTTCGCGCGCGGCAGGCGGCACCGGGTTGGGTCTCGCCATCGTCAAGCACATCGTGAACCGACATCGCGGGCAGTTGTCGATTGAGAGCGAGGAAGGTACCGGCACCACGGTCAGCGTCTGGCTGCCGCAGGTAGTGGCGCGACCCGTCGCGACCGACCTCCACGTTTAGCCATCCACCAGACCGCGTTGCGCGGCGGACGATCGCGCGCGACAGTCGCGGCCAATCTGTGTGGAGGATATGGCCATGGCGGACGGCAAGAAGATCGCGATCGTGACAGGCGCGGCGAGCGGCATCGGCCGCGCAATGACGCTCGGGCTGTTGGGCGCCGGTGTCGATGTGGCTGCGGTGGATCGCAATGAGGCGGGTCTCGCGGCGCTGGCTGCCACCGTGCACGACAAGGCGGGCACTATGCAGACCATTCCCGCCGACCTCGCACGGCCGGACGCGTTCGATGCGATCGTCTCCGCCGTGCTGAGCCGGTTCAACCGGATCGACGTGCTGGTGAACAACGCGGGCATCGGCCAGTCCTCGATCAAGCCGGACCAGCGACGCAATCCGCTGCGCTTCTGGGAGATCACGCCGGAGCAGTGGCAGCGCTTCCTGTCGGTGAACGCCACCGGGCCGATCCTGATGGCGCGCGCGGTGGTGCCGCACATGCTGGCGGCGGGTTCTGGGCGGGTGATCACGGTCACCACCAGCCTGGGGACGATGGTACGCGAGGGCTATCTGCTCTACGGCGCCAGCAAGGCGGCGGCCGAGGCAGCGATGGCGGTATTGGCCGCGGACCTGAAGGGCACCGGCGTCACGTCGAACGTGCTGGTACCGGGCGGCGTGACCAACACGGGGATCGTGGGCGACGAGGCAGGCGATCGTGCGCGGATGCTGCAGCCGGAGATCATGGTGCCGCCGCTGCTGTGGCTGGTCTCTGACGCAGCGGCTTCCGTGACGGCGCGGCGGTTCGTGGCGATGGACTGGGATGCGTCACTGCCGGGCGAGCAGGCGGCGGAAAAGGCGGGGGTGCCGATCGCGTGGCTTGGAATTGCACGGATGCCGGTGGAGCCGAAGTAACTCCCCTCAGCGAACGATCCAATAGTCATAGGCCACCGTCGACATAGCGGAAGCAGAGCGCTTCCGCTATCCTTTCGTCAGCGGGACGGTCCCGCCAGGGAGTCACCGCGATGATCCGCACCATGCTGGCCGCAACTGTTGCACTCGGCTTGCTGTCCGCCATGCCGCTATCAGCCGGCGCCGCAACGTGCGCCAACGGCGTCTATCGAGCGGGATGTGCCGGACCCAACGGAGCCGCAGTGGTGCAAAAGCAGCCGGTGGTCCATCCGCCAGCGACAGTCCATTGCGCCAGGGGCGTCTATCGGGCGGGCTGCGCGGGACCGAACGGCGCAGCGGTCGTTCGCTAGGCATACCGAGGATTCTGTAGCTC
This sequence comes from uncultured Alphaproteobacteria bacterium, assembly GCA_963776505.1. GTDB lineage: Bacteria > Pseudomonadota > Alphaproteobacteria > Acetobacterales > Acetobacteraceae > JAMXLO01. The sequence continues at coordinate 23,498 of CAVZNH010000035.1, forward strand.
GTCTTCATAGGCTCACGTCATCGCAAGCCCAGGAAGCTGAGCACGGCAGCAATCACCACGATCACGCCAATCAACCAAAAAATGTAATTCATGAGTTCTCTCGCTGGACCTTGTGTTCAGTGTCCAACGCCAGCGCGCGCGACCGGTAAGCATCACGAACGCCCGAGGCAGGTCACATGCAACGGAACGGTCGCCGGCGCCGCTGGCAACTTGCCAGCCGTCCCCAACAGGCGGAAGCTGTCGTCAAATAGAGCAGCTCCAACGGAAGGGAACCCAATGCGCTATAATCGAATCTCGGCTGATTGCCATCTCGACATGCCCTGGATGCCGCCCGACCTGTTCACATCGGAAGCATCGCAGGAGTTGAAGGACCGCATGCCATACGTGACCGACGGTCCCGACGGACCGATGTGGGTCACCAAGAGCGGCGCCAATTTCGGTCTCAAGAACGGCGTCGGCCCGAGCGGCGCCAAACTCGTACCCGGCCAGAATCGCCGCGTAGATATCATGGCCGAGACTGGCCTGTTCGCCGACGGCCAGAAGGACATCCGCCGCGTCAGCGACCCGCATCTGCGCGCCAAGGACATGGATCGTGACGGCGTCGATGCCGAAGTGATCTTCGGCATCCTCGGCTCCGCCTCCAAGCTGAAGGATCATGAGGCGGCAGCGGAGATGTTCCGTATTTACAACGACTGGCTGAAGGATTTCTGCAGCGTCTACCCCGACCGGCACATCGGCCTCGCCTGCCTGCCCTATGGCGACATCGACTGGGCGGTGCAGGAGATCCATCGCTGCGCCAAGATGGGCCTGAAGGGGCTGGAACTGTCGTGCTCGTGGGACATGGAGCCGATGTGGCATCCATGCTGGGAGCCGCTGTGGAAGGCGGTCGACGAGGTGCAGTTGCCGCTGCATTTCCATACCTTCCCGACCACGCCGCCGCGCGCGCGTGAGATGACGTCGGGTCAGGTGCGTCGCGCCGCGATGTTCACCGGCGTGTCGGCGTTCCAGATGGGGCTGATCCACATCCTGGCGGCGATGATGGGCGCCGGCGTGTTCGAGCGTTATCCGCGTCTGCGCGTATCGTTCGGCGAGAGCGGCATCGGCTGGATCCCCTACGCGCTCGACCGCATGGACTTCGAGTTCGAAGACCGCTTCCGCGATCTGATGAAGCTGAAGCCGTCCGAGTATTGGCAGCGCCAGTGCAAGGCGACGTTCCAGTTCGATCCGATCGGACCCAAGCTGCTCAACGTCAACAACCTGATGACCACCGATACGCTGATGTGGGGCTCCGACTACCCGCACACCGACGGCATCTGGCCCGAGTTCGACGAAGTATATCGACGAGCAGTTCAAGGGCCTGTCGGCTGACGACATTCGCAAGATCACCTGCGACAATGCGGCGAAGTTCTACAATCTGACGAACTGAGGGCGCGCCAACCCCTGTCATTGCGAGGAGCGAAGCGACGCGGCAATCTCGGTCATCGTGATCGCCGCGCCGCCAAGCTCCTCGCTCTGTCTATTGCAGCGCCGCTCAGAAAATCCCCACCACCAGCCCGGCGGCGAGCGCTTCACCAACCTCCGCGCAACGCTCCAGATCTTCGGCCCCAATCTTCTTCGGCGCGAGAATCGCCTCCGGCGTCTGCGCATGCGTACAGACAATCAGCGGATCAGCGATCGCACGCAGCCGCCATCCCGTCGCGATGCGCGCAATCTGCCGCGCGGCGTTCTCACCGTCGCTGCCGGCGCAGATCAACGTCGCGTAGGGACGGCCGTTGATACGGTCCAGCGCGGGATAGTAGCTGCGATCGAAGAAGTCCTTCATCTTCCCCGCCAGCGCGGCGAGGTTCTCCGGCGTGGCGAAGATATACCCATCAGCCGCCAGCACATCATCGCCACCAGCATCTGGCGCGGCCACCAGACGCACGTCGACATCAGGCTCGCTCCGCGCGCCCTGGGCCGCGGCTTCCGCCATCTGGCGTGTGCCACCGGTCAGCGAGTGATATACGATCAGCAGCGTCTTCATAGACCACCGGCACAGGAGGAACGATGTCCAGCGCCGTAGACCAGCACACTCTTCGCCCCTTGGTCACCGGCCCATCGGCATGGATCGGCGCGAACCTGGCGAAACGCCCGGATGAATGGACCTATCGGCTGTCGCCCCACGAGATAGCCGAGATCGAGGCCGCGACCGCGAAAGTTCTTGGCCGCGATATCGCGACGATCGCGCGGGCCGACTTCCCGCTGCCGGCACTCGGTCCCATCCTGGATCGGCTGCGCGATGACGTGCTGAACGGCCGTGGCTTCGTGTTGATTCGCGGGACTGCCCGTTGAGGGCCGGCCGATCGAAGAAAGCGCCACCGCCTATTGGGGCATCGGCACGTATTTCGGCAACGCCCGATCGCAGAATGCGAAGGGACACGTGCTCGGGCATGTCCGCGACCTCGGCTTGTCGTCCAAGGATCCCAACGTCCGTATCTACCAGACGACCGAGCGGCAGAACTTCCACACCAACTCGTGCGACATCGTCTCGCTGCTGTGCCTGAAGACCGCGAAGTCGGGCGGACTGTCGTCGCTCACCAGTTCGATGTCGGTGTACAACGTGATGGCGCAGCGCCACCCGGACCTCGTGTGGCGGCTGTTCCAGCCGATGCCGACCGACCGGCGCGGCGAGGTGCCCGAGGGCAGGCGCCCATGGTTCGAGACGCCGATCTACAACGACCATCTCGGTCTGCTTTCGGCGATCTATGCGCCGCACTATGTGCGCTCGTCGCAGCGCTTTCCCGAGGCGCCACGTCTGAGCGCAGACGACATCGCCGCACTCGACTGCTTCGATGCGTTGTCCGAGGACGCGGAACTGCGTCTCGACATGGAGTTTCAGCCTGGCGACATGCAGTTTGTGCACAACCACACGGTGCTGCACGATCGCACCGCCTTCGACGACTGGCCGGAACCGGAGCGCAAGCGCCATCTGCTGCGGCTTTGGCTTGCCGCACCAGGCGCACGGCCGTTGCCTGCGGCCTATGCCGAGCGCTACGGCAGCGTGGAGATCGGCAACCGCGGCGGCATCGTCTGCAAAGGCACTCGACTGCACGCCCCGCTGGAACCGGCATAGTTCCCGCTATCGCTGGAGCGCGGTCACGCCGACATTGTCATTGCGAGAAGCGGGCGAAGCAGTCTCGGTCATGCTCACGAGGTTGCCTCGTCGCTGCGCAAGGCGGTCTTCTCATACGGTCTCGGCGCGACGGTCAGGCGAAATCGGCTTCGCTGTCACCTTCGCGAGGCCGGATTGCCGGGGTGAAAAAAACCAGATCAGCCCTACCAATTGCAACACCAGCGGCACAACAAATGCGACACGGTATGCGACGAGGGGATAGTGACCTGTCGCGTCCGCGTGCCAGTGCGCAATGACAATTCCCATCCCAGCCTGCACTAACCAGGCGGTCGTGAGGTGCAGCACATTGAGGGCGCTATTCGCACGCCCTACGCGTTCTGCGGGAAACATAGTGTCGAGAATCGAGTAGCTGAGCACCGGCATACCACCAAACCCGCCGATCAGTCCCCATATCACTCCGGCGGGCAGGGTTACGTGCAGCAGCAGCACAACCTGTAGTACGATGAACGTTATGCAGAAGCCGCTGAATACCGTCGCTTCGCCGACACCGCGGTTGCGCAGCCATGTCGTCGCAACACCGATCACCAAAGCGCCGAGGGTCAATCCTACACCCATCGCCAGCAGTTCATGCAGGAGTTGGTCGGACCCATAGCCCTCGATATCGACAAGCCAGCGCGCCGCCCACAGACCCTGGATCGCGAAGGCCGTGCCGACCACCGCGGCGGAAAGTGGAGCGAAACGCCAAAATCGCCTGTCCGTCACCGCATCAATGAAACCGCGCGGTGCGTCACGCCAATTTTGACACTGCATCGCGGTCGAATGCCGCGGCAACAGTGCGAAGATCGCAATGGCTGTCGCGGTTGAAAACGCGGCCAGGATCGCGAAAGTGCCGCGCCAGCCGAATTCGGCGTCGATCACACCGACTGGCAGCGTCGCAGCGATGGCGCCGAGACCGCCGAACATAACCAAACCGCCGTTGGCGAGCGGCAGATACCGTGGCGGCACCCATAGGGCGTGCGCCTTCAGTCCAGCCATCAGGCCTCCAGCGACGCCTAGTCCGATCAGCAGGCGTCCGACGATCAGTACAAACGCGGTCGGAGCCAAAGCGAATACAATTGCGCCAACGGCGGCGATGCTCATCAGCCAGCCCTGCACGCACCGGGGACCGAACGCATCCAGCGCTACGCCGATCGGAATGGCGGACACGGCAAACGCCAGGAAATACATTGAGGTGAGCAAGCCAAGCGACCCGGCGTCCAGCGAGAAGCGCCGGATCAGTTCATCGGCCAGCGGCCCGTTGATTGTGCGAAATATGTAGGAGAGCAGGTAGCCGCAGGCGAGCGGAAGGAATATCGCTGCAAGAGACGGAGTGCGGCCGGTCAAACGTCAAAACACATCGGCCAGCGCTCTGGCATGAGCGCGTAATCATAGATCCGACAAATCAGGCCGACGAACTGTTCAGTGCTGATCATCGTGCCGGGTCGGGCGGGGTGTGCGAGGAAATCCATAACCTCCATGAT
>CAVZNH010000036.1:0-28246 GCA_963776505.1 uncultured Alphaproteobacteria bacterium
GAACGCGACCAGAGATGCCGTCAATGCCATCCAGGGCATCAGCGCCACCATCGGCCAGATCAGCGAGATCACCTCGGCCATCGCCGAAGCAGCCGAACAACAGAGCACAGCGACCCAGCAAATCGCCCAGAAGGTCCACGGAGGTCACCCGCAGCAGCGGCATTGCCAACAGCAGCATGGCGGCGGTAACGAATTCGGCCGAGCAGACCGGCAGTGCGGCCGTTCAGGTTGTGACCGGAATGGAGGGGCTCACGCACGAAGCCGAGCGGCTCAGCCTTCAGGTGGATCAGTTCGTAACGCAGATCCGGCGCACGGGCTGACAGATGGGCGGAACTGTCTACCTGGAGACCACCTTGAATCCTCGCCTGCGCGCGCGGGGTGAGCCTGCGGGCAACTCGAGCGGCAGCAATGGTGCATGGTCGCGGCTGCCGTTGCCGACAGTGTCGGCCTCCTCCGGTTCAGCTTCGGGTATGTCGCGTCGCCCCAGATAATTCGTGGCGAGATGGCGGAACGTGTAGTCCAGCAGCGACGTCGCATTTGCCACCGCGGGATCGCCTTCCACCGCACCGGCGGGACCGAACCGCGTGAACGTGAACGCCTCGACGAAAGCCTCCAGCGGCACGCCGTGTTGCAGCCCCAGGCTCACAGCGATCGCGAAGTTGTCCATCAACCCGCGGAACGCCGCGCCCTCCTTGTGGAGCGCAATGAAGACCTCGCCCAGGGTACCGTCGTGGTACTCGCCGGTGCGCAGGTACACGCGATGGCCGCCGACCACGGCCTTCTGCGTGTAGCCGGCCCTCCGCGTAGGCAACTCCCGCCGACGCGCTGCATGCGCGGGGTGGGCTACGGCTTCCGGCCGTGCCGGCATGAACGGATGAACGGCGCCACCGCGTTATGCATCGCGGCATGTGCAGCGGCGCTGGCCACGGGAAGCGGATCGCCGCCGGCGAGAGCTTCGGCAAGCGCGGTCTCGGCGGTGATGCCGTTTGCCGCCAGCCAGGCTCGGGCGGTCCGGCTTAAGCCGCCGGTGGCGGCGAGCGGGGAGAATGCTGGCGCGATGCCACCGGTCTCGACGCCAAGCAACGCATCGGCCGGGCCAGGCTCGGCAATCTCGGTCAGCGCGGTGTGTCGCAGGCCCTTCACGGAGGTAGCCGACTGACGGGCAGCGAGGGCCGCGTCGACGAGCCCCGGCAATGGCGTTTCGTCAGGTATTGCTGGCCAATCTAGCGTGGCCGGCGTCACGTTGCCGAACAGGCGCGCCAGAGCACCGGACGCTGCCTCGGCCCGGCCACGCAGAATGGCGGCGAGCGCGCGGGCAATCGCCAGTGAAGCATCCGAACCGTAGTCGACACCGAGCAAGGCCAGGAGGCCGGCAAGATCTGTCACACCGACTGCGAGCCGGGGTGCCGCGGGCGCGGCCAGCGTGAGGGTCGTCACCGCTGTCTCGATCGCCTCGACGAAGGCGGGTGCGTCGAAGCCAGCGTCAGCGTCGTGGAACGAGGCGAGGTTCAGCACGAAGCCTGGGATCGCCCCGTCACGCCCTTGCCAGATCGGCGGGGACGGAGACCCATGGCGCAACAGGAGCAGCCGGTGCAAGCGCTCGGCCAGCGGCATTTCCAGCCCGGCGCGCAGTGCCCTCTCGGCGATCGGGCGGATCCAGGCGTCAGCGGCGGTGGCCAGCATTACCGGCTGCTCGCCAGGTATCAATGCGGCCAGCGCGGCCGCCGCCGCGTCATCCCAAGCGGCCGGCAATGTCACCAGTCTCGGCGAGGCGTCAGGATCTGCCCCCACCGCAACGCGACGCATTCGAACGCCCTGCCATGCCCGGGTTGCCTTCATGCCTGTATGCTAGGCGGACCCCGGCAACTCGGAAAGCGTATTTTGCGACTTGCGCGCCGCTGGGCCACAAAATCCTGTGGATGATCCATTGAGTGGACCCGGCTCAACGAGCTTCGTATACCCTGTGGCATGAACCTCGGTACCTGGCTGTTCACCTTGCTGAAGGGCGGGCGCGTTGGCGCCGACGCGGACGGCAATATCTATTATGAGGAGCGGCGTCCGCGCGCCGGCTACCGCGTGCGGCGTTGGGTTGCGTATGCTGGCGCTCCTGAGGCATCGCGGGTGCCACCGGAATGGCATGCCTGGCTGCACTACACCACGGACGCGCCATTGGCGGAGCGGGCGCGACGGCCGTGGGAGAAGCCGCATCTGCCGAACGCGACCGGAACGCCCGCCGGCTATCGTCCCCCGGGTCACGACTACCGGGGGGCGCGAGGCAACGCGCCACCGGGGATTACGAAGCCTGGACCCCGGACAACTGAGGCCTGGACAGGTGCATCGTCGCAGCGTCGCCGAGGTGTTGACTGGAGCGGTGGTCCTGCTGGTGGCGGCCGGCTTTCTAGCCTACGCAGTCGCCCACTCCGGACGCACGACGACCTCCGGCTATACCCTCTACGCGAAGTTCGACCACATTGACGGCCTCGGTGTGGGCGCCGATGTGCGGATGGCCGGCGTCAAGGTCGGCAGTGTCGAGCAGGAACGGATCGATCCGCAGAGCTTTCAGGCGGTGGTGTCGCTGTCGTGCGTGACGACATCAAGTTGCCGAAGGACAGCGCCGCGATCATCTCAAGCGAGAGCCTGCTGGGCGGGAAAAACCTGTCGCTACAGCCTGGCGGCGATGGGACCATATTGCAGCCAGGGCAGACCATCACCATTACCCAGGGGTCGATCAGCCTCGAGGACCTGCTGGGAAATTCATCTTCAGCATGACCAATGCGCCGAAGGGTGGCGAGACCCAGCCTGGAGCACAGAAAGCCATGATTCCGCCGCCTCCCAGGTGTCTGGCCGCAATCCGACGGAGCACCGGTTTCCTGCCGCGAAAAGCTGCGAATGCTCGCCGAGAACCACGCCGAACTGGCGCAGGCGCTGCAGGACGCGTTTGAAGACGCCGTCCTGATGGGCGTGGACGAACAGACGATGCGTCGGGTCCTGGCCGGCATGGTCGACGTGCTCTGGAATTGCCAAAGCGTGCCGGTCGATGACGCCGGAGAGAGCTCTAATTTCTGACGTTTTCCAGGGCGGTGCCCTGACGACTGTTATACTCGCGATCCTCACCATGCCTGCACTGGCGCAGCCGATGGCGCCAATTACCGCCACCCCGTTGCTGCCACCCTCGATGCAACAACAGCAAACGCCGGCCGTGACGCAGCCGCCCGCGGATCAGGTGCCGGCGGCGGTGCAGGAGGCGCCGCCCAGCGCACCGAAAGCCCATGCAACTGAGGTGGGTGCCGCAGGGCAGTGCCCAGTTGCAGGTGCTCGACAAGGTGAATGCGCAGAGTGCGGTGCTGACCGTGAAGGTCGGTCAGGAAGGGACGGTTCGGCTCGCTCAATATCCAGGTTCAGGCCTGCGACACGCATCCGCCCGATCAGCCGCAGGACTTCGCGGCCTATCTGACGATCACCGACAGCCACGCCGACGCGCCCGGATTCCGGCGGCTGGATGCTGGCAAACGACCCGTCGCTATCGATGCTGGAGCATCCGGTCTACGATGTGTGCGTCGTGAGCTGCAAAACGTAGTTGATGGGCGAGCTCCTGCGGTCATTCGCTCGGGCGGCTTTGCTGCTCGACCTGGATGGAACCCTGTTGGACCTCGCGCCGCGGCCGGATGCCGTGGTGGTGCCAGCGGGATTACCGGGCTATTGCGCGCCTTGCGGCGGCTGGTGGGCGGCGCCGTTGCGGTCATAACCGGGCGTCCGGTCGAGACGGTCGATGCGCTGCTTGGTGATGCAGTATTCGCTGTGGCAGGAGAACATGGCGGTGCGATCCGCCACCGGCCCGGCCAAGCGATTGAACGCTCGCCACTACCCTCACCGCCGGGCGGCTGGCTTGTCGAGGCGGAGCGTCTGGCCGAGCTGCATCCCGGCGTGCTGCTGGAGCACAAGGCGCGCGGTTTTGCGATGCACTATCGGGGGGCGCCCGCCGCGGGACAGCCGCTTCGCGAAGTTCTTGAGCGTCTGCTGGCTGGTTCCTCGGAATTTGAGCTGCTGCCCGCTCATATGCTGTGGGAGGTTCGGCCGCGCGGCGCCGACAAGGGCAAGGCGTTGAAGGGGCTGATGGATCGGCCGCCATTTCTCAGCCGCCTGCCGGTGTTTGTTGGCGACGATGTGACCGACTAGGACGCCATCGCCGCAGCAGAGGCGATGGGAGGCGTAGGGCTCCGCGTGCAAGACGCCTTCGTCGACGCGGCCGGTGTGCGCACCTGGCTACAGGGGATTGCGTCGAGCGGAGATTGGCCCGAGGGCGTCGTTCCCGTTCGGTAGTGGGCGAGGCAGCTCGGTCGAAATCCACCAGTCTATGACCTTGGTCACACCTTCGGCTTCGCCGTGCGCATAAATCATATGCCAGGAAGCCAGATTATCCCGCCGCGGCAAGAAGCCTATCTCCTCGCCATCGCAAATGGTGCGATGCAACAGAAGACTAGCTCCCTTGATGGGGCGTTTTGAGGAGAGAGACCATGAAGATCATGCTGCGCGCAGCCATCGCGGCATTGAGTTGCCAGCATCGGTTCAGCGATTGCCGGTGAGGGTGAGGGCACTGTCGCCAATACCCAGTTCACCGAGGTACCTGGCGTCGTGGCCCAGGCAATCGTCCAGAATGCCCCGTCGGTTGCGACGGCGCAGAATAGCCCGGCGGTGCAGGCCTATGCCACCCAGTCGAGCCGAGGCACCTGGCTTTTCGCGCCCAACGCCAACCAGGGGGGCAACAGCTAGTTCTTCCCCGGGGAGCGTGAGCGAAAGGGCCGGCACTTGTGCCGGCCCTTTTCGTTTCAGCGTGCCTCAGACCGTTGCGTCACGGTTACAGGCACGGAGCGGGGCCGTACCGAAAATCTGTGCGCAACGAACGCAAGCGCCGCGCGCAGGTCTCGGCGCCGATGCTCTGTCAGATAACCGAGGCCGACGATGGAAGCCGAAAGTGCCACCGCGCAGAACCAAGGGGGAGCGTGCATCACGTCCCAGTACAGAATGAGCAATGGCAGGTGGAACAGGTAGATTGTCAGGGTGAATGAGGCGAGCAGCCGTATCGGTTTGCCGAGCGGCAGCAGGAGGCCCACCAGACGATGCGCGTGTGCGGCGGCATAAAAGTTCAGGGCCACCAGCACGGCCAGGGCGTAGTCAGTGAGCGGGTAACCGGAGAATGCGAGTCGCCCGGCCGTCCGCGGCCAGCGAGCCTGGAATGCGTCATGCAGTGTGGTGCCGATGGCGCTTTTGACCAGAAGAATTGCCAAGACAAGGCTGCATACCCACAAGACGGTGGCGGCCTTTTCGGACAGGCTCCAGCGTCCGATGTTCCAATAGACCAGTGCCCCGAGCAGCCAGCACGGCATCAGCAGCAGGATCTTCGGGCCCGCAAGGATGGCCAGCGCAACCGCAACCGGGGCTCTGGCGGGGCGCCGCAGATACACCCAGGCGCCGAAGATCGCATAAAACCAGGCCTCATAGTTCAGAGACCAGAACGGACCGTTCAACGGCGGCGCCACGTTGAGAAACCAAGCCTGTCCAATGAACACTACGTTCACGCCAGTGCGCAGCCACGTGCCGCCATCGGCGGGTTCCGGCGAGACACCGAACGGCCGGCGACATGGAACAGGATCACGCCAAAGACGAGGGCCGGCAGCGCGACCGACCATAGCCGCGAGAGCCGATTAAGCGTGAAGTCCGCCAGCGTGCGGTCATGTCCATCGGTCACATACGCAATCACGAACCCCGACAGCACGAAGAACACGATCACAGCCGCCGGACCGGGCCAGTGAAGCGGGTGGGTTGGAAGCGGACCAGCCACGCATGACCAGAACGACCAGGAGCGCGGCAGTAAATCGCGTCAGGTCAAGGTACAGGGACAGAGCGGGCGGTATTGGGCGTGCATCCTCGGAGCGAGGCACCCCTGGTGCGCCGTGCGAATCTACGCCGCGGCGCGGCCGCCGAAATGCGCGTCCAGCGCGTCGTAGCGGATCAGTCGCGTGTATTCGGCCACCATGTCCGGCGTGGCGACCTCGACCATCAGGCGGTTCTCCACCCAGAACTCGATGACATGGAACACCGGCGGCTGACCCGGCGCGCCGCGGCCGAAATACTGGGTGCGCCAGCCCTCGCGTTCGCCGATCCGCTCGACCGTGGCGCGATCGATCGGCACCGACAGCAGCAGATGGAACGGTGCATAGCCCGGCGTTCGCGTCGTGCGCCGCATGCACCTGCTTGTCGTCCGTGCCCGGCACCAGCGTGACGTTCTCGGGATAGACCTCGATCATCGAGCCGTGCTCGTCGCCGCTCACCGCCATGAACGAGTTGGCGACACCGCCGGGAAATGGATACGCGCGGCCGTCCATCAGCTCGGCCAGCACATCGGCGACATGCTTCGGATCGTGCGCCGAAATCGACACATGATGGATCATCGGGTGGCCTCCTCAGTAGGTCCGGAACATCTGCGCGATGCTGCTCCGGATCGCGTGGTGACGGTCAATGCCAGCGCCAGCAGGATGCGCGCCTTCTGCGGGATCAGGTTGTCGGCGATCAGGAAGCCGGCATTGGCGAGCCGTGTGCCGCGGAATGTGCGGCCGCTGCCGGCACGGGTGCGATTGCACGACCACGACGCCTTGCGCGACCGCCTCCTTCAGCGCCTCGAAGTCGCCTGGCGGCGCGAAGCCCGGCGCGAAGCCGGCCGAGACGATCCCTTGGCGCCGGCGGCGATGAACGCGCGCACCTCGGTGCCGTCGCCGCCGGCATAGGCATAGGCGATATCGACACGCGGCAGCGCATCCAGCGACGCGGATGTCGAACTCGGTATCCGGATAGCAGCGGCGCAGCGGCCGGCGATAGAACGCGATCGCGTCGCCATCGGCATGGCCGAGCACGCCGAAATCCGCGAGCGGAACGTCTGCAGCCGCAGCGTGGCGGTTTTCGTCACGTCGCGCGCCGCCTGGATCTCGTCGTTCAGCACCACCAGCACGCCCATGCCGCGCGCCTCCGGGCTCGCCGCGACGCGGATCGCGTTCACCAGGTTGAGGCCGGCATCGGTGGACAGCGCGCTCGATGGCCGCTGCGCGCCGACCAGCACCACCGGCACAGCCACCTTCAGCGTCAGGTTGAGGAAGTAGGCGGTCTCCTCCAGCGTCGCGGTGCCGTGGCCGATGACGATGCCGGCGAGGTCGGGGTGCTCCGCGACAAGCTGCTCGCACAGCAGCACCAGCGCCTTCCAGTCGGCGAAATCGATCGCGGTGCTGGGGATGTTGCGGTAACGCACGGGCAGCACGTCGGCGACCAGCGCGGTCTCCGGCCAGCGCGCGATGATCTCGTCGGCGTGCATCACATTGCCGGTGGCGCCGTAGTTCTGCAGATCGAGCGGCCCGGCGCCGAGCGAGGCGATCGTGCCGCCGGTGCCGATGAACGCGACCTTCGGCTTCATGCGACGATGACGCCGCTGGCGTCCGCCGCGTCCAGCACTGGCGGACGGCGCGTGTGGAAGTCGGTGTCGCGCTGATAGGCGTCCGCCACCTTCAGCACGCGCGCCTCGGCGAACGGCCGCGCGGCGATCTGCAGGCCGATCGGACAGCCGTTCGGATCGAAGCCGCAGTTCACGCTGACCGCCGGCAGGCCGAGATAGTTGAATGGCCGCGTGTTGGACGACACCGCCATGAACTTCACCTCGGTGCCCGGCGGGCCGTGGTCGATGTCGGTCTCGGCCAGCGTCGGCAGGCAGGTGCGGATGGTCGGCGAGATCAGCACATCGACCTTCGCGAACACCTCCTTGGCGAACGCCTTCAGGATCGGGCCGCGCCGGCTCAGCGCCTCGACGTAATAGGTCGCCGGGATGCGCGTAGCCGCCATACATCCGGCCGCTGATATGGATGCCGTACTCCCCGGCCCGCTCGCGCATCCATTGCGCATGGATCGTCGCCGCCTCGACGCGCGAGACGATGCTGCCATAGGTGGTGACCGCGTCCATCAGCGGCAGCGCGATCGGCTGCACCGTGGCGCCGCGCTCCACCAGCACCGCCACCGCGTGTTCCATCGCCTCCAGCACCGGCGGATCGACGTCATCGAGGAACCAGGTGGATGGCAGGCCGATGCGCAGCCCGCGGATGTCGCCGTCGAGCGCCGCCTCATAGTCCGGCACCGGCTCGTGCGAACTGGTCGGATCGCGCGGGTCGCGGCCGGCGATCAGCGTCATGACGCGGGCGCAGTCGCGCGCGGTGCGCGTCAGCGGCCCGACATTGTCGGCGCTGAACGACAGCGGCATCACGCCGTAGCGCGACACGCGGGTCTGCGTCGGCTTGATGCCGGTGACGCCGCACGCCGCCGCCGGCAGGCGGATCGAGCCGCCGGTATCGGAGCCCAGCGCCATGTAGTTGAACCGCGCCGCCACCGACACGCCGGAGCCGGATGACGAACCGCCGGTGATGTAGGGCGGGTTCCACGGATTGTGGCAGTCGCCGAACGCGCGATTGTGACCGGTCGGGTTCTGCGCGAACTCCGCCATGTTGAGGCCGCCGAACGTGTAGGCGCCGGCCGCGCTCAGCTTCTCGATCACGGTGGCGGTGATCGCGGGGCGCCAGTCCTTGCGGATGCGCCGAGCCGCAGGTGCTGAGCTTGCCGGCCTGGTAGTACATGTCCTTGTGCATCATCGGCACGCCGTGCAGCGGGCCGAGCCACGCCTTCTCGCGCACCGCACGATCCGCCGCGCGCGCCGCCGTCTCGGCGCCCTCGCGATCCAGCCAGATCGTCGCGTTCAGCTTGGGGTTTGCCGCCTCCATGTTGCGCCAGCAGGCGTCCAGCAGCTCCATCGAGGTGGCGTCGCCGTTGCGCACCGCCTCGGCCGCCTCGACCAGCGAGAGATCCGCCAGATCGGTCATGGCACTCACTCCTTCGCCTCGTGCAGCGCGGCCTCGAAGCTGGAGGGTTCGTCCTCGAACACCAGCGTGCCGCGCAGCGCCTCGAAGGCGCGGATGGTCGAGATCAGGTCGGCCGCCATGCGCCGCGCCGGATCGTTCGGCGCCGCGATGCCGTGCCATCGCGCAATCGTTGCCTCAATCTCGGCGGCGAAGTCGTCCATGTTCGGTCTCCCCGTGATTGCCGGAGCAGTATGCCAGGGAGACGGATCGAGCGACATGCCGGATGAACTGCGGCCCGATATCCCACCCGATGCGGTGTTCGCGACCGATGTGCCGGCGCGGCTCGACCGCCTGCCCTGGAGCCGGTTTCACTGGCTGGTGATCATCGCGCTCGGCATCGCGTGGGTGCTCGATGGGCTGGAAGTCACCATCGTCGGCTCGCTGTCCGGTGCGCTCACCGAAAGCCCGGTGCTGCATCTCACCGCGCGAGCAGGTGGGCCTCGCCGCCAGCGCCTATCTGATCGGCGCGGTGGTCGGCGCGCTGTTCTTCGGCTGGCTGACCGATCGGCTTGGGCGCAAGAAGCTGTTCAGCATCACCGTGCTGGTCTACCTGACCGCCACGATCGCCTGCGGCCTGTCGTGGAACTTCTGGTCGTTCGCCGTTTTCCGCATGCTGACCGGCGCCGGCATCGGCGGCGAGTATGCCGCGGTGAACGCCACGATCCAGGAACTGATCCCGGCGCGCCGCCGCGGCTTCACCGACCTGGTGGTGAACGGCAGCTTCTGGCTCGGCGCTGCTGTCGGAGCAATCGGCGCGCTGGTGGTGCTGGATCCGGCGGTGATGCCGGCCGAATACGGCTGGCGCTTCGCCTTCATCATCGGCGGCGTGCTGGGCTTGATCGTGCTGCTGCTGCGCCGCTTCCTGCCGGAAAGCCCGCGCTGGCTGATGACCCACGGCGATCCGGAGGAAGCCGAGCGCGTGGTGGCGGAGATCGAGCAGCGCGTGGAGCGGGAGACCGGGCGCCCGTTGCCGCCGGTGCCCTACCAGACGCTGCTGCTGCGCACCGACGTGCACGAATGGTTCGGCCCGGCGACGCGCGCGCTGTTCACCGACTACCGCCGCCGCGCGATGCTCGGCATCGTGCTGATGGCGGCGCAGGCGTTCTGCTACAATGCGGTGTTCTTCACCTATGCGCTGATCCTCAAGCAGTTCTACGGGATCACGTCCGGCAACATCGGCTGGTTCATGCTGCCGTTCGCGGCGGGCAATTTCCTGGGGCCGCTGGTGCTGGGCCGACTGTTCGATACGCTTGGTCGACGGCTGATGATCACGTTGACCTACGCGCTCTCCGGCATCCTGATGGCGCTGACCGGCTGGCTGTTCGTGCTCGGCGTGCTGGACGCGGTGCAGCAGACGCTGGCGTGGACGGCGATCTTCTTCGTCGCCTCCGCCGCGGCAAGCTCCGCCTATCTGACGGTCGGCGAGAGCTTCCCGCTGGAGATGCGCGCGATCGCCATCGCGCTGTTCTACGCGTTCGGCACCGGCGTGGGCGGCGTCGCCGGTCCGGCGCTGTTCGGCGCGCTGATCGACACCGGCGAACGCGTATCGATCCTGTGGGGCTATCTGCTCGGTGGCGGACTGATGGTGGTCGCCGCGGTGGTCGCCGCATTTCTCGCGGTGCCGGCGGAGCGGCGCGCCTTGGAGGACATTGCGCCGCCCCTGTCCTCTGCGGCGCGATAGCGCCATAGTTGGCGGATAGCCAGGGATGGAGCAGACCGTGGCAGTGGAAAAGCAGGCCTACCGCGAGGCGATGGCGCGTCTCGGCGCCGCGGTGAACGTGATCACCACTGACGGTCCGGGTGGCCGCGCCGGCTTCACCGCCTCGGCCGTGTGCAGCGTCACCGACACGCCGCCGACGTTGCTGGTCTGCGCCAACCGCACCAATGACTCATATCCGGCGATGAAGGCGAACGCGGTGCTGTGCGTGAACACGCTGGCCAGCGCGCATGAGGAGCTGTCGCCGGTGTTCGCGGGCATGACCGATCACACGATGGAGGCCCGCTTCGACGGCGCCACCTGGCACACGCTGCTGACCGGCGCGCCGGTGCTGGACGGCGCGCTGGTCGCGTTCGACTGCCGCATCGAGCAGATCGTCGAGGTCGGCACGCACGACGTGTTCATCTGCTCGGTGGAGGCGGTGGAGGTCGGCACGGTGCACGAGGGCCTGATCTACTATGCCCGCGGCTACCATCGGATCGCATATCAGGGCTGATGACACGCCTTCACGCGTTGGTAATGCCACCGTCAACGGTGATCGTCTGTCCATTCACGTATGACGAATCCCGCGAACAGAGGAAACGGATCACGGATGCCACCTCCGCCGGATGGCCATACCGCTTCAACGGGATCTCGTTCTTGTACGCCTCGCCGCGTTCGGCAATGGTGGGCGCTGCCATAGACGTGTCGATCAGTCCGGGAGCAACAGCGTTCACCAGCACATCGGGTGCCAGTCTCCGCGCAAGGGAACGCGTCAGTCCGACCAGGCCCGCCTTGGCGGCGGCATACGGCGGATAATCCGCGCTGCCACGGCGATAGGCGACAGAGCTGGTCAGCACCATCCGAGCAGGGCCGTCGCGGCTGTCGTAACGCGTGGCGAAGGCTACCGCGAGATCGTAGGCACTGGTCAGATTCACCGCGATCGCGCGGTCCCATACGCTGTGATCGTTCGCCTCGAATGGATCGCGTTCGAACACCCCGGCCAGATGGATCAGCGCCGCGACCGGTGCGCCAGCGGAATCGAGTGCCGCGGCACATGCGGCTGGCGTGTCGATCGCCGACCGCCACGTCGCGATGCGCGCGGTGCCCAGGGTCTCGCGGGCCTTCGCAAGGCGATCGTCATCGATATCGACCAGCACAACATGCGCGCCATGATCGAGCATCGCGCGGGCGGTCTCGACGCCGATGCCGCCGGCTCCGCCGGTGATGACGATGCGCTTGCCGACGAATTCGGCCATGTCAGGCGACCAGACGCGGATGGTCGAACATTGCCATCGTGCAATCCGCCTTCTGTAGCGAGGAGTTCCACGATTTGCCATGACTTGGAACTGACCGTCGGCGCTGACGTTCAGTGTGTTCCTCAGGAGGGAGCATAAGATGGCAAAGGATCAGATGAAGTCCGAGGATGCCGTCCCACAGGCCGACAAGCAAGCGCATACCGAGATGGCGGAACGCGAGGGTCAGCAGGGCGAGCAGGCTCACCTGATCAACAAGGATCAGGCGGAGAAGAAAAAGCAGCCTTAGAGACTGGCTGGCGGTTGCCGCGCCGATCGCCTGGGTGCGATTTGGCGCGGCTTCCGACAGGGAGCACGAACGGGCGGGAGAACGCGATCATTCCGCTGCCTTCGCCACTCCGGCTACCCGCGTGCGCGTGCGCAGTGTGACAAATTCTTCCGCCGCTGTCGGATGGATGCCGATGGTGCGGTCGAAGTCTGCCTTGGTGGCGCCCATCACGATGGCGATCGCCAAGCCTTGCATGATCTCCGGCGCGTCCTCGCCCAGCATGTGCGCTCCGACGACCTTCTGGCTCACCTGATCGACCAGCAGCTTCAATGTGCTTCTGCGCGCGCGGCCAGATAGCGTATGGCGCATCGGCGTGAACTTGCTGACATAGACATCGACCGGGCCGTGCTCCGCGGCCTGCTCCTCGGTCAGACCGCAGGTAGCGATCGGCGGCGTGGAGAACACCGCCGTGGGCACGTTGCGCAGCGAGATGGCGCGTGGGTTTCTGCCGAACAGACTATCCGCCAACGCATGGCCTTCGGCGATCGCGACGGGCGTCAGGTTAAGCCGGTCGGTGACATCGCCCATCGCGTAGATGTGGTGCTGGCTGGTGCGCAGGTGCTGGTCGACCACGACGGCGCCGGCGTCATTCAGCGTTATGCCGATCTTGTCGAGGCCGAGTCCTGTCGTCGCTGGCGCGCGACCGGTGGCGAAGAAGACGAGGTCGGTGCGCAGCTCGTGTCCCTCGCCGAAGGTCAGCACGCGTTCGTCGCCGTGCGTTGCGATCTTCTGCGGCCGGGAACCTGGGTGCAGCGCGATGCCCTGCGCGCCAAGCGCCTCAGCCAGTGATTCGCGCAGGTCCATGTCGAAGCCGCGCAGCGGCAACGGCTGGCGATACACCAGGTCCACGTGCGCGCCGAGACCGGCGAAGATGCCGGCGAATTCCACCGCGATGTAGCCCGAGCCGATGATCGCCACGCGCTTCGGCATATGCGGCAGGAAGAACGCATCGTCGGAGATGATACCGAGTTCAGCACCGGGAATCGGCAGTCGCACCGGATATCCGCCGGTCGCGATCACGATGCGTTCGGCCGTGACACGCTTGCCGCCGACATCAAGCGTATGCGGATCGACGAAGGTGGCACGCGCCTCGAAGATGGTGGCGCCGGCATTGTCGAGCAGCCGCTTGTAGATGCCGTTGAGCCGGCCGATCTCGCGGTCCTTCGCCGCGATCAGCTTCGCCCAGTCATGCGGGCCCTTCTTGATGGTCCAGCCGAAGCCGGCGGCATCCTCCGCCCAGGCGCCGTATTCGCCAGCCTGCACCAGCAGCTTCTTCGGCACGCAGCCGACATTGACGCAGGTGCCGCCCCAGAAGCGCTCCTCGGCGACGCCGACGCGTGCGCCATGGCCAGCGGCGATCCGTGCGCAACGGACGCCGGCGGAGCCGCCGCCGATGACAAAGAGGTCGAAGTCCATCGCGGGCCTCTGCTTGCAGATTACAGCGAGCAGGGTAGGGCAGGGGACGGAGGGGTGACAACTCGGCGGGGCGAGGGCGGTCCGCGCCGGGTCGAGTTGATCAATTCATGAGGTCACTGGCCCTTGGCAAGCCGGCGCTCCATGTTGCGACCGTAAGCCGACATCGCGTAGCAGCAGAGGAAGAACACGACGGCGGAGAAAACATAGCCCTCGGTCGCGAAACCGAGCCAGGCCGGATCCTTCAGTGCCTGCTCGACCGTGCCCAGCAGGTCAAACAGGCCGATGATCGTCAAGAGCGTGGTGTCCTTGAACAGGTCGACGACGGTGTTGATGATGCCGGGCACGATGATGCGCAGCGCCTGCGGCAACACGATGAAGGCCTGCGCATGCCACCAGCGCAGCCCGAGCGAAGCGGCGGCTTCCTCTTGGCCGGACGGCACGCCTTGCAGACCGCCGCGCACCACCTCCGCCATGTAGGCGGCATTGAACAGCACCAGCGCCGCGATGGCGCGCAGCAGCCGATCGGGCAAAAAGCCTTCGGGCAGGAACAGGGGTACCACCACGGTCGACATGAACAGCACGGTCAACAGCGGGACGCCGCGCCACACCTCGATGTAGCCGACCGATAGGATCCGCACGACCGGCAACTGCGAGCGCCGGCCGAACGCCAGCAGGATCCCGAGCGGCAAGGACGCCGCCACGGTGACGAACGATGCGATGACGTCGAGCATCAGCCCGCCCCACAGCGAGGTGTCGACGTAGGCCAGTCCGAGCACTCCGCCCCACAGCAACACCGCCGCGAGTCGCAGGGAACACGATGAGCAGCAACAACACCCAGACCCAACGATGCCGCACGCCCTCCCGCAGTACCGGCGTGCAAAACGCCACCAGCAGGGCGAACGCGACATCGACGCGCCAGATCTGATCGGTCGGATAACTTCCATAGAGGAAACGCGGGAAGCGCACGCGGATGAAGGTCCAGCAGGCGCCATCACCGGTACACGCCGCGCGCGTCATCCCCGAGATCGTGGCATGCGTCACGGCCCAACGGAACAGCGGCGGCAGAATGAGCCACGCCAGCAACAGGACGATGCCCGTCAGAATGCTGTTGAAGACCGAGCTGAACAGGTTGCGTCGCACCCAGTCGATGGCGTTCGGCAGCCGCCCGCCGGTGTGTCGCGGCAACAGACCACCCTGCGTCGGCTGGCGATGTCCGGCGACAATGTCGCTCATCGTCCCACCAGCGCGACGCGGCGATTGTACCAGTTCATGAATGCCGAGACGATGAGGTTGATGGAAAGGAACACTCCCATCAGCAGGGCGATCGAACTCGATTTCGCGGTTCGACTGCATCATCGCGGTGCCGGCGAAGATCTCGTACAGTTCGGGATATGCTACCGCCGCGCCGAGCGAGGTCGACTTGATGATGTTGAGGTATTGGCTGGTGATCGGCGGCACCACAACGCGCAACGCCTGTGGCAGGATGATCTTCGACAGCACCTGGCGCGGCCGCAGCCCCAGGCTCAGTGCTGCTTCGCGTTGGCCCTTGTGCACCGACAGGATGGCGGCGCGCACGATCTCGGCGATGAAGGCGGCGCCATAGATCGAGAGGCCCGCACACAGTGCCACCAGCTCCGGCACCACCTGGACGCCGCCCGCGATATTGAAGCCGCGCAACGCGGGCAGTTCGATATGATCGATGCCAATGACGAACAGCAGGATCGCCAGCGGCATCAGCAGGAGCGATCTCGCCCCCACTGGAAAGCCACGCCAGGGCACGCGCCATACAAACGGTATGGCAAGCAACAGAGCCAGCGCAAGCGGCCATAACGTTGCCGCGCGATCGTCGGCGACGAAACTTGGCAAATACAGGCCGCGGACATTCAGCAACGCTCCTCCGGGCAGCAGGATGCTTTGCCGTGGCCCGGGCAAAGTCTGAAGTACCGCCACGTACCAGAAGATGATCTGCACAAGCTGCGGCGTGTTGCGAACCAGCTCGATGAATCCGAGCGCGATGTTGCGCACCAGCCAGTTGGTCGACAGCCGCATGATACCGACCAGCAAGCCGAGCAGCGTGGCAGCGACGATACTGATGGCCGCGGCGAGCAGCGTGTTCAACACACACACCAACAGGGCGCGTGCATAGGTGTCGCCGACGGCCCACGGTATCAGACGGAACGGGATATCGAAATTCGTCGGGTCAGCGAGGAAGCCGAAGCCCAGCGCGCCATGCCGTCGTGCCGAAGTCCCGGCGGCTATTGAACCAAGGAACCAGGCGACCGCCACCACGCCGGCGAGCAACAGCCATTGCGCGGCACGTGCGTGCCGTGACGGTCGCCTGACCACGTCAGCCGATCACTTCCAGCTCGCCGTCATGAACAGGCCGCCCTTCAGGTAGACATTGTTCATGCCACGCGGCAGCCCCAGCCCTTTCTCGCCGAAGTAGGCTTCGTACACCTCGCCGTAATTGCCGATATCCTTGGCGATGCGATAGGCCCAGTCATTGTCGACGCCGAGCAGCTTGCCGAAGTCGCCTTCCAGACCCAGATAGCGCCGCGCTTCCGGATCCTTGGTCGATTGCTTGATCTGGTCGACATTGGCCTGGGTGACGCCGAGCAGCTCGCCTTCGATCATCGCATTCTGCACCCACTTCACCAGCCGCGACCAACCCTGGTCGCCCAGCCGGGTGAACGGGCCGAGCGGTTGCAGTCCGCCGATCGTCTCGGGGATGAACATCCAGTCGTCAGGCTTCTTCATGGTGGAGCGCGCGGCTGCGACCGATCCGCCGTCGTCGGTGTAGCCGTCGCAGCGTCCGGCGTCGGCGGCGGCGAAAGCCTCCTCCGGCTTGTCGAACAGCAGCGTGTTGATCTTGATGTTGTTCGCCCGGTTGTAGTCAGCGATGTTGGTCTCGAGCGTGGTGCCGGTCAGCAGGCAGATCGTGGCGCCGTTCAGGTCCTTGGCATGAGCCACGTTGAGACTTTTGCGTACCATGAAGGTTTGCGCGGTGTAGAAGTTGAATGACGGCTCATCGAGGCCAAGCTGCGTGTTGCGGACGAAGGTCACCTCGGAGTCGCGGATCAGCACGTCGATCTCGCCCGACTGCAGGACGGAGAAACGGACTTTCGATGTGAGACCGATGAATTTGACCTTGGTCGGCGAACCGAGCAGGGCGTCGGCGATGGCGCGGCAATAGGCAACATCCAACCCCATGCCATTCGCCTTTCGAATCCTGGAAGGCATAGCCGGGAATGCCGGTGTCGACGCCGCAGACGAGCTGGTCGCGCTTCTTGATCGCGTCCATGGTGGGGCTTTTCAGCTCATTCTGCGCGCGAGCGATGCCGACGCTTGCCAGCATCACTGCAAGGGCGAGACCGCACACGGCCCCGATATTTATCCGTATCATAAATCCTCTCCTGTATCGTTGCGAATTCGCAGGGAAGCTTGCCGAAGACAGGGACACCCTGTCACAGCCCCGCCCATCCGACCAACACGGCCAGCTGCAGTTTGCTCTGTGGCCTGGCTGTATTTATTCTCCGAGCGTTGGCAGTCGGAAATCGTGCCTAGCCCAGGGCGAGCTCGCGGTAACCATCGGCGGCGACCGCATCGCAGTGCTCGCGATAGGCGGGGTAGCCACCGCTGTAACGCATGATCTTGCGGGTCTGCTTACCCTCGACGTTGCGATTGATGCCGGTCATCCATGAGTCGACTTCGTTGGCCAGCAGCCCTTGGCCCATGGCCTTGACATGGTCGGTCCATTGCGCGGTCCCCGCCGGAGTGGCCTCGATCCGCGTCAGGCCGTGGTCGCGCGCATGGCGAACGAGACCAGTGACCCACTCGACGCTGTATTCGGCGGCGCGCGGGAAGTTGCCGAGCCCGGCATGCGGGCCCATCACCATCAGCATGTTTGGGAAGCCTTCGACCAGGACGCCGAGATAGGTTTGCGGCCCGGCTTTCCACTCGTCCTTGAGCCGGCGTCCGTCGACGCCCCTGATATCGATACGGTCGAAACTACCTGTGATCGCGTCGAAGCCGGTCGCGTAGATGATGAGGTCGAATCCGTACTCGGCATCGCTGGTCTTGATGCCGGCCGGCGTGATGCGTTCGATCGGCGTCTCGTTTATGTCTACCAGCCTGACGTTGGGCTGATTGTAGACCTCGTAATAGTGGGTCTCGAGCGGCAGGCGTCGGGTGCCGAAGCCATGGTTCTTCGGGATCAATCTGTCGGCCACGGCCGGGTCCTTGACCCGCTGGCGGATTTTGCGCGCGACGAAATCCGAGATCAGCGCGTTGGCCTCGCGATCCACCAGGATGTCGCGGAAGTTGGCTTGCCAAATGCCGAAGCCGGGCTCGCTGTAGAGCTTCTCGAAGAAGGCCTCGCGCTCCTCTGGTGTTACCTCGAGGGCAGAACGCGGATCGGGGCTATGGATGAAACAGCCGGGTGTCTCGTGGCAGCGCGCGAAGATCTCGGGATAGCGGGCCCGTATCTGGTGCATCTCCTCGTCGGTGATTCTGGCGTTGTGGAGTGGAGCGCACCAGTTTGGGGTGCGCTGGAACACGGTCAGGTGGCCGACTTCCTTGGCGATGGTCTGGATGGTCTGCACGGCGGTCGCGCCGGTGCCGATCACCGCGACGCGCTTGCCCGCGAAGTTCACCGGCTCCTTGGGCCAGTGCGCGGTGTGGCACGACTGGCCTTCGAATGTCTCGATGCCTGCGATGCGCGGCATGGTCGGCGCAGAGAGCACGCCGATGGCGGTAATCAGCAGACGTGTGCAATAGCGCCTGCCATCCTCCAGCGTGACGTCCCACGTGCAAGTCGCCTCCTGGTAGTGCGCGGAGATCACGCGGCTCTTGCATTGGATGTCGCGGCGCAGGTCGAACTTGTCCGCGACGTAGTTGAGATAGCGTTCGGTCTCGGGCTGTGACGCGAAGTGTTCGGCCCAATTCCATTCCTGCAGCAGCTCCTCGGAAAACGAGTAGCCGTAGGTCCAGCTTTCGGAATCGAAGCGCGCGCCGGGGTAGCGGTTCCAGTACCAGGTGCCGCCGACATTGGTGCCGGTCTCGAACACCCGCACCTTCAGACCGAGTTCGCGCAGCCTGTAGAGCTGGTAGAGGCCGGAAACGCCGGCGCCGACAATGATCGCGTCAAAATCCACTGTCGCATCTGTCCTGGTTTCATGCGTAATTGAATTAAGGGCGACCATGCTTGCTTTCCCTGAAGCGAGGTGACCGAGATTTGGGGCGAACCGAGATCAGGATTTGTACGCGTTTCGGTAGCTTCCGCAACCGGCGCCGCCCCGTCTGCCCATGTTCAGGAATTGTTCGGCCCTGTCCAAAGGAACCAAAGTGCCAGCAGCGGCCGTTCCTCCGAGCGCATCGCATGCACGATGTTCGGAGGATTGTACACAAGGCCACCGATGCCGGGCTCGTGCCATTGGTCACTCCCCTGGCGCCATTGTCCTTCCGAAAGCACCACGTATATTTCCTCGGGCGGATGACGGTGGTCAGGATATCGCGTTTGCGGAGCCAGAAGACTCACGCCTATCCGAACATCGCTGCGTATCTCAAGCCCCTCCGATCCGGCGATTGTCGCATTGGCGTGGTTGTTCAGGAACTGCTCTCCGTGGGTCTCAGCGCCGGCTCTGACCTGCCAGTTCAGCTGTGGTTCGATTGCCGCGAATGCGCCGGCCAAGGCGCCGATAGGGCCTGGTTGGCGGCGCACATCCTCCAGCGCCACCTCAAGATGCCGGCACACTGGCAATCGCGATGATCCCGACCGTCCGGCTTGTGCGGACGGCGCCTGCAGAGCCGTGAACATCCGTTCGGCAGCCACGCGCACGGGTCCTTTGGCATTGGGACTGTCGCTGATCGCTGCTTCGGCCAAAGTAAGGAATTGCTGGAAATCGGCGGAACGGAGCGACATCATCACTGGGATCCTCACCCTGCGGGCGCACACCCTGGCACACAAGCGGAGAAGGCGACATGGACTATCCCTATGAACTCGGCCCCTACTCCCGGAAGGTGACCACCACCTCGGCGGACGCCCAGCGCTGGTTCGACCGCGGCCTCAACTGGTGCTTCGGCTACCACCACGAGGAGGCTGTCGCCTGCTTCGAGAAGGCGCTGGAGGCCGACCCGAACTGCGCCATGGCCCATTGGGGCGTCGCATATGCGGCCGGGCCCAACTACAACTTCCCCTGGGAACTGATGGATCCCGCCGGCAAGGCCGCGGCACTCGCCCGCGCCTATGACGCGACCCGTGCAGCCCTTGCGTTGGTCGGCGGCGTCACCGCGCCGGAACGTGCGCTGATCGAGGCGCTGCCCGCCCGCTATCCGCAGCGCGACACCATCGACGACCAGCGCGCCTGGAACGACGCCTATCGCCGACGCCATGCGCCTCGCGCACCGGGCGCATCCCGGCGACCTCGAAGTACGCCACATCTTCGCGGAAGCGATCCTCAACCGTACGCCCTGGCAGATGTGGGACCCGCGTAGCGGCGAGCCCGCGGCCGGCGCCGGCACGCTCGAGGCGCGCGAGGTGCTCGAATCCGCTTTCCGCGATCTGCCCGGCGCGATGGACCATCCCGGCCTGCTGCACCTCCACGTCCACCTGATGGAGATGTCGCCGCACCCCGAGGCGGCGCTGGTCACCGGCGACCGGCTGCGCGAGGTGAGCCCCGATATGGGCCACCTGGTGCACATGCCCACCCACATCGACATCCAATGCGGTCACTACCGCGACGCGATGCACTGGAACCAGAAGGCGATCATCGCGGACCGCAAGTTCTACGACCGCGCCGGGCCGATGAATTTTTACTCCGGCTACCGCGTGCACAATTACCACTTCGCCGCCTACGGGGCGATGTTCCTCGGCCAGTACGCGCCCGCCATCGCCGCCGCCGACGAGCTGATCGAGACCATGCCCGAGGCGATGCTGCGCATTCCCTCGCCGCCCATGGCCGATTTCTTTGAGAGCTACGTTTCCATCCGGCAGCACGTGCTCATCCGCTTCGGCAAATGGCGCGAGATCATCGCGCAGGATCTACCGGCGGACCGCGAGCTCTACTGCAATACCGTGGCGATGATGCACTACGCCAAGGGCGTCGCACATGCCGCACTGGGCGACGTGCCGGCGGCGGAGATCGAGCAGGCGCTGTTCCGCGAGGCCGCGAAGCGGGTGCCCGAATCGCGGCAGATCCACAACGTGAAGTGCGTGCAGTTGCTGGCGATCGCCGAGGAAATGCTGACGGGCGAGATCGCCTACCGCCGCGGCGAGCATGACGCGGCTTTCGCCCATCTTCGCGCCGCGATCGCGCTGGAGGATGCACTGCCCTACGACGAGCCTTGGGGCTGGATGCAGCCGGTCCGCCACGCGCTCGGGGCGCTGCTGCTGGAGCAGGGCCGCGCAGCGGAAGCCGAGGTCGGTGTATCGCGAGGATCTCGGCCTCGGCGGCACGCTGCCCCGCGCGCAGATCCATCCGGACAATCTTTGGGCGCTGCGCGGGCTGCTCGACTGCCTCGAGCGGCGCGGCGAGACCGCAGAGGCCGCGTTGATCCGCCAGCGCGTGGAGTTCGCCGCCGCGCGTGCCGATCTGCCGGTGTCAGTGTCGTGCTTCTGCGCCGTCGGCAGGGCCGCCTGAGCAGCGGCATTGCAGAAATGCTGCGGGGAGGCTCGTGAGTTCTACCCCGCGGGAGCAATGATGATGCGGCGGTTCTGGCGGCCCTTGTTTTCGATCTTCAACACCGCGATGCGGCCGATCTCGCCGGTGCGCGCGACGTGCGTGCCGCCACAGGGCTGAAGGTCCACCAGCGCGTCGGCCTCGCCGACTTGCATCAGCCGCAGCCGGCCGGTGCCGCGCGGCGGCGCCACCGACATCGTGCGCACCAAGTCGGGATTGGTGTCCAGCACCGCTTCGTCCACCCATTCGATACGCACCGGATGGTCCGCTTCGATCAGCGCGTTCAGGCCGGCCTCGATCTGCTCTTTGGGTGGCGGGTTGGGCAGGTCGAAATCCAAGCGCGAGCGGTCCGCGCCGACCGAGCCGCCGGTCACCGCCGCGCCCTTGATCAGGCTGCACAGCAGATGCATCGCGGTGTGCATGCGCATCAGCCGGTAGCGCCGGTCCCAGTCGATCTCGCCTTCCACCGTCGCGCCGACCGAGGGCAGCGCTGCACCGGGCGCGGGAAGATGCAGGATCGTCTCTCCTTCCCCTTTCACGGTGTCGGCGATCGCGGTCTCGCCGCCGTCCCATCGCAGCACGCCAATGTCGCCGGGCTGGCCGCCGCCGCGCGCATAGAAGACCGTGCGATCGAGCACGATGCCGTCAGGTCCGCTCGCCACCACCGTGGCGGTGGCGGACCGCAGGCGCGGGTCGTCGAGGAACAGTCTTTCTGTCATGCCGCCAGCCACTCCTTCTGCAGCGCGGGCCGCTGGACCGCGAGCCACAGCAGACCGATCATTGTCACCGAATTGGTCAGGCGCCCGTTTAGCGCCGCCGCGATCGCGCGCTCCGCGGGCCAGATGCGCACGCGGATGTCCTCGTGCTCGCTTGCCATGCCGGCGTGGCCGGCGATGCCGTCGCCACCGGCCCGCGGCGCCTGCACGCGACCGACATAGAGTTCGCACAACTCGTCCGCGCCACCCGGCGTCAGCAGGAAGCCACCGATCCGCCGCATCGGGCCTACCGCGAGCCCCATCTCCTCCATCGTCTCGCGCCGCGCCGTCGTCTCTGGTGTCTCGCCATCGTCGCAGAGGCCGGCGGGAAGCTCGACCAATACCGGGTCGAGGCCGGCGACCAGCGCTGGGAGGCGGAACTGGTCGATCAGCACCACGACGTCTGCCTCCGGATCATATGGCAGCACCGCCGCGGCACGGCCGCGCCGCCACACCTCCCAGGTGCGCTCGCCGGACATGGTGCCGTCGAAGCGGCGGTGCCGGAAACGCACCACGTCGAGCGGGAAGCGCCCGCTCCAGACGCGCTGCTCGGAGCTGACCTGCACGTCGGGGTGAGTGGGAAGGCGGGGAAAGCTGCGCGGCGCCATGCGGCCAACATAGAGATGCGGCGCCGCAGCGCCCACCCCTGGGGTCAGGCGGGCACCGCCGTTGCCACGAGCTGACGCAGGCGGCTGGCTCCGGCCGCACCCTTCAGCGCCTCGCGCCAGCTCGATTCCGCCACACGCTGATGGGCGGCGATCGCCTCATCGGCGCCGGTGATCATCGCAACGCCCGTGTGGGAGGAGGGATGCGAGTCCGGCCGGAATGGGTTGATCGCCAGGCTGACCCGATCGCGGGCGCGCAGGATCTTGAACGCCGAGGTCGGCTCTGCCGCGGTCAGCAGGCCGAACTGCAGCCCCATCGGCTCCGCCTCCATCAGCGCGGCCATGTTCTCGACCTCGGTCACCGCCACATCGCGGCCGATGCGGCGCACCCGGTCGGAGACCTGCATGCTGGCTGTCACACCGGTCTCCAGCAGCCGCTGCACCGAAGATAGCGACACCATCGCGATGATCCCGGGCCGCCGCATCGCATACATCCGTTTGCGCGCGGTCAGAATGCCCAGCACCTGCTCGGCCATCGAGCGCATCGCCGTGCGTTCCGCGGTCACCTGGTCGGCCGCTTCGTCGAACGCCTCGGCGAGCGCGTTGTCGTAGGCGTCCGAGGTGGTCAGGTAGCAGATCGGCCCGAAGAGCTGCAGGATCTGGTCGGCCGTCTCCTCGAACTGACGGATGCGCTCGAAGTAGCCGATCGGGCGGTTGTAATACTCGACGCCGATGCCCAGCAGCGATAGCGGCGAGATCTTCAGCAGTTCCGCCAGCCGCTTGATCGTGTCGAGCTTGATCACCTCGCCTTTTTCGTAGCGGTAGAGCGCGGCACGGGACACGCCGAGACGCGCGGCGATCTCCTCGGCGCGCAGCCCCGACTCCAGGCGATACGCCCGCAACTGCTGCCCGATCTCGGTAAAACGCATGGACATCCGGCCTTCCCCTTGGCCTAATGCCCGCAATCCGAGCGTGTATCGGTCGAATCCAAGAATCGACGCGGGCGAGAAAGCTTAAGACATGCCCGTTCGCGATTTCAACCCCTGACTAAATACTGCGACTCGTCGCCGCCCGGTATCAGCGGATCATTTCCGTCCGCGAACAGAAAAGTCGGCCAGTCCCTCGATCGCCAGGATCAGCGCCGAATGGTCCAGATCCGCCCCGCCGTGTGCCGCACAGGACGAAAACATTTGCTGCGCGGTCGCCGTATTGGGCAAGGAGAGGCTGAGCTCCTTCGCCGCCGACAGCGCCAGATTGAGGTCCTTCTGGTGCAGCCGGATGCGGAAGCCGGGATTGAAGCTGCCGTTCAGCATACGTTCAGCGTGCACCTCCAGGATGCGCGAAGAGGCGAAGCCACCCATCAGCGCCTGCCGCACCTTGGCCGGGTCTGCGCCTGCCTTTGCAGCGAAAACAAGAGCTTCCGCGCAAGCCTGGATATTCAGCGCGACGATGATCTGGTTGGCCACCTTGCAGGTCTGGCCGGCGCCGGTCTCCGCACCGACATGGGTGATATTCTTGCCCATCACATCGAACAGCGGCTTGGCGCGGGCGAATGCGGCCTCGGGGCCGCCGACCATGATGGTCAGTGTGGCCTGCTTGGCGCCCACCTCGCCGCCCGATACCGGCGCATCCAGGTAGTCGCAGCCGAGAGCGTTGATCTTCTTGGCAAAGGCCTTGGTCTCGATCGGGCTGATCGAGGACATGTCGATCAGCAGCTTGCCGTGGGAGAGGCCGGCGGCGACACCGTTCGAGGCGAACAGCACATTCTCCACGTCGGGGGTGTCCGGCACCATCAGGATCACGACCTCGGACTTCTCGGCGACCGCCTTGGCGTCCGGCACGACCTCGGCGACAGCGCGGATGTCGTCAGCCAGCGAGGCACGTTCAGGCACGATCAGCGAGTGCTGCGCGTTGTGCAGATTGAGCGCCATGGGGCGGCCCATGATGCCGAGGCCGATGAATCCGATCTTCATGGTTGGTGTGTCTCCCTAAACTCCGAATTCCTGGCGCCATTTCAGGCCGGCGACGGTATCGCCGGCCGGGCGGTATTCGCATCCCACCCAGCCGCGATATCCGAGTTCATCCAT
Organism: uncultured Alphaproteobacteria bacterium; assembly: GCA_963776505.1. Classification (GTDB taxonomy): domain Bacteria; phylum Pseudomonadota; class Alphaproteobacteria; order Acetobacterales; family Acetobacteraceae; genus JAMXLO01. The sequence goes on from CAVZNH010000036.1 coordinate 24,765, forward strand.
CCGTCGGAACACGAAGCGCCAGCCGATCTCCCCGGTTCCCGGCTCGTTGCGCGCCGGGACGTCGGCGATCTGCATGTGCGCGATCACCGGCATGAACTGTTCCATGCGCTTGGTGATGTCGCCTTCGGTCGTCTGGCAATGATAGACGTCGAATTGCAGGCCGAGCCGATCGCGTCCGATGGCCTCGACGACGGCCGCGCCCTGCGCCTCGGTATTCAGAAAGTATCCTGGCATGTCGCGGTGATTGATCGGCTCAATCACCAGCATCACGCCTGCTTTTGTTGCGCTGCTCAGCCGCCCAGGCAAGGTTCGCCGCGTAGACGCTGGCCGCGGTAACCTGCGACACGCCTGCCGGCACGATCCCCGCCATGCAGTGCACCAGCTTGCAGCCCAGCGCGCCGGCATAGTCGAGGGCCTGCTTCACGCCGTCGTGGAACTGCGACTGGCGACCCGGCAGGCTGGCCAGGCCGCGCTCGCCCTTTGCCCAGTCGCCCGGCGGCATGTTGAACAGCGCCTGGGTCAGGCCTTCACCATCCAGCCGCTTGCGTAATTCCGCCATTGGGTGCTCGTAGGGGAACAGAAACTCCACGCCGTCGAAGCCGGCTTTGCGGGCGGCGGCGAAACGGTCGATGAACGGCACCTCGTTGAACATCATGGATAGGTTGGCAGCCAGGCGTGGCATCGCGGACCCTCCCCGGAAATGCGGCGGGAGGCTACAAGCGGGCGGGGGGATTGACCAGCGCATGACCGCGGAACGCGTGCTGATGGCATTGCTGCTCGGCGGGATCGGCGTCGGCTGTGTGCTGGTGCTTTATCCGTTCTTCTCGTCGTTGCTGTGGGCCGCGATCCTGGTCTTCACCACGTGGCCGGTGTGCGATTGGCTGCACCAGCAGATGCGGCTGCGCCGCGGTGCGGCCGCCGGCGTGATGGTGGCATTGACCGCCGTGGTGCTGGTGTTGCCGTTGGCGCTGGCCGCTCCCGGGGGCGCCAACGACGTCAACCACCTGCGTGGTGTCATTGAGGACGCGCTGCGCGCCGGCCTGCCCGGTTCGCCGGAATGGGTGTTCGAGATCCCCTTGGTCGGTCAGACGCTGGGCGATCTGTGGAACCGCTGGGCCGCCGATATCACCGTGATGGTGGAGGCACTCCGCCCGTACTTCGGCATCGTGCTGGAAGGCGGGTTGAGCCTGCTGCTGGGCTTGGCCAACGGCGTGCTGCTGTTCGTGCTTGCGCTGTTCATCGCGTTCTTCTTCTACCTGTATGGCGAGCCGATCGCGGCGCGGCTTCGCGTTATCCTGATGCGGATTGCTGGCGCGCGTGCGCAGCGGCTGATCGATGTCACCGGCGCCACGGTGCGGGGAGTGGTGTGCGGCATCCTGCTGACTGCGATCGTGCAAGGCATGCTGACAGCGTTCGGGCTCTGGTTGTCGGGCGTCCCGCGGCCGGTGCTGTTGGGTGCCGTAGCGGGCTTCCTGGCAGTGCTGCCGATCGGTGCGCCGGTCGTATGGATCCCCGGTGCACTGTGGTTGATGAGCAGTGGCCATCTTGGCTGGGGGATCTTCCTGGCGGTCTATGGCGTCGTGGCTGTCTCAGGTGCCGATTCCGTGATCCGGCCGTGGTTCATCGCCCGCGGTGCGCAGCTTCCCTTCCTTCTGACGGTACTCGGCGTGTTGGGCGGCGCGCTCGCATTTGGCCTGCTCGGGATCTTCCTTGGCCCGGTGCTGCTGGGCATTGGCTATACGTTGGTCAACGAATGGGCCGAGACAGAGGAAGTGTTGTCGGTCGATCATTGAGGGACAGATCGTGAGCGAGCGAGGACCACAGGAGTCGAACCCGCATCGCGCGTTGGTCGGGCTGGCGGTAATCGTCGCAGCGGTTGTCGCTGTACTGTTCATCGTGCATCGGCTCGACCAGGCAGCACAGCTTCAGGACTGTGTTGCCTCAGGTCGAACCAACTGCGCGCCGATCGAGACGCAAAGGTAGCAGCGGATCACCCGGCGGTCAGACGTTCGTCACCTGATCGGCGAGAACGACGCCGGCATCACGAAGGCATTCTCCTGCTTCACGACGACGCCGGGCGGGTTGCGAGCGGGCCACTGACCGGTCGCGGCGGCGGCGGCGCGTACCGACGTGCGCTCGTTGGCGTCCTTGTAGGCCCAGATGTGCACCCACTTGTTCAGCGCGCCGAACTCCGAATACATGCCGGCGACCAGCGGCGAGAACTTTTGCCGTCCCTCGATCTTCTCCGACCAGCGCTCGATCAGGCCGGGAATTGAACCGGGTGTCAGCGTGTACTGGCGGATTTCGAACAGCGGTCCGACCTGGCGCGGCTCGAGCGGTGGCGAGAACGGCGCCGGAACGAACACCTCGCTCTGCTGATTGGTGATAAATTCCCGGATCGGCGGCGGCCAGTTCGCTTCCTTCAACCCGGCTGTACGCACCGCGGTGCGATGCTCGAAGCTGTCATAGGCCCAGACATGGATGATCTGGTTCAGCGGCCCGACCTCGGTGTGCCAGAATGCTGCCAGCTTCGAGTGCTTCTCCCGGTTCGGCAGCGACTCGCCGAAGCGCTTCTCCACCTCGGCCAGCGTGCCAGGCTGTAGCGTGTAGGTGCGCATTTCGATGATCATCGTCGTCCTCCCCCTTGCACTGGACGGTACAACCTTAGGCGATGTGGCTTCCGCTGGAAACCGGTGCCGCTTACTTGAGCTGGTCCGCGACCTTGTCGAGGCCGGCCTGGACACACGGCTCGTCCACGCCGGGCGAGCCCGACACGCCGACGCCACCGATCACATCGCTGCCCACCTTCACGGGCAGGCCACCGGGGATCGCGATGACGCTGGGCAGTGTCACCTGCTGGCGGACAACCGGGTTGTTGTCAGCGTAGCGCTTCGCGTACTCGGAGGTCGCCGTGCGAAAGCTCAGTGCGGTGTAGGCCTTGCGGCGCGCGTTCTCCATCGTGTGTGGGCCGGCGTTGTCGGCGCGCATTGCCACGATGATCTCACCGGCGCGATCGACGACCACGGCCGATACGGCATAGCTCTTGGCGCCGCAGCTTTCGATCGCCGTCTCGGCGATGGTGCGGGCGATCGTGTAGGAAAGATCGCGGTGGGTCAGAAGCTGCGCCTGAGCTGGGACCGCGAGTGTGGCGGCAGCGAAGCCGACAATTATAGCAAGTGATGACGACATCGTTGTGCCCTTCTTGTTTATCGACTGACGGCCTGCCAGCCTCGTTCTGTCATGCAGGATCGCGCCTTTGTTTCGTCCACCTGGATCTCGGACCTGTCATCATAGCCCGAGACCGCGACGACCTTGGAGCTCTGCTTGCGGCACTGAGCGAGGTCGCTCTTGTAATCTGCGTCCCCATAGTTGGGGTGGCTCGCGTTCTTGTACTGCGTTGAGTTACAGCCACCCAATGTGGCGAGCAGCATCGTCGCGGCAAGCGAGGCTCGGGGCAGCCGACGGCTACGCATCGTTTCCTC
>CAVZNH010000037.1:0-80110 GCA_963776505.1 uncultured Alphaproteobacteria bacterium
GGCAACGCGATGACCACCATGGTCGGGGCGGAGGCTCGACACGAAAGTCGTGGCGCGCATGCGCACGATGACTACCCTGAGCGTGACGATGCGGAGTGGATGAAGCACACGCTCGCCTGGTGCGACGAGAACGGCGCGACGCGGCTGGCGTACCGGCCGGTGAAGCTGCAGACGCTGACCAACGAGGTGGCGGTGATACCGCCGAAGCAGCGGGTATATTGATGGCCAACTTTGCCCTTCCTGCCAACAGCCGCATCGGCCGCGGCAAGACCTACAAGGCGCCCGCCGGTGCAAAGCATATTCGGGAATTCCGCATCTATCGCTGGAACCCCGACGACGGGCAGAATCCGCGCACCGATACTTACGAGATAGACCTCGATGCGTGCGGTCCGATGGTGTTGGACGCGCTGATCAAGATCAAGAACGAGGTCGATCCGACGCTGACATTCCGCCGCTCCTGTCGCGAAGGCATCTGCGGGTCGTGCGCGATGAATATCGATGGCGGCAACACGCTCGCCTGTCTGAAGCCGATCGACGAGGTGAAGGACGCGGTGCGCATCTCGCCGTTGCCGCACATGCCGGTGGTGAAGGACCTGGTGCCCGACCTGTCGCAGGTCTACGCGCAGCTACAGAGCATTGAGCCGTGGCTTCAGGCCGACAGCCCGGCGCCGCCCGATGGCGAGCGGCTGCAAAGCCGCGAAGAACGCGCGAAGCTGGATGGACTGTGGGAATGCATCCTGTGCTTCTGCTGCTCCACCGCATGTCCGAGCTACTGGTGGAACGGCGACCGTTACCTCGGGCCAGCGGTGCTGTTGCAGGCGTATCGCTGGATTGCCGATTTACGTGACGAGTACACCGGCGAGCGGCTGGATGCGCTGGAGGACCCGTTCAAACTGTATCGCTGCCACACGATCATGAACTGCACCGATACGTGTCCGAAGGGGCTGAACCCGGCGAAGGCGATCGGTGCAATCAAGCAGTTGATCGTGGAGCGGCAGGTTTAGGATTTACGCATCCGCCGGACGAAACACGACGCGCCAGAAGTCCTTGTGCACCTGCGGGCGGATCGGGGCTGGTGAACACTGGTCTGCGTCATCAGGATGGCGGTCAGGTCAGAGCGCGGATCGGCCACCCAGGTGGTTCCAAGGCCGCCGCTCCAACCATAGGTGCCAGCCGGAATGCCGTCGGCGGTCGTGCCGAGTACGACGGCCATGCCATAGCCCCAACCACGATCGGGTCCGAGGATGATCTGTCCACCGGCACGCTGCGCCGGGGTCAGATGGTCCTTCGTCATGGCTGCGACGGAAGCCTCAGACAGGAGCTGGCGATTGCCGGTGCGGCCGCGCCGCAACAGAAACCGCGAGAAGGCAAAGAAATCGTCGACCGTTGAGACCAGGCCGGCATCTCCGGCAGGAAAGGCTGGTGGCGTGCACCAGCCGCTCCGCGCTGGCTCGTCATAGGCTTCCAGCGATCCTGCCATCGGGCGGTAGCCGGTGGGCAGCCGGTCGAGCTTCTCGGGCGGCACGTGGAACGCCGTGTCCACCATGCCCAGCGGGGCGAAAATGCGCTCCTGCAAGAACGCCGGCAGCGACTGACGTGATGCCCTGGCGATCAGCACGCCAAGGACATTCGAGCCAGTGGTGTAGAGCCACTGTTCGCCTGGCTGGGCCATGAGCGGCAGCGTGGCCAGTCGCTGCAGCCATTCGTCGGGATCATGCGGCGAGCTAGGATCCGGCGGTCCAAACCCTACGATCCCAAGCTCGGCAATCGCTCGCTGAATGGGGTAGGTCCCTGACGGCGCCAGAATGAGTCCAAGCCCAAGCCGGAACGTCAGCAGGTCTTCAATGGTGATCGCTCGCTCGGCTGGTTCCGTGTCGTCTAGCGGACCATCGATGCGCTTCAGTACGCGCCGGTTTGCGAGTTCCGGCAGCAGGCGATCTACCGGTTCATCCAGGCGAAGCCTGCCGTCCTCGATCAGCATCATCGCTGCCGTCGCGGTAATCGGCTTGGTCATCGAGGCGACGCGGAAGATCGTGTCGCGGCGCATCGGATCCGTCCCGCCCAACGAATGGGCGCCAACCGTCACGACGTGGCTATCTTCCCCGTGACCGATCAGTGCCACGGCACCCGATGTATAGCCACGCGCGACGTGCCCCTGCAGAACATCGCGCAAGGCATCGTAAGAAATGGTTGCGCTCATTTCCGCCCGTCCTCGCCTTCGCCACCCAAGCTCGAGGGCCGGCATCTCAATGGCAAGGGCGCGCGAGCGGGCGCGCAGCCGACATCACCAACTCATGACGAAAGCGGCGTCAGGTGCGCGGTGGTGTACCCGTGGTCACCTGATGCGGCGGATAGCCGATCGTCCACAGCCGCTCATGCCGCGGCGCGACCGGTGCGGGAGCGACCGGCTGCGGCATGGACATCACGCCAACCGGGCTGGCTGATCCGGGGGCACCGCACGCATTGCCGGTGCCGCTGACCTTGACCTGCGGCTGGCCGCCATTGCCCGGGTAGCCATAGGTGATCGTCTGGCTGCATGTGCCGCCGTTGCCGGTCGAGATCGACGTCACGACAACAGATCCAGGCGCCGCCTGCGGCATTCCCTGCATAACCGAGCGGATCATCTGGTCAGGATCGGGCATCGCCGTCGCCATCAGCGAATCCATGTCGGCGAACATGCGATGCATCATCGCCTCCTGCTGGGCGATCATGTGGGCCACCGGGAAATCGACTTGAGTGGCCTGCGTCGCCGGCAGCATCACCACCGTGGCGCCGGCAGGAACCCAGACGTAATGCCCGCCGTCCGGCTGGGCCGCGACGGCCGGGGCGGCAACAAACAGACTGGCAGCCAACAGAGCGCTTCGTGTTCCACCGATCATGGGTCCCTCCCTGACAGGCGAAGGGATCATTCTTCGGGTCAGCTTGCGCCAGCTTCTCTCGCTACGTGAAGGTTTCGTAAGGTCACGCCGCGCGGGTCAGCCGCTTCATGAGTGCCGACAGCCGGTGCCGCCGCAGCTCGCTGCGCGCCTTGGCATCGGTGGTCATGTAGTTGAGCTGCACCGAATAGCGCTGACCGGTGAATCGCTTGTGGCCATGCCACGTAGTCGGGCCGTTGGGGAACACCAGCAGCGTGCCGTTCACCGGCGGTACCTCCACCGCGTAGTCCTCGAGGTTGTCGGGGCCGCGAAGCAGGCGGAGGCAGCCATCGTGCTGCGTCCAGGCATCTGTCGCCGGGTTCAGATACAGCAGAACCGTGACGCGCTTGGCGGTGGAGTCGCAATGGACGTAGCCATCGCGGTCATTGGTCCAACCGCGCAGCGTGACCATCGTCGGCGCGTCGTCGAGGTCCAGACCGAAGCGCTCGGCGATCGTTTGCCGGAGCCGCGGCCCATCCAGTTCGTCCATCAGCGCCCGCGCGTTCGGTCCCAGCGATAGCGCGTCGAGCGGGAATGAGCCGCGCCGGCCCATCGGCGGCAGGTCGGCGACCACGGCGCGTAGGGCCGCCGGCGGCACGAAGTTCGGCACCACCACGTGTGGGAACGGATCCGTCGCCACCGGCGTGCCGCGGAGGGCGGCGTAATCGAGTTCGATCATGCGTCGCTGCTTAGCACGGAACCGGCTGCGTTGAACCCCGGCCGCCGACGCGCTATCTGCCAATCGCACATGGACCACCCGGGCGCCGACACCCCTGCGCAGCGCGGGCCGCTGCCAGCCTTCCGGGCAATGGTGGCGGCCGGCGAACTGGCGCCCGACCCCTCGCAGCAATTCGTGGCGGAGCGCCTCCAGAGGCTTTGGACCACGCTGCGTGGCTACGATCCGCCTTCGCGCCAGCCTAATGGCTTCGGCCTGTTCTCCCGCCTGCTGCGCCGCGATCCGTCGCCGGAACAGCCGAATGGCCTGTACATCGTGGGTGAGGTGGGCCGCGGCAAATCCATGCTGATGGACCTGTTCTTCGCCGCGGCCGACGTGCGCCGCAAGCAGCGGATCCACTTCCATCGCTTCATGCAGAATGTGCACACGCGGTTCCAGGCGTTCAGGAGCGCCAATCCGGAGATCGACGATCCGATTCCGCCGCTGGCGGATTCGATCGCGGCCGAGGCGGCGCTGCTATGCTTCGATGAATTCCAGGTGAACGATATCGCCGACGCGATGATCCTTGGCCGGCTGTTCCAGGCGTTGTTCGATCGCGGGGTGGTGGTGGTCGCTACCTCCAACATCGCCGCCGGACGATCTGTTCAAGGGCCAGCCCGGGCGCGATGCATTCCTGCCGTTCATCGAGCTGATCAAGCAGCGACTGGATGTGGTGACGATGGATGCCGGTCGCGACTTCCGACGAGAGCGGATGCGCGGCATGCGCACCTGGCTGGTGCCGGCCGATGCTCGGGCCGAGCGCGACCTGGATCGTGCGTTCGCGGAGCTGACCGGCGGCGCCGAGGGCAAGCCGGAGACGCTGTGGGTGATGGGTCGCAAATTCATCGTGCCACTGGCGGCGGAGGGTGTCGCACGGTGCGACTTCGAGTTGTTGTGCGGTACGGCGCTCGGCGCGGGTGATTACCTGGCGCTGGCGACGCGTTTTCATACGCTCATCCTCGACGGCATCCCGCGTCTGTCGCCCGACAACTACGACAAGGCGCGGCGGTTCATCATCCTGATCGACACACTGTACGATCACCGTGTGAAGCTGGTCGCCTCAGCGGATGCGAAGCCGGACAAGCTTTATCAGCGTGGCGAGAACGCGCGGATGTTCGAGCGCACGGCGTCTCGACTGGACGAAATGCAGAGCCGCGACTGGCTGGAACTGCCGCATCTGGGCTAACCCCTGCAGGAAGGGCAAGCGCAGATGAGGGCACGCAAAACACGCAGATAGTCCGGCACGGCTCATCCACCGTTAAACACGCGTTAGATCTGCAGGAGTGTCCACTATATGCGACGCGTGCATCCTCTTGCATCTGCGTTTGCACGCCTTTCTTGCGGAAGCTGCCAAGAACCCCTCCCTTGGAATCAAGCCAGGAGCAAGCGATCACAACTTCCGCGCATCGGTATAATTCCGCAGCGATGTTGTGAGGCACTTAACAGTGCTGGTCGAGTGCTCGGGATAAGTCCTGCAACCGCGTAATCACGGCTTGCGCGCAGCCCGTGTGTACATGTTGCCGCAGCCCGGGTTGCGGCTGCATTTGGGCTGTCCTCTTGCCGCAAACCAGAACGGTGGCGCCCATCACAGCTGAAAAGCGACATCGAGGGCAGGCTGGCGAACTCGTGCGGGCATTGCCGGCGCCGACATTGTCGGTCCCCGAGCGTGCCGCCGAAGCCAGGATGATCAGCTCGGCGGAGCACTTCTTCCCGGTCGCGCCCGTCTCCGGTCGCCGGAGTATCCGGCGACGGCTCGCCGCGATCCTGGGCGCCGACATTCGCGGCTACAGCATGCTGATGGCGGCTGGCGAAGAAGCCGCGCATCGGCGCGTCAATGCGGCGATGGATCGTCTGATGCGTGAGATCCAGAGATCTCACGGCCGTGTCATCTCGCACGCCGGCGATGGGCTGATGGCGGAGTTTCCCAGCGCCGTCGAAGCCCTCAAGTGTGCGCTCCGCATGCAGGCCGATTCCGTCAGGCGCAACGCGCGCCTGTCGTCTGACATGCACATCGAATATCGCATGGGGATCAATTCCGGTGAGGTCGTCCTGCAGCAGGGACGCGCAGGTGGCAACGCGATCAACATCGCCGCGCGGCTGGAACAGATCGCTGAGCCGGGCGGCATCTTCATATCCGGTACCGTGTTCGACCAGGTCAGCGGCGTCGTAACGACGACCTATGAGCAGCTTGGTGAGCGCCGACTCAAGAACATACGCCAGCCTGTGATGGTCTATCGCATCGCGCCGGAGACATGCCTGACCTGGGCGGGCATGCCCGCGATCCAGCGGCGGGTGTTTCGACCGGAGCCGCAGTCCGACGAGGACTATCGTCCTTCGCTTGCGGTGCTGCCTTTCCGCACACTGCAAGAGGACAAGGCGGATGCATATTTCGCCGAGGGCATGGTGGATGACATCATCCGTCTGCTTGGCGGCCTGAAGGAGCTGCTCGTCATCGCGCGCAGCTCCACTCTCGGGTTTGCGAACTCACCGCTGGATCTGCGGCGGATCGGCTACGAACTCGACGTGCGCTACGTGCTGCACGGCAGTCTCCGTCGGGTTGCCAACAAGCTGCGCATAGCGGTAGAGCTTTGCGAGGCCGAGTCCGGGCATCTGATCTGGGCCGACCGCCTCGACGGGGAAATGTCCGACCTGTTCGATCTGCAGGACCGCATCGCCATGCGCGTGGTCGGCGCTGTCGCGCCGTACGTTCGCGAGCGCGAACTGGCTCGTGCACTGCGCAAGCATCCGAGCAGCATCACGGCATACGACCTGACGCTGCAGGCGCTCGATATGTTCTACCGCATGGATCGACCATCCATCGTGCGGGCGCGTGAACTGCTCGAGCAGGCAATTGAGCACGATCCCGACTACGCCCCCGCCTATTCGCACCTGGCTTCGCTGCGGATGCGGTGGATCGGTCAGGGGTGGTCCGAAGATGAGCCAGCGGATCAGGTGTTGGCAGCGAAGGCAGCGGCAATGGCGATCGAGCGAGATCGCAATGACGCCGTGGGGCTTGCGATCTATGGGCACTTACAGTCGTATCTGCTGAAAGATTACGATGCCGCGCGGAACTACCTGGAGCGTGCTCTGACAGCTGGACCAAGTTGTGCCTGGGCCTGGGCATACAGCAGTCTCACGTGTGGTTATCTCGGCGACGCCGCAACAGCTTTGGCGAGAGCCGAGCGCGCAGTCCGGCTGTCACCGCTCGGTGCGGACGCCTTTTGGCTGGAGCACTACCTGTCGCAGGCTTATTACCTCGGCAACTGTTTCGAAGAAGCGATCGCCTGGGCCAGGATGTCGGCTTCCCATGCACCCGGCAATACCTCGAACCTCCGCTGCCTGATCGCGAGTTCTGGTTGCCACGGGCGACATCGATGAGGCTCGCAAGGTAGTGCAGCGCCTGCTGCAATTGGCGCCGACATACCGCGTTGCGACCTTTCGCGTGCGAACGCCACTGCGGGGTGACGTCCGTGACCTGTTCGCGCATCGACTCCAACTGGCTGGCGTGCCTGACTAGGGGACAATACGCCGTAGGAGGGAATCCATGACTGGTAGTTTTGACGGCAACGACGGCAACGACGGCAACGCTGCCAACGCAGGCGGCGGCGGCAACGCCACCAGCACCAGTTCGGGATGGTATTTCGCTGACAGGGTGGACCTGCCTTTCGTCACCACGCCAGACAGCGGACCGCGCAGTGTTCCGCCGCAGACAATCGGGCAGTTGACCATCATCCCCGATATTATGCGCTTCCCCGCACGCAACTGGTCCGCTGAGTGGTTTTCCTGGCTGGCGCTGATCGAGTTCGCGGCATCGAATTGGCAAACCATACAGCCGGCCAACCCGCCTCCTGCGCCGTTTCCGCAGTACTGGCCGAACTGGGTGCCTGCTCCGCCGCCTCCCACCGCTCCTCTCATCAATTGGGCGACGCTGAACCCGGCGGTCGTGCAGGCCGAGCTCGCCGGCCTCGTCACCGCGGCGGCCAATGAGCGGGCCGACGCCCTGGACGAGATTCTGTCGCAGGCCAACGAGTTTATCAGCTATTTCCTGAACCTGCTGACCGCAAAACCCGGCGCATATCCCCAGACGACCAAGGTGCTGACACTCGCCAGCCAGGTGGGCACCTTTGTCGCGATGTACTTCAAGGGCCTGTACAAGCGGCCTCGCGCATCGGAACTCTGTCCCGCGCTGCTGCCGCCGATCGAGGTGCCGGGGCACGCGTCTTTCCCAAGCGGCCATTCGACGCAGGCCCATCTGATGGCGCTATGTGTGAACGACATCTTCAACACCCTTCCTCAGCAGAACACGGTGCTGGAAGACCTCTGGACCCTGGCAGATCGCATTGCGCGGAACCGCGAGATAGCCGGTCTGCATTACCCGAGCGATAGTGACGCCGGCAGGGCCATAGCGCTGGCGACGTTGCCGCAACTGCGCGCTTCGGTGCCGCTCTTTCTGACCGGAACGTCGCTCGGCGGTGCACCCTTGGCGGGAACGACACTGTACCAGCATGCGGTCGATCTGGCACGTGCCGAGTGGCAGTTGGAGGATGGGCCATGAGTTGCGGCAGGTCTTACGGCAAGGGAGAGGTTTCGGATACGGTCCTCGCCGATATCGAGAGGCGCTTTACTGGCTTTGCCGTGCCTGACGGAATTTTCGATCCCTCAACGGCAACTACAGACCAACTAAGGAAGTTCGGGCTTCCCCCTAAGCCTGATCCCCAATGCCAGCCGCTGCTACACAGAGCCTGGGACATTGGGTTCGGCAAGCCGCTGCGACTACAGGCATTCGAGGTGGAGCGGGATCTGGTGGAACAGACCGAATATCGGCTGTTTGAAAAGAACGTGGCCAATATTTCTTTCGACGGAAACAACTTTGAAATCAGCTCCAACTGGTCCGGCGCCTATATCACCGCCAATCAGGACAAGCATTTCCTGCAAGTCTGGGGAACCTGGACGATTCCAGGGAATCTGCAGGTGCCACCTCAGCATCTTCAGGGGCCGGCAGGGATTCCGTATGTCTGCGCCAACTGGATCGGACTCGACGGACAGCGCCTTTATCTGGATTCGTCACTGCCGCAAATGGGAACCGTGTCGGTACTGCAGCCGGACAACACCACGACGGCTCAGGCATGGACGCAGTGGTGGGCGAGAGACAGCGTAGATCCAGCCCCAGTGCCGCTCGGGCTTTCCGTCGCGCCAGGCGATAGGATACTCAGCGTGCTGACGGCGACTGACCCCACGACCGTCAACTGCGTGATGGTCAATCTGACACCCAACCCACCTACCGCGATTGTGGTTCAGGCCAGCGCCCCGACTGTAGTACTGCGCGATGGGACCAACGTGCAGCCAAGTATTGCCGGGGCAACCGCCGAATGGATCGTCGAGCGTCCGAGGGTGCCCAACCCGCAGCCTGGTCAACCGCCGACCGCCTACAATTTCGCCGACTACGGCCAGACCGAATTCGAACTTTGCCTTGCCGTCGAAGGCGACAGCGTGGACATCTCTTCCTTGTCCAGCGGGCTGCCACAGGAACTGCAGGGCGCGCGGCGTATCCGGATGTTCGATGTACTCGTCAATCCGGCGCGAACCGAGTTCATTTCGATGCCAAGAAAGCTGAGCGACGCCGCTATCCGGGTCAAGTACGGCAGCTTCTGAGCCACTCCTGATTCGGGTCGCGCGGAGGCGGCGAGGGTGCTCCGGCGCGACGAAGCTGTCCCACCCATGCTGCACCGCATCACCTTGCCCACCGCCGCCCAATCGGCTAGCACCGTCCCGCCTCCCGGGCCGCCGGGCACCCGGCGTGCGGCAATGCGTTAACTCGGCTGGTCACCAGCTCGCTGTAAGGACACGTCCATGGCCCGCAACAAGATTGCCCTCATCGGTGCCGGCAATATCGGCGGCACCCTCGCCCACCTGATCGGCCTCAAGGAACTCGGCGACGTCGTGATGTTCGACGTGTTCGGCGGCGTGGCCGCCGGCAAGGCGCTCGACATCATGCAGTCGGGCCCGGTCGACGGGTTCGACGCGCTGATGACCGGCGGTTCCAACTACAAGGCGATCGAGGGCGCCGACGTGGTCATCGTCACCGCCGGCTTCCCGCGCACCCCAGGCATGTCGCGCGACGATCTCATCGGCAAGAACGCGGGCGTGATCGCCGAGGTGGCTGACGGCATCAAGACGCATTGTCCCGACGCGTTCGTGATCTGCATCACCAACCCGCTCGACGCCATGGTCTGGGTGATGAAGGACAAGTCCGGCCTGCCGGCGAACCGCGTGGTCGGCATGGCGGGCGTGCTCGACAGTTCGCGCTTCCGTCTGTTCCTGGCGCAGGAGTTCGGCGTGTCGGTAGAGGACGTCACGGCGTTCGTGCTGGGCGGCCACGGCGACACGATGGTGCCGCTGACGCGCTACTCCACGGTCGCGGGCATACCGGTCCCGGACCTGGTGAAGATGGGCTGGACGACGCAGGCGAAGATCGACGCGGTCGTGGCGCGCACGCGCGACGGCGGGGGCGAGATTGTCAAGCTGCTGGAGCGCGGTAGCGCGTTCTATGCGCCAGCCGCGAGCGCGGTCGCGATGGCGGAGAGTTACCTGAAGGACAAGAAGCGCGTGCTGCCGTGCGCTGCGCTGCTGAATGGCGAATACGGAGTTAAGGACCTGTATGTCGGGGTGCCAGTGGTGATTGGTGCCGGCGGCATCGAGCGGATCGTCGAGATCGCGATGAATGCTGAGGAGAAGGCGGCGTTCGACAAGTCTTGCGCTGCTGTCAGAGAGCTGGTCGAGGCGGCCAAGAAGCTGATCGGGTGATGCATGGCATGGTGACCTCCGCCCCCCAACATAACTTGCTCCCCCGCCCCTCGCGGGAGGGGTTTGGGGGGAGGGGGCCGCACCTTCCATGAATATCCATGAGTATCAGGCCAAAGAGCTTCTCCGGCGCTATGGCGTGCCGGTGCCGGACGGGATGGTCGCGTGGACGCCGGATGAGGCAGTTGCGGCGGCCGGCAACCTGCCGGGTCCGGTATATGTCGTGAAGGCACAGATTCACGCCGGCGGACGCGGTGCCGGCCACTTCGCCGATGACCCGGACGGCAAGGGCGGCGTGCGTCTCGCACGTTCTATCGAGGACGTGCGTGCGGCGGCTGACGCGATGCTCAGTCATACGCTGGTGACCAAGCAGACCGGGCCGGCTGGGCGACCCGTGCATCGCGTCTATGTCGAGGCGGGCTGCGATATCGCGCGCGAACTCTATCTCTCGCTGCTGGTCGATCGCGTCACCGGCCGCGTCACGGTGATTGCTTCCACCGAAGGCGGCATGGAGATCGAGGACGTCGCTGCGCGACAACCAGAGAAAATCATGCGCGTCGCGGTTGATCCCGCGGCCGGCATGTCCGGCTATCTCGCGCGCCGCCTGGCGTACGGACTTGGTCTCACGGGCAACCAGATCGCCGCACTCGGCCGCTTTCTTCCCGCGCTTTACCGTACCTTCTCCGAGCTGGACTGTTCGATCGTCGAGATCAATCCCCTCGTCGTCACCGGCGAAGGCGGGATCATCGCGCTGGATGCCAAGGTCAGCTTCGACGACAATGCGCTGTTCCGCCATCCGGAGCTGGAGAAGCTGCATGACGAAGGGGAAGAAGACCCCAAGGAACTCGAGGCCGCGAAGTACAACCTGAACTACGTGGCGCTCGACGGGAACATCGGCTGCCTTGTGAACGGCGCTGGCCTCGCCATGGCGACGATGGACATCATCAAGCTGTATGGCGCCGCGCCCGCAAACTTCCTCGATGTGGGTGGCGGTGCCACCAAGGAACGCGTGACGGCGGCATTCAAGATCATCCTGTCGGATCCGAATGTTGAAGGCATTCTGGTCAACATCTTCGGCGGCATCATGCGCTGCGACGTGATCGCCGAGGGTGTGGTGGCCGCTGCGCGAGAGGTCAGCCTGTCGGTGCCGCTGGTGGTGCGGCTGGAAGGCACCAACGTGCTGCTGGGCAAGGAGATCCTCGCGAAGTCCAACCTGCCGATCATCGCCGCTGACAACCTAGCCGATGCGGCGGAGAAGATCGTGCGCGCCGTGCAGGAGGCCGCCTGACATGGCCATCCTGGTGGACGCCAATACACGCGTCATGACGCAGGGTTTCACCGGCGCGCAGGGCACGTTCCATTCCGAGCAGGCGATCGCGTACGGCACCAAGGTGGTCGGCGGCGTCACGCCGGGGAAGGGTGGCACCAGGCATCTCGATCTGCCGGTGTTCGACACGGTGTGGGAGGCGCGCGAGAAGACCGGCGCCACCGCGACCGCGATCTACGTGCCGCCGCCGTTCGCCGCCGATGCGATCCTGGAGGCGATCGATGCCGAGATCCCGTTGATCGTGTGCATCACCGAGGGCATTCCGGTGCTCGACATGGTGCGGGTCAAGCGCGCGTTGAGCGGATCGAAGTCGCGACTGATCGGGCCCAATTGTCCTGGGGTCATCACGCCGGATGCGTGCAAGATCGGCATCATGCCCGGTCACATCCATCGCCGCGGCAGCGTCGGCATCGTATCGCGCTCCGGCACGCTGACCTATGAGGCGGTGGCGCAGACGACGGCGGTGGGCTTGGGTCAGAGCAGCTGTGTCGGCATCGGCGGCGACCCGGTCAAGGGCACCGACTTCATCGAGGTGCTGGAGATGTTCCTCGCCGATGACGAGACGAAGCAGATCGTGCTGATCGGCGAGATCGGCGGCCAGAGCGAGATCGACGCGGCGGAATTTCTCGCACGCCATCCGGTGAAGAAGCCGACGGTGGGCTTCATTGCCGGCGCGACGGCACCCCCCGGCCGGCGGATGGGTCATGCCGGCGCGGTGATCTCCGGCGGGCGCGACACGGCGGCAGCGAAAATGGCGGCGATGCGCGAGGCCGGCATCCACGTCGCCGAAAGCCCAGCCGCGCTCGGCAGCACGATGGTCGAGGTGCTGAAGGGCTGATACTTTTCCAGCGGACCGCCGCGAGATGATCGCGTCTGAATCCGGCCAGACACGGCCCGCACGGCGAGCCATGTAGCCGCTCCCTTTCACGAAATGAGAGCGAGCACAAACATGGCAACAATCATCAAGGAATTCCTCGTCGCGGCCAAACCAGAAAAGGTCTGGGATGCGCTCCGCGATTTCCATGCCGTGCACGAGCGGGTCGCACCAGGGTTCCTCACCGGAGCTACGCGCGACGGTGATGACCGGATTCTCACCTTCTTCAACGGCCTCGTGGCACGCGAGAGATTACTTGGTCGCGACGAAGCGACGCGGCGCATCGCCTACACCATAGTCGAGGGCCGCTTCGCCTATCACCATGCCTCCGCGCAGGTGTTCCCTCACGACGAGGGCAGCCGGATTGTCTGGATCGCTGATATCCTGCCCGATACGCTGGCGGGCAGTCTCAGCACGATGATGGAGCACGGTGCCGAGGCAATGGCCCGGACGTTGGCTGAGTGAATTCTGCTCTGTGAAGCGCTTCAGAGCGGGCCCTCCGACCCACTGTCATCTTGCATCCGTCGGCATCCCAGAGTCGGCGTCCGAGAACCGTGGAGACGGGCCATGTGCCGATCTGCCAGCGCGATCAGAGCGTCCATCATCATCGCCGCGATTGCGATTGTCCTGGTTGGAGCGATTTCCCCGACGAATCGGAATGTTCCGTCGGAGCAGGTCGTGGGATCGTAGCGCCCGGACCAGCCATCGGGTGCTCGATGCGGTTGGGGGCTCAGCGGGCGAACGGGAAATGTGTTGGTACGACCCCGATATGCCACGGTGCGAGTGAGCTGACTGTCCGGGTTCTGCACGGCAAACGCCGCGTCGGTGTCGCGCAAGAGCGCTTGCAAATGCGCCGATCCGAGCTGCACTGTGGTTGGCAGTTCGTATCGTGACAGGAGGCGGCTCCTCCTGAGGAGATCGGAATGGCTGACGGATCTGAAACCGTCTGGCGCACCGCCCTGATGGCGAAGGGGAAGGACTGGGTATCGGCTGAACTGCGACGGCGGCCGGGCCAGCCGGGCGACGCCGTCTACGACATAGTCTTCGAAGACCCCTTGCCGACCAGAGAATTCTGCCAGAGGTGGTGTGCTGAAGAGGAAAACCGGCTGGTTCGCTTCTCCTGGGAGAAGGTAGCGGCAATTGTTTTCCTGGTCTTGACGATAGTCTGTGCCGTCGGAGCAGTGAAGAGCTGGAATGTCGCGCCGCCGCCGCAGGGCCGCTCGGCCGGTGTCTCGAAAAGTGCCCTGCAGGCGGGCTCGGCGAGGGGTTCCAATCAGATCACGAACGACGTAACGGGCTCGACATCTCCACGTGCTGCCGGATCTTCGGCGGCTGGCAACAGCCCTCCTCCGCTTTGCGCGTACCAGACCTATGAAACTGCCGAGTGCAAGAC
Source organism: uncultured Alphaproteobacteria bacterium (assembly GCA_963776505.1). Taxonomy (GTDB): domain Bacteria; phylum Pseudomonadota; class Alphaproteobacteria; order Acetobacterales; family Acetobacteraceae; genus JAMXLO01. The sequence continues at coordinate 14,026 of CAVZNH010000037.1, forward strand.
GCGAAAGTAAGGTGTGGACCGCAGAACGCTCTCTACCCACTGGCGCCGCGGTCGTTTGCTTCTCCAACCATCGAACGGTTGTCCGGTAGGTAGCTGGACCAGCCTATCTATGGTGATGTCCGAAAACCGCCAGACGATGCGCCGCACGGCGTTAGGATTGGCCCCATGGATCTCGACCACGACGCCTGCTATCGGGCGCTGAAGACGCGGGATGCCCGTTTTGACGGGCGGCTGTTCGTGGCCGTCAAGACGACCGGCATCTATTGCCGGCCGGTCTGCCCCGCGCGGTTGCCACGGCCGGAGAATGTCGTGTTCTACAGCACCGCGGCCGCCGCTCAGGAAAATGGCTATCGGCCTTGCCTGCGCTGTCGCCCGGAGACCGCACCTGATCTGGCGGCCTGGCACGGCACGTCGAACACGGTGTCACGAGCGCTCGCGCTGATAGAGATGGGCGCGCTGGACGGAGGCGATATCGCGGGTCTTGCCGAACGCCTCGGCGTCGGTGCGCGCCAACTGCACCGGCTGTTCCGTCAGCACCTTGGAGCCTCGCCGCTTGCGGTCGCGCAAACGCGCCGGATCCTGCTCGCCAAGCAGCTGATTCACGAGACCTCGCTGCGCATGTCGGACATCGCCATGGCGTCGGGCTTTGGCAGCATCCGGCGGTTCAACGAGACGTTCCGCCAAATGTACCAACGGCAACCAGGAGCTCTGCGCCGCGGCAGTGGTAACAGCGTGTCGCCTGGTGCTGCCGTGACCGTCCTGCTGCGATACCGTCCGCCTTACGATTGGCCGGCGATGATCGCATTCCTGCGCGCACGGGCCATCCCCGGCGTGGAAATCGTCTCCGACGAAGCCTATGAGCGCACGATCGATATTGGCGGTGCCCGAGGCGTCCTACGCGTTCGCCCCGCACCCGGGAATGCGCTGGAAGCGAATGTGCACTTCCCGAAGCTGTCCGCGCTGCCGTCGATCATCGCCCGACTCCGGCGCGTATTCGACCTCGCGGCGGACCCGGAGATCATCGAGGCGCACCTCATCGGAAGATCCTCTGCTGGCGCCCCTGGTCGCTCAACGGCCGGGGTTGCGCGTCCCAGGTGCCTGGGATGGGTTCGAGCTGGCCGTGCGCGCCATGCTCGGCCAGCAGATCACCGTCGCCGGCGCTATCGGCCTGGCCGGCCGGCTCGTTACCAGATATGGCGAGCGGCTGGATTCCACGATCCCCGCCCTCGCTGGGCTGACCCACGTCTTCCCGCGCCCGGAGGTGCTTGCAGCCGCAGACCTGTCAGCCGCGGGAATGCCCAAGGCACGGGCCAACGCGCTATCGGCTCTCGCTGCGGCGGTTGCAATCGATCCGAAGATCTTCGGTCCGCGCCGTTCGCTTGAGGAGGCCATCATACAGCTGAGAAGGCTGGCCGGCATCGGAGAGTGGACAGCGCAGTACATCGCGATGCGGGAGCTCCGAGAGCCGGACGCGTTTCCGGCCGCCGATATCGGCCTGCTTCGGGCGCTTGCCGACGCGGACGGGCGGCGTCCGTCGGCGATCGAGCTTCTGGCGCGCGCTGAACGCTGGCGCCCGTGGCGGGCCTACGCCGCTCAGCACCTTTGGGCCTCCCACGTTCCGGCAAAAACGAACGGGGTCGTAAGTCCGGAACCCATTGCCCGGTCTCGCCGGTCGCCCCCGGCGGGGAAGCGGTCGCAATTCGCCGAAGAGCGCGCGCCGACGCCAAGCCGATAAGGAGTGTGGATTACTGCCGCACCCAATGTAAAACTCCCTCACATGAGCTGGTCCGGCCCGGGTGGCTTTGAACGTCGCGGCTACCATCACGGCAATCTGCGCGAGGCGCTGGTCGAGGCGGCGCTGGCGCTGATCGCTGAGAAGGGGCCTGCCGGCTTCACCATCGCTGAAGCGGCGCGCCTGGCCGGTGTCAGCCCCGGCGCGCCGTATCGCCACTTCCGCGACGCCGAGGCGCTGCTGGCGGAAGTCGCACTCCGCGGCTTCGAACGTTTCGCCGCCGCGCTCACCACCGCCTGGAATGGCGGCCGGCCCAGCGCCTTGCGCGCCTTCGAGGCGCTCGGGCGCGCCTATCTCGCGTTTGCCCGCGACGAGCCGGCCTACTACGCGGCGATGTTCGAGACGCGCATCGCGTTCGACAGCCATCCGGGATTGCTCGCCGCCGGCGATCGTGCCTTCGCCATCGTGCGCGAGGCGGCGGAGCTGCTCACGGCAAGCCTGCCGCCGGGGCAACGGCCGCCCTCGCTGATGGTGGCGCTGCATGTCTGGGCGCTGTCCCATGGCATCGCGTCGTTGTTCGTGCGCGCCGATCCCTCGCGGCGGAAGCTGCCGATGTCGCCGGAGGAACTGCTGGAGGCCGGTGTGCTGATCTACCTACAAAGTCTCGGCCTGGCTGGCAGCGCGCCCGCCCGATGATGCGTCCGAGTTTCGTTCGCGACTTCGTGCATGCCCGCGCTTCTGCGCCAGCCGTTCGCTCATCCGATTCCGCTTGACGTTCGGCTTGGTCGCTCCCAACATGTAAATGTATCTTACATTCACATGAGGGCCGCCATGTCTGGTTCGGCAAATCACGGCGCTTACGGCAATCCAGGAGTGCAGAATTCGCCCTGGGGACCGGGCTCTGGTTGGGGCAACCCCGGCTGGGATCCCGGGCGTGCTTGGTACGCCGCCAAGCCGCTGTGGATCGCGGCGATGATACTCGGCTTCATCTTCTGGTGGCCGGTCGGCCTCGCCCTTCTCTTCTTCGGTATATGGAGCAAGCGCATGGGATACTCGGGATGCGGCCGCTTTGGTGCGTGGCAGAGCGGCTGGCAACGCGGCAACTGGCAGGGCGGCCCGCCCCCGCCTTGGGCCGGATGGAAGAGCTTCTGGTGCGGCGGCGACCGCCAGCAGCAGCAGGCCTCCAGCGGCAACCGCGCCTTCGACGAATACCGCGCCGAGACGTTGCGTCGGCTGGAGGAGGAGCAGAAGGAGTTCGGCACATTCCTCGACCGGCTGCGCTTCGCCAAGGACAAGGCCGAGTTCGACCAGTTCATGGCTGAGCGCCGCAACCATCCGCCGACCTCGCCCGAGCAGCCGCAACCGCCGACAGGCCAGGGCTGAGTTCCAACCAACCTCGTCAGTCGGCCGTGGCAGATGCTGCGGCCGACTCGCGTTTGGCAGCCCGCAGCAATTCGATCCGCCGGGTCAGCACGTAGAACACCGGCGTGAACACCAACCCGAATAGCGTCACTCCCAGCATTCCCGCGAACACCGCTGTCCCGAGCGACTGCCGCATCTCCGCCCCGGCGCCTACTGCCACTGCCAACGGCACGACGCCGAGGATGAACGCCAGCGACGTCATCAGGATAGGCCGCAGCCGCGTGCGCGCCGCGGCGACCGCGGCCTCGAACCGGTTCATGCCGTTGACCTCAGCCTGACGGGCGAATTCGACGATCAGGATCGCGTTCTTCGCCGCCAGTCCAACCAAGACCACTAGGCCGATCTCGACCAGGATGTTGCGATCCAGGCCACGCGCATTCACCCCCAGCATCGCCGCGAGAATGCACATCGGCACGATCAAAACCACGGCGAGCGGCAGCAGCCAGCTCTCGTACAGTGCCGCCAGCAGCAGGAACACGAACGTCACCGCTAGCCCGAAGGCGATCATCGCCGTATTGCCGGCGAGCTTCTCCTGCAGCGCGATCTCGGTCCATTCAAACCCGAAGCCCTGCGGCAGCCGCTCCTTGGCGATCTTCTCGATTGCCGCGATCGCCTGCCCGGTGGAGAAGCCGCGCGCCAAGCCCAGCTGCACCTCGGCTGCCGGATACAGATTGTAGCGCGGCACACGGAACGGCCCCGTCGTGTCGCGGAAGGTCGCCACGGAACCGATCGGCACCATGTCGCCGTAGTTGTTGCGGGTCTTCAGGTTCTCGACATCGCGTTGGCTGATTCGGAACTGATTGTCCGCCTGTGCGGATACCTGATAGGTGCGGCCGAGCAGGTTGAAGTCGTTGACGTACGCCGAGCCCATATAAACCGACAGCGTCTGGAACACGCGGTCGATCGGTACCTGCAGGAGCTCTGCCTTGGTGCGGTCGATGTCGGCGTAGATCTGCGGCGTGTGCGTGTTGAACAGCGTGAATGCCTGATTGAACCCCGGTGTCTTCGCCGCTGATCCGGCGACAATCCAGGTCGCCTGCTCGAGCGCAGGCAGCCCATGTCCGGCGCGGTCCTGCACATACAGCTTCAGCCCGCCGCCCGTGCCGATCCCTGGCACCGATGGAGGTTCCAGCACGAACACGAACGCATCGTCGAGCTGCGCAAGCTGCTGGCGCAGATCGGCAAGAATGCGGGGGGCGGTCAGCCCTTGCGGGACGCGCTCCTCAAACGGCTTCAAAGGCACGAAGATCACGCCGGCATTGGGCGCATTGGTGAAGGTGCCGCCATCGAACCCGGTGAACGCCACCGAATTCTGTACGCCTGGCCGCGCCAGGATGATCTCCGAGGCGTGACGGATGACCGTATCGGTGCGCGCCAGTGACGCGCCCGGCGGCAACTGGAACGCTGCAATCAGATAGCCGCGGTCGAGCTGCGGGATCAGCCCGGTCGGCGTCACCGCCAGTCGGTCATAGGCCAGATAGATCAGCCCGGCATAGGCCACCAGCACGATGACACCGACGCGAACCAGCCGGCCCACCAGCCGGCCGTAGCCGGTCGACAGTCGATCGAATAGCCAGTTGAACCCGGCGAAGAATGCACGTACCGGCGCACCCAGACGGTAGAGCACAGTACGTCGCGGCTCGTGCGCGAGTGGCTTCAGCAGCAGCGCCGCCAGTGCCGGAGACAATGTCAGCGAGACGAACGCGGAAATGACCGTTGCAGCGGCGATGGTGATGGCGAACTGCCGATAGAACGAACCTTGCAGTCCGCTGATGAACGCAGTCGGGATGAACACCGCGCACAGAACCAGCGCGATCGCGATCAGCGCGCTGCCGACCTCGTCCATGGTCGTGTGCGCCGCGTCGCGCGGTGACATGCCCTGCTGGATATAGCGTTCGACGTTCTCCACCACCACGATCGCGTCGTCCACGACAATGCCGATCGCCAGCACCAGGCCGAACAGCGACAGCGTGTTGAACGAGATGCCGACCAGTCCCATGACCAGGAAGCAGCCGACCAGCGACACCGGAATCGCGACCACCGGGATGATCGCCGCGCGCCAGGTCTGCAGGAACAGGATCACCACGCAGACCACCAGCCCGATCGCCTCGAACAGCGTCCGCTCCACCTCGTTGATCGACTGCTGGATGAACTCGGTTGGATTGTAGACGACGGTATAGTCGAGCCCCGATGGGAAGTCCTTCTTCGCCTCCGCCATCGCCGCCTTCACGGCGGCGGCCGTGGTCAGCGCATTCGAGCCCGGACGCTGATAGATCACGATCGCCGTCGCCACGGCCTTGTTCAGGTAGGCGTTGACCGTGTAGTCCTGCGAACCGAGCTCCACACGGGCGATGTCACGGATACGCACGTAGCCGCCATCGGGGTCGGCGCGCACCACGATGTTACCGAACTGCTCGACGTCGGAGAGCCTCCCAAGCGTCTGCACCGACAACTGAAACGCGCCAGGTGACATCGCCGGCGGCTGGTTGATCGCGCCCGCTGCCACCTGCAGGTTCGCCGCCCGCAGCGATGCGACAACATCGTCCGCGGTCAGGCCGCGCGCCGCCACCTTGCCCGGGTCGAGCCAGATGCGCATCGAGTAGTCGCGCGCGCCGAACACATTGACATCGCCGACACCGTCCACGCGCGCCAGCGCGTCCTTGATGTAGAGCGTCGCGTAGTTGGAGATGTATTGCTGATCGCGCGAGCCGTCGGGCGAGATCATGTGCACGACCATCATCAGGTCGGGCGAGGCCTTGCGCACCGTGACGCCGAGCCGCTGTACATCCTCCGGCAGGCGCGGCGTTGGCGACCGATACACGGTTCTGCACCAGTACCTGCGCGGTATCGACGTTGACGCCAGGCTTGAACACCACATCGATGGTCAGCGTGCCGTCGCCGACCGACTGCGAGGTGATGTAAAGCATGTCGTCGACGCCGTTTACCTCCTGCTCGATCGGCGTGGCGACAGTCTCAGCCAGCACCTGCGCCGAAGCACCCGGATACGTGGCACGTATGCTGACAGTGGGCGGGGCAATCTCTGGATACTCGGAGATTGGCAGAGCGCGCTCCACGAGAAGGCCCGCGATGGTGATGATGATCGACAGCACCGCAGCGAAAATCGGTCGGTCGATGAAGAAGTGCGAGAAGCGCATGTCACCTGCCTCTTCGTGATGCCTTCTCTACTGATCCGCCGCGAACTGACTGCCCGATGGATGAATCGCCCCCTCGCGCGCCTCGACGACCGCGCCAGCACGCACAAACGGATTGGCCAGCCCGCCGACCACCACTCGATCGCTCGGCGTGAGGCCTGACGCGACCACGCGCAGTCCGCGCGCCATGCCGCCGAGCGTCACCGGCTTGCCGACCACCTTGTTGTCCTCACCCACGGTCAGCACCACCTTTTGCGCCTGATCGGACACAACCGCAGCGTCCGGAATCAGCAGCGCGTCGATCGGACCGCCATAGAGCCGCAGCCGGCCAAACGTGCCCGGCGTCAGGAACTGGTCCTTGTTGTCGAAGATCGCCCGCCCGCGGATCGTCCCCGAATGCGCGTTGATTTCGTTGTCAACGAAATTCATTACACCGCTGTGCGGCCAGTTCTTTTCGTCGGCGAGCTGCACCCTCACCGGATTGGGCGTGTCGCGCGACGACCCCCGCTGCCCCTCCACACTCAATCGGCTATAGCGGATGTAGTCGGCCTCCGATCCGTCGAACACGAAGTAGATCGGATCCAGGCGGACGATGGTCGTCAGCAGGGTCGCGCCGCTCTGCCCACCGGCGACAAGGTTGCCGGGATCGACCTTCCTGTCGGAGACGCGACCGCTGATCGGCGCGCGCACCTCGGACCACTCAAGATTGAGCTGCGCCGTGCGCAACGCGGTCTCGGCGGCCATCTCCTGGGCGCGGGCGATGTCCAGGTTGGCCTTGCGCTGATCCAGCTCCCGCACCGGGGTCGCCGCCGTCTTCACCAGTTGCTCCGCGCGTGCATAGTCCGCCTCGTCCAGCACGACCTGCGCCTTGGTACGCACCACATCGGATTGGGCGGATTCCACGGCAAGCTGGAACGGACGCTGGTCGATGGTGAATAGCAGGTCGTCTTGCTTGACCATGCTGCCGTCGCGGAAGTGTACCTTGTCGATGTAGCCCGAGACCCGAGGGCGCACTTCGACCCGCTCCATGGCCTCGAAGCGTCCGGTGAACTCGTCCCATTGGGCGACCCGGCTGGCGAGCGGCTTGGCAACGGTCACCGCCGGCGGTCCAGCCTGCGCCCATGCCCGAGGGGCCAAGGCCAGGATGATGGCCACCACCCAGGCAACACGGGTAACTGTGGCGCGCGATATGGCACCGGAGGGTCCGGGCGAAGCAGTCATTGAATTGTCCTTTTCGGAGCCGGATGAGGTCGTTCGGCTGGCCGATATGGTCAGCGAATTGGCGGTGTTGAGCTCACCATCTGGCTGGGTTGCCATCTCCTGTTAACCATCGCGTAACCTCTGCCAAGATCACGAAATCGGGATCAAGACGCCTACGCTGTCATTTGCCCGAAAGAGGCCATGCGCTAGAAGCAACCCTGCGCGCCCCGGTGCGGTACTGCGGTGGCCAGGTACGCGCGTCCATCTAGGCGAAGGCTTCCTCGATCTAACGAAGGGTTCTGGCGGATGGCAGGCGTTGACATCCTCGCTTCTGCATTCAGCGGCGCGAACGCGGCGTTCCTGAGCGAGCAGTACGCCCGCTGGGCGGCGAACCCGCATTCCGTCGACCCGACCTTCGCCGAGCTGTTCAGCGCGCTGAACGACGATGCACGCGCGGTGCTGGAGGAGGCGACCGGTGCCTCTTGGGCGCCGCGCCATCCCGAGTACGAGCCGGAGGTGCGTCCGGCCGTTGCCCAGGCGTCGCGCCCGGCGCCGACCGTGCTGCAGTCCAACGAGCAGGTCCGCGCTGCTACCATCGCCTCGCTGCGCGCACTGATGCTGATCCGCTCCTATCGCGTGCGCGGCCATCTGGAGGCACGGCTCGATCCGCTCGGGCTGCAGATCCCCCGCCCGCACGCCGAGCTCGATCCGCGGTCCTATGGTTTCACCGACAACGACCTCGACAAGCCGATCTTCATCGACAATGTGCTGGGCCGCGAGACGGCGACGCTGCGCGAAATCCAGACCATCCTGCGCGAGACCTATTGCGGCCCGATCGGCGTCGAGTTCATGCACATTCAGGATCCCGACCAGAAGTCGTGGATCCAGCGCAAGGTGGAAGGCGCGCCCTGGCGTACCGCATTCGACGCCAAGGCCAAGCGCACGATCCTGACGCAGCTTACCGAAGCCGAGGGCTTCGAGGCGTTCTGCCAAAAGCGCTATGTCACCACCAAACGCTTCGGCCTCGAGGGCGGCGAGGCCAGCATCCCGGCGTTGCACGCCATCATCGAGACCGTGGCCTCGGCTGGCGTTTCGGAGATCGCCATCGGCATGCCGCATCGCGGCCGGCTGAACACGCTGGTCAACATTGTGAGGAAGCCGCTGACCGCGGTGTTCTCGGAGTTCGGCGGCGAGAGCTTCAAGCCCGACGACGTTCAGGGCTCTGGCGACGTGAAGTACCATCTCGGCACGTCCACCGATATCGATGTTGGCGGCCACAGCGTCCATCTGTCGCTGCAACCCAATCCGTCGCACCTCGAAGCCGTCGATCCGGTGGTGATCGGCAAGGTGCGCGCGCGACAGGATGAGGCCGGCGACACGCAGCGACGCAGCTCGGTCATGGCCATCCTCATGCACGGCGACGCGGCATTCGCTGGCCAGGGCCTGGTGTACGAGACATTGGCGATGAGCCAGCTCATCGGCTACCGCACCGGTGGCACGGTGCATCTGGTGGTGAACAACCAGATCGGCTTCACCACGGTGCCCGCGCACGCCTATTCCGGCCTCTATTGCACGGATGTGGCGAAATCGATCCAGGCGCCGATCCTGCACGTCAACGGCGACGATCCGGAGGCGGTGGTGTTCTGCGCGCGCATGGCTGCGGAGTTCCGCATGCGCTTCGCCACCGACATCGTGCTGGACGTCGTCTGCTATCGCCGCCACGGGCACAACGAGACCGACGAACCGGCATTCACCCAGCCGCTGATGTACCGCGCGATCAACCAGACCAAGACCACGCGCTCGTTGTACGCCGAGAGGCTTGTCGCGGAAGGCGTGATCAGCACGGCCGAAGGGCAGGCGATGTGGGACGAGTTTGCACAGACGCTGGAGGACGCGAACGCGGCGGGCAAATCCTACAAGCCTAACAAGGCCGACTGGCTTGAAGGGCATTGGGCCGGCATGTCGCAAGCCGACCCGGAAGCCGAACGCATCGAGCACGCCACTGCCGTCGGCCGCGAAACGCTCAAGCGCATCGGCACGGCGCTGACCCGTGTTCCCGCCGGCTTCGAGGTGCATCCGCGCATCGCACGCCAGCTCGAGGCGAAGCGCGAGATGCTGGAATCAGGCGGCGGTATCGATTGGACGACCGGCGAGGCACTCGCGTTCGGCTCGCTGCTGCTGGAAGGCCACCGCGTGCGTCTTTCCGGCGAGGACAGCCAGCGCGGGACATTCAGTCAACGCCATGCGGTGCTGATCGACCAGGTGAACCAGAACGAATACGTGCCGCTGAACAACATCGCGCGCGACCAGGCGCGGATCGAGATCTACAACTCGTTGCTGTCGGAAGCCGGCGTGCTTGGCTTCGAATACGGCTACACGCTGGCTGATCCGCGCACGCTGGTGATGTGGGAGGCGCAGTTCGGCGACTTCGCCAACGGCGCGCAGGTGATCATCGACCAGTTCCTGGCGAGCGGCGAGAGCAAGTGGCTGCGCATGTCCGGCCTGACTCTGTTGCTGCCGCACGGCTACGAAGGTCAGGGGCCCGAGCACTCCTCGGCGCGCATCGAGCGCTATCTGCAGCTCTGTGCCGAACGCAACATGTGCGTTGCCAACCTGACCACGCCGGCCAACTACTTCCACGCGTTGCGCCGGCAATTGAAGCGCAACTTCCGCAAGCCGCTGGTGATCTTTACGCCAAAGTCGCTGCTGCGGCACAAGCTGGCCGTGTCGTCGCTGGATGATATGGCGGAGGGCAGCGCGTTCCGCTTCGTCATCCCGGAGACATACGCAATCAAACCGCCCGAACAGGTGAAACGCGTCGTGCTGTGCTCCGGCAAGGTGTACTACGATCTGCTGACCGAGCGGCGCGAGAAGTCGATCAGCGACGTGGCCATCATGCGGCTGGAACAGATCTATCCGTTCCCGGAGAAAACGCTGGCGCGGGAACTGACACCATATCGCGACGCCGAACTGGTTTGGTGTCAGGAGGAACCGGAGAACATGGGCGCCTGGAACTTCGTCGATCGCCGGCTCGAGAAGGTGCTCGCCGGAATTGGCGATGCTGGCAGGCGTCCGCTCTATGTCGGTCGCGACGCGGCCGCCAGCCCCGCCACCGGTTCCGCTCGCGCGCATGGTGCGGAACAGGCGGCGCTGGTCGCCGCCGCACTGGGAACCGCGTGACATGGCAACCGAGATCAACGTCCCGACACTCGGCGAGAGCGTCACATCGGCGACCGTCGCACGCTGGATGAAACACGAAGGCGAGGCTGTCGCTGCGGACGAACCGCTGGTGGAGCTGGAAACCGACAAGGTCACGGTTGAGGTGAACGCGCCGTCGGCCGGTGTGCTGACGTCGATCAGTGCGCCGGAGGGCAGCGAGGTGCCGGTCGGCGCGCTTCTCGGCCTGTTGGAAGCTGGCGCAGGCGCCGCAACAGCCGCACGAAAGGCCGCCGCGGCGGCCACGCCACCGCCCGCGCCACGCCCCGCGGCGATGCCACAGGCCGGTGTGAATGCGCCGCCTCGCGCGCTTGGGCCGGTCGCGCGTCCGGCCACGCCGCCGGCGGATGTCGCCGCTCATGCCCCGCTGCCTGCTGCCGCCAAGCTGATCGAGGAACAGCATCTCTCGGCCGAACAGATCGGCGAGGGCAGTGGCAAGGACGGCCGCATCACCAAAGGCGACGTGCTGGCGTTTCTCAACCGTCCCGCGCCGGCGCCCGCCATCCCTGCGGCGAAGCCGGCGCGCGAAGCCGGAGCCGCGCGAGGAGCGCGTGCGCATGACGCGCCTGCGCCGCACGATCGCCGCACGACTGAAGGAGGCGCAGAACACCGCCGCGATGCTGACCACCTTCAACGAGGTGGACATGTCCGCGGTGATGGCACTGCGCAGCGAGTACCGCGCGGCATTCGAGAAGAAGCACAACGGCGTCCGTCTTGGCTTCATGTCGTTCTTCGTGAAGGCGTGCGTCGCCGCGCTGAAGGAGTTCCCGGCGGTGAACGCCGAGATCGACGGCGACGACATCGTCTACAAGAACTTCGTCCACATGGGCATCGCGGTCGGCGGACCTGCCGGCCTCGTGGTGCCGGTGATCCGCGACGTCGATGCGATGAGCTTCGCGGAGATCGAACGCGCCATCGCCGATTTCGGCAGGCGTGCGCGCGACGGCGCGTTGAAGCTGGACGAGCTGACCGGAGGGACGTTCAGCATCACCAATGGCGGGGTGTATGGTTCGCTGATGTCGACGCCGATCCTGAACCCGCCGCAGTCGGGCATCCTGGGGATGCACAAGATCCAGGAACGGCCGGTGGTGGTGGCGGGCAAGATCGAGGCGCGGCCCATGATGTATCTCGCGCTGAGCTACGATCATCGCATCGTCGATGGAAGCGAGGCGGTCAGCTTCCTGGTGCGGGTGAAGGAAGGTGTCGAGGATCCGCGCCGATTGTTGTTGGGGCTTTGATGCTGCATGAGTGAGTCCTTCGACGTCATCGTGATCGGCTCCGGCCCTGGCGGCTACGTGTGCGCGATTCGCGCCGCGCAGCTCGGCATGAAGGTCGCCTGCGTCGAGAAGCGCGCGACGCTCGGCGGGACATGCCTCAACATCGGCTGCATACCCTCCAAGGCGCTGCTGCAGTCATCCGAGGAATTCCATCACGCCGCGCATGCGCTGAAAGACCACGGCGTGCTGGTGGACAGCGTGAAGCTTGACCTCGCCCGCATGCAGGCACGCAAGGCCGAGGTCGTGACCGCCAACGTGAAGGGCGTCGAGTTCCTGTTCCGCAAGAACAAGGTGAAGTGGCTGAAGGGCACTGGCCGCATCACGGCACCGGGCAAGATCGATGTCGACGGCACCGTCTATGATGCCAAGTACATCGTCATCGCTACCGGCTCAGAAAGCGTGCCGCTTCCGGGCGTCGAAGTGGACGAGAAGCAGATCGTCACGTCCACCGGCGGTCTGGAGCTCGACAAGGTGCCCGGCCATTTCGTGGTGATCGGCGGCGGCTATATTGGGTCTGGAACTCGGCAGTGTCTGGCGGCGGCTCGGCGCGCAGGTCACGGTGGTGGAGTTTCTCGATCGCATCGTGCCCACGATGGATGCCGAGGTGGCCAAGGCTTTCGAACGCATTTTGACGCGCCAGGGCATGAAGTTCCGTCTCGGCATGAAGGTGACCGGTGCACGCAAGGGCAACGACGGCGTGACGCTGACCATCGAGCCGGCAAAGGGCGGTGCGCCAGAAGAGCTGAAGGCCGACATCGTGTTGCTGTCGATCGGTAGGCGGCCGTTCACCGATGGCATCGGCGCGGGTGTCGAACTGGACGAGCGCGGCCGCGTGAAGACCGACGCGCATTACGCGACCAATGTGCCTGGCATCTACGCGATTGGCGATGCGATCGCCGGACCGATGCTGGCGCACAAGGCGGAAGAGGAAGGCGTCGCGCTGGCCGAACTTCTCGCGGGCCAGGCAGGGCATGTTAACTACGGAGCGATCCCTGGCGTTGTGTATACCTGGCCGGAGGTTGCGGCGGTCGGTCAGACCGAGGAAGAGCTGAAAGCTGCCGGCACAGCCTACAATGTTGGCAAGTTTCCGTTCACCGCGAATGGCCGCGCGCGTGCGATGGGCGAGACGGAAGGCTTTGTGAAGTTGCTGGCTGACAAGGCGACCGATCGCCTGCTCGGCGCGCACATCATCGGACCTGACGCTGGCGCGCTGATCGCGGAACTGGTCACCGCGATGGAATTCGGCGCGTCAGCCGAGGACGTCGCGCGAACCTGCCACGCGCATCCGACCCTGAGCGAGGCCGTCAAGGAGGCGGCTCTGGCAGTCGCGGGACGGGCGCTGCATGTCTAGAACATTTTCTCCCCCTCCCCTTGCGGGAGGGGGGCAGGGGGAGGGGGCGTGACGCCGCTCGCTCTCACCATGGGCGACCCCGCCGGTATCGGCGGCGAGCTGACACTGCGGGCATGGCAGGCGCTGCACCGCAATGGTCCGTGCTTCATCGCGATCGACGATCCGCAGCGCCTTGCCACGCTGTCGACCGAAGTGCCGATTAGGGAGATTGCCTCGCTCGAAGCAGCGCCCCTGGTCTTCGCCGAAGCGCTGCCTGTGCTGCCGATCAGCCTTGCCGCCGCCCCGCATCCCGGCCGTCCCGACAAGACCAATGCCAAGACAGTGATCGCCTCGATCGAGCGCGCTGCCGCATTGTGCCTGAGCGGCACCGTCGGTGGCATGGTCACCAATCCGATAAACAAGGCCGCGCTCTACGATGCGGGCTTCTCCTATCCCGGGCATACCGAATTCCTCGCGGCGCTGACGAATGCGAGCGGCAGGCAGATCATGATGCTGGTCAGTCCAGAATTGCGCGTCGTCCCGGTTACCGTGCACGCCTCGCTGCGCAACTCGATTGCCATGCTCACCACCGACGCCATCATCGCCGCCGCGCAGACCACGGCTACCGCACTGCAACGCGACTTCGCCATCGCCCGTCCGCGTCTCGCCATTGCCGGGCTGAACCCACACGCCGGCGAACAGGGCGCTCTGGGCGACGAAGAGACAACGCTCATCGGCCCCGCGATCGCCGCGCTGCGCGCCGAGGGTATCGATGTATCCGGCCCCTGGCCGCCCGACACGATGTTCACCGCGACCGCACGCACCCGCTACGATGCCGCCATCTGCATGTATCACGACCAGGCGTTGATCCCCCTAAAGACGCTTGACATGGATCACGGCGTCAACGTCACGCTGGGCCTGCCGATCGTGCGAACCTCGCCAGACCACGGCACGGCGTATGACATCGCTGGCAAGGGCATCGCCAACCCGGCCAGCCTGATCGCAGCCATCGAACTCGCAGCGACACTCGCGACGCGCCGCAATGCTTGAGGACAAGGACGCGATCCGCGAGCTGCTGCATCGCTACTGCTTCTGTATGGATGAAGGCCGCTTCACAGAACTTTCAGCGCTGTTCAGTGACGATGGCGAATGGATCGCGCCCTACCGCACGGCCACGGGTCCCGCAGAAATTGCCGCTTGGCTACAGCAGTCGGTGCCACCGCAGCCGCGTCGCGTGCATTACGTGATGAACTCCATCATCGAGTGTAGCGGCGCGCATGGCACAGCCCGCTCCAACTACCTGGTCATGGTCGAGGGGCCAAACGGGCCTGTGCCTTCGGTCTGCGGTGTCTACGACGACGTGCTGGTGAAGCGACCCGACGGCTGGCGGTTTCAGCGCAGGCAGTTGATCCATGCCTTCAAGGGCGACATGGCACTGCGGCTGCCCTGATCACCCCGGCGCCGCGCCCTGCGTCTGCACCTGCAGCAGGTAGATCGACTGGCTCGCCGTCATTAACAACTGGTTGCGCTTAGGCTTGACCCCGTATCCAAGCTCGCCGCCGCCCGTGCGCTGTCGCCCGCCACCGCCGCATCGAGCCTCGGCGGACAGCTCGGCCTCGGCGAGGTCGATGAGGACGAACTTTACGATGCACTCGACTGGCTGTTGGAGCGTCAGCCCGCGATCGAGGCGACGCTGGCCAAGCGTCACCTCACCCATGGCACGCTGGTGCTGTACGACGTGTCATCGAGCTACCTGGAGGGACGCTGCTGCCCGCTCGCCAAGCGTGGCTACAGCCGTGACGGCAAGAAAGGCACGCTGCAGATTGTCTACGGTCTGCTCTGCGCTCCCGACGGCTGTCCCATTGCCATCGAGGTGTTTGACGGCAACACCGCTGACCCGATGACGCTCGCCGCACAGATCGAGAAGCTCAAGCAGCGCTTCCGACTCGATCACGTGATCCTGGTGGGCGACCGCGGCATGATCACCCAGGCGCGCATCACCGAGGACATCGGATCAGCCGGCCTCGACTGGATCACCGCGTTGCGCGCACCGGCAATCAAGCGGCTGGTCGATAGCGGCGCGTTGCAACTCTCGTTGTTCGATCAGCGCGACATGGCGAGCATCACCGCACCTGACTTCCCCGGCGAGCGCCTGGTGGTCTGTCGCAATCCCGATCTCGCCGCCGAGCGTACCCGCAAGCGCGAAGACCTCCTTGCCGCCACCGAGCGAGATCTTGCCCGCATCCAGACCGCCGTGGTGCGCAAGCGCGATCCACTACGCGGCACCGCAGAGATCGCACTCGCGGTCGGCGCGGTGATCAACAAACATAAGATGGCAAAGCACTTCGAGCTCGACATCACCGACGCCGCCTTCAGCTTCGCACGCAAGACCACCGAGATCGCCGCGGAGGCGGCAACCGATGGCGTCTATGTCATCCGCACCAGCCTGCCGGCAGAAACCTTCGACGATGCGACGACGGTGCGCAGCTACAAGTCACTCGCCCTCGTGGAACGCGCCTTTCGCTGCATCAAGACCGTCGACCGCCGAAGCAGAGGTTGGCGCACACCTCGGGCAACCGGATGCGTCCGATCAATTTGCCCTGCGCATTGTAGACCAGCACGCCGGCGTATCCGAGCGGTGCGTTCGAACTGCACCATAGGTTGCCGAACACGTCGGCGCGCATGCCGTCTGGTCCGCAATGCACGCCATCGACGGTCATGTCGAGGAACTCGCGCCCGTGCGTTACCTTGCTGCCCTGGACGTCGAACGCATGGATGCTGTTTGTGCCGCCGGAGTGGCTGTCGCCAGGTCCCTGGCCGGTGCTGATCACGTACAGCGTCTTGTAGTCCGGCGAGAAGCAGATGCCGTTGGGGTCCTTGAGCTGATCCTCGGTGATAACCTGATCGAGCTTGCCACTTGGGTCCCAGCGATACACCGCATTCGGCAGCTGCCGCTTCGTGCCGCCGATCACGCCAGCATTCTCGGCGCCGACGCGCGGCTTCATAAGACCCTGAGGATTGGTCAGACCGCCCGCTTCGTCAGGATGGCCCTCCGATAGCGTGTCGCCGTACGGCGGATCAGTGAACCAGATGCTGCCGTCGGGATGCGGCACCAGATCGTTTGGCGAATTCAGCGACTTGCCGTCGAACTTGTCGGCGATGACCGTCATCGCGCCGTCGTGCTCCCAGCGGATCACGCGGCGGAAGAAGTCCTCGGTCGAAAGCTGGCGTCCCTGGAAGTCGAACGAATTGCCGTTGCTGTTGTTCGATGGCTTGCGAAACGCACTCACGCGTCGATCGTCCCAGAGGCAGCGAAACTGCGTGTTTCCCTGCACGTCGCTGAAAACGAAGTACTGACCTTCGCTGGACCAGGCGGGACCTTCGCACCACGGAACCCAGTCCGATGCGGTGGATGGCGGTGATGCCGAGCGGAACGCTGCGAACGACGGATCGATGACGATGATATCGGGATCAGGGTAGATATCGGGCGGAGCATGCCATCCCCATTGCCGCGGCGGATTGGTGATAACCGATGGCGGCGTGCCGGTGCGGCTGTCGGGCTGTTGCGCGATGGCGGTCGGGATGGCAGCGGCGCCGCGATGGCACCGCAATACCCTGACAAAGGCGCGCCTGGTGCGCGCGCGCCTTGCTGTTCATGTCGATTTCCTCCCGGCAAGCGGCCGTATCCTATGGCGCGGTCACGCTCAGGCTACACACAATGCCGCTACTTCCAATGGCCCACTACTTCCAACTGGCGAGGAAAAACCGCGGGAGCTCGTCCGCATATGGTTTGAAGTTGAGCTGCTTCGAGTAGCCGTAGGTCACCGTATAGGTGAAGATCGGCATCCACGATGCCTTCTGCGGTGATCAGCTTGATCGCCTCGGTGTAAGCCTTTCGCCGCTGGTCAGGATCCACAGTCGCGCCACCTGCCTCCACCAGCTTTCTGACTCTCCGGATCACGCGTATAGTCGTTGCCGGTATAGGTGAAGAAGTTTGGCAATATAGCCGAGACGTCATTCACCGAGTAGCTGCCCCAGGATCCCAGCTCCATCGGGTTCTGTCCGGCTAACGAACGCTGCACCTCGGCGGCAACCTGCAACTGAGTGATCTTCGCGTTGATTCCCACGGCCTTGAGGTAACCTTGCACCGCGTCAGCCCATTGCGGCAGTTCATAGGTCACCAGCTCGGTGTCGAAGCCGTTGGGATAACCGGCATCCGAAAGCAGCTGCTTTGCCTTCTCCGGATCGTACGGGTAGTGCACCGCCGCACCCGCATCGCAGCCGAACTGCGTCGGATAGCAGGGCGTGTCGATTGCGCGTGAGCCGCCTCGCATGAGCTGTTTGGCCATCGCCGAACGGTCGATCGCGTAAGCGATTGCTTGGCGCACCTTGTCCTTGGTCAGTGGATTGTCGGCGCCGGTGCGTCCGGCGGCATCCATGCCGAGATATTCGACGCGCATCGATTCGGCGCGAATCGCCTGTAGGTTCGGCACGCGACCCACGACGTCGAACTGGTCGGGGCTGAACTTCCAGATCCAGTCCGCGCGGTCGCCAAGCAGCTCGGCCATCTCGGTGGCGGAGTCCGGCACCTGGTGGATGACGATCGTTGCCGATCGCCGGCTTTCCCTTGGGGCTGTCGGCGTAATAGCCGTCGTAGCGCTCCATATCCACCTCGGTGGTGCCCTTCACCTCGGTGATCCTGTACGGTCCCGCGGCGACCGGATGCTGCGAGTACTCTCGCGCTCCCACCTTCTCGCGATACGCCTTCGGCATGATGTAGAGCGTCATCGCCATGTAATCGAGCGCCGCGGGGAATACGCGCCTCAGCTCTACGCGCACATGAGTATCATCCACCTTGCTGGCGTGATCGAGGTAAGCGTAATTGCTCGGTGTGGCGACCTGCTTGTCCGTCAGGATCGAGTTGATCGTGTAGACAACGTCATCGGCCGTCAGCTTGTCGCCGTTGTGGAAGGTGACATTCGGGCGCAGCACAAACTCGAGCGTGGTCTCGTCTACCCACTTAAACGACTCGGCAATCAGTGGCTTGAGCTGAAAGGTCTCCGGATCGCGGTAGACCAGCGAATCCCAGACCTGATGCCCGAGCACGACGCCGGTGCGCTGCTGGTTGTAGTACGGCGTGACGTCGGTCACCGCATCGCGCCAGGTGATGCGCAGCGTATCGGCGGATTTCTGCGCGAGGGCCGGCGCGGCGCAAAGCAGTGTCGCTGTCAGAATCGCCCCGTGCACGGCGCTCCCGCGCATAACCTTCGCGAGGCGCCGTGCCGGCGGCACGTCTAATCCGTCAGGCGATCGACGAGTTGAAGTTGCCGCCATCGAGAATGAGGTTGTGGCCGACGATGAAGCCGATCTTCGCGGAGCACAGAAAGGCGCACGCGTCGCCGAACTCGGCGGGATCGCCGACGCGACCGGTGTAGGAGTTCTTCGCCCGCTCCTGCACCAGTTCGTCGACTGGCCGATTGGATGAGCGCGCCGCTTCCTGAAACCCGCTGCGCAGCCGATCGGTGAGGAACGGTCCCGGCAGGATGTTGTTGATGATCACGTTGTGCTTCGCGATCTGCCGCGCGAGACCCGCGACGAAACCGGTCAGGCCGGCGCGCGCGCCGTTGCTCATGCCGAGTTCCGGAATGGGCGACTTCACCGACGCCGAGGTGATGTTGACGATGCGGCCGAACTTGCGCTCGATCATGCCGTCCACCACAGCCTTGATCAGGAAAATCGGCGTCAGCATGTTGGCGTCGACCGCCTTGATCCATTCGTCGCGGCCCCATTCGCGGAAGTCGCCGCGCGGCGGGCCGCCGGCGTTGTTCACCAGGATGTCGGGGTTGGGGCAGGCGGCGAGTGCCGCGGCGCGGCCGGCGTCGGTGGTGATGTCGCCGGCGACTGGGGTCACCTTTGCGCCGGTTTCCTTGCGGATCTCGGCCGCGGTCTTTTCCAGATCAGCCGCCGTGCGCGCGGTGATCACCACATCGACGCCCTCGCGTGCGAGCGACATCGCGCAGGCGCGGCCGAGCCCTTTGCTTGCGGCGCAGACGATGGCTTTCTTGCCTTTGAGGCCGAGATCCATAGGGGTTCCTCCTGTGGTGCAGATACGCTGTTAAGGATGGACTAACTCAGGGGCTGACATGACCGCGGAACTTCTCCGGCGGTCGCGTGCCCCACTGTGAGCGCAGCCCCTCCTCAGCCGGGACCAGGTTGCCGCCGTTGTGCACGTTCAGCCGATCGGTATCCGCCCAATGCTCGTGCACGCGGCCCCAGGGATCGGCCCAATAGTCGTACACCTGACTGCCGAGTAGGTGGCGACCGATGCCCCACATGTGTTCGTATTTGGCAAGGCCCTCGAGATACTCGTGGCCGATAAACACGTCGTCGATGTCCTGCACCTCGAACGAGAAATGATTGAGACCGGCGCGCTCGTTCTTCATGCAGAAGAACGCGTGGTGATCGACATAATCGTCACCGGCGTCGATCCGGCTGAACTGGCCGATGATGTTGTCCTTGTCGCCGGCGTAGACGTCGTCCGAGCAGACCAGCCCGAGCGTCTCGCGGAACCAGCGAACAGTCTCCTGGTTTTTCGGCGAACCGAGAACGGCATGGCCGATCCGCTTCACACTCGATGGGCCGGCGGCGAAGCGAATGACCTCGCCGGCGCGGTTCAGCGGCTCGACACCGGAGTTGATCGCCTGCCGCACGACCTGGATCGGTTGCACTGACGCGATCCCGTGCACGACCTCGATGGTATAGCCGTTGGGTTCGGTCAGGCGGACCCGCTTGCCGCCGCCCGGCTCGTCGATGCTCTCGATACCCGACGCGCCAGGGAGCTTTGCGATCGCTTTGAGCTCGTCCTCGCTGCTGACCGCCCATGCGAAGCCGATCAATCGAGGATCACCCTTCTGGGTGACGTGGATGTGGTGCGCCGGATCGGTGCCGCGCATATACAGCGCCGTCGGTGTCCGCGCAGCGCGCACCATGCCAAACGCCGTCAGGAACTCCTCCTCCTGGTCCAGGTCGGGAGCCTGGAGCCTGCCGTACGCGAGGTCGCGCACCTTGATCACCGCCATGAACCCACTCCCTTAATGTCTCGACAGTTGGCCTTGGTCGACAGTGCGGCAGAAGGTGGCCAGTTTGGCGCCGTCCCGCAAGGCTCCGCAAAGTTGCACGACCCCTTTGGGCCTGCGACCGCTTGGCAATAAGCTACACCCTGCACGTGCAGGAGTTGCCGCACCATGTCCCTCTCCCGCGACTTCGCCGCCTTCGTCGCCAGCCTGCGCTACGCGGACCTGCCTCCCGCGGTGGCCGACCGCGCCAAGGGCGTCACCCTCGAGGCGCTGACGTCCGCGCTCGTCGCGCACGAGATGCCAGCGTCAAAACAGGCGCTCGCGCTGATGCAGGACGAGGAACAGGGCGGTGCCGGCATCGCCACCGTATTGTGCTCCGGCGCGAAGCTCACCAAGGCAGGCGCGGCGTTCGTCAATGCCGAGATGATCCTGGCCGGCGGCAAGTGGGACACGTTCCGCATGCTTACCCACCCGGGAACCGCCATCATCCCCGCCGCGCTGGTCGCCGCGGAGGCCACCGGCGCGTCGGGCCAGCAGTTCCTCACCGCGGTCGCCGTCGCCTACGAGGTCATGGAACGCATGGCCGCCGAGTTCATCCCGACGGTGATGTCGCGCGGCTTCCACGCCGGCCCGGTGTTCGGCATCTTCGGCGCCGCGGTCGCCGCGGCGAAACTACACGGGTTCAACGCCGACAAGATCCACAGCGCCATTGCCCAGTGCGTCAATCTCGCCGCCGGCAATCTCGAAGGCGCGCGCAGCGGCGGCCGGTCATTGCGCGAGGGCGGCGCTGTGCGCAACGCCTTGCTGGCCGTCGCGATGGCGCGGCACGGCACGCCAGGCGGCGAGACCACGCTGGAAGGCGAGGCCGGCTTCTACCACGCCTACACCGGCAACAATCTTGGTCGCCTGACCTACAGCTTCACCGGCCACACCAGCACCGACCTCTTCCGCATAACCGAAAATCTCGGCCGCGACTGGATCTTTCTGGAGACGCTGTACCGGATCTACTCCACCGCCGGCTACAACATCGCCCATATCGACGTGACCGCGCGGCTCTGCGAGGAACACGACATCGCCTACGCCGACATCGACCGCATCGAGGCGGTGGTGAACTGGTTCGAGACCGAATACCCAAGCCCTGCCTTTCCCACCCCGGGCAGCGACGGCAAACCACGCGTCGGCAGCACACAGTACTTTACCGCCTACGGTGCAGTAACCCGCGGCTATCCGCTGCTCCGCGGCGCACAGCCCGGCCCGGGCGAGACCGATCCGCCCGAGGTGCTCGACCTCATGCATCGCGTCACGCTGATCCCGATGGTCCGCCGCTCCTTGTTCGGTCCACGCATCACGGTATTCACCAAGGACGGACGCAGCTTCACTCGCGAAGGCACCGGGCGCGAGTTCATCTGGGACTTCGAGGAACACACACGGCGCATCCAGCCTGTCATCCCCGGCGTCGCCATTTCCGCCGCGCAGTTTGCCGGACTGATCGACACGTGCAGGCATCTGGAACGCGTTGATGCGGCCGGTCAGCGGCTGATCGCACTGACCCTCCCGCGCTGACGCCGTTGACGCTCCGCTGACCGCCGGCCTATCGTCTCGCCTGAAATCAATCACGGGGGCGTCAACAAGGGGTCGGCCCCGCCTTGGGAGGGCCGCCTGATCGTGGAAGACGCTGCGCGCCTGTTGCAGCTTGTCGTCAATGGCGCCGCCGCAGGCTGCATCTATGGCCTGATCGCTCTCGGATTCGTCCTGATCTACAAGGCGACCGAGATGATCAACTTCGCCCAGGGCGACATCATGATGCTGGGCGGCTTCTTCGCGTTCGCCCTGATCGCGCATTTCGGCCTGAACTATTGGGTCGGCGCGCTGCTCGCCATCCTGCTGACCGCCGCCTTCGGCTTCGCGCTCGACGCTGTCGTCCTACGCCGTGTCATCGGCCAGCCGCAATTCGCGGTGGTAATGCTGACGCTCGGCCTGGGCTTCATCTTCCGCGCCGCGGCCGGCATCACCTGGGGCTACGATTCCGTCGGCTTCGAGACGCCGTTCACCAATCGCACGATCAATCTCGGCGGTCTCATCCTCGGCCAGGACAACGTCTCCATCATCGTCGGCACGGTGCTGCTGTGCGGCGTGCTTTATCTCTTCTTCAGCCACACGCGTCTTGGCATCGCGATGCAGGCGTCGTCGCAGAACCAGCTTGCCGCCTACTACATGGGCATCCCGGTGCGCGACGGTGTTCTCGCTGATCTGGGCGATCAGCGCCGGCGTCGCGGCGGTGGCCGGCATCCTGCTGTCCCCGGTGTCGATGATCGACGTGAACATGGGCTTTCTCGGCATCAAGGCCTTCGCCGCCGCGGTACTCGGCGGCTTCGGCAGCATTCCCGGCGCGCTGGTCGGCGGCGTGGTCATCGGCATCGTCGAGCAACTCGCCGGCTACTTCCTGCCCGCCGGCTTCCAGGAGGTCACCTCCAACGTGGTGCTGCTCGCGACGCTGATCCTGCGGCCGCAGGGTCTGTTCGCCGAGATTGCCGGCAAGCGGGTCTGACGCATGCGCTACCTGTTCAAGACCGACTATCGCCAGGACATCTCGCTATGGCGCCATCGCGGCGACCTGTTCTGGTACGGTCTGCTCGGCATCGTGCTGCTCGCTGATCCCGTTCGTGACTCGGCGAGTTCTACGTCGGCGAACTGGGCGGCGTGTTCGTCTTCGCGGTCGCCGGCGTCGGCATGATGCTGCTCGCCGGCTACACCGGCCTGATCAGTCTCGGCAACGCCGCGTTCCTTGGCATCGGCGCCTACACCGATGCCGATCCTGCTGTCGCACGGCGTGCCGCTGCTGATCGCGCTGCCGGTCGCCGGCCTGTTCACCGGCGCTGTTCGGCATCGCCATCGGCCTGCCGACGCTGCGCATGAGCGGCCTCTATCTCGCCATCGCCACGCTGGCATTCGGCAGCATCGTCGGCACCGTGTTCCAGAAATGGGACGCGATCACCGGCGGCTTCGACGGTTTCGCGGTGCCCGCACCCGACATCTTCGGCGTGCCGATCCAGAACGCGACCGGCATCTACTACCTCTCGCTCGCCGTGCTGGTGATCGTGCTGTGGTTCTCCGCCAATCTGCTGCGCACGCCGCTCGGACGCGCCATGGTGGCGATCCGCGACAGCGAGATCTCGGCGCAGAGCATGGGCATCCACCTGGCGCGCTACAAGACATTCGCCTTCGCGCTCAGCGCCTTCATCACCGGCCTCGCCGGCGCGCTGTTCGCGCATTACGTGCGCTTCCTGGCACCCGACGCGTTCGACGTGCTGCTGTCGGTGCAATTCGTCACGATCGTCTTCGTGGGCGGGCTGGGCTCGCTGCATGGCGTGGTTTTGGGCGCGTTGTTCGTGCGGTTGCTGCCGCAGTTCATCGCCATCATCCGCGACGACCTGCCGTTCGGCATCGGCCGCATGCCGGGGCTGGAGCCATCGCTGTACGGCCTCGTGCTGGTGATCGTGATCCTGTTCGAGCCGGGCGGGATCTACGGTCGCTGGATCAAGATAAAGCGCTGGTTCCAGGCCTACCCGTTCAAGCGCCGCACCAGCTTCCGGCGGCAGAAGTCGTATGCCCGATCGGAGCGGCTGCGATGAGCCTGTTCCGCGCAGAGGATATCGCAATCCGCTTCGGCGGCATCCGCGCCGTGGATGCGGTCAGCTTCGACGTGAACGAGGGCGAGGTGTTCTCGATCATCGGCCCGAACGGCGCCGGCAAGACGACGATCTTCAACCTGATCAGCCGCATCTACGCACCGACGTCAGGCCGGCTGATCTTCCAGGACCAGGACATCACCGACGTCCCGCCCTATCGCATCGCCGGTCTTGGCATCGCGCGCACCTTCCAGAACATCGAGCTGTTCGCCAATGCGACGCTGCTGCAGAACCTGCTGATCGGCCGGCACTGCCATTCGACGGTCGGCGTCCTGTCGCAGGTGTTGTTCCTGCCCTTCGTCAGACGCGCGGAGCTGAAGCATCGCGAAAAGGTCGAGGAGGTGATCGCCTTTCTCGGTCTCGAGCGCTATCGCGACACGCTGATCGCCAACCTGCCGTACGGCGTGCGCAAGGTCGTCGAACTCGGCCGCGCTCTCTGCATCGAGCCGAAACTGCTGCTGCTCGACGAGCCCTCCTCGGGCCTGAACGTCGAGGAGACCGAGGGCATGGGGTTCTGGATCGAGGACATCAAGAAGGACCTCGGCATCACGGTGATCATGGTCGAGCACGACATGAACCTCGTGCGCATGGTTTCGGATCGTGTGATGGCGCTGAACTACGGCAAGGTCATCGCCCTCGGCACGCCGGATGAGGTGCAGAATCATCCGGAAGTCGTGCGCGCGTATATCGGGGGTGAGGCATGAGCGCGTCGCTCCTCGACGTCACCGCAATCGAGACCTTTTACGGCCCGATCCAGGCCATTCGCGGCGTCAGCCTGCAGGTCGCGCAAGGCCAGATCGTCACCGTGCTCGGTGCCAACGGTGCCGGCAAGACGACAGTGTTGCGAACCATCTCCGGCGTGCTGGATCCCGAGCGTGGCTCGGTGCGATTCGAGGGAAAGGCCATCGACCATCTGCCGCCGGATCGCGTGATGCGTCTCGGCATCTGCCATGTTCCCGAAGGCCGCGAGGTCTTTCCCTTCCTGACGGTGCGCGAGAACCTGCTGATGGGATCTTACACGCGCCACGACAAGGATGCGGTGCATCACGACCTGGAGCTATGCTTCACCTACTTCCCAGTGCTGAAGGAACGCTCGCATCAGCGTGCCGGCCTTTTGTCGGGCGGCGAACAGCAGATGCTGTCGATCAGCCGCGCACTGATGGGTCGTCCGAAACTTCTGTTGTTGGACGAGCCGTCACTCGGCCTCTCGCCGCTGCTGGTGACACAGATCTTCCGCATCATCCGCCGCATCAACGAGGAACAGGGCGTCGCGATCCTGCTCGTGGAGCAGAATGCGCATATGGCGCTGCGTACCGCCCAGTTCGGCTACGTGCTGGAAGTGGGCCGCATCGTGCTCGCTGACGACTGCGCAAAGCTGATGCAGACCGATGCAATCAAGGAATTCTACCTCGGCCAGAAGGAAACCGGCGTCCGCGGACAGCGGCGATGGAAGAGGAAGCGGCTGTGGCACTGACGATACCTGCTCTGGTCGCCGACCGTATCGCGGCGCATGCCGACGAGATCGTGCTGCGCAAGAAGGACCACGGCATCTGGAAGGCCACCACCTGGGCGCAACTTGGGGCGCGCGTGCGCGAGGTTGGCACGGGCCTGAAGGCGATCGGCTTCCGTCCCGGCGATGTTGCCTGCGTGCTGGCCGAGACCCGCCCGGAGTGGGTGCACATCGACCTGGGCATTCTGGGCGCCGGTGGCGTGAGCGGCGGTATCCACCCCGAACAGGAAGCCAGAACCACTCGGCCAGGCGCTGCGCGACGCTGCTTGCCGCGTGCTGTTCGTCGAGAACGACGAACAGCTCGACAAGGCATTGCTGGTGCGCGACCGCTGCCCCGATCTGCGGCACATCGTCATCATCGACATGAAGGGTTTGCGCGACTTCGCCGACCCGATGTGCGAAAGCCTGGAGTCTTTCGTGGAACGCACCGTCAACGATGGCGACTGGGACGCGGGAATCGCGGCAATCACCAACGACCAGCCGGCGGTTCTGCTGTTGCCGCGAACCGGCGCGAGTCGAATACTGACCCATGGCGACGCGCTGCACCTGATCGCCAACGCGCGCTCGTTGCTGCCGCTGCGTGCCGGCGATGAGCGGCTTGCCTTGCTGCCGATGTGCCACGTTGTGGAGCGAGTGCTGGGCCTGTATCTGTCTCTCGATGCGCGCGTGATCAGCAATTACCTGGAAGATCCTGATACCGGGATGGAGAATCTCCAGGAATTGCAGCCGACGGTGCTCGCGACCGATCCGCACATCTGGCAGGTGCTGCACACCCGAGCCACCAACGCTGCCGCCGATGCCACACGAGTGCAGCGCCTGCTGTATCGTTGGGCGATCGCCGCCGGTGCGCGCGGCGGCCCCATGGCAATGCTGGCGCAGCTCTGCGTGCTACGTGCGGTCAGGCGCGACCTGGGCCTCAGTCGCTTGCGGTGCGGATATATCGGTGGCGCCGCCTTGACGCCCGAAATCGAGCGCTGGGCCGCGGCACTTGGCGTCGCCATTCAGCACATCGACGGCCAGGCGGCTCGGGGCCCCGCCTTGGATGCGCGCTACCAGGCCCTGATGCAGGAAGCTTACGGTACCTGAAGGAAGGAACGATTCATGCGTAGCAGGCTATTGGCGGCGGCACTTGCTGTCGCTCTCATCGCTCCCGCCATGGCGGCGGACAGTGTGCGTGGCGTGACGGACAACGAGATCGTCATCGGCACCTATTCCGACCTCTCGGGCGTGACGGCGATGTGGGGCGTCAACAACACCAATGCCTGGCGCATGGTGTTCGATGAGACGAACGCCGCGGGCGGTATCAACGGCCGCAAGATCAAGTACATCGTGGAAGACAACCAGTATCAGATTCCGCGTTCCATCCAGGCCGCGAACAAGCTGATCAACCGCGACGGCGTGTTCATGATGGTCGCCAACGGCGGCACGCCAATGAACAATGCGACCATGCCCGATCAGCTCGCCAAGGGCGTACCCAACGTTTTCCCGCTCACCTCGGCCCGTTCGATGTACGAGCCGCTGAACCATCTCAAGTTCGGGCTCGCCTCATCCTACTACGACCAGATGCGTGCCGGAGTGAAGGTGTTCGTCGAGCAGCACGGCAAGAAGACTGTGTGCGCGATGTCCCAGGATACCGATTTCGGCCGCGATGTGATGGATGGCGCGCGCGATGAGCTGAAGGCGCTGAACAGCAAGCTGGCGGCGGAGACCCTGCACAAGCCGACCGACACCGACTTCAGTGCCTCGGTCGCACGGCTGCGCGACGCCAACTGCGATCTGATCCTGGTCGGCGGTATCGTGCGCGATACGGTGCAGATCGTCTCCGCGGTGCGGAAGACCGGCTGGAAGGTGGACATGCTCGGACAGGCGGCGAGCTATGACGAAGCCGTGGCGACGGTGCCGGGCGGCGTGACCGAGGGCTTCTACTCGATGACGCCGGTGCTGTATGTCGCGGCCAGCAGCGAAAATCCGGAAGTGACGAAGTTCGCCGAACAGTACAAGAAGGAGTTCGGCAAGGAACCCAACTTCGCAGCGCAGATCGGCTACACCGGTGCGGAGCTTGTCGTGCAGGCACTGAAGAATGCCGGCAAGGATCTGACGGTGGACAGCTTCGTGTCAGGCATGGAAAGCATCAAGGACTGGCATGACATCTTCGGCTCGCCGGCAATGAGCTTCAGTCCGACCAAGCATCAGGGTTCCAACGAGTCGTTCCTGTGCGAAGTGAAGGGCGGCAAGTGGGTGCCGGTCAGCACGACGCCGATGGGCTACTGAGCGAGTCGCAACGTTCGTTTCTCCCCCTCCCCTCGCGGGAGGGGGGACGGGGGAGGGGCCTACACTGCCTCCACCTCCAGCGGAAACAGCGCATCCGGATCGTGCGCGCGCAACAGATGATACACGTTGAACCGATACGCCGGACCCAGTGAAACCTCCGGGGGCGTGAACGGAAACGCGAGATTACCGGCGGTGGAAAGCCTTCCCGCGTATCCATGATGCAGCAGATACTGCTTCAACGTCCGTACCACCTCGGCTGCGCGTTCCGCCGTCGGTGCAATGCATTCGCCCATGATGAATACTTCGCCCGGGGGAGGCTCGCCCGCCGGCGCTGCCATACGCACGCCGTCCACGCCGTAGACGCGGAAGCGCAGCGTGTAGTCCTCCGGGGCATCCTCGCACACCAGGTCGCGCACCACGGTCGCGACCGCCGGTAGAATCTCGCGGTGCTGCGCGATGAAGCGCGGATCGGCGGCACCCGCCAGTAACACGGCGCGTTCGCCGATCCGTCGCGCGCCCTCGATCTTCACGCACGGATCTGTCAATTCGTGCCACTTCGCGCCAGTGACGCGGCAGCGCCGGTCGTCCACCGACGCATAGTCCGCACCACTCAGATCGAGCCGGCCTTCTGGTTCATATACGGTGTACGGATCGGCCTGCTCGTACAGGCTGTGCGCCGCGACCGAAACCGGCGTCGCGCGTCGTAGCTCCGCCATGCTCTCCAACTCGAACCCGTCGTCATCGAGCGTCGCCAGAATCAAATCGCGCCCGCCCGGCACGCAGCACAGCGACGCACACTCGATGATCTTCGCCATGTGCACGGACAAACCGGTCGGGAATCCGAGCATCGTGGGCAGCGACGCGAAGATCGCTGTGTCGCACGCGCGGCCGGCGATCAGCACATCGATGTCCTCGGCCAGCGCGCGGCGGAACGGACCCATGCCCATCTGCCCAACGATATGCGCGGCTTCGGTCACCTCTTCCTCGGTGAGTGCCGGCATATCGTCGATGCCGCTGACAGCGCCGGCACGTACCGCGCCGCGCAATGCCTCGCGCGACAGATCGGCACGCAGCACACCGAGGCGGAAATGCAGCCCCTCGGTGCGCGCTATCTCGCGGATGATCGCCAGTGTCGCTTCGAGATGCGGTGCGGCCCCCGCCGATCCGGCGGAGCCGATCACCAGCGGCACGTCGATCGATCGCGCGCCGAGCAGCGCCTTGCGCAGATCTCGCCGCGTCGCCGTCGGGGCCGTGGCCATCTCGCCCTTGCCGAGATAGGTCGGGCCGATGTCGATTGAGCCCATGTCGCAGCCGATCAGGTCCGGCTTGCGTGCCAGACCGGCGTCGAACGCCGGCGTGGGGATGCCGTAGCCGAGCTGACCCGAGGCGCCGAGAAAGCGCATCGGCCGGCGCTTGCGGCGGATGTCGTCGATGATGCGGCCGGAGGCGCTCATACCTCAACCCCCAACATCGGTGCGTGCTGCTGCGCACCATATACATCGCGATCGCCTGGATCGCCTGCCATGATCGGCCGCGCCAGCACGATCTTTATCGCGCGCCCCACTGGATACGGGATCACCGTCACATCGTCGGTCGGCAGTCCGTACAGTACACCGATCCGTTCGCGGCCCAGTGCCGGCGATTGCGCGACGCGCTGAAAGTCCGCGTCGTTGGCGAAAATCAGATCCAGCGTCAATCGGCGCGGGCCGGCATTCTTGCTGCGGATCACCTGGGCAATGTCGGAGAGCTTCATGGGAACCGCCTGCGCAGGAACGCAAGAATATCCGCCGCACAGCGCTCAGGCACAATATCGCAGATGTTGTGCGGCAGGCCCTCGTAGCAAATCAGCTCGCAGTCTGGGATCTTTGTCCGCATGACCTCATAGTTCTGCGTGCTGCCGACGGTCTCCGCGCCCGGGCATCACCAGCAGGGTCGGGCACTTGATGCGCGGCAACTCATCGGCCCACCACAGCGTCGTCATCAGCCCCACGAAGCGACCGATATAAGCCGTGTCGTTCTTTGCCGCCTCGTCAAGGAACCATTCGATATGTCCCTGGTCGTGGCCATGCGGGAAGCGATCCTCGATGGTCGCCGCGAGGAAGTTGCGCAAACCCTCGCGCGCGACACGCGGCAGCCAGGTATGCGCCTGGCTGTTCTTCAGTCCAGGGGTCGAGCCGAACAGCATCAGGCTGCGCACGCGCTCCGGCGACGCCATCGCCAAATTCTGGCCCACGTAACCGCCGGCGGAATTGCCGACCAGGTGCACGGCCGCCGCAGCCGAGGTGGTCGAGCAGTTCGCGCACGTCCTGTACCAGGCGATCCATCGACAGCGGCGGTTCCGGTGGTGGCACCTGCGATTCACCATGACCCCGCAGGTCCATGCGCACCACTCGGTAGTCGCGGCACAGAGGCGGCACCGCCGCATACCAGCGCTTCGAGGACCCCATCGCAGCGTGCAGCAGCAGCAGAGTCGCCGGCGTTCGCCAGGGGTCGGTGTAGTCGTCGATCGTGTAGGCGATGCGGTTGCCGTCGCTGGCGTGGAAGGATTGGTGCATCGAGCTAGTCTCCTTGTCATTGCGAGGAGCGAAGCGACGAAGCAAGCTCGGTCAGGGTGCGCAACTCGACCGAGATTGCTTCGTCGCGTTGCTCCTCGCAATGACAGTCTCCTCACGGCCTGTGCAGCTCCGCCCGCGGTCGTGTCACCGTGCGCCGGCCGCGTTTGAATACCGCGAGCGGATGACAGATCTCCGCTACCGCCTGCTCCGGCGTCGTCGCGTCCAGCACCACGATATCCGCGGGATTACCGACCTTGATCCCGTAGTCCTTCAAATTCATCAGCCGCGCCGACCGCTCGGTCAGCATGGCGAAGCACTCGCGCAACCGCCCCGTGCCGCTGATCTGGCAAACATTGGCCTGCAGGTTGGCCATTCGCAGCAACGATGCGTCGCCGTACGGCGTGAACGGGTTCAGCACATTGTTGGTGGACAGCGAGCAGTTCACCCCATGTTCCACCAGCAGATTCACGTCCGCCACACCGCGGCGCACGTTGTATTCCTGATCGCGCCCCATCATGAACAGCTCGGTCGCCGGCAGCACGGTCACCGCCACACCGGCATCGGCGATCCGCCGCGCCAGCGCGCGCAGATCGGCAATCGGCATGGTCGAGAGCTTGCACATATGCCCGACCGCCACCCGTCCGCCGAGCCGGTATTTCTCGGTCAGCTCGCAGACCAGATGAATGTCCATTTCCTCAGGGGAGTTTCCCGAATCGAGATGCATGTCGATATCCGCATCGAACTCACGGGCCAGATCGAACACCCGGCGGACCTGGCCGACATGGTCCGGATCGTAGTTCGGTGCCGCGCCGATCACTTTCGCGCCGCGCTTCAAACCCTCAACCAGCAGCGCGTCAGAGCGGGGGTTGTTGGTCAGACCCTCCTGCGGGAACACGCACACCTCGACATCGATCGCCCAGGCGTAGTCGCGTCGCAGTGCCTCGATCGCTTCGAAGCTGCGCATCTCCACGCCGCCGTCCAATTCCAGATGCGTGCGCATCCGCGTTGCGCCGTGCCTGATGCACTTTTCCAGCGTGCGGCTGGCGCGTTCATACACGTCCTCAACGCTGAACGTCGACTTCACCGCCGCGACGCGCTGCATCGAACTGGCCTGCCGCCCCTCCTCCGGCGCGCAACGGTCGATGATGTTGGATTTGTCCAGATGGATATGCGTCTCGACCAGCCCGCCGCACGCCAAACAGCCGCCCGCATCGAATACCGGGCCGTCCGCCCGCAGCGCTGGCTCGATTGCGGCGATGCGCCCGTCCATCACGCCGACATCCACCGGCGGCGCATCCGGTGCGTGCGACAGCCTGGCGTTGCGGACGATCAGATCCATTGCGCTCCCCTCTTCCGTCGCGGCAATGCTGGCGCGACGGATGGGGGCGCGCAATCCCTACAAGGTGCGCGGCTCCACGTTCCAGATGTCCGAGGCGTATTCGCGAATCGCGCGATCGGAGGAAAACCAGCCGACACGTGCGGTGTTCAGCACGCTCGAACGCCACCAGGCACGCTGATCGTGCCAGCGAGCCGCCACCCGGCCCTGCATCGCAGCAAAGGCGGCGAAGTCGGCGGTCACCATGAAGTGGTCGTTGCCGGTCAGCTCATCGACCAGCTCACCAAACCGCTGAGGCTCATCCGGCGAGAACACGCCATAGGCGATCGCGTCCAACACCTCCTGGAGCACTGGCAATCTGGCAACCGTCTCGCGGGCGCCCGGTCCACGCCGGCGGCGCTCGACAACCTCTTCCGCGGTGAGGCCGAAGATGAAGATGTTGTCGTCGCCGACGCGCTCGCGGATCTCGATATTGGCACCGTCCAGCGTCCCGATGGTCAGCGCACCGTTCAACGCCAGCTTCATGTTGCCGGTGCCGGATGCCTCCATGCCTGCAGTCGAAATCTGCTCGGACAGGTCAGAAGCGGGAATGATCATTTCCGCGAGGCTGACGTTGTAGTCCGGAATGAACACGACCTTCAGCAGCCCGTGCACCGCCGGATCGCCGTTGATCACGTTTGCCACATCGTTGATCAGCTTGATGATCAGCTTCGCCCGATGATAGCTGGCGGCGGCTTTGCCCGCGAAGATCTTCACGCGCGGCACCCAATTGGACATCGGCCGCGCGCGCATCTCGTTGTACAGAGCAACCGTCTCCAGGATATTGAGGAGTTGGCGCTTGTACTCGTGGATGCGCTTGATATGCACGTCGAACAAAGCATCGGGGTCCAATGCGATCTGCATCCGGTCTGCTACGAGTTTCGCCAGAGCCTGTTTGTTGGCACGACGAATTCGCGCGAATCGCTCCTGAACTCCTGTGTCGTCCGCGACGGCGGCGAAATCAGCCAGTGCATCCGCATCGTCCAGCACGCGCTCGCCAACGACATCGGTGAGCAAGCGGGTCAACTCCGGATTGGCGGCGAACAGCCAGCGCCGCATTGTGATGCCATTGGTCTTGTTGACGATCCGGTCTGGATACAGCCGATGCAGCTCGCGGAACACGGTCTGTCGCATCAGCTCGGTGTGCAGTTCGGAAACACCGTTCACCTTGTGCGCGCCGAGGAAGGCAAGCGAGCCCATGCGGATACGCCGGCCGGCATTGTCATCGATCAACGAAAGCTCCGCGAGCGGCGGTCCGTCGTTCCTTGGCAACGCACACACCGCATCGAGATGCAGGCGGTTGATCTGATACACGATTTGCATGTGGCGCGGCAGCAGCCGCTCCATCAGGGAAACTGGCCAGCTCTCCAGCGCCTCCGGCAGCAGCGTGTGGTTGGTATAGGAGATCGTGGCCGTCGTGATCTGCCACGCCTCGTCCCAAGGAATATTGTGCAGATCAATTAGAATGCGCATCAGCTCGGCGACCGCGATCGCTGGATGCGTGTCGTTCAACTGTATCGCGGCCTTGTCCGGCAGAATACGGATATCGCCGTTCTGCTGGCGCATGTGCCGCGCGACGAGATCCAGGAGCGACGCGGAGGTAAAGAAGTATTCCTGGCGCAGACGCAGCTCCTGGCCCGCCGCCGTCTCGTCGCTCGGGTACAGTACCTGTGAAATGGCGTTGGCCCGGTCGCGCGCTTCCAAGGCGCCGATATGGTCGCCGCGATTGAAGGTATCGAGCCGAAGCGGATTCTCCGCACGCGCGGACCAGAGCCGCAGGGTGTTGACGAAACGCGCGCGCCACCCGATCACCGGCGTATCGTAGGCCACCGCGTCGACGGTTTCCGCCGGGTGCCAGATGTGGTGCGCGCCGCCGTCCGCCGTCGGCCGGGCCTCGACAATGCCGCCGAAGCCGATCTGATGGCTGGCATCCGGTCGGGTGATCTCCCACGGATTGCCGAAGCTCAGCCAGTTCTCGGGATACTCCTGCTGCCAGCCATCCTGGATGACCTGACGGAACATGCCGTGATCGTAGCGGATGCCATATCCATGTGCGGCGATGGACAGCGTGGCCATGCTCTCCATGAAGCAGGCGGCCAGTCGCCCGAGGCCGCCATTGCCCAGCGCCGCGTCATGCTCGATGTCGCGCAGCCGGTTATAGTCAACGCCAAGCTCGGCGAGTGCCGCGCGCATGCGATCGACCAGGCCGAGATTGTTGAGCGAGTCGTGAAGCAGCCGGCCAATCAGGAACTCGAGCGACAGGTAATAGACGCGCTTGCCTTTGGAAACGTAGTTGTTCCTGGTCGAAGCCATCCAGCGCTCGAGCACGTGGTCGCGCACGGCGAGGGCGGCCGCGATGAACCAGTCCCAGTCCGTGGCGACAATGGGGTCGCGGCCGACCGCGTAGGTCAGCTTATGGACCACGCTTTGGCGGAGTGCGGCGACGTCCTCGTCTTCCGCAGGGATCGGAATGCGCGACGCGTCCGCGCTGGAGATCAGGGCCGAGCTCATGAGGGCGACAGTTCTCGGGCCAGAGTGCAAACAATGGGTTAACCGCCAGCCGATCAGGCGGGAAACCCGCGCAACTCCCGCAGGAACACTTCCAGTCGGTCATGGTGTACCCAATGCACTGCGTTCTCGAATCCGAGGACCCGCGATTTGCGGAAATAACCTCTCAGGCAGACGCTATCGCCAGGCCCTTCTGCGGCGCCACATCGAGCCGGCCGGTGCGCAACTGCATCAGCAGTCGGTCGCGGCGTGACGGCTGCACCTGCTTGGCCCAATCAGAGCGGGCCAATTCGTCTGCCGCGGCGTCGAACTGCCCCTGTGCAAGCTGCTGCATGCCGCCGGTCAGATCGTGCTCAGCAGCTTCGATATCGGATATGAGGCCAACGAAGCTCTGTAGCCCGCGTACGCCCATGTTGAACGCAAGGTTGGTGCACACGCCTCTGCGCACTGGATCGAGCTGTTGATACCACTCCAGGCGGGACAGCGCCGCTTCCACTGCCGCAATGTCGTTCGCCAGGAAATAATGTGCTTCAGCGGCGCTGATGCCGTGTACATCGAGTGCGCGGCCGATGCCGATCGTCGGATGCCCGCGCACCAGGGTTCCGGGTCCGATAGGCCGTCCCGTCGCATCGTCGTACACGAGCATTCGGATGCCCTCATCGGCACCCAGCTCATCAAGCTGCTGTTGCAACATTGCCGCCCCTCCTGGCTAGACGCGCAATCATCGGTGGGAAGTAATATCGGCGCTTTCCATCGGCAGCTTCGTGCGCGGAGTCACAGGACAGACATCGATTTGGCCAAGACCTCGATGTTGGCCTGATCTCAGGCTGTTTCCGCAACCACGCCAAGCAGCGCGATCTGGTCCACCTGCTCGATCGGATGCACATGCAGCGGCATGCTGCGCCCTCGCACCATGGTTTCCCGTCCTGACAGACTGTCCACGGGAACGCCTGCCACGGCACAAATCTCGTGCGAGATCACAGCCTCGCAACCAAACTCCTTGCACAAGCCCTCCAGCCGTGCCGCGACGTTCACGACATCGCCCAGGGTTGTGAAAACGCGAACCTCTCCGTGGCCGATTTCCCCTACAACAGCCGAGCCGCAATGCATGCCGACGCCAAACCGGATTGCCTCGCCGGTTTCAGCAAGCAGTACCCGGTTGAGTGCCGCGACATTGCGTCCCAGCGCGGCGAGCGCCCTCATCGCCTGGAGGCAGGCATCTTTGGCGCCGCATCCCAGCCCGAACGTTGCCATCAACCCGTCCCCCAGGAAGTGACTGACCCGTCCGCCATTTGCCTGCACCGCGCTGCCTGCCGCAGTGACGAAACGGTCCACGACGAACACCGCATCGAATGGCAGACGGGTTTCGGCGAGCCGGGTCGAATCGCGCATGTCCACTACCAGCACCACGATGAACCGCTCCTCTCCCGGCAGCGGCCATTCCTTGCGACGCAGGGCTGCCTCGGGCCAGTCAGCCGGCAGCAGCGGCACCACGCAGACATCTCCTTGAGGCCGCACCTGGCAGGCCAGCCGAACCAATGGGGCGGCGGCAACCCGTTCCAGCACCGCGCGCTCCACGGCGGACGGAGCCGGCACTTTGTCCATGCCGCCGGTGACACGAATGCGGCAGGTGGAGCAGCGGCCCCGGCCGCCACAGATGCTGGCATGTGGAATGCCGCCGCTCCGGCTCGCATCCAATACGCTGAAGCCAAGCGGTACCCTGACTGACTGTCCATGCGGATAGGTGACGCGGATTGCTGCACCATGTCGTTCGCGCCAGGCGCGGACCGCTCTGGCCAGAAGAACCAACGCCGGCAGGATGACGGCGGCCAAGATGCTCCAGTCGCGCCAAAGCACGAGCTGAGCGTTGTGCGACGGCGTGCCGACCTGCCACGGGTTGAGATTGGCCGCCCGCCAGGCTGGGTCGTGGCCCAGACTCAGCAAGGTCCGTCCGCCCTGACAGAAGCCCATCAGCGCGAGCACCGGCAGCAGTACCGCGCCGCAGAACAGATAAGGCATCCACCGCCCGAACATCGGCTTCAATCGCAGCCATTGGTAAAGGCCGATGCAGCCGTGGATCCAGGCGACGATCAGCACCGACACCTGCAGCACGCCGAGGGACGGGGCCGCGACCCAGAAGGAATACAGCTCCTGGGCATAGCCCTTCTCGGTGCCATACACGGCCAACGAAATCCGCGTGACGAACAGGTGGTTCATCAGCAGCACCGGGATGGTCAGTCCCAGCACGACCTGCACCACTTCGGGCCGAGTCCATCCGAAGTGCCGCCGCTCATAGAATGCCCAAAGTCCCAACAGGTAATGGGTCGACAGCGCGAAATACAACGCCATCGTGCCGACGATGCCCTGCCAGATCCACTTCTGCACAACCATGCCGGCTTCCATCGCTGGGACGGAAATGTTGCCCAGCGAGTGGTTCAGCAGGTGGGTCGTGACATAGGTGAACAGCGTCAGGCCGGTGAAGAGCCGCAGTTTGCGCACCCAGAGCCGGTTCGCACCGATGGTGATCAATTCATACCCCGACCGCGCCGATGCGCGCGCTGTTCCAGCCGCTCCATCCTGCGTCGCCCGCATGAGATTGGAAACAGCGTCGCGCTTCATCGCGATGAACCATTGCGGCACTGTCCGAACCTCGGAATCGACGGTAGTGTAACGCCATGCCAGGTACCCCACAGGAAGCGGAGCTTCTGCGGTTACTCGAGGCGCACGAGATCATGCGCCTCATTCCCATCGAATCCCTTCGCACGCTGATCCGCCGCGCCGGTCTGCTCACCTACCCGGAGCGTGACGAGATATTTGGTCAGGGCGATCCCGGTCGCACCGTCCTGGTGGTCGTCGAGGGATACGTGAAACTGTCGGTGACGATGCTGAGCGGGCGCGAGGTGGTGCTCGATCTGGCCGAGCCCGGCAACGTGATCGGGGAGATCGCGGTGCTGAACGAGTGGCCGCGTGCCGCCACCGCGACGGCGCTCTCCGCCTGCACCCTGCTGGCGATCGACGGACGCTCGTTCACCCGCGAACTGCTCGGCGCACCCCAGGCAATGCTGGCCATCATTCGCCTGCTCAGCCAGCGTCTGCGCAAGACGACGGCGCAGGTCACCGAAAACCTGGAATTGCCGGCGCCGGTTCGCCTCGCCAAGGCGCTGATCGAACTCGCCGCGTTGCATTCGCGTCCAACGCCGCAAGGCCCGCAGATTGGGCTCCCGCTGTCGCAGCGTGAACTCGGCGCGATGACCGGCCTGATTCGCGAAAGCATCAACCGCCATCTCGGCACGTGGCGTGACGCCGGGTGGATCGGTCTGACCGAGGGCACCATCACGCTTAGCAACATCGGTGCATTGCGTGCCCTGCTGATTGAGCACGACATCGAGTAGCTCCGCCTGAGGCGCATGTGCGTCGGGTCACTCGTCCTGGCCGGAACCGCGGGCAGTATCGCGGCCAACGATGAGATCCCCGAGGCAGCCATGAACGACACCATCGTACATCACGAGAATGCCGAACATGCCGCGCATGCCGTGGCACATGGCAGCAAACGGGCCGCCCTGCTTATCGCCATGCTGGCAGCCGCGCTGGCGCTCTCTGAACAGCAGGCGAAGAAGGCGGAGATCGCGGTGCAGGAGAATTCAATCCTCGCCGCCGATGCGTGGAGCCAGTATCAGGCCAAATCGATCCGCTCGGCCTTGGCGCAGGACCTGGAGCGGCTCGGTGGCACGCTCGAACAGCCGACGCAGGCGGAGCTGGTTGCCGCGCGGCAGGGTGTCCTGCGCCAGTTCGAGGCCGACCGTGTCCGCTACGAGACCGACGAGAAGGATGGCAAGGCCGCGGTCGCGGCGCGTGCCGAGACCTTCGAGGCCGCGCGCGAGCACGCGCTCGAGCGCGCCCATAGCTTCGACAACGCCGCCGCCGCGCTGGAACTCGGCATCGTGCTCGCGACCGCATCGGTGGTGACACTGTCGCGGCCGTTGATCCGGTTCGCCGGTGCGCTGGGGACGGCGGGTGTGGCGCTGGGTGTGCTTGGAGCCGTCGCGCCGTCGCTCGGAGCGTTCTGAGGCCTATGCGGCGGTGCGGGCGAGTGCCAGCAGATGAGCGCGATACAAAACGGAGCTGCGGTCGTGCAGGCGGGTCTGCCACGGCCAGGCGGCCTCTTCGGCCAGCACGTGCAGGCCGGCGACCGACTGCGGATGCGCGCCCTCAGTCAGCAACGCGCGCAGGAACGGCTCGGCGGCGCCGCCATGTGCTGCGCGCTGGGAGTGCCCGCCGATCCAGGTCTCCACCTGGGTTGCGCGGATGGACCAGTCGTAAGGGGTCGCGAGCAGCACCCGTCCGTCCGGCCGCACCACTTCGGCGAGGCCGGCCAGCAGCCGGCGCGGCTCGCTCACGCAATCCAGCAGGTTGAGCGCCATGGCAAGGTCCACGGTGCCAGGTGCGAAGGGCAGGGCGAGCGCGTCGCAGGCCCAGAAATCCACCCGTTCGGCACCCGGCAGGTCAACGGGGAAGCTGCGGCGGTCATACACGATGCCGATGCGCCGCCGCGGGTAGCTCACCACGCCGGCGGCGGCGCGACGGGCCACGCGCAGCAGCGCGAGATGGATATCGACGCCCAGCACCAGGGCGTCCTCGCGGCGTTCGGCCAGGTCGAAGGCAGTGCGTCCGGCACCGCAACCGATATCGAGCACGCGAGCCGGGCTGGGCTGCCCCGCCATGTCGAGCAGCCTGGCGAGGCAGCGCCGCACCGCGCCTGGCTGCACGCCGTCGGCCGGGGCCGCCTCCTCGGGGTCCAGATCGGCCCAGCCGTCCCAGGCATAGGTCGAGACGGTCTGGCGCAGCGTATCGAGCCAGGTGCCCGGACCGATCGCGTCGCCGATCAGGCTCTCCAGCGTCGGGTCGAGGTCCTCGCGCAGCAGCAGCTCGATGCCGCGCTCCGCCAGCAGCGCGCCCAGGGCGGGGACGATGACGGGAATGCCGTCGATGATCGGGTATTCATGGCGGCAGCGCCGGATTGGGGCAGTGCAGGATGCCGCTCAGCACGTCGCTGTCGCGTTCCTCATGAACGGCGGCGAGCGTCAGGATATGGCGGCCCGCACCGTCACGCGCGCAGCGCGGGCAGTGCGGCGCGAACGCCTCGAAGTGGCGGCGGCGCAAGCCGGGGGCGCCTCAGCCGCCGATCGTCACGGTCTCGCATCCCGGACCGGTGATGGTTCCGCTGAGGCCCGGGATAGGGCCGACGCACTCCGCATGCTCGGTCATGTCGCCGACGCGTGCCGCGGCCAGCTTGTTGATCGTCACCGTGGCGGAGCCCTTGCCGATGATGCCGGGGCCGCCAGGGATGCAGGCCGGGATGTCGCAGGGATCGGTGTTGTCGGACATCCGCGCCGCCGGCATGCCGCCGATCGTGACGTCGGGCGAGCCGCTGATGATCGGCAGCGGCATCGGCGGATGGGGCGTGGGGGTGGGCACCGGCGCGGCCGGATGCATGGGCGCGTGGCAGTGCGGTCCGTCCTGCAGAACCAGATCGCCGATGCGCGCGGCTGGTGGGCCCATGGTCTGCGTCCTTTCCCAAACAGATCGACGGTGCTGCCGATACAGGAACCACGCCGCGCCGGCTATGCGCGTACTCACTCGCTGAAGGGGATCTCACATGGGCTGCTTCTGCCATAGCTTTCCGCCCGCCGGGCTGCTGCCGTCGCTGAACCTTTCGGCGAGCGTCGCGCTGCCTGGTGCAAACATCCCCCTGGGGCTATCGGCGTGGCTCAATCTGCGCGGACTGCCGGCCTTGCCCTGGCAGCCGCTGCCCAACTGGCTCGGTCTGCCGCTGCCCAGCCTGCAACTGAACCTCCGCGCTGTGGCCACCATCTCGGCGCTGGCGCAGCTTCGCGCTCAGGTCCTGGCGCAGTTCGGCCTCGACCTGCTGATCCCAGGACAGGCGTTGATGTTCGCCCGCATCGTGGCCACGATGAATGCGCGGCTCTCGGCGCTGGTGCATCTCAACTTCAACCCGCTGGCCTGGCTGCGGCTGGCAGGGCTGAACGCGGCGATCGATCAGATCAATCTCGCGCTGCAGCTTGGCCTGTTGGTGCCGACGCCCAGCCTGATGCTGTCGCTTAATCTGCCTGGCGGCATCCCGATGCCGCAATGGGCCGGCTTCCTCGCCCTGCTGCGCGCGCTGCTGCCGCTGATCGCCGCGGCGGCGAACCTGAACGTGAGCCTGACCGAGACTGCGCAGTTCTCGGCCGCCCTGCGAATACTCGCGCGGCTCTCATTGCCGGGACTGGTCGCGCCGCAGTTGATGGCGAGCCTGACCGCCGCACTGAATGCCGTCGCCAGTTTGCAGACGAGCCTCGGCGTCAGTCCGCTTCAGCTTGGCTTTCCCGCGATACAACTGCGCGTTTCGCTCAAGCTGAGCGCGCTGCTGGCGACGCTGTCCGCGCGATTCGGGCTGAACCTGAGCGGCGGTGGCGGCAGCCTGCTCGCCGCGCTGCTCGCGCTGCTGCCGAACCTGCCGTTTGTGCCGACGAGTTTTGCCACCAGTGCGTCGGTGCAGGCGGCGCTACAGATGAGTGCGTTCGCCTCGCTGAACTGGCAGGTGCCGTTGTCGCTGCCGGTGATCGGGATCGGCCTGCCGACCTGCGCATTTGCCGCCTCGCTGAGTGCCGCGCTGGGGCTTCAGGCGGTGCTGTCGGCACCCTGCGTTCTGGGCTGCGATGCGGGGCACGTCATGCGTTCGCTGGCAACGGCCACGGCGGCATAGCGCGATTTCGGTTTCCACGCCGATTATCTATTGTCTGATACCCATCCCTCAGAATGCCTGACCGGCGACGGTCCATTGGCGTTGGGCGATGGACGTGATCTTCCGAAGGCGCCGCAGCAAAGGTCGACGATGTCCTAGAAGCCTGTGAAAGTCAGGTTGGACAGCAAGTTCTGCCGCATGAACTGCCAGATGTTCTCCTGCACGTTCGGTTCCGGCGAGCGGGGCGCGGGCGACAGCAGTGAGATGTTGGTGGGTACAAGCAAGTGCTTGGCACCATGGGCTGCCTCATGACCCGAATCTCCGCTTCAGGGCGACCGAGGCGAACGGTTGAGATGCGTGGCCACCCTTGCTAGCTCGTTCAGCAATCCCGCCGAGCGGGCGAACAGAGTCGGTGCAGTCAAATCTGACCGACCGCGCGATCAGGGGCGGAAACTTGCCGACGACTGCGGAATCACTTTCGATCTCTTAACATAATCACGGAAGCATTGGCCATCACCGAGTTGTAGAATGCGAACAAGTCGTCCGGCTGCGTTTCGAAGACGTGGCTTCGCTCATCGGGCAGCACGACCCAGGGCTGTTTGCTCCGAGTCCAAAGATGCGCGGCTGGACGTAGCCAAGAGGTGTCGTCCAAGGTTCCGGCGCGCACGGCGCGAAATGTGTTGGGGTTCGGCGATCCAGGCTTTGCGCCGCTGCATATCCATGAGCCGCATTCTGGACATACCCACCTCGTCAAGTTGCGCCCGCTGTCGGCGGTGTGGAGCATTGCCCGTGGCTCAACGCCCGTCATATGGAAGGTCTGCGTATCTACAATCATCCCGATGGAGAAGGCGCTGCTGGTAAAGCGCTGACAGTTAGTGCAGTGGCATATGTAAGTCATGCGCGGCGCCTGAGTGATCTCGTAGCGAAGCCTGCCGCACTGGCAGCCGCCGGTCTGAGGAAGTCTCATCGAACTCTCCCCCGTCACTGACCTAAAATGACATTACCATAAGCCAGATTATGCGGGCCAGCGTAGGTTGAGCGGCGGTGCAACCCTCAAGCCTCTGGCAGCGAGAAAAACAGGGAGAGACCATCGCCGGAGCCCGTGATGCGCGTTGAATGCCCGGTGCCAGTTGTGTCCTCTCCCAAGATCACGCTGCCAGGCCCAAACCGGCGTATTCCACCGTCACCTGCTGTAATCTCTATCTCACCCTTAACAACCACACAGAGAAGCCGCCGGGGCACCGGGTGCATCGTGCCCCCTTCCAATCGGCCCCCCCGCCAATCCACGAGCAACGCTCGGTCAATATGAAGTCAGCGGCGTTCAGCGGCTCAGCAGGCGGCACAGCGAATCCCGGAAGCAGTTCGACAACAACATCCTCAAACCGCGACACGCCAGCGGCATCGGTGAATAGCCGTGTGTAGGTAGCGTGCATGGTGACGTTTCCCTCGGTTCACCCCTTCATTCTGCACCGGCCATCCCGACTGCCATAATCGACATTATGACGTCGCCATCAGGTTGGGCCGGCTGGCCGGCTGCCTCAGACAATCGTCCTTACAGCCGGCCCACGCAGGCCACGATGGCTAGTGCGCAATCGCCTCCACTTCCAGCATCCTTGTGCGCGGCCCTAGCAGCCCAACCGACAGAATCACGACCGCCATGCACGCGGCGACGAACACGAATACGCCCGTGGCGCCGAAATCGCGCAGGAAGAACGCCACCAAGAACGGCGTCAGGATGCCGCTGAGCCTGCTCCACGAATACACGAACCCGACACCGCGGGCGCGTATTCGCGTCGGGTACAGCTCCGCCTGGTAGTTATGCAGCCCGAAGGAGAGCCACTGGGTCGACATTGCGAGGCAGGCGCCGAGAATTATCAGCGCTGACGTACTCTCCGCGTTCGCGAACAGGATGCCGAACACCGCGATCGCCAGGCACGACGCCGCGGAGTGCCATTTGCGTTCCAACTTGTCGGCGAACAGCATGATCAGCAGCGGGAATGCCACCGCGGCGATGTTGATGATCGTGCTGTATTTCAGGCTTTCGGTGATGTGG
Organism: uncultured Alphaproteobacteria bacterium; assembly: GCA_963776505.1. Lineage (GTDB taxonomy): Bacteria > Pseudomonadota > Alphaproteobacteria > Acetobacterales > Acetobacteraceae > JAMXLO01. The sequence goes on from CAVZNH010000037.1 coordinate 57,137, forward strand.
ATGCCCTTGGCGATCAGCAGGGTAGGCGTCCATGCCACGAAACCGTAAAATCCAACGGTCTGGAAGAAGTTGAACAGCATCAGCATGATCGTGCGCCGCAGGTAGCGCGGGCTGAAGATCTCCATGAGGCTGCCCTTGCGCGGGTCCTGGTAGTGCGGCTGCTCAGGCTCCGGCAGCGGCCGGCCGTAATCGGCAATGACGCGCGCCTCGATCCCGGACATGACGTGCTCGGCCTCCTCCATCCTGCCCTGCTGCGCAAGCCAGCGCGGGCTCTCGGGAAGGCCAAGTCGGATCCACCAGACGACGACAGCGGCGATCGAGCCGATCCACGCCACCCAGCGCCAGCCGTCGTAGCCGAACGGGTTGTTCGGGATCAGCTGCCAGGATAGGAAATAGGAGACGAGGAAGGCAATCGCGCTCATCGCCTGCAGGAACGCGAACGCCGTGCCGCGGACCCGTTTGGGGACCAGCTCGGAAAGGTAGGCATCCACCGTGACGAGTTCGAGGCCGACGCCGAGCGCGCTGATGAACCGCCAGAGGTTGACGCCGTCGGCGGTGGTCTGCATGCCCATGATCAGATTGGCGACACCGAACCAGATCAGCGAGTAGGTAAATACCGTGCGCCGGCCGAAGTGATCGGCGATGTACGACACGAACAGCGAGGCGACAAACAATCCGGCGAACAGCGCCGCGACGAAGCTGGCGAAGCCGGTCATACCAAAAAAGCTGACAGTTGTCGGGGTGAAGATCTTGGCCTTGAACAGGCCCGGGCCCAATGCGCCGATGAGGCCAATTGCGTAGCCGTCGAAAAATCCGCCGAACGTGAGCAGTATTGCCATGATCCACAAGCTTCGTGTCATGGGAAGGCGGTCGAGCCGCGCGGTGAGCCTTTCCGCAGGGGTAACGGCCCGAGTAGAAAGTCCATCCTCAACGACGCTCGCCGACGGCGCATACGCTGCGAGCCCGGAGGTTGGTCGGCTGGCCATTTGACGTTTCCCTTCTTGGTCTTGACGTTATCCGGACTCCCCGGCGACCGTGCCAACAGTAACGCGAGGACCGTTAGTCCGGTTGGGAGACTGCGCAGTCCTCATCCGGGTGTAAAGTGCGGCGCAGTGCTCCGATGGCGACAAAGGCGTTCCGCCCCTTCGGCGTTGTGTGGCGGATCAGTCTAGCTCGGGCTCAAATTTATCCGTCTTGCAGTTTTACAGCGCCGTGCTCGTAATGTAGTAGCCGATGGACTCACGACGCCGGATTGCCGGGCATGAAATACAAACACACCCGGACAGGGATAACCCGGCAGGACCTGGCGCAGGACCGCGCCTTCTGGCGCAACCTTCTGGCGCGGCGTGCCAGCTCACGCGGGCTGCCGGCGCATAGCGCGGGGGGTTACCGGAACCGTCGGTTCGCGATCATCCGCAACGCCGCGTGGATCACCTTGTACCGGGCGGCGCTCCCGTTTCCGCAAGTGGGCGTGTTCCTCCGCTGCGCCGGCCTTGCCGGCGAGGCTTTCTTCACGCTGGCTGATCGCGCCCGTCCGGAGATTGAGACGCTGCTCCGGACAGAGCTCGGTCCGAACCTGGCGATGGAATGGGGCGCCTCCCACCACCCTGGGATGACCGATATTGCGGCGATCCTGCCCGCCCCGCTGCCCTGGAGCGACAGTGCGGCGGAACAGCATATTGCATGGATGCTTCGGGTCGGCGCCACATGGTGGAATTGTTTCGCGTCATTGGCAGAAGGTGAACAATACCTCCCCCGCGAATGGGAGAGGCATGCTCCTGCAAAGGCCGGGCTCGGCGAGCGGAGCGGTTGAGCCACGAAGCGGATCACGATACGCAATGCTTGGGCTGGAGTTTACGTTTCCAAAATACGCCGCCCCCCCTCAAGCAGTATGTCGCTGACCCCTGCGGACTTCATCACGTCCGCTTGCATCCTGCGTCCCGCCTGGTGGATGCGCCTCGTGATCTCCTGCGTCGCCCTCACGACTTCCGGATGGTCCAGCTGGCCGGGATAACCCAGGCTCTGCGCGAAGTCATTCGGCCCGATGCTGTAAAGATCGATACCGGGCACCGCGAGAATGGCGTCCAGGTTCTCCAGCACGGCAACGTCTTCCAGCAAAGCGCAAACCAGCATCTGTTCGTTCGCGTCGCGGTAGTACGCAGCCTTGTCCGGGATGCCGGCATTGTAGTCGGTGCCGCGGTTGCCGCCGAATGAACGTTCACCCAACGGGCCGAAACAGCACGCCCGCACCAACTGGCGGGCGTCCGCCTCGGTGGCGATGTGGGGCCCCAGGATGCCCATGATTCCGCGGTCGAGATAGCGCAGGATGGTTGATGAGCCGATGTCGGGCACCCGGGCGAAGGTCGTCAGATGATAGCGCTCGGCCGCCCGGCACAGGTCCTCGAGACGCTCCAGATCGAAGGGCCCGTGCTCACCGTCGATGAAGACGTAGTCAAAGTCGAGCTTCCCCAGAATGTCGATCACCCATGGAGAGGGGAAGGTAAGGCCGTAGCCACACGCCTTGCGGCCGGCGCGCATGGCGGCCTTGATCCGGTTCGGTTGCTTCATTGGACGTCCTCCTGTGTGCTGGCGTGCCGGAAGAATGGCGCATTGGCCTCGTGGCGTCATGCCCTCGGCATATTCGTTGCAGTGGCTGTTGGGTTGTAGGCAACGCGAAGCCTTATACCAATCCGCAGGTGGTGTGACTCTCGTGTGCTCGCGGATTTCCGAATTGGCGTAGGCGTGGTTTCCCACGAAGTCGGAGTCGGCGGAATGAATTTGAGGGGCTTGTTGATAACGTTCTCCTCGCCTCACCATATTTCGGTGTCAGCAAAGAAGAAACGCTAGAGAACCATAAGGCCTTGCTACAAGCATTCGCCGATTGATCTGAGGCAGTTGTTGACGAGGCAACTCCGGCGCGCGCAGCCTCTACCATCATCACCCCTTCTTTTGCATCATCCGCTTCCAGTTCCCCGGAACCGCAGCGCCCAGCGTGCCGTCCGACGTCTGGGGTTTATACTGGACCTCCACGCCGCGGCAGATGAACTTGCACTTCTCCTTCACGACATCGCCACTGTCCCAATCGACGCCGATCACCAGCACATCCTTGAAGTCGATGCGCAGGAATGCCCGACCGCTGGCGTCGGTGCCGGCAGCCTTGCGCTTGATCAGCGTTGCTGAGGTGAAGGACTGCGAATTGCAGCACATCTCGAACAGCAGCGGCGATGCCTGGTCCATCTGCCTGCTGAAGGTGAATGGCTCGAGATCGACCGGATAGGCCTTCTGCTCGCCACGCAGCCAGTTGGTGAACCGCGTGCGGGGTGCATGCGCACTCGTGGCAGGCTTCAGCTTTTCGCCGAGTTTTTCCCCTGGCTTTTCACCGACAAATCATCGTCTTCCAGGCCGACGCCGAAATTGAACTCGTCGATCTCGAAGAACTTGCCGGTCTTGAAGTCATGCAGCAAGTCATCCTTCGAAATCGACGGTCGTCTGGCACTCCGCGTCAATGGCATCACTGCCCTTGACGAACTTCATCAGCAGATCGATCGACACGATATCCTCCTCCAATTCGTCATGCGGTGGGCAGGCGCGAGACGATGCGCAGCACCGCCGTCAGGCCTTCGAGTTGATAATGCGGGCGCAGGAAGAAGCGCGCCTCGTAATGGCCCGGACAGTCCGGCTTCTCCAGCAGCGTCACACGGGCGCTCACCAGCGGATGGGCGGCCTTCCACTCCTCGCTCGATCGATCCGGCGCGCCGTCGACGTAACCAAGCAGCCACTCCTGTAGCCACTTCGACAATTGCGCCTTGTCCATCGACGAGCCGACCTTGTCGCGCACCATGCATTTCAGGTAGTGCGCGAAGCGGCAGCACGCGAACAGGTAGGGCAGCCGCGCCGAGAGATTGGCGCTCGCCGTCGCTGCCGGGTCGTCGTACTGCCGCGGCATCTGCAGTGACTGAGCGCTGATGAACGCTGCCGTCCCGGTATGTTTGCGGTGGACGAGGGGGATCAGCCCGGCCTGTGCCAGTTCCGCCTCGCGCCGTTCACTCAGTGCGATCTCGGTCGAGCATTTCACATCCACCGCGCCGTCGGCCGTGGGGAAACTCAGCATCGGAAGCCCCTCGACGATCCCGCCCGTGTCGACGCCCCGGATGCGCACGCACCAGCCGTACTGTTCGAAGGCGCGCGCGATGTTCGCCGCCATGGCATAGGCCGCGTTGGCCCACAGATGTCTGCTGCCGTCGGGACCATCCGTCTGCTCTTCGAAGTCGAACGCCTCCACCGGATCGGTCCGCGCGCCGTACGGCAGCGCGCGCCAGGAAGCGCGGCATGCAGAGACCGAGATAGCGCGCATCCTCGCTCTCGCGCAGGCTGCGCCAGGCGGCGTATTCCGGGGTCAGGAAGATACGGGTCAGATCGCGCGGATTGGCGAGCTCGCCCCAGCTCTCCATCTGCATCACCGACGGCGCGGCAGCGGCGATGAACGGCGCATGCGCGGCGGCCGCGATCTGTGCCATGTCGCCCAGCAGCTGCACGTCCTGCGGGCCGTGATCGAACGCATAGTCGCCGATCATCACGCCGAACGGCTCGCCGCCGAACTGGCCGTATTCCTCCTCGTAGACCTTCTTGAAGATCGGGCTCTGGTCCCACGCGGTGCCGCGGAACTTGCGCAGCGTGCGGCCAAGCTCCTGCTTCGAGATGTCCAGCACCTTGATCTTGTGCATGAAGCTGTTCTCGATGCCGCCGACCAGGAAGCTCAGACCGCGCCATGTCGCCTCCATCCGCTGGAAGTCCGCATGATGCAGGATCAGGTTCAACTGCTCGCTCAGCCGGCGATCGATCGCCGCGATCGCTGCCTCGATCGACGCGGCTCGGGATGCCGCCGCGCGCCGGTGCATGTTCGGCCAGCACGCGGCACGCGGTCTCGCTCAGCGAACCGACATCGCGTTCGAGCAGCGCGGTGAATTCGGTGTCCATCATCGCGCCGCTCAGTTGATCGCGATCTGCGCGGCCTGCAGCGTCATCGACAGCCCGCCATCCACGGACATCAACTCCTGCGCCATGATGGAAACCTTGGAGCCGACCAGCGTGATGCCGTCGGTGTCGATCCGCACGGAGTTGCCGCCGACCTGCAGCAGGATCGACTGGCCTGCCTTGATCGTGCTGTTGCCGGCGGAGACCGTGATCGTGTGATCGCCGGTCGAGACCGTCAGACCATCGTTGCCCTGCGAGACGGTGACCGAGCGGTTGCCCTTTTCCACCGTCGTCGTGGTGTCCTGGGTGATCTTCACCGTCTCGTTGTTGAGCACCACCTTGTTGTAGTCCTTCTGCGCCTGCAGGAAGATCTCCTCCGATCCTGCCTTGTCCTCGAAGCGCAGTTCGTTGTTGCCGCTGCCGGTGCTCGAATGGGTCTTGATCCCCGAGCGCGTCTTGTTGTCGGGCAGCGGATACGGCACGCCCTGGTTGGCGTTGTAGACGCAGCCGGTGATGATCGGCCGGTCGGGATCGCCGTCGAGGAATTCGACCACCACCTCCTGCCCGACGCGCGGGATGAACATGCCGCCCCAGTTCGCGCCGGCCCAGATCTGCGCCACGCGAATCCAGCAGGAGCTGTTCTCGTCCTGCGCCGCGCCGCGGTCCCAGAAGAACTTGACCTTGATCCGCCCGTACTGATCGGTGGTGATCTCGTCGCCCTGCTTGCCGGTGACCTTGGCGGTCTGCGGCCCCCGCATCACCGGCCACGGCGTGCGCCGATCCAGACGGAACGGAATGTCGCCCTTCATCGCGGCAAAGGCACAGCGGAACGTGTCGGTCACCTCGCCGCGGTCATCCGACTGACCTTCAGCGAACTCCACCGTACAGGTCGCCCGGGTCACCAGGTATTCGCGGTTCTGCGCCTCGTCGGTGAAATCGGACAAAGTGAACTTGCCGCCCGCGTGCAGTCCGCGGCAATTGCTGGTCCCGCTCAGCACCTGCCGCCGCGCGGCGATGTCCTGCATGCGCACGGCGGCGAGCTTCTGGCCGTCTCCCGTCGTGCCGTGTGGCCCGGGATAGTCGAACATCTCGAACGAGCCGTAGCGATGGCTCCCCGCATCGAGCGACTTCGCCGTGAGGTCAGCCGACGGCGTGGTGAAATTGTAGTCGTTCAGCGTCACGCCGCCGGACTGCAGATGCAGCGCCGAGGACCATTGCCAGATATGATCGTCGATGCGCCGATATTCCGTTTCATCGCTATTGAACGGAACCGCCTTCTCCAGGGCCGCGTGGGAATTCGGATCATCCGCCAGCACCAGCGTGTGCACGCCGTCGCTGTGCGTGAAGAAGTAGTAGAGCCCGTACGTCTCCATCAGCCGGGTGACGAAGTCGAGCGAGGTCTCCTCGTACTGCACGCAGTAGTCCAGCACGATATCGCCGGTGCCGTTCTGCCGCTGGTCCTTGAAATCGGTGAAGCCGGCGTCGCGGAACACGGTGGTGATGACATCCCACACCGACTGGTTCTGAAAGATGCGGCTGGTGCGGATGCGCGACAGCAGCCAGATCCATGGCCGCAGCTCCAGCCGATAGCGATGCGAGCCGGCGGCAAGCCCCTCATACGAGGCGCATGCGATGATGCCGTTGAAGTGGCGTTTCGTCTTGTCGTCCACGGAGATGGTGACCGTGGCCGAGCTGCCGAGCAGGGAGGTGAGATCGCCCTTCACCGTGTCGCTGGAGACATCCAGCTCGAACAGGAAAGGCCGGCCCAATTCCTCGCTCGCGCGCAGGGCGGTGAAGCTGAGCGTGAAGCCGGGGTCCGGCTTGATCGTCACATCGACATGCGGCTGGGCATCGCTGTCCGACATCACACGTCTCGCCTTACAGGTTGGAGGGGCAGCGGAACGAGCGCAGCGCCGCCAGGGTGAACGGGTTGCGCACGCTGCTGGCATTCAGCGCGAAGCTGGCGGTGCCGGCGGGCGAGGTGAACGTCACGCGGAACTTGTCCGGCTGATCGCTCGGCGTCACGTGCGCGCTGTCCAGCACGTGCAGCAGCGACCAGGGGCCGTTGTTCTCGACGATCGTCGCCGGCTTGCCGTCCGCGGGCGTCATGGTGAGCCGCACCAGCGTGTTCCCGTCGGCCGCCGGCCATTGCAGGCTGGTGGCCTCGGTCGGGCCATGCGCATAGCTCACCCTGCGGCCGCCGATCTCGAGGCTGATCGAGGCGAGGCCCGGATCGAGCGTCTCCGGCACCAGCTGGAACTTCGTGCCGATCTGCGATCCGCCGGCGGCGAACAGCGCATCGCGGATATCGGCGGCGCGCTGGAAGGTCACCAGCGTCGCCGGCGACAGGTTGAGGCGCGTGTGGTCGGCCGACTGCCATTGCCAGGGCGTCTGCGAGGTATCCACGAACGGCTTCAGGTACTGGTCGAAGAACTGGTCGGTCAGTCCGCTCGGGCCGAGCAGGCGCACGAAGTCGTCGAGCGGCACGTCCTGCGTGCTCTTGGCGACGAACGGGTAGCGGTCGAACGCGGCGCGGCACAGCGGCAGCACCTTGGACCGCCAGGCGTCGGACAGCTCGGCGCTGGCGCCGTTCGCGGTCACCGCGGCGCTGCTCTGCGACACGGTCTGCAGCATGGCGGCCACCGGCTTCGGCAGGCTCTGCGACAGCTCCTGCAGCTGCGCCGCGGCGCCGGCAGCGCCACCGCCGTTGCCATTGCCATTGGCGTTGCCCTGGCCGGCCACCATGCCGAGCAGTGCCGCGCCCTGGTTCGGCGCGTTCGCCGCCTGGCTCAGCCCTTGGTAGACCTGCGCGATCTTGCCGATCGCCGCCTCGAGCTGTGCCGGCTTGCCCTCGGCGCCCGCGACGAAGTCGTGCAGCGCCTGGAAGTGCTGGTCCACCCGCTGCGCCGGATCGACCGGCTTGCCGCCCGGCGTGGTGCCGAACGACTGGGCGATGATCGACACCGCCTCGTTCTGCTGGAAGGTCAGGCCGGAGCGCGCCAGATAGCCGGCGAACCCGCCCACGCTCTTGCCCACCTTGGCCGCCTTGGCCTCGACCTCGCTGGTCGCCTTCTCGGTCGCCGCCGGCCGGCTGAGCTGGGTCTCTGTATCGACCGCCTGCAGCAGGTCGCGCAGCGGCGATTCCGGTGCCGACAGCAGATAGAGCTCGTCCAGACCATGGGAGATGTCGCCGAACGACTTCAGCGCGACGTTGGCCAGCAGCGCGTCCCAGCGCCGCGCATAGTCGTCGAGGTAGAGCCCCAGGATGTCGCGGCGAAGCTGGTTGAGCTGGCTGATGCTCTCGCTGAGCTTGACCGGCGGACGCCCCAGCACCCAGCCGTCCTCGCTGGCGTCCTTGGTCACCTGCGGCAGCAGCGGCAGCAGAACGGTGTGGTAGCCGTTCCAGGTGAAGATGCCCGGCACGCCGGTGTTGAGCGCCTTGCCGTCGCGCAGCTCGAAGACGCGCGCCCCGGCCGGCCCGGCATTGTCCAACACCGTCCATTCCGGCAGCGACTGCACGACGGAGCTGCGCACCAGCCGGTTGTAGGTGTACTCGGCGAGCGGCTGGCGCGTCAGGATGCCGCGCACCTGAGCGACCAGCGGCCCGTCCAGCGCCACCTGCTCCAGCTTGTAGTCCAGCATCGCGTGCACATGCCGCGCCAGCGCCTCGCGCACCTCGGCCGCTTCGTCGCCGGGGAAGCTCGCGGCGAAATCGGCGCCCATCCACTGCTCGACCAGAGCGGCGTCGAGCGGGCCCTGCCGGCCGAGGATCAGGTAGACCTTCAGCGCCTGGTAGAGGAAATCCGGCTGCTGGAGATGCGTGCGCATCTGCTCCTCCAGCCGCGCCAGCAGCCGCGGCAGCAGCAGCCCGTTCAGCGCGCGGTCATACGCATCGATCGACGCCGCCCCCAGCTTGGCGCCCTGGTAGAGGCCGAAGGTCAGGGCGACCGGCGTCGCCTCGGCCCGATCGGCATAGCCGCCGCGCGCCGTCCGCAAGGTCTCGAGCGCGGGCAGGATGGCGGTCAGATCGGTGTCCTGCGGGCCGCGCTTGACCAGCTCGGCGTACTGCCCCTGGTAGTGCACCGCGGTCTCATGCGCCTCGGCGATCATCAGGCGATTGCCGAAGTAGCTCGCGGTCCACACCCCGGTCAGGCTCAGCAGCACGGCAGCGGCGGTGGCGTAGGCGCCGATCCAGGTCCAGCGATGCCGACACTCCACCTTGCGGTCGAGCCCGACCAGCGCCGCCTCGCCGAACATCACCTCGCGCACCAGGCGGGTCAGGAAGTAGCTGCGGCCGGCGTCGCTGAACGCCGTCACCGCCTGGCGCGACAGGCCGAACCGGCCGGCCATGACGCCCAGCAGGCGGTCGATCGGCGTGCCGTCCTGCGTGCCGCTGGTGAAGTAGACGCCACGCAGCAGCGGTCGCGCCTCCAGCCGGCTCGGACGGAAGATCTCGTCCAGGAACTCCCGCGCGACCTCGCGCAGCGACGCCATCTGCTGCGGGAACCCGTAGATCAGCCGGCGGCGCTCGACGTCCGGCTCCTGGTGCACGCGCTCCAGCATGCGGTCGTTCAGACGCATGAGCAGCCGGTCGAACTCGGGGCCGAACTGCGCGACCGCACCCGCTTCGTCGGCCGCCCCAGGGGTCGCCTCGTCCAGCGGGAAGGTCATGCCCCAGACCTGCTCGCGCTCCTCCTTGCCCAGATTGTCGAAGAACTCGACGAAGCCCGCGATCAGGTCGGTCTTGGTGAAGACGGCATAGATCGGCACCCGCACGCCAAGCTGGTCGTGCAGTTCGCGCACGCGCCGGCGGATGGTGCGGGCATGCGCATGCCGTGCGTCCTCATCGAGTGCGGCGAGATCGGAGAGGCCGATCGCCACGACCACCCCGTTGAGCGGCTGGCGGCGGCGGTGCTGCTTCAGCAGGCGCAGGAAGCCCAGCCAGCCGGCGCCGTCCACGCGGGCGTCGCTGTCCTGCGTGGTGTAGCGCCCGGCGGTGTCGATCAGCACCGCCTGGTCGGTGAACCACCAGTCGCAGTTGCGCGTGCCGCCCACGCCGCGCATCGCGCCCGGGCCGAACGTGTCGGCCAGCGGAAAGCGCAGGCCGCAATTGGTCAGCGCCGTGGTCTTGCCCGCGCCGGGCGGCCCGATGAACAGGTACCAGGGAAGCTGATACAGATAGCGCCCGGAACGGCCGCCCAGCCTGGCGCGCTTCAGCGCATGCAGCGCCTCGCGCAGCCGCCCGCCCAGCAGCGCCACCTCCTCGGCCGAGGCAGCCTCGGACGGATCGACCTGTTCGGCGGCGACGCCGTCCACCAGCGCCTTGTCGCGCTTGCGGGCGTGCCACACGTGCATCAGGTTCCACACCAGCCAGGCCAGCAGGCAGGCCAGGATGACGCCGCCTCGGGCGAGCTCGGTCTCCAGCGGGCGGGTGATGCCGACGGCGAGCAGCGGCCCGAAGAACCACACCACCAGGCCGAGCAGCACCACTCCGAGCAGCGTCGTCAGCCAGCGGCTGCGCACGATGCGGGCATAGAAGGTCTTCATGGCAGCCTCGATGTCCTGAGCAGCACGATCTCCGTGCGGCGGTTGCGTTCGCGGCCTTCGGCCGTGGTGTTGGGCGCCAGCGGGTCGGCGTCTCCCTTCCCCGCGGCGCCGACCGGGCGATCGGTGGGAAGCTGCGCGGCCAGCACCTTGGCCACCGCCTCGGCGCGCGCCTGCGACAACTGCCAGTTGGACGGGAACCGAACCGTGCGGATCGGCTGGTTGTCGGTGTAGCCGTTCACCAGAACGTTGCCCGGTTCGTCGCGCACCGCCTGGCCGATCCGGGTCAGCAGCGGCATGGCGCTGGGGTTCAGCTCCGCCGAGCCGGAGGCGAACATGGTGCGGTTGACCAGCCGCACGGTGACGGACTGCGGATCCTCCAGCACCTGCACCAGGCCGGCGGCGATCTCCGGCTGCAGGAACTGGTGCAGCGAGGGCCTGGCCGGGTTCGCGCTCGCGACGGCGGGAGCCGGCGGGGGCGGCGGCGGTGCAGTCACGGCGGCCCGCGCGACCTTGACGGGACCGTGTGGGGGCAGCGCCGCGAACTCCCCGAAGGCGATGTCCGACGCGCCGGCCAGAGAGAGGTTGAAGGCCAGATAGATCACGCAGGTGGCGGCCAGCGTGCCAAGCCCGATCAGCCACAGCGGAACGCGCCAGCCCAGCCTCCGGCCGCCGGTGTCGATGCCGCGCCATTGCGGGGACAGTTCCCGCTCGAACTCGCCGCGGCGCTGGCGGATGCCGCGATAGAGGCCGTCGCGCAGCTCGGTGAGGGCCGCGCCGCCGCGCCCCAGGACGCGATACCGCCCCTCGAAGCCGAGCGAGGCGCACAGATACATCAGCTCGATCACCTCGGCATGGCGACCGGGATCCTTCTGCATCTGCTCCAGGATGCCGAAGAAGCGCTCGCCGCCGGTGACCTCGTTGTGGAAGCTGCTGGTGAGGCTCCGCGTCACCCACGAGCTGGAGCTGCCCCACGGCGTGCTGAGCACCAGGTCGTCGATCGTGGCACAGAGCGCGTAGCGCGCGGCGCGCAGGCTGTGCGTGTCGAGCCCGGTCGCCACGGCGCGCGTCTCGAATTCACGCACCGCCTCGACCATGCTGCGGCGGAGCTGGTCCGGATCGGGCGCCCGGCCGCGGCCGATGCGGGCGGCCGCCACCAGCAGCGGCGCCGCCGCGGCAATCAGCGCGTTGGCACCGACCGTCGGCACGAACTCCGGCTGCTGGACACGCCTGGCCCGGACGGGCGCGGGCGCGGCGGCAACAGCAGCAGTGGCGGGCGCGGGGCGCGGCGCTGTCGCCACGCCACCGGGCCGCGGCAGCATCAACGTCGCGTTGACGTCTCCCGGCTCGGCAAAAGGATCGTCGGTCTCGTTCATGGCCCGGTCATCCCCTGATCGCCCAGCACTCTATTTCCAGGCCGGGGACGTCCCCTGTGACATGAATCGCTACCCCCCCTGAGCGGGTGAGCGCGCTCCAGTAGGGGCTGCTGCGGTCCAGCTCGAAATACGTTGTGTTCGCGTAATAGGGGAGCTGGCGAGGCGCCACCGGCAGCGCACGCACAGCGATCCCCGGCAGGGCCACGTTGATCAGCTCGCGGATCTGCTCGACCGGGCCGATCTTGACCAGATTGGGGAAGCTGCGGCGCAGCGCCTCGGGCGGCATCTGCGCCTTGATCGCCAGCACCCAGGTCGCGTTGCTGAGCAGGCTGCGGTCGGCGATCGGGCCGACGCGGATGCCGAAGCGGCGCTCCTGCAGCGGGATCGGCACCGCCGTCTGCTCCAGCACCGCCGACAGCGACTGACGCAGCGCCGCCATCACCGGGCGGAACGTCGCCTGCAGGTCGTCGTGGCGATACACCGGAAACGCCGCGGGACGCTTGCGCGCCTCGGTGAACGTCGCCAGCTCGCCGGCCAGGCTGACCGCGAGCCGGTAGAAGTCCTCGGGGTGCATCTGGCCCAGCGTGGCGGCCAGATGCGTCATCAGCGGCTCGTAGCGGTTGCAGACCTGCAGCAGCAGATAGTCGGCGATCTCGGCCGCGCCGCGCGTCGCACTCTCGGAGACACGCCCCGCCAGCGCCTCGGCGCGATGATGCAGCAGGCCCTGAAGCTGGGTCGCGAAACCGGTCAGAACGGGGGAGGGGAGGCTGACCAGCAGCGGCGGGATGAAGCCGTCGTCCAGCACCACGCTCTTGTCGGCCCGCATCTCCACGATTCGGGCGAGGCCGATGGCGGCATGACCGCCGCGCGCCTCCCCCTCCAGCGCGAAGCGCAGGCGCAGCCGGCCGATCGGCACCGTCGCGGTGCCCTGATAGCCGGCATTGGTGTCCATCGCCTCATGCTCGGCCGTGGTGAAGCGCGCCACGGTCTCCACCCGCTCGGGCGGCGCGGTCTCCACGCCGCCGGGCTGGCGCGTCGGCAGCAGCAGATAGATCTGGCTGTTCTGCACGCCCTCGGGCAGGTCGAGCGGGGTCGGGCAGTCGGTGTCGGAAGGCGCGCTGAACGGCGTGCCGTCGGGCAGGATGCCGGCGATGGAGCGCACCGCGAACTTGCCGAGTGCCAGGAGGTCCGTGTCGATGTCGAGCTGCGTCAGGCCCCAGCCGAACGGGCGCAGGCCGGCGGTGCTGCTGCGGACCAGCCGGTCGAAATAGCGTTCCTGCTGCTGCAGATGCTGCGGCTGGAGGAACAGCCCTTCCGACCAGACGACCTTGTTCTCCCACCCCATCTGCGTGCCCCCTTGCTCACCCGGTTATTGCTGCGGCTTGACGGAGATGCCGTCGCCGGCGGCCGTGCACCGTGACCTTCGTCGTCTGGTGCGGCGGCACATCGGCGCTGCCGCGCCACGTCGCGTGCTGGAAGTCGCGATAGGCGGCGAATACCCCGATCGCCTTCACCGGCTCGGTCGGTGTCAGCGTCAGGGTCTTGGTCTGGCCGGGCACCAGGGTCAGCTCATCCCGCTTGACCAGATCGGTCCCGAGCGTCGCCTGATCCTGGTTGAACAGCGGAAAGAACTCCGCCCCGGTGAACGCGCTGGTCGAGCCAAGCTGGTAGATGCGCACGACCAGCGGCGCCCCCTGGATCGGCGCCCCCTGGCCGGACGGCGACGGATTGACGTCCGGCGTCGCGGTCAGCGTGAGCTCGACCACCGTCGGCGGCGGCGGTTTGGGTGGCGCGCTGCATGCGGCAACCGCCGTCAGCACGCCGAGGATGATGAACCGGCGCATCAGACCCGCCGCGCCTGCTGCTCGTAGGCGCGGGCGAAGTCGCGGCCGAATGCGAGCGCGAAGCTGTCCTCTGCCTCGCGGGTGATCTCCTTGTAGGTCGTCAGATACTGCTCCCAGCAGCGCGCCTTGTGGGCGAGGGGGAGCAGGCTGCCGACCGGTCCGGCGCGGTGCTGCTCCTCCAGCGTATTGGGATTGATGCGACGGAGCAGATTGGTCAGCGCGGTCTGCAGGCCAGCCATGACCGCCAGCTCGTGCGCCTTCAGATCGGCGAATGCCTCCGAAGTCGCGGCAAGCGGTTGCAGGTAGCCAGGCCGCCCCGGCCGAAGCAGCGCCGCGATCGCCTCCTCCGACGTGACGGCGAATTTGAGCGGATTGTTGTCGGAGGGCCGCAGCAGGGTCTGGTCGGCGCGGAACTCGCGCTTGATGGCGGCGCGGGACATCAGCACCGCCCGAAGCCCTTCGACCATGGCGCGGAACACCTCGCCGGCGGTGCGCAGCACGGCCTGCGGGTCCGTGTCGGGATCGAGGCGCACGCCCGCACCTTCGAGGAACTGGTTGAGCTGTGCGGTGGCATCGGCGGGCGGACGGGCAGGCGGCGTCGCAGCCGGCATCGGAGAGGGCGGGCGCGCCACTTCACCCGGCGGGGTGTCGCCCAGCAGCGCATCGATGTCGGCGTCGTCCAGATGCGCGGGAACGAGGAACTTTGGTGAAGCGAGAGCGTGCAGCGGAGCGTCCGCGTTGTCCGGCTGCGACGGTCCCTGCCAGACATCGAGCGACTCGGCGCCACGGAACAGGTCATCCTCTGGATCCCCGCGCCCGCCGCGCCGCACTGCATCGATGCGGTCGAACGGGTCGTCCTCGCGCACCGCCGGCTGGGCAGCGAACGGGTAGGCGAAGCCGGCCGCTGGCTGCGGGATGAGCGAATCATCCGTGTCGGCCGCCGGCGTCACCGATGCCAGGGTTTCCGCGACAGTGATCCGGTAACTCCCGAGCCGGATCTCGTCGCCGTCCGCCAGCACGAGGCGGCGATCCGGCGAGAGCGAGTCCGACGCGCCGTTGACGAACACGCCATTGGTGCTGAGATCGGTCAGCACATAGCTGCCGTCGACGAAGGCGACGACGCAGTGCGTTCTGGACAGATGGTGCTGGGGGTCCGCGAGCACCCAGTCATTTCCCGGCCCCCGTCCGATGGTGAGCCTTCCCTCATCCAGGGTGCGGGTCTCACGACTGCCGTTGATTGGGCCGTCGGAGAAGCCTTTGACCTGTTCCAGTGTGAGAATCAGCGGCATGGTGCTTGCTTCCCCTCCTGTGCAATCAGTCGCTCTGTGTGATGGAGGACTGCGTGGCCGATATCCTGCTGGCCGAGTTCGAAGGCCGCGTCTGGCTGGTCAGCGGCGAGGCGCATCTCGACGACCTGCTCGCCAACACGCTGTCGCCCGATGTCAGCGTCGAGCTGGTGCCGTGCGAAAGTGTCGCCGCCGTCCGCGATCAGTGGGCGCGGCATGGCGGCGACCCTTCGGCCGGCATGCCGTGGCTGGTGCATCCGAACGTCGTGGCCCGCGTCATGGGAGCGACGCGCGGCGCATCGCCTGACCACGCGATCATGTTCGGCCCATGGTCGGTGTTGCTGGACCAGGCCGCGTTGGCTGTCATCGTGGCTGCCGCGGCCCAGGCGAACCAGCAGCCCGAGGCAACTGTCACGCTCGCCGAGTACCTGGACCCGGCCGGCCCGCAGGCGATCGCCGATCTCTCGCGGCTGCGCGCGCAACTGATCGAGGACCAGCTTGCTGCCCACGGCGTGCCCCGCGAACGGATCGGCCGCGTTCAGCGCGCGGTGAGCGAGGTGCCCGGCATGGCGCAGGAGAGCCAGCGGGTGGACATCCTGCTCGGCCCATAGGGATTGCATGGTTCGGTTCCCCCCGCTGCTACTTCAACGACGCGAGCAACGCGTCGAGGTCGGCCTCGGGAGCATCCGGCGCGGCTGCCGGCGGCGGCGCATTCAGGCCGGCAAGCAGCGCGTCGAGTTCATCGACCTCTCCCCCCTTGGCATCGGCGGTATCCGCCGCAGCAGGCGCCGGCGCACTCAGGCCGGCAAGCATCGCGTCAAGGTCATCAGTCGCCCCCGCGGTGATGCCTGGATCTGCCGGCTCAGCAGCGGCCGCGGGTGCCTCCGGTTCCGACTGATCCGGTTCCGACGCGACATCCGTCGCGGCAGCGGCGACTGGCACTGCGTGGGGAGTTATCTCCGTCGGCGCCCAGAAGCCGGCAAGCGTCCCGCCGGCGAGCGATGTGAAGCCGCCCAGCCGCACCTCGGGCCGGCCGCGCAGGGACAGCAGCGGCATCACCCGGTACGCTCGCCACCTGAACCGCCTCGCGCTCGGTGTAGAGCCGCTCGGTGCAGGGCAGGGCGACCTGATCGCCGTCCGCTCCGGCGTAGACGAAATAGGGCATCTCCCCGACGCCCATCACCGTGCCCAGCCGCATCGCCTTGCCCTGCTGCAGCCAGGTCTCCGCCAGCAGCAGGCCGGACAGCAGCGCCGGATGGCCCCACAGCATGGCGCCGAGGCCGCCCTGCGGGGTGAACTCCTCGAAGCCGAAGGCGTCGATCGGGTCGCTCTTGCGGCCATAGGGCGGGCGCAGCAGGAAGCGCGGCGCGGCGAGCCCGAGATACGCCGCCTCCGGCAACTCATGCAGCGCCGACCAGGCGTCCTTGATCAGCGGATGCTGGTCGTGGAACCGGGTCTTGAGCGCATCGGGATCGATCCCGGCCACGAACGGCGCGCGGGCCGCCGCGGCGATGCGCGCGACGCGGCCGAGCAGGTCGGCGTGCGGCGGCGCCAGCTCGAAGCCGTAGAGGCCGATGATCGCCGACAGCGGGCCCTGTGCCGCGTCCAGCGCCGGCTGCTCCACCAGCATGCCGTATAGCCCGGTCTCCTCCAGCGCATCGGTCGCGGCGAGGTCGGCGGCGAACTCCTCGGCGGAGACGTCGTAGAGCACGATCTCCATGCGCGCGCCGGTCTCGATGCGGCGCACCAGGAACTCGACGCCGCGCCAGATCGCCTCGGCCGCCTGGAAGTCGGGATGGTGCAGCACCCGGCGCATCGCCGCCGACAGCGCCTCGTCGACGCGCGCGATGAGCTGATCCTGGCGCGCATCGCGCTTCGGCTGGATGTAAGGGCCGACCAGGCGGCGGATCAGGTCGTCGACCGAGGCTTCCTCGGCGTCCGCCACGGCCGGGCGGCCGACCAGGCGCGCGAAATCCGACAGCCGGCGATCGGAGGCAACGGCCGCGCCGCGTGCCTTGCGTGGCGCCCGCGGCAATGGCGCGCCGCCGCTCCAGGACAGCACCTCCTTGGCCGCGCGATCGAAGCCGGTGCGGCTGCCGAGCCTGCGCCGCAGATCGAGCAGCTGCTCGAACAGAGCCACGTTCTCGGCGAGCTGATCGGGATGGAAATCGTCGAGGCGTCCTGATGGGCACGGTGACCGCGCCGTCGTCCTCGGCCAGCGGCAGCGCGAGCGAAAGCTGCATCCGCTCGATGACCTGGTCGAAGTTGTCGACATCGACCTTGATCGGCTTGCCCGCGGCGAGCGCGGCGCCGGTCTCCAGCCTGCCGGCGTTGGCGCGTCCCGAGAAATCGCCGAGCAGGGCCAGGCGAAATTTCGCGCCCGCCGCCGCGGCGCGCGGTGCACGGCTGATGCTGCCAAAGCTGACTTCGTAGCGCATGACGTCACTCCCGACTGAGTGACGGCGCTTTAGCAGCCCGGTTCAGGAGGGCCGGTGACTCGGGTCATACGTCACGCGCCCAGGCGATTTGACGTGGCGCGCTCAATCCACATATATTGACCAGTCGAATCGACCAGTCAAACCATGGCAACCATCATGCGCGAAATCCAGGCTTCCGAGGCCAAGACCCACCTCCCCCAGCTCCTCGATGACGTGGAGCGTGGTGAGACGATCGTCATTACCCGCCATGGCCGCGCCATTGCCCGACTGGTGCCCGAGGCGCATCGCCGGCAGGAAGAGATCGATCGGGCGATCCAGAGCATCCGGGCGCTGCGCAGGCACACTGGAAAGATCACTCTGGCCGAGCTGCTGTCGGCTCGTCACGAAGGGCGCAGGTACTGATGCCGTTCGTCATCGATGCCTCCATTGCGGCGTGTTGGGCCTTCGAGGACGAGGATCATCCTGTCGCAGCGCTGGCCCTCGAGCGTATTCGCAGCGATGAGGCGCTCGTACCAAGCCTTTGGTGGTTCGAGGTGCGCAACACGCTGATCGTCAATGAGCGCCGCGGTCGGCTGACCGAGGCCGATGTGACGGTCTTTCTGCGCGGGCTGGCTCGGCTGGGGGTGACCATCGACCGCACTCCTGACGAGGCGGCGATCCTCACGCTGGCTAGGCGGCACCGGCTGACGGTCTATGAGGCGAGCTATCTCGAGCTGGCACAGCGGGAAGGGGTTCTGCTCGCGACACTCGATACGGATCTCGTCAATGCGGCACGTGGCGAGAGGCTGCGATTGATCGGAGAGTAAGGAATTCGCATGCGCGAGGTTGGCGTCCTTTCGCGGGCGAAAGCACAGGCAAGGCTTGCGAAAAAAGTTACCTATGAGAATTTCCTCGGCGGCCCTGCGGTTCTGGAAGCATTTCGCGCCGGCGCGCTCGACCTCGTGACCATAGGAAACACGCCACCAATCCAGGCACAAGGCGCGGGCGAGCGCATTCTGATCGTCGCCGCCTGGCAACTGTCGGGGCCGGAGTATGGCCTCGCTGTGCGACCGGCCTCAAGCCGACGAACCGTTCGGCGCCCTTGACGCGCCGACGCGGCTTCGCATGCACGAACTGCTTGCTGTTCCGGCTGGCGGAGAGGCATCGCCCTACGGTTCTGATGGTGACGCACGGTGTGGATGGGGTCCTCGTCCTCGCGGACCGGGTGCTGGTCATGGAGTAAGGTCGCATTATCCTTGATCAGGTCGTGGGTCTGCCTCATCCCTGGCGGAATACCGGCGCACGCTTCGCATCGCTCCGAGGCGATCTGCTCAGCGCCCTCGGTGTTGTGGCTGAGGTTTGAGCGACCACGGGTCTCAGGTTAGCGGCCCGGCCAGCGTCGCACGCGGTGGCGTCGCAGTGGGGCAGGCAGTGCCTGTGAGCCGGCCGGCCCAGAGATCCACCTCCCGCCAACACTCCACAAGGCATGGCTCGCTCCGCTCGGGCATGCTCACTACCGAGGTCTGTCAAATCGCTCGCAACTGCGCCCCCCATTCGCGCGCAATCGCGACCCCTCTTGGGCTTGATGAGCTCCACGGGATGGCGTTTGCGGGTGTTGGGAGGCTGTGGGTAAGTCGCCTGCCGGAGCGACCGTAGAAGTCTCGCGTAAGGCAGGCCACTTATCCATAGCGACCTCGAGGGCGTGGGTGGCGGCAGTTTCGGTTCTTGAAGCGCCAGCTGGTGTTGCCGGTTTCGACGATGTCGCAGTGGTGCGTCGGCGGTCGAGCATGGCAGTCGTCATCTTGGCGTCGCAAAAACCTGCGGCCAATCTGCAAACGCCAGATTGGTGGTGATGAGCAGCGACGTGTTCTCGTAAAGCTTGCTGATCAGATGGGACGGCATTTGGCCGCCGGACTGGCTGAACGGCAAATAGCCAAGTTCGTCGATGACAATGACATCATAGCGCAGCAGCGTCTCGGCGAGCCGACCGCTGCGACCAGCCGCCTTCTCCTGCTCGAGCTGGTTGACCAGATCGACCAGGTTGAAGAACCTGCCGCGCGCACGGCTGCAAATGATCGCGGATGCCACGCCAATGCAGAGATGCGTTTTGCCGGTGCCGTGCCGCCGATAAAAATTGCGTTGCGTTTGGCATCGAGGAACGCGCCGGTTGCGTTCGCGCACCTGGCCCTCGTCGATCATCGTGTCGCCAAAGACGAACTTGTCCAGGTCCTTCAGCACCGGGAACTTGGCGCCACTGATGCGATAGCTGATTGAGCGAGCCTGCCGATGCGTGCGTTCGGCCTGATCAGGCTGGCGATGAGCGGGTCGGTCTCGTCACGCCGCGCAGGCCTTGCCGGCGATCTCGTCGAAACTCGCGCGCATGCCGTAGAGCTTCGATTCGGTCATGGCGTCCAGGATCTCGTGGCGTTCCATCAGGCGACCTTTGGTCTGCTGTCATAGCGGCCGCAATCGGCCACGGGCTCGACCTTCAGGCGCAGGCCATCCGGCGTGGTGATCGAAGCCGGCGTCGGGGGTTGGTGCCGGCGCGCAGCACGGTCAGGATCACGTCGCCGCTGGCGATCCCCGCCGCGAGCGCCTCGGCGCAGGCAGCCTCCACGGCCGACAAGCCATGAGCCAATACTGCACCGAGGACTTTGACGAATTGCTGATCGCCGTCGGCATGCTGCTTCAGCTTCGCGCGAACCTGGGCCAGCGCCGGCGGCGATGCCAATCCTTGAACGGCGCGCCGTTGCGCAATGCACCGGCTTGCGCACCGGCGCCGGCAGATGATGCAAGGATCGTAGATGATCTGATAGCGCCGGAAGTCGCGCGGATGGTCGGCACCCCTCGTCGCCGAGAAGAACCACGATGCGCTCAGCATGAGATCGAACCAGCACCATCCGGCCGGCGGCTCGTGCATCAACGCTGTAGCGATTATGGTCGGCATGATGAGGCACGTGGTGGTAGCTTGACGGCCTTTTCGACAAAACCATCGAATGGTCCGCGTAATTCCATTAGGCTCGCTTGCTCTTCCTGGAAAACCTCCAGATCGTCCGGTCCTTGAACTCCGGATGCTTGTGGCGCTTCGCATAAGCGATGCACTGATCTGCAACAGCATTCAGCTCGGCAGGCTCGATACCGCGGCTTCAGCCGGGACAGCTGATCGCGCAGATTGCCGACTGGTTTTCGACTGTCCTTCTCCAACCGATGCGGGCGTGCAGGCAACTGGCTGGACCAGATGATGTGAACGCATCTGGAGAAAACGGCGATTATATTGGCGCGCTTGCCACGAAGATCGCTTCCACCGCAGTCTTCATGTTGTCGTAGATGCCGCGCCGACAGATGCCGCCGTAAAACTCAAAAGCCTTGTCGTGCGCATCGAACACAGTTCTTGTGTCTCGCGGAAGTGGGCGCGCCGAATGGCATAGGGCTATGCGACAGCTTCATGTGCGCCGCCTTGATGACAGCGGCAAACCTGCAGCGTGATGGTCTCGTGGCTCAGTCGAACTGGTAAGCTCGCCGGGCGCAAAGCTCAGCGGCACAAAGGCGTGCGCAGCATCCGAGCTGCTCGTCGCGCACGATTTGGTGAAACGATGCACGCTGTCATGCGCGCATCGTAACCGCGGCTCGCGCTCTTCGACAGGCGCTGCGTCGACCGGCGTTCTCGCCGCGGAAGCGTGGTTTCCAGGATCTGGGCAGACTTCACCCGCCCGAGCTTCGGCGCCGGCTGCCGCCGCGCCTCTTGACGCGGTCTTGTGGCTCGACGACTGCGCTCGGTGGGACGCGGAGCGTCGCCGATCTATCGGCGGCGCTGCTCGATAAGCGCGCCGGATATCGCGGATCCGTCCCGGACATCTCCCCCTCCAGGCCGACCTGGGCCTAGGGAGAGACGCTGACCCAGAGCCGAGGGGTCGCGATTGGAAGCAGAACCCGCCCTCGGGGGTCACTATTACGAGCGATTTCACAGAGGTCCTCTTTGCACTCGCGCCCAGCGATCGGCATTCAGTCCGCGGCCGCCTGGAGCGCCGGTAATTCCAGTCATACCCGCCGGCGAATACCGCATGCGACGAGACCTGCATCGAATGCAGTGAGGCCACGGACATGGCAGCCGAAACACCACCGACCGGGATGGACCACGCAGAGATGAAGCGGTTTCTGCTCAAGTCGAAACAGGAACCGGTGAACTGCGCTCTCGGGATCGGCGACGACAAGAGTGTCGCGTTGTTGATGCTCTCGCCGCATCGCTCCGCCAAGTCGCTGCAGGGCGATTTGCAGAAGCAGTTTCCCACCGCCTTCAACACCCGCTTCGGCACGGCGATGGTCGATACCGATGACGATCCCACGCTGGTCAAGTTCATGCTCAACAAGGCGGTCACCAGCATGGCGCGCCGGTTGGTGAAGACGCTGAAGGGCACCGGCTTCCGCAAGGTGCAGATCCTACTGGGGGACGGCACGCCGGTGGAGACCGCGGCCGAGGAGGAAGGTGCGCAGCAGGGTGGCGCCCCTGGCTCTGCGACCAAAGGTGACTCGAAACCAGATGCGTCGGCGTTGGCACAGGCATTGGCGGCGCTCGTCCGCCGCATCGCGGACGTCGCTGATGCCACGCAAAAGGAGGTGTTTGCCAAACAGGCGCGCGAAGCCAACGTCAACATCAAGGTCGGTAATCTCACCTATGCCGCTGTCGGCATCAAATCGCTGCGCCGCGCGCTGGATGCGGTTCCGGGCGGCGGCGATACCGCGCCCGCTCGACCGACCGAAGCCGAGCCGGCGGCGGCACCCCCTGCACCGCCTGCCCCGCCGCCAACGGTGAGGCCGGCCCGACGCCGCGGCACTGTCCGCAGCGCTTGCCGTCCTGGTGCCTCGCGTCGCCTACGTCGCTGACCGTGCGCAAAAGGAGGCGCTGGCCGAACAGGCGCGCGAAGCCAACGTCAACATCAAGACCGGCAACCTCGCCTATGCAGCCGCCGGGATCGAGTCACTGCGCCGCGCGCTCGATGCCCTCGTAGCAGCGAGCACGCCTTCAAAGGCGGCGCCCCCGTCGTCCGCTTCGCAAGCCGCCATCGTCGTATGTGTCGATCGCGGCCGCGAGATCTGGGCCGCAGCACGCGAAAGGACCGCGGAACAGATCGGCACCCTGAGGGAACGCCTCAGCGGCATGCCCGACCCGGACCTCCAGCGTCTCGCGACATTCGATCTGAATGGGACCACCAGTGAACGGAGCGCGGCGCTGCTGACCGCGCTCAGCGAAGTCGATGGCGCAGCGCCAGACCGGCAGCCCGATGCGCGCGCGAAGGCGCGCCGCCTGATCAGCGAATTGGTGACTACCTGAAAATGGATGCGCTGACCCGGGTCCTCGATGACAATCCGCTCAAAGAGCCCGTCGCGATCCGTGAAACGCTCGGCGCGGCCTTGGCCGAGATCGACCAAACCCTTGTAGGCTGAGGAACCAGAACGATGAGCGAGACGCTCGATCGCGCACCATCCGAGGCAGTCTACGATGACTGGCAGGTGCAGGCCTACAAAGCACTGGGCG
>CAVZNH010000038.1:0-7525 GCA_963776505.1 uncultured Alphaproteobacteria bacterium
GCAGAACTAATCGTCAATCCGGCTGCTCCAACGCGCCGGTGCGAGAGGCCTGGAATAAGCCGTCACGCACGCTTCAAAGTCGGCGCGACGGTGGTCCATGGCGCTACGCCTGATGTGAAACGCCGCGTCAGGAACTCCAGCAGCACGGCGACCCGGATAGGGCGCGGACCGCCGGCCGGCGTAACCAGGTGCAGCGCCAGCTTCGGTGCTGCCCAGTTATCGAGTACGGCCACCAGTCTTCCCTCCTGGACCGCGTCCCAGACCAGAAAATCCGGCTGCAGTGCAATCCCCAGCCCGGCCTCGAGCGCGGAGCCGAGCGCTTCGGCGTTGGTGGCGCAGAGCGGGCCCTTCACCGCTACGGCTTCTTCCGCGCCTTCAGGATCGGTGAAGCGCCAGGTCTCGCCGCTCGCGAGATAGGCGTAGCCCAGGCACGCGTGCTCCCGCAGATCCCGCGGTCGAAGCGGCGTGCCGTGCCGCGCGAAGTAGTCAGGCGCACCGACCACCCAGCGCCGCACCGGACACAGCCGACGCGCAATCAAGCTGGAATCGGGCAGATCCGCGATGCGCAGTGCGACATCGATGCCGCCGGCAACCAGATCCACCATCCGGTCATCGAGTTGAAGCTCTACAACGACCTCGGGATAGGCAGCCAGAAAGTCTGGCAGTGCCGGTGCCACATGGCGCAAGCCAAACGACATCGGCGCGGCCAGGCGCACCCGGCCGTGTGGAACTGCAGACGCAGCGTGGGCTTCGGCCTCTACTGCCTCGCCCTCGGCGAGGATGCGGGCCGCGCGCACCGCCAGGACGCGTCCGGCCTCGGTCAGCGCAAAGCGGCGCGACGTGCGATGGATCAGCCGTTCACCCAGCCGTGCCTCCAGCCGCTGTATTGCCTTCGACACCGTCGGTCCGGACAGGCCGAGATCCGCGGCGGCCGCGGCGAAGGAGCCGGTTTCGGCAACCTTGGCAAAGATCGCCCAGGCTTCCAGGTCAGGCAGGGACATGGCGTTACCCCAAAATTGGCAACGATGAGTTTCCATCCTTTCTGTTTTCGCGGCCACCGTCGATCACCATTTGCCGCCGTGACCGAGGCCCACGCCTCGCATGCTGCAAAGGGGTCACCACGATGATTGAACGCAGGAAATTCGCCGAACTGGGCGGCGCCGATCACGGCTGGCTCAAGGCGAAGCATCATTTTTCGTTCGCCAGCTACTACGATCCCCAGCGAATGGGCTGGGGCAATCTGCGCGTCTGGAACGACGACGAGATTGCCGCGAAGTCCGGCTTCCCGCCGCATCCGCACGCCGACATGGAGATCATCACCTACGTCCGCGAGGGCGCGATCACCCATCAGGATTCCATGGGCAACGAGGGCCGCACGAGGCAGGTGATGTCCAGGTGATGTCGGCGGGTTCGGGCGTGCGTCACGCCGAGTACAATCTGGAAGACACGACAACGCGGATATTCCAAATTTGGATCGAGCCGAATGAGAGGGGCGGGAAGCCGGCGTGGGGTGCCAAGCCGTTCCCCAAGGCTGATCGTTCCGGTCGGTTCGTCACGTTGGCCAGCGGGTTCGCGTCCGACACGGAGGCACTGCCGATCCGTGCCGATGCGCGGGTGATGGGCGCCACCGTCAAGGCTGGAGAGCACGTGACGATCGAACTCGATCCCACGCGGCACGCCTACCTTGTGCCTGCTACCGGTGCCGTCGAGGTCGGCGGGGTGCGCATCGAGGCGCGCGACGGTGCGGCGATCACGGACGTTGCGAACGTCGAGATCGTCGGGATCGAAGACGCAGAAGTCGTCGTGGTTGACGCGGACTAGGTGCAGAGAGCCCACTGCGTCGCGGTGGGCTCTTCTTGTGGTGCAAGGAGGCGGACATGCTCGATCTGGTCATCGAAGGCACGCGCAAGGACCTGGGCGGCGGATTGGAAGTCGGCCGCGTTCTGCCGTTTGCGCGCCGACGGATGGTTGGGCCATTCATTTTTCTGGATCACATGGGGCCGGCCGACTTTCGCTCTGGCGAAGGGATCGACGTCCGACCGCACCCCCATATCGGCCTCTCGACGGTCACCTATCTGTTCGACGGTGAGATCCATCACCGCGACAGTCTCGGCGTCAGCCAAAAGATCCGCCCAGGCGAGGTTAACTGGATGACCGCAGGCTCCGGCATCGTGCATTCGGAGCGCACGGACCCGTCGCTGCGATCGAGCGGCGGCCTGATGCACGGCATGCAGGCCTGGGTGGCGCTGCCACATGAGGATGAAGAGGTTGGCCCAGCATTCGCGCATCACGCCGCCGATGCGCTCCCAGAACTGTCGGACCGCGGCGTCTGGGCACGCCTGATCGCCGGCTCCGCCTACGGCCTGAACAACGCGGTGAAAACCTTTTCGCCGCTGTTCTATCTGCATGCCGAACTTGCTGCCGGTGCCAGCATCGCGATGCCGACCGACCACGCCGAGCGCGCCGCGTATGTGGTGTCCGGCAGCGTTGTGCATGAGGGCGTGCGATACGAAGCCGGGCGGATGCTGGTGTTTGCGGATGGCGGCGAACCGGTAATCGCCACCGAGGACGCGCCGGCGCGCGTGATGCTGCTCGGCGGTGCCAGTATCGGCCCGCGCCACATATGGTGGAACCTGGTGTCCTCGCGCAGAGAGCGGATCGAACAGGCAAAGGCCGACTGGAAATCCGGACGGATGGCATTGCCGCCTGACGATGATCATGAATTCATCCCGTTGCCCGACGAACCGCCACCGCCGGCGGAACCAACACCTCCGGTCTGATGCCGACGATCGGAGGCGCAGCCTAGCCGGGCGCAAGCGGCCATCAAACACGGTGGCCAGCAATCTCGTTCGGCGCCTTGCAGCGCGCAATGGCAGCTATCGTCTTTGCCGGCCACGCGCCGCCATCGCTGACACACGTCGAACCGACCCGCATCAAGAGCGCGGCGGAGGCAGTCAAGGCACTGTCGGATGCTGCGGCTCCGCTCGCTGCCGATGCCTCAGGGTTGTGGGCAGCGTTCAGCCATATACTGTCCTGAACCTCCAAAGGAGCGGACCGGTCCCATGCTGGAAGAGGCGACTCGGGAACAAGCTGCGGCGACATCGGCACGTCATCGACCACGCCGCCCGGCACCCGCGGTGCTCATCGTCGGATTGCTGTTCGTGGCGATGATCGGTCTTTCCATTTGGTACCTGAGCCGGCGGGAGCCGCTCGTAGTCCAGGGTGAGGTGCAGTCCCGCACCTTCGACATGGCGGCACGGGTTGATGGACGCATCGGACAGATCGTCGTTGCTCGCTCCCAGAACGTGAGCCAGGGCGACCGATTAATCCTCATCGACAATCCGGAATTGGTCGCCAAGGAGAAGCAGAGCGAGGCGAACCTACGTGTTGCGGACGCCGAGCTGGCGCGCGTCAAGGCGGGGTTTCGGGCTGAGACGATCGCCGTGCGTAAGGCGGAGGTCGATCGCGCCGCCGCCGACCTGTCGCTGGCTCAGAAGACATTTGACCGGACACGGCAGCTCGTGACATCGCATGATTCGCCGCAGTCACAGTACGACAAGGACAGCGCGGCACTCACGCTGGCAGAACGCACATTGGACCAGGCGCGCTTCGCCTACAACGAGGCGGTGGCGGGCTTCACTCGCGAGGACCTGAATATTGCGCTCGCCAAGGTCGATAGCGCACAGGCGGATGTGGACACGCTCAAGGCGCTGGTGAACCAGATGGCCGTAGTCGCGCCTGCCGACAGCCAGGTGTTCCGCATTCCGGTCGAGAACGGGGAGTTCGTGCTGCCGGGCGTGCCGTTGATTACGCTGGTTGATCTTTCCGACATGTGGGTGCAGTTCGATCTGCGCGAGGACCTGCTCCGCGATCTCAAGCCTGGCTCGAAGTTCGACGTGCGTGTGCCCGCGCTCGGCGATCGCATCGTCACGCTAGAAGTGCGAGTGATCGGCACGAAGGGCGAATATACCGGTTGGCGCGCCACGCGCTCGAGCGGTGACTTCGACCTACGGACGTTCGAGGTCCGCGCCTATCCTGCGCAACCTATCGAGGGCTTGCGGCCGGGTATGAGCGTCTATGCGGATTGGGGCGAGCGGCGCTCATGAGGCCGTTCCGGCCCGGACTACTGGCTGTAGCGGCGCGCGAAGTGCAATGGATTTTCCGCGACCCCGTCGCGCGGTTCCTGCTGCTCGGCGTGCCCGTCATCGCTTTTGCCGTGCTCGGGTTCACGTTCAGCCACGCGGTCGTGCGAGGGCTGGGCGTTGTCGTTGTCGATATGGACAATTCAGCGACCTCACAGCAGTTCGTCCAGACGGTCGCCGCCGCCCCGGGCATCGCCGTTACCGAACGCGCCGACGACCTAGGTGCAGCGGCAAGCGCGATCCGCGCCGGACGCGCCATCGCGGCAGTGTATCTACCGCCCGAGTTCGGCAAAGATCTGCTGGCAGGCCGTGCCCCACGCGTCGTCGCATTCACCAACACGCAGTTTTTTACCCCGGGGAACAATGCCGCGAAGAGCATTCGCGATGGCATATCGGCCGCCACCGAGGCTGTCTCGCCGGCGCACCAGGCACTGGGCGACCGCGCAGAGCCGGGTCCCGGGCTCGTGGCCGAAGAGTATGTGCTGTCGAATCCCGCACTGAACTACGCGCAGTTCCTGCTTCGCGCGGTGCTGCCCACGGTGCTGCATGTGGTCATCGCGATCTCTGCGGGATACGCGGTCGGTTCCGAGTTCCGGCGGCGAAGCATGCGCGCCTGGTGGGACGTCTCCGGTAACAGCATCGCTTCGGCACTGTTCGGCAAGTTCCTGCCGTACTACGTCGTGCTGATGCTGATGTTCGCGCTGATGGTCGGCATTCTCGATGTCTGGCTTGGTGTCAGCTTCCGCGGTGACGCGGCGGTCACGGCGGTGTCAGCGACGCTACTGATCATTGCCTATCAGACTGATCGGCTGTTTGATGCAGCTGTTGGCGCGCAATATGGCGGTCGGGCTCAGCTTGACCGGCATTATCGTGTCGCCCGCATTCGGCTATGCCGGCGTCGGCTTTCCCGTGCTGGCGATGCATGGCTTTCCGCGCGTTTGGGGTGCAATACTGCCGCTCAGATGGTATATACAGATCCTGTTCGATCAGGCCACGCGCGGCGCCGCGTTGCATTACACCGCTGAACCGTTTGCCATCCTCTGCGGCATCACTGTGGTTCTCGCGCTGCTGGTCTGGCTGCGGTTTCGCTCGCTGGTCCGGCGCGGCCTGCAAGTTCCCGAGGACGTCGAGCCGTCACCCGGGCCGGCGACGCCCGGGGTCGCGGGGGCGTTCGCGGCGGAATGGCGGCGGACCCTTGCCGATCGCGGCGTGTTCTCGCTGTTCGTCCTGGCGCCGGTGCTGTACTCGGTCTTCTACCCGCAGCCTTATCTGGGCCAGCTCGTCCGCGATATCCCGATCGCGGTGGTGGACCAGGACGGCAGCGAACTCGGCCGCGGGCTGATCCAGAGCCTGCAGGCGCACGGCAACATATCGGTCGCGCTGCGCGCGTCGAGCTACCACGATGCGGAGGATGCGATCCTTGGCGCGCCGTGCCTTCGCTATCCTGGGGATTCCGCCCGATACCGAGAAGAATGTGCTGAAGGGCGTGACAGCACGCCTGCCGATCTATGCCGACTCGACCTACTTCATCTTGTTCAACCGGTCGCTGCAGGGAATGCTTGAGGCGGTTCAGGCGTACGCGACAGATGCGCTGACGCATGGTGCACGAGTAGAAGGCGCCAGCGTGCAGGCGGCGTCGCGGCTGAACGAGCCGGTGGATCTTGTCCAGGTTCCTCTGTTCAATCCGACCGCCTCCTACTCCAGCTATGTGGTGCCCGCAGCCTTCGTGCTGATCCTGCATCAGACCTTGTTGATGGGCGCGGCGATGCTGGGCGGCGCCATCTACGAGCGCGGTGGTCGGGCGGCCCGGCGGACACGCGCATCGGCGACAGCCATTCTCGGCCAGGGGCTTGCGCATTGGACGCTGTACGTGCCGGCGATGCTGCTCTATTTCATCGTGATGCCACGCATCTTCGGCTTCTCGACACTTGGCAGCGCCTGGGCAATGGCCGCCCTCTCGATTCCTTTCATCCTGGCGACAAGTTTTCTGGGGCAGGCACTCGGCCTGGTGTTCCGCCACCGCGAGACGGCGGTGTTACTGGTACTGGCGAGCAGCCTACCACAATTTTTCCTGGTCGGCGTCTCGTGGCCCGTCGAGGCACTCCCAGGATTGCTGCAACAGCTGCGCGTGCTGCTGCCGAGTGTCGATGCAATTGATGGGATGGTGCGCATCAATCAGATGGGTGCGAGCCTGGGCGAGGTTCGGCCCGATTGGATGCGCCTGTGGGCGCTCACCTTCCTATACTTCGCCGTAGCCACTGCGTTGGCGCACGTGCGCGCCGTCAGAGGGCCGAGCCATGCTGCATCCGTCTAGGCGCGTGCTCCTGCTGGCCGGACTCCCGACGTTGATTATCGCCTTGTGTGTGGTTTGGTATTGGTGGCCCGGACGGTCCGGCGATGCGCCTTCGGCCGTAGGAATGGTGCGAGCAACCGAGATTCGCATCGCCCCCGAGGTCAGTGGCAAGCTCGCCCGCTTTCTGGTGGCAAGTGGACAGGCGGTGCAGCAGGATCAGCCGGTGGCTCTGCTGAACAATCCGGAACTATGGGCCGCCTTGGGTCTTGCACGCGCGCAGGTCGAAAAAGCGCGATCCGACCGCGACAGGGTCTATGCGGGTGTCCGCAACGAGCAGGTGCAGATGCTGGAGCGCGAGATCCAGAAGGCGCAGGCTGTGCACACGCAGGCAGCCGAAGAACTGGCACGGAAGACCGTGCTGGCCGCCCGGTCGGACGCTTCGTTGCAGGACCTTGACAACGCCAAGGCTGCCGAAGCCCGTGATCAGGCTGACATTGCGGTTGCTGAGGCGCGTTACGCGGAGGCGCAGCGCGGACCGACGGAGGAAGAAAAGGCCCTGGCTGACGCGGCGGTTGCCGCTGCGGAAGCGGCCCGAGATGTGGTCGAGAAGCGGGCTGAGAAGATGCTGTTGCGTGCGCCCACCTCCGGAGTCATCGCCATCCTGGCCGCCGAAATAGGCGAGGCTGTCGTGCCGGGCGAACCCGTTCTGACCATGGTTCCCGACAACGGCGTCTGGTTCGGATTCAATGTTCGCGAGGATGCGTTGGCCGGGCTGACGATCGGTTCTGCTCTTTCGGTCCATGCGTCCGGCGAGCCCGAACCTATCAGCGCGAAGGTGACAGAAATGCGTGACCTGGGGGAGTTCGCGACCTGGCGCGCGGCGCGCGCAAGTGGCGATCATGACCTCAACACATTCTTCCTACGGCTGGACCCTGTCGTGCCGGCGTCCAAGATAACGGCGGGTGAGACTGTCTTCTTGGAATTGGCGGCTGCGGCAAAGAAGTGACATGCACGCAACACGTCGAGTGCCCGCCCGCGGCAGACATCCGAGTGGCTACTGCCGCACTTTGAGCGAACGTCCGCATTCGAG
>CAVZNH010000039.1:0-8635 GCA_963776505.1 uncultured Alphaproteobacteria bacterium
ATCCTTCAGACCTGCACACTTGGCGCCCAATCATCCAAGGAAGCCAACAATGAGCGTCGTCACCACCGAACAGCATGGCCGCGTCTCGATCATCCGCATCAACCGCCCGGAAAAGCTGAACGCGATCTCCAGCGCCGTGGCCATCGAGCTGCAGCAGGCCTTCGAGGCATTCGACGCCTCCGATCAGCGCGTCGCGATCCTGAGCGCCGCGGGCGAACGCGCCTTCACCGCCGGCGCCGATGTCACCGACCTGCCGGAACTGTGGCGTGCCATCCCCACTGTCGGATTCAACACAGACAAGCCGATCATCGCCGCCACCTCCGGCTGGTGCATCGGCGGCGGCATCGTCATCGTGATGATGTGCGACCTGATGGTTTCAACTGAAAGCACCATCTTTTACTACCCCGAGGCGAAGCTCGGCGTCACCGGCGGCATGATCAGTTCGCTGGTCTCCCGCATGCCGCACAAGCTGGCGATGGAGATGATGCTCCTGTGCAGCAAGGTGAGCGCGCAGCGCGCCTACGACGTCGGGTTCGTCAACCGTGTGGTGCCGAACGGCCAGCACGAAACGGCAGCGCTGGCGATGGCGAATGAAATGCTGGACTCCGCTCCGCTGGTGATCGGCGCCCTGAAGCGCCTGGCCAGCGAGGTGCTGCCGGTCGGCCCGGTCGAGCGCATGGTCGCGGTCAGCCAGACTCTCGGCCGCGTGCGCGCGAGCGAGGACATGCAGGAAGGCATCCGCGCCCATCGCGAACGCCGCAAACCGGACTTCAAAGGGCGCTGATACGCATCGGATCAACGACGCCAGGCGTCAGCGATTGTCGCGCCGAAGTGTGGCGGCGTCGCTGAAGGCACGGTGGGTCACCGAAGATCTCTGCGCCTGCTCTGACTGCAATCGGGATCGGACCGCGCGTTCACGCGCCCTCTCGGCATCCGCGCGAACCTGTTTCGCGTGGGCCAAGAGCACGCGGGAGAGCGCACGCAGAGCAGACGGTGAAGCACGCTCCATGTGCTGTCCGGAGCCTTCGTGAGAGCGGCCAACATCGACAACCTGCATCCTGTGCACAAACAACTGCGCCTCGCGCAGCGAACCAAAATAACCGAGGCAGTGGTCGGTGGCACTTCCGTCACGCGCCACGCCGACGCGGAACGCTTGCCTGCCAGTCTGTGTGATGGCGTACTTCATGTCGCCATCGCACCGCGCACCGCCGCCAATGCCGCATCCGCATGCGCGCCGTCGGGGCCGCCCGCCTGCGCCATGTCGGGCCTGCCGCCGCCGCCCTTGCCGCCAACCGCGACCGATGCCGCACGCACCAGCTTCACCGCATCGAACCGCCCGGTGAGATCCGGCGAAACGCCGACCACGATACTCGCCTTGCCTTCGCTCGTGGATACAAGCGCCACCACACCAGTGCCGAGCTGTTTGCTGATCGCGTCCGCCAGGCCCTTCAGATCGCGCGCCGGCACCTCGCCCAGGTTGCGCGCGGCGAGCTTCACGCCGTTCACCTCCTCCACCTCGGCCGCACCGCCACCGGTTGCAAGCTTGCGCTGCAACTCGGCGACCTGGCGTTCCAGCTTCCGCTTGTCCTCCAGCAGCGCGGCAACACGTTCCGGCGCCTCCAGCGGACTCGCCCGCAATGCGCCCGCCACCTCGTTCAGCCGATGCTGCCTCTCATCCACTACCGCCTCGGCGAACGCCCCGGTCACCGCCTCGATGCGACGCACCCCCGCGGCAATCGCGCTCTCCGAGAGGATCTTGAAATACCCGATATCGCCGGTGCGCCGCACATGCGTGCCGCCGCACAGCTCGATCGAATACGCCGCCTTGTTGCCTTCCCCACGGCCCATCGCGACGACGCGCACCTCCTCGCCATACTTCTCGCCGAACAGCGCCATCGCGCCCGTCTCTACCGCGGCATCCGGCGTCATCAGCCGCGTCGTGACCTCGCTGTTCTCGCGGATGCGCGCGTTCACCTCGCCTTCCACCCAGACGATGTCTTCGCCGGTCAACGGACGCGGCTGCGAGACGTCGAAGCGCAGCCGGTCAGGCGCATTCAGGCTGCCTTTCTGCGTGACATGCGTCCCCAGCCTCCGGCGCAGCGCCTCGTGCAGCAGATGCGTCGCCGAATGATGCGCGCGGATGTTGGTGCGCCGCGCATGATCCACCTCCGCCAGCACCGGCGCACCGACATGCGCCTCGCCCGCCTCGACCCGCCCGAGATGCACGAACAGATCGCCCAGCTTTCTCTGCGTATCCGTCACCGCGATGCGCAGCCCGTCCGCGCCGGTGATGACACCGGTATCGCCGACCTGGCCGCCGCTTTCGCCGTAGAACGGCGTCTGATTGAGCACCACCGCGACGTCCGAGCCGACCGCCGCCGCATCGACCGGTGCACCGTTCACCACCAGTGCCAGGATCTCCGCCTCCGCCGTCTCGGTCGAATAGCCGAGAAACTCCGACGCCCCGACCTTCTCCTTCAGCTCGAACCACACCCGCTCGGTGGCCGCCTCCCCAGTGCCCGCCCAGGCCGCGCGAGCACGCCGGCGCTGCTCTTCCATCGCCGTCTCGAACCCTGCGAGGTCCACCTCGCGACCCTGTTCGCGCAGTGCGTCCTGCGTCAGATCGAGCGGGAAGCCAAAAGTGTCATAAAGCCGGAACGCCACCGCGCCAGGCAGAGGTTGGCGATCGCCCAGCCGCTCCGTCTCCTCGGTCAACAGATGCAGACCGCGGTCCAGCGTCTGGCGGAACCGCGTCTCTTCCAGCAGCAGCGTCTCGACGATCAGCGCCTCGGCGCGCACCAGTTCGGGGTACGCCGCACCCATCTGCCGCACCAAAGTCGGCACCAGCCGGTACATCAGCGGCTCTCGAGCGCCCATCATGTGCGCATGCCGCATCGCGCGACGCATGATCCGGCGCAGCACATAGCCGCGGCCCTCGTTCGACGGCAGCACGCCATCGGCGATCAGGAACGCCGTGCTGCGCAGATGGTCGGCCACCACGCGATGGCTCACACGGTACGGGCCGTCGGGCGCCTGCCCGGTCGCCTCCGCACTCGCCAGGATCAGCGCGCGGAAGATGTCGATGTCGTAGTTGTCGTGCTTGCCCTGCAGGATGGCAGCGATGCGCTCCAGCCCCATGCCAGTGTCGATCGAGGGCCGCGGCAACGGCACACGCGTGCCAGGCGGGCCTTCCTCGAACTGCATGAACACCAGGTTCCAGACTTCGACGAACCGATCGCCATCTTCATCCGGCGAACCGGGCGGCCCGCCGGGCACCGACGGTCCGTGGTCATAGAAGATCTCCGAGCTCGGCCCGCATGGCCCGGTGTCGCCCATCCGCCAGAAGTTGTCCGACGTCGGAATGCGAATGATCCGGTCGTCGCCGAACCCCGCCACCTTGCGCCAGATCTCCGCCGCGTCGTCATCCTCGGAATAGACCGTGACCATCAGCCGGTCCCGCGGCAGGCCGAACTCCTTGGTCACCAGCTCCCAGGCGTACGGGATCGCCTTCTCCTTGAAGTAGTCGCCGAAGCTGAAGTTCCCCAGCATCTCGAAAAAGGTGTGATGCCGCGCGGTGTAGCCGACATTGTCGAGGTCGTTGTGCTTGCCGCCGGCGCGAACGCATTTCTGCGCCGTCGTGGCACGCACGTAATCCCGCTTCTCCTGGCCGGTGAACACGTTCTTGAACTGCACCATGCCGGAATTGGCGAACATCAGCGTGGGATCATTGCGCGGCACCAGCGGCGAGCTCTCGACCACCCGGTGTTCATTCCGGGCGAAGTAGTCGAGGAAGGCGGCGCGGATGTCGTTACTGCTGGCCATGGCACGCTGGCTCGGTTCCAAGGAATAGGTGGTTGCAGGAAGTAGCGCAGCCACCCTGCCCTGTCACCCGGGCGGCCTATCGCCGGTATGGTTCTGGCAGCAGTTGCCGGATCGGCAGTTTGGCCAGCCCGCTCGATCCATGGAGGATCACCAGCGCATCGGGACAGTGATCCAGCAGCATCTCGCGGCAGGCGCCGCAGGGCGGCACCACAGCCAGCGTCCGATCGGTCTCGTCAGGTTTCGGATGGCGCACCGCGACCACCGTGTCGATTTTGCCGTCGCCCTCGAGCAGTGCGCGGCCAAGCGCCACCGCCTCGGCGCAGATCGACAACCGCCCCACCGTCGCGCCCAGATGCAGACCCGTCCAGATGCGCCCGTCCTGCCCGCGGATCGCCGCGGCCACGGTATGCCAGAATGGTTTGTAATGCCGCGTCAGCACATCGTGCGCGGCGGCGACCAGAGCCTGGTCGTCGGAGGCGGAGCCAAGATCGAACAGAACCGGCATCAGGAGGGGTCTTGCTTCACTCGGCCCATCCTACTCCAGACGATGCCGCAACGGACAGTTTAAGTTGAACGACGCCGGACCCTCAGTTGGCCTCGTCGGGTTCGATCGCGGATCCCTTCGTCGCGGTCCATTCCTCCACGCGCTCGGCCATCGCCATGTAGCGCGCGGCCATCGACCACATCTCGCGCCGTACCCCGGGGTCCTCTACCCGGTCGGCGGCAGCCACCGCTTCCTTGGCCATCTCACGCCACAGCGAGGCCTGATACGACGTCATTGGTGCCCTCTGAAAGCCAGTTTGGCGTCGGTGCGGGAGGCGTTTTCCAGCGGCCCCCCGCGACCTGACGCAGCAGCGGAAGGGCTATGCCCTCGCTGTCTCCATCGCAGGAGCGGTTCGCCGGAGCTCACAGATCGCGGCGTGGATCTGCTGCCACAGATCCTGCCCAGCGACATCGCCCTGCTGGCGCAGTTCCGCTGCACGCTCCAGCGCGACAGCCTGCGCCCGCAGCCCGTGCAGCCGGATCATCGACAACGCGGTCGCCCGCGCATCCCGCCGGATTTCCTGTTCACGCATTTGCCTGGTCCTCCCAACGCCGTAGTGGCGTGACCGCCATATGCGAAGGAAGTCACGCCAGCGCCAATCGCAGGCGCGTCAGCCGGATGAACTTCCCGCCATCACCGACGGCTGGTATCGAACCCCAGGAAGCCGGCATTCGGGTTGGGCGCGCCGCCGTCCCCGCTGAACAGATGCGCGGTCTGCGAGGGCGCCGGCGACGAAACCGCGGTCTTGGCGGCAGGACGCGCCGTGGCCTGCGTGGTCCGTTTCGTCGGCGCCGGCCTCGCCGCTGTCTTCGCCACCGCTGCCGGCCGGGTCCGGTCGTCATCGGCACCGCGCATCGACAACAGCATGAATGAAATGTCGTTGCGCCCCAGATCTACCGCCAGCTCCAGCGGCGTCATCCCGAGCACGTTCTGCCCGCGCAGATCAGCGCCGCGGTTGATCGCATCGCGCGCGCCGGCGGCGTCCCCGCGATTGATCGCGTCAAAAAGTGCCTCAGTGGGCTCCATGTCGCTCGGAAGCCGGTTCGCCGGCGCCGCAGTTCCGTTGGACGCGGCACCCGGCAGGGCGGGCGGAGGCGCCACTTTCGGGGCAGGCGCCGGCGGTTTGCCGCCCCCCTTGCCGATCTGATCGAACATCTGCGCCTGTGCCAGCTGCGGCATTGCGGCGAGCACGACGATGGCCAGCGAGGACCCCAGGAACCCGATTCGCATACAATCAGTCTAGCTCAGCCTGGGTTGAGCCACCAGAACCCCGCGTTGAGGTACGTCGCGTAGCCGGTCCATGCCAGATACGGCGCCATCAGCCAGGTCGCCAACCGGCGCACTCCCCAAAATGCGTGCATGGTCAGAACGATGAGCACCAGCAGCACCAGGATCACCGCAAGCGCCAGCGGCGGGCTGTGCAGTCCGAAGAACGCCGGGGTCCAGCAGGCATTGGCGGCCAACTGCCAGCCCCACAGGCGGAGCGGCCGGGTCGTGGTGGAGCGCCGCCACACCAACCAGCCAGCCACGCCGACCATGGTATAGAGGCCGGTCCAGACCGCACCGAACGCCCAGTTGGGCGGCGTGCCTGGCGGGCGCGCGAGCGAC
The DNA here is from genome assembly GCA_963776505.1 of uncultured Alphaproteobacteria bacterium. Classification (GTDB taxonomy): domain Bacteria; phylum Pseudomonadota; class Alphaproteobacteria; order Acetobacterales; family Acetobacteraceae; genus JAMXLO01. The sequence goes on from CAVZNH010000039.1 coordinate 5,975, forward strand.
AGATACCAGGCCCGTGGCAGCCCCGTGACGATGGAACCGTCGACGGCAGCCACCAGAAAGCACAGTCCGACAAACCCGATCAGTGCGAGCACGGGCGAGACCGGGGTGGAAGACCCGGGATAGAAGCCCCAATCGTTTGGATCGGAGTTCTGGAAGACACGACCCTTTCAAGACTATGTGGCGCTTACCACCCGTTCACACGCTGCCAGATTGCCACGACTTCGTCACTGCCTTCGACCACAAAGTAGCGATCATGCGCCGCCGCTGTCATGCAGGTGTGGTTCGGCGCAATCCGCAGCCTGGCGCCAACCGGAAGATCGAGCGGAAAGCCCGGATCAGCCTCCACCACGCCGTGCTCCTGATATGCACGCCGCACAATGGCGTCGCCATGGCTGCGCTTGCCGGCCATATCCAGCACCAGGCCGAAGCCGTAATCCTTGGGTGCGTCCGCCGTGCTGCGGTCCTTCGACAACGCCAGCCCACCGGCGTCCACCAGCAGCCGCCCCGGCCGCCGCCCGATCACGCTGGTAAGGACAGTCAGCGCGACCGCGTCGAGATCATGCGTGCCGATCTCCGCCTGGAACAGGTCGCCGAACATATAGACGCCGGCGCGCACCTCGGTCACGCCGTCGAGCCGCTGGGCGTGCAACGCCGTCGGCGAACTGCCCATCGACACGATCGGCGAGGCGATAACCGGCCGCACGCAGCCGTTCCGCGGCGCGCACCACGGCGGCACGCTCGTCCTCCGCGATGCGCGCCATGTCGTCCAGGCTGCGTGCGCCATAGGAATGCCCGGCATGCGTCATCACACCGGCCAGATGCGTGCCCAGCCGCGCCGCGATCTCCAGCAGCAGGTCGTCGTCCGGCGCCAGACCGCCGCGGCCTTCGCCGGAGTCGATCTCGATCAGCACGCGCGGCGGCCGATCCTGTGCGGCGATCGCGTCTGCCGTGTCGAGATCGTCGGTCAGCACGATGATGCCGGCACCGCCGCTGTTGAGCTTGGCCACCTGATCGAGCTTCTGCGGCGTGATGCCGACCGCGTACAGAATATCGGTGACCCCATGCCCCGCGAAGTATTCCGCCTCGGCGAGCGTCGATACAGTGATGCCACCGGGCTGCCCATCGATCGCCAGGCGTGCCACGTCGATCGACTTCGCGGTCTTCATGTGCGGCCGCAGCGGCACACCATGACTCGCCAGCCGGCTCGCCATGACGCCGATGTTGCGCGCCAGGATGCCGCGATCCAGCACCAGGCAAGGCGTCGCCAGCTCGCCAAGCTTCATCGCCGCCTCCCCCTCCCCGCGCGGGAGGGGGTCGGGGGGAGGCGGCGCGACCCGCTACTCACAACCCCACCCCCAGCAATTCGGCGATCCGCGGCGTCGCCTTCAGCCCACTGCCGGTCAGCACCAGCACCGTGGTCTGCTCCGGCGTGATCGCGCCGGCATCCAGCAGCTTGCGGAACGCGGCAGCCGCCTGCGCGGAGGTCGGCTCGACATAGATGCCGATGCGCGCCAGATCGAGCGTCGCGGCGCCGATCTCATCCTCGCTCAGCATCACCGCCCCGCCGCGCGTCGCACGCAGCGTGCCGAGGACTTCGGCAAGCCGGATCGGTTGCGCGATCGCGGTCCCTTCCGCGATTGTCGGCATTATCTCCGTGTCGACCGGCACCTCGCTGCCGGCAAGGAACGCCGCGGCGATCGGTCCGCAGTTCGCCGGCTGCGCGGCGAAGATGCGCGGCATGGTGTCGATCTCGCCGCCACGCAGCAGCTCGGAAAAACCGATCTCGCAGCCCAGCACGTTCGACCCGGCGCCGCACGGCGTGATGATGTTGTCGGGCGCGCGGAAGCCCAGGTCCTCCCACAGCTCGTAAGCCAGCGTCTTGGTGCCGTGCAGGAAGAACGGATGCCAGTTGTGGCTGGCATAAAATGTGGTCTCCGAGCGCCGCACCGCGGCATCGGCGGTGTCCTGCCGCGTGCCGGGGATCAGCTCCACCGTGGCGCCATGCGCGCGCATCTGCACCGTCTTCGCCGGACTGGTCGAGGCCGGCGCCATGATCGTCGCATGCAGACCGCCGGCCGCCGCATACGCCGACACCGCAGCGCCGCCGTTGCCGGAGCTGTCCTCCAGCACCGCACGCACGCCCTGCGCGCGCAGCAGCGACAGCATCACGCTGGCGCCGCGGTCCTTGAAGCTGCCCGTGGGCATGAACCATTCGCACTTCAGCAGCGCCGGCGCGCCATGCAGCGTGCGGCCGATCAGCGGCGTGCAGCCCTCGCCCATGGTGATCGGCTCGTCAGGCTGGAACGGCAGCGCCGCGCGGTAGCGCCACAGGCTGCGCGTCGCGCCATCGATCTGCGCGCGCGTCAGGCCCGCAAGCGGCGTCAGCAGCAGCGGCGCGCCGTCGGAACCGCACCAGCGCGGCTGATCGAGCGGGAAGGTCTCGCCGGTGCGAGGGTCAAGATACGCGGGCGACATGGCCGCAGTGTGCGCCGTGGCGTTTCCTGTGGTCAAAGGCGCGAAACCCGCTGCCTACCGGCGTCACGCCGGCTGCGGCACGCTCGGATAATATTGCCGGATCATGTCCGGGATCTCGCTGGCCGGTCTCGGCGCACCGAACAGATAGCCCTGCGCCTCAATACACCCGTCGTCGCGCAGTCGCGC
>CAVZNH010000040.1:0-16989 GCA_963776505.1 uncultured Alphaproteobacteria bacterium
CGATTGCTGACTTCGCCCTGTGGGGTGCCAGAAGTCTACGTGGGTCTGTGAGCTGCGGCGACGCGCTTGGGTCGGACGTAAGACATGATGATAATTCGTGTTGCCGCCGAGGCCACCTCGCTCTGCGCGGGCGCCTGCGGCGCGCTGACCCTGGAGACCTCTACCGGCCCAGCGGGCCTGACGGCGAGGGCCAGGCCCGAAGCGCACGCGGCGAACCTCCGCAGCGAACGTGGCACCTACCAGGATGACAGGACCGAGCAGAGGCTAATCGGGCTGGGCCGTAACTGCCAGCCGAAGCAGGCAGGCACCCCGAGATCTCCAGTCCTCGTTCCGGGGTGCCCGCCTTTCCGAGATCAGCGCTTGTGGCCCGCCAGATGGCAGCGGCGAAGCCGCTCAGACTCAGTTCTGGAACCGGCCCAGACGCTAATCCAAGAGCCTGCTGTGACAGCGCCAGAGCCCAAGCAGACCAGACGCGGACCAATGGCAGCAAGACCTTACGGTCTGCGCAGCTAGTGACGGTGATGGCCAACTGTCTCCGGAGCCGTGAGCCGTTGGGTCACGTATGGGCCAGATACCGCGACCGCAAGCGGGGCACTCACGGTCAAACATGGATAGCCAGTCGTTCATGAACAGCACATACGTATCTGCACGTTGAGCCGCGAGGGCGATGACCGATCTTCCAAGCCATTACACCCCCCGAGGGGATGGTCGCCACAGCGTGAAATCCCGGGCCGCTGCAGGCGGTCGCTGGCCGGGGTTGCTGCCGCGCTGTGGCTTGGGTCTGCGTTTGGCCGCGGGCGTGGCGTGCGAGAGTGGGTGCGGGCTGCCCGTGACGTCGGCCCAGTTTGGGATGCGAACCCGTTTCCAAGCCTGGCGCTGGGGTCTTGACCTGAGGGTCGCGCCCTGTTGCACCAAAGCGTGCCTGAAGCGGCTAGAGCGCGGCGAAGTTTACGTCCGGCGGAAAGTCAAGACGAAAGTCCCGTGTTCTAGTGACGTTCGGTAGCGGCGGGTGCGGGTGAAATGTGCAGGCGGCAGGGCCCGTTAGGCTATTATTGGATTATAGAATAAGCGCTGCACGGAGAAGGAGAGCGCCATACGGACAAGGAGAGGGAAATGACAGTAACCGATCCGGCGGCCACCCTCGTACCGGGGCTGGTCCTGCCGAAAGATGGAGACAGATTCGCAGCCTGGCTCGCGGATATAAACTGGGCGAAGCTATTCCCGGAGGGGCGAGACCTCTATTACGAAGGGGAGCACCCAGGGGAATTCGCCGAGGCTATCCGAGAAGAATTCGGTTTCGACCCGTCTGCCGATCCTCTGTGGGGAAAGCAGATCGAAGGCGGTGACGGCCAAGCCGGATCCACCTCGTATGGATTCCATTGCCCGGCGGAGAAACTAGATGGCATCTACGACATGCACGGAAGCCGCCGGTTCCCGGGCAGGCTCCGGATATTGAACAGGTAGCCGCGGAAGCCATGGTTACCGTCGGCGGCCAGCCCGGCCACAGTGCCCTGGACGCTGCGCTGGACGTCTTCCGTATGCGGCAGTACTTCGACGTCATCGTCCGGGCCCGCGACGTGGCGGCGGCCATCCGCAAGGACGCGACGTTCCTGGATACGGTCCGGCGCGGGTTCCTGCCGCTGCCGTTCGACCGCCGGCCTGCGCCGGGGCACGTGTTCGGGCCGTTGCGCGGTGCTGTCCCGCCGCCGCTGCCGGGCCGCGTCGGCGTCGTGGCGACCGGTGGCAGCGGTGCGCTCGCGTCGCTCGTCGGCGTGGCGAAGGCGCTGGAGGACAGTGGCACCGAGGTGTCGGTCTACTCGGTGTGCTCGGGCTCGGCGCTGTTCGGGTTCCCGCTCGGCGCCGGGATGTCGCCCGACGAGGTCGCAGAGCTCACCGCCTCGATGCGGCCCGGCGACTACATCGACGCCGGGTGGCGGGAGATCGCCGCGCTCATCCCGACGCTGGCGCGCGGCTGGTGCGGCATCCTGCGCGGCGACAAGCTGGAGGCGTTCTACCGCGGCCACTTCGGCGACCTGACGCTGGCGCAGCTGCGGACGCCGGCCTACGCGCCGATCTGGAACGTCGAGCATAACCGCCTGGACTTCGTCGGCCCGCGTACCCATCCGGACCTGCCGGTGGCGCGCGCGATCCGGATGGCCGTGTCGCTCCCGCTGTTCGTCCAGCCGGCCGTGCTCGACGGGCTGTCCTGGTGCGACGGCGGGATCGTCGACATCTTCCCGATTCGGCCCGTGCTCGACATCGAGCCCGCGGTCGAGACCGCCGTAGCGGTTAACTGTTTCTACCCGCACGAGTTCGGTGGCGAGGACATCACCGGCTGGGACGACCGGCCGCTCAGCATCGTCTCGGCGGCCTCGCAGGTGCGCACCTGCCAGCAGGCGGAGCTGGCCCGCGAGCACCTGGCCAGGCTGCGCCGGCAGGCCCGGACACTGCTCGTCGAGCCGGTGCCGTACGGGAAGGTCGCCGGGACCGGCTTCTACGAGCAGTTCCTCGACACCCGCGAGTGGCCGCAGTTCATGCGCGCGGGGCGCGAGGCGACGCTCGCCTCCCTGCGCCAGCACGCCCCCCGCTCAGCCGCCTAGCGCTCCCTGGTCGTCGCGGTGCTGCAGGGTCATCCTGGCCGCGGGCGTGCACCGCCAGGGCGCCACGGGCCGGCGGTCCGGTGTGCGCATCCGCGGCCACCGTATATTGGAGGTCCCGGCGGCGTCCAGCAGTGCCTGCGCGCCTTGCATCCGCCCGATGAGCTGACTTTCCAGTTCCTCTAAGAAATCGATCTCACGCCGGGCTGGTTATACCAGTCGTGAATACCATCTCATTATTTTCTTCTGCCGGAAGGGAAATTTCAGTAGAGGCGGCCGGTCCCATGCTGCCTCGGCCTTCATCCGCTAACCCGTCCAAGCCGCTGGTTAGTGGCCGTAGGGCCTGCTTTCAGCCGGAAGCTGATTAACACCGCTACCCCGCTACCCTGCTCGCTCCGGCGTCCGGGAATCCAAGTGACCGAAGTCCCGTCGGAAGGGACCTTTGACACTCTTTCAACTTGTCGTCTCACGGCCTGCTGGAACGCGCTGGCCGTCCTTGACGGCCGCCTGTCGGCGCGCAATCATGATTTTATGCGGTACTGCCCCCAGGAATGCCTATGAGTTGACGATCGGGGAAACCTGGGCGGTGGCCCGGCCTTATCTAGGGAAACGGTCAAGGTAGCGTGGACGAGGTGACAAAGATGGGAACTGCAGATCTCATTTGGATCGGTCACAACGATGAGTGCGCCGTCCTGGTTACAGATGGAACGCGCAACGCCAGGGAAGTACTCGAGACGTTTGAGGATCATGTAGCACGAAGCAGGCACGAATCTGCCATCGTGCTGCTTTCGCCTGCTGAAGCCCGCGCGCTGGCGGGCAAGCTGCTTGGTAGCGCGAGACTAGTAGAGGCCCAATGCCATGTAGAAGGGCATGACCGGGCGATCCGGGCTGACGCTGCGCTGTCCGATGTGGCCTGCGGGGTGTTCGACGCAGAGTGACTGCGGTGGGCGGGCATGGCCGCAGTCCGGCTGTCACTCCGGGCTGCGGCCGGTTCCACGGGCCGGCGGGTGCGGCGGGCGGGGAAGAAGGTCAGGCGGCGATGGGCACGCAGACGCTGATCTGGGCCCGTGCGGTGAGCGCGGGCACGCGCGGCGTTGACGGTGGCCATGAGGAGCAGAGCGTCGTGTTCGACAACGCGATACTCTGGCGGACGACGTCACGGCAGCCGAAGGGTTCCGCCGTATCATCAATGGGGTGCTTGCCCATCTGATGGCAAATCAACCTGCCGCCGTCGCGGGGGACATCGAGGGCGTGCATCAGATGCGCGTCGCCATTCGCCGCCTACGCGCTGCCCTGGTGCTGTTCCGGCCACGGCTTGAGCCCCATGCCCAAGCGCGTCTCACCGAGGCGCTGCGATCCCTCGGCCGCATATTCGGCGAAGCTCGAGATTGGGACGTGTTCTGCAGGGAAATGTTGGTATCGGCAGAGGAGCACGGGTGGCAAGGTCGTGGCTCGACCTGCTGCGTGAACCTGCGGAGGCGGAACAGGCCGCGGCGCACGGGCGAGTCGCGGATGCGTTACGGGGGCAAACGGTGACAGCCACCGTGCTTGGCTTGGCTGCGTGGGGCGCGCCGGGTAATGAAGCGATGCGCATCCAACTGGTGCACCGGGCGCCGAAGCTGGTGGAGCGACTGGAGCGGAGGGTCGTGCGCCGAGGCCACAATATCGCGCACCGCTCCGATAAGGAGCTTCATGCGCTACGGAAGGCGCTGAAGAAACTGCGCTGTAGCATCGAATTCTTGTCATCGGTGTGCCGAGACAAGCAGGCGAAGGCCTATCTGCACGTAATCAAGAAGTTACTGAAGCATCTCGGCTCGCTAAACGACGCAGTTATGGGGGTTGCATTGGCCGAGCGGCTAGGCGGAGAGCGTCAGCCGGAACTTGCGCCAGCCGTCGCAACGCTAGCTGCTTGGGCGGCGCGCAGCCAAGAGAAGGCGCATCGCCGCATCCAAAGCGATTGGCACCACTTCAAATTGGCGGCAAGGCGGCAGTAGCTCCACCTGAGGCAGGTGAAGAGCATCAGGCCTGCGCTCAGGCGGATAAATTGGCCAGCGTATCGTCTTCCTCGCCTATATCGTTGCGCTGGTTTGCAAGATGATGGGTGACGTTGGCCCCTTCCGTGCAGGGATGATGGGTGTGTGACCGGCCGCCCTGACGCGATCTCAGCCGTTGGTATTGTATTTGAAGTCGGGGAGAGATGTCAGAGCGTCCTTCGTGCCGCCGGGGAGAACGATTTTATTGTCGACGATTTTCAGGGACGTGAAAGGCAGCGCAACGTATTTCGTGCCAATTCCCAAGAAGCCGCCCACTGACAGAACCGCATACGGCGCCTGCCCACCTGGCGTGATTATGAGATCATCGATGCTACCCACCGTTTGGTTGGCGTCATTGACGACCGTACTGCCCACCATCTTAGATGAGCGGTAACCCGTGGCCAATGTCTGCGGGTCCACCTTCATCAAGGTCACAGTCTGGGGTGCGAGTTGCGCGTAAACCGGACCCGATAGCATGGCAGCCGTGGCTGCGACGGCAGACAGAAGGATAAATGAACGTTTCATAGCTGAACCTCAACAGATTACCGTGAGGTAGCAAGCGGCTCAGATCGATCCGAGTTGCGTCATCCGACCTACCTTCGTCGCCACGTTCTCGTGTAAGACCTCGGTTGCTCCTCTGCCGGCGCACGCGTCTGCTTTTCCGAAGTCCAGCTGGCGGAGCGTACCGAAGCCGCTCCGCCAGCTACCCTTCTAGCTACTTTCCGGCGCAAAAATCCTCGGCTGGCTCGACCATCAGCCTGGCTCGGAAATAGGAAGAACTGCACGGGCGAACAAGTGTAGTCTATCCGAGTAACAAAGGAATCGAAGCGGGCTCAAGAACGCATCAATAGAATTGCAAATTCTTCTTGGCGAGACGCGAAGACCAGAAGCAATCTGTCCGGGCGATCGACAGTGATATTGCACATCACTCGTACAGGAGGCCGCTTGATTGAAGCGCGACACGCGCAGCGTAGCTTCGGTGATGGGTTCATCACGGCTGAGATCAAAGATCTACAGGAACCGTGGATGACCCATGTCGATGCAATGCTCGCCGATGAAGCGATGGTCTCGGCGGTCCACCAGGTATTGGCGCGGCGCCATCCTCAGAGTCGCCGACGCGGCAGACCGGGCTTCCCTGCTGAGGTGGTGCTTCGATTGCTGATCCTGAAGCACATCCGCAACTGGAGCTATGCGGTATTGGAGCGCGAGGTCCGCGCCAATTTGGTGTATCGCGAATTCACCCGTGTCGGTGCTGCCAAGATGCCCGACGCGAAGACCATGGGCCGCTGGGGCGCGGCGATGGGACCAGTTGTAATCCATCAGATCCACGATCGGATCGTCCAAATCGCCCGGGCTAACGGCGTTGTGCAGGGACGCAGAATGCGCATCGACACCACCGTGGTGGAGAGCAACATCCACTATCCCACCGACAGCAGCCTATTGGGCGACGGGGTCCGGGTGCTGACGCGCACCATGCGGAAAATAACCCAGTTGACTGGCCAGGTTGGCGCCAAGTTGCGCGACCGCAGCCGGGGCGTAGGGCTGCGGCTGCTGGAGATTGCCCGCGCAGCGCGCGGCAAGGCTCCGCCGAGTCAGGCCAAGATGAAGCTAGCCTATGGCAGGCTGCTGAACGCGACCGGCCGGGTGGTGGGACAGGCGAAACGATTCTCAAAGGAGATCACCACCGGCGTGAAGCACGGTATAGCGCCGGCCAGGCAGGTGGTGCTGGAAGGCCACCGCCAATTGCTTGACGAGATGCTCCCGCGGGTCCAGCAGGTTATACGTCAGACCAAGGCACGCATCTTCCACGGTGACAGCCGCAGCGAGGGCAAGATTGTCAGCCTGTTCGAGCCATCGGCCGAAGTGATCCGCAAGGGCAAGGCGAGTAAGCCAACCGAGTTTGGCAAGTTGGTGAAGCTGCAGGAGGCCGAGAACCAGATCGTCATTGACTATGAGGTTTTCGCGCAACGGCCCAGCGATATGGACTTGCTGATCCCGGCCATCGAGTTGCATCAAGCGAAGCTGGGACGCACACCGCGCCTGGTCGCTGCCGATGCCGGCTTCTACTCCGCCAAGAACGAAGCCGCAGCGAAAGCCAAGGGTGTGAAACGTGTCTGCATTCCCAATCGCTCTTCCAAGAGCGACGCTCGGAAGCGCGAGCAGAAGAAGCGATGGTTCCGCAACGGCCAGCGATGGCGCACCGGGTGCGAGGGACGCATCAGCGTCAGCAAGCGCCGCCACGGTCTGAACCGTTGCCGCTATCGAGGTGATGATGGGATGCAGCGCTGGGTCGGTCTCGGAGTGATCGCCGACAACCTGATCAATGTCGGCCTCGCCATCAGCAAACAGTCAGCCAAATAGCTATTGTCCCCTACCCTGATAATTCTGCGTGAACCCCGTCAGCTTCCGTTGGCGGGGTTCACTGCGTTGCCTCTGATCGATCGCGGGTCACCTCAAGGCTGGGATTTTGCGCCGGAAAGTAGCTAATCCGCGGCCAAAGATGTTCCGTGGATCCCCTTTCTTGGCCCGTTCGACGATCCAGGGCTCCGCTGTAGCCTCAAATTTCGGCACGTCGGCGTCTATGGGGTCCGGCCACGAGCGGGCGCGGGCGGGCGCAAGGGCCGCGGAACGACTGATGGCGCGGGCAGTCGACCTCCCGCCGCACGACCCCCTTTAATTCGCGACGTAGTGTAAATCACTGGCGCCTGGTCCGCCCACGAAAGCGATCTGCAACCTACACCCTATACCTTCGGTGCCCTTGGCTCCGGCGTTATTTGAGACACAATTGCCGAAGTAGGGCGCTGCCCTGAGCACCCGCGAGCATGTGGTCAATGGCCATGTGGCGCGGCCAGTTCAGGGCAGCGTGCCACGTTTCCGGACGTGCCACCGTCTGTCCACAAACGGTGGCATAAGCGCGTCGATTGTGGTATATACATTCGCCAAATCCCTCGCCGCGGACGGCCCTTTCCATGACCATCAAGACCTCCTGGTTCACCGATCTGCCTGCGGATCACGTGATGTTGGCATCTCCTGTGGCGTGCCGCGACGCGGGCTCACCGTTGGCCTCCGCAGTTCCGCAAGCTGCAGCCTGGTCCGTGGTCCAACAGCGTGAGCACCGAGGAGATCCGCGGGAGGTTTCCGCGCAGCTTCTCGGCCTGGCCGGCGGTCGGATTCCCAGTGATGGTCTGCTTCGAGCGCCCAGGATCGGCGGAGCCAGTAGGTGATGTCTCCCCCGTTCCGGTCGCATGGTCGCTATCCGCCGAGAGATGGCCGCCGGTCATTTCGGTGAACAGCCCGCGCGGCAAAGCTGGCGGTCATGTAGCCCGCCAGCGTGGTGCCGCAGACAAGTATGATCTGCCGCTCAGGATGATGAGCCGACCGCCTCACCGGCGCTCGACGTTCCTTGCTGCGCTTCGAGAAGCTCGGCCAACTTCAGATAGCCTTCGGCAAGGGCAAGACAGGCGTCCCGCTCACGCCCTGCAGGGAGGGACTCCGCCTTTTGCAGCCAAGCCGTGGCGCGGTTGCGGTATTCGCCGGCATCCCAGCTCTCGGGCATTTCACCTCCACGGACCTCGGTTCGAATCGTTATCCAGCCATGGACGAACAAGAGTTGCGCCGGCGGGCAGCGCACTACAAGCGCGTGGCGTCTCTGGTGAGCGACGAGGTCATCACCGAGGCGCTGCTGGAGCTCGCGGCGGCGTATGAAGCCATGGCCGACAGCCTGGGAGGTGCTCCGTCCGAGCGGCGAAATCCGAGACAGGATTACGATGATGGTGGCCAGAGCTGATGACGGTCTTTCTCCAACTCAAGCCCCGGGGCCCCTGGGGCTTCTTTTTGCCCGAAGCCCGAGCAGGTGGTTGAGCTGGAGCGTCGTCCCTCCGGTCAGTTTTCAGGTCCAGCGCCGACCACGCCTGCAGCACATAAACGCCCATGGCCAAAGCGATGAACACGACACTGAGCAATGCAAAGCGGAGCTTGCGCATTAGGCAGCCGATCATAGTAGCCGCAGGGGATCATCCGTGCCGTGGACCATGCTGGGCCGATTACGGCCGGGTCCAGCCAACTGATGCTCTACATCACCGGCGACAACCGCATCCCGATCCGCTGCGCGATTGGCCGATTGGTCTTTCAGCATGGTGTGGTAACGTTCGACAGAGACTCTCATGGACACGCAGAAATCCGTGTTGCACTTCGATGGCGATGCCGCGCTGAATACACAGGAGGTGCACAGCAAGATCACAGCTGACACCAAGGATTTTGACCTGCTCGATCTGCATTCTCCGATGTTGATCGAGGGCAAGATGCGCTCGCCAAAGATTTCCCTCGGTCGGAAGATACCCATCCCGACTTCAGACTTCGGCGGCGCAAAGGATGCGGATTGCAGTCTGCTGACGCGGCAGTTGTGGGTGTCCAAGCCTTGACCTGATGGGGTGATTTCGCCGCACACGCGAATGCAGGTGTCGTCCTTCAGATCGCCGTGTGTCCCGCCGCCGCCGCGCAACCGACGCCGGGCTCGGGCGCTTGTTTTGGCATCCCAGGAGAACCGCGCCCGGCATGTGGCTGGTCAAGTATGCCCTGAAATTCCGCAACACGTTCTACGTGCTGGCGGTGCTCATTCTGTTCTGCGGTGTCGGCGCCAGTGCAGTGATGCCGAAAGACGTGCTGCCGGAGGTCAACATCCCCGTCGTGACGGTGGTCTGGACCTACACCGGCCTCGACACGCCTGAGATGGGATCGCGCGTCACGACCTACGCCGAGACCTCGATCAGCAACAACGTCAGCTCGATCCGCGAGATGCGCAGCACGACGTTGCAGGGCATCACCATCCAGCGCATCACCTTCCAGCCGGATGTCAGCATCAACCTGGCAATCTCGCAGATCGTCGCCGCCACCAACTCGGTGCGCGCCGTGTTGCCACCGGGCATCCAGCCGCCGGTGACATGCAGTTCACCGCATCGTCCGTCCCGGTGATCCAGATGGTGAAGTCGTCGGACCTGGAGACGCAGCAGCAACTCTACGACTACACGCCGTACCGCCTCCGCCAGACGCTGACCACGAATCCGGGTGCGACGATGCCGCCACCGTATGGCGGCTCGCCGCGGCAGATCATGGTGGACCTCGACCTGCATGCCTTGCAGGCGCACGGGCTGACGCCGCAGGACGTCACCAACGCGATCAGCGCGCAGCAAGTCACCGTCCCATCGGGCCTGGCGAAGATCGGCGCCATCCAATACCCGATCCGGCGGAACTGCGCGACGGCCTGCAGGGCGGCGAGCGCGTGGTGCTGAACCTACCGGCGGAGGTCGGCAATGGCGGCAAGGTCAAGCCGCAGGAAAACACAGGCGATCAGAAGCAGCAGCAGGGGCCGGAGACCAGCCAGGCGGGTGGGAAGAAGGACGGGTAGCGAGCTGGCTTACGTTGCGACGCCAAATCATCAGCGACAGAATCCATTGTTCGTATCGGGATGTTTCGGTTTTTCCGCCGTACCCGGCGTTGCGTTCCTGTCCAACAAGCCGGGAGTAAGGAGCCTGCATCCGATCCTCAAACACGGCGCATCGTGCTCACTCCCGGCGCGGCCTGTTGTGGTCGCCATTCCAGCCAAGGACGAGGCGGCAGAGATTGGGCCCTGCTTGCTCGCCCTGGCGGCGCAGCAGGAGACGGCGATCGACGCAGTCGTGCTGTGCCTTAACAATTGTAGCGACGGCAGTGAGGACGTGGTGCGCGCGACGGAGCATCGCCTGCCCTTCGCGCTGAACACGATCGCGATTCAATTGCCCGAGGCACTCGCCTGCGCTGGACGCGCGCGACGCATCGCGATGGAGCACGCGGCAACGCTCGCCGGCGCAAAGGGCGTGCTGCTCACGACTGATGCCGACGCCCGTGTGAAGCCGGACTGGGTCGCGGCCAATCTCGAGGCGTTTGCCGCGGGGGCGGAGGCGGTCGCCGGCCGGGCGGAGATCGAACCCGAAGGCGCGAAACTCATTCCCGCCCATCTGCATGCGATTGACGCACGTGAATGCGCCTATGCCGCGGTGCTCGACGAGATCGGCGCGCTCATCGATCCCGATCCGTCAGATCCCTGGCCGCGCCACGACGAGCATACCGGAGCCAGCATCGCGGTGACGGTTGCGGCGTACCGGCGCGCGGGCGGCATGCCGGCCACGCCTCTCGGCGAAGATCGGGCATTTTTCGACGCGCTGCGCCGCATCGATGCGCGCATCCGTCATGCGCCCGGCGCTCGCGTCGTGGTCTCCGCCCGTATTGTCGGACGCGCGCCGGGAGGTATGGCCGATACGATGCGTCGGCGTGTGGAGCGGCCCGATCCGTTTCTCGATGATCGGCTGGAACCGGCCGCCGACTGGCTCCGGCGGATGCGGCTCCGCCAGCGTCTCCGTGTGGAATGGGCGGGCGGCGCCGATCCGGTTGCCCCGCCTTTTCCTATGATAGCGGCCCGGCTCCGCATCCCCGTCTTGCGCCTCGCCGGGCTGCTCACCGCCCGCTACTTCGGAACCGCCTGGGCCGAGATCGAGGCAGCAAGCCCGCGCTTGCGCCAGCGTGTACGCGTGCCGCTCGAAGCGCTCGCGATTGAAATGGCGCGGGCCAGGCGCATCCGCGACCGGATCAGGCGCGCAGCAGGTCAAGTCGATACGCCGCTTCTCGACGCTGCAGAATAGGCGCAAAGCCCGTCGCGGCGATGAAGCCCTCGGAAGCGGCGTCGCCGGTCGCCGGATAATCAGTGGGCAGGGTATAGTGAACGAGCAGCACATGGCCCTGTGGCTCGAGGCTAGCGCGTACGCGCCGCGCGGTCTGCGTGAGATCGTCTACCGAAAGGTAGTAGAGCACCTCCGACAGCAGGATCATGTCGAAGCGTCCCGTCGGCCAGTCCACCGGAATGCGCATGCGCGCGATCGTCACGTTCTTGCATGCCGCGCAGGCTGCCCGCGCCTGGGCAAGCGCGTTCTCTGCAATGTCGACCGCGAGGAGCGTTGTGCAGCGTTCGGCGAGGCGCCGGGTCAGGACCCCGATCGAGCAGCCGATCTCGAGGGCAGCGCCGATGCGCGACGCTGGCAGAGCCGCGAGCGTCGCCTCATATTTCGCCCGTTCGTATGAGCTCGTCGCAAAATGCCAGGGATCAGCGCCATTGGCATAAAGCATTTCGAAGTATTCGCGCGGCAGGGAGGCGGTCATGGATCTATGAAGGTTTCAAAATCCTGGTCGCAAACAGCCAGCAGTTCGGCAGGGAGCTGAAACCCGCGCACATCGTCGTTGATGAGATCCGAATATTGGGAAGCATGGCACGCGATCGCCGCGCGTTTGCGAGCCAGCACTGATCGGATATCGAGCCGCACGCCCGCGATCGTGGTGAGCGGAAGCGCCTGCCCGGCGGGCAGCAGCCAACTCCAGACCGGATAGAAGAGCAGGCGTGCGCCGGTCGTGGCGGCAACTGCCTCACCCAACCGTGCTGTCGCCTCGTGATCGCAATGCGGGTCGTGCGACCAAGTGGCGAACACGGTTTCGATGGCATAGTGCCGGATCAGCGTGGCGACGCGATGCGCCGCATCCTCAAAGTGCGGCCCTTCGAGCGGCGCACGCGTATCGGGAAGGCCAAGGAAATGCACGCGCTCCGGCGCCACGCCGAGAATAGCCGCGGCGGCGCGCAGCTCGGCCTCGCGAACATCGCGCAGGCGGCCCGCCGGATAAGTCGGCGATGACCGATGCGAGCCGGTCCCATCGGTCACGCAGACGATGATCGGAGGACGGCCTCGCGCGCTTGCCATTGCGATCAGTCCGCCACAGCCGAGGCTTTCGTCATCGGCATGCGGTGCGAGCACGAGGGCCGTGCCTGGTGCGACGGCATCCAACGTCGCGATCGGCAGGCTGCGCATGCGCGCATGCGCAGCACGCGCGATCATGGCGAGATGGTGGGCCATACGAGCATCGGCAGATCGCGCGTGGTGAAATGCGCCGCGGCTTCTTCGAGGACGACGTCTGGCGCCGGCTGGCGAAGGTAGGTGGCGAGATCGCGGAGCAGGAGCTCGGTCAGCGTGCCCACGCGAAAGGCGGTGAGGCCAAGGCTGCGCTGGACCAGCCGGATGATATCAAGGCCCGCAGTTTCCACAGCGATGCGCGCAAGGTTCACGGTATTGGCGATGTCGCCGGCATCGCCGTCACTGGCCTCGCCGAGCAGCGCGGCGCGGTGGACCCACATGCGCGCGGTCTCGAGCGCGATGAGTGCCTCGCCAATGCGGACTCGCTGATGGGCATCCGCGGCACGGTCGCGATCGACGAGCGTCGCGCGCATCTCCGCCGACCAGCGCCTCCAGACCGCCGAGCGCAACCGCCGTCCCGCGCCAGGCCCCGGCCGAGAAATCCGGCTCTCGCAAATAGTCCCCATCCGATCCGATCAGCGCCGATGCGGCGACGCCGATACCCTCCATAATCAACGGCCGTTCCGGGCCGCGCGCATGCCCTGCATCACCCAGCCGGACGGATCGGCGTTTTGCAATGGGACCGGGCCGATCATCACCATACGCGTCTCGCCGCTCGGTAGCCGAGCGGTGATCAGCGCATGCCTAACATCTCCAGCGCCGGAGCAAGGCGCCTTCATACCATGCAGTACGAACTCTTCTGTCAGACGCACCTGCGCATCGGGCGCGTCGGTCACCCACAGGCCAAAGAGCTGGCCGGCCAGCGCCAAATCGGCGGCATGCCGCATCTGCCTCTCCGTCCCATAGCGTACGATCAGTCGGAGAGCGTTTACGTGCGCCTCATAGAGCCGACCGAGACTCAGATTGCCGCGCCCGATCAGACGCAACACCTCCGCGAGGTGAAGCGCGCCACTGGCTTCAGTGCCGAGACCGAGACCGCCCAGGGCGCCGGGCACGGGCGCAGCGAGCGCGCCCACGTCGCGTAGTTTTTCGACGTCGTCGGCTGGAAAATCCGGCGCCGTATCCAGCACAAGCGCATGCGCCTGAATCTCGGGCACGAGCGCCGCGAGATCCGCACATAGCCGATGGCGCCGCGCTCGAACCGTCTGGAGCACTGTATTCTCATCACCGCGGGCGAACGACGGGCGCAGACGCATGTTCCTGGTTCTCAGCGCGAGAGCGCGCCGGCGAGCAGGGCGGCGGGGCGCTCACCGAGCTCTGACGCTGTCCAGTCTCGGCGCATGGTCATGAGCTCGATCAGTGCGGCGGTGTCCCTGTCGCGGTCTAACCCGCACGCGGCGGCGACCACGCCATCCTTGACGTAATACGCGAGGAATTCAGGCTTCTCGATATCACCATGCACGATGATGTCGTCCCAGCACTCAGCATGGCCGATGTAATCGAGGCGCTTCAGGTATTGGATCGTCCAAAACACGGGCACAGCATCGTAGGGTACGGCGTGCCCCACCATATTGAGCGCCGCGACCCGCCCATGCTGTTCAGCCACTCGCCAATGCTCGACACGGATCGGATCGCCATCACCGCGATGTGGAAAGCGCGCGATATCGCCGCCCGCATAGAGTCCGTTGGCCACGTGCAAATGTGCATCAACCCTAATGCCGCCGTCCTCGTCGAGCGGCAACCCGGCGATGCCCGACGTTGCTGGCGCAACGCCGAAGCCGACCACCACAAGATCGGCTGCGAGACGCTCGCCATTGCCGAGCGCGACGCACCGCACATCCGGGCCGCCCTCCAACGCCGCGATCTCGCAGGAGAGACGGAATTTCACCCCACGCCGCTCGTGCAGCACCGCGAAGGCGGCGCCAATGCGAGCGCCGAGGGGCCTCGAGAATGGCACATCTTCCTTTCCCACGACAGTCACATCGAGCCCACGCTCACGCAGGGCCGCCGCCACCTCCATGCCAATGAAGCTCGTGCCGAGAACGACTGCGCGCTCGCTGCGCTCCGCCTGCGCCAAAATCGCCTCGGCATCTGCGCGGCTCCGCAACAGGAAGACGTTGCCAAGGCCAATGCCCGGAAGCTCTGGCCGGCGTGGCACGCCACCGGTGGCGATCAGGGCCGCGTCATAGGAGAGTTCGGCCCCGTCCGCGCAGATAAGCCGGCGCGCACCGATCTCGATGCGCTCCACCGTCGCGGTGCATCGCTCGATACCGTGCTCACGGTAGAACGATTGCGTTTGCAGCGGCGACTTCTCCGCACCCTTTTCTCCCGACAGCGCGTATTTGCTGAGGATCGTGCGGTCATATGGCACGCGGTTCTCGCGGTCGAGCATCACGACGCGGCCGCCGAAGCCCGCTTCGCGCAGGGTCTGCGCGGCCACGGCCCCAGCGGCCCCTGCGCCAACGATCACGAAGCAGCGCTGATCCGAGCCACGTTCCGGGTCTCCGGCTCCCGGGCCGGAACGCGCACGAAAACACGCCCCTCGGCGACGCGCACATCGAAGCGCGGAAGCGGGTCCACAGCAGGCGGGTCAAGCACCGCGCCGGTGCGCAGGCAAAAGGTCGCCTTGTGCCAGGGGCAGATAAGACGCTCTCCCTGACGAACGCCCTCGGTGAGCGGCCCCCCGGCATGCGGGCAGGTGGCGCCCACCGCTTGCAGCACATCGCCATCGCGGATCAGCAGAATTTTCGTGCCGTCGATTTCGACGACACGAATCTTATATCCGCGAACTCGTCGATCGAGGCGACTTCGTGCTCGCACTGTGCCATGGCTTGCTCCGAGGATCGCGAGAGATAACGCCGGAACTGGGGATCCGTTCGTGCGGCTGTAAGCCTCGTTGAGGGCGGGCTACTGAGCAACCACTCGCTCATCGTCGCCAAAACGGCGACCGGCGAGGCCGCGAGCGCCTGGCGCGGAGTACCGTGCCGGCAATCGGGACGAGGGCAGTCAGGGCCATCGAGCCGCGTGCTTCATGCAAGGCCTGTTCCCGGATCCTCATGGCTTCGCGTTCGACATGCCGGCGAGGACCGCGCGGCCAATAAGGCGAATACCGCCCCAATCACCGCATTGACGCCGAGAAGGATCAGTGTCGCGTAGATCGACTGAACATACCATCGCAGCACCTGCCATCCGGCCACGTTGATCAGCACGAGCACGCCAAGCGCAAACACAGCCGCGATCACACCATAAGCCGCCCGCATGCCCTGACGGATCAGCATGTGCCGAAGCCGTAACAGCTCCGCCTCAGCCGCTACTCTAAGCAGACTAACGGCGCGCATGTCGGCGCCCTAAGCGTGCGACGGCATAGCCACCCTGGAACGCAAGCAGGAGGGCAATCAGCGGCCGGTCCCTTGCGGCCTCGCGCAGCCAAGTCACAAGCAACCGAAGCCCGGACCCCAGTGATTCCACAGCCTGATTGGAAATGGTAGTGACGGGCCCGAAGCTGTGCCTGCTCAGCTCGCGGTTCAGTCGGTGGATCTGGTCTTCGGCGGCCATGCTTCTCTCCCTCGATGGACTCTTTATGGCCGGGTCGGACCGAGAGTATCCGCAGCGCGGGCACCCCGTTGTCCCATCGGCACAGGCGGGCCGTCGGTGGAATCTCTTCTGGTCTGCTTTTCCGATTGCGCGTTGATCGCCGCGCCGAGCAACACCACGAGCGCCGACAGGTAAAGCCATGTCAGTAGTATGACCACGCCCCCCAACGAGCCATAGGTTTTGTCGTAGCTGTTGAAATTGGCGACGTAGATGGTGAATGCGATGGACCCGATGATCCACAGCGATGTTGCCGCAATGGCGCCCGGCGATACCCATCGCCACTGGGGTTTTTCGCGGGCGGCGCATAGCGGTAGATGGCCGCCAGGCCGAACATGACCACAACAACAAGCAGCGGCCATTCCAAACCGAGCAGCAGCCATTTTGCGATATAGCCCAATCCGATCAGTTGCACCGCTGCTGGTAGCACCGCTACCAGGGCGATCACGACCAATCCGCCGAGCACCAGAGCGACAGTGAGCCCGAGTGCCAGCAGGTTCAGTTTAAAGAATCCTCGCCGCTCCTTCTCTTCGTAAGCAATATTGAGGGCGGTGATCAGCCCGCTCATGCCCCGCGATGCACTCCAAAGCGCCAACACCAGGCCGAAGGCCGCACTCAGCCCCAGCGTCCCGCTGGAGGTGCTAATGAGCTTATGCAACTCATCAATGAGAAGTTGCTCGACTCCTCGGGCAGCACGCCCGAAAGCGCACTCACCTGTCTTTCTACCTGCGATGGATCGAGAACCAGGCCGTAAATCGCCACTAACGCGGCCAACCCGGGAAATAGGGCAAGCAGGACGGCATAGGTGACACCCCCCGCGACAAGGAACAGGTTGGCGTCCGAGATCTCGTTCCAAGCCCGCCACAGAACATCCATCCATCCACCTGCCGGGATCTTGCCGGGATGTTCAGCGTCGCGCCCGCGCGTGGCTCTCGTACG
>CAVZNH010000041.1:0-20752 GCA_963776505.1 uncultured Alphaproteobacteria bacterium
CTTGTTCTGGAGACATCGGTTCCTCATCACACTGCCGCTGCGCTTAGCACCAACGCTGCCAATTGCGGCGGTGCTGAGTAGCGACCAGAGTGGACTAACGGTTATTCCTGC
This sequence comes from uncultured Alphaproteobacteria bacterium, assembly GCA_963776505.1. GTDB lineage: Bacteria > Pseudomonadota > Alphaproteobacteria > Acetobacterales > Acetobacteraceae > JAMXLO01. The sequence continues at coordinate 112 of CAVZNH010000041.1, forward strand.
CTGGAAAGCGAACCTCACGATCCTGAAGAAGAGCTGGCCGTGGACCGCCTGGCTGCGATGGAGGCATTCGTCCGCGTTATCGATGCCGGCTCGTTCTCCGGGGCGGCTCAGCAGCTTCGTGTCGGACAATCTTCCGTCTCCAAAACTATGGCTCAGCTCGAGGACCGGCTCGGTGTTCGGCTATTGTTGCGATCGACACATGGCCTCACACCGACGGAGGCGGGTCGAAACTTCTATGAGCGCGCCAAACGGACGATCGAGGAGGCCGAGCAGGCGGAAGCCGCCGCGCGGGGCGATGCCGCAAGTCTCAAAGGACGATTGCGTGTGTCTGCGCCGGTGACTTTCGCGCGCTTGCACGTCGTGCCGCATCTTCCCGTTTTCCTAACCGAGCATCCCGCGCTCGACATCGACGTCATTCTTGATGACGGAGACATCGACCCAGTTGAATCGGGAATAGATGTTGCATTGCGCCTGGGCAATTTTGCCAATTCAACTCTCACCGCACGTAAAGTCGGAGACAGCCGAGCGCTCGTGGTCGGCGCACGCTCCTATTTCGAAGCACACGGCTTGCCACAGACGCCGAGTGAACTCGTCGCGCATCAGGCGGTCATTTACGAGCATCGACGTGCCGGCGGGACCATATGGATCTTTCGCCAGGGAACGACCGAAGTCACTGTTACTGTGAGTGGACGTCTGCACGTTAGTGCTGCGGAGGGCGTTCGGGAGGGTGTGCTTGCCGGGTTGGGGATATCCGTTGGAGGTTCCAATGGCTATTCACGCCGGAACTTAAATCCGGTGAGGCGATACCTGCGCTCCAGGATTGGTCGCTGCCGTCGGTTGGGTTGTGGGCAGTGTTTCCGACGGGACGACAGGCGAGTGCGAAGGCGCGCGCCTTTGCCAGGTTCGTTGAGAAGCAGATTTACGATGAAGAAGCCCGTTAGCTCGCAGCCGGCAGCGTCACTCGATTGGATGGCCGCTTTCAAACTCACGCTGTGGACAAGCTATGGCTGCTTTGGGTCCGGTAGCTGCCACAGTCGGCGCAATGACTGATGTCGGCTCTACAACTCGGTCTTCTCCAAAGCTGCCGTTCCGCTCTCGGCCAGCAGCTGCCATTCGGTCGCCCCCTGGTCTGAAAAGTTTAGATCCCGAAAGGTTCACTCGAGGGCGTTGCGGGGCACGCAACAATCTTGATTTGCTGGTGTGCGCCTGAGACTGAGGTAGTGGCCCACTCCGGCGGCCGGTGGGCGCCACCCATGGCCCGGCTACGGACGCTCCTGGCATGGAAGAGCGGAGCATGTGTCTGCCCGAAGGATATGCCGTCGCCCGAGCAAAAGGACCGTCGAGTCAACTCGCGCGAACGCGTCGTGCTGCTACCAGTCCTCAGCCACACTTTGGATTCTGGCACCCTAGAGTGCAGACTCGGGACGGCCTACGCCGCAGGGCCGGATGGCTACAGGGCCTGCCCGGGAGCGACAACCATGCAGGGCTGTTGGCTGGCCGCCAGTCGGGCGCAAGCCGCATTTGCCGCATTGGCAGACAGATTACTGAGGCGCGCCCGGTACAAGACCCTCCCGCCAAAGGCGGAGGTCGGCAAAAGCTCGATCTGGGCAGAGGTGAGCAGATCTACCAGTGCCTCGTGAACGCCGGCGGCGATCGCGCGCGCCTGCACCTGGCTGCTGAATGCACCAACTTGGATCGCCCAGGCGCCGCCGTTTGCCGTTACTGATATCAATGCTGCGGGCGCGGTTGCCGCAGGAGCGCTGGCCGAGGCGACAGGCACTGCGCGCTGGTAGAGCGAGGACCGCGACGCAACAGCCACGGGAACGTCCTGGGTGGCGGCTGCAGTTGTACGCGGGCAAGGATGGGACGGATCGTAAGCGGCATCTGGATCGCACCAACTGGCGGTCGTCACCACAACTGGTGCGGCAGCGCCCAGTGTGGGGGTAGGTGCGCATGGCCGGTCAGGTTCGTAAGCAGCATCCTGATCGCACGCTTCGCCTGCGCGGGATGCCACTGCAACGGGCGCAATGACTTGGCCGACCGGGACCGCTGGATCCTGCCCCACATTGCTACTCTGCGCATATACGGCAAGTGGACCCGTCATACGTACACTGCCGCCGAGGCGCGGCGCTATCGAAGCAACGTAGTTGACGGTTTCATCAGGCAGCGAGTCGCTGCCACCGAGGTAGCTGTCCAGACGGTACGGCCCTGCATTGTACGCCGCGAGAAAGCCGGGTGCGCCGTAGCGGTCGTACATCTCGCGGATATACGCGGCACCGGCCATGATGTTGTCGTGTGGCTCGAAGGGATCGCTGCCCAGGGTGTAGCGCTGGCGCAGATCGTCGAACGTGTCAGGCATGATCTGCATTAGCCCCATGGCGCCTGCGGACGAGACGGCCTGTTCCTGGCCATCGGACTCCTGACGCATCACCTCGCGGATCCACTGCTCAGGCACGCCAAACCGCCCCGACGCCTCGCGGATATAGGGTCCCCAGGGATCTTCCGGTGTCCCAGGCGGCGGATAGTATCGGGTCGGGCCTGCGTAGGCGCGGCCGTGCTGGTGGGCAGCCGGCCCAAAATGGCTCGTGCAAGCTGCGAGGAAGCAGAGTGCCGCCAAAGTCGAGGCAACACGAACCCAAGGAATGGCTGAAAGTATGGGACGCGCTTGTGGCAGCATCCTGGGCTCCAACAGGGTCGGGCGCCATAATGCCGGGGTGCAACGGCGTTGGATCAATCTTCTTCCGCCGGCAGTAACCTTTTTGCTGGGCGAAGTGGTCGGTCAGCAACAGCGCGAGGGATTCCGGAGGACGACGGGAACCGTGGCCGACTTGAGGCACCCCAAGCGGTCACGCCTTCCTTCGTAGCCTTACGAGAAGCATGCGGACATCCTCGAAGGTGGTCCTGCGTGTATCGCGGCCGTCATCCTCGTCAGCTCGAGCACGAATCACCATCCGCTATCAGCTCGGAGAACCTCCTGCGGGCCTTGGTGTGCATGTGCTGGACGACGAGCCGGGCTGGCAGGCGAGCGTGCTGCGACTGCTGGACGTTTCGTCGACGGTCTTTGCCGACCATCCAATACCAAACACGGCCAAGGTACAGGTCGACCCAATGCCGGCGCGGGCCAGTTGTTGAAAACCAAGCGGGCAACGCGAATCTGGTGACCGACGAGCCACGAACGCATTCCCGCCGGGCGCCTTGGCCCAGTAGGAAACTGCCGTTGGATATGCGAAGCGCTCACCCTACTACCCGCTCGAGCTTCCCCACCACGAAGATGTAGGAGCAGGCGCCCAGCAGGGCGATGCAGGCAATGAAGGTCAACGGGCGGGTGAAGTCGCCGCCGCGCAGCAGCAAGCCGATGATGATCGGCGCGGTGATGCCGGCCAGTCCGCCGACGCCATTGAACACGCCGCTGGTGAGCCCAATCAGCCGCTCGGGCGCAGTCGCCGAAACCAGCGACCAGTGGATCGAAGCGAGCCCGTTGGCAAAAAACGCGAGCGACAGGAACAGGATGATCAGCGCCGGATGGTCCACGAAATTCGCACCGATGATGCTGGTCGACAGCGCGAGCCCGCCTATGATCGGTGTCTTGCGAGCGAAGCTCAGGCTGAATCCGCGGCGATACAACCAGTCGGACAGCGCGCCGGAGCAAAGCACGCCCGCGAAGGCGCCGACGAACGGCAGCGAGGCGTAGAACCCAGCCTTGATGAAGTCGAGGTGCCGATAGGTCACGAGGTAGGTCGGAAACCAGGCCAGAAAGAACGTCGATGTGGTGCCCCAGGCGAAATGGCCGAAATAAATGCCCAAGAGCTTGCGGCGGCAGCACGACCAAGAAGTCTCGCCACAGCGAACCGTCACGTGCTGCATGCCGCGCCGTGACCCGGCTGGATAAATCAGGTATACCGCCGCTTGAGCGGATCAACTCGACCTCGGCCCGATTGGCGCCAGGAAACTCCGCTGGATCGTGGTAGGCACGCCGGAACACGAACGACCACGCCAAGCCGAGCGCGCCGGTAAAGAAGAAGATTGCCGGCCAGCCGAATGATCGGCTCGGCCACGCGAGCAGCGGGTAAGGAAGGCGAGGCCGACGAACTGGCAGATGTGTAAACTGCGATGCAGGTGGCACGCTCACGCTCGCCGAACCAGGTTGTGGCGATGCGGTTGTTGATCAGGAAGCTGGGTACCTCGAATAACCCGACAGTCATGCGCAGGATGATCAGCATGACGAGGCCGGTGGAGAGCCCGAGACACAGCGTCGCTATTGACCAGAAGAAGATGGCGAGCGGGTAGAGCATCCGTGGATGCACGCGATCGACAAGCCAGCCGCCCGGGATCTGTAGCGGCGTGTAAGTCCAGCCAAATGCCGAGAACACCACGCCGAGCTGCACCGGATTCAGTCCGAAGTCGCTCGTGATGCTGGGCGCCGCGATCGAGAGATTGCTTCGGTCAAGGTAGTTGATCACGACGGTGACGAACAGCAGCGCCATGATCAGGAAGCGCCGGTTCGACGGGGCCATGTCGGCGGCGGCACACGGGTCTTCTTGCGAACGACATCTCGGCGGCCTGCGAGATTCCTTAGATGGATGGCGAAGGCGGCATAGATCCCAGAAGTCTAATCGCCAACCCGCCGATCATGCAACGCTGGCGCAGCAAGCCACGGCAAGTGAGAGAACCGCAACCACAAATGCTCCCGCCTTCCGCCGCTTCCCCGTCTGAATCGGCCCTCCTGTCTCGGGCACCAGCTACAACCATTCGCCGGGGAGGTGAAGCGGGCGCCAGACCTGGCTGCGAACATGAGAGCCAACAGCCCCCGTAGAGGTCGATACCGACGGCCTCGGCCATGGCTGCATCGCGATGGGATGATGTCGTGGTGAAGTGCCGGGCCTCCATGGTCGGATCGATCTCCACGACGAAGTGCACGACTGGTCGACACCAAGACCGGTGCATCGTCAGTCCCTCGTCGGAACTCGCCTGCGCTATGATCGGCGCCGGGTATGAAATCGACGATCTCATATATCAGTCGATCCGGTCGGTGGCCGGTCAACTGAGCAAGTATTTCGTTCCGATCGTAACATCGTGTGTGGTATAAATAGTCCACTTGCTCGCGCGTCAGTTTGGAATGTTTATTTTGGGCGGCGTGAGCATCACCCCAGACCTGCCTGGGGAAGGCGATACATCAGCGACTATGGCTCCGGCTACTCCGGCATTCCGCTCTGATCCGTATCGAGACAAAGGACTCCATCGGGAGTACCTGAGCGTAAGCCCAATCAATCGCTGGGTGATGCATTTGCGATGGTGACCGGCGGGGGCACCTTGCCTGTGATGGGTAGCGCTGTCATGGGACTCCCGACCCTCCGACTGCCCGCAACCGGGTTGAGGAGCAACCAAGCCTTTTAGCCTGCCATGTGGCGGTACGGCCAAGGTCCGTTATCCAGATCATTCAACTGGATCACGGAATTCAGGTAGACCAGTGATCTCATGTGTTGATCGAGATCAGCGTTGGTTTGATCTGTTGTATCTCGTACGCTGGGCGCCTGGTCCTACGATAATGGATAGCTTGGTTATACGTCGGTGTAAAAGGTTGTCCCACATGCCGCTTGCCTTCGCGTGGGTTTCGCTCACGGCTGGCTGGGATAGCGGGAGCGGGAGTGCGCCCTAATGACCGGAGCGCATCTTAGTCGCAGCTGACGCAATGGGTCGCTGTTTCGCTAGTTTGCAAAGCCGTTACACGAGCGAAGAGCGCAAGCCGCAATGCTGTGCTGGAACGGTGCGACCACCTCGATGATGGAACGGGGTCCGGTCCTGTGCGAACCCAGGACAACTACGTCACTCTCCTGCGTCGCTGTCAGCGTGCACAGTGCACCACCGCCGTTCGGGCGGTCGAATAGACCACCGACACCCTCACTTTTGTAGCGGTGAACCCAGTTTCGCAGCGTCGGCAAATCCATACCCGACTGACGCGCCGCCTGCTCTCGGCCATATCCCTCCAGCAGCAGCGCGATCACCAACATGCGACGTTGCGTCGGCTTCCTTCGTGCGAGCAGCCTCTCGTCGTAGATCCGAAGGCGTCAACTTCAGCCGCGTGATCTTCACCGTCATCGCCGTCCTGCTCCGCTTGGCGACAACCCATAAATCACGGCGATCCGAGCCGCTCCAATTCACACCTGAGTCGAACTCAACGGGCTACTGGCATTAGTTAAAGCCTGGACCCGGCCGACACGCTTGGCGCGCGAGCCGGGAAGGCGTTCCGGTCCCGGGATTGCACGCTGTGTCGTCACGCCACGCGGCGATTAGCGGCCGGACTTCGTCGTCATACAGCATCGCCGATTTTATCACACCGACCGATCTCAATCCATAATGATTTCCGCACTGCCAATCGGTTCGGCGCCCGGCATAAATCTAGATGTATCAATGCGAGCCATAGCTCCGCGCATTGCCCACGCGGCCGGTCGCGGCATCATAGTCCGCAGTCATCCGAGGGTATCCGTAGGTTATGGCCGCTGTCGTGCGCCCATCGGGCCATGGCACTGTGCGTTGACCCAGAGGCGTCTGCGCCGTTCAAGGCGTACGGACGGGAGGTCAATGCCACCGGTGCTACGACACCGTCCGCTGACGCGCAAGCCGAAGCGGAGAACGTGATGGCGCAGGTCCGCATCGCTCACCGCGTAGGCGATTCGCCTGTAGACTGATGGCCCGCATCAATATGGTGCGGACCATATTTTTGTAAGCCATCGATGCAGATCGGTGATTGACCCGTGACCCCAATCGCTCGTATTTGATGTGTGTGACGCGGGGCCGGCATTTCCGCGACAGACTGGGTTTTCTCGAAACTGCGTCTCCGTTTGGAGTTTTCACAAATGAGTTCCGATTTCAAACCTTTGCCGCAAGGCGAAGCGGGCTATGCTGTTCTTCGTGCTTCGCCTGTCATCCTGGTTCGCTACCGCTCCCACGATGCCGCCGACAAGGGCATCTGCTTCGCGATAGAGCCGCGGAACCGGACCACCACCGACGACTTGTTGAACGAGCTTCGGGACGCCATCGATAGCTGATCGGTGCCTCCGAGGGCAATGGCGAGGATCTCGTCAGCAAGCTCGACGGTACTTCGCTATGCCGCGGCAGGTGTTCGCCAACTTGCTCGAAGCCAAGCCAATCGTCGGCCTGGTGGTCGCCGCGCTGATCCTCGCTGCCGAAGACCTCGGCGCGCTTGAGATGAGCGGCGACACCTGTGTCTGCGCGCTCGCGGGTCCGAACACGACGTCGCAGCAGCCCACCCTGCACTAAAACAAGCCCACCAGTGGACGTGCGTGCTCATGCCGGGAGGCGTGCGTCCGCTGCTCACCATAGGTATATATACATGAGTAAAGACATAAAATCCGTCGCCAACCACTTCGCCAATACCGACCACAAGATCGTCGCCGACGACCGCGTCGAGGAGATGATGCGTACGGCGAGAAAGCTCGCCGTGCGGTATCGTGCTAATGAGGAACGCGGCATCCGCTTTAACATCGCGCCGCGGGGCACTGACACCGTGCAGAGCCTGCTCGACACGCTGAAGGACACGGTGAAGGAGTGGACCGAGGCGAGCAAGGATCAGGTCGATCCGATCATCATGATCCACGAGTTGAACGCGCTGGTCGAGAACGAGACGCTGCACCTGGAGTTGCAAGAGGACCTCTGCGACATGCCGACCCTCGGCCTGACCATCGCCGCGGTGGTGCTCTACCTGACATCGAACGGCGTGGTCGAGCCCAACCTGAACAACTTCGTCGGCCTGCTGTTCGCCGACACTGACGGCGACTGCGGCGGCACCCCGCCGGCCCACACGCTGCACTAACTGCCTCCGGCGCCGTCATCCTGGCGGCGCCATGTTACCCGGAGATTTGTCATGAGCAAGATTACCCCGAAGCCGTCCGCCTACACCTTGGCCAACGCCACGCTGCTGGTCCCCGAGACCTGTGACCTGACCCGCGACGAGCAGCGCGACGTGCTCAGTTACCTCTATTGCGCGTTGCACGTCGAGCACCATCCCGACTTCCACGACAAGGCGATGGATATGTCGCACGACCTGGTGGCGCCAGGTCGCGAGACCGGGTTGGACATGCCGGAGGACGCGGCATGAGCGCCGCGATTGAGCTACCGCCCGGCGACATCGAGCACATCCGCCTGATGTACCGTGAGTTGGTCGTCATGCTGCCGAAGTCCGAGTACAGACGACATGCTGGACACCGCGGCGAAGTCCTCCCGCCACATGCGCCAGCGAATGCTCGACCACGTCACCCACAAGCTAGAGGAGGTCTATCCGTTGATCATCCGCGGCAACGCCACCGAGGAGATGCACCGTAACTTCGTCCAGGATGTGGCGATCGTGGACGTCTACCGCCGTCTATTGCTGACCAGAAAGGACCTTCCATGACATCCAAATCTGAGCTGCACTGCGACGACCCGACCAAGTCCGAGCCGGCCGCCAAGCCGGGCAAGCGCGTGGTGCCGCGCTCCTGCGACTGCGATAAGTGCGTGCCGATGTACACTTCTGGCGGACCTTCTGTGGCGGGTTTGCGTCGATAACGGTTTCCGTACCGACGACGTATCGTTCGCCGGCGCCATCGTGATGGCGCTCGCTGCGGCCTCAATCTGCCAGACCATCCGCAACCTGCGGATTATCCTGAAGGGCGCGGGGGCCGATCTGGGCGATGCAAACCCAGCTGGCGTTTGCGCTAGCGCACATCGTTGGGCACCGCCAACTCGGCGACCGTGGCGTCAGGGAATTCCGCCAGGATGCGACGATACAGCCGACGCGTGGTGTGCCGCTGCTTGCGCGGCGCCTGGCAGAATCCGCAGCCCATCAATGAACGCCGCCACCGCGCCCAACTCGGCTTGGCGCGTTCCGGTTAGTGGTGCTTCGCCGGCACAGCATTGACCAGCGCCTGGCGTACCACCCGCGGCTGAACGCCAAACTTCGCGGCGACTCTCGCTATCGTACCGATACCAAATTCATGCTCCCGACGTAGCTGCTCGCAGGAAACCGCTCTTTGTATAATTTCGGCGAGCGATGCGACGACATCAGAGGACCGCTCCACGTAGCAGCCGTGCCGCCGCCGTTCGGTCGCCGGGATGCGGACGGCGCGGAAGCTGGGACTGGCCGCAGCCTCCAGCTTCCGTGGTTGCCTGGGACGCTCTGATGGAGTTGGATTAACTGGTAGTAGCGCACAAATGACAGCCCTTCCAGGTTATTCCGCCGCGTCCCCCGCTGGGCAGAGTTCACTAGTGCTTGCAGCCGCCGCGTGCCCAGCACGTAGTGCGTCGAGTTCTTCTCAATCCCAATGAATCGCCGGCCGGTGAGGTAACATGCCACCCCTGTGGTCATCGACCCAGCGGAAATGTCGAGTACCACGTCGCCGGGGTTAGAATAGGTCAAAACCACGTCTTTTGCTAAATTGACTGGCTTCTGACCGTGCATGATGCGTGGGCTGTCGAACGGGCTAGGTTTGGGGATTATCAGATTGGTTGGACGTCGTTCACGGATCAAGATCCGACTCGGTATGCCCGTCATATCGCGAACAGCATTGAGGAATTGAGAGCGTCGTCGGCCAGCCCGCTCAGAACAGTCTCCAATGGCTCCTCCTGCGGATTGTATGTCCGCTGCCTCCGGCTTGCGCGGGAAAAAATCGGGATGTCTTCGATGACTTCCAGCGGCCGCCATCGCGACTGATAGAAGTTGTTTGCTTTCCGTAACCAGCACCGAACATAAAGGAAATGCTGCAACTGCGCATGGATCACTTCGGAGGTAAGTGGCTGCATCGTGGCAACCGCGACGATGCCACTCGGTTTCAGGACCCGCCATATTTCTGGCGACAGGCGGTCCCAGCAGAGTGGGCGATCCCATTCATGCTCCGTTTTGCTAAATCGCCCCGGTAAGCCATCCAAACCGTAAGGTGGGTCGAAAAAGATAAAATCTATGACACTTTCTGGTATCTCGGCGAGCAATGTTTGGAAATCGCCATCCATCACACCGCCCAGTCCGGCGATTGTTACGTGGTCGCTCTTAGCGAAAAGTCTTCCTGCGGTTATTGCAAGAGGCAGACGACCCTTGCGGCGCGGGTTCTTACGCTTGCGATAGGCTTCGACAATCTCTGCCATCCGATATGGCTCGTATTCGTTCAACAACGGATAATTCGTGTGCTTGCACCAAAGTTCCCCGCGCTCCAAATCGCCAGTGACGTGCCCGTCGTATGCGATGCCGCATCTGTTCAGATACTGCGGCGATCGTGGCAGGAGATGGCGGATCGCTTCGATGCCGCCGATGTCGTCGAGCACAGGATTGCTCTTGATTGCCAACCACGGCTCGCCCATGCGAAGCCAGTAGACTTTGTCGTGCCGGGCGTTCTGTTTTATGATATCGTTGTTCTCGCAAATCGTCTCAATCGCAGCGATGAGGGTAGCGGCAGCTTTGCCACCCGGCGCGGTATGCTGAACTTTTGGCCAACCGGGTCAGAGCCGGACGGCATCTAGAGCAGCATGCGGCGGACGCAGCCAACGTAATCACCGCGTCCGTGCGTCTGGCTTCGGCATCTACCTGCGTGGTCGGGCGTATTCAACAAGGTCCTAACCTCGGATCGCGCGTCTCTTCGTGTGACTCCATAGCGGTTTCCTTGAGCCTCCCCTATTGCCACTACAAGCTCAAAATGAAGGCTCGGCCCCGTGCTGGAATGCTATGGGTCGCTATGGTGCGCGATTGTCATATCAACTCGCTGCGAGATGGCGATTCACAATCTTTTCCTCCAGCTAAGCGTCAACTAGCCGGTGTATTGCGCGATCGGTGGCAATCCGACTGCCGGTGCCTTACAATGCGCTATGGCACGCTCAATCCCGATGTTCATTGGCATAGAAGAGGCGGCCGCGTTGTCTGGCCGTCACGCAAATACGGTCAAACGCTGGGGCAAAGCACGCAAATTTAAGTGGAGCAAGCCGGGTGGGACGCGCAACGCGCCCTGGACCATCGACCGCGAGAGTTTCATAGCATTCATGCGCGGTGAGTGCGATCAGGAGCGCCAAGAGCGCGGCTTGGCCAAGGATGATCGGCCCGACGTGCCGGACCCTGAACTGATAATCGTAGCGAGGGTGCCTCGATATCTGCCCGAAGGCGTGGATTTCGGCGCGACTATGGCCGCAGCCCGCAGCGCCTTCATCCGCCCCCAAGCTTCTCGGGCGGCCACGGCGTGGACGCTGTTCAGACAACTGGCAAACTCATGCGGCGCGGCGTGTCTCCAGATCGATGATCTCAGCGCACCATCCAGGAACTGCGCCCATGCCTCCATCATCGGTCGGCGCTGTTCGAGCATGTCTGGTCCGCGTATAGGCGCCCTCGACCTTGCCTTCATAGACGTGACTGAGCGCTTCTTCGGCGAGGTCGCGCGAGTAACCATGCGCTTTCGCCCATTGACGGAAACATGTTCGCAGGCCGTGGACGTGGTCTCGTCGCTGACTTCGTTCAGCATCGCGTTGACACCCCGCGTCGCCTTCGCCCGAGCTCCGGGCTAAAGAATACTACGTCGTCAGGTTCGGTCTGATCCGCTTGCTGTTCCAGCAGGATTGCCGCCATGCGATCGCAGAGCGGCACGCGCAACGGCTTGGAGGTCTTCTCGATCGTTGCTGGCACCGTCCAGATCATCCGATCGAGGTCGATCTGGTTCCAACGCAGGTGAATGATCGGCTTCGTGCGGGTGACTGCATGCCCGCAGAATTCCACCATTCGCGCCCGGGCACGCGGCGACGCCCGCAAGCTGGCAATCAGTTGCGGTGCCTCGCGCCAATCGATCGCCCGGCGGCCGGTGACCTTATGCACCTTGGCCGGCGCTGCTAACACGTGTTCGAGGTTGCTACTCCAGACCGCCGGATTGGCGCCTATGCGCCAGCCGCGCACTGTGGCGTAACTGATCACACGTTCGATCCGGCCGCGAAGACGGGCGGCGGTCGGGTTCTGCGACAGCCAGATCGGTTGGAGCACTGCCAGCACGTCATCGATCCTTGATCGCCGTCACGTCCATCGGCATCAGCACGCCGGCATGGTTGCGAAAGGCATGGCGCCACTGCTCGCCGTAGATTGCGTGCTTGGCCACAGGATCGATCATGGCGCTGATGAACTCTTCGGCCGCTTCGGAGAAGATGTGGATCGTCTTGGCTGGCGCCTTCACCTTGGGATCGATGCCCTTGGCGAGCTTGCCACGCCAGACGGCGACCTCGGCACGCGCCTCTGCGATCGTCAGCCCCTCATGTTCGTCTGCATCCCGCCAGCGCCCCAGGCGTGCTTCTCGATAGCGTCCGGTCACTGGATCGGGATAACGGAACCCAAGATACCGCATTCCGCGATCGTTCTCGGCGAACAGACCATCACCACCCTTTAAGCGCTTGCCAATCTTGAGGGCGCGGATCGCGGCGGCAGTAAATGACTTGGCCATTGGGGCGTTCTCCAGGTCACATTGCAGGTCACATTTTTTGCCAGTCTGCGGTGCGTCGTTATGCGCCACCGTGGTGTGTGAGTCCAAGCCAGCTTCCAAAAAACCAAGTTTCACCCGCAGCTTAATGGTGCGCGGTGGAGCGCGACGGTGCGCGGTGGAGGCAAGCGAACGTGACCATGAAGTTCACCACCAGCAGGATCGAGAAGATGATCAACCCGATCACCACGTCGCCGCCCATGAGGAAGCCGCCGAATGCTGCCACCACGTGGCCAGCGGCGAGGGGGCCCTCGTTGCCGTGAGACAGGATCAGTCGGGTCACCGCGACGTTCAGCGACAGGCGCAACAGCGTAGTGAGCAGCAACAGCGTGGGGAAGCTGGAGAAGTCCAACGGGCGGTTGAGGAATAGCGCCACCATAAGGACCAGCACGGCGGCGGTAATCGAGAGCGCAAGGCCGAGGTCGAGCAACAAGGTTGGCAGGGGCAGAATCAGTACCGAGAGCAACAGGACCACGCCGATGGCGAGGCCAATGTCGGTCCCGGGGGTAAACTGGCGGAGGCGGGCAATAAGCGCTGTCAGCGGTCCGGAGATTGGCACAGCATCAGCCATGGCGGTGGTGTCCCCTCCCCCTGGCCCCCTTCCGCAAGGGGAGGGGAAGTAGGATCAGGACTCCCCCTCCCCTTGCGGGAGGGGGGGGGGGGGAGGGGACCCTGCTGCCTCGCACCACTTCCTCACGCCGCCACGCCTGCGGCGGGCCGGGGCACCTTGACACCGTGCGCCGCGTAATCGCGCAGCTTGTTGCGCAATGCTCGGATCGATATGCCGAGGATGGTCGCAGCGTGGGTGCGGTTGCCTAACGTGTGGCCCAGCGTCTCGATGATCAGATCGCGCTCCACCTCCTCCATCCGACGCCCGACCAGCGAGGCAATGCCGCCGCCGACAGGAACCTGAGCCATAGCAGCCGGCGGTCCGAGCTCAATCGCCTCTATGCCGATCTCCGCACCGTCAGCGAGCAGCACCGCACGATGGATGGTGTTCTCCAGCTCGCGCACATTCCCGCGCCATCGGCACGATGTGAGGCGCAGCAGTGCCTCGCGCGTCAGCGGGCGGAACGGCAGCCCGTTCACCTCAGCATATCGGCGCGCGAAATGATCGGCCAGTGCCACGACGTCGCCTGGTCGCTCGCGCAGGGGCGGAATGCGGAGCGACACGACGTTGAGCCGGAAATACAGATCCTCGCGGAATGTGCCTCGCTGCACATCAGCCGGCAGGTCACGGTTGGTCGTGGCCAGGATGCGGACGTTTACGCGCACCGGCGCGGCGCCGCCCAGCCGGTCGATCTCCCTTTCCTGCAGCGCGCGCAAGAGCTTGGCCTGCAGGCGTGGATCCATTTCGCTGATCTCGTCAAGCAGCAGCGTGCCGCCGTCCGCCGCCTCGAATTTCCCCACCCGCCGCGCGACCGCGCCGGAAAACGCGCCCTTCTCGTGGCCGAACAGCTCCAGACTCCAGCAGATTTTCCGGAATCGCAGCACAGTTCAGCGCGACAAATGGTCCGGCGGAGCGGCGCGAGCGGCGATGAATGTAGCGCGCCAGCACCTCCTTGCCGGTGCCCGATTCGCCAGTGATCAATACCGGAGGCTTCGGACGCCGCCACCTGGTCGGCGCGTTTCACCGTGGCCTGCATGGCGGCGTCGCGCACCACCATCGCATGGCTTTCGCCAGCGGCGGCTTCGAGGATGGCGGCGATCAGGTCGGGATCGGGCGGCAGCGGCAGAAACTCACGCGCCCCCTCGCGGATGGCACGCGCCGCGGCATCCGCATCGTCGCCGGTGCCGCAAGCGACGACCGGCACAGCCATGCGCTCGGCGGCGAGTGCGCGGACCACCGCGCCGACATCGTGCACCACGTCGCACAGGACCAGATCAAAGCGGGCATCATCGCGCAGCCGCGCGAGCGCCGTGTCGGCATCGTCGGCCTGGTCGAGCTTCGCGCCGCGCGCAATCGCGATGCGCGCGGCCTGCCCCAACTCGCCGGCGAGGGAACCGATGATCAGAACGCGCATCGTGAACTAACTCGGCCGATCGGTCTTGACGATTTCAGTCATCGTCACGCCGAGCCGGCTGTCGTCGACCATCACCACCTCGCCGCGTGCCACCAGACGATTGTTGACGTAGATATCGATCGCCTCACCCAGCTTGCGATCCAGTTCGACCACGGCGCCACGACCCAACTTCAGCAACTGGCTCACCTGCATCGTGGCCTTGCCAAGTACCGCGCTGACCGTGACCGGGATGTCATAGACCGCCTCCAGTTCACGCGCGCCACGCGGCGAATTGCTGTCACCGCTCGTTCCGGCGGCGTCCGCCAGCTCGGCGAGTTCCATGTCAGTCGCCATCAATCGTCTCCCTGATCGCCGCATGCACCATCAGCAGCCCGGCCGGCATCAGCACCGAGGCTACCTGTCGCCACAGTTCCGCCGCGTCGCGCGTGGCGCTTCCACTGCGCCATGCAATTCGTACATCGCCCGGCGGCATCGCGTCGCACGCGGAAGTCTGAACGTGCGCGGTGAGATCAGGATCCAATCGCGCGATCTCCTGCGCGAGGGCCAACGCGGTGCGCGGATGCGCACGCACGGTAATCGCCTGCTCCTGTCGCAGTCCTGGAAGCACGATACGCACAACGGCGCGCACCTCGGCATCGCCGAATTGCGCACACAAATCGGGGAACGCCACGGCGAGACTGTCGATCAGCAGGCGCGCGATCGCCTCAGCCGACTGATCGGCGCGAATCGCCGCCGCCTCACGTTCCGCAGCTAGCTGCTCAGCGATAGTGCCCATGGCCTGGCGCGTCGCCGCGGCGTCGCTTTCGGCGGCCTTCTGGAGGCCAGTGTCATAGCCGTCGTGCCACGCTGCCTCGCGCGCCGCGGCGACCTCGCTCGCGGAAAACATTGGGTCGACCACCTCGGGCCCTGGGGCGGCTTCTGGTAGATCGAAATCCTCGGCGAACAGCGCGCCAACTCTTGGAGGAGATGCAAACCCGCCCATCTAGTAGACCATCTCCTCGTCTTTGCTTTCGGCGATCTCGATTGCGCCTTGAGCTCGCCAACTCCTTCGCGAGTGCCACGATACCCGATTGCGCATCGTCCACATCGCGCAGCCTCACCGGTCCGAGTGCCTCCATGTCGTCCTTCAGGATCTTGGCGGCGCGATCCGACATGTTCTTGAAGAACATGTCGCGCAGCTTTTCCGAAGCGCCCTTGAGCGCGACCGGCAACTTGTCCTTCTCGGTCGCGCGGAGCAGCACCTGCACTGCCTGAGGCGTCAGCCGGATCAGGTCATCGAAGGTGAACATCAGCGCCTTGATGCGCTCGGCGGATTCCCGGTTGCGCTCCTCCAACGCGGCGATGAAGCGTGTCTCCGACTGGCGGTCGAGATTATTGAAGATGTCCGCCATCATCTCATGCGAGTCACGCCGTGTGCTGCGCGCCAGGTTGGACATGAACTCGGCACGCAGGGTACGCTCCACGCCATCGAGCACATCCTTCTGCACACTCTCCATGCGCAGCATACGCATCACCACTTCCATGGCGAACGAGTCCGGCAACATCGTCAGCACCCGCGCCGCGTGATCCGGACGGACCTTGGACAACACCACGGCAACGGTCTGCGGGTATTCATTCTTGAGGTAGTTCGCCAGCACGGCTTCGTGCACATTGCCGAGCTTGTCCCACATGGTCCGGCCGGCGGGCCCGCGGATCTCATCCATGATCTGCGTCGCACGCTCGCGCGGCAGTGTCTTCTGCAGCAGCCGCTCGGTGCTCTCGTAGCTGCCGACCAGGTTGCCGGAAGCTCCCATGTGGTCAACGAAATCGAGGCACAAACGCTCCACAACCTCGGAGCGCACCGCGCCCAATTGTGACATCGCCGACGAGATGTCCTTGATCTCGTCCTCGTGCATCATGGAAAAGAGCCGCGTACATTGCTCCTCACTGAGCGCCAGCATAAGGATTGCCGCCTTCTGCGATCCACTGATGACGCGATAGTCTTCCGACTTCACCTCAACTGTTCTCCTGCACCATCCAGCCACGCACGATTGACAGCGTCTCGTCCGGATGCTTCTCGACAAGCGCGCCGATGCGCCGCAACGACGAGGCACGCATCTGGCCCTCGATTTGGGCGATGCTCACCATGCTTTCGTCCTCAAGCAGCGGCAACGTGCTGGCGGCGCCTGTCGCCGTCGCCCCCGACGGCTGCAATGCCTGCAATGCCGTGCCGGTTGGTCCGGTGAGCGACGCCAGTGCGGCGCCACCGCCCGCCAGTGCCGCCGGCGCAACCGCCGTGATGCGCAGCACCATCGGCCGAAGCACCACCAGGAGTGTGAGCACCCCGATCACGCCGAACAGCGCGGTCTGCGCCAGATGCAGCAGGTCGGCCTTGTCCAGATTCAATCCGAGCAATCCCCCGCTGTCGGCAACTGGCGAACTGTCCTCGTTGGTGAAGCGCATGCTCACCACCTCGACGTGGTCCCCGCGCTTCTCGTCGAAGCCGATTGCGCTCTTCACCAGACCGGTGATGCGATCGAGCTCCTCGGCAGCGCGTGGCTGCCAGGTGTGCTTGCCGTCAGCGCCGACGCTGTCGGTGCCATCCACCATCACCGCGAGGCTAACGTGATCGATCTGCGGCTGCTCGCGGATCAGAGTGCGCACCGTCTTGTTGATCTCGTAGTTGGTGGTTTCTTCCTGCCGAGCCTCCTGCGTGCCCGCGGCCTCACGCCCGGCATCGGCGTTGGGCAGGTTGTTCTGTACTGTCACCGTGCCGTTGGGTTCGCTGCTCTTCGAGTTGCTGGTGACGCTCTGCGAACTCCGCGTCACCTGGCCATCCGGATCGTAGCGCTCCTCGGTCTGGTTCAACCGGTCGAAGCTCATGCGAACCGCGGCCTCGGCACGCACGTGGCCGGCGCCCAGACTGGGCTCCAGCATCGCCTCGACCGCATGTGAAAGCTGCAATTCGGTCGCGCGCCGGACCTCCTCGGTGGAGAGCGCGGTCGCGGCGGGTCCAACCGGCTCGCCAGCGCGCGCCAGCAGGTCGCCGCGTAAATCAACGATGGCGATGTTCTGCGGCCGCAGACCGGGACCGCGGCCGCGACGAGGTTGACGATGGCCTGGATGCCTTCGTGATCCAGCCTCCCCACGCCGGCCATGGTGAGCATCACACTGGCCTGCGCGTCCTGGCGCTCGCGCGCGAATGGTTCGCGGCGCGGCAGAACGAGATGCACGCGTACGGCGCGGATACCACGCATCGCGCGGATGGTCCGCGCGATCTCGCCCTCGAGCGCGCGGGTCTCGTTGATCTTCTGCTGGAAATCGGTCGCCGCGAAGCCATCGGAGCGATCGAAGATCTCGTAACCGATGGAGCCGCCGGCGGGCAGGCCTTCGTGGGCAAGCGCCAGCCGTGCCTCGGCGACATTGTCGGCGGGGACCATGACTGGCTTCCGTTGCCGGCGATGCGATACTGGATGTGGCGGCGCGCGAGTTGATCCACAACCTGCGAGGCGTCGCGAAGGTCGAGGTCACCGTAGAGCAGCGCCATCGGCTCGGTGCCGCCGCGAAGCACCATCAGCGCGAGCATGCCGAGCATGCCGAGCGCGACAGCGCCCATCGCAGCGAGCCGTGCGGGACCCAATGCGCGCAGCCCTTCCATAAGGGCTTTCATTTCGTCACCCCCGCGCCTGGAAACAGGCGCGCATCGCATGTCCCTGGCTCATTCGCCAGTAACCCGGCCTCTTGCCGTTGATCGGAGAATGACCTGTCGCGCTTACCCTGCCGTTAACGGCGCGGCAGATTGTGCCGGGTGGGCCGGCCAGTTGCATGACCTCCTGCCGGAGTTGCAACATGACTGCAACACGGGGTCGAATGGATGGAGCACCGATGAAATCGAGCCGAATGACTACCTACATCATTGTGGCGATGGTGCTGGGAATCGCCGCAGGCGGACTGATCCACGACCACTATTCCGATCCAGCCACCCGGAAGCTGTTCGCCACCTACATATCGTTTGGCAGCACGATCTTTCTGCGCCTGATCAAGATGATCATCGGGCCCCTGGTTTTTTCCACCCTTGTCGTGGGAATCGGCCACATGTCGGATGCCGGGGCGGTCGGGCGCGTCGGCGGCAAGGCCATGCTGTGGTTCGTCAGCGCCTCCCTGGTCTCGCTGGCGCTTGGCCTGTTTTTGGTGGACCTGTTCCAGCCTGGCCTGGGCGTCCACAAAGTCGTCAGCGGCGTGAGCTCGGGCATCGACGCGCACGCGATGACACTCGACGGCTTCGTCAAACACGTCTTCCCGGATTCGGCGGTTCGCCCATTGGTGGACAATGAAATCCTACAGATCGTCGTGTTCTCGATCTTCTTCGGAGTGGCCTGCACCGCCATGGGGGAGCGTGCCAAGCTGCTGCTCGACGGCATCGAAGGCCTGTCGCATGTCATACTGAGGGTGACCGGCTATGTGATGCAGCTGGCGCCGCTCGCGGTGTTCTGCGCCATGGCGGCGACGATATCGACGAACGGTCTGGGGATCCTCGTCAACTACGCCAAGTTCATGGGCAAATTCTACTTCGGTCTGTTGTGCCTGTGGCTCATACTGATCCTCGTAGGGTTCCTGCTGCTCGGTCCCAGCGTCAAACGCCTGATCCTGCTGGTGCGGGAGCCTTTCCTGCTCGCGTTCTCCACCGCCAGTTCCGAAGCCGCCTATCCGAAGATGTTGGAGCAGCTCGCGAAATTCCCGATCTCACGCAACATCTCGAGCTTCGTCCTGCCACTCGGGTACTCGTTCAATCTCGATGGCACGATGATGTACTGCACGTTCGCCAGCGTGTTCATCGCGCAGGCTTACGACATTCCGCTCACCCTCGGCACGCAGATCGCCATGCTGCTGACGCTGATGCTGACCAGCAAGGGCGTTGCCGGCGTGCCGCGTGCCTCCCTGGTGGTGATCGCCGCGACGCTCAGCCAGTTCAACCTGCCGGAAGAGGGACTGCTGCTGATCATGGGCATCGACACGTTCCTGGACATGGGCCGGTCGGCTACCAACGTGATCGGCAATTCGCTGGCGACGGCGGTGGTGGCGAAATGGGAGGGGCAACTGATCAGCGATGTCGATACGGCGGCGATGATCGAGGAGATGGAAGTGGAACCGGTATGAGGGGTCTGCGCGCTCTCGCCTGCCTGTCGTTTGCCGCGGTCTGGGCAGGCGGCAGCGTCCTGGCGGAGGAGGGTGCGCCGCTCTCCGGCACCCTGAAGACGATCAATGATCGCGGAACCATCCTGCTTGGCTACCGAGACAGCTCGCTGCCATTCTCGTTCCTGAACAAGGCCGGGCAGCCGGTTGGGTTTTCGCTGGACATCTGTCACGGCATTGCCGAGGACGTCGCACGAACGTTGAACCGCGACCTGCTGGATGCTGACGCGCCTGCGTGGCAAACCGGCGTGCGCATCGTTTACGTCCCGGTCGCGGCGGATCAGCGGCTGCCGAAGGTCATTTCCGGCGCCGTCGATCTCGAGTGTGGCTCGACCACGGCCAACGCCGAACGCGCCGAGGTGGTCGCCTTCTCGCCGGTGTTCTTTCTGAGTGGAACCAAGCTGATGGTCCCCTTGGAGGGAAGCGGTCGTGCGCGGGTGAATTCGTATCGTGACCTAGCCGGTCGCACGGTCGCGGTGAGCGCCGGCACGACCAACGCCGAGGTCATGCAACGCCTGGCCAGCAGAGTGACCCCCGAGATAAAGGTCGAACAGCGGCCGAGTCTGGATGCCGCATACGATCTGTTGGTGGCGGGGAAGGCGGATGCGTTCGCGTCCGACGACATCCTGCTGGCTGGCTTCATCGCTACACACCACGATGGCCGCGGCTTCGCCATCGTCGGTGACTACCTGTCGTTCGAGCCGTATGCGATCACGTTGCGGCGCAACGACCCGGCGTTTTCCGATCTCGTCAAGCAGTCTTTTGCTCGCATGGCGAGCGAGGGGACACTTGACCGGCTTTATACGCGATGGCTGGTGGATCGCTTACCCACCGGCGAGACGCTCGGCGTCCCCATGAGCCCGTACCTGACGGAGATGTATCGGGCGCTTGGTCGACCGGACTGAGCTCGCGGCCGATCTCCGCGCCACCCAAGGTGCTGCGGATCTTAGAGGACTC
>CAVZNH010000042.1:0-19065 GCA_963776505.1 uncultured Alphaproteobacteria bacterium
GCACAATTTGTTGGTGTATCGACCCGATATGCTCTGAATAAAGGGGGAAACTGCCGCTGGATGCTTTGGCCGTGGCAAGAATTCATTAACAGCGCGTCGGTAGCGTGCCGTCACGGGGACACAGCCAGCGACGAGAGGCCGACACGAGGGTGAGCACCAATCAAAGTGGCGCGGCGAAGGATGCCTGCGACCGTGCCATTGCCGCACTGCAATGCGGCGACGTGACAGCCGCGCTGCGCCATTACGAATATGCCCAGCGACTTGCGCCCTCCGACGGCGAGATCACGCTCGCGATCGGCGCCGCGCGCCTTAGCCAGAACGATCCGCGTTCGACTGAGGCCTTTGCCTTGGTCGCCAATCGCGATGACGTGCAGGAGGCCTGGCTTGGGTTGGCAGCGGCGCACCACGCCATGCGCGAACACGATCTCGCGGCCCAGGACCTGAGGGAATTGCTGTCCCGCCACGGCCCCGTGCGCGGCGCGACCAACCTCCGTCTGCAGGACGCCATCACATCGGCGCACGGCGGATGCTGGCTGGTGCTCCCTATCGGCCGACGGCCACCTGCGCGTGACTCTGTTCGGCGAGGCGGCGACCTGAATCGGGTGGTGATCCGGCTCGATGGTTTGTCGCTCGGCGTGCGACCGCGACGACGAAAACACGACGGCGAACCCCTGCGCGCTAGCTACCCGTTGCCCGAAAAAGCCTGGCATCACACGAGGCAGATTTCGGTCTGCCTGGAGGGGCGGGAACTGTTGGGTAGCCCGCTCGACGCATATGTCATCAGACAGGTCGAGGGTTTCGTCACTCCGGAAAAAGGTGGCCTGTCAGGCTGGGCCTGGTTCCCGCACGATCCGGACCGTGCCCCCGTGCTCACCATCCAGGATGCCCGTGGCACCACGCAGCGCGTCATCGCCGTTGACCCAGCACCTGAGGTGCAGCACGCCAAACCGCTCGCGCGCCCTCGGCGCCTCGATATCGCTGCGTCCCGGCTTCGCACATTGCTCGCACCGATCGCGGTGCAGGATGCCGAAGGCCGGCATTTGTACGGCGAGTCCGCTCGATCCGCTGGCAGACCAGCGCAGCGCGGCGGGTGCCGCGGAGTTGGCACGACGGTTGTTTCCTGCATCCTCCCGGCAGGTTACGAATGCTGTCGACCTGCGTCTGCCCGCGGTGCCGGCCGATATCGTGGGAGTGCGGCGTGCTACCAGAGGGTCGGTCCGGGCGTCGTGTGTCGCCGTCGTCATCCCGGTCTTCCGTGGCCATGCTCAGACCCTCGCCTGCATCGACAGCGTGCTGGCCTCGTTGCCGGCAGAGGCGCGCTGCATCGTGGTCGAGGATGCATCACCCGAAGACAAACTGGTCGACGCGCTACGCGGACTTGCGGAACGCGGCCGCATTGAGCTGCGCCGTCAACCAAGCAATCGCGGCTTTCCCGCCACGGCAAACGCGGGCATTCGCGCGGCTGGCGACTGCGACGTCATTCTGCTGAACAGCGATACGCTGGTGCCGCCAGGCTGGGCCGAGCGGTTGGCCGATGCGGTCTATAGTGCCCCGGATGTCGGTACAGCGACGCCATTCTCGAATGATGCATCGGTGTTCAGTTATCCGCGGCAGGACGGTCCCAATCCTGTTCCACAGGAAGCTGACACGCTGAGCCTCGATCGGCTGGCCCGTCGCGCGAACGGCGATGCGGTGGTGGAGGTGCCCTCAACACACGGCTTCTGCGTCTATCTCCGGCGCGACTGCGTGAAGGAAGTCGGGTTGTTTCGCGAGGATCTGTTCGCCCAGGGCTACAGCGAGGAGAATGACTTTTGCATTCGCGCCCGCCACCTCGGTTGGCGTCATGTTGCCGTGCCGGGCCTGTTCGTGGCGCATGCCGGCGCCGGCTCGTTCGGCAGCGCCAAGGCGCAGTTGATGGCCCGCAATCTGGCGATCCTGAATCGGCTGCATCCGGGCTACGACAGGCTGATCGCGAGCTTCCGCCTGGCCGACCCGCTGGCACAGCCGCGCTTCCGTATGGACGCGCTGCGTTGGCGCCGTCGACGCTCGCGCAAGGGTGCGGTGATATTGATCACCCACGCGCGTTCCGGTGGCGTGAAGCGGCGGGTGGCGGAGCGCTGCCATGAAATCGCGGCTTCGGGTGTGCGGCCGATCGTACTGGCGCCCGCGACCGACGTGTATGGCCGCACCGCCTGCGGGCTCGCGGACGGCTCCGGCGAGGATTTTCCCAACCTGCGCTTCGACACGGCAAAAGGCCTGGCCAACCTTCATGCGCTCCTGCGCGGCGACAAGCCCGCCAGCATCGAACTGCATCACTTCATTGGCCATGATCCGGCAATGCTAGGGCTCGCCAGTGCGTTGGAGGTGCCATACGACGTGGTGGTGCATGACTACGCCTGGGTCTGCCCGCGCGTCACGCTGGTCGGTCCCGACAAGCGCTACTGCGGCGAGCCGGGTGGGGACGCCTGCGAAGCGTGCTACTCGGACATTGGCGGCAATATCGAGGAGGATATCAGGCCGTCGCGCCTGCGGCTGCGTTCGCGCGCCGTGCTCATCGCAGCGCGGCAGGTCATCGTGCCGAGCCATGATGTCGCGGCCCGGCTGAGGCATTACGTCCCTGAGCTCACCTGCGTTGTGACGCCGTGGGAGGACGACGCGCTGCCGCATCCGGTGGCAGATCGCCGCGTCACACGATTGCGCATGCGCGTTGTCGTGGTCGGCGCCATCGGCATCGAGAAGGGCTACGAGTATCCTGCTGGCCTGCGCCCGCCATGTAGCGACGCATCGGCTGGCGCTGGAGTTCGTTGTGGTGGGGCACACGTCCGACGACAAGCGTCTGCTCGAGACTGGTCATGTCCATATCACCGGTCGCTACGAGGAGGACGAAGCCGTCGAGCTGATCCGGTCACAGGATGCGGACCTAGGCTTCCTGCCTGCCCTGTGGCCGGAAACCTGGAGCTACACGCTTACACAGCTCTGGCAGGCCGGGCTGGATGTGGTGGCCTTTGACCTGGGTGCTCCGGCGGAGCGGATCCGTGCAACGCGCCGCGGCAGCCTGCTGCCTCTCGGCCTGCCGCCGGCCGCGGTCTGCCGGACACTGCTGGACTACCGGGCCGCCGGTGAGGCGACGCGGCCCGAGCCAACGGAAGCCCGCAAGTCGGCGGCCGTCGGGTGATCATGCCTTGCGGCGGCGCTACATTCTGTCTGCCGCGCTTGGTTTCCCTGGCGTGACCTCGGCGGCCACCGGTCCGGATGACGCCGCTGCTGCCATGCACCATATTGCGTGTGTAACATAAGCGGGTGACGGGCTCTGATGGGCGTCCCGACCGAGTTCCGCTCGATCTACCGCCATGGCTTCGCCCGCGTCGCGGCCTGCACGACGCGCTGCACGCTGGCCGATCCCGCGGCCAACGCGGCAGCAATCCTGGAGGTGGCGCGCGCGTGCCACACCAGAGGCGCGGCACTGGCGGTGTTCCCGGAACTCGGGGTCTCGGGCTACGCGATCAGCGATCTGCTGCACCAGACCGCGCTGCTCGATGCGGTGGAGGAGGCTGTCGCTGAGCTCGTGGCAGCTTCGGCTGATCTGCTGCCGCGTGCTGCTGGTTGGCGCGCCGCTGCGCCATGCCGGCGCGTTGTACAACTGCGCGCTCGCGATCCATCGCGGCAGGCTGCTGGGTGTAGTGCCCAAGGTGCATTTGCCCAACTACCGCGAGTTCTACGAACCGCGGCATTTCGTAGTGGGCGACGGCATGGTGGGTGGGGAGATCGCCGTCGGCGCACTGACCGCGCCATTCGGTACCGACCTGCTGTTCGCGGCCGAGGACGTGCCGGGTCTCGTGGTGCATGCCGAGATCTGTGAGGACATCTGGATACCGGTCCCGCCCAGCTCGCACGCCGCTCTGGCGGGAGCGACCGTGCTCGCCAACCTGTCGGCCAGCAACATCACGATCGGCAAGGCGGAGACACGGCGGCTGTTGTGCGCGTCGCAATCGGCGCGCTGCGTGGCGGCCTACCTGTACGCTGCGGCGGGTGCCGGCGAGTCCACCACCGATCTCGCCTGGGATGGTCAGGCCTCGATCTTCGAGAATGGCGCGACATTGGCCGAGACCGAGCGCTTCCCGTCCTCCAGCCAATTCGCTCTGGCCGATATCGATCTGGACCTGCTGCGTCATGAGCGCATGCAGATGGGCAGCTTCGATACCAATCGCCGCCGCAATCCAGACACCTTCCGTCGCATTGCGTTCAGGTTGGATCCGCCGCGCGGCGATATCGGCCTGGAGCGTAAGGTCGAGCGCTATCCCTTCGTTCCTGCCGATCCCGCGCGGCTGGAGCAGGACTGCTACGAGGCTTACAACATCCAGGTCTCGGGCCTGGCGCAGCGGCTGCGTGCGACGGGCATCCAGCGGGTGGTGATCGGTGTGTCGGGCGGGCTCGATTCCACCCATGCGCTGATCGTGTGCAGTCGAGCACTCGATCTGCTCGGGCTGCCGCGAGGCAATATCCTTGCCTACACGATGCCCGGCTTCGCCACCTCGGCGCACACCAAGGCGAATGCGATCCGTCTGATGGAATCGCTCGGGGTGACCTGGCAGGAGTTGGATATCCGCCCCGCGGCAAAGCGCATGCTTGGCGACATCGGCCATCCTTTCGCACAGGGCAAGCCGGTCTATGACCTGACATTCGAGAACGTGCAGGCCGGGTTGCGCACCGACTACCTGTTCCGTTTGGCGAACCACCACGGTGGCATCGTTATCGGCACCGGCGATCTGTCGGAGCTGGCGCTCGGCTGGTGCACCTATGGCGTCGGCGACCAGATGGCGCACTACAACGTCAATGCCGGCGTGCCGAAGACGTTGATCCAGCATCTGATCCGCTGGGTGATCAGTTCGCGCCAGTTCGAGCCGGATGTTGGTACGACGCTGGACGCGATCCTCGCCACCGAGATCACGCCTGAACTGGTGCCGACAAAGGAAGGCGAAACGCCGCAGAGCACCGAGGCATATATCGGCCCGTATGCGCTGCAGGATTTCAATCTGTACTACACGCTGCGCCACGGCATGGTGCCGTCGAAGATCGCGTTCCTCGCGCTGCATGCCTGGGGCGATGTGGCGAAGGGCGACTGGCCGCCGGGTTTTCCCCCCGATCGGCGTGGCAGCTACGACCTTGCGACGATCCGCAAATGGCTGGAGGTGTTCCTGCGCCGGTTCTTTGCGTTCAGCCAGTTCAAGCGCTCGGCCATGCCGAACGGACCGAAGGTGAGCGCCGGTGGCTCGCTTTCGCCGCGTGGCGACTGGCGCGCGCCATCCGACGGCAACGCCAACGCCTGGCTGGCCGAGTTGGAGCGCAATCTGCCGAAGGGGTGATGCGGGCGGACTTCGAATGAGTCTTTGTGCCGCCCGCCTTCGTCGCGCCGTTGAGCGATCAGAGATGGGCCAGGATCAATTCCGCCTTGCTGACCTCGAAGCCGCCAGGTGCCTCGACGGCGAGATGCGTCACCTTGCCGTCCTGCGCGATCAGTGCGTAGCGCTGGCTTCTGGTTCCCATGCCGCGCGCCATCAGGTCCAGCTCGAGGCCGAGTGCCTTGGTGAATGCCGCTGATCCGTCGGCCAGCATCGTGATCTTGCCGTCCACTCCCTGCTCCTTGCCCCAGGCCGCCATCACGAACGCGTCGTTCACCGCGATGCACGCGATCGTGTCAACGCCCTTCCCCTTAAGGGCATCCGCGTTCTGCACGAAGCTCGGCAGGTGCTTGACGCTGCAGGTTGGCGTGAAGGCTCCCGGTACCGCGAACAATACCACCTTCTTGCCCTTGAAGACTTCGTCGGTCGAGGTCTCCTTGGGCCCATCCGGGGTGCCCATCATCAACTTCATGGATGGAATCTGATCACCGACCTTGATCGTCATTGGCTCTTTGCTCCCCTCTGGCTTGTCAGCCCGCGACTCCTAGCCCCAGGCGCAGTCGGAGTCACGCCACCCCAGCAAGGCGCTTGCACAGCGCGTGCCGACAGGACCAGATTCACCATCATGGTTCAGAGGCGCAAATCCACGGGCCGTCCGTCCGCTGCCGATTTCCTGACCGGGCAGTTGCTGATCGCGATGCCGGCGATGGAGGATCCGCGCTTTTCCCAGAGCGTCATCTATCTCTGCGCCCATACGCCGGAAGGTGCGATGGGCCTGGTGCTCAATCGCCCGCTGCAGCGTCCCAGGTTCGACGATCTGCTGCGGCAGCTCGAGGTGGCGCCCGTGCCGCCGGCCCGCCGGATACCGCTGTGCGCTGGCGGGCCGATGGACAACGCGCGCGGCTTCGTGCTGCACACCACGGACTGGACCGGCGAGGGCAGCCTGCGGGTCGATGACACGGTGGCACTGACCGCCAGCCTCGACGTGCTGAAGGCGATCGCCGAGGGCCGCGGACCGCGCGAGGGTCTGCTGGCGCTGGGTTATGCCGGCTGGGGGCCGGGCCAGCTCGACGCCGAGATTCAGCAGAATGCGTGGCTGTCGGTGCCCGCGGACGAGACCATCGTGTTCGACGGCGACCACGACACGAAGTGGCGCCGCGCGCTGGGCAAGCTGAACATCGATCCGCTGCTGCTGTCGGGCGCCGCCGGTCACGCGTGACGCGTCAGCGGCTGCAGGCCGCTCCGCCGAGTACGCAGAACGAAGCGCAATAGGGATGATTGAGTGAAACGGGCCGCGCCGCCTCGGCCAGCGTGCGGCCAAGCTCGAACTGCTTATCGTATGCGAGCAATGTGCAGGCCAGCACCGTGGGCGTTGCCGCGTCCTTGCGCTTCACCACCATGCGGGCGGAGGCGCACATCACGTCATCCGGTGACTTGTGCAGAATGCTCCAGCATGCGGTGGTGATCTCCGGCACGTCGCGCTGCGCGTCCATCTCCGGGAACAGCATCAGCCGCACCGGATCGGCCGCATCGATCGGCACATCGAGTTCGGCGAAGAGCCGTGCGAAGCCGGCGCGCAGTTCTGCCTCCGGCTCGCCGGAGAAGCGCCGGCCGGCGACGTCGAGGGCAAACCCGTTGCGCGCCAGCCAGACCAGGCCATCGATCGTCGGTCCCCAGCTTCGCCGTCCGCGCTCCGCCTCGTGCACCTCAGGCGCGTAGTGATCGAGCGACACGCGGATGCGCAGCCGAGCGCCATAGGACTCGCGCAACGCCAATAGCTGCGGCCGCAGCTTGCGCATCGGCTTCATCGCGTTGGTCAGCACCAGAGCGTCGAAGCCGCGCGACAGCACGTCTCGCAGCATCGCGATGATGTCGGGGTTCATGAACGGCTCGCCGCCGGTGAAACCGATCAGCCGCGTCGGCAGCCCGTCGCGCGCGATCTCGTCGAGATAGTCGCGCACCTCGTCGCCGCGTCAGGTAGGCCAGCCGGTCATTGCGCGGCGACGACTCGATGTAGCAGTTGCGGCAGGTCAGATTGCACAGCGTGCCGGTGTTGAACCACAGCGTATCGAGCGAACGCAGCGCCACCTGCGCGCGGGTCTCGCCCTTGGCGGTGAGCAACGGATCGCGGAACTTCGTGCGGTCCAGCGGCTGGAACTGCGCATCCATCGTCAGCGTCCCTTGAACACCGGCGTGCGCTTCTCCAGGAATGCCTGGCGCGCCTCGCGGTAGTCCTCGCTGTTCACCGCCGCCTCCTGCAACGCGGCGATCTCCGCGGCGCGCTGCTCCACCTCGCCGCGATCCAGCGCCTCGAGCACCACCTTGGCGCCGCGCTGCGACAACGGCGCGCGGGTGCACAGTTCCTGCGCCAGTGCATGCGCGCCGGGGAGCGCGCCCTGCTCCGACACCACGTCGATCAGTCCCATCGAGCGGCAGTCGTCCAGCGGGAAATACCGGCCCGAGTAGAGCACCAGCTTGGCCTTCGCCAACCCGACGGCGCGCAGCAGCAGGCTGCAGTCCAGCGTGCCGTAGACGATGGACAGCCGCGCGGCCGGGATGCCCATCTGCGTCGTCGCGTCGCCCACGCGCAGATCGCAGGCCAACGCCAGCCCGCAACCGCCGCCCACGCCGTAGCCATGCACCGCGGCAATCGTCGGCTGCGGCAGGTCGATGATCGCCCGCGTGGCCGCTCGGCCCGCCTCGCCGTAGACGCGGGCGTCTTCCACGGTGTTCCGCACCTTGGAGAACTCGGAGATGTCGGCGCCGCCGCAGAAATGCCCGCCGGCGCCGGTCAGGATCACCACGCGGACGTCGCTGCGTTGCGCGAAGCCGCGGTAGATCTCGCCCAGGCCGCGCCACATCGCCAGCGACACGACGTTGCGCTTCTCGGGCCGGTTCAGCGTCACCACGGCGATGCCCGCCGCGTCCACTGCGACCTGGATGTCGTCCGACATTGCTAACTTCCAACCATGTAAATTCGACGGGCTAAACGCCGGCGACCACCCATGCGTCAACCTCCGCGGCATTGTCCCGCAGCGGCTTCACCTTCGCATACTCCGGCGAGTGCCAGAATTTCTTGATCGCCTCAACGGAGGGGAACTCGAAGAGCACGAGACGCCGGCCGTCATGGCTGCCTTCCAGCACCTCGACGGGAGAGCCGCGCACGATGTATCGGCCGCCGAAGGCCTCAACGACTGAGGGCACAGCCTCGCGATAGTGGGCGAACTTGTCAGGATCAGTGACTTTGAGCTGCACGATCATATAGGCAGGCATGGCGTTACTCCCTCGCTTCGCTGTCATTCTGCCGCAGCGCGAGCCATTCCGCCATCAGCCGGCCGTTGTCGGACGGATAGCACTCGTCCAGCACCGTCATCTCGCTGATGCGGTCGGCACGGAAATGCCGGTAGTCCTGCCGCAGCTCGCA
This sequence comes from uncultured Alphaproteobacteria bacterium, assembly GCA_963776505.1. Taxonomy (GTDB): domain Bacteria; phylum Pseudomonadota; class Alphaproteobacteria; order Acetobacterales; family Acetobacteraceae; genus JAMXLO01. The sequence continues at coordinate 8,824 of CAVZNH010000042.1, forward strand.
CCATGCGCCGATCAACGTCGCCTGCACGTAGTAGGCAACCGCGATCGGCCAGATGGTCCGCTGCGTGCGTGTGCCTTTCTCGTCGGCGTAGAGGATATGCAGCTTGCGTTCGTCACGGATGGCCTGGCGCACCGCGGCGAGATCGATGCTCTCGGGCACAGGCGCGCCAGAGGTGGAAACGAAGATCGGTGCAGTGGCCAGTTGCGCGCGCAGTGCCTCGGGCAGGACCACCGTCACCTTCGACAGCACGCTCTCGGCCGCGTCGTGAAGGCTGGGATCGCCGGTGCGCGCGACCAGCCGTGCGCCGACGACGATCGCCTCGATCTCCTCGGTGGTGAACATCAGCGGCGGCAGGTCGAAGCCGCGTCGCAGCATGTAGCCGATGCCGGCGCACCCTCGATCGGCACGCGGCGCGCCTGCAACGTGGCCACGTCGCGATAGACGGTCCGCACGGTCACTTCGAGTTCATCCGCCAGCGCCGCGGCGGTGGTCGGGCCACGTGCCGTGCGCAGGCGCTGGATGATGTCGAACAGCCGATCGGAGCGGCGCATGGGCGCGAAGACTACTGACAGAACGCTGTCAGTGGCCATCCGGCATTATCCGCCTCAACCGACGCAGGGGAGCACCATGATTACCCTCACGGATACTCCGGATCCACGTCTCGAGGCTGTGCTCGATGAGGGCCTGGCCGAGCACAACGCGGAAATGTCGCGCCTGCGCGATTGGCGCGCACTGGCCGTGACGGTGCACGACCCTGATACCGGCGAGCTTGCCGGCGGGCTGCTTGGCCGGACGTCGATGGGGCTGTTCTTCCTCGACCTGTTCTATCTGCCAAAGAAGCTGCGCGGCGGCGGCATCGGCAGCCGGGCGCTGCGCATGGCGGAGGAGGAGGCCATCCGGCGCGGGTGCCGGGCGGCCACACTGGTGACCGTCAACTTCCAGGCACCGGAATTCTATGCGCGCCACGGCTGGGAGGAATTCGGCCGTATCGCCAGCGCGCCCGGCGTGGAGCGGATCTTCATGCGCAAGACGTTCGCAGTTTGATGAGAGGGAATGCGATGCAATCGATCAGACTGAATACTGAGGAAATGGACTGGATTCCTGGCTCGCCGTTCTATGGCGCGGGTGCCGTGTTTGAGGGCCGGGAGGTTGTGCAACTCAAGGTTCTCAGCGATCGGCGCGCGGAGGGCGGCGGGATTGCCTGGCTGGTGCGGTTCACGCCGCCGGAGGGCAAGGTGATCCGTATTGTTGCCGTGGCGCTGTCGGATGAGCACATCTTCGGGCTCGAGGGTGGGCGCGGCACGAAGTCGGGTGAACGGCTGCGCGCCGAGGGCGATTACGGGCTCAATCCGAAGGGCAAGCCGCACAGTGCGTTCATCGGCACCGAGACGGTGTCGCTGGTGATCTACAACGGTGAGCCGGACGAAGTGCGCTCGATCGATGTGATCGACAAGCCGTCGAACTGAAGGACGTGCGGTCGCGGGAAATCGGTGGCAATGCCTTGCGCCGGCAGATGCGGTCGTGACGCGTGGGTCGAGACGATGGATCGTTCAGTGAGACGAAGTAAAGGAGAGGATGATGCACGCAAAGGGCGAGCAGCATGATGACCTCCTGAAGACGCCAATATAATCGGCTGAAGGGTGCGGGACGCGTGCGGTGCCCGGCTAACCGAATGTCGCGCTGAACAGCGACAAGCCCGGGGTCGTACACTCGAGTTCGAGCAAATGCTCACCGTAAGCATCGCTATCGAGCAGCGTGTAGAGTGTTGGCATGTTGACCTCGATCGTACGTTCCTTGCCCCCGTCGATGCTGACGCGTACCGGCGCGGGCTGGGGCGCACCAGCGATTACATACAGCTTTGCCGCCGAGAAGCGCAGGCGAACCCTGCCGCGCGGCGAGCTAAGGACCAGCGGTTCCTCACCGCGCGCCCAATTTCCATCCAGTTGGTACTCGTTCAGTTTGGGACCGTTGAGTCTGGCGAAGGCGTAGGCTGCCTCGCCCTGCCGAGGCGACTGTGCGCGGTCCTGCGGCGTGGGATGCAGGGATCCGAAGTAGATTTCTGGTGTGCCAATGCGGGACAGGTCAGCATCGTCCGCTGGATGTTCTCTCGAGCCGGCGCGCGCAAGGCCGAGCTGGCTGCGAATGGCGCGCTCCATCTCGTGGGCATATCCCTCGCCTTCGCGAACCAGACGAACCTGTCCATCGCGGTCCAGAAGATAGAACGACGGCCAGGCTTGGTTGTCCCAGGCGCGCCAAGTTTGGAACTCGTTATCCTGGGCGATGGGGTAGCGTACATCAAGCTCGCGGATGGCACTCTCGACATATGGACGGACGCGTTCGAATCCGAACTCGGGCGTGTGGACGCCGATTATCTGCAGGCCTTGGGGCCCATACTCCGAATGCCAGCGGTTAACGTAGGGTAATGTACGCCGCCAATTAATGCAGGTGTAAGTGCAGAACTCGACCAATACTACCTTGCCACGCAGCTCAGCCATGGTCAGCGGGCCGTTCGTGTTCAGCCATCCATCGAGGCCGACGAACTTCGGGGTGATGTAACGGGCAGAGGCTCGGCTGACCGCAAGCAGCCCGCCGGTTACGGCGGCCGATCCGAGCACGTAGGACACCAGGGAACGCCTACTCGGCATAGCCATCTCCATCAGGCTCCTCAGTGACCCGCTCTGGCCGCCGTAGAATTGGGCTTTCTCCGTTTCTTATGCCGGCCAACTCTATTGGATCGGCAGTTCTCGGCGCGGCGGGTAAGCTCACGTCAAAACTTTTCTGGATGTCAAGCAAAGAGATGGCCGCACTCGAGCGGAAGTCGCCCGGTAGCGCCAGTCCCACTGCTCAAGGCAGAACTGACCTTCATCGTGCCAAGGTGGGTGCAGCGCAAGAATGCGTCCCGTAGCTACAATCAGCAATACGATGCTCGGTTCACGGTGCGACTTTTCGTCATCCATGCCACGGCAAACTCTCGCGGCGACAAGATATTCGGCGCCATGCAGAGCATCCGGTCTGCTTGAAGTCTTGTGACACGCCGCCCCAATGGAAAATGGGCGTCGCAAGCCGAGGGCTGCGGAGGGCAGCTTGCACTTGGCGAGCGGCAGCCTCATATCCAGTCCTTCCACTGTTACACGACGGATTCCGCGCGGGCTGCCCTTGGGCGACTGCGCCTACCCTGAAGGGACCTCTATGACACCTCAGTTTCTGCGCTCGGAGGCGGCACGTTTTCGCGAGATGGCCGACGCGGTCACCGACCGTGAAGCCTCAAGGCAAAGGTTGCTGGCGATGGCCGCTGATTACGAGGCGCGAGCCGAGGCGGCCGCTGCGGCGCTGCCAATCGAGGTGCAGACGGCGGAGCCGGAGCCTGCCGCGGCTCCCGACACAGCGATTGAGGGCGGTGAGGTCAGCAAGAAGCCTCCAAGCGACCGCAGGCTCAGGCTGTCGCGCAAGATGGATAGCTGATCGACCGGCGCTGGCTGGCCAGCCGACGGGCGCGACGAAGCGTCGGTCACTCGATGACGATGCGCGGTCCGCTCTCCCGCACCGCCCCTACACCCGACACCTTCTCCCACACGCGCTCAGCCAGTGCCGCGAACGCCTTCGCGCCGTCACTTTCCGGGGCTGCCGCCGTGATCGGCGTGCCGGCATCCGACGCCGTGCGGATATCCAGCAGCAGCGGCACCTCACCCAGGAACTCCGTGCCGAGTCGCTGCGCCTCCTGCCGCGCGCCGCCGTGGCCGAAGATGTGCGATACATGTCCGCACGACGGGCAGGTGAAGAAACTCATGTTCTCGACCAGCCCGAGCACCGGCACGCGCACCCGTTCGAACATGCGCACACCACGTCGCGCGTCGACCAGCGCGATGTCCTGCGGCGTGGATACGATCACCGCACCGGTCAGCGCCACCCGCTGCGCCATGGTGAGCTGCGCGTCGCCAGTGCCTGGCGGCATATCGACCACCAACATGTCGAGCGCGCCCCACTCGGCCTGACCCATCATCTGCTCCAGCGCGCCCATCACCATTGGGCCGCGCCAGATCATCGGTGTCTCCTCATCGACCAGGAAGCCGATCGACATGCAGGAGAGCCCCCAGGCCTGCAGCGGAATCATCTTCTCGCCCCGCACCTCGGGCTTGCGCGACAGGCCCAGCATGCGCGGCAGGCTCGGGCCGTAGATGTCGGCATCCAGCAATCCCGTCTTGTGGCCGGCCCGCGCGAGCGACACCGCGAGGTTCACCGCCACCGTCGATTTGCCGACGCCGCCCTTGCCGGATGCCACTGCGACGATCGCCTTCACCTGCGGCAGCAGCAGTGGCGGCTTCTGGCCGTGGCCAGGTCCGGTGGTCGGCGAGGCCGGCGGCGGTGCCTTGTGCGCGGTCAGTACCGCTGTCGCGTTGGTGATGCCGGGTAGGCGCGACAGCAGCACCTCCACCGAGCGGCGCACCGGCTCCATAGCCTCGGCGTGCGCGCGATCGGTCAGCAGCGCCACCTGGACGAGGCCGCCGCGCAGCTCGATCCCCTCGATCAGGCCGGCGGTCACGATGTCCTTGCCGGAAGCGGGGTCGTTGATCGCGCGCAATGCGTCGCGCAGAGCGTCAGCCGTCGGGGGCGTCGTCATCTGCTTGCAAACCTCCTGCCGCCGGTCGATAAGCAGGCCGCCGTGATGCCGCCTGTCGCGTGGATATGGCGAAGGGCGGTCGATCCGCCAACGCCCATCGCGGCCGAGATCGCACAGGAACGCCCGTATGTCTTCGAACAGTGGTGGCCCGAGCCCATGGGGGTCGCCGGGCGGCAGCTCCGGTGGAAGTGGCGGCGGACAGCGGCCGCCTGGTGGCGGCGGACCCTGGGGCGGCGGTCCCGGCGGACCATTCGGCGGACGTCCGGGCGGCCCGGGCCCGCTGCCGGACCTCGATGCGGTCATCGCCAGAATTCAAGCCTATATCCGCTCCATCCTTGGCGGTCGGGGACCGCGCGGCGGTTTCACCAGCGGGCGCGGCCTCGCTCTGATCGGTCTTGCCGTCGTGGCGCTGTGGCTCGCCAGCGGCATCTACCGCGTGCAGCCGGACGAGCTCGGTGTCGTCATGCGCTTCGGCGCGTTTAACCGGGTCACGCAGCCCGGCCTCAACTGGCACTATCCCTGGCCGATCGAGCATGCCCTGCTTCCGGCGGTGACGCGGATCAATCGCACCGAGATCGGCTTTCGCTCAGGCGCGGCACAGACCAGCGTTACCGGCGGCGAGCCGGGCGGACGCGACATGCCGAACGAAAGCCTGATGCTGACCGGCGACGAGAATATCATCGACATCAATCTGACCGTGTTCTGGAAGATCAAGCCGAATCCCGCCGATTACCTGTTCAGCACGCGCGACCCGGACAATCTGGTGAAGGCGATCGCTGAGAGTTCGATCCGCGAGGTGATCGGCCGCACGCCGATCCAGCCGGCACTGACCCAGTTGCGTGCGCAGATCGAGACCGACGTGCACAATCAGACACAGCAGATCCTCGACCGCTACCACGCCGGCATCGACATAACCCAGGTACAGTTGCAGCGGGTCGATCCGCCCGATGCGGTGATCGAAAGCTTCCGCGACGTACAGCGCGCCAACACGGACGCCGAGCGCATGCGCAACGAGGCCGAGGCCTACCGAAACGACATCGTGCCGCGCGCGAGGGGCGATGCGGCGCGCATCGTCGCCGAGGGGCAGGGTGCGAAACAGGCGTCGATCGCCCAGGCGACCGGCCAGACGCAGCGCTTCCTGTCGGTGTTCGCGCAATACCAGCAGGCGAAGGACGTGACGCTGCGGCGTATGTACATCGAGACGATGCAGGACATCCTGACGCGATCGCCGACGCTGGTGGTGGATGACAAGCTGAAGGGCCTGGTGCCGTTCCTGCCGCTCAGTCTGCCGGCGCCGGGCGCGCCGAGGCCGGCAGCGCCGGGAAGCTCGCCTTCCACCGCGGCATCCCCTGGCCCATCGCAGGGTCAGCCGGGAGCGTCGCGATGAGCCGCCCTCTGATCGCGCTGATCGCATTGTTGGTGGTCCTGTTCGTGCTGGTGAACGGGTCGCTGTTCACCGTTGATCAGACCGAACAGGTGCTGGTCACCCAGTTTGGCGAGGTCGTGCGGCAGATCAGGGATCCTGGCCTGAAGGCGAAGCTTCCCTTCGTGCAGAGCCTCATCGAATTCGACAAGCGCCTGCTCAGCGTCGAGCTGCCAGGCGAGGAGGTCATCCTGGGCGATCAGCGTCGACTGATAGTCGACAGCTTCGCCGTGTACAGGATCACCGATCCGCTGAGATATTATCAGGCGGTCGGACCTGGGCAGTTCGCCATCCAGGGCCGGCTGAATTCCATTGTCACCGCGAGCCTGCGCCGCGTGCTGGGCAACAATCAGTTGCTGGATGTGTTGTCGGCTGATCGCGAACGCATCATGGCGAGCATTCGCGACCAGGTGAACGCGGAGATGCCGGAGTTCGGTGTGTCGATCGAAGACGTGCGAATTCGTCGTGCCGACCTGCCACCGGAGAACACGCAGGCGATCCTGTCGCGCATGCAGTCTGAGCGGCAACGTATCGCCGCCCAGCAGCGAGCCGAGGGCGCGGAAGCTTCAGCCAAGATCCGGGCCGATGCGGAACGCGACCGCACGGTATTGCTGGCAGAGGCCCGCGCCACGGCGGACAAGCTGCGGGGCGAGGGCGAGGCGGAGGCCACTCGTATCTCGGCGAAGGCCTATTCGCAGGATGTGAACTTCTATTCCGCCTGGCGGACCTTGCAGGCTTACCGGGATTCATTCGAATCGGGTGCATCTCGCCTGGTGCTTACTCCGGACAACGATTTTCTGCGGTATCTTCAGTCTCCGCCGACCCCGGCAGGTCCCTAGTTGCCAGCCGCCGGGCGCCGGGCCATATCCGGCCAATCCGCTAAGGAATTCTCGCCCATGCGCCTGATCCGCTGCTCATCCGTCGCGACCGTGGCCCTCGCCGTGGCGTTGGCCGCGCCGCTCGCCGCCGGCGCGCCATCCGCGCCGGCCTTTGCCAGGTCTGCTCCGGACAGCTTTGCGGAGCTGGCAGCGAAGCTGTTGCCGGCGGTGGTCAACATCTCATCCACCCAGGCGATGCAGGCTCGGGCCGGTGGCCCCGGCGCTGGGCCGGAAATCCCGATGTTCCCGCCCGGATCGCCGTTCGAGCAGTTCTTCAAGGATTTCCTCAACCGCAATCGTCCGGGTGGTCCTGGTGGCCAGGGCGGCAATGGCGACAATCAACCGACCCCGCCGGAGCGGCGCATGCAGAGCCTGGGCTCGGGCTTCATCATCGATCCGTCCGGACTGGTGGTAACCAATAACCACGTGATCGACGGCGCCGATGAGATCACGGTCACCCTCCAGGACAACACCTCGCTCAAGGCCAAGGTGCTTGGCCGCGACGAGACCGGCGACATCGCGCTGCTGCAGGTGAAGCCAGACAAGCCGCTGCCGGCGGTACAGTTCGGTGATTCGGATACGGAACGTGTGGGTGACTGGGTGCTGGCGATTGGTAACCCGTTCGGTCTTGGCGGCACGGTGACAGCAGGCATCGTTTCCGCACGCGGACGCGACATTCGCCAGGGGCCGTATGACGATTTCATTCAGACCGACGCGGCCATCAACCGCGGCAACTCAGGCGGCCCGCTGTTCAACATGGACGGCCAGGTGATCGGGATGAACACCGCAATCTATTCGCCGTCGGGCGGGTCTATCGGCATCGGCTTCTCAATTCCGGCCAACATGGTCAAGGCGGTCGTGGCGCAGTTGAAGGACTTCGGCCATCCGCGCCGCGGCTGGCTCGGCGTCCGCATCCAGCAGGTGACGCCTGACATCGCCGAAAGTCTCGGCCTGAAGGATGCGACCGGCGCCATGGTGGCGGGCGTGAACGACGGTGGACCGGCCGACAAGGCGAAGATCCACAACGGCGACATCATCCTGAAGTTCAACAACCAGGACGTGAAGGAGATGCGGTCGTTGCCGCGGATCGTGGCCGACTCTGAAGTGGGCCAGTCGGTGCCGGTACTGCTGTGGCGCGACGGCAAGCAGGTCACGGTGCAGGCGACGCTGGCCGAGAAGCCGGACGACGTGCAGGTCGCCGCCGCGACGCCTGCCGACAAGGGGCAGAAGCCGACCGAGATTTCGGGTCTTGGCGTGAAGCTTGCGCCGATCACCCAGGAGATGAAGGACAAGTTCTCCCTCGGCGCCGACCAGAAGGGCGTGGTGATCACCGATGTCGCACCGAACAGTTCCGCGGCGGACCGTGGCCTGAAGGCCGGCGATGTCATCGTCGAGGTGCAGCAGGGTGAGGTAACGTCACCGGCTGACGTGCAGCAGAAGGTGGACACCGTGAAGAAGGAGAACCGCAAGTCGGTGCTGATGCTGATCCAGCGTCAGGACGGGTTGCAGTGGGTGCCGCTGTCGCTGTCGGGCGATAAGGACAAGCAGCCGGGTTAGGCGGTTGCTCGACCCGGCCTATCTGTTCGGCCCGGGACGGTCGCGCCGTCCCAATGTGATGGCGCGACGCCATGCGGTGGTATCGGGGCACTACTACGCATCGCTCGCCGGCCTGCAGGTGCTGGAGGCGGGCGGCAACGCGGTCGATGCGGGCGTCGCAACCGGCCTCGCGATCGATGTGCTGGAAAGCGAGTTCGTCGGTTTCGGCGGCGTCGCGCCGGTGATGATCCATCTGGGCGAAAGCGCCGAAACCCATGTAATCAGCGGCGTCGGTGTCTGGCCGAAGGCTGCCAACGTCGAGCATTTTCATCGGAACTTTGGCGGACGCATCCCCGAGGGGCTGCTGCACACCGTGGTTCCAGCGGCGCCGAGCATCTGGATCACCGCACTGGCGCGCTTTGGGACGATGTCGTTCGGCGAGGTGGCCGCGGCGGCGATCCGCTTCGCGCGCGATGGGTTCCCGACCTATCCGTTCCTGGCCGAACAGCTCGCCGTCCGGCAGAACGATTTTTCGCAATGGCCGGGCACGGCGGCGGTCTTCCTGCCCGGCGGACGCCCGCCTGAGGTGGGCGAGATTTTCGTGCAGAGCGATCTCGGGCGCACGCTGCAATACATGGCGGATGAGGAGCGGGCGCACGCGAATGGCGATCGCCTTGCCGGCCTGAAGGCGGCGCGTGACGCGTTCTATCGAGGCGACATCGCGCGCGCGATCCTGCGCCATCAGGCGGAGAATGGCGGCTGGCTGACCGAGGATGATCTCGCCGGGTTCCGTAGTCCTGTCGAATCGCCGTGCCGAATCCGGTTTGGTGGCTTCGATATCTATGGCTGCGGACCCTGGTCGCAGGGGCCGATGGTCCTGGAGGCGCTGAACATCCTGGCGGGCATGGACCTGCGTGACGCGGGCCACAATTCGGCCGGCTACATCCACGCGGTGACCGAGGCGCTGAAGCTCGCCGCGGCCGACCGCGAGGTCTATTTCGGCGATCCGGATTTTGTCGATGTGCCGCTCGAAGTGCTGTTGTCGGACGACTACGCCGCGCAGCGGCGCGCGCGGATCGATCCGGCGAAGGCATGGCCCGGTATGCCGCCGGCGGGCGAGGTCGGCGGCGTTTCGATCCCGGCCTGGCGGCCCGATCCTTCCGCCGGGCCACCCCTGGAGATTGCCGCGACGAAGCCGGAGACGTCGTTCCTGTGCGTTGCCGACGGCCATGGCAATGTCTTCGCCGCGACGCCGAGCGATCCGACGATTTCCGGGCCTGTGGTGCCGGGTACCGGCATCACCGTCTCCATGTGGGGCTCGCGTGGCTACACCGGGCCTGATCACCCGGCGCGCGTGGGGGCTGGGAGGCGACCGCGCATGTCGGCCAATCCTGCGATCGCGATCCGGCCGGGCGAGTTGGTAATGCCGTTCGGCTCGCCGGGCAGCGAAGTGCTGGGCCAGGCGATGGTGCAGGTGTTCCTCAATCAGGCGGTGTTCGGGTTGGACCCCCAATCAGCGTGCGAGGCACCGCGGTTCGCCAGCTACTCGTGGCCGGAGTTGTCGCTGCCGCATTCGTACCGGCCGGGGCATCTGTGCGTCGAGGAGGACGTCGGTGCGGCGACGTGCGAGGCGCTGGAGCGGCTGGGCCATCGAGTGGAACGGTGGCCGGAGCGGAAGTATCTGGCTGGGTCGGTGTGCACTATCCAGGCCGATCTGCGGACCGGCGTGAAGTGGGCCGGGGCTGATCCGCGTCGCACGGCCTACGCGGTAGGGTGGTAGGGCGGCG
>CAVZNH010000043.1:0-27941 GCA_963776505.1 uncultured Alphaproteobacteria bacterium
CTACAACACGGCGACCGCCTCGATCTCAATGAGGAACTCGGGTGCTGCGAGCGCCGTGACCGCGACGAGTGTATGCGCCGGCATCTTCTTTCCGAAGAACTCCTCGCGAATCGGGCCATAATCGGCGCGATGCCGGATATCGGTCAGGTAGGTATTCACCTTGACGATATTGGCCATCGTGCCGCCGCCGGCCTCGACCTGTGCCTTTAGGCATTGCAGTGCCGCCCGCGCCTGCGCCCTGAAATCGCCCGCGTGTATGGGAGTCCCTTCGGGGCCATAGGCGACTTGGCCGGCAATGAACAGAATCGTCTCGGTGCCGGTCACCTTGACTGCCTGAGAATACATTGGAGGATCGTAGACGTCCGGTGCGGCATAAGGTTCGATTTTCAGCATAGGTCATCTCCCGTTGGTGGCAGAGCACCATACACCGTCTCGGCGGAGCCTGTCGGCTGAGACGCGCCGAACCGGCCTTCTGCCCGGCGTCGCCTCGGCGCTCTCGTTCAGCGCTGCCGATGTGTTTGGGAAAATCGTCTTCAACGATGGCATGGATGTGCTGTCGTTCGTCACCGCGCGGGGGCTGCTGACGACACTGTTCTTCTGGTTCTGGCTACGCCATGCACCTCCATCGCGCCCGCATACCAGGCGGGAGTGGATCGTGTCGTTGGCCATCGGCGTGATGTTTGCCGCCAATATGTTCGGCCTATTGCTGGCGATCCAGTTGCTGCCGCTGTCCATCGCCATACTGACCTACTTCGTGTATCCGTTGCTCACCGGACTCGCAGGGGCAGCTACTGGAATTGACCGGGTCGGGTTACGCGGCCTGCTAGCGGCCATCGCGGCGCTTGTAGGGCTGGCAATGATGCTGGGTGTGCGCCTGGGTGACGTCGAAATACTCGGCGTCGCAAGTGCGTTATTTGCGGCGGTGCTGCGCGTGGTGACTCTGCTGATCACGCGCCATAGCCTGCACGCCACTGACGCGCGGCTAAACACTTGGTATTCGCTAGCACCATCGGCCCTGATCTTTCTACTGGCATCGGTGCTGACGCAGACGTGGAATGCGCCGGAAAGCCTGGTTGGTTGGGGTGCCTTCGCCGGCATGACTCTGACCAGCACGCTATCGGTTCTGCTGATTTTCGTCTCCGTCACCCGCATCCGTTAATTTCGCACGGCGCTGATCATGAATTTGGAACCGCTGGTCACCACGCTGGCCAGTATGGCTCTGCTCGGCGAAGTTCTGACGCCTGTGCAGGCCGTCGGAGGCGTTCTGATGCTGGTAGCCCTGTTTGCCTTTCAAACGCGCCCGTAGTCTGCGGCTATCCTCTGAAGGCAAGCGCGTCAGCGGTGTGATGTAACTAGCAGACACGTAGGCCGGGTTCGGCGGTGGCCAACCGGGGGTCACGCCGTGAGAACGTTGCGAGAGACCCTCAAGCGGCCTGCAGGATCGCAAGGACGGTGGCAGTCCCACGGAGCTGGCGAAGACGGCGGCTGTCGGCCGAGACATGATGATAAGGGAACGAGCTGGCGCCGCTATTCTTCTCTGGCTGCTCGGCATACAGATCCCGATCATTATCCTTCTGGTGCTTCTCTGGCGGGAGCATGTGCAATGGCTCGTAGCTGAAACTGGCGGCCGAGTAGTGATCGCAGATGAATACTCCGGCTCACAATTGGCTGTATCCCTGGCGGCCATTATGGGCGGCGCTTTGGCAGCCGTCACCTTGCTTCTCGTGGCGTTGGGGATCCGGGATCGGCCTTTCATCCGTCTCACGGTGGACGGCGCTAAATCCGTCTGCGACGACCTTCACTCTCCTCGCCGCGGTATGGCTCATCATCGTGCAATGGCTCTCGTCGGACGCGGCGGCTACATCTCCGGGCGACTGCGCACCAAATGGGCCGGCCTACACACCGACGAGGTCTTCTTTCGTGACACGGTGCATGGCTTTCTTGCCTTGGCGCTTGCCTCAGTTTTGGTCGTGGCCTTCGCCACATCCTCGATCTCTTCGGCGGTAAGCTCCGCCGGTCGGGCGATCTCCAACGTCGCTGGTAGCCCAGCTCTTTACGGCCACCCAGGCCGCCGCCAATCAGTCGTCCTGCTTCAACGGCTACTTCGTGGATGCAGAGGACGCGGTGCGCCGGTTAACCGTTATACCTTCGCGCAAGGGCGGCAAGCTCGGTGGTAAAGCAGCCGCATCGCGCCCCGCAAGGGCGCGATCAGCTTCTGTGGCGGAAAGAAGCCACGCGGGCAAGCGCGGGCAGCGAAAGGACGCGGGTGAATGGTGTTACTCGATTGTGTGCTGCCAGACGGGCCGAACTGGTAGGTCGCTTTCGCGTCTTCAGCTTCGGCGGGTTCCTGGGGATAGGTGAGAAGTTATCATTTCCTTGGATTGCTCTCCTACAGCCCTCGTGGTTCATCTCGATCGCGACCGGCTCGCGCGCAACGAAGATTCGTCCGTCAACGAGGCGAACGAAACTGTTGGATCACTCGAGGACCTGAGGGCGCTACTGGAGTTCAAATATACAGGAGCTGACCCGCTCGTCGTCCGTTGGTGGGTAGCAGCGGCTCCCTCAGTAGCGTGCCACGCGTGGACCGCGCGCGTTGCAGACAGCCATCGCCTGCGGAGAAGTGGGTCGTCCGCATGCGGACCAAGCCTTTCCCCAAATACTCGGGCGGCAGGGCCAACGTGGGTGGGCCGCGGCAACGTGCGGCTCAAGCCCCACGGGTTCCTTCAGAACAGAAACGCAAACACCATCGCGAGGACGGCAAGGGTCAGGAAATGCCCAGCACCCAACGGACGACACCGGGTTTTCGCCCTGCCGGGCTTTGGTCGCGGTCTCGATCTGGGGTTCCCGGTCGGACATGCGCGACACTAACGCCACGGCCAGCGCAAGGTTTCCGCGCCGGAAACGCCAAAATCGATAATTGTAGCATTGTACCGGCCCAGCACGTGCGTTTCACGCGCCACAATTCCTACCTGCCGTTTCTCTAACGAACCATGGCGCTGACAGAAGCTGCGGGCAGGTGAGCAGAGGACATATCAGCATTTGCGGGCGGAGGTCTTAACGACTGGCGGTGCGGGGCGATGATCATCGGCAACTCGCGAGATGCCATATCCATCGGCCTGCCAGTGGGCCGCCGAGGCACAGTAGGACGCCAGAAACAGCGCCTGCGCCTTCGAGGCATTGTGCCCGTTAAGTCCTGTGGTGGCCGACCGCACGACTGCGACCCAGAGACCATCGCCCGGAGCCCGATACTCGGCTGGCTGACGCGGTGCGCCAAGGCCAGCCGGTAAGGGCGTGCCATGAGACCCAGCCGCGACCGGAAAATAGAAGCCATACTGGACGACGCCTCAGCTTGGTACAATGGACGAGAGAACTGGACGCCTCAGCTTGGTCCATCGGACGAGAGAACGCCAGCCACCGATGAGCTGCTGGACAGGATCTTCGAGCGTGCGTCGCCCTGATGACTGCTCACCGGCGTTCACACGAAGTCGCCAGCGCTTTCCACACAGCCGCGCGACGCGACCTACCCTGACGCGTCGCTCGCCGAGCTCAGGTTCATTGCCGATCACCAGCGAATATGATACCCGCACCCACCTACGCTTGGTTGGCGGCGCTGCGTCTCGCGGAGCGCTTTGCGCCAGCATCTACGATGCGGCTATCTCGACCTTGCGCATCGGCACAGCCTATCGTCGCCACATTCGATCAGGAGCTGCGGGCAGTCGCCCCCAAGCATGAACACGCAGCGGCACCGACCACCTATTATACGGCGCCGCCGCATTGTCGGACCGCAAGGGCACCCTTGGGCCTCACGGGAGGCGTCACCCTTTAAGTCGGAGATTAGCTAACAGCTATCAATAGCCGAGTGGTTGATCGATAACGGGTACCCAACGTCCCTCCTTGACCACTGCCAGAAAGGCTTTAGTCGAGCCGTGATGCTGTTTGGTCCGAAAGAGAAGGTGTTTCCGTACATGTCAGTGAATTTGTGCAAGCTTTCCATTGCAGTAACTAGACTATTCACTGTCAGATCCCGCCCCGCTCGTCGAAGAGCTTCCAGTGCAATCTGGGCCACGGAGATGCCGGTCTGGCCGATATATTCATGTCGATCCCGTATTTGGCGCGATACCTGGCCATCAGGTCACGAACTTCAGGGCGTGGATCGTCTGGATAGACATAGAGCGTTGAAATCAAAAAGAAACCTTTGCCCGTGCCGCCTGGTGCCGTTGCGACTGCCGTATCGTATGACGCCGCCTGTCCTAGCAAATGGACGTCCCATCCTGCCTTCTTCACCGTCGAGATAATGATCATGGTATCGCGAACAATGGTACCCAGCTCAAGCAGATCGCATTTGGCTTCACGCAACTTCGTCACCGCTGCGGTAAAGTCGGTATCGGTAGGCTTATGGGCGGTGGTCGCGACAATCTTTAATCCTTCCGCCTCGGCCTGCAGAGACACACCGGCTAAGACGTCCTTACCAAAGTCTGTATCCTGATACATGACGCAGAGTGCCTTTTTGCCACGCTGCTCGACAAAGTATTCGTCCCGGCACGCATTTGATCGACATAGGACGAAGTCTGGCTGAATTTCAGCCGATGAAAGGGCTGATACATGGAGCGTGCGGCTGTCAAAGGCAGGAGCTTTGGCGTGTCCTTCTCGATGGCCATCGGCCATGTCGCGTTGTTCATAGGAGTGCCGCGTCCTGTAAGGTCATAAAAACCTTATCGTTGTTCAGCAGCTTATTCATGGCCTGCACGGCACGCGGGACTTGGTACTGACTATCCTCAACGATGTACTGGATCTTACGACCGTTAATACCCCCCTTCGCATTCGTCTCATCAAAAAGCAACCGGATAGCATTCGCGTTGTTCACTCCTTGGATCGCTGTCACACCCGACAGGTCAGTAACCGTTCCAATAACTATCTCCGTATCAGTGACACCGTGTACCGGAGGGTTCCGCAAGCGCGGTGACACCAAGAACGCTGCCGAGCTACAACCACAAGTACTTTGCGATAGTATATGCGTCTTGGTCATTGGTCCATCCTCCTTCTTGATCGTTTGGCATGCTGTTCGACGACTTAGAATGTGCGGAGGAGGATATCCTCCTTCACTGGGTCTGTCACGGATGGATGGACGGGGAGGAACCGACAGCACAGCTTTCACGCTCACGCGCAGCAGCAGTGGGATTGAAACCAAATGGCCCGACCTGGTGTAACGCGGCTGCACGGAAACCGGGCCGCCACGATCTTGGTTCGCGCCCTGCGGCGCAGGATACCGAACGCGTTTACGATTGTCTGCATGCGCGCCTTTAAAAGCAACAGTTCGGTGCTTATGGTACCCCTGGGTTCGTGGTCAGCTCGAGACTGCGAGGTGGCAATTCTCAAGGCGAGCGCCTGCTCGGTGCAGCCGATTAGACTTGGTGCTGCCCTCTGGTGAAAGGACGTTTGCGCGTGGGGAATGGCGCGAGCGGCTGTTTGGCGATGTTACTCGCACCATAACGGCAAAAACCAGCGGCATTAACCTACTCCTATGGAATATCCAGGGTATTGGGTTTACACTGGAGGACCATCACCCCACAGGGTCGCTGCAATCTCGCCGGGCGCACGCACGAACCGCAGCAGCCCAATCAAGAGGTCAAACGCAATCGGCAGAGGAGCGAAACTGCTGCGGTCGGCTAGGGAGCGTTGCCCAATGGCAGCGCCGGCCATGCGCATCCTCCATTAGAAATAAGATGAGGTTATAGCTGTCCTTTTCCGCCTAAGCAGCGATGACTGGCCGACAGGGGGGAGTGCATCGCACCAACGCTGCTTTTGGCAGTGCTTGGGTCGGCCGGGGCCTATCCACGACGGTTTACTCACCCGTCGGTAATTAAGACGACATTCCTATTGTACTTTGCCACACCTGCTGGTATGACGGCAGCATGCGACGCGATGGACGCGGTTTCGATCATCGGACTCTGGAAGCCATACGTTTGATGGCGGTTGAACGCGTGCGGGGTGGAGAACTCCCATCATCGGTCATTGCCTCGTTCGGGTTCAACCGCACGACGATCTACCGATGGCTCGAAGTCGCCTCGAAGCCGGGAATGGGATTGAGTGCGCTGCGTTCTCGTCTGGCAACGGGGCGGCCGCGCAGTCTGACCTCGCGCCAGGAACAACAGGTGTTCCGTTGGATCAACGGCTGTGACCCGCGTCAGTATGGCCTGGACTTCGGGTTGTGGACGCGGTCTTTGGTGGCTGAGCTGATTGAGCGGAAGTTCCATATACGGCTTGGCGTGACAGCGGTGGGAGCATTGCTGGCCAAGCTGGGACTGACGCCGCAGAAACCGCTGCAGCGGGCGTATCAGCGTGATCCGGCAGCGATCGAGAAATGGCAACGCGAGCAGTTCCCGGCGATTGCCCGGCAGGCCAAAGCATCCGGTGGTGAGGTCTACTTCTGGGATAAGTCAGGGTTCCGTGCCGATGCCGTGCACGGCAAGACCTGGGGCAGGAAGGGACAAACACCTGTGGTCGAGCGCCCCGGCCAGCGGCAATCGATTAGCGCCGCTTCAGCGGTGAACGCACGTGGGGCGTTCTGGTACTGTACCTACGAGGGCGGGCTGAATGCGGAGCTGTTCGTCACCCTGTTGCGGAAGATGATGCGGCATCGCTCGAAACCTGTGCATCTGGTGGTCGATGGACTTCCCGCACACAAGACGGCGCTGGTGAAGGCTTATATTGCTTCCACCGGTGGGATGCTGACGCTGCATTTCCTCCCCGGCTACGCCCCTGAGCTGAATCCGGATGAATTGGTGTGGAGCCACGTGAAACGCACCGGCGTCGCTCGTGCTCCGCTCCGCCGAGGCGAAACGCTGCGGGCCAAGATCGAGGCGCAGCTCGCCGCGATCAAGCGCATGCCGCAATTGGTCCGGTCATTCTTCCAAGCACCAACTGTCGCCTATATTACCGACTGGTGAGTAACGATGCCTATCGTTCACTGGAGACTGTTGAAACTGACCGTCGCCCAGGGAACGTCAGATAGATCCAGGGGAGCTGCCTATGATGACCAACAACGATTTGGTCTTCATTGGTTCGATTCCCGATCTCTACGATCGCAATGTCGGTCCGCTGATGATGGTGCCGTATGCAGGCGACATCTGTCGGACATGGCGACGGGACAGTTGCTGGAAGTTGCGGCGGGCACCGGCATCGTCACTGGTGCGTTGGCGCTTGCGTTACCGCGCGCCCAGCTTATCGCCACTGACCTGAACCAGCCGATGCTAGACCACGCTGCGACCAAGCCGGAGCTGCGCGGTGTCGAGTTTCGCCAAGCGGACGCGCAATGTCAGCCAGAAGAATCTCCCGAGACATAGCGTTCACGAATGTGGCCGCGTTGATGATGGACTCGTCGGACAGTCGGCGGCGTTTCCTGTTCGCCTGCATTCATCGCATCGCCTGTCGTAGACCGCGGCTAAGATCTTGAACCCCGGCGTCACAGGCTGAGGTCGGGCACTGCCATCCAGCGGCTCTCGGCGACGCTGCGATAAGCGAGGTCAGCAAGCTGCACCGCCTTCGCGCCCTCGACGAGCGTGGGCACATATGGCGCATCCTCCGCGACATGGCGCAGGAACGCCTCCCAGCACTGCCGGAAGGGATTGGCTGT
Organism: uncultured Alphaproteobacteria bacterium; assembly: GCA_963776505.1. Lineage (GTDB taxonomy): Bacteria > Pseudomonadota > Alphaproteobacteria > Acetobacterales > Acetobacteraceae > JAMXLO01. Next base: position 7,634 of record CAVZNH010000043.1, read on the forward strand.
GCGGCATCGTGTCCGGCACCTCCTGCCACTGCGCCGCAATGTCCATCCCACCTGGCCGCGCCGCACCGAAGAACACTTCCGGCGTGTTCACCGCGGCCTGCGTGAAGCAGCGGAACCGCCCGGCCACCGCCGATCCCAGCGTGCCATCGATCTGCACCACCATCGTATCGTCGCGCCGGATGCGCGTCGCCCAGCTATTGGTAATGACACCAACGGCTCCTCCGGCGAGGCGCAGGAGCGCGTGCGACGTATCCTCCGCATCGACCGTGTAGGTACTGTCCTCGCTCGTCGACCCGCTCGGTTATCGCTGTCGACATCAGCGCGCAAACACCTGTCACCGGTGCGGCCAGCCGGTCGATCATGTAACGCCAGTGCGCCATCATATCGAGCGCGATGCCGCCGCCCTCCCCACGCTTATAATTCCAGCTCGGCCGCTGGCATTCCTGCGTCTTGCCGTCGAACACCCACGAGCCGGCATCGATACGGATCGACAGGATCCGCCCGAAGAAGCCTGCGTTCTTCACGAACAGCAGCTTGGCGAAGCCGGGCAGGAACAGCTTGTCCTGGATCACCCCGTGTTTCACGCGGGCCGCATGCAGCCGCACGTGCCATGGCCATCGCCTCCTCCACCGTGGGCGCGGTCGGCTTTTCGATATGGATGTGCTTGCCCGCAGCGATTGCCTGGTGTACGCGCGCCGGCACGGTCCCCGGTCGCCGCACAGTCCATGAAGATCGCATCCGGACCCGCCAACGCCTCGCCGAGACTCGTGGTCCATCGCGGGTTGCCGTGCGCAGCAGCGAGTGCCTCCAGGCGATCCGCATCACGCCCCACCAACAGCAGGTCTGGAATCAACCGATCGCCGTCGCGCAACGCCAGCCCACCCTCGGCGGCGATCGCAAGCAGATTGGCCATGTGCTGGGTAGTGCCCATGCGGCCAGTGGCGCCGTTGATTATGACGCCGATGTTTCGTTGGCTCATTCGTATCCTCCTGTCGAGTGCGAGTGGAGCATCGAACACCCACACCTGCTCCAGCCAACCCGTCATGACCAGCATCTGCTCTATGTGGCAGATGATAGCGTTGCCAGCACCACGTTGAACCGGACCGAGCGGCACAATGGGTAAAGCCAACCATAGGTCGATGAGATAGTGGCGGCCGAGCCAACGCGCCCCGGTCGACCGGTCAGTGACATGGTGCGGCAAGTCTGCCGGCGGTTAAGACGATGACGGTCGCACGGCCCAGGCTGAAGTGTCGTGCCTCCCGGGACGCCAGGCATTCGGCTAGAATTTGCGGTGTGATCCCTGCGCAGCAGTTGGACCTGCCCGAAAAACGGTGAACGTGGCATTGTCGCCCCCAATGAGGCTAGAGCCCAGCATCGTGATATAACCGCTCGGCGAGCCCCCGTGGGTGCCCAGTGTTTCCGTCGCCTGAATGCGCCCCGGGCGGTTGAAGGAGGAATTTAGGATGACCAGCGTACTGGCTGAGAAGACTTGCACGCCATGCCGCGGCGGCACGCCGCCGCTGACCGCCGAGGAGGCGGAGGCGTATCGCGTGCAGGCACCGGAATGGCTGTTGCTGGACGAGGCGAGGCGGATCGAACGCACCTACCGATTTAGGAACTTCACCGATGCCTTCGCCTTTGTGCGCGGTGCCGGTGAACTTGCCGAAACAGAATTCCATCATCCTGATATCAGTTTTGGATGGGGCTATGCCACGGTCTCGCTACGCACCAAGAAGATCAGAGGTCTGCATGAGAACGATTTCATCATGGCGGTAAAGCTCGACCGGTTAGCTGGCAAGATCACGGCTGCGGACAAACGGGACGAGCAATAGCGCAGGCCCGCATGGTTCCCCCCCATAGAGGGAAAGCGTGACGTGATCCTGCATGGCTACTGGCGTTCCTCCGCGGCATACCGCGTGCGGATCGCGCTGAACTTGAAGCAGCTGAGCGCCGAGCATGCGTCCCATCACCTGCGCAGGAGCGAGCAGCGCGAGCCTGACTATCTGCGCCTGAACCCCCAGGGGCTGTTGCCCGCGCTGGAGCTGGATAGTGGGCGCGGCGTCCTAACGCAGTCGCTGGCGATTTGCGAATGGCTGGAGGAGACGCACCCCGAACCGCGTTTGCTGCCCCGCGATCCGGTAACACGCGCGCACATCCGTGCCTTCGCACTGGCGATCGCGTGCGACATCCATCCACTGCAAATCTCAAAGTGCTGCGTCGGCTGCGCGATCTCGGCCACGATCAGGACGTGGTAAATTCATGGCGCACGACGTGGTGGCGGAGGGGCTGGAAGCTTGCGAGGCACTGGCGCCCTCTGCCGGCGCCTTTCTGTTCGCCGCAATGCCCACACTTGCGGAGGTGTGCTTGGTGCCGCAGCTGACCAATGCCAGACGTTTCGGGGTCGATCTGTCGGTCTATCCGAGGCTGCTCGCAGCAGAGCGGGCCTGCCAGGAACTGCCGGCTTTCACGGCCGCTGCGCCGGAGTTGCAGCCAGACGCGGAGCCAGGCTGAGCCGACGCTCGCCCTCGGATCTCATGATCGCCGCACTGCCGCCGGCCGGCACCATTGACGTCTCCCGGAGGGCGCTTGTCGGGCGTCGAGACGCATGGACGTACTCTCCTTCTTTCACTGAACATCAGCGACGCCCCGAAGCCCCCTCTCGCCAGCGGTCCCCACCGGCAACGCCATCACATCCAGCGACAATTCGGACAGATTGCGTCACGTCCCGCGCCTGCCATTACCGGACGTGACTTCGCCATGCTCAGCCGAAAACAGAAATACCCATAGACCAGCGTCTGGGTCCGCGGGTTCGTTCCTCGGAGACTTTCGTACACCGCGCGGCGCCCGAAACTCCTCACGAGTTCGGAACGGCCGCTTTCGCGTGTCCAACGGCGACGATCAGACCTCCGTGCATGGAAATTGCCGATGGCAAGTAGCGACCAAATTGGCGTTGAGCGGTTTCTGGCCAGCGCGGGTAGCACCCTGCCCGCGTCGGGAAGGGCCGTTGGCGGCGCGCCGTTACTGATACCGCAGAATTCGGACGCGGCATGCTTTGGCATTCAGCAGACTCGTGCCGCCGTTCCGATAACCGGCTAAGGTGTTCGCTCGCCTGGTGAGCCGCACATGCTCCTGGGGCCATCAGGGTCGGGATGGGAGCGTCAGGGGACATCACCATGCCAATAGTGCTCGACCACACAATCGTCCCGGCGTAACACAACGAGGCGTCCGCTAGGTTTTTCGCGCGCATCTTCGGGCTGCAATACGAGGCGTCTCTTTCGCACTTTGCGCCCGTCCGGGTGAACGACACGCTTGTCCTCGACTTCGACACGCACACGACATTCGAGCCCGATCACTATGCCTTCAAGGTAAGCGATTCAGACTTCGAGGCAGTTTTTCAACGGATCGAGCGCGAGGGCATCGCGTACGGCAGCGGCCCGCGGTCACCTGACGATATGGCGATTAACCACCGCGGTGGAGGACGCGGGCTCTACTTTAAGGATCCGAATGGGCATCTGCTGGAGGTACTGACCGCCTAGCATCGGATGGGATCACGCGTCGTCACTGTCTTCGGCGCTACTGGTTTCCTCGGCCGGCGCATTGTTCGCCACCTGCATGCGCGCGGGTGTGTTGTGCGGATTGCGTCGAGACATGCGGATCAAGGCCGAGCGCTGTTCGGGACCGATGATCCGCGACTGCGACCCATTGGAGCCGATATCCGGGACAGACAATCGGTGGCCGATGCGCTGGCGGACGCGCATGCTGCGGTGAATGCGATCAGTCTCTATACCGAACGCGGCACAGAGACCTTTCACGCGGTGCACGTGGAATGCGCCGAGCGCGTCGCCGCTGAGGCGCAGCGTATCGGGATCGAGCAACTTGTGCACGTATCCGGGATCGGCGCTGACCCTGCGTCTGGATCACCCTACGTCCGCAGCCGTGGTCAAGGCGAATTGGCTGTTCGGGCGGCCTATACGGTGCAATCCTGGTCCGCCCGGCGGTTATGTTCGGGCCGGATGACACCTTCCTGACGGTCATCGTCAAGCTGCTCCAAACACTGCCCGCTTATCCGATGTTCGGCAGCGGCACGACAAGATTGCAGCCGGCCCATGTGGAGGACGTCGGCGAGGCGATTGCCCGCGTATTGCAGCGGACTGAACAGGGCCCAAAGACGCTCGAATGCGGCGGACCGCGAGTTTACTCCTACAAAGAACTTCTCAGGAGCATAGCAGTCGAAGCTGGTCGCAAGCCCATCCTGTTTCCAGTCCCGTTTGCCGTTTGCTATGCAATAGCCCGCGCAACCGCGATCTTGCCGAACCCACCCATCACGCGAAATCAGGTTGAGCTTATGCAGATTGACACAGTGGCGTCGCCACTGCTGCCGGGCTTCGGGGACTTGGGTATCCTGCCGCAACCGCTCGAGGAGACCGTCCGGCTTATCGTTGGCGTGACCAACAGGAGGACCGTCCATGTCGGTTGAGATTATCCCGACAGATGCCGTGCTCGGCGCCGAGATTCGTGGCGTCGATCTGGCCCGGCCCCTGGACGAAGCCACGTTCAGCGAGATCGAGCGGGCCTTTAATGCTCACGCCGTCATCTTCTTCCGCGACCAGCGAATCACGCCCCCACAGCAGGTCGCCTTCACCCGCCGCTTCGGTGAGATCGAATTCAACGTCTTCGGCGAGCGGTGGAGCGTGCCCGGCAGCCCAGAGATCGTAGTGGTTTCCAACGCGACAGAGGACGGCCGCCCAATCGGCGTCCGTCGCGCCGGCGAGAACTGGCATAGCGACATGTGCTACACGGCTCGGCCGCCACGCGGGACCATGCTCTACGCTCTGGAAATCCCCGACCTGTTCGGCCTTGCCCTCGGCGACACCGAATTCGCCAGCGCCGCCGAGGCATGGGATGCCTTGCCCGAGCCAATCAAACAGCGGATCGACGGGCGACGCGCGGTGTTTGATTTCAGTGGCCGCAAGCGCGCCTTTCCACCCACCCGAGCGGAAATCGACCGCTTTCCGCCGGTCAGGCACCCGATCGTCCGGGCGCATCCCCATACCGGGCGCAAATGCCTGTACGTGATGCGTGACGATTGCACTGGCATCGAGGGCATGGAGGCGGAGGAAGCCGAGGCGCTGATCGCCGCACTCGCGGATCATATCGTCAAGCCCGCCTTCATCTATCGCCACCAGTGGCGCCCCGGGGACCTGTTGATGTGGGACAATTGCACGGTGCAGCACCGAGCCGTCCAGGATTACGACCTGCCGCGACGGCGGCTGATGCACCGCACGACGATGGGCGGCGCGGTTCCGATCTAGGGTTATCTGACGCAACGGATGGTGAGAGGGCAAGCGGACGATCGGATGTATTCCACCGCGCAGATCGAGGCTCTGCCTGGGCTGGGCATCTCGACCCCGCCGGGCAGTACGTGGCGCAGGGTATTGCCCGACGGCCGCGTTCCGGTACAGGTCGTTGGCGAAGGCGGCGGCGCCGCGGTGATCAACTGGCAAACCGGCCGGCCGAGCCCAAGAGTTAGGATTGGTCCGATTGAACGGTTAGCCAAATGATGGCGCTTGAGGAGGGACAATGGCAATTGAGCGATCGGGTCAAGGCCATAGCGTCGGGGCGTCGGTGCTGCGCAAGGAGGACGATCGCCACCTGCGCGGCCGCGGCCAGTTCGTCGCTCACATTCCGCTGCGAGGTACCACGAGGTCGTATTTCTGCGCAGCCCACACGCGCATGCCCATATACGCTCTATTTCTGTGCCACCGGCCGCTAGAGGCCGGGTCTTCACCGCCGCCGACTTGCCACGGATCAAGCCGATCAGGGTGGTGACGCAGGCGGTTGGCGCGCGCTCGCCGCCTTGGCCACCGCTTGCGACTGACAAAGTGCGGTATGTCGGCGAAGCGATCGCCGCCTGCGTCGCGCGAACGCGTGCAGAAGCTGAGGATCTTGCCGCCACTGTCGCTGTTGATTTCCAACCACTCGACGCGGTGGTTGCTGCAACGGCTGCGCGCACCGGAAGCCCCAGCCTTGTGCACGAATACTTCGGTGACAACCTGTTCCAGGAGCGGACGCTCGAGGGCGGTGACCTCGAATCCGCCACGCGGCCGGGGACGTCACGATTAGCCGCGAATACCGGATGAACCGACAGTCCGGGAGCTCCGATGGAGTGTCGCGGTGTTCTCGCCTATCGCGATCACCGGCTCGATGAGGTCGTGGTTTATGCCTCGACGCAGACGCTGCACACGATACGTGTCGCGCTCGGCGAAATTCTCGGGCTCGAGGAGCGTTGTATCCGAGTTGTCGCGCCCGATGTCGGTGGTGGATTCGGGCCAAAGGCCCGGCTCTATCCCGAGGAAATCGGTACCTCGCCACGCTGGCGCTCGAGCTGGATCACCCGGTGCGCTGGATCGAGGAGCGCAACGAACATCTGCTGACCAGCGCTCACACCCGCGATCATCATTATCGGGTAACGGCCTATGCCGACCGGCAGGGCAAGATTCCTCGGCATCGATTGCGAGATTACCGTTGATGCCGGGGCCTATGGTCTGTGGCCGCAAGGCCCCTACCGGGAGGGGCCGGTCCGGGTCGCGGCTGCAAAGCAGGACGACCCCGCGACGGATGCGCTGAACGCCATCGGCGCGGTGGAGGACTTGAAAGACCTCCCCAAAAACAATACTGGCGCGAACAACAACACCCAGCACCACAGATGCGGCCGGATCCGTCGGTGACGCTTACGCTTTCGGCGCGGATCCGCGGCCGCTTGTGGGGCGTATCTCGCCCTCTCTGCGCAGCGACAAGCAGGATGACCGATCGTGTTCGTCGTCGATCGATGGCAGCGGTCTGAATTTCCAAGGCGCGCGGCGAATTTGCGGCGAATGACCTCGCTTCTCGACCATTCAGTCGGCGCGATGGAAGGGGGGCCGGCAGCCCAGGACGGAGCCGCGTGTTCGGGGATCAGCCTATTCCACCACCCCTGCGAGAATCGAGTGGAGGCGAGCGGCTGCCAGCGGGCGCTCACACTGTTGGTCGCGTCCGCGATGCGCCAGCGCTGCTTAGCCTCCGCTTCACGCTTGGCAATAATTTGCTCAAGTTCGGTCTGGTTGAGCGCACCGACGTGCGCGAGATCCGGCTTTCCCAGGTCGTCCAGCCCGCAATGCTCGATCTCGGTCCAGAATCGTCCGCATGCGACGTTCTCGCCGTTGGTACAACTGCGGCCGTACAGCACTGGTCGCTGCCTACCCCCTCGAAAATGTGGCCGGCGACTGTATCGGTCATCCCACCACCCCATAGGAAAGCCCCAGATAGGAGCGACATTACGTGAGTAAACCATTGCCCATTAAAACAGGCGGCGTGCTCGCGGCATCAATCCGAATCGGGAACGCGGGCTATTTCGGTGCCATACGGGTGATATCTACGCGTGACCACCGGGCGACCAACGAGCGTGCTAGAGCGGATTCCGGTCATATTGCATAACCGGCATGAGCGAAGAAGTTAGTGCAGGCTTCGGGCTGCAATCGTCGAACGAATTGACCGATGCGACGGCTTAGTGCCTGTTCCGTGCGTTCGGCGCATTTGCGCAGGAACGCCTTGCATGCGCTGTAGGCCGCCTCGATCGGATTGAGGTCTGGGGAATACGGCGGCAAATAGCGCAGGGTGGCGCCAGCGGCTTCGATCGCCGCTTGTACGCCATCGACCTTGTGTGACGGGACATTGTCCATGACGACGATGTCACCGCGCTCAAGGGTCAGGACCAGACACTGTTCGACATAGGCGAGAAAGGCTTCTCCGTTCATCGCCCCCTTGATCAACATTGGCGCGGTCATGCTCTCGCACCGCAATGCCGCGACGAACGTCAGTGTCTGCCAGGCTGCGAAAGGCACGCGGCCGATCACCCGTTCGCCCTCAAGTCCCCGGCCATAAGCGCGGGTCATGTTGGTGTTCACCGACGTCTCATCGATGAAGACAAGATGGGTCGAAATCAAGCAGCCCTTGCTCGCGTATCCAGCGCCGGCGGGCGCGGGCCACGTCCTCTCGCTCCTGCTCGGAAGCGTGCAGGACTTTTTTTGTGCGTAATGCCGTGACGCTCCAGAAAACGAAACAGCGATGTGCGGCTTCCGGGTATCCGGTGCTTGCGCATCGCCACAACGATCTCGTCCAGCGTCCGGTCGTCTTGCTCCTCCACCAGCGCAAGAATCTCTTCGGCGTAATCGTCCAGCGGCGAGCAGCTCCCCCCGCAGGATCTGGCCTCAAATGTCCCAGTCTCCCGCCATGCCTGATGCCATCGCACCGCTGAGCTTACGCTGACGCCGAAGCGTTCTGCCGCTTCAAGCCGTGTCGCCCCCTCGTTAACTGCCTCTACCACGCGCTCGCGCAAGTCCGTCGAATAGGGTCTCGCCATGGAACTCTCACAAAGCCGAATCGCTTCCCAGAAAATCCTCCCTTTCGCCGCCCTTGGGAATCCCAATTCAGCCAGACCGGAAACCGCTCTAATTTCCGGCCGTCACACTGCGACCGAGCGGAGGGGAAGGTCCTTCGCCACGGGCCGAGAGGGTGGTTCAGCCAAGTCACTCTCGCGAAACGCGTCTCCGGCTGCTCGGCGACTCCAGCAGGCAGCGGCACGGATTCGATGCCCGGCTTCGCACGCCCCATCGAGGCACGGCTTGTACCAATGGTAATGTCAAGCGTGAAAGCCGTTCCCGGAGGCGCGGCATTTCGTGGGCAGTTTGAGGTATTCTGATGGTCGCCAGTGCTGGTAGGAAGACGTGGCACGGGAGTCACGCCCAACCGGGCCTCACTCATCCGTGTGGAGGAGGTGTCGTGGCCAACGATAATTATCATAAGGACCGGATTGCCAATCGCCGGCTACACCCGGAAACACTGATGATGGGCTATGGATATGCACCAGGCCTCTCCGAAGGTTCGCTCAAGCCACCGATCTTTCTCACGTCGACGTTCGTCTTCGAAAACGCGCAGCAGGGCAAGGATTTCTTCGATCTAACCTCGGGCCGGCGCCAGCTGCGTCCGGGCGAGAAGGCCGGCCTTGTCTATTCGCGCTTCAACAACCCAAATCTCGAGATCCTGGAGGACCGTCTGGCGATTTGGGATCAGGCTGAACGGTCCGCTGTGTTTGCCAGCGGCATGGCGGCGATATCCACCACGCTGTTCGCGTTCCTGCGCCCGGGCGGCACGATTCTGCATAGCCGCCCACTCTACGGCGGGACGGAGACGTTACTAAAAAACCAGATGGGCTCCTTCGGCGTTACTGCCTTCGGCTTCTCCGATGGCACCAATATGGCGGGTATGCGCACGACGGCCGAAGCGGCACGCGCAAAGGGTCGTGTGGAGCTGATCCTCGTCGAGACCCCGGCCAATCCGACCAACGGCTTGGTCGACCTTGAAGCCTGCGCCGCCATCGCCGACGAATTAGGCAAGCGGCAGGGGCATCGTCCGCCCGTCTTAGTAGACAATACGATGCTAGGCCCGATCTTTCAGGTGCCGCTGAAGCATGGCGCGGACCTTTCGCTATGTTCGCTGACCAAATATGTCGGCGGCCACAGCGATCTTGTTGGTGGGAGCATTAGCGGCAATGCGGACCTTGTGAAGCAGGTGATGAGTTGGCGGAGCTCCATCGGCACGCAGCTCGACCCGAATTCTTGTTGGATGTTGATGCGCTCACTCGAAACTCTCGATGTCCGCATGAGCCGCTCGAACGAGAATGCGGGTGTGGTGGCAGACTATTTGACCAGCCATCCGAAGGTAGCCAAGGTCCACTATCTCGGTTTCCTGAAGGAGAGTCGTGAGAAGGAAGTCTTCGAGCGGCAATGCACCGCCCCAGGCTCTACGTTCGCCTTCGATGTGAGGGGTGGCGAGAAGGAAGCCTTCGCGCTGCTCGACCACCTGCAGGTCATGAAGCTTGCGGTGAGCCTGGGGGGCACCGAAACGTTGATCTCACATCCGGCCTCGATGACCCATTCGGGCGTCGCGCGTCAGTTGCGCGAGGAGATTGGTCTTACTGATGCGTTGATTCGCATTTCGGTCGGAATCGAGAACGTCGAGGACCTGATCTCCGACTTGGCCCAAGCGTTCGAGTACGTGTGAAGACGTTGATATTCATTACGACCGACTTGAGGATTAGCGCACGACTATATGCGGGCACCTGGGGTTCACGGGCATCGCCGGCAAGTCAAGTCGGCGCTCCACCGACGCAAGCAGTACCAGGGCCCGTTCAACATACTCGTGCGGCTGGTTGCGATCCGACGCGATCGCCTCAAGCCGGTTTCTGTCCCACGTACTCAACAACATGCACACTGTCTGTGCCATCTATGCAGATTTGCACGCCGCTTCCGACTGTGAATCAGCAGAATGCGTCAGTTCACTGGCTCGTTGAACAAAGTGCCGAGGGGATTGCCATCCTTGTTTCAGCTTTCATCTACAAATCGGAAGAGATTGCGAGCCATGCCTGACACCCCCTGCTGCTTCCCCAACCGCTCACCCATATGCGATGGTGTGGCCGGCACAACCACTCAAGGAGGAACCAATGATCAAGCTCTACGGCATGGGTAGCCCCAACGTCGTCAAAATCTACATCGCGCTGGAAGAATTCGGCCTTCCCTATGAGGTCGTGCCGGTCGACGTGTTCACCGGCAAGCAGTTTGACGCGGAGTTCCTGAAGCTGAACCCGAATGCCAAGGTGCCGGTGATCGTCGACTCCGACGGCCCCGGCGGTAAGCCCTATACCTGCTTCGAGTTGGGCGCGATCCTGCTTTACCTCGCCGAGAAGACCGGCAAGTTCCTGTCGCACGACATGGCCATCAAATATGACGAGATCCAATGGCTGATGACGCAGATGTCCACGGTCGGCCCGATGTTTGGCCAGCATGTGCACTTCGTCCGCTTCGCCCCCAAGGGCAACGACTATGCACAGAGCCGCTACACGACACAGGCGATCCGTGTCGCCGAGGTCATCGAGAACCGCCTCGCCCACCACGCCTACCTAGGCGGCCCGCATTACAGTGTGGCAGACATGGCGACCTTCCCGTGGTCGCGGAACATTCCGGCGTTGCTGGGTGAGCCGGCGGCGAAGAAATTCCCGCACACGATGGCCTGGGTCGCCAAGATCAACGAGCGGCCGGCGGTGAAGGCTGCTCTGACCAAGGTCGCCGAGGTCCAGTCCGCGACGACGCCGTTCACCAAGGCTGCACCCGAGGACCTCGACCGGGTGTTTGGCCGCGGCAAACACGCCGCAGCCTGAGGTTTCGTCCTGGCTACGACCGATCCTGGACCCCACCGCGGGCAGAGGAACTGGGCTTATAGTGCCGACAATGATCAGACACGGCTCGCGATGACGGACCCAGCGAGAGGCTCTGACCATGTGGATGCGGCCTGCTTCGCTGGGATGGGCCGCATCTTGGTATCCACCCGGTGCAGAAGTCCGTCGGCGACTCGCTGCCGGTACACCTGTAGAGATCTGGTTCCAGGACAGATGCGGGTGGGCCAGGAAAACAAACTCACCTATCGCTAGGCCAGAAGAGGCATCCACAGGCCGCGCATGATCAATGCACCGCTTCGACCTTCGTATTTATACCAGCCCTCACTGATTGATCACCCATAGGCCCATTCGCGAAGGCCGATGGACATGATGGTCCAGGGTTGATCGATGAGCCTGTTCCAGGCGTCGCAGCAATGATCGACGATATCGCGGCCAGAAGTGAAGACGCGGTTGGACAGCCAATTGTCGCGGAGGTACTGCCAGACGTTCTCAGTCGGGTTCAGCTCGGGCGACTTGGGCGGCAACGCGAGCAGGCTGATGTTGGCCGGCACGTTCAACTTCGGTGACGTGTGCCAACCAGCCTGGTCGAGCAGGACCACGGCGTGCGCGCCGGGTGATACTGCTTGCGAGATCTCCGCGAGGTGCAAGCTCATCGTGGCGCTGTTGCACCACGGCAGCACGAGCCCGGCGCCGACCCCGCGCTCGGGGCAGATCGCGCCAAAGATGTAGCTCGAAGCAGTGCGTTGGTCGCGCGGTGCGGACGGTCGGCTGCCGCGCTTGGCCCAGCGGCGTGTGATCTTGTTCTTCTGCCCGATCCGGGCCTCGTCCTGGAACCATACCTCTATCGGCTTGCCTGGTGCATCACGCGCCGCGATCTCTGCCAGGCGCTCAGGGAACTTTTTTTAAACTCCGCCACAGCTTCGCGGTTCTGCGCGTGATGCCGTGGTCGTGCCGACAGTTTGCGATAGCCCATCTCACGCAGATAGCGACTGAGCGTCTGCTCGCTGATCGAGGTGCGATACTTCTCCATCACCCACGCCGCCAGATCGCTCAGCCGCCAGCGAACCACGCCATGCACGCCCAGGATCGGACCATCCTCGACAAGCTGAGCCAACTCACCTCGCTGCGCCCGATCAAGTCGCGGAACCTGGCCTGGCGCCTTGCCGTCCACCAAACCGGCTGGACCCTTCGCATTGAACCGTAGAACCCAATCCCGAAAGGTCTGCAAACCCACCCCGCCGGCGCGAGCACCGGCGCTTCGCGAGCCGCCGTCATAAACCAATGCCAAAGCCAGCAGCCGCCGCACTTGATCGGCGTCCTCCGACTGCCTCGCCAGCTCGCGTAGCTGCGCGCTCTCGTAGTCGCCCCGCAGCGCGATTGCCGCTGCCATGACAAACCTCCATCGTTTGTCACGGTAAATCCGATTTCAACCGATTCGGGAATCCCCCTCGTGAGTCGTGGGTCACAGGGGAGTGGTATTAGCGCAGCCTTACTCTGGGTGGAGTCGGCTCCGCCCTCGTGCTGCCGGACTGCAACAGCAAAGCAATGCAGATTTATCTCGACGTCATCGCCGGCAAGGTTAGGCCCAAGCCTGCAAAACCTCCGACGCTCGGACGGCACCTTCTCTGACACAGAAAGACGGGCTTGTGGTATGCCAGAATATCGACTGGTACTGACTCGAACTGAAGTTCTCGTCGTCGGAAATCACTCGAACGCCGACTGATCGTCGCCCTGGTGTGGGCGGCACTCCAGAATATCGCTCCACTCGTGGCCAAGGCGGACGATCAAATCACCGTCGGCATCGATTGGCGGGCGGAAGCGGAATATGGTGGCTATTATCAGGCTCTGGCAAAGGGCATCTACGCGAAGCACGGCCTTGCTGTCACCATTCGGGAGGGCGGTCCCCAGGTCAATCAAATGCAGCTTCTCATGGCCGGGCGGCTGGATTTCAATCTCGGCGGCGGGAGGGCAATCCAGCCGAGCGTCGCCAGCACGATGCGGGATAACACGGGTACTGATCGCCGCCCCGGCAGACCGAGATGCACGCCGAAGATCAAGATCGGGTCCACCACTGCTGTGGCGATGGCAGCGAAGGGCGTGACATTCATCGCCCGCCGTGCATCGCCAATGCAGCGCAGAAGCCCGGAGCAGCCCATTCCTGCTGCGAGCAGCGGCAGAGAGGGCGACGAGATCATTAGGAAGGTCTTGGCAAGGCTCCGCGTCTCACCGGTCGCACCGAGGTTGTCCAGGATCGGGCCGAGCAGAGCCACGGGACCCGAAGCCGACGATGAGGCCGGCCAGCACCATCAGCACAAGGGCGCTCCCGGCAATGTGCCGCGCCGCCCGCGCTGCGCGGGCGCCGATGCTACGCGCCACCACGGCGCCTGTACCGATGGTCAGACCGATGAGAACTGAGGTCTGGAAAAATCCAACCACGCCAGCGAATCCGACGGCTGCGGCGATTTCCCTCTGACCAAGGAGGGAAATGTAGAACAGGTTCAACAGATCGACGGCGAAAACCGCCATCAGCCCGATCGCGCCAGTGCCGGCCATGACCACAACGTGGCGCAAAATATTATCGGTGACGAACCGTGCTTCGCCGGCTTGCAAACTTGGCACCTCTACGCCCTCGAATTAGGCACTATCAGGTCCTGGGCAAGACATTTGTTGCATGGCCCACGTACACGGTCGGCGTTCCGGGGCAGCTATGACGATTGCCCAGACCGAGGCGATTGGCACCGACAGGTAAGGTGCGTGCAAGCGGTTGTACAGGTGGGTAAGGAATCGCTCAATGGCTTACACGGCCCATTATCCGATCAGACGGCCGATGGACTGACCCGGTCAATCCGCCTAAATTCATTCGCCAGTGAGTGTGTAAAGGCATTCAGACCCGTCAATTCGCCCTTCCATATGGCTGCCCTGAACTCGACCGAATATGGTTCCAGCGATGATCTGACCGGAGAATGTGCCGTCCGCCGCGAAGGTCGCCGGAAAGGCTGGGGGTCGGGTTGCCCGGGATGTTCGGGTGGGACACCGCGTAAGTGAACTGGCCATCCGCCACCGTGACGACCGCCTGTCCGGATGTATTACACCAGACTGTATTCTCGGTTGCCGGGGTGTTGATGCTTCGGATTGTATTCCGGTAAGAGCCATCGAGCGAGGTAATGGGCGGCGGCGGTGGTGGAACGTTGCGTATGGGCCCCGGCGCAGTCGCCGAAGATGATGGCCAGAGCCACAATTACCAATTGTCGGCTCATTGCGCGTCGTTTCCCCTGATGAGTCATCCGCACACCCTTTTTCGGCTCTTCTCGAATCCGCCATTCACCATATGCCACTGAGACTCATGGCATCCATTGCGCACATAGAGTCGATACGTTGGTGCATGCACAGGCGTCGCGGTATCAGCCGACGCGAACTGCACAAGGCGCTCGGCGCCAGCAGCAGCGTGGACCGCGCGTGCAAGCGGCTGGTGCAGGTCGGGTAAATCAGAAGAGTTTTTCGAGGGGATCGCCGCCTATTGTCCGATCGACACATCGGAGCGAGGAGGATAGTCCCAGGACCGGGCTGGGCTGCCGTCACTTATGGCGATGACGGGTGCGGCCGCCGCTCAGTAGGGCGGATCGCGCTCGTTAGGTGCCAATCTGAACGCCACATCGGCCTTCCGCTTCATGTGACGCTGGACGAGCCGTCGGGTATGAACGAGCCGGCGCGTGGCGCGCGGTTATTCCACTTCGCGCCATGTAGACTTACCGATAGCTGCAACCAAAACAGCGAGAGACGCGATGCAATGCTATTTGTGCCAGGAAGAAGTCACGCCGGCGGTCGGGTATCTAACTATGCCCTGCTGCAACACCACAGTCTGCGGAGACTGCCTGAGCGGTTCAGGGGGACGGGCAATACTCAGGGAGGGCCAAGGGTATTACTGCGTTGGATCTTGCCCACCGGTAGGGGGTGTGACACCCGGGTCACGCCGCAGGTCATCAACTACATGCTGACGACAGCACGCACGTTTCTCAAGAAAGGCGACGGCGATGTCGCCCTTGACCTGCTGACTCCGCCGCCCGGCTGATTGAGCAGGAGAATGCCACGGCGGTGGATAAAGCTGCGACGGTGGGGCTGGATCCTGTGACACTTGGCTGGGCCTGCGCGCTGCCGTGCAAAACCATCGGCAGCACGGAGGTCTTCTCCTTGGAGGGAGGCTGCGACGTAATCAAATGCCGAAAATGCAATAAGGTCCAAAATATCATCCCGAATATGGAGCCAGGACAACATTCTTTTCATATCGATAAATTCCTGAAAGATATCGCGCGGGTCAATGTAAACAACTCCATAGACAGATCACGAAATCTAGCCAAGATGAATAATATTGTGTGGAAGGCGTTTCACTTCGATGGGCTGCTCAATATGCTCGAACTATGCCGAGGAGATGCAGCCAAGGTGAGGGAGTGTGTCCAGAAGCTCACACATGATTCTCTGCATCAATTTTCAGCAGTGGTGTCTCATCGATTACACTTCGGGGTCACGAAGAGACCAAGGCAACAACCGGACCATCCGCTTCCAACAGGATCGCGCAATTGGCCGAGGCGACGCCGCCGGTGAACCGGGCCTCGCCGCCCGTTGGCCAGCTTCCACTCCCAGGTACGAACCTTCCATGAGAGGGTGGTGATTTCGGCGTCCACGAACATGAATTCGGTGAGCGGCAATGCGACGCCGTTAAGCATACCAGTTCCGGCCCGGCAGGTTCAGGTCGGACTGCCAACAGCGCCCGGCATTGCGGCGATATTGAACACGCCCTCCGGGCCGCCGCCGAGGCCGGCACCTGGGCGGCGGCTCGATCCCGCACGGAAAGCGCTTTGGGAAGGCAAGAATTAGGAACTGGTCAAAGCCAAAATGCCGCGTGATGCGCACCGGAGGATCGGCGCCGACTTCCAGGCTGCCCAGCGAAAGTTAACGTGACAATGCCGTGGCAGAGTCTGATCGTGCCGGTGCTGGCCAATGCGCTGGGCCGCGACGAGAAGATGATTGTCCTGCGCACCTATCTCCTCGGCGGGGGCTTCGGCCAGCGCCTGAACGGCGATTACGCTGTCCCCATCGCGCTCGCCGCCAAGGCAGTCGGCAAGCCGGTCAAAATGGTCTGCCAGCGCCCCGACGACATGCGGTTCGATTCGCCACGATCGCCCTCGGTCCAGGTGGTGCGCATGGCATTCGGCGACGGCGGCAAGGTGACGGCAATGGAGCACCATGCCGCCGCGGGCTGGCCGACCGAGGTGATCGCTCCGTCGTTCATGTTGAGGAACGCCAACGGCGTCCCCTACGACGAGTTCTCGATCAATGGTGCCAATCATTGGTACACCGTCGGTGCACAGCGCGTGCGGCGATTTCCAACGATCTTGCCAACCGAACATTCCGCCTGGGCTGGTTACGCTCGGTTGGGCCGGGCTGGACGAATTGGGCGGTGGAAAGCTTCATGGACGAGGCAGCGCACACCGCGGGAGTCGATCCGGTGACATTCCGGCTGCAGTTGCTGGACGGTGCCGGGCGAAATGCCGGATCGGCGCCATATGCTGTCGGTGGAGCGCGGCGACAGGCTGCGGTGCTTACGCGTGCCGCGCAGAAAGCCGCCTGGGGCGCGGCGTTGCCGAAAAATGTCGGGCTTGGCGTCGCCACCAGCTTCGGTCAGGAGCGCGACATGCCGACGGTCGACTGCGTCGCGCGCGTGCGCGTCGATCGCGCCAGCGGCGCTGTTGCAGTCGAGAAACTCACGCTGGTGGTTGATGCGGGCACCATCGTTCATCCGGACAGCGCCCAGGCGCAGGTCGAAGGCGCGTCGCTGTGGGGCCTCAGCATGGTCCTGCACGAAGGATCGGATTGGTGGACGGGCAGCCGAAGGACACCAACCTCGATACCTATACGCCGTTGCGCATGGGCGATGTACCGGACGTCGAGGTCGAATTCCTCCCCAGCACGGAGATGCCCGTCGGCCTCGGCGAGCCGGCCACCACGGTGGTCGGTCGGTCGGCAACGCGATCTTCGTGGCCTGTGGCGCGCGCCTGCGCCACCTGCCGATCCGCCCGGAAGCGGCGCTGCAGGCGGTCAACCCGCGCGTGACTGCCATTGCGAGGAACGCAACGACAATCAGTCCATCACCGCGTGGCACCTCCGCCGGCCGCCTGCCGCGGTCGGCGCATGAGCGGCAGCAGCAGCAGGATGGGCAGTGCCAGCATTCCCATCAGCCAGAAGTCGTTGTTGTAGGCGATCACCTGAGCCTGGTAGGTGACCATCTTCTCGAGCAGCGCCACGCCATGCGCAGTGGTTGGCGAAAGTTGCTGGGCGATTTGCGGCGCGGATTCCAGCACCCGGTTCAACGGCGACGCGAACGGTGCGAGCACCGAATGCTCGACCGTCGTGCCGTTGACCTGCAGCGCTTCGAAGATGGAGATGCCGACGGCGCTGCCGATATTGCGCAGCAGGCTGATCAGCGCGGTTCCCTCGTAGCGCAGTCGCACCGGCAGCGTCGCGAAGGCGACGACGTTGAGCGGCACGAATACGAAGCCGATGCCAGCGCCCTGCACGATGGTATTGATCGACAAGGTCGATGTCGTCCACCGCCGGCGTCCATGAAGACAGCCGCTACAGGCTCCACCACAGCAGCACGACCCCGAAGGCCATGATGATCCGCGGATCGATGCGGTTGGTCAGGCGGCCTGCGATCAGCATCGCCAGCATGGTGCCGACGCCGCGCGGCGCCAGCAGAAGCCCGGCGGTCTCCACCGGATAGTTGCCCAGGTCTTCCAGCCAGGGCGCCAGCAATGCCGAGGAGCCGAACAGCACCATGCCCACTGCGAACATCACGACCGATGCCGGAGGCGAAGCTGCGGTCGCGGAAGATGGCGGGCGTGATGAAGGGCCGCTCCGCGGTCAGCAGGTGCACGAGGAACAGGTAGAAGCCGCCCGCCGCGATCAGCGCCTCGACGATGATCTCGGTCGAGCCGAACCAGTCCTTGGTCTCGCCGCGGTCGAGCATGAGCTGCAGGCCGGCGATGCCGATCGCCAGCGCAGTGAAGCCGAACCAGTCGAACCGAAGATTGCTCTGCGGCCGTTCGCTCGGCAGGAACAGCCACAGCCCAGCCGAGGCGACAACACCGAACGGCAGGTTGACGAAGAACACGTAGCGCCAGTTGTACAGCTCGGTCAGGTAGCCGCCGAGAGTTGGGCCGAGGATCGGCCCCACCATCACGCCCATGCCCCAGATCGCCATTGCCGAACCGCGTTTCTCGGCTGGGTAGATGTTCAGCATGGTGCCTTGCGACAGCGGCACCAGTGCCGCGCCGAAAACACCCTGGATCAGCCGATACACCACCATCTCCGACAACGACGTGGCAACGCCGCAGGCCATCGACGCAACGGTGAAGCCGATGACCGACACGAGATAAAGCTTCTTCTGCCCGAACCGCGCTGCGAGCCAGCCGACCGGCGCGGTCATGATCGCCGCGGCAACCACATAGGAGGTCAGCACCCAGGTGATCTCGTCGTAGCTCGCCGACAGGCTGCCTTGCATATAGGGCAGCGCCACGTTGGCGATGGTGGAATCGAGCGCCTGCATCAGGGTCGCCACCATCGCGCACACCGTGATCATGCCGCGATGCGGCAACCTGTGTCGGGTCACGTCAGCGGGGCGGGTCGGACATGGCCGGCGCTCAGAACAGGTCGCCGAGCGTGCGGCGATGGTGCGTGTCGATCGAGACCTCGGCACTCATGCCGGCTGACAGCGGCGGGTCGTCGGATCCGATCTGGATCTCCACGCGCAGCGGCACACGCTGCACCACCTTCACCCAGTTGCCCGAGGAGTTCTGGCCGGCAGCACGGAGAACTCCTGATCGGTCGCCGGCGCGACGCTTTGCACCACGCCGTGCCAGACATGACCCGGATAGGCATCCACCGTGACGGTCGCCGGATCGCCGGCCTGACATAGGTCAGCGCGGTTTCCTTCGGCTCGGCGGCGACCCACATATGCTGCGGTATCGACCAGCCCAAAGGCCGGCGTGCCCGCCGCCAGGAACTGCCCGGGTTGCAGCTTGTTCACCTGCGTCACCACGCCGTCGAACGCGGCGCGGGCCACGCTGTGGCGAAGGTCGCGTTCAGCCTCGGCCAGTTGCGCGGCGGCGAGCTTGTAGGCCGGCATCTGCTCCACCGGCAGATCGGCCTTGCCGCCGAGCCGCGCCAGCGCGCGGCCGCGGTAGCCTTGCTGGCGGCCAGCGCCGCCTCGTCCGCCGCGAGCTTGTACTTCGCATCGTCGTATTGCTGGCGGGCTACCGCATTGCGAGCGACCAAGGCGGCATAGCGATCGAAGGTCGCCCGATCGGCATCGACCGATAGCCTGCTGCGCCGCGGCCTGGCGCAGGGTGGTTACATAGTCGGCCTGCAGCGACCTGAGCTGCAGCGCGGTCTGCGCCAAGATTGGCCTTCGCCTGATCCACAGCGAGCTGGAATTGCGTCGGCTCCAGCCGGAACAGCACCTGGCCCTTGGCGACGTGCTCACCCTCATGCACCAGGATCTGGTCGACGAGGCCGGAAACGTCGGTGGATACGCCCAGCACGTTGCCCTCGACATAGGCATCGTCGGTCTCGACATAGCGGCCGCCGGAGAGCCAATACGCAATGCTGCCGACGATCAGTACGATCGCACCCAGGATGAGCAGAGCGTAACGCAGTTTCAGGCGGAAGGCCTGGCGGGCGATCGGCGACGCCGGACGGGTCGTTGTGTCATGCGGCCGGGCGACATCGGCCGACGCATCGGCAGTGACTGTCTCGACCATCGCGTTGTCTCCGAAGAACGCCAGCGTTGGACAAGTCAGCAGGTGGGTCCAATCGAACGCCGGGAGATGGTCCGACCACCTGTTCGTGATTGGTCGCGATCGGCGGCGAGCTGGTCACCAACCAACGCAACGGCAACACGGCCAAATCGGTCCTGACCGGCGATGGCACGATCCGGATCGACACGCCGCGCGACCGCGACGGCAGTTTCGAGCCGGTGCTGGT
>CAVZNH010000044.1:0-40096 GCA_963776505.1 uncultured Alphaproteobacteria bacterium
ACCAGTCGCAGCGAGAGGTGTCATGCGTGCCCGTATCTACCAGCCGCCGAAGAACGCCATGCAGTCCGGCTGGGCCGCGACTCACGAGTGGGTGCTGGAATTCGAGCCATCCTCACCGCGCCGGCCCGATCCGCTGATGGGCTGGATCGGCAGCGCCGATACTCAGGCTCAGGTTCGGCTGAATTTCCAGACGCGCGAGGAGGCGGTTGCCTTCGCGGAGAGAAACGGCATCACCTATGATCTGGAATTGCCGCATCCGCGGCACGTGCGGCCGAAGGCCTATGCGGACAATTTCCGCTATGGCCGGATCGAGAACTGGACGCACTGACGGGACGTCACCGCCGCCCCCAACCGCGTGCCAGCCCAAGCAGCACGACAAGTGTCGGTAGCGTTGCCGCGAGCCGGAAGGTGAAGTTGAAGCCGGCAAGGAATGCCGGCACCTCAGCCATGCCGCCCGCCAGGGCGGCAGTTGCGCCAGGTCTGAAACAGCAGCATCAGCACGTCGCGCCGGTAACCGTACCCAGGGTTCGTGTCATCATGACCAGGCTGCCGGCGACCCCTCGGTCGGAGCGAGGGATCGATCCGGTAACGATATCGAAATACGCCACCTGAAACAGCCCAACTCCGAAGCCCTGAAGTGCCATCGCCGCAGCGAGGACCGGGATGTTCGGCGTCGCATCGGCGCCACCGATCAACACCTGTCCGACCGCCATGGCGGCTGCCCCGATGAGCGCAAGCAACCGTGGCGCGATGCGTGCCGCAAGCCGTGCCGCGAGCGGTGCCGCCAAGGCTGTGCCGGCAGGAGAACAGGCGAGCAGCAGACCTGTCGCGAAGGCCGTCAATCCGCCGAGGCGGCTCAGATAGAACGGTACCAGCAGCAGCACGGAGAAGCCTGCAAGATTCAGCGCCGCATGTCCTGCGTTCAGCAGCGAGAAATCGAGATCCTTGAAATACCGAAGATCGATGATGGGTCGTTCCGTGCGGCGCTCCTGCACGATGAAGCCACCGGTCGCCACCACGCAGGCGAACGCGGCCACCGCAAACCGCAGCCGGTCTGAGGCGATATGCTGCAACTGGTTCAGTGCCAGCAGCATTGCGCTGATTGCCAACACGAGCAGCGCGCCGCCGGCGGCGTCGAACTTTTCGCGATGCGCGGGGCGCGTGTCGGGCGGCAGCAGCCAGGCCAGCAGGAAGGCTGACAGCGCCAGCGGTGCGCGGAACCAGAACACTGCCGGCCAGTCGATCAGCGGCACGAGAAGGCCGGCGATCAGCGGGCCCAGTGCGCCACCGATGCCGATCACCATGGTGTAGATACCGAGAATCCGCGTGCGCGCCAATTCCGGATGGAGGCTGGTCGCCAGTGCAGGCCCGCAACTCAATACCAGCGCCGCACCGACGCCCTGAAGCACCCGCGCGACCAGCAGTACGCCGTAGCTGGGAGCCAAGGCGCACAGCACAAATGCGACGGCGCTCCACAGGCTGCCGGTGAGAAAGATCCGCCGGTAGCCAAGCATGTCGCCGACTCGGCCAAACACCAGCATCAATGCCGCGTAGGTCAGCGTATAGGCGATCACGACCCACTGGATCGCCGGGATTGGCAATCCGAATGCGCGGGTGATGAACGGGAAGGCGAAGTTGACCGACGAATTGAATGGCACCACCAGCGTGCCGAGCGCCACCACCAGCACGCCGAAACCGGGGCGTGTGGTGAGCGGCGTGGCGTGGCGGATCAGACCGACTTCTTCAGCGACGGCGATGCCTTGAAACGCACCGTCTTGCCGGCCTTGACCTTGATCGACTTGCCGGTGCGAGGGTTCAGTCCCTTGCGCGCCCTGGTCTTGCGAACAGTGAAGGTGCCAAAACTTGGCAGGGTGAACTTGCCCTCTCTCTTCAGCTCCTTGACCACCGCATCCATCAGATCGCCGGCAGCACGGTTGGCCGCGATGCCGGTCAGGTCGGCGGATTCCTGGAGCACCTGGGCGATGAAAGCCTTGGACATACCGTCTCCTCGCTCGAACGGGTTGGCACGGGCGAATTGCCGCGTGCCGCAATGGTCTTAGACGGGCAGCGCGAGATGCGCCAGCCCCTCTACAGATTCTCGCAGTGAGGGTCTACAGGACGCGGTGCTGGGGCGTTCCGAGCGGGCGCAAACGTTACACCGGTTCGGTGTCCAGCGCGTATCCCGCGGCGCGGACGGTGCGGACGATGTCGAGCTCGCCGTTGGCGTTGATCGACTTGCGCAGACGCCGGATATGTACATCGACCGTGCGAGGCTCGACGTGGATGTCGGGACCCCACACCGCGTCCAGCAGCTCCTCGCGTGAAAACACCCGGCGGGGGTGCTGCATGAAAAACTCCAGCAGGCGAAATTCGGTTGGCCCGAGATGGACGGGTCTGCCGTTGCGCTGCACACGGTGCGCGGCAAGGTCCATCGTGATGTCGTGGAATGCGAGTTGCCCCTTCACCGGCAGCGAATTCGACCGACGCAGCAGAGCGCGAATGCGCGCGAGCAGCGCTTCCATCGAGAACGGCTTGGCAATGTAATCGTCCGCACCGGTATTCAGTCCGCGGACCGCGTCCTGGTCCTCAGTTCGCGCGGTGACCATGATGACCGGCAGGTCACGCGTAGCGGAGCGGCGACGGATCTGGCGGCATACCTCCAGGCCCGACATCTGCGGCAGCATCCAGTCGAGCAGCACCAGGTCCGGCTGCGTCTCGGCGATGCGGGTCAGCGCTTCCTGGCCGTCCGCGGCTTCTTCTACGCGGTAGCCCTGCTTTTCGAGATTGTAGCGCAGCATGGTGGCAAGCGCGGCCTCATCTTCCACCACCAGCACCAGTGGCTTCGACAGACTGGAAATGCCGTCAGGCATGTTGTTTCTCACTCTCGTGGCCGTACCACGGCATAGGCGGATGTGTCGCCCTTCGGACGCGAATCCGGCAACGTTTCGCCTGTCACCGCATAATACAGGTTTTCGGCGATGTTGGTGGCATGATCGCCGATCCGTTCGAGGTTCTTCGCGATGAACAGCAGATGCGTGCACGGCGTTATGTTGCGCGGGTCTTCCATCATGTAGGTGATGAGTTCACGGAAGATCGCGTTGTAGATGTCGTCCACCACCTGGTCGGAGCGCCATACCTCGACCGCCTTTTCGGCGTCGTTCTCGCCGAGTGCGTCGATGATCGACTTCAACTGTCCTTGCACCATCCGTGCCATGTGTGCGAGGCCGGCCAGTGAGTAGGGCAGCGAGAACTGCGACAGCACGATCGATCGCTTCGCGACGTTGGCGGCATAATCGCCGATCCGCTCCAGGTCGCCGGTAATCTTCAGCGCCGCCACGATCTGCCGCAGGTCGCCAGCGACCGGCTGGCGAAGTGCCAGCAACCTGATGACGAAACTTTCGACCTCACGCTCCAGCGCATCGACCTTCGGGTCCTCCTCGACCGCGCGGGTCGCGGATGCGGCGTCGCGTTGCATGATGGCATCGGCGGCCAGCGCGACCTGCGTCTCCACGATGCCGCCCATCTGGGTCATCATGTTGCGTAGCCGCTTCAGTTCCTGGTCGTAGCTCTTGACGAGATGTTCCGGCGCCTCGGGCATGGGTCCCTCCAATCAACCGAATCGGCCGGTGATGTATTCCTGGGTGCGGCGTTCCCTTGGCGCAGTGAACATCTGTCCCGCGGGCGCTACCTCAACCATCTCGCCCAGGTAGAAGAATGCCACCTGATCGGCACAGCGTGCCGCCTGCTGCATGTTGTGCGTCACGATCGCGATGGTGAAGTCGTGCTTGAGCTCGTCGACCAGTTCCTCGATCTTCAGCGTGCTGATCGGATCCAGCGCGCTGGTCGGCTCGTCGAGCAGGATCACCTCGGGCCGCACGGCGATGGTGCGGGCGATGCACAGTCGTTGCTGCTGGCCGCCGGAGAGGCCCATGGCGGAGCTGTGCAGCCGGTCTTTCACTTCTTCCCAAAGTGCGCCGCGGGTCAGTGACCATTCCACGCGCTCATCCATCTCCGCCTTGGACAGCTTCTCGTGCAGCTTCACCCCGAATGCGATGTTATCGTAGATGGTCATCGGGAACGGCGTCGGTTTCTGGAAGACCATGCCGACGCGGGCGCGCAGCGAATTCAGGTCGACCGACGGGTCGATGATGTTCTCGCCATCCATCATGACCTCGCCCGTGGCACGCTGGCCGGGATAGAGGTCGTACATCCGGTTCAGCACACGAAGCAGCGTGGACTTGCCGCAGCCAGACGGCCCGATCAACCCGGTCACCTGCCGCTCGGGAAAATCCAGCCCGATATTCTTCAGCGCGCGATTGCTGCCGTAGAAGAAATCAAGGTTGCGGATGGCGATGCGCGCTTCATTCATATTGGACGAGACGGCGCGCGCATGAACGCCGCCGAAGCTCGCCTGTCTGCCCTGTGATTCACCCATGGTGGTACTCACTGTCATCTCCTGCCGCGTAATGCAAATCGCGCAAGAATGTTGGTGGCCAGAACACCGACGGTGATCAGCAACGCGCCCACCCAGGCGAGCTGCACCCAGTCCTCAAACGCCGACCCTGCGTACTGGTAAATGGTGACCGGCAGGCTGGCCATCGGCTGTGACAGGCTGATCGACCAGTTGAGGTTGCCCAGGCTGGTGAACAGCAGGGGGGCGGTCTCACCCGCGATGCGCGCGACAGCCAGCAGCACGCCGGTGACGATGCCGTCCTTTGCCGCGCGGTAGCAGATCAGGACGATCATCTTCCATTTTGGCGCCCCGAGTGCCACGGCCGCCTCCCGCAGGCTCGGCGGGATAAGCTGCAGCATGTCCTCGGTGGTGCGCACGACGATTGGGATCACGATCACCGCCAGCGCGAGACAGCCGGCGATGCCGGAAAAGCCACCGAACGGCTGGACGGCAAGCTGGTAAATGAAGAGCCCGATGAGGATCGATGGCGCGGACAGCAGCACGTCGGAGACGAAGCGCACCGCGTTCGCCATCGGCGAGTGGCGGCCGTATTCAGCGAGATAGGTGCCGACCATCAGGCCGATCGGCATGCCAATCAGCGTGCCGATGCCAGTCTGGATCAGCGTTCCCACGATCGCGTTGAGCAACCCGCCATTGGAGCCTGGCGGCCTGGTCGTGTTGGTGAAGACAGCGATCGACAGACCGGCGGCACCGCGCCAGATCAGCGTCGCAAGGATCGATGCGAGGAAGCAGCAGCCCGATCACCGTTGCCGCGATGCAGAGAACCTTGATGATCCGGTTCGACGCGATGTCGGCGACGTCCGAGCGCGCGAGCGACCGTCTCGTTCCGTGCCGGACCGGGTACAGTGCCGGCGGTTGTCGAGCTCATCGCTAAACCTTCAGCCGCGGGCGCAGCAACAGCCGCGAGATCGCGAGAACGATGAATGAGATGACGAACAGGATGAAGCCAAGCGCCAGCAGCGCGGACAGCTTCAGGCTGCCGGCCGGGCTCTCCGGGAACTCCAGTGCCACGATCGAGGCAATGGTATTGCCGGGACCGAACAGGCTGGTCGCGATGCGGTCGGTGTTGCCGATCACGAAGGTCACAGCCATGGTCTCGCCCAGTGCGCGGCCGAGGCCCAGCATGATGCCGCCGACCACCGAGGCCCTTGTGTAAGGCAGCACGATCGAGCGCATGACCTCCCAGGTGGTGCAGCCCACCCCGTAGGCCGACTCCTTGTAGACCGCAGGTACCGTTTCGAATACGTCGCGCATGGTGGCGGCGATGAACGGGATGACCATCACGGCGAGGATCAGTGCGGCGGTGAAGATGCCGGTGCCGAACGGCGGACCGGCGAACAGGTCCTCAAGCACCGGGATGCCGTCCAGCGAGTCGATGACGAAGGGCTGGACGTATTGCGACATCAGCGGGACGATGACGAAAAATCCCCACATGCCGTAGATGATCGAGGGCACGGCGGCGAGCAGTTCGACAGCGGTGCCGACCGGGCGGCGCAACCAAGTCGGTGCCAGCTCGGTCAGATAGAACGCGATGCCGAACGCCAGCGGCACCGCGAGGACCATCGCCAGAACCGAGGTGACGAGCGTCCCGTATATCGAAACGGCGGCGCCGAACACCTGCTGTACCGGGTCCCAGTCGGTCGAGCCAATGAAGCCAAAGCCGAACCGGCGGAACGCCGGAAGTCCGCCGATCAGCAGCGAAAGTATCAGGCTGCCAAGCAAAACCAGCACGAAGGCGCCGGCGAACCGGGCGAGGAACGCAAAGATCGCATCACCGATCTGGTAGCTGCGGCGCCTTGATGACGGTCCGGCCAAGGTGGCGACGGCTTGCTGCATGTGCAGCTCACATGGTGCCCGGCACTTCCGCCTTCCATGCTGCGCGGACGGCGTCTTTCACGCTTGCCGGCAGAGGGATGTACAGAAGCTGCACCGCGATATCATCGCCATGGGTGAAGCCCCAGTCGAAGAACTTCTTCGTCGCGGCGCTCTGGTTCGGGTCCTTTGGATCCGTGGGCAGCAACACGAAGGTGGCAGATTCGATCGGCCAGCTCTTGTCGCCCGACTGGTCGTTAAGGTCGATGGCAAAGTTCTGCACCTTCGACCAATCGGCGCTGGCGGCGGCGGCCTTGTAGCTGTCCATGTTCGGCGTGACGAACTGGCCAGCCTTGTTCCGCAGTTGCGTCGTGGTCAGATGATTCATTTCGGCATAGGCGCTCTCGACGTAGCCAATACCGCCCTTGACATTGTGCACCGTGCCCGAAACGCCGTCACTGCCCTTGGCGCCGGTGCCAGCCAACCACTTCACGCTGGTCGATGAGCCGACCTTGGACTTCCAGTCGGGGCTCTGCATCGAGAGGTAATCGGTGAAGACGAAGGTCGTGCCTGAACCGTCGGCGCGATACACTGGCGCGATTGCCGCACTGGGCAGCTTCAGGCCCGGGTTAAGCGCCAGCGATTTTCGGGTCGTTCCACTTGGTGATCTTGCCGAGATAGATGTCGGCGATCAGCTCGCCGGTCAGCTTCAGCTCGTTCGCTTTCACGTCGGGCAGGTTCACGATGATGTCCACGCCACCGATCACGGTGGGGAACTGCATCAGCTTGTGCTCCTTGAGCTGATCGGCGGCCACTGGCATGTCGGAGGCGCCGAAGTCTACGGTGCGGTTGTTGATCTGGTTGATCCCCGCGCCCGAGCCGATCGCCTGGTAGTTCAGCTTGACGCCGGTGGTGGGGGCGGACGCCTCGCCCCACTTGGCGTAAATTGGCGCGGCGAAGGTGGAGCCTGCGCCGGTGATCTGAGAATCGGCTTGTGCGACACCAAGGCTGGTCAGGCCAATCGCCAGGGCTGTGATTGCGGTCTTCATGCCTTCCCCTCTGCGCATTGAAACTTGCGGATGACCCTAAGAAGAGGTGGCGACTCCCATATTGCAGTTCCGTGAAGCTTCGATGACAGTCGGCTGCCTGGGCATGGAAGGCTTCTGCCTGGCCTGACATGCTGCGGTTCTACGATGCCATTTTGTTCTCCTCCGAGCTCGGGGGTGAGGAAAGGCGGCATGGCTAGCTGGGGAAGTACGTTAAGGCTCGGGGATCGGACATGACCTTGCGGCGTATCGGTGCGACTTGCGTTGCGGCTCTGCTGCTGGCCGGATCGGCCGTGGGGGCCACGCTGCGCATCGGCCTGAATGAGGATCCCGACGCGCTTGACCCGGCGCGGGGCGGCACATTCGTCGGCCGCGTCGTGTTCGCCGCTGTGTGTGACAAGCTGATCGACACCGATGCGCAGAACAACTTCGTTCCGCAGCTTGCCACGTCCTGGGCGTGGTCCGCCGACAACCTCGCCTTGACCGTCACGCTGCGCGATGGGGTCGAATTCCACGACGGCCAGACGATGGATGCCGATGCCGTCAAGGCCAACCTGGAGCGCTACCGAAATGCGCCCGAAAGCCTGCGCAAAGGCGAACTGAAGCCCGTGTCATCCGTCGAGGTCGTCGATCCGCACACAGTGCGGCTGCACCTGTCGCAGCCCTACGCGCCGCTCGTCGCCGTGCTGGCGGACCGTGCAGGAATGATGATCTCGCCCAAGGCGCTCGGTCGCGATGTGACGGGAGATCTGCCCTGCGCGGGTCCATTCAAGCTGAAGGAGCGCGTCGCTCAGGACCGCATCGTGGTGGACCGTTTCGCCGGGTACTGGAATGCCGATGCGATCAAGCTGGACCGCATCGTCTATCAGCCGCAGCCGGACACCACCGTGCGACTGGTGAACCTGCAGGCGGGTCAGCTCGACATGGTGGAGAGATTGGGGCCGACCGACGTCGCGACTGTCAGGAAGAACCCGAGGCTGAAGCTGATCAGCCAGCCGGCTCTGGCCTATTACTCGATGGGCATCAACCTGGCCGCACCAGACAGTCCGCTGAAGGACCAGCGCGTACGTGCCGCATTGGAGGCTTCTATCGATCGCAGCGCCCTTAATCATGTGGTGTTTGACGACCAGTTCATACCATCGAACCAGTTCGAAGCGCCGGAGAGTCGCTACTGGGATCCCGACCATCCGGTTCCGCCTCGCGATCTGGCGAAGGCCCGGGCGCTGCTGAGAGAGGCGGGCCAGGAGCACCCAAGTTTCCGACTGCTGGTCGGCAACAGTCCGGTGGAGCAGCAGGTCGGTCAGGTGGTGCAGTCGATGGCGGCGGAGGCGGGGTTTGACATCAAACTGCAAGCCGCGGAAGCGAACGCGTTGGTGGCCGCCGGACGCGCCGGCTATTACCAGGCCGTGATTGTGATTTGGAGCGGCCGTCCGGATCCCGACGGCAATGTGGCGATCTGGCTGGCCTGCGACGGGTTTCTCAACTGGGGTAAATACTGCAATCCGAAATTCGATGACCTTTTGTCACGCGCGCGCGGCGTGACCGACGTGGCGCAGCGGCAGGCCTTGTACAGGCAGCTGGTCGACATTTATCTCACCGACCGCCCGCATATCATCCTGTATCACGCGAAATGGCTGTGGGCGCTGTCGGACAAGGTTTCCGGCTTCACGCCGACACCGGATGGGCTGATCCGACCGCAGGGAATGACAATCGCGCCATGACGACACGCATCGATGGTGCTCGGCTGTTGGGCGATCTCTACGCGCTGCGCAAGATCGGTGAATACAAGACCGGCGTGCATCGGCCGACCTATTCTCCTGAGGACGTGCAGTCGCGCCATTGGCTCGTTGCGCGCATGGCAGAGGCGGGGCTGGAGCCTGAGATTGACGGTATCGGCAATGTCATCGGCCGTTCGCGGGGTGATGGCGCGAAGCTTCTGCTCGGCAGCCATGTCGAGACGCAACCGCATGCCGGGTGGTTGGATGGCGCACTCGGCGTGATCTACGGGCTAGAGGTCGCGCGCACACTCGGGGGCGGCATCGATGTCGCGGCATGGGCGGACGAGGAAGGGCATTTCGGCTCGTTCATCGGCAGCCGTTCGTTCTGCGGGTTGCTGTCGGAGGCAGAGATCGATGGATGCCATGATCGCGAGGGCACGACATTGCGCGATGCGCTGGCGAAGGCGGGTTTCGCGGGTCGACCGCGCGCCGAGGTCGAACCGGCACGCTATCGCGGCTACCTCGAGGCGCATATCGAGCAGGGCGCGGAACTTGAGGACACCGGCAAGCGCATCGGCATCGTCACCGCCATTGTTGGCAGCCACCGGTTCCGCATTGTGTTCGACGGCGTGCAGAACCATGCCGGCACGACGCGTATGGCGGTCCGCAAGGATGCCGGCGTGGCGTTGGTGAAACTCGCGTCGGCGATCTATCAGCGATTTCCCGAGGTAGCGGGTCCGCGCACGGTATGGACAACGGGACGCATCCTGCTGGATCCGGGTGCGCCGAGCATTGTGCCGGGTCATGCCGAAATGCTTTTCCAGTTCCGCGACACCGAACCGGCGACGTTGGCAAGGCTGGATGCAGAACTGGAGGCGCTGGTGGCCGATGCGACGCGCGGCGCGTGTACGGTGACCATCGCCGAACGGGGGAGTTCGGTGCCGAAGGTGATGGACGCCGGTTTCCAGGATGCGCTGGAACGCGCGGCGGAGCGACACGCGCCAGAACTGCACGTCCGGATGCCGAGTGGTGCGGGGCACGATGCGCAGGTGTTGGCGGAACGCATGAAGTCGGCGATGCTGTTCGTGCCGTCGATCGGCGGGATCAGCCACCACTATGCGGAGGATACCAAGGACGAGGATATCGTGCTCGGGTGCCAGGTGTTCGCGGATGCCGCGGCGGAGATCCTGGCTGGCGGGTAACGGATAGCGAGCCGCGAAACCCAACACTCAGTGCCGATTGATCGGCACCCAGTCCTTGCCACGCTTGCGGTATTGCCGCTTCACCGCCGCCCACGCGACGCGGAATGCCCGCTCCTCGTCGCCTCCGTACTCATCCCAGGCGTGGTTGAACGCTTCGCGAAAAATGTCCTGTGCATGCGGCGGCAAGTGGTTGCCCACGGCGGGCGGCAGCTCATCGTTGGACGCATAGGGCATGGCTGAACCAAATGGCACTCACTGCACGGAACCCAAGGCACACGAAGGTGAGCTCTCGGGCACGACCGCAATTGTGCGCCGTGGGAGGTGGCCCTAGCGTGCACTTGGCAGGATCGGTGCCATCCCGCCCCACTGTTGAGCCCGGGGGAAACAAGGAATGAAAGAATTCGCTGACAGGATTGCGGTAGTCACCGGCGGCGGCACGGGGATGGGCCGCGAGCTGGTCCGGCAGTTGGTCGCCCAGGGCTGCAATGTTGCCATGTGCGACCTTTCGGCCCACACGATGGCGGAGACCAAGCGGCTTTGCGAAGCGGAGAGACTGCCGCAGGGCTTGCGCATCACCACGCACGTCGCCGACGTCTCCGATGAGAGCGAGGTGCAGCGCTTTCGCGATGAGGTTGCCGAGCACCAGGCCACCGACAAGATCCATCTGCTGTTCAACAATGCCGGGATCGGCGGTGGTGGCAGCATGTTCTCGAACAGCCGCGACGACTGGGAGAGGACCTTCAACATCTGCTGGGGCGGCGTCTACCGCTGCACGCGCGCCTTCCTTCCCATGTTGCAGAGGGCGGACCAGGGTCACATCGTCAATACAAGCAGTGTCAATGGCTTCTGGGCGTCGGTCGGGCCGCGCATCTCGCACACCTCATATTGTGCTGCGAAGTTCGCGGTGAAGGGCTTCACAGAAGCGTTGATCACCGATCTGCAGGTGCATGCGCCGCACATCAGGTGCTCAGTGGTCATGCCAGGGCATATCGGCACTTCGATCATGGCCAATTCCCGCAGGATCCACAGCGGCAACGAGACAGATACGCTGAGCACGACCGAGATTGCGCAGGCGCGTGAACGCGCAGGCGCGGCAGGTTTGGACGTTGCATCCATGTCGGATGCGGACATCGAGGCCATGGTGATCGAGCGGGCACGACGCTTCATCGAGGAAGCCCCGACCACAGCCGCCGAGGCAGCGACCATCATTCTTGACGGTGTCAAAGCCGACCGGTGGCGTATCCTCGTGGGCAAGGATGCGGTTCGGCTTGACGAACTCGTTCGTCAGTCACCGGAGCGCGTCTACGATCTTGACTTCTTCGAGACCCTCGCGGCGGAGATCGGCTGGCGTTTGGGCCAACCGCCAGCGCGTGAGGCGAAGTCGTAGCGGGCAGGGGTGTTGGCTGTCCCCTGGCCCGCTCGAACGGCTATTCGCGTCAGTCGATTGCCGCATGCACCAGGTTCGCGACACGGTCCAGGCGTGCGGAGTGCCACGGGTCCGGCACCATGTAGTTGGTGAGATAGGTGAAGGAGACGCCACTCTCCGGATCAGCCCACGAGTAGGACGTGCCGGCCCCGCCGTGGCCGAATGTAGTCGGTGCGCCGATCGTGCCAAGTCCACGAATCCGATCGCTCTCACCACGCACGTGCGGGCCGAGACCGCGATGCATCGGAATGCCGTTCATCTGCTCGTCGCCGCGCTCGCCGGTATGGTTGCGCGACACGTAGGCAATCAGCCGCGGTGAGAACAAACGCACATTGCCGAGCCGTCCCTTGCCAAGCAGCATCTGATAAAATGCCGCCATGCCGCGTGCCGTTGCGAAGCCTCCACCGCTCGGCAGACCAGCGGCGCGGAACTCGGCAGAGTTGTCGCGCGGCTCTGGAGCATAGGTGTCGGCGCAGCGTGACTGCGACTGCGTCGGTACGCCGACGAAGACATCGCCGGCAAGTCCGAGCGGCGCGATGACCTTGTCGCGGATCACGTCGCGGTAGTCGTGGCCCGTGACCGCCTCGATCACCATCGCCTGCACCAGATGCGCCGCCTGGCCGTGGTATTGCAGCTTGGACCCGGGCGTCCAGTCCAGCGCGAAGTCGCACACTTCGGCGCGCATCCGCGCGTGATCCGTCCATGTCGTCTTGGTTACGTTGTTCGACGGAAAGCCACCCTGATGTGTCATCACCTGCTGTAGCGTGATGTCGGCCTTGCCGCGCGCGGCGAATTCGGGAAGGTGATCGGCGATCTTGTCCATGAAGGACAGCTTTCCCTCTTCCACCAGCGTCCACACCGCGGAACTGGTCAGCACCTTGGTCTGGCTGAACAGAAGAAAGAGATTGTCGTTGGTTGCCGGTACCTTGGAGGGTTCGGTCTTCGCGTTGCCATAGGTGCGGAACAGCGCAAGCTGGCCATGCCGGGCCAGCGCAATCTGCGCGCCAGGATAGCGGCCTTCCTCGATATGCTGCTTGATCAGATGGTCGAGATGGTCGAGTGGCTTGGCGGCAAAACCAAGACTGGCGGGATCGCTGGACGGCAGCGGATAGTCGTCTGGCATTGTTGTTTCTCCTCAATTCTGGGCCGGAAACGATGCTACGCCGACCGGTGCTTGCGGCCAACCGGCGGATGCGGTTCGATCCGGGAACGTCGCTCAGGGAGGAACGAATGGCCGACATCCGCACCGCGCATCTGATGACTCTCACCCTGTCGGTGGGCGGCATGCAGTCGGTTGGTGTCACTCCGAACGGCAACCGCCGCATTGGTCTGGTATCGGGCGGATCGTTTCAGGGCGAACGGCTGAGGGGCTCGGTGCTGCCTGGGGGAGCCGACTGGATCGTCGTGCGGTCCGATGGCGCGACCACTCTCGATGTGCGCCTGGTGCTGGAGACCGACGACGAGGCGCTGATCGGCATGACCTATCGTGGCCTGCGGCATGGACCGGCCGCGGTGATGGAGCGCCTTGGCCGCGGTGAGGACGTCGATCCGGCTGACTACTACTTCCGCACGGCGATCACGTTTGAGACCGGTGCCGCGAAGTACGACTGGTTGAACCGGATATTTGCGATCGGCACCGGCCGGCGTCCGCCAGAAGGTCCGGTGTACGAAATCTTCGAGGTGCTGTGAGATGGCGACGATAGGCTTCATCGGCCTCGGCAACATGGGTGCGCCGATGGCGGCCAACCTGGTGAAGGCCGGCCATCGCGTCGCGGGCTACGATGTAAACGCCGGCGCCATGCAGGCGCTTGCGTCGGCCGGTGTGCAGCAGGCGAGCAGTGCGGCGGACGCAGTGCGGGGCGCGGACGTGGTGATCACCATGCTGCCCGCCGGCGAGCACGTGCGCGAAGTGTGGCTGCATCAGGGTGGCCTGATCGAAGTGGTGAAGGGAGCCGCGCCGCTGCTGATCGACTGCTCAACCATCGACGTTGAAAGCGCGCGCACGGTGACCGAGGCGGCGCGCGTCGCGGGTTTCGAGATGCTGGATGCACCTGTATCGGGCGGCGTCGGTGGTGCCACTGCGGCAACGCTTACCTTCATGGTAGGCGGCAGCGAAGCGGCCTTCGCGCGCGGGCTGCCAGTGCTTCAGGCGATGGGCAAGAACATCGTGCACGCCGGCGGACCGGGCGCGGGGCAGGCGGCCAAGATCTGCAACAACATGATGCTCGCCATCAACATGGTGGGCGTGTCCGAAGGCTTTCTGCTCGCGCGCAAGCTCGGCCTCGACTGGGACAGGCTGTTTCAGATCGCCTCGACGTCGTCAGGCCAGTCCTGGGCGCTTTCGACCTACTGTCCGGCGCCCGGACCGGTGCCTGCCGCGCCGTCCAATAGAGACTATGCGGCAGGCTTCATGGCGGCGCTGATGCTGAAAGACGTGAAGCTGTCGCAGGCGGCGGCGGATGCCGTCGGATCGCCGACGCCGCTCGCCGCGCACGCCATGTCGTTCTACCAGGCGGTGGTCGATGCCGGCGACGGCAGCAAGGATTTTTCCGTGGTGTTCCGTTGGCTCGAGGCACAGGCACGGCAATAGGGAGGCAACGATGGGGGCGGAAGCATTCAAGGCGGCGCGTGACTTCCTGTTCACGAACCGGACCGATTACCGCGCCGCGCATGCGGGATTCCATTGGCCGCAACTGGACAATTTCAACTATGCGCTCGACTGGTTCGATGCTGAGCTGGCGCACGGCGATAGCGCCAACCGGGTGGCACTGAAGATCGTCGGTGAGGGCGCCGCCACCGCTACCTTCGCTGAACTCTCCGAGCGCTCCAACCGCGTTGCCAATGGTCTGCGCGCCCTCGGCATCAGGCGCGGCGAGCGCATCCTGCTGATGCTCGGCAATGTCGTGCCGCTATGGGAAGTGATGCTGGCGGCGATGAAGCTTGGCGCGGTGGTGATCCCCGCCTCCACGCTGCTGACACAGAACGACCTCAAGGACCGCTTCGAACGCGGCCGCGTCCGCCATCTGATTGCCAACGCGGCGGATGCGCCGAAGTTCGCTGACCTTGATCCAACGGTGACGCGCATCGCACTCGGTGAGGCTCCCGCCGGTTGGCACAGCTATGCTGACCTGCGGCGCGGCGATGCCCGCTTCACGCCTGAGGGCATAACGCGCGCCACCGACCCGATGCTGCTGTATTTCACCTCAGGGACCACCTCGCGGCCGAAGCTGGTGGAACATAGCCACCAGAGCTATCCGGTCGGGCATCTGATCACGATGTACTGGATTGGCCTGCAGCCGGGCGACATGCACCTGAACATCTCCTCACCCGGCTGGGCGAAGCACGCCTACAGTTGCTTCTTTGCGCCATGGAACGCCGGGGCCACGGTGTTCATCGCCAACCAGCCGCGCTTCAACGCACGCGGCATGCTGGACGCCATCACGGAGAACAAGGTTACCACGATCTGCGCCCCGCCGACTGTGTGGCGCATGTTCGTCCAAGAGGACATGGCGTCCTGGAAGACCTCGCTGCGGGAGGTGTGTTCGGCCGGCGAACCGCTGAACCCTGAGATCATCGAGCACGTGCAGAAGGTGTGGAACCTCACGGTACGTGAAGGCTACGGGCAGACCGAGACCACGCTGCAGATCGGCTGCTTCCCAGGCGAGCGCGTGGAACCCGGCTCGATGGGACAGGAGTCGCCCGGCTACCGCATCCGTCTGCTGGACGCCGATGACAAGGACGTGGAGGAAGGCGAGGTATGCATCGACCTCAGTCCATCTCCTGTCGGCCTCATGCGCGGCTACCAGAATGACGATGGTTCGTTCGCACCACTTGGCACGATCGCCTATCGCACCGGCGACGTCGCGGCGCGCAGCACGGACGGCTACCACACCTATATCGGCCGCGCCGATGACGTGTTCAAAGCCTCGGACTACCGCATCAGCCCGTTCGAACTGGAGAGCGCGCTGATTGAACATCCGGCTGTGGTGGAAGCTGCGGTGGTGCCGGCGCCCGACGCGATCCGGCTAGCGGTCCCGAAGGCCTATGTCACTCTGACCGCAAGCAGCACCCCCGACCGCGCGACCGCCCTCTCCATCTTTCAGCACCTGCGCGAGACTCTGGCGCCATTCAAACGCGTGCGCCGGCTGGAGTTTACCGAGCTGCCAAAAAACACTGCCGGCAAGATCCGGCGTGTGGTACTGCGCCAGCAGGAGGAGGTGCGCGCAAGTCAGGGTCAGCGTGGGATCGGGGAGTTTCGTGAGGAGGATTTTCCAGAGCTGAACGTGCGTTAGCAACGACCCCTCTCGCAAGGGGTGTTCGTCGCTTCAAGGGATTGTTAACCCCTTCCGCCTACGTCTGCGTGCATGAGCACGCAAGCGGCTATTCCTCCCTGGCTCGCCAGACAGGCGCGTCGGTCTGTCCTGCTGGTCTGGTGGACCCTCACACTGCAATTGCCGAAGCGCTTCATCCTTTGGCGGCGTGCCAGACGGCTTCGTCGGCTGCCACCGATCACACTGGATCTCCAGCCAGTGCTGATCCGTGGGCGCGATCCGAAGCAGATTCGAATACCACAGAGTGGCGATCCGACCGTTTCAGTCATCATTACGAGCTACGGCAAGGTCGAGTACACGCTGTGCTGTCTCGCATCGATCGCGGCCCATCCACCGAAGGCAGCGATAGAGGTCATCGTGGTGGACGATGCGACGCCGGACGCCTCGACCGCCTGCCTCGCGGCAGTGCAAGGCATCCGCCTCATCGTCAACCCGACCAACCTCGGCTATCTGCGCTCCTGCAACACTGCCGCGCGTGTCGCCAATGGCAGGTTCCTGCTGCTGCTCAACAACGACACGCAGGTGATGCCGGACTGGCTCGATCAGCTGCTGGTGCCGTTCGAATCACGGGATCGACGTCGGCGCGGTCGGCTCCAAGCTGCTGTATCCCGACGGCAGGCTGCAGGAGGCAGGGTGCATCGTCTGGGATGACGGCTCCGGCTGGAACTATGGACGGCTCGATAGTCCGGACAAGCCAGTCTACAACTACCTGCGCGAGGTGGATTACTGTTCCGCCGCTTCACTGCTGGTGCCGCGTGCGCTGTTCATCGAAATGGGCGGCTTCGACGAACGCTACGCGCCGGCTTATTGCGAGGACAGCGATTTTGCCTTCCGACTGCGCGAGTGCGGCTACAAGGTGATGTATCAGCCACGCTCGCAGGTCGTGCACTGTCGAGGGAGTCAGTCACGGGCGCACCCTGAGCGGCGGCCTCAAAGTCCTGCCAGGTCCGCAATCAGCAGACTTTTCACGCGCGCTGGCTCTCCGTTCTATCGAGCCAGCATCTGCCGAACGGTGAGCATGTCATGCGTGCGCGCGATCGCGCGAGAAAGCGTGACGTCATCCTGGTGATCGACCACTATGTGCCGGAGCCCGATCGCGATGCCGGCTCGCGCACGATACTGTGCATCATCCGCGGCCTGCTGCAGGCGGGCATGGTGGTCAAGTTCTGGCCGCAGAACCTGCACTACAGTCCCGGCTACACCGATGCGTTGCAGGACATGGGTGTAGAGGTCGCCTATGGCGGCGATGCCGACACCTTCCGCCAGTGGCTGGCCGACAATGGGGACGACCTCGACTACGTGTTGCTGTGCCGTCCGCAGGTGGCCGCTGCGTTCCTTCCTGAACTGAGGCGACGCAGCGGGATCGGCCTGCTGTACTACGGTATCGACCTGCACTTCAGTCGAATGCGTCAGGAGGCGAAGGAACTGGGCGACCATTGCATCGCGCGGCAGGCGGCCGAGCATGGAGGTGCTGGAGCGATCCATCTGGCGCGAGGTGGATGTGGTGCTGTATCCCGTCGGACGAGGAAAGCGCGATCGTGGCGGCCGCTGAGCCGGGCGTCGTCGCGCGCACATTGCTGCCATACAGCTTTGCCGATTTCGCCTCGCCGCGGCCACCCGCCGCCGAACCGGTCATCCTGTTTGTCGGCGGCTTCGCGCATCTGCCCAACAGACATGGCGTGTTCTGGTTCGTCGATCAGGTGCTGCCGCTGATCCGGGCGCGCGTGCCGGCTGCGCGGTTCGCCATCGTCGGATCGAACCCGCCACCGGACGTCCTGGCGCTGGCCGGCGATGCGATCAGCGTGCGTGCCAATGTCAGCGATGCCGAATTGCGCGAGCTTTACCGCACTGCGCGTGTCGCGGCCGTGCCGCTGCGCTACGGTGCCGGCGTGAAGCTGAAGGTGGTGGAGGCGTTGCGCGAGGGGCTGCCGCTGGTCACCACCTCGATCGGTGCGCAGGGCGTGCCGGGCTTGGAGTCAGTCGCCGCGATCTGCGATGAGCCGCAGGCGTTTGCCGATGCAGTCTGCCGGCTGCTGACCGACGGCATCGCTGTGGGCCGAGCAGTCGACGGCGCAGGTGGAGTACGCCGCGGCACACTATTCCGAGGCGGCGTTTCGCGACAGCCTCGCTGCGTGCCGCTGGCTCAGTCCGCCCAGCCGCTGCGCGGCGCGGCTGGTCTCGTAGTCGGCGCGCGCCGCGTTCACCTGCGGGCGCGTCGAAACTTCCGGCACGCCGACATCCCACCAATGCCCGCCCGCTGCGGTGGCTGACGCGCGGATCGGTGCGGATCACCACGACGCTGGTGCGGTCGGCGGCCAGGGCGCGTCGCAGCGCAGCTTCCAGATCGGCGATGCCATCGACCTGTTCCGCGAGCGCGCCAAGGCTCGCCGCATGCGCGCGGAAGTCCACCGCCGGCGGCGCGCCGCAATCGGCGAGCAGGTTGTTGAACGCCTCGCCGCCGGTGGCGCGCTGCAGCCGATCGATGCAGCCGAAGCCGCCATTGTCCAGCACCACGATCGTCAGCTTCACGCCGAGCATCACCGAGGTGGCGATCTCGGAGTTCAGCATCAGGTAGCTGCCGTCGCCGACCAGCACGATCACCTCGCGGTCGGGCCGAGCCAGCTTCACACCGAGGCCGCCGGCGATCTCGTAGCCCATGCAGGAATAGCCGTATTCCAGGTGATAGGTGCCGACCTGCCGCGCCTGCCACAGCTTGTGCAGTTCGCCCGGCAGTCCGCCGGCGGCGCAGACCACGATCGCGTCCTCCGGCGCGGCGCGCTGCACCGCGCCGATCACCTGCGCATCCGACGGCAGTTCGGCATTGGATGGCGCGGTGACGGCGGCAGCCGCGCTCGCGCCAGGTCGCCGACCGCATTGCGTCAGGCGGCTGCAGCCAGGCATCGGGCGCCCGATGACCGCGCGAGCGCGGCGTCAAGCTCCGCCAGCCCCGCGCGCGCATCGGCGACCAGCGGCTGCATGTGATGCTTCGCGGCATCGAACACCTGCACGTTGAGGCCGATGAGCCTGCGATGCGGGATTTTGGAACAGCGCCCATGATCCGGTGGTGAAGTCCTGCAGTCTGGTGCCGACCGCGAGGATCACGTCGGCCGACTTCCGCGGCCTCGTTCGCCGCCGACGTGCCGGTGACGCCGATCGCGCCGAGATTGCAGCGGATGATCGTGCGGCAGCGCGCTCTTGCCCGCCTGGGTCTCCGCGACCGGAATGCCGTGCGCGGTGGCGAAGCGATCGAGCGCCTCGGTCGCCTCCGAATAATGCACGCCGCCGCCGGCGATGATCAGCGGCGCCTTGGCGTCGCGCAGCAGTTCCGCCGCCGCCGCCAGTTCGTGCTGCGTCGGGCCGCACGCGGCGCACGTGCCAGATGCGCGTGGCGCAAAGAACTGCTCGGGATAGTCGAACGCCTCGGCCTGCACGTCCTGGCACAGCGCCAGCGTCACCGGCCCGCACTCCGCCGGATCGGTCAGCACCGACAGCGCACGCGGCAGTGCGCCGATGATCTGCTCCGGCCGCGTGATGCGGTCGAAATAGCGGGAAACCGGGCGGAAGCAATCGTTCGCCGATACCGTGCCGTCGCCAAAGCTCTCCACCTGCTGCAGCACCGGATCGGGTCGGCGCGAGGCGAACACGTCGCCCGGCAGCAGCAGCACCGGCAGCCGATCGACATGCGCGACCGCCGCGGCGGTGATCATGTTGGTGGCGCCCGGTCCGATCGAGGTGGTGCAGGCCATCATCCGCCGCCGATGCATCGCCTTGGCGTAGCCGATCGCGGCCAGCGCCATCGCCTGCTCATTGTGCGCGCGATATGTCGGCAGGTCCGCGCGATGTGCGGCCAGCGCCTCGCCGATGCCGGCGACATTGCCGTGGCCGAAGATCGCCCAGACGCCGCCGAACAGCGGCACCGAGCTGGCCGTCGCATTCGGTCCGCTGTGCCGCCAGATAGCGCACCAGCGCCTGCGCCATGGTCAGTCGGATCGTGGCCATTTCTCCCTCCTGCCAATCGGCGTTTTCCGTTGCTATTGTTCCACGTCGCGGACGGGAAGGGGAGGGCGTTGCGATGCTGAGCATCGCCGTGATCGGCGCCGGGCGCATCGGCCACATTCATGCGCGCAACATCGCCGCGCACGCAGGCGCGCGGCTGGCCGGCGTGGCCGATGTCGATGCCGCGGCGGCGACGCGCCTGGCCGAGGCATGCGGCGCGCGCGCGCTGTCGCTGGACGAGGCGTTCGCCGCCGATGCGGTGCTGATCGGCTCGCCCACGCCGACCC
The DNA here is from genome assembly GCA_963776505.1 of uncultured Alphaproteobacteria bacterium. Taxonomy (GTDB): domain Bacteria; phylum Pseudomonadota; class Alphaproteobacteria; order Acetobacterales; family Acetobacteraceae; genus JAMXLO01. The sequence continues at coordinate 20,293 of CAVZNH010000044.1, forward strand.
ACGCCGACTACATCGAACGCGCCGCCGCCGCCGGACGGGCGATCTTCTGCGAGAAGCCGATCGATCTGGCGGTGGATCGGGTGCGCGCATGCCTGGCGGCGGTGCGGCGTGCCGGCGTGGTGCTGATGGTCGGCTTCAACCGCCGCTTCGATCCGCACTTTGGCGCGCTGAAGCGGCGGATGGACGCGGGCGAGATCGGCGCGCTGGAGCTGCTGACCATCATCAGCCGCGACCCGGCGCCACCGCCGCCTGCCTATGTCGCGACCTCCGGCGGGCTGTTCCGCGACATGATGATCCACGATCTCGACATGGCGCGCTTCCTGCTGGGCGAGGAGCCGGTGGAGCTGCACGCCGCCGCCTCCTGCCTGGTCGATCCGTCGATCGCCGCGGCCGGCGATGTGGATACCGCCGTGGTGACGCTGCGCACCGCGAGCGGCAAGCTGTGCCAGATCTCCAACTCGCGCCGCGCGACCTATGGCTACGACCAGCGCATCGAGGCGCACGGGTCGAAGGGGCTGCTGCGTGCCGGCAACGTCACCGCGACGACGGTGGAGCTGGCGACCGGTGCCGGGTTCGTCACCGATCCGGTGCTGCCGTTCTTCCTGGAGCGCTATGCCGCGGCGTATCGCGCCGAGCTGGACGCGTTCATCGCGGCGGTCGAGTCTGGTCAGGCGCCGAAGCCGGACGGCGAGGACGGGCTGAAGGCGCTGCTGCTCGCCGACGCGGCGACGCAGTCGGCGACAGACCGGGCAGGTCGTGAGGCTCTGAGCAGGGAGACCGAAGATGCGCATTGGCATGGTGACCGACAGTCTGTCGCATCTGCCGCTCGACGAGCTGCTGCGCACTGCGGCGGAACTGGGCATCGAGATGCTGGAGTTCCCCTGCGGCAACTGGTCGAGCGCGCCGCATCTGAAGCTGGACCTGATGCTGGACAGCGCGGCGGCGCGCGGCGAGTTCATGGCGAAGCTGCGCGATCACGGTCTGGCGCTGAGCGCGCTGAACTGCTCCGGCAATCCGCTGCATCCCGGTGAGCTGGGGCGGCAGCACCAGGCGGTGACGTCGAAGACGATCCGGCTGGCGGGAATGCTTGGCGTGGAGCGCGTGGTGATGATGTCGGGCTGCCCGGGTGGGCCGGGCGATGCCAACGCCAACTGGGTCACCACGGCCTGGCCGCCAGAGGCGGCGCGCGTGCTGGCGTGGCAGTGGGATGAGGTGCTGATCCCGTACTGGAAGGGGTTGGTGGCGGAGGCGAAGGCAGCCGGCGTGAGCAAGCTGTGCCTGGAACTGCATGGCCAGCAGAACGTCTACAACGTGGAGACGCTGTTCCGCCTGCGCGATGCGGTGGGGCCGGTGGTGGGAGCGAACTTCGATCCCAGCCACCTGTTCTGGATGGGTGCCGATCCGCTCGCCGCCACGCGCGTGCTGGCGCCGGCGATCTATCATGTGCATGCCAAGGATACGCGGATCGATCCGGCGATGGCGTCGGTCAACAGCCTGATCGACACCAAGCCGACCGAGCGGTTGCTGCGAGCGGTCGTGGAGCTATGTCACGCTGGGCTACGGCCACGACCTGCTGTGGTGGCGGCGAGTTCTGCTCGCTGCTGCGGCTCGTCGGCTACGACGACGTGCTGTCGATCGAGCACGAGGACCTGATGCTGCCGCCGCTGGACGGCGTGCGGAAGTCGGTGGAACTGCTGCGGTCGGCGATCTGAGTGTGTCAGATCTGGGAATATCCGGAACCTGGGCTGTCCACGCCGCGTCCGGCGGCGTTCTCGATCCAGCCGAACTCCTTGAGGATCTGCTGGCTGTAGGTCACCCGCCCGTTCACCTTCGCCGCCGGCTCGCTCGCCAACAGCAGCGCGGCACGCGCCATCATCGTCGGTGGCTCGCCTCTCGGATCGTCCATGCCCGACACCAGCTTGTGGTAAACCGTGCCCGGTGTCGGCACGATCTGCGACGGCGACACCGCGGCAACGGTGATCCCGTCGTATTGCGCCACCTCCTGCGCCAGCCCTTGGGTGAAGCGCTCCAGCGCCGCTTTCACCGCGCCGTACATCGTGCCGCCACGTACCGTCTTGTCGGCATAGGGACCACGCCCCGGCCCGATCGCGGAGCCCGAGCTGATGTTGATGATGGCGCCGCTGCGCCGCGGGATCATGTCCTTCAGCACCTCCTTCGCCAGCATGAACGGTCCATGCACATCGACCGCGAAGGCGCGGAACCAGCGATTGGTCTGCATCTCGGTGATCGGCTGGTAGTAGGTAAGTGCCGCGTTGTTCACCAGGATATCGACCGGCCCGTAGTCGCGCGCCGCCTGCACCAACGCGATGCAATCGTCTTCGCTGGAGACATTGGCGGCGATCGCTTTCGCTTCGCCGCCCTTGGCGCGGATCAGCTCGACGGTGCGCTTCAGGGTGCCTTCCAGAAACGGGTGATCGCCTTCCGTCAAGGTGCGCGCCGCGCACACCACTTTCGCGCCTTCCTCGGCGAACAGTTCGGAAATTGCCTGACCGATGCCGCGGCTTGCGCCGGTGACGATGGCGACCTTGCCGTCGAGAATTCCCATGAGCCTATCTCCGATCCTGCAGCAGCCGCCGCGCGATCACCATGCGATGCACCTCGGAAGGTCCTTCATAGACCCGCATGGTGCGCACCTTCTGCGCCATGAGCTGCAACGGCAGCTCCTTCGCGACACCCATTGCGCCAAAGGTCTGCATCGCGTGGTCGATCGTCTCAGTCGCCATCTCGGTGCCGTAGAGCTTCACCATCGAAGCCTCCGTCCGTACGTCCTTGCCGGCATCGGATTTGGTCGCGGCATCGTAGACCATCAGCCGGCAGGCATGGATCTTCATGGCGGCATCGGCGATCCACCACTGGATCGCCTGGCGATCCGCCAGGCGCTGACCGAAGGTGACGCGCTGCTTCGCGTGCTCCATCATCATGTCGAGCGCGCGACGGGTCATGCCGACACACCAGGCACCGATCTGCAAACGTCGCACCGTCAGCCGCAACTGCATCGGCGCGAAACCTTTGCCCTCCTGGCCGAGAAGCTGGCTTTCGGGAATGCGGCAATCGTCAAAGGTCAGCTCGTAGGTGCGCTGGCCGCCGAGCATCGGGATTTCGCGCTCGATGTTGAAGCCCTTGGTGCCGCGCTCGACGATGAAGGCGGTGACACCTTCGTGGCGCTTGCCCTCGCCGGTGCGCGCCATGACGATGACGAAGTCGGCCTGCGGCACGCGGCTGACCCAGATCTTTCTGCCATTGATGACCCAGTCGCTGCCGTCCTTGAGGGCGCGGGTGATCATGCCGGCGGGATCGCCACCGGCGCCAGGCTCCGAGATGGCGATCGCCGACTGAGCCTCGCCCCGTGCGTAAGGTTCCAGGTATTTCCTGCGCTGTTCCGGATTGGCCGCCGCCATCAGCATGTGCAGGTTGGGGCTGTCGGGCGGAAAGGTGAAGGGAACGCAGGTGCGGCCTTGTTCCTCGTACACGCCGATCAGTGCCACGGTGGGGAGGTTGGCGCCGCCGAATTCCTCCGGCACGTCGAGGCCCCACAGGCCGAGCTCGCGGCATTTGCCGAGCAGCGTTGTTTCTTCTTCGGCGCTCAGAGCGGACTTCTGACCGGACATCTCGCGCGCGAGCACCGCTTTCTCCAGGGGCATGACATCGCGATCGATGAACTTCGCGACCAGGTCCTGCAGCATGCGGTGTTCTTCGGAGAGTTCGAACATTGTCGTTGTCATTCCTTCAGCATGATCAGCGCGTCGGCGATCGTCAGGCCCGATCCGTCCTGGTGGAGGATCACCGGATTGAGCTCCATCTCGGCTATCCGGTCGCGATATGCGAGCGCGGCCCGTGACAGATTGGCGATCAGCTCTGCCGCCGGTGCGATGTCGATCGGCGCTGCGCCCCGGAAGCCCGTCAGCAGCCTGGCGGACTTCAGGCTGCGCAGCATCTCGGCCGCCTCGGCGGCATTGACTGGCGCCGGCCGGTGTACGACGTCCCCCATCAGTTCCACCATGGTACCGCCCAGCCCCACCATCATGATCGGTCCAAACGTAGGGTCGTTCACCATGCCGATGACCAGTTCATGTCCTCGTGGCGCCATCTTCTGCACGAGCACGCCTTCGATGCGCGCATCAGGCTTATAGCGCCGCGCCGATTCGATGATCTGGTCATAGGCCGCAGCCACGGATTGCTGGTCCTGCAGTCCGAGGACCACGCCGCCAGCCTCCGTCTTGTGAGGCAGATCGGGTGAGGCGATCTTCAGCGCCACGGGATATTGCAAAGCGCTTGCTGCTTCCGCTGCGTCTGCCGCCGAGGTTGCCAGCCGTTCCTGCGTCTCCGGCAAACCATAAGGTGCCAGCAGCGCCTTCGCGCGATGCTCCGTCAGAATGGACGGCAATCCATCCGGAAGAGAAGCGGCAAGAACGCTTTCGGGCGGGACAGGCTGCGGGCGCGCCAGCGCTTCCGCGTAGCCCGCCAGTTTGCTCATGGCGACGCCGACATTGCGCAGGTCGCTGTGCACGAACAGTCCACAGCCCGCCGCACTGCGTCGGCCGAACTCGGATGGCAGCGTATAGGTCCACACCGTCATCGGCTTGCCGCAACGCGCGGCGGTCGCGCGCACGCGGTCGGCGTCCAACGACACGCGCGTCTCGCTGGTGAGCGATGTGATCAACACCAGCATGTCGATCTCGTCCGAGCCGGCCAATGTTTCCATCGCCGTCATCACCGCCGCACCGGTCGCTGAGCCTTGCGCCGTGACATCGACCGGATTGCCCGAGGCGCCGTAGGACGGCATGACCGAGCGCAGTGCAGCCTGTGTCGTGGTCGATAACGGCGGCACGACCAGACCGTGCAGCGACAACGTATCGGCCATCCACGCGCCGCCGCCGCCTGATGGCGTGATGATGCCGATGCGGCGTCCCTTCGGCAGTGGGCAGGTCACCAGCACGCCGGCGATCGCCACCGCTTCATCTGGATCCTCCGCCTCGATAACGCCGTAGCGCTCGAAGATCGCGTGATATGCAGTGTACGATCCGGACAGCGACGCCGTGTGCGATGCCGACGCGCGCGAGCCTGCATCGGAGCGGCCGATCTTGATCGCGATGATCGGCTTGCCGAGCCGCCGCGCCTTCGCAAGCGCGGCGATGAAGGCCGGGCCATTGCGCACAGCCTCGCAGAACAGCATGACGGCATGCGTGTTTGGGTCCTCGACCATGTAGTCGAGGAAGTCCGCCATGTTCAGATCGGCCTCATTGCCGGTCGAGATCACGTAGGAAAAGCCGATTCCTGCCGCCTTGCCGCGATTGAACAGAGCGAAGCCGATGCCACCCGACTGCGCGACCACACCGACCCGGCGATCGGAGACGAGGACGCGACTGTCATCCTCCTGCACTTCGACGGTCGGGCTGAACGTTGTGGCGACCTTGCCGAGAGCGTTGAAGTAGCCCTCGCAATTCGGGCCGCACGCACGAATGCCGGTGCGCTTCGTCACCTCGACCAAGGCCGCCTGCATGTCGCCCGCGGCGCCGCCCTCCTCGGCAAAGCCGGAGCTGATGATCAGTGCGTTCTTCACGCCGGCGCGCGCGCATTCCTCCAGCGCGGGTGCGACGCCGGCGGCAGGTATCGCCACCAGCGCGAGATCCACCGGCTCGCCGACCGCGCCGATCGAGGCATAGCAACGGAGGCCGCCGATCTCCTGATAACTCGGATTGATCGGCAGGATGCGTCCGGGGTAGCCGTTCTCACGCAACTGATGCAGCAGACGTCCACGGATGCGGTGCGTGTCGGGCGAGGCACCCAGCACGGCAATCGATTGCGGCCAGAAGAAGCTTTGCAGCGCGTGTTCGCTCATCCGCGACTTCCCGTCGGTATCTCGCGGAATGGCACGTCCTTGTCGACCCGAACATCCTGCGGCAGGCCAAGCACACGTTCCGCGATGATGTTGCGCATGATCTCGTCGGTGCCGCCGGCGATGCGCAGTGCCGGCGAGTACAGCAGCGCCTCCTCGAAGATGCCGGCCACCGGCATGTCAGCGCCCATCGTGGGGCCCGCCATGCCGATCAGGTCGAGGCCATAGGACAGGATGTCCTGCAGCTTGTTCGCTGCGACCACCTTGATGATCGACGATTCCGGCCCCGGCGTGCCGCCGCGGGACAGCGCCGTCATGCCGCGATACTTGGTGTATTTCAGGCCTTGCGAGCGGACGTAGAATTCCGCCAGCTTCTCCTGGACCGCGGCGTTGTCGATCGCCAACCCGTCTTCCAGTTCAAGCTGATTGGCCAGGCGGAAGAGCTCCTGAAAGTCAGGGCCGGGCGAATCGCGCATGCCATGCCGTTCGTTCATCAAGGTGGTCAGCGCGACACGCCAGCCGCCACCGATCGGACCGACGCGCATCGCGTCAGGGATACGCACGTTGGTGAAGAAGACTTCATTGAAATGCGCTGAACCGGAGAGCTGGCGGATCGGCCGCACTTCCACGCCCGGCGTCTTCATGTCGAGAATGAAGTAGGTCAGCCCCGCATGCTTGGGCACATTCGGATCACTGCGCGCGACCAGGATGCCGAAATCGCTGTAATGCGCGCCGGAGTTCCAGATCTTCTGGCCGTTGATCACCCACTCGTCGCCGTCGCGTTCGGCACGCGTGCGCAGCGAGGCGAGGTCCGAGCCGCCGGACGGTTCCGAGAACAACTGGCACCACACGATATCGGCGCGCATCGTTGGCTTGACGAAGCGTTCGCGCTGCTCCGGCGTGCCGCAGACGCAGATCGTCGGCATGGCCAGGTGGATGCCGATGCCGAAGATGCCGGACAGCACGTCGAACTGTGCTTCCTCCTGGTTGTAGATGACATTCTGGATCTGTGTGCCGCCGCGGCCGCCCCATTCCTTCGGCCAGTGGATGCCGACGAAGCCCGCCTCGGCCTTCTTGCGCTGGAACGCCTTCGCGCGATCCATCGCACCTGGCGCGTCCTGACCACGGCGATAGCCCTCTACCTCGCCAGGCTTGCGGCGTTCCGCATTGGCTTCCAGGAAGGCGCGGGCCTCGGCGCGGAATGCGGCCTCCTCAGGAGTGTCTTCGAAGTCCATTCCAGGCCTCCCACACTATCCTCCCCCTCCCCTTGCGGGAGGGGGCTGGGGGGAGGGGGCTCTGCGGTCCGGGTGCCGCCCCCTCCCCCCAACCCCCTCCCGCAAGGGGAGGGGAGGACGCTTCAATCCGTCGGCAGTGCGATCGTGTTGCTCTTGCGCAGCTCGGCGATCAGCCGGCGCTTCCATTCGCGCGTGCCGCCCAGCGCCATCGCGTGCAGTTTGGCGCGGCGATAGTAGAACTGGCAGTCCATCTGCCAGGTGAAGCCCATGCCGCCATGCGTCTGGATGTTCTCCTTTGACGCCAGCCAGCCGGCATCGCACGCGGAGATGCGCGCGACCGACGCGGCGATTGGCAGTTCCGCCGCATCAGTATGCAGTGCCCAGGCGCCGTAGTACGCATTCGACCGCGCCAGCTCGACCGCGATGTAGATATCCGCCAGCTTGTGCTTGATCGCCTGGAACGAGCCGATCGGCCGGCCGAACGCATAGCGCTCGCGCGCATAATCCCGCGCCATCTCCAGCGCCGCCTGAGCGCAGCCGACCTGCTCGAATGCCAGCATCACCGCGGCGCGGTCGAGCAGGTGGCGCACTGCATCGCCGCCCTCGCTGCCCGGCAGCGGATTCGCCGGCGCGCCGGCGAACACGATCCGCGCGTGCGATCGTGTAGGGTCGATCGTGGGGACCGTCTCGCGCGTCACGCCAGGACCGGCGAGATCAATGATGAAAAGGCCGGGCCCGCGATCACCCTGCGCCGCCACGACGGCAAAGTCCGCCACGTCGCCGTCCGGCACGGCGAGCTTGGTTCCGCTCAGCTTCCCGTCTGCCAGGTGTGCCGCAAGCGCGGCAGGCTTCACCGGCCCCGGACGTTCGGCCATGGCCAGCGTGCCTATCGCTTCGCCGGCGGCGAGCTTCGGCAGCCACGTCTGCTTTTGTGCGTCACTGCCGAACAGCAGGATCGCCTCGGTTGCCAGATACACCGAGGAGGCAAACGGCACCGGTGCCACCGCGTGGCCCAGCTCCTCTGCCAGCACGCACACCGCCGAGATGGCCGAGGCCGGCGCCGCCGAATTCTTCGGGGATGGCCGCGCCCGTCCAGCCCATCTCGGCCATCGCCTGCCAGAGCGAGCGATCGTACGGCTCGGGCCCCTCGAGGATGCGCCGCGGCACACTGGTGGGGCAGCGTTCGGTCAGGAACCGTCGGGCCTCGTCGCGCAACTGCTTGAGTTCGTCCGGGAAGTCGAAATTCATGCCGGCAGCCCTGCCAGGAATGTCTCGACCGCGCGGTTGAACGCGGCCGGCTGGTGCAGGTTCGCGGCATGACCCGCGCCATCGATCACCACCTTCGCCGCACCGGGAATTTTGCGCGCCATGTAGTCGGTGGCGGCCAGGAAGTTCGTGTCGTTGCTGCCGACCAGCACAATGCTTGGCACCGCGATGGTGTCGAGCGACGCGATCACTGAGTCGTCATGCTGCGTCAGCATGCCGCGCGCTGCTCCTGCCAGGCCGGACGCGTCGCGGTGCTGGCTCATGCGCACCTCGTCGCTGGTGCCGAGTGCCGCCAGGCCACGTGCATCCAGATCGTCCGCTCGCTGCCGCGCGCGCTGGTTCCACGTCTCGCGCGCATCGGCGTTGCGAAAGCCGGGCCCGGTGTCGAAGATCATCAGCGCGCGCGTCATCGCCGGGTGGACGCGATGGAACGCGAGCGACATGTACCCGCCGAGCGACAGTCCGCCGATCACCGCACGCTGGACGCCGCAGGCGCGCAGGATGGCCGCCATGTCCTCAACGGTGGCTGCTTCGGAATACGCGGCGGGATCGGCCGGATAGTCGCTTTGACCGTGGCCGCGCATGTCCCACACGATCACCTGGAACCGATCGCGCAACGCTTCGATCTGGCCGTCCCACATTCGGCAGGTGGCACTGTAGCCGTGCGAGAGCAGGATCGGCGGGGCCTTGCCCATGCACCTCGTAATGGATCGCCACGCCGTCGCGATCGAGCCTTGCCATGGCCCATTTCCTCCGCCCCTACCGCCGCGTAAGGTCGCACGCAGCGCAACCGAGCGGAAGAGCAGGGCAGGGAACCATGGCAACCTACGAGCATATCGGCGTGACGCAGTCCGGCATGATCGCGACCATCGAAGTCAGGCGCGGGCCGAACAACTTCGTCGATACCGACATGGTGGCGGAGATCGCCGATGTGCTGGAGGGTTACGACCGCACGCCGGAGGTGCGCGCCATCGTGCTGTGCGCCGAGGGCAAGCATTTCTGCGCCGGCGCCGATTTCGGCAGCCGCGGGCCGCGACGGGGTGAATCGGGGGACCAAGCGGGGTCGGCACCTATATAAGGAGGCGCAGCGGCTCTGGCGCACTGGCAAGCCGATCGTCGCCGCGGTGCATGGTGCCGCAGTGGGCGCCGGGGTCGGGCTCGCGGTGATGGCGGACTTCCGCGTCACCTGCCCTGAGGCGCGGTTCTCGGTGAACTTCACCCGGCTGGGGTTCCATCCGGGGTTCGGGCTGACCGCCTCGCTGCCGCGGCTGATCGGCGCCCAGCAGGCGTCGCTGCTGATGTATACCGGGCGACGGATGACCGGCGAGCAGGCACTGGCGATCGGCCTGGCGGATTACTGCGTGCCGCTGGACCAGGTGCGGTCACGGGCTACGGAGTTGGCGACCGAGATTGCCCAGTCGGCGCCGCTGGCGATCGTGGCGACGCGGGAGACGCTGCGGCGCGGGCTGGCCGAGGCGGTGGCCTCGGCGACCGAGCGCGAATACGAGGAGCAGGACTGGCTGCGCAACACCGAGGACTTCCGCGAAGGGGTCAAGGCGATGGCGCGAGCGCCGGCTGCCGGATTTCAAGGCGCGGTAGCGCAGACCCTAGCCGTCGTGATCCTTCCCCGCACCCCCTCGCTTCGCCTCGACGGTCGCCGCGCGCTGGTCACCGGCGCCGGTCGCGGCATCGGCCTGGCCGCCGCTGCCGCGCTAGCGCAGGCGGGCGCACATGTCGTGCTGGCGGCCCGCACCGCAGCGGAAATCGAGGCGGCCTCGGCGCAGATCGTCGGCGAAGGAGGCAGCGCCGAGGCTTTGGTGTTGGATGTGACCGACCTGCGATCGGTGCGCGCAGCGGTCGATGCGCTGGCGCCGTTCGACGTGCTGGTAAACAACGCCGGCACCAATCGTCCGGCGCCGTTCCTGGAGGTGACCGAACAGGATTACGACGCCATCACCAGGCTCAACCAGCGTGCCGCGTTCTTCGTGGCGCAGGCGGTGGCGCGGCGGATGGTGCAGGCTCGGTGCGCGGATCGATCATCCACATTTCCTCTCAGATGGGCCATGTCGGCGGCGCTCGGCGCACGGTCTATTGCATGAGCAAGCACGGCATCGAGGGCCTGACCAAGGCGATGGCGATCGACCTGGCGCCGCACGGCATCCGGGTGAATTCCATCGGTCCGACGTTCATCGATACGCCGCTCACGCGTCCGTTCTGGAACGACAAGGCGTTCCACGCCGAGGTGGTGGGGCGGATCAAGCTCGGGCGGCTGGGCACGGTCGAGGACCTGATGGGAGCGGTGGTGTTCCTGGCCTCGGACGCCGCGGCGCTGGTGACCGGGACTTCCCTGGTTGTGGATGGCGGCTGGACGGCGGAGATAGTCGCGGTCTGGTTCCGATTAAAACATGTTCATATCGGTTGGCTGACCGCCTCCAGGGTTGACCCAGCCAATATTTCCGGCAGAAGTCCGCTTGCCTGCCGGCAGGCGTGCCGCGCGGGCCAGCAGATGCATGGCCGGGTGCGGCCTATTGGGAGTTGACGAATGGAAAGCAGGACGACTTCTGGCGTGGGTCGCCGTACCGTGCTCCTGTCCGGAGCGACACTCGGTATGGCGCAACTGGCCTCGCCGTTCATCATCAAGGCGCGCGGCGAGACGCCGGTGAAGATCGGCATGGTCGATCCGCTGACCGGCATCCTTTCCGCCTTGGCGCAGAGCGAGGTCGAGGGCGCCAAATATGCGGTCGATGAGGTCAACAAGAAGGGCGGCATTCTGGGCCGCCAGGTGGAGCTGCTGGTCGAGGACTCCGCCAACGACGTCGGCACCGGCGTGCAGAAGACGCGCAAGCTGATCGACCGCGACCAAGGTCGACGTGATCTTCGGCGACGTGAACTCCGGCATCGCCTACGCAATGTCGCAGGTCACCAGCGAGAAGAAGGTGTTCCACATCGTGCCGGGCGGTCACACCGATCCGATCACCGGCACCGACTGCAAGTGGAACGTGTTCCGCATCTGCAACACCACCACGATGGACGCCGCCGCGATCACCGGCGAGCTGGTCAAGCGGTTCGGCAAGAAGTGGTTCTTCATCACGCCGGACTACGCCTATGGCCACACGCTTGCAGGATGCCTTCATCAAGAACCTGAAGAAGGCCGGCGGCGAGTTCGAAGGCGACATGCTGCCGATCAACACCACCGAATTCTCCGCCACGCTGATCAAGGCGAAGGCCTACAAGCCGAACGTGCTGCTGAACAACATGGGCGGCCTCGCGCAGATCGACTGCATGAAGCAGTTCGTGCAGTTCGGCATGGCGAAGGACATGGCGCTCGGCGGCGCGCTGTTCGAGCTGGAGAGCATCAAGTCGGTGCCGAAGGAGGCGCAGACCGGCTGGTGGGACATGGAATGGTGGTGGGACCAGCCGAACGTGCCGGAGGTGCCGAAGTTCGTCGCCGCATTCCGCAAGGCGATGAACAAGACGCCCGTCGGCGCGCCACTGGTTCGGCTATGTGGCGGTGCATTCGGTCCGGCTCGCGGCCGAGAAGGCGCAAGTCGCTGGAAGGGCCGAAGATGGCGGTGGCGATGGAGGACCTGGAACTGCCGCCCGACGTGGCGTTGCAGCCCGGCAGCATTCGCTATCGCGCCGGCGATCATGAGCTGATGGCCAACATCTTCGTCGGCCAGGTGCATCCGCCCGAAGGCAACCCGGACAACGTCTTCACGGTCGAGGCGCTGGTGCCCGGCGAGCAGGCCGCCGGCCCGGTCGCCGACACCGGCTGCAAGATGACCCACCCAGCCTGACGCACACATCTCCCTCCCCCGTCGCGGGGGAGGGCCGGGGAGGGGTCCAATGCTGCAACTCGTCCTGTTCAATGTCACCAACGGCCTGATCATCGGCACATTCTACGTGCTGATGGCGCTTGGCCTGTCGCTGATCCTCAATCTCAGCAACGTCATCAACTTCGCCCACGGCAACTTCCTCGCCCTCGGCGGCTACATCGCCTTCGTGCTGACGCCCTTTATCGGCTTCTGGGGCGCGTTGCTCGTCTCGCCGATCCTCACCGCGGTGCTGGGCTTCATCATCGAGCGGCTGATGATCCGGCGGGTCTACAACCGCGATCCGGTCTACAGCCTGCTGCTGACCTTCGGCCTCGCGTTCATCATGCAGGACGTCTGCCGCTACATCTGGGGGCCGAACGGATTGCCGCTCGGCATTCCCGACAGCCTGTCGCAGCCGCTCAGCTCCGATCTGTTCTTCATCACCTGGTATCGCGTCTTCATGGTGGTCGTGGTCATCGTCGCGGTGGTCGGGCTGTTCGCGTTCCTGCGCTACTCCCGCGTCGGCGTCCGCATCCGCGCCGGCACGCTGGACCTGGAGACCGTCGCCGCGCTCGGCGTCAACGTCGCGCATGCTGCGTTCCTTCAATTTCGCTCTTGGCTCGCTGCTGGCCGGACTGAGCGGCGTGCTGGCGGCCGGACAGATCGGCCTCAATCCCAACATGGGCGACGACCTGCTGATGCCGAGCTTCATCGCGATCATCGTCGGTGGCGTCGGCAGCCTGACCGGCACACTGCTCGGCGGCCTGCTGATCGGCGTTGCCGCGGCGTTGACCACCATCGTCTGGCCGGCCGCGAGCGAGGCGGTGATCTACGTCATCATGGCGGTGGTGCTGCTGATCACGCCCGCGCGGCCTGATGGGTGAGGAAGGCATGCTGACATGAACAGCGCCACGGTCGCCGGCGCTGCTTCACGGCGTGCCGAAATGCGCTGGCTGCCGCTCATCATCTGGGCGGTGCTGCTGACGGTGCCGTTCTGGCTGCCGTTGCTCGGCGGCTATACCGCACTGGCGGGCCGCGTGCTGGTGCTGGGCCTCGCGGCGATGGGCTTCAACATGCTGCTGGGCTTCACCGGCGTGATGAGCTTCGGTCATGCCGCGTATTTCGGCCTGGGCGCCTACGGCGCGGGCCTGACGCTGAAATTCCTCGCCGCATCCACGCCGCTGGCGATGCTGCTTGGCACGCTGCTCGGCGGCGTCGCCGGCACGTTGTTCGGCCTGTTGATCGTGCGGCGTCGCGGCGTCTATTTCGCCATGGTCACCGTCGCGTTCGGCCAGGTCGCGTTCTATATCGCCTATAGCTGGAACGATCTGACCGGCGGCTATGACGGTCTGCGCGGTTTCGTCCGCGCGCCGATGAATCTCGGTCCGGTGCGATCGACATCGCGCGAACCCGAACACGTTCTACTATTTCCTGCTGTTCGTGTTCGCGATTGCTGTCGGCTTGATGGCGTTCATCCTGCGCTCGCCGTTCGGCCGCACGTTGCTGGCCATTCGCGAGAACGAGCGCCGCGCCCGCTTCCTCGGCATTCCGATCGAGCGGCATATCTGGCTGTCCTTCTCGATCTCCTGCTTCTTCACCGCGCTGGCCGGCTCGCTGTATGCGCTGCTGAACAATTTCGCCGATCCGATGGCGCTGCATTACTCGCTGTCCGGCGAGATCGTCATCATGACGGTGATGGGTGGCATGCGCGCGTTCTGGGGTCCGCTGCTCGGCGCCGCGGTGTTCGTGGTGCTGCAGGACTACATCTCCTCGATGACGGTGAACTGGATGAGCTTCGTCGGCCTGATCTTCGTGCTGGTGGTGCTGTTCTTCCCGCGCGGCCTGCTGGGCATGCTGCAGCGGCGGGGTGCGACATGAGCCTGCTGGAAGTCCGCAGCGTCTCCAAGCATTTCGGCAGCTGGTCGCGGTCGAGGACGTGTCGCTGAACGTCGAGAAGGGCGAGTTGCGCGCCATCATCGGTCCGAACGGCGCCGGCAAGACGACGTTCTTCAACATGATCTCCGGCTTCTTTCCCCCCACCAAGGGCGAAATCGTGTTCGATGGCGAGACCGTCACGCGGCTGCCGGTGACCGCGCGCGTCGCACGCGGCATGGCGCGCACCTTCCAGATCACCGAGATTTTCCCGGAACTTACGGTGCGCGAGAACGTGCGCATCGCGCAGGAATCGGCCGATGGCTTCCGTCTGCACATGTGGGTCAGCCGCGCCGAGACCGCGCGCGTGATGCGCGAGGTCGACGAGATGCTGGCCCAGGTCGGTCTGTCGAGCAGGCGGACCGGCTGGTGGGCGAACTGTCGCACGGCGATCAGCGCGCCGCCGAGATCGCCATGGCGCTGGCGCTGAAGCCGCGGCTGCTGCTGCTGGACGAACCGACCGCCGGCATGGGCGAGCAGGAGACCTATCAGGTCGCCGGCCTGATCCGCCGCCTGCACCGCAACAGCGCCTATACGATCGTGCTGATCGAGCACGACATGCGCGTGGTGTTCAATCTGGCCGACCGCATCACCGTGTTGGCCGAGGGCCGGATGCTGGCCGACGGCACGCCGCAGCAGATCGCCGAGGATCCGCACGTGCAGGCGGCCTATCTGGGGAAGGCCGAATGAACGCGCTCGAGGCCGAGGGGCTGAACACCTTCTACGGCAAGAGCCACATCCTGCATGATGTCGGCCTGACGGTCGCCGAAGGCAGCATCACGACGTTGCTGGGCCGCAACGGCGCCGGCAAGACCACGACGTTGCGCAGCCTGGTCGGCCTGACGCCGGCGCGCGCGGGCAGCGTGCGATCTTCGGCCAGGACACCACCCGCCTGCCGCCGTTCCGCATCGCCGCACTCGGCGTCGGCTACGTGCCGGAGGGGCGGCGCATTTTCCCCAACCTGACGGTGGATGAGAACCTGCACGTGCCGATCGAGCGGCCGGGACCGTGGACGATCGAGCGCGTCTATCAGCTGTTTCCGCGGCTGGGCGAACGCAAGCAGAATCGCGGCCGGCAGCTCTCCGGCGGCGAGCAGGAAATGCTGTCGATCGCCCGCGCCTTGCTGTTGAACCCGCGCCTGCTGATTCTGGACGAACCGTCCCAGGGGCTGGCGCCGCTGATCGTGCGGGAGGTGTTCCGCATCGTCGCGCAGATGCGCGGCGAAGGGCATTTCGGTGCTGCTGGTGGAGCAGAACGTGCGCGTCGCGCTGGAGATTGCCGATCACGCCTACGTGCTGGAGAATGGCCAGATCGTCTATTCCGGCACGGCCGCGGAACTCGGTGCCGACGAGGAGCGCATCCAGGCGCTGGCCGGTGCGTCGGCCGAGGAGTGGCAGCTGGAGGATGTGTTGCCGACATAATCAGGGCGCGGTTGTGCGATGATCCGCTATCTGAAGCGTGGCGCGACCGAGGAGGAGAAATTCGAGGCCGACCGCAAGGTGCGCCAGACGGTCGAGGCGATCCTCGATGACGTCATGCGACGCGGCGATGCGGCGGTGCGCGAGCTGTCGGTGAAGTTCGACAAGTGGGAGCCGAAGAATTTCCGTCTGTCATCCGGCGGAGATTCAGGCGCTGATCGACAGCCTGCCGCCGCAGGTGATCGAGGACATCAAGTTCGCCCAGGCGCAGATCCGCCGTTTTGCCGAGGTGCAGCGCGCCGCATTGCGCGACGTGGAGGTGGAGACGCTGCCCGGCGTTCGGCTGGGCCATAAGAACATTCCGGTCGCGAGTGTCGGCTGTTATGTGCCTGGCGGCCGCTATCCGATGGTGGCGTCCGCGCATATGAGCGTGCTGACAGCGAAGGTGGCGGGAGTGAAGCGTGTGGCCGCCTGCACGCCGCCGCTGAATGGCGTGCCGCCTGCCGCGACCGTCGCCGCGATGGCGCTGGGCGGCGCCGATGAGATCTATCTGCTCGGCGGTATCCAGGCGGTTGCCGCGATGGCGCTTGGCACCTCGAGCATACCGGCAGTCGATATGTTGGTCGGTCCTGGTAACGCATTCGTCGCCGAGGCGAAGCGGCAATTGTTTGGACGCGTCGGCATCGATCTGCTGGCTGGGCCGACCGAGACGCTGATCATCGCCGACGACACGGCGGATGCCGAGATGTGCGCCACGGATCTGCTGGGACAGGCGGAGCATGGCCCGACGTCGCCGGCGATTCTGCTGACCACATCGGCCAAGATCGCCAACGAAATCCCGGCGGAGATCGAGCGCCAGCTTGCACGACTGGCGACGGCCGACATCGCCGGTGTCGCCTGGCGCGATCACGGGCAGATCATCCTGTGCGACACCGACGAGGAGATGGTGGCGGAGGCCGACCGGATCGCGTCGGAACACGTGCAGGTGCTGACGCGCGAGCCGCGCTGGTTCCTGGATCGGATGACCAATTACGGATCGCTGTTCCTCGGCAAGGAGACCAATGTCGCGTATGGCGACAAGGTGATCGGCACCAACCACACGCTGCCGACCAAGCGGGCGGCGCGCTACACCGGCGGGCTGTGGGTGGGCAAGTTCCTGAAGACGGTGACCTACCAGGAGGTCAGTCCGGAGGCGACCGCCATGATCGGCGAGTATTGCTCGCGGCTCTGTGCGATCGAGAACTTCGCCGCGCATAAGGAGCAGGCTGACCTGCGCGTTCGGCGCTACGGTGGCAGGAACGCCGCTTGAGGCTATGATGTGGGCTATAAGCTAAGGGAGCGACCAGCATGAGCGAAGAGATCGCCACTCTCGGCGGCGGCTGTTTCTGGTGCCTGGAGGCCGTCTACAAGGACCTGCGCGGCGTGCGCAGCGTGATGTCCGGTTATGCTGGCGGCCATGTCGCCAATCCCAGCTACAAGGCGGTCTGTTCCGGAACGACCGGCCACGCCGAAGTGGTTCAGGTGAAATTCGATCCGGCGGAGGTGTCCTACGCCGATCTTCTCCGCGTGTTCTTCACCATCCATGATCCGACGACGAAGGATCGGCAGGGGCATGATGCGGGCCGCAGTACCGCTCGATCATCCTGACGCATTCGGATACCCAGCGGGAGACCGCGCAGTCGGTGATCAAGGAGATCGCCGATGCGAAGTTGTGGCCGGCGCCGATCGTGACTCAGGTCGAACCATTGCAGGTGTTCTACGAAGCCGAGCCCGAGCACCACGACTATTTCGCGCGCAATCCATGGACCGGCTATTGCCAGGCGGTGGTGGCGCCGAAGGTGACCAAATTCCGCAAGACGTTCGCCGATCGGTTGAAGCGCGACGCGGCGGAGTGAAGCGGTTAGATAGCGCGTTGGTCGCGGCATTGACGGCATTCGCGCAGTACACAACGTCAGGAAACAGACGATGGATCTCGCATTCACCGCCGAGGAATTGCCTTCCGCGAAGAGGCGCGCCGATTCTTTCGCAGGGAGATCCCGCAATCGATCCGCGACAAGGTCGCGGAAGGCGAGGGGCTGACCCGCGATGAGATGATCACGTCGCAACGGATCCTGAACGCGCGGGGCTGGGCGACGGCGAATTGGCCGGTCCAGTGGGGCGGACAGGACTGGTCGCCCGTGCAGATCTATATGTACAGGACGAAATGCAGCAGGCGAACGTACCTTCGCCGATCGGATTCAATGTCACGATGGTCGGTCCGGTGATCGCACAGTTCGGCAACGACGAGCAGAAGCAGCAGTTCCTGCCAAAGACCGCCAACGCCGATATCTTCTGGTGCCAGGGATTTTCGGAACCTGGATCGGGTTCCGATCTCGCTTCGCTGCGCACGGGGCCGAACGAAAGGCGACAAATATATAATCAATGGCCAGAAGATCTGGACCACGCTGGCGCAATATGCCGACTGGATATTCTGCCTCGTGCGCACCGATCCTGCGGCGAAGAAGCAGGAAGGGATTTCGTTCATTCTGGTGGACATGAAGACACCGGGGATCACGGTGCGGCCGATCATTACGATCGATGGTGGGCGCGAGGTGAACGAAGTGTTCTTCGACAATGTCGAAGTGCCTGCCGAGAACCTGGTGGGACAGGAAAACAAGGGTTGGGATTACGCGAAGTTCCTGCTGGGCAACGAGCAGACCGGGATCGCCCGGGTGGGGGCATCGAAGCAAAAGTGGCGCGGATCAAGGAGCTGGCGTCGATGGAGCGCGTCGGCGATGTGCCGCTGATCGATGATCCTCGGTTCCGCGAAAAGCTAGAGCGGTGGAGGTGGAGCTGAAGGCGCTGGAGATGACACAGCTTCGCGTCGTTGCCGATGAACGCAAGCAAGCGAAGGGGAAGCAGAACCCGGCGTCCTCCATCCTGAAGCTACAAGGATCGGTGATCCAGCAGCAGTTGACGGAGCTGGCCATGGATGTCGTCGGGCCGTATGTGCTGCCGTATCAACGCGATTTCGACGGACGGAACGAGGAGGTTGTCGGGCCGGACTACGCGACCGAGGCGGCGCCGATGTACTTCAATTATCGCAAGGTCTCGATCTACGGCGGATCGAACGAGATCCAGCGGAACATTGTCGCGAAGGCGATCCTCGGGCTTTAGGGCCGAGTGACGGGGGAAACTCATGGACTTCGATCTGACCGATGAACAACGGTTGCTGAAGGACAGCGTCGATCGGCTTGTCACCGACCAGTATCAGTTTGGAGCAGGGCACGAAATACGTGGCCGAGCCGAATGGCTGGAGCGCTGCTGTCTGGCAGCAGTACACCGAGATCGGCCTGCTCGGCCTGCCGTTTGCGGAAACGCATGGCGGGTTCGGTGGCGGCCCGGTCGAAACGATGATCGTGATGGAGGCCTTCGGTCGCGGTCTGGTGCTCGAGCCGTATTTTGCCTCGGTCATCCTCGGCGGCGGCCTGCTTGCGCCGCGCTGCCACGCCGACACAGCAGCAGGCGCTGGTGCCGCAGGTTGCGCAGGGCAAACTGAAGCTTGCGTTCGGTCACGTGGAACGACAGTCACGCTATGACCTCGCCGATGTCGCCACCACCGCGCGACAGGATGGCGCGGTATGGGTGTTGGACGGCGCCAAGAGCGTGGTGCTGCACGGCGACTGTGCCGATCGGCTGCTGGTAACGGCACGAGTATCCGGCGATCGGCGGGACCGCATGGGCATCGGCTTGTTCCTGGTCGATCCGTCTGCGCAGGGTGTGTCGCGCCGTGGATACCCGACGCAGGATGGTTTGCGCGCCGCCGAGGTCACGCTGTCAGGCGTGCGAATTCCTCCAGATGATGCGTTGGGTGATGCGGGTAACGCGTTGCCGGCGATCGAGCATGTGGTGGACGAAGCCATCGCGGCGCTATGCGCGGAGGCGGTCGGCACAATGCAGGCGATGCACGAGGCGACGCTGGAGTATCTCAAGACGCGCCAGCAGTTCGGTCGACCGATCGGACAGTTCCAGGTGCTGCAGCACCGCTCCGTGGACATGCTGGTTGCGCTGGAGCAGGCGCGCAGCATGGCGATGTTCGCTGCCGTCATGGCCGGCGAGGAGAACGCTGTTGAACGACGGCGTGCGATCTCAGCCGCCAAGGTGCAGATCGGCCGCTCGGGCAAGCATATCGGCCAGGAGGCGATTCAGCTGCATGGCGGCATCGGCATGACGATGGAATACAAGGTCGGCCATTACTTCAAGCGTATGACGATGATCGACAAGCTGTTCGGCGATGCCGAC